>JAUQWZ010000041.1 GCA_030834905.1 Aggregatilineales bacterium | reverse complement strand
AGACCTATTCCCAAATCTCGTAGACAGAGTTCTGGAGAGCCGTGTGCAGTGAAAGCTGCAAGCACGGTTCGGAGGGGGGATTGTGAAAAAGTATCCTAAAGGACAACTCGTCACATTACCTACCCTACGTGCGGAACTGCCTGCCGCAATTCGGGCGTTGACCACAAGTGACGTTCAGACTGACGGAGATCAACCGGACAACGGGCTGGTGCTGGATACGCTGGCGGCAAGTGTGCCATCCAATAGTGACGATCCCTGCACCGTCGATGAAGCTGCACAAATCCTGGGAATGCAGATCAAGGAAGCATCCGCGAGTGAGCCGCCAGCGCGGTTGTTCGCGCTGCACGATACCGCCTACGTCCGTCACGAACTCGAAACAGCGGATGGCAAACCAATCCCGACAGGAACACGCGGAAAGGTGGTTCTGCTTTACAACCACAACGCCAGGCATGGTTGGAGCTATGATGTGGATTTTGACGGCATCGGGATTGGTTGGTGCTTTGAGCGGGAACTCACACCGCTTGAACCGATTCCCGGCATCAAGGTCACGCACGGAACCGTCGTGCCACCCGGCGCAGCGTTGCTGCCAACCGATGCTGAAATACCTTCGGTGAGCTTCGCTATCAAGCGCCAACTCATCGAAACTGGATTGCAGCCAGCACCGCTTGAACCATTATCCGCCATCTCTGAAAACGACATCGAAGCCTCTGCCGCACCCGATGAAGAACAGACACCTGCTATCCGCATCATCAAGCCTGCCGCTATGCCATCTGAAGGCGAGCCACTCGACGCGGTGCAATCGGCTATCCGCACGGTGAAGACAGGAGCCAATGTCACTCTGCCAACCGTTCACATCCCCAACGGACGCAGCGCGCGGATTGACCAGTCATATGTCGGTGAATTGACGGGCAGCAGCACTGGACAGGTGTTTTGCTATGGATGGGCGGTACACGAGGGCATCTGCATCTATTTGAATATGGCTGGGCCGCGCATGGCGGTCGAGGCGATCAGGGCGAAACTGTCGAAAAGTGAGCAGGTTTCCGTCGTACCGCCTGATGCGCCTGCCGTCGAACTGACTGCTGGAGAGGGGAACTCAGGCATGTACCATCCCTACCTGCATTACCTGCCTGAAGCACGGTTTGCGTCGCTGCTGCTCGTTCATGATTGGGCGGTGACACCGAACTATGGCGGCAAGGCGACGACGTTCATCTTTCGCACCAGCGATACACAGGCGATCCTCAAGCTCAAGCATCACGTCATGCACCTCGTCAACATCCCGGTGTTCGATGCGTGGTCTGCATATCTGTACGACGCAGGACAGCGGGCGATGCTCGTCCGCAGGACACGCTCGGCAGGCGGGATTGACCTCTTGAGCATCGATCTGGATGTGGATGCGTGGACGCGACTCATCACCGGCGGATTAGAACAGAAAATCATCGCGCTGCCGTAAATGCACTATAATGGAACCAAAACGAGAAGGAGGCTCGGCTCGATGACTGACCGAACAATTACGCTGCGCTCCGATCTGGTGGAGCGTCTGGAAACACTGGCTGAACGGCAGGGTCGGTCGCTGGACGAAGTATTCGGCGAACTGCTCAATACCTACGCGCCGACAGCAAGCGGGAACTGGGCGTTGGCGGTCGCAGAGGGTATGGAAGCCGCCGATATCGACTGGATCGATGATCCCGACGCATCCCTGAACAGCCGCGCGCATTTCCAGCAGCACCTGCGCGAAAAGTGGGAACGCACACAAAATAGCGGTGGGGACGATGCCTAACGGGACGCCCGAGATTCTCGTTGATGCCAGCTATCTCGTCGCATTGGGTTATCCGCGCGACCGCAACCATGAGAAGGCGAAAGCATTCGCCGCCACTCATGAAACGGGGCTGCTCATCCCGGATGTTGTCCTCGTCGAGGCGATCTACAATCTTCAACGGCTGGGCGGAACAACTGCGATGGTTCGATTTTCCAGCCTGCTTGCCGTGCAAACGCCGCAGTTCGTGCCACTGTCCGTTGTGGATTTTGCGCGTGCCGTCGCGCTGATGGATCGCTACCGTGATGCCGAACTCGATTTTGTGGACTGCTGCCTAACCGCGTTGGCAGAGCGGCTCAATATCACCCACATCTGCACCTTCGACCGCCGTGACTTCGCCATGATCCGACCGCTGCACACCGAGTATTTCGACCTGCTGCCCTAAGGTCTGGCACTTCAAGATATTTAGACCGCAGTAACGCTCCGCTTTAATCGGACTGCCAAAGCCCCCGTTTGCACGGGGGCTTTTTGATTCCTGAGGTGCTCACATGATTCAAACTGACAAGCGGCGGCGTGTGCCTCATGTCTGCCCGGACTGTGGCTGTGTCCGCCGACTGAAGCCGTCCGACGCGGCAAAGACCAGGAAATGTCTGCGCTGTCACTGCCGAGAGATTGCGCCGCTGGGATTCGCAGCGACTGCTGCCCGTAAAGGACGTGATTTTGCCATTCGTGCCGCCGCCCGCAAACGCAAACAGTGTCCGACTTCGCTCGAACAGCGCGTCGAGGCGGCGCTGCGCGAGATTCGCGGCATCGCCTGGGAGCGCGAATACGCCGTCGAGCGCCCGGATCACAACCCTTACTTCGTGGATTTCGCCGTGACAACGAGCAAGTACCGGATCGCGCTGGAGGTCAACGGCGCGTATGCCCATCGCAACGACGACGGGAGCTTGCGCGATGACACGCTGTTTCTGTACTTCGACGATGTGATCGTCCTGACCGAAGCCGAGATCAAGAAAACACCCAATTTGCCCGCTTATATCCAAAAACTGCTTGCATGAAAGGATCGTTGTATGGCACGCGCCGAGAGCAAGATGATCATGGGCTATCTGCCCATCGAGGAGCGCCACTATCTGGCGCTCCTTTCGTTAGTCGCACCCGCTATGCCTGCCGTGCGGCTGCTGGATCCGTTCGCCGGGGAAGGCGCGTTTCTCGAAGCAGCAGCGCAGGCGTGGAACGTCACGCCTTACGCCAACGAACTCGACGGCGAACGCGCGGCAGCCTGCATCGCCCGTTTCGGCGCAACCCAGGCGGTGCGCTGCGACGTGGAGCGGTTGGTCGCGTCGAACAATGCCTTCGGCGCGGCGTGGCTCAATCCACCCTACGACCACGACGCGGCGGCAGCGGGCAACAAGCGCGTCGAGTTCCGCTATCTACGCCATGCCTGGAAGTGGGTGCAGGATGGCGGTCTCGCACTCTGGTGTATCTATCGTCAGCACGTCACCCAGGAAGCGGCAGCGTTTCTGGCCAAGCACAGCAGCAAGCTCGATGTCTGGGCGTTGCCGGGGAAGCATCTTGGCGAGTATGACCAGATGGTTGTCGCAGCGATCAAAGGCGTGCCGCTCGATCCAACTTCGCTCTACGAGCAAATCGTCCACGACCGCGACAGCCCGCAGCCGCTCACCATGCAATCTGAGCCGCGCTATCACCTACCCCCACCGCGCGCCATTCAGCGTTTCGTGTTCGCGCCGGACATGCTCGACGAGTTTGCCGGGCTGAAGCTCATCGAAGAACAGGGCGCATGGAAGACGGGCGGATTTCAAGCGCTGCTGGAAGTCCCGCCACCGCCGACTGAAATCGAGCCGGTGGTCGCGCCGCGTCCGGGACATTTGGCGCTGGTGCTGGCGGCGGGCGTCGCCGACGGCGCAGTGATTGAAACGGACGAGTACGCGCGTGTGGCGCTGCGCGGCAAGACGCGCCACGTCGAGCAGGTCGCCCGCGTCGAGGTCGAAGCGGATCCGAACGACCCGGAACGACAGGTCAAGAAGACGACGATTCGCCTCAAGCCAACGACGACGCTCTCGCTGCTTGCCAGTGACGGCACCACCGTCGAGATGGAGGGCGACGAGGCGCTGCTCGGCTTCATCACATCCAACAAGCGCGCGCTGGCGCAGTACCTCAATACGAAGTTCCAGCCGATGTATCGCTTCGATATGAACGGGATCGGGCGTTGGCTGGATGCGATTCGGCTGAAGGGCAAATACATGCTCTACACGGCGCAGAAACACGTCATCGCGGCGGTGACACGCGGTCTGCAAGACCGTGACAGCATCCTGCTCATCGGTCAGATGGGCGTGGGAAAGACGGCGCTCGGAGGCGCGTCGGCTGTCGCGATTGCCTCGAACGTCGCGGTAGCTTTCCAGAACGAAATGCGTCCGGATCAGGTCACACTTATCATCGCGCCGCCGCACCTGATCGACAAGTGGAAGCGCGAACTGGTCAGCATCGCCCCCCAAACCATCATCGAACGCCTTGACCGGCACGAGAAACGGTAGAACTCGCCTCTAATTCAGAAGCGACAAGTTCCGCCTTGTATTCGTCGGTATCGTACCAAGTGGCGAAGTAGGGATACTTCTTTTCACCTTTGTACAACGCGACGAACGAATCGCCCTTGTTGCAAAAGTGATATAGGTAGCGCGGCACAATGTGACCCCACGTGCAGGTCGGATACGCCTTCAGAATTTCCCACTGGGGCGCGCCGCGTTCAACCATCTCACCCATCCGCTCGACTTCTTCTTTCGTCCAATGGACACGCTGCGCTCCACGCCGGAAGTCAAATGCCGATTCGCTGCCGTCGCGCCACAAGATCGTCATGCGACGGTTGATCTGGTCGATTTGTGTCACGGTTGCGTAATGCGCCAGCGCCTCGAACAGTTCCCGGCGGCTGACACGTGGCACGGCATCCCAATGCGCGATCACGCGCTCCAGCACCGGACGCGCTTCAAGCACGGTTTGGCGCTGCTGCTTCCCTTCATGCAGTAAAGTCAGTGCGCCTTGCAGTCGGGTGATCTCGCGTTCTTGCGCCTCGTAGCTCGCTTCCAATTCGCGGATGATGTCCGGGTTGTGCAGCGATTTCAGATTCTTCAGGATCGTCTCTTTCGCACGTTCTGCCCCGCGTATTTCCGCTTCGATTCGGCGCACTTCAGCGTACCCGCTCGCACGGCTGCTTTCGACCGCCACCTGCCACGCAGCATCGTCGATGGTCGTCGAACGCAAACGCTCCAGCAGTAGATCATCAATCGCATCATCGAGCCAATCCGCTTTGACACGAAAGACCAATTCACTGCGGAGATTGTTCAGCATATAAGCGTAGTTGTCGTAGATGTGGTTGTACCCACTGTGCATACGGCGGTGGGGCGCGTTCGGCAGATCATCGGAAAAGATCAGACCTGTGTACACGGGTGGTTCACACCCTCGTTCGGCACGATCATGGCGGATGAAGGGGCGCTGCGGCATGTAATGCGGGTTCGGCTCCCCAAAAAAGTCTGTCGGGGATAGCGCGTTGAAAGCGTACATGAACAAGTCTTCCTCAACCAGTGGTTCATGATTGTGGAAGTGCAGGATCACGCCTTTTTTCGCCCAATGCCCTAAAAACACGACGTTGGTGAACGTGGTGCTCAAACCGGAGTACGAGTGCATCAACCGCCCGTTGTGAATCGAGTTGTGTTTCAAAATCAGATTGATCTTGAAGCCCTCCGGCACGAGTTCCAGCACGTTTTCCGGCGTGAACGGACCGTGCTGCTCGATGTGTTTCCACGTTTGCAGCAGATTGCGGTTGAAGCGTTTGAACAGTTCGAAGTAAGCAACCAACACATCGGCACAGGGTCGGAATGGGACATACTTCTTGTACGTCGGATTGCGCGAACCGTCGGGCAGTTTCTTTCGCAGATCGACCATGTAGCCATAGGCAACGCTGCGCCCAGACCACAGACCTTGATCGACCAGATACTCCCGGCTGCGTGCCAGCCGTCCTTTGATGTGGTATTCGAGGTAGTCGGCTGCCTGCTGCGCTTCTTCGCGGAACATCTTCATGTGGTACGCACCCATCGTCGGATGGGTGAAGTCGTAGATCATGCGCGGGGTCATGATGCGCACGTTTTTGCGTTTACAGGCGTCAATGAAGATGTTGGTCTGAATCTGTGTGATGTCACGGAAGAAGCGATCCACGTCCTGCGCGGCGACCAGGCTAATTTCTCCGCTCTCGATCAACGCCATCAACCGCGACATGCCGATACGCTCGCTGATTTTGGTCGTGCCGCTCACGCCCGCGTCCATGTCGATCATGACGATGCTGTCCTTCGCCCATCCCTGGCGCACCAGATGCTCGAACATATCGACAGTTTGCAGGGTAGTATTGATATTGCCGATTTGTGCGTCGCTCGACTGGCGATAGTAGATCGCAGCGGGGCGGTCTGTGGGCAGCGCGTCCGAGCGGTACGGATCAGCCGGTTTCGGTTCGGGGCGTTTGTATTTGGGCATGGGTTGTGTGTCTCCTCTCCAATGAAAACGCCCCGTCCCTGTGAGTAGAATCACGGCAGGAACGAGGCGCGGGAATTCAAGCATGAATTCGGGTACAATGCGTCTCAGCCCTGCGGGTGCTTTCTTCACTCGCTGGGTCAGCCAGATCGTCGAGTGCCAACTCGTCGGTCTGGCGCAACATGGATTCAGTGTACTCACCTTTTGGCGATGGCGCAACCTGTTCATCGAGGTGATCGGCAATTCTGAGCATGGCTTTGTAGAGCGCCACCAAACTCACTCCCTCACAAGATTTATTTTCGGCTGGCAGCGCTGGATCAGGCTTCAAGGGCTGCCTCCCTCTGCTCCGCGCAAAGCGCGACGGCTTGAAACAGAAGATGACGCACCATTTCGGCGGTGCTGACCTTCGACTGCCGCGCCAGCGCATTCAGCGCCGCGCGTTCCTCCCGCGTCATGCGGATCATGTAATGGATGTTCCGCTTCTGCGCGGGCTGTGGCAACGTGATGGTGTTTGGGCTGTTCACCGTACTGCTCCCCTTGATAGCGCTCGATATATCCAGCGTACCAAAGTCGCTACGGGGAAAACCCGGAATATTCCAGTTTAGGGTTGGGAATATTACAGTCCGTCGAAGTAAAATTCCGGCGTGTTCGTTCCTACGATTAAATGGCGAACATTGCAAAGAACAACGCTGACTGCACATCGCATGACATTCCATGTTTGACCGATGTCAACCAGCGTATCAAAGTCGAGTCACGCGACCTGCGGAGAATTACAGTTTTTGGGTGGCAATCCTGACAACGCGCGAAGCAGTATTTCGGCTTAAACAAATTCCGGTTCAAATCCTTCACGGCGCAGCCATTCGAGGATGCGCTCATGCTGGCGCGCATCACGGAACAAATACCATTTGTCTCGCGCCGTAGAATCACGATGGATCACGTCTTTGAAGCGTCCAAACGCACCTGAACCCCGAATGGCGACCTCTAGAAGCTCACGAAGGCGCTCATCCTCCAACGACCAGATAAACTCCTGCATATCCCGGTAGCCCTCATACGAGTTCTGATGCGGAACAACGCGATAGCGCTCACCTTCATTCCATTCGATTCGGGCTGCTTCGAGCAGTTGATTGCGTTCCGACTCGGATAAGTCAACCTGCTGTCGGATGGTGAGTTCAACCTGCTCCAGCGTTTCTTCATCGGTCAGCAGGGTGTCCAACCGACGCATGATGAAATCGTCGAACCAGGTGATCGAGCCATCTGCTGTGTCCAAGTACGCGGTCGTCTCTCCTTCGCTGAACTGCTCGAAGGTCATTTCAAGATCGCTTTGGCTGACTTTGATTTTCTGCATGATGTCGCCTCACTTGAGAGCGCGCAGAGGGGTGTTCACCGCATCTAGGTCGAACTTTTCTGGATCGAACTCATGACCAATCCATTCGATCTGGTCGGCGTGTTCGGGGTGGTCAGGGTTCTTGATTGCCTCAAGAAACGACTCGTAGCCGTAGACTCCACCAATATCTTCAGGCGGACAGGCGCGTTCGCCAGCGATGCAAACCGGAACTTTGCGGTTGGGATCAGCGTCAAACACATCCTCGAAAACCAGCTCATGGCTCCAGCCATCCCCAAAATCGTACTCGTACTCAATCGCAAAGTGAAAATCACCCTTGTAAGGACGATGCGGCGCGACCAAGTGATACAGCTTTACCTGGCGCGCATCAATCGCGGTGAGTTCGATCAAATCTTCATCCTGAAAAGGCGTGGTGAAGCGCACTGTGCCGACCGTAAACATGTGTGCGTGGCTGTTCTGCCAACCCATCGCAGCCTGGATGATCTCATGAAGCTGCGATAGCTTCGTCTTGCTCGATACCAGGACACGCCGCCAAATCACTGGTTGGCTGTCCCGCAAAGTAATCTTGATCTGGAAAACGTGTGATGTGTCCTTTGCCATTGTTCTATTGCCTTTCAATTGTCAGAACAGCGCAGACTGGCGGGGGAGCATGAGAAACTCAAAGTCGATGTTATCGAAAACTGCCTCTATCGGCAGGTTGCCCAACTCTTTCGGTTCCAGCTTATACAATCCACCGC
The DNA here is from genome assembly GCA_030834905.1 of Aggregatilineales bacterium. Lineage (GTDB taxonomy): Bacteria > Chloroflexota > Anaerolineae > Aggregatilineales > Phototrophicaceae > Flexifilum. The sequence continues at coordinate 23,778 of JAUQWZ010000041.1, read as the reverse complement.
CGTACACACGCCCCTCACCGACTAGCCTCTCGACCGGAATATGCTGAAGGGAACGCCAGATCGTGTACTTCAGATCAGGCTGCTCTCTTATCATGCGGTCAAGCGGCGTTTTTGGATAGAGGTTGAGGTATACATTCGGAGCAACGGCGCGCGAATGATTGAGAATGAACCGAAACGGGTTCTCTGAGTGGCCGTTTGACAGTCTGCCCATATAAGTACACAGGAACGGCGCGGGTGTGCGCTTGTCCTGCGCGTACCACACAGCGCGATGCTGGCACAGATAGCCCGTGTGTACGCCTCGTGCGATGCCAAGTTGAAGATATGCCCACAGGGTCGGGTAACGCGACTCAACAATGGTTTCGGACAGATCGCAATCGAGCAGAAACAAACGATGCTTCAGCAGCGGATCGCCGTTCGTGTCGGCTGACACTTCATCCTCATCCAGATAGCGCGGACTAGGCAGGATCGGTGTCAGAAACTCGGCGGGTAAAGCGTGCTGGCGAACCTGTTCAGCCGTGAGGATGAAGAAATCGTTCGCGCCTGTTGCGATCCCGCGCTTGATGTCAAACAGGTCACGGAAGCGCAGTTCTGTCGTGCTGGAAGCACGAACACTCTGTTTTGGAAAGCGCGTCCATTTTGATTCGTCGCGCAGAGCAGCGAGGGAAACATCTTGAGCCAGGTGCGGGTTATCGAGGCTACCACCAAGCGAGAAACGAACCGCGTGATCAGCCTGTGGTTTCTGCTTGCGAAACCACACGACCACCGATGACACCAGCGCATCATCGAACTGGACTTCTTCCGGCTCGAACCGATGAATATCCAGCACCGTTACCTGGGTGGTGAGATAGTACCGGAGGGCGCTGCCGTAATTCACGTCCATGAATTCACTGGGGATCAGCCACCCGGCGATCCCGCCGTCCTGGAGCCATTCATGCGCGATACAAAGAAAATATACATACAACCCGGCGAGACCGCTCACGTTGGCATGTATGATCCGCGCTGCCTGTGCCTGCAAACGCTTTTTGTCCTCTGCCTCTAAATGATGGTGTCTCACATAGGGAGGATTGCAGATCACCAGATTGAATTTATCTTCATCGCGTTTGGGTGGCACCACTCGCGTGAAGTCGTCGATCACGATGTCGGCGCGACGGTCACGCCACAATAACTGTGCGGGTTCGCCGTAATGCGGATCAATTTCGTAGCCGCGCGCTGAAGCGATGCAGGCATCAGGAAAGACTCGCAGGAGGGCGGAATAGAATGCGCCCGTCCCCAAAGCCGGATCGAGAAACCGAACGGGCTGATTGACGGACAGCAGCTGCTTTGCATGTTCAAGCATCGCAGTCGCCAGCGGCGATGGCGTGGCAAACTGTCCCAGCTGATTGCGCTCGACTTTCGATTTGCCAGCGTCCAACGCTACTTGCAGCTCCAAACGATGATTTTCAAGCAGGTGCAGCGTGTCCACCGTCATAGACCAAACTCCGCTAGATCATCCATGCGATGCTCCCAGACCCAATCGATGCCTTCGGCAGCCTCATAACCCAGATAACCGCTGTCGAAGTAGCCGCCCAACAGCAAAATGAAACGCACTTGCTCCCCGAACGCATTCCGAAGCTGACGCATTTTGGTCGCTTCCTCTTTGCGCCGCTTGTTCGTATTGGTGAAGTCGCCTGCCGACTTCGCCTCGACCAGTAAGGGCAAATCACCAGCAATCGCTGATAACGGCATGATGACCGTATCGATGGGAATATTGACCACAATGCTTCCCTCCTGCATCGCCGCGACGTTGACGCGATGGGCAAAGGTTCCGGGCAGCATTTGCCGCAGATTTCGCACCTCGGATTGCGAGTAGCCGCGCGCCTCAAGCCACTGGGTGATGCGCTGAAGCTGCCGCTTCTCCTGAGCGTTGCGAATGAGCGGGTCAGTCAACATGCCGCACAGTCTATCGGCCACCACCGTCGATGCCCGGCGGACGGCTTCCGTCGTTGGCTGCTCATCGCCGTTGAACCACGCGAAAATGTCGCGGTCGATCATATGAACGATCACCGTCGTAATGCGTTCAAGTTGCTCACGCACGAGGGCTTGGGGTAGGTTGGGCGAAATGCGTTTGCTGCGCTCCATATTCTCAATCAGGCTTTTGGACACTTGCGCCAGCCCGACCAAGCGGTCGCGTGCAATCGGTGGTGAGGTGGACATGCGCAGCATTTCCAGCGCGTCGGGATGCTGCATCAGCAGTTCACCGGTCAGCCGCCGCAGATTGTCTGTACGCAGCAGGATGTCCTCGACATAGACAGCCGCCCGTGCGCGAGTCTCTCGATAGGTGAGGGGCGCGTACTCCAAAAACCAGCGATTATAGTCATCGACGGAAAGTTGCGTATCCGCTTTCCACCGCTGTGGTTTGTCCAGATTAACGGGCATATCTAGTTCCGTAGCACATTTTCACAATACACTCAAACATAGAACGAGTTTATCACACAGTTCGGCGGGGTGCTGTTCGTATCACTTGCAGAAAGTGAGGAAGTAAACGAAGAACAGGTATAATGAGAGGATTAAAATTTATTCGCATTGCCAAGCACAAGCACGACAAGTGAAAATCAAGAAGCATCGGTCGGGCAGTCAACGCTGGAAGTATCAGGGATGTGCGCAACGCTACACCCCGCAACCGAACGAACATGGCTACCCGGACAGTATGCGTGAGCGAGGTTGTCAATTTTGAGTAAAGCAGTTCCACTTGTTTGGGCAGCACGTTTTGCCACGTCACGTATGCGAGCAGGCTGGCGCTCACGTTTAACAGTCATCGCAAGTATTCTCCTCACAACTATAATTGGTGCGATGTCTCCCCTATATACTTCGCTGGTGGCGCAGGTAGGGATGGTACAGCGCCTTGACTCACAATCCGACGAAATTGTCAATATTAACACCCGCATTGGGCTGAGTCCCGTTGACACTAACTTGGATGATGTGTGGGGGGGGGTGGATAATTCAGTTCGTGAATCTGCACAGGCGACCTTTAATGCTGTAAACCCTACATGGCTGAACGAAATCGATATCTGGAGCGAATCATCTCCCATGTTCGTGGTACGCAATAGGTCTGACATTCCTGATTTAAAGTTACGTACAGCTTATTATGAAAACTGGGAAAGTCGCGTCCGAGTTTTAGAAGGTGAAATTGCCCCATCAGGAAATGCTGATATTTCTGGTGCCGTTTCACTTGAAATAGCTAACCGCTTTGATTTAGCAGTAGGTGACATCATCACGCTCGATCAGCGGGGGTGGGATTCAAGCCGTGTAGTCACAACTGAAATTACGGCGATTGTCGCACCTCTTGAGATTGATGACCCTTTTTGGATGTCTCCCTCCCCACTGCGACTTGACAGCTCACAAAATGGTACGGAAGCGAATATTCTCGTCACACGCGATGACCTGCTAAGCGTCATCAGGGATTATACGCCACAGGCGAGTTCAGCTTTAGGATGGCGTTTTCTATTCGATCATGATGCGCTGGCTTTTGGGCGCATCCCACGAGCAGTGGGACAAGTGAATAACTTTGAAAACGAGTTAACAAGGATTCTAGAAGTCGAGAACGGTTTTTCAAGCACGTTCAATACCGAGTTGCCTATCGTACTGACAAACTATTCTGACGAGATCAACTTGCTGAACGCGCCTTTCGGCGTGTTGATGCTTCAAGTAGCAGCTTTGGTGCTGTTTTTTCTGCTGATCACAGTGACGCTTGCACAACGAAGCGAACGCCCTGAGGTGGCAATGCTTCAGAATCGGGGCGCATTCGAAAGCCAAATTATTCTTCTACGGGCGCTCGAAGGGATAATCGTTTGCGTGATAGCTGCATTCGTCGCCCCCTTTATCGCAAGACAGGCTTTAATAGGGTTATCTCCTCTGCTCACCGAGGCAGATCAATTGACTCTCGAACTTGATGCACTCCCTTTCATATATTCAGCGGTGATGAGTGTATGGGCATTGGGTGTGCTGATAATCACACTGCGCCCGGTACTGAAACTACCTCTCATCAGTGCAGGTGGCAGCACGGTACGCGCAGGTCGTCAAAGTTGGTGGCAGCGTTATTATCTCGATCTTCTATTGGTGGTGGTGGGCAGCGTGGCACTATTCCGTTTGCTTGCGACCAACTCACCTTTCGCACAATCTTTGTTAGGCGAATTGCGTGCTGACCCACTATTATTGATTGCGCCCGCTTTACTGTTCATCGCTTTAGGAAGTGTAACGCTGCGTTTGTTCCCACCCTTAACAGACTTGACGGCAAGACTATTCGCCGAACGACGTGGTGCCGAGAGTGCATTGGCAACTTGGTCGGTGAGCCGTGATCCAGCACATTATGCACGACTCGCTTTCCTGTTGGCGTTAGCTATAGGAGTTGGTTGGTTCGCAATAAGCTTTCAGGCAACCTTGACACGAAGTTATACTGATCAATCACGGTACCGTGTCGGGGCGGATGTGCGGCTCTTCGAGCAAGATATACAATCGGATACAACAAGCACTGCGACGTTAGGAACTTACGCCGAGTTGGATGGTGTGCGTGCGGCAACGACCGGGTTTCGCATTGATGACTTGAACTTATCACTGGATGGTTTAGGGGTGACAGCAGGACAGTTTCTCGCTGTTGACCCCGAAACTTTTGAAGACACAGCTTATTGGCGTGATGATTTAGGCAGATTGATACTACCCTTATCGTCTAACTTGCCTGAAGCGGGCATACCCCTTCCAACTGGGAGTGTTAAATTTGAACTAAGATTGCGTCTGCGCGATTCGATTCTCAATCGCCAGACGGGGGAATATACAGATGGCGTCCTATTGATTTCATCTTTGTTTGACGAGTTTACGTTCTTCGTTCGCGTGCGTGGGGCAGATGGCACCTATTCACAAGTCCAGTTGAATCCTTTCGCAATCGAAGGAGTGGAGGATATTACAAACCTTTCAAGATTCAATCTCAATGTCAACGCTTTTGCTCCTCCAGCACAAGTAGAGGCAGAGACATCCCGATTACAGGCAGCGCTTGAAGGCGTGAGTGGATGGGTTTACTTCGCGGGTGAAATTGACACTGGGCTCGCCAGCCCTCTAACGCTTGATTCGCTCTATTGGCGGACAAATTTGAGCAATGGATGGTCACCCATGGCACAGCGTGAGCTTGAAATTGCAGGGTTGATGCCGTTGGATGTCGATGACCAACCACTCAACGACGACTTGATGGAGGTTGAAACCTGGTCACTCACATTAGATAACCCTACTTTGATTTTGACAAGTCAATTCGAACGGATGCCCGCGGATGAAGAACCTGGTTGGTCGGTTGTTTGGTCGCAGCGTCAGGAGCGTACTACATTCGGTATTGCCGTGTATCCACCTGCGCCATCTATTCCCTCGGTAATTAGCTCGTCTTTCGCAGCAGAAAATGCACTTGAAGTCGGTGCATCATTCGATCTTTATGTCGATAGTCGTCCGTATACATTCGTTGTTGAAGATACTTCAAGCTATTTCCCCACACTGTATGCCGATCAATCCCCTTTTATCGTTGCCGACCTCAATACACTGCTGTACGCCCTCAACCGACGTCCTGGAACTGCATACTATCCCAACGAGGTGTTGATTGCTCTGACCGAAGGTGTGGATACGGATGGGTGGTTGGAAACCCATACAGTAAATCCCGAAAATCGCATGGTTGTGAATGTCTTAACTATTGCTGACACGCGCGAACAGTTATCCGGAGACGTGCTGCTGTTGGGTTTAAGTCGCTTACTCTTGATCGCTTTCATTATTTCGCTCATCCTCAGTGTAATAAGTTTGCTGGCTTACGCCGCCTTGAATGCACAAAACCGCCGCGAGCAATTTGCAGTGCTGCGTGCTTTAGGGATGTCTTCCGGACGTATCGCTGCAAGCGTGGCGTTTGAGCAAATGATTGTATTTGGCGTGGCTGCGTTGTTAGGAACGGTTATGGGTGTGCTGCTGAGTTCACAGGTGCTGCCAACTTTGGCAATTAGCACCGATGGCAGTGCGATCACGCCGCCATTTCTTGTCGAAATTGATACCACAGTACTGCTGCAATATGCTGCGCTACTTATCGGATTGCTGATCCTTGTGCTGATCGTCACCACATTGCTAATCCGCCGTATGTCGCTCAGTCAAGCACTGCGTTATCGAGGGGAGTAGCCTATGTCTTGGTCGTTGATCCTCAGCCGGATGTGGCGCGGACGACGCGAAATGCTGATGTTGTTGGTGGCTTTTAGCCTTGTCACAGGTTTTTTCGCATTGAGTCCGCTCTACTTGCGCGCATTGGGTGAGTCGGCGCTGCGCTACGCTGTGGATAATGCCCATCCACGTGACCTGATGCTGTCGTTGACCAGCGAGTCGCCGTTCGACCTCACGCAGCGTTCAGTCATCACGCGCGAACTGGGTCCGGTCGCGGTGAGCATTGAAACCCGAACCCGGCTGGACAGCATCGTGTGCAATGAGGACGCAAATGTATGCTTGGGTGATGAAAACAGGCGTGCGTATGTCCCTGCCGCCTACGAACGATTGGCTGACCGTTTCACGGTGGTCGAAGGGGAATATCCTACGCGGGAAGGTCATGCGGCAATTAGTGAAAACGTTGCTCAACGTACCGATCTGACTGTTGGTGACACGATCACGTTCTATCCAAATACGCCTGATGAAACGGTTGTGGAGATCGTGGGCATTTTAGCACCGGTCATGCCAGAAGATCCCTTTTGGCTGACGCAACAGATCATCCTTCAGGGGCAGTTGATCGATGTTACGGATAATTCCCAAAGATTTGACTTCGGCGTGATCATGAGCGAAAGTGCTTATGCTGCCCAAATTGTACCGATTGGGCGTATCAGCACGAGTTACGAATGGTATATCGAGACCAACACCAATGCGTTTCGTGCCGCTGATTTAAACGGCTTGACGAGCGCGCTGGCAAATGTCGAGCGTGCGTTTCGCATCGATCATCCCGATCTCAGGATGGTGAGCGGCTTAACCACTCTGTTCAATCAATTTCAAGCCGATTTGAATGCTGTTGAAGGAACAGTCATCCTTTTTGCTGGAGGCGTACTACTGCTACTTTTCTATCAATTGATGACGACTACCGCCTTAATTTTAGAAAGACACGCAGTTGAATGGTCATCCATCACCAGTCGTGGAGGAAGCGCAGAGCAGCTTGGCATAATGCAAGCGGGTACGATGACAATCCTGGCTTTGCTCGCATTTGTAATCGGTGTACCCGTTGCTGTCGGTATTGTGATATTGGTTGGGCGATTCAGTCCATTGAGCAATGTGCTTGGCGCTGGACTCGCTGTGACGACTATTCCGCCGTTGAGCTTTGCGCTCAGCGGTATGTCCGCACTGGCGGCAGTCGTCGCGCTGACGCTTCCGGCAATCCCGGCAGCGCGCACGAGTCTCTTACGTTTGAAACAATCGGTGAGCCGCCCACCGACAACGCCGGTCTGGGCGCGATATTACCTCGATTTAATTCTGATCGGGCTGAGCGTCGTGCTGCTGCTGCGATTGTATTTTTTATTTGGCGGCACCAGTCTTGAGCAATTGCTCGCCGATCCATCAGCACTGATACGTGTGATCACAACGAGCGCCGCGCAGGAAACAGGTTTGCTAAACGATCCATTTAATCTTGCCATCCCTGCACTGTTGATCACGGGAACAGCCCTGCTCTGGCTTCGCCTGTTCCCGCTAATCATGCAGGGTATTGGTGTGCTGTTCAGCCGGGCGAATGGGTTGATCGCTCCATTAGCACTCTGGAATATCGCGCGTGATCCAGGGCATTACGCGCAGTTCGTGATGATGATTATCGCGACATTGGCGATTGGCATTGCATCATTAGCGCTGGCAGCAACGCACGATGCGGGAGCATGGACTACTGCTCGAAACGCGATCGGATCAGAAGTTGCCTTGACGTTAGCAGACGGAACGCTGCCGCTTAACACGCTACCTGGAGATGTAGAACGACTGGCTCGCTATACGACGACCGACCCCAACAGCGGACAACAAACAACGTTATATGGAATATCGATGGAAGGCTTCGCGGCTTTAGCGGGAGAGATGCCAGAAACGCCCGCTCGTTCTGGGATCGAACTACCGACAACTGCTACCCAAGTCTCGATGCAGGTTTACGCCGAATCTGTGGCAAACGAAGATGTTTCTACTCGGTTAGCATTGGATGTCGTCAATTCGTTAGGCGTACCGCGCTCGATTCTGTTCACGACCACTGATGAAACTGTAACGAGTAGATTCGTTTTATATACCGCTCGTTTACTGGACGATCCGCACTTGCCGTATACCATTGTAGGGATACGGTTTCTCAGCCGCACGGAGTCTAGCACATTCGAGCATGTCCTCTACATCGACGACCTGATCTACAGCACGGCAGCGGGTGTTTCTGCAATTCTTGACGACTTTGAAGATTCGACACTTCCTGAATGGTCGCTGCCAGCACAAACAGCCCGACCTGTATCGGTCACACGCGCTCAGGCGGCAGGCGGCGATAATTCACTGCGGGTAGAATATGCAATTTTCGCGCGTGGCGCGCGGTTAATCGAGCCAGTACTCTCAGCGAGACCGATCCCGGGTGAAAGGGTGATTCCCGTTATTCTATCGACCGCATATGCCGACACGTTCGGCTCACGCAGCCAACGGGACTCCTATACAATTGGTGAAATAGGCGTGGTAACGTTTGCACTGCCAGAGGGAAACCGTGACTTGAGATTCCGTGTCATGGGGTTTCTTCCTACTTATCCAGCGGCAGGCGACCGCTTTCTTATTGCGCCTTCAGATGACCTACTGCTCTTCCTCAATGCAAACGCATCACCCGAGTCGTATTACACCAATAACACAGCATGGCTGACACTGCCTGATCGTCAAATGGACACGGCTGCACGATCACAAATTGAGGCGTTGCCCGGCTTGATTGGTATCAGTGAGGCGTGGGTCGTCTACAATCAACTGCTGCGCGAACCGCTGCCGAATGCAATCATCGGTGTGCTGTTCGCTGGCTTTTGGGTATCCCTGCTTCTAGGACTGCTCGACTTTGGCTTCTATCTTGCGATGACATCTGCCCGACGCGCTACCACCTTCGCTGTTCTTCGAGCGTTAGGATTGAATGGAGCGCGGGTATGGAGTTTGCTCACTGCAGAACAAGTTGCCCTCATTACACCTGCGCTAGCAGTCGGTGTGCTGCTTGGTATTGTACTGGCATACCTCTTGATGCCATTCCTCGTCCTATTTGGCGACGAAGCACTGCGTTTTCCAGTGGGACAGATTGGCGGCTTACTCGTGGTATTCGTAATCAGCTTTATGGCGCTTCTTACTTGGGCGGCTTTGGGACTCACACGCAGTAAAATAGGGCAAGTCTTACGACTCGGTGACGAATAAATAGGGGTCATTAATCCTCATGAATGAATCGTTCGTGATCTGTGAAAACCTGGTCAAAATTTACAAGGTGGCAGACCTCGAAGTTGTGGCGCTGCAAGGCGTAGATCTCACTGTAGAAGCGGGTGAAATGATGGCGTTGGTTGGTCCGTCGGGATCAGGTAAATCGACACTAATGAATATTCTTGGCGCACTCGATACGCCGTCAGCGGGGCGTGTGCATGTTGGGGAACATAATCTGCTTGAACTGAACCGCCGTCAGCAGGTGATCTATCGCCGTCGTATCGTTGGTTTCGTGTGGCAGCAAACATCGCGCAATCTGCTGCCCTATCTGACAGCACAGGAAAATGTCGAACTGCCAATGGCATTAAATGGCGTTGGTGCAAAACCTCGTCACGCTCGCGCTCGTGAGCTACTTTCAGTCGTTGGTCTGGATCACCGTTTTACTCACAAGCCAAATCAAATGAGTGGCGGAGAACAGCAGCGTGTCGCTATTGCGATTGCCGTTTCCAACAATCCCGCGCTCTTGCTCGCAGATGAACCGACTGGCGAAGTAGATAGCGAAGCCTCCAATACCATCTTTGATGCCTTACGGCAACTTAATCGCGATCTCGGCTTGACGATCATTATCGTGACCCATGATCATAATGTTGCTGGGCGCGTTGATCGCGTGATCGGAATGCTAGACGGGCGTGCGAGTACAGAGACTCTTCGTACACGGGATGCGACAGGTAAAGCGCTTACAGAAGATGAATATGTGCTGCTCGATCGTGCGGGGCGCATTCAACTGCCGCAGACCTATATTGACACCCTAGAGATGAGGGAGCGCGTGCGGCTCCATTTGTCCATGGGGCATGTGCGTGTATACCCACAGAAAACAGAAGTTGATGGAGAAACCGAATGAATGCGCCTGGACGTGTAGAACCTATAATCCGTATCCGCGCAGTGACGCGCGCATATCCAATGGGCGATACCGAAGTGCTAGCGCTGAAAGGTGTATCGCTCGATATTCTTTCGGGTGAAATGACCGCGATTATAGGGCGATCCGGGTCAGGTAAAACAACGATGCTCAATGTACTGGCAGGGTTGGATCGACCGACATCAGGTGAAGTATGGTTTAAAGATCAGAGGGTTGATCTTTTGAACGAACGCGATTTGCTGCGATTGCGACAGGAACACTTCGGTTTTGTATTTCAGTCATTCGGGTTGCTTCCGTTGCTTAGCGCAGCGGAGAATATAGGTATTCCTCTGCGTATACGTCAGCTTGCACGGGAGGAACGCGAACAGCGCGTTCAAGAGGCGCTCGAATGGGTTGGTCTGACCAAACGATCAAAGCATCGCCCCTATGAAATGAGCGGGGGTGAACAGCAGCGCGTCGCATTAGCGCGTGCGCTTGCGGCACAGCCAGAACTAATATTGGCGGATGAACCGACGGGACAACTTGACAGCCATATCGGACGACAAATCATTGATTTACTTCAGCGGATTGTTCGTGAACGCGAAATGACAGTTGTCGTTATTACTCACGATCCGCAAGTAATTGCTGAAGCAGATACGATTTACGAATTACGTGACGGAGCATTATTCGATTCGCAAAAAGTGTATGGCTGAGTTTACGTCCCAGCCAAGACGAGATGCTCAAGAAGCGCAGTGATAGGCTGCCTCCAGCGCTCGGCGCGCCCGCATCCGGTGATACCCCTTCACGTCGCGTGCTTGCGGCGCTGCTTGCTCCTCCAGCAAGCAGCGAATGGCGGCGATCATGTTCGGATTGCCGCCATACTTCTCCAGCACCAGCAACGCGGGTTCCTGATGACCGCGCTTGTACTTCTCGATCCAGCGCGTCCCCGGTTGGTACAGCTCCCCGAACTCATGCATCACATCTTTACGAACGACGCTGACGTAGTTGTCGAGCAGATGGTGATGGTTGACCCCGGCGATGAGCGCCGCGTCCCGCAGCTCCACCTGCGTCGTCAGATAGTACAGCGCGACCAGGTGGCGAAACCCGTGCGGCTCACGCATCCGCAGATAGTTTTCTGCCAGGTGCGCCATGATGCGTTCAATATCGATTCGTAAGTCGGTCGCGGTCGCCCACGCTGCCCAGACTTCGCTGCGGCTCGCTTCCATGCCCGTGACCATCCACTCGTCGGCAGCGTCCAAGCCCTGATCTTCGAGCGCGTCCAGGCTCAGGTGACGTTGATGCCGCTCGTGATAGTTCTTGCCCATGTTCGCCCGAACGATGCCCACCGCGTCGATTCTGTCTGCATCCGCGAGCAGACGGCAATCCTTCGAGAGGCGTTCCCACAGCACCATGAAGCCGCGCTGAAGCGCGTCAGGCAACTCGTGGGGATTGATCCTCGTGTAGCGGCGAATGAGTGATGATGCGAGCGGTGTGCAGTCGTCCATAATCTGGGCGAACGTGCGCTCACCTGCCCACCCGGTTGGGTAGACAGCTTCACGCGGGAAAGGACGAATCCGAAAATCGAAGGTCAGGTCTGTTTCGGGGAACATGAGATCACTCCGCTGTGGAGGTTGGGATACGCCAACCGCGTCGAGCGCTACCGCTCGTCCACGCGGGATGACGCAGAAGGGGGAACCGTCCAGCATCCCAACGGGAAGGCGGGTGGTTCGGTAGTCCCGTTTTGCAAGCTCGCGCCGCAAAATGGGACTAGCCGCGCAGCGGCGACCGTACCGCCCGCTGATGCTGGACGGTGGGTTCCCTCGCGTCATAAAATCGCCGCGCCGGCGGTAGTGCGAGGAATTCTTTAAGAGGAACTTCACAACTTTCACACCCTTCACAGCCCGCAGATCAGACTTTTCAGCACGCATCGGATGGGGGTGTGAAAATGGGTAAATCATGCGGGAGATGAGGTTTTGAAACTGTGAACCTGTGAAGGCTGTGAAGGTGCTGTTTAGCAGCAATAAAAGAGCCTGCTTCACAGGTTTCACACCCTTCACAGGCTCAATTCGTCACTTATGCGATTGCGTGCTGCGCTTTTGTGTCAGTCGTCGCCTTCACAGCTTTCACACCCTTCACAGCCAATGCTTTCCGCTTTCATGCGCCAGACGCGAATGACATGCCCACGAATGCTCTTCTGGACCGTCAGATTATCCTTGCCGGGGATGAGTAACCCGTCCTCGCGTAACTGCGCACCGATTGCCTGTTTGGTGAACCGGAGCGGATGCGTGCGGTTGATCTCACGCAGCACGAGGTCGGGCAGCAGATAGACAAAACCGCCTTCCCGATAGCCCACGACGACCGTTCCCAGCGTGTGGTCACTCGAAAATCCAGAAGGCGATAGCTCATCGATGACACACTGACCGCCGACGAGAAGCTGACCGAGCAGGTCGAGGAACACCTGCCCGGCGCGTTCCTGCTGCACCGCCTGCACCGTCTGGACAATTGCATCCTGCCACATGGGTAAACCATCGTCTGCGTCGCGCTCGATCAAAAACTCCCGCACAAACTGGTACACGGTGACCAGCACCGCCCAGTTGTTGACCATGCGTCCGGTGTTCGCCTGCCGACCGAGCTTGGCGTGCAGCTTGTCGCGGTAGCCGGTCGAGTTGCTTTCGTAGCGTTCGGTAATGTCGGCGGTGAGTGTGCCAGCATCCGCTTTGCCCGCGATCCATGCCGCGAACGCCGCCGTAAAAGTGGGTAGATGGCGGCGCAGCCTGTCCGCCTGCCGCAGTTTCGCCCCGCCGGGATCGCGGTTCTCCCACGGCGGGACTTCCAGTACGAGCATTCGCGCCAGAATTGAGGCTTCGCCTTCGATGGTCGTCTCGCCTGTAGACAAGAGCAGTCCACGACACGGACGCTCCTGGCGCAACTTTGCCTCTCGGGTCAGCCTTCCCCGTCCCATCCCGCGCGAATACGATTGCAGAAAGCGGGTAAACGTCCGCTCGTCGGCATACGTCGTTTTGTAGTCGTCTACCCAGTAGAGCGCGTCTGCCAGCATGTAACCGAGCGCTTCGACCGTATTCACAGTATCCCCCCACTGACCTGGCGGATTGTCGCGCGTGAAGCTGCCGTAGAAGCTGGTCATCAGTGCGGCGATCTCGCTCTTGCCGCTGCCCGTCGTGCCGACGAGGTGCAGCGCGGGCTTCGGCGCGGCGGACGGGAAGAAACGCTGTACCAGCGGCAGTAGCGAAAAGGCGATCAGCGTGGATGCGAGTTCTTTGGGAAACACAGCGACGGCGGCGCGAAATGCCTTCAGTCCATCCTGCCAAGTGCCATCGCACAGCCCATAGCCGCGCAACCGCGACTCCAGTTCGACTTCGGGCGGTTCTGGCATAATGCCGTCAGCGTTCACACTATGTTCGGGCGAAATGAATGCCCATCGTTCATCTAGTTTCGTCCAGCCGATGAAGCGGTAGGTCTGGCGGCGTGGTACTTCGCCGGACAAACTGAGGATCGAAGGAGCGAGATGCTTGTGCATCCCGGCGCGCGGCGAGAACACGCCGCCTGCTTTGCCCGCGATGAAGCGTGCCAGCCCATTCGGATCGCCGAACAGTTCATCGGGCGCGTCGATGGTTGTGGAGTGCGAGTGATGGGTCAGTTGCAGCCTCATGTTGCGCTCGATCTGTCCATCATCATCGACCTGCATCCGCCATTCCAGCACGCGCCCTGTCCAGTCTGCGACGATGTGCCGGGTCACGCCGCGTTCGCTCTCCTTCTCATAGACCATGCCACCATCGCGCTCGACGTAGCGTTCGGCGTTGTCATCAGGCGGCGCGGCGGTTTTCTCGCGGTCGCGCCGAGCTTCACGGTACAGGCGATCGAGATCGGCGACTTTCAAACCCTCGCCGCACACGGACTTGAGGCGCTGGCGCGTTTCCGCCCATTCGACCGGATCAAGCCCGGCACAAGCGCGCACGGTTTCGGCAATCTGCGTGGCGGTCGGACGCTCATGCGCCTCATTCTGACGACCGTAACGACTAACGAGCTGATCAACCTGATCACGCGGACTCGGAATCGGATCGCGTGGCGGACGGCTGTAGGCGCTCTTGATGGTCGCCACTGCCTCGCGTTCGCTGCATCCATCCGCAACGTAGCGCGGGACAAGCTGCGACTCGGCATCAGACTGCGAATGACCCGCATCGCGTAGTTGGCAAGCAGCAGCGAACAGTTCCTTGTTGCGATGATGCTCCGGTGCGCCTGATGTGAGATAGTCCTCGGTGCGTTTGGGCAGCGTGTGCTGTCCGTTCCCATTGAGTGTGATCACATTTAGGCTGCCGATCCGTTCCACCTGCGGCTGACTCTCCAACCAGGCGAAATCACTGAGTGGGTAACGGCGATCCGGGTACAGTTCGACCAGCGTCACGATCACGCCGTTTCTCTCCGGTTTAGTGTTTATACTGCTCGGAAGTCTCATTACAGAGGCAACCGACTTGACATACTGCGGATCGCCGCCGAGCGCGCTGAACAATCCGCGCAGAATACCCGCTGCTTGCTTGCGGCTGCCCTCATCGAGCATCACGGATTCGGAGAGCAGCCAATAGGCGTGCAAGCCGCCACCGCTGTCGATGATGGACGAAGGAGGCGGATCGAAGGCGGTGAGTTTTCCCATAGCTGCCATTCGGCGCGTTGAGTCGTCATCGCAGTCGAGATCAACCCATAATGCGGGGAGCAGCGCCGCCGCTTCCGCTTTACCCTGTTTCTGTGAACGCAGGCACGGGGCGAAGTACAATCCATAGCCGGTCTCGCGGTTCAATGCCGTTGCTCGGTTGAGTGCGTTGGTCAGCGTGCGTTTGTCCCCAACTTTGCTCCAAAATGAGCGCGCATCACCGCTTGTCGGGTGGATACAGCGCAGTTCAAAGTACAACTCCTCTGGCACGCCGCTGTATAGGGCGCGGAGAAAATCACGCCACTCCAGCTTATTGCCGGAGGTGTCAGTTTGTGCGATACTCATGTTCATTCCTTTAGATGACACACAAGGGTTGTGAGCGCCTTCCGTCGCCAAACGAGTGCGCTCCCTTCCCCTGTGTGCATGTCGGCTAAAAGTCGAAGTCGATATCCAAGTCCGGTTCCCGCGTGGACGGCGAGAAGTCCAACCGGCGCACATCGGCGAAGAAGGCTTCCCTCTCCGCCCTGCCCATCTCGTTGATCCCATCGGCAAGCTGGCGCAGTGTGGCGAAATCCCCGCCGATCTCACTCTGAAGCAGCCTCGCCAGTAGCTCCGCCTCGTCGTGCTTCAGCCCACCCATCAACGGACGAAATTCCGCGCCGCTGTCCCCAACCGCAAGGTAGTAGCCCGCTGCACTGACTTGTTCGTCCGTGCGCCGCGCTCCCACCCAGAAGTTGAACCTTCCGTCGTCCGTCTCAAACGTGCCATCAGCAGGTTGCTCGGTGATCGCCAACTGCGCGGTGCGGGCAGCTTCGAGATCGTCGTAACGCCGCTCCCAGTCAGGACCGACATAGCGATCCATCTGCTCGGCAACCTGCCGCTCGGTCAGGTCGTGCAGCATGGCGATGTGATCAACGCTTTTGTTCCGGTTGAAATACAGAGGCACACGCTCGCCTAAGCCGTCGTCATAGTACGTACCGGGCAGCACGACGTGCGTGTGCGGATCATGCCGCCCCGGTGACTGTTGGTCGTCGGTTTTTCTGTGGTGAAGCACATAGCTCCACTCCACCCCGGTATCAATGCCGCGCTGCTCGAAGAACGCTTCCGTCGTCTGCACCGTTAGTTCGCGGACGAACTGCTCCCGCCGCTCCGGCGCGATCATCGCGATCAGGTCGGGGTTGACGTTGTAGACGAGGCTGAACAGCAAGACGTGCTTACTCTGCAATGCCTCGCAGTGCTCGGCAATCTCTGCCACCGAACCACCCATGCCCTGATCCTCCCAGCGTTCGCGCCCGGCGGCGTAGCGCGCTGCCGCGTCACGGCTCTCGCGGTAAGTCAGGTAACGCAGCAGCCCTTTCGCCCGCTTCGCTTCATTCGCGGTCGGCTTCTTGTACTGCACGTTGGCGACGCACATCTGCTTGCGATCCATGCGCTACCCTCCTTCCCGACGGCGGCGCAGCATCTCGATGAAGGTATCCAACCGCTGTGCAACCGCTTCGACTTTCGCGTCGAGTGCGTCGATCTTGCTTTCGAGGTCGCGCGCGATTGCTTTACGTGACCCCACCAGATCGGGCTGGTGCTGGAGGTAGAAACCGACCGCTTCACGTACCAGTACAGCGCGATTGGTCGTCTCCCCCTTGCGGGTGCGTGTTCGCTGAATCTCGTCTAGGCGGCTGACCTGATCCGGTGTCAGCCCAACACTGAAGCGGGGTTTGATCTTGTCTTTGCGAGTCATGTGACCTCCTTCATCAGTTGTTCGATGTCCGCACGCAGTCCCGGCGTGGGACGAAAACGGAAATACAGCCGCGTTAATCGGTCGGGCGCGGCACTGCCCATCTGAGTCCGAACTGCGCCCGCGTTCCGCATGTGCTGAACTTCAACCGTCAGCTTGCCGAAGTCGCGGATGACAACTTCACCGCCCGGTTGCGCCAGTTCCGCGCGCCAGACTTCGATCAGCACGTCCAGCACTTCTGCAATCTGGTGCTGCGTCAGGTCAGGAAACCGTCCTGCCACTTCTCGGATTACCTGTCGATGGTTCACTTGACTTGCCTTTCTGGTTCACAAACGAACCGGTTCACATCGAACACGAAAATGCGGGCAGGGTTTAGCGTGTGGGCGGTACGTGTACCGCCCACACGCTCGGCGGGTGCGTAGCACCGCCGAACCGGTGCAGCCGCCGCGAGGCGCTGCACCGTAGCCCTGCGGCGATTGAGCAGCCAGCGTTTTAGCTGGCTAGTTACGGGAGAGGCACAGGGGGCGCGTCCAGACATGGACGATGACAAGCGAACGCGCCCCCAGCCTCGAACCGTAACTCCGCCTCCGCCATGCGAAACGCCTGTGTAAGACGGATGGCGGTCGTCCTTGCATTGCATCTTCAATTCCTGTCTCACCATTTCGCCTTTTTCACGCGCTCCTCGCGTCGGTTTGCCTGGTTATCGTCCACGTTCACAGTCGGATCGCGGGCGTAGCTGCCGTGCGCCACACCAGCGGGCTGCATCGCCGCCACATGGTTGATCACCCGCTCCATGTAGCCCGGCAGGTCGTTCAGCGCCGAGCGGATCCATGCCGCGTCCTCGCACATCTGCGTGAAGCGCAGCGGGTCGAACGGCTGCGGCAGGTTGCGCGGCATAACTGGACGAAAACCGCCCCGGTTGCGCTCGATGTAGTCGCGCATCATGTCTTTCATCACCGCGTTGCGGCTGCCGCGCGGAATGCTGTTCCACCAGCCGATCAGGTCGGTGTCCTCGGTGAAGGTCATCTTGACCGTCGCCGTCATCCTTCGTGCCTTTGCCATCGTTTTGGCTCCTTTTCGGGGTGTACGCACCTGTACGCTCGCTGTCCGAACCGGTACGACACCCCGACATCATGCTATGCACCCTGACGGGCGACGAACCGGGCGTAGTGCAGATAGCCGCGTGCATTCGCAAGCTGTGCGTCCGGCAGAAGCTGCGCCTGCGGATAGACCGCCCCCACTTCGTCAAACACATATGCCGCGCCACCGCCCGACAGGTAGATCACATCGACCGTCGCGCCGCCATGCCACTTCTCACTCATCAGGCTGAGCGTCGCGCTGCGCAGCGGAGCAAGGGCTTCCTCGACGATCGCGCTGTAATCGACCGGCTGACCGTTGGCATGAAAAATGCCTGTGCGCAGCACCTCCTCGACCAGCTTGAACGGCATCTTCTGGCGATAGTCCCGCTCTAGCGCTGCTGCGATCCGTTCCTGGGCGGTGAACACGCCGCTTTCGACGCTGCCGCTCTGGGCATCGACGTATTCGCCCTCATCGTCTAGCGCCAGATCGACCGTGTACGTCCCCACATCACACACCCCTGTTCGGCGGTACGTGTGCTGGCGGTTGATCTCACCGTTCGGCGTCAGGCTCATCGCATAGATCGACCCGTAGCCCTGCGGCATGACCATCACGTCCGAAATGTTGGCGACCAGTTCGGCGGTATCGGTGCGGATGATGTGCTGACCGAGCAGGGCGGACTTGAAGGCGGCGGCATCGCGCATGTGATCGACGGGAAGCCCGCTGGCGACTTTCAGATGCACGATGTCCCGGTTCCACATCCCTGCGACCAGCTTGCCGATGGCAACCTTCGCCAGGCGCAGCCGAAAGGCATTGCCCATCGTCGCTTCGTTGGCGGTGCGACCGCGCAGGCGCAGCATCTCGCCGGGCGGAAGCTGAGTCAGTGCGAGATCGCCCACGAACCATTCGCCTTCATCATCCGTGATCTGGTCGCCCGGATGCCGCTCGGCGATGTCGTCCTGGGCGAACTTGAGTTCCCGTGCGTGACCCATGACCGACGGAAACTTGATGACCGCTTCACTGGACACGGCTTTGACTTCGCCATAGCCGATGTCCAGCCCGATGGTGATGCTGCTGCCGGGCAGGGCAGCCTGTACCTGCTTCCGCTTGCTCATTGCGAACTTTCTCCCTCACTGAAAACAGCGCTGCTCTCGTGGAGCGCGGCTGTAGGACAAACAAGATCTTGGTGGGTGAGACTTTCGATTCGGCGCAGATAGCGGGCGAGGTAACGCGAACGGTCGTTGTGACCGCGCCCATCCTCGGCAAGCCCGACGTATTCCAGCGCGAACCGCAGCGCCAGCGTGAGCAGTTCATCGCGGCTCATCACCTCTAGTGCTTCCAAGTCGGTCGGCTTCGGGTGCAGCCTGCTCACCTGATCGAAGGCGGCAGACAACCGCTTCCGCTCAAGCGTCGGCACAAAGGGCATGTGCAGTTCCACATCGCCTGCTTCGGTGCTGACGATGTGCCTGACCAGACCGAGTGGCAGCAGCGCCGGGTGTTGATCCCATCGCACGATCCGCCATCCTTCGGTCTCCTCTGAAATTTCTTCCGCTATGTAAATCGGTCTCGACTGCGGTTGCATTCCGTTTCTCCTCGAATCGAAAACAGCCACGCCTACTCCGTATCGGTAGGTGCGGCTGGCGAACCCGTGAATTGAATGGGCGAGACGCGCGCAAATGCGTTGGCAATGTCGCCGGGATGAAAGCTTCTGAAATTCGGGTGAGTTACATCGTTACGAGGACGTCAAGCGCTTCATGGAGCGAGCCGAAACGCTGCCCGCGAATGTGCCGAAGATCGGCTTAATCAAGCGCGACCTGACCAAGCTGGGCTGCGCATGGGAACCGGCAGTCGTCTGGCGCAGTGAAGCCACTGCGCTGTGGCGATACGACTCACCCGTGCCAGAGGGTTATCTGCCGAATCAGCGCATCCGTCGGGAGCGCGTGCCGAAATGCCCACACTGCGGCTGTACCGTCATGCAGGAGAAGAAGGGCGTGAGCGCGCCCGCGTCGCAGTCGTGGCTCGAAGGTGGAAAACGGACGTGTGCTGTCTGTCAGTCTCCGCTCTGGCGCGAGAGCAGGGACCGCGGCTCACAGCCGAAGCCGGGCGAGAAGTATCCGCCGAAAAATCCGCGTTACCGGCTGGACGAGTACCTCAAGAAGATGTACCCGGATCGGGTGTATCTGCTGATCTGGGATGAGGTTCACGAGGCGCAGCACGGCGACACGGGAAACGGAGAAGCCTTCAGCCGGATGGCGGGACTGGCGGGGAAGGTGCTGGCGATGACCGGCACCCCTTTCAATGGACGGTCGTCGTCGATTTTCAACCTCGAATACGCGATCAATCCGCGCGTGCGTCAGCGCTACCCCTGGGGCGGCGGCAAACGCTTCAGCCGGAAGGCGCACGGTTCTTACAAATTTCAGGAGATCGTCAGCGAGAGCAGTAATACCTTCGGTGAGCTTCGCTATCAGCGCGGACGCGCCGAGTCGCGCTGGGTTGCCGATATGGGGGTGAGAGAGCAAGTGGTCGAAGAACGCCCAACCTATGACCGTGATACCGGCGCGTACACGGGCACATCGACTTACGAGCGTCCGTATCAGGAAGCGCCAGGCATCTCGCCGCTGCTGGTCGCTGAAGTGCTCGATCACGCCATCTTCTTCTCGCTCGCCGATCTGGGCAAGGCGCTGCCGCAATACGAGGAAATCGCACTGCCGGTCGAACTCGACGAGGACATCTATGCTGAATACGACCGCACCCGTCAGCGGCTCAAGGACTACCTGATTCAACGGCGCTGGGAGGGCGACACGACCTTTCGCGGATCGTATCTTCAGTGGTCGATGGGCTGGCACAACGCTCCATTTCGCCCCTATGAGGTGATCCACAACCTCAAGCACCCGATCACCGGCGCAAAAGAGCCGTACACGGTTGCCAGCCTGCCGAGCTACGGTGAGGATCGCATTTACACCAAAGAGCAGGCGCTCATCGATCTGGTGCGGGCGGAACTCGCCGAGAATCGTCCGTGTGTGATCTACTTTCGCCAGACCGCCACCCGCGACATCCAGCCGCGCATCGAGGGGCTGCTGCGCCAGCAGGTGTCGGAGGCGCGAACCTACATCCTCAAGAACACGGTCGATGCCGAGCGGCGCGAAGCGGTCATCGAGCGCGAGATCGCGAAGGGAACGAACGTCGTCCTGTGCAATCCCGAACTGGTCAAGACCGGTCTCGATCTCATCTACTTCCCGACGCTGATCTTCTATGAACTGGTCTTCAACCTCTCGACGCTAATGCAGGCGGCGGCGCGGTCGTACCGTCTCAACCAGACCCACACGCACTGCAAAGTGGTCTATCTGTACGCCGAAGGGACGATGGAACAGACCGCTGTCCAGTTGATGTCGCGCAAGCAGCGGGCAGCGAAGCTCTTGACCGGCGACATCGGTCTGACCGGGCTGGACGCGCTGACCGAAGGCGAAGGCGGGTTTGAAGAAGCGCTGCTCGAAGCAATTGGGCGCGACGAGAGCCTGCTCGATCCCTCGCAGTTGTTCAAAGCATCGGATGCCGTGAGCGAAATCGACACCGAGGACGCCGCCTACTGGAACGTCGAAGGCATTCACGATGGAAGTGATGCTGTGCCAGTGGATGAGCCGGATCCGCTGTTTGCGCTGGCGCTGGAACTGGGCGCGACGATCATCCCGGTCGATGAGCAACTTCCGCGTGAACGAGCGGCAGCGGATGAAATCGCGGTGCGTCCGGTCGAAACCGTCGTCGCTTATCTGGAAACAGTTCATCTGGTCACCGACGAGACCGAGTGGACGCGCGTGCGTGCCGACCTGCTGACGCTGCTCGACGGCGGCGCTGCGCCGGAGATCGCCGCGTGGCTGACCGAACATCGCATCGTCTTTCCGGGCTGCGACATGGAGGTGGCAGAGAAGCTGCTGTCACTCATTAGCAGTGGTGGCGAAACTGTGTCTGCCGTCCACATCGTCAAGCCGGAGCGTCCGGTTTCATCGAAGCCGCAGCGCCGGACCGAACGGACAGTGATCGCCTTTCCGCAGCGCGAAGTTGATGATGAAATCCCGCTCACGCAGCAGTTGGCATTGTTCTGATGCCATGCGCGACGAACGCGACACGTTTTTCGCGGCGCTGCTGGC
Organism: Aggregatilineales bacterium; assembly: GCA_030834905.1. Taxonomy (GTDB): domain Bacteria; phylum Chloroflexota; class Anaerolineae; order Aggregatilineales; family Phototrophicaceae; genus Flexifilum. The sequence continues at coordinate 1,858 of JAUQWZ010000041.1, read as the reverse complement.
GCGCTGCTCCGCCTATCACCAGACCTGCCTCACGCTCACCGCCATCCATCCGGGCGGGGAACACCGCACACCTTCGCGTCATATTCCGGTCAACAATACCCCTGCATTGCAAGCTGCTCTCGAACAACTGGATTCGGCGAACGCGGTCAGCTGGGGTGCGTATTTCGCGGTCGGGCTGCGCCGTCCGGGTTTGACACGGTGGCAGCGCGGCAGCACGGCGGATGTCATCGCACTGCCAGCGCTGTTTGTCGATGTCGATGATCCATCGTCCGACGTGCTCGGACTGCTGCAAGCCACGTCACCAGCGCCATCATGCCTCGTCCACAGCGGCGGTGGGTATCACGCCTACTGGTGGCTGGATGAACCAACGACTGATCTCGAAACAGCGCGCCAACTGCTGCGTGGATTAGCCGCTGCGCTGCATGGCGACATGCTCAGCGTCGCCCAAAGCCTGCGCGTTCCATCGACGGCGAACACCAAACCATCCCGCCATCATGCTCACTGTCACCTGATCGAACTCCACGAGCGGCGCTACACGCTGGATGATTTCACCGCTTATCTGCCTGTAGCTCCAGCATCGCAGCGCAGTACACAGCGTCAAGCCCATCGTCAAGCTTCACCGTACACCCCCAATCCCGATCTGATCGCACGAGTGACCAATGCGCTTCTCGCGTGCGGCTGCAAACCGAGCGGTGACTGGCTCAATGGCGCGTGTCCGTTTCCCGATAGGCACAAGCACAACGACCAGCATCCCAGCTTTGGTTTCAACACCCGAAGCGGATACGGCTTCTGCCACGTCTGCGGCACGCTGCTGCTCAAAGACCTGTGCGCGGCGCTTGGTATTCAACCATTCAATTAAACCCGAAGGGAGGTGATGCCCGTCTCCAAAACGCCTTTCTCAAGTCGCAATCCCGCTCGCTAAATCAGTGAAAGGAAACACCTCATGGCAAAGAAGAACGCCAAACAGCCGACTATCATCACGCTCACGCTGCCCGACAGCGAGAGCGATGAACGGCACGGCACGCTCCTCATCCAGCGTGGCGATCTCGCGCACGTTCGTCAGTTCGCCTACACCAACCTGTCCGATCTCACGTCGATCCTCAAGGACGGTGTGATGGCGCTGTCCGCCGTCGAAGCCGAACCACCGGTCATCGCCGATCAGCCGCCGTCCACTACCGCGCCAGCTAGCAGCCAGAAATCCGCACCGCCGCCCACGCGTGCTGAACCGACCGTCGATATTCCGCTCAAGAAGGGCAAGAAAACGGTCAAGATCAGTCATCTCAAGCTCACCGGCGGGGAAACGGATGCTGCTGCCTACCGTCAAGCGGTGCAGCTCGCCGCCATCCTGATCGACGGCAAGCTGTGGGACGGCGAAGCGCCGATTCGCATCGACGACGTGTATGCGCTGGCGAAGAAGATGAAACACCTGACCGCGCGGGACATGGCGCTGTTCTCGCTGGAAGACTTCGTGCAGGTCGGTGAATCAACTGATAGCGACGAAACGCCATCCGCCGCTGAAGACGACGAGCCGCTCACGCTTGAAGCGCCGACTTCGCCTACCGTTTCGACCAACGGTTCGTCTCACACCACCGCTTTGCTTTAGTTCACCTCATCAGAAAGGACACATCCATCATGACCGATCAAAACCAAACCCCATCGTCCCGCGTGTTCAAAATCGGCGCGACGCGGATCGTCGAAGACCCGTCGATGTCCGGTCTGACAATAGTTACGTGGAATATGATGAACCCAACGTAACGAGATAATCCGTGTAGGAGGGGACGATGGTTGACTGGAGACAGTTCTCGCAGCTTGCAACGGAGGGATACGCGCAGAAATGGTTAGAGTTTCTGACTCGACT
>JAUQWZ010000005.1:7500-9481 GCA_030834905.1 Aggregatilineales bacterium | reverse complement strand
AGGCCCTTCGCACTGGTGGCGGCAATCCTCGCCTCGTCGATGGGCTTCATCGACGGTTCGGTCGTGGCGCTCGCCATGCCGGCAATCCGCGCCGACCTCGGCGCCAGCCTCGTCGACGCGCAGTGGATCTCGAACGGCTACATGCTGTTCCTCTCCGCACTCGTCCTGATCGGCGGTGCGGCGGGCGACGTCTTCGGCGTGCGCAACCTGTTCGCGGCCGGCATCGTGCTGTTCATGGCGACCTCGCTCGCCTGCGCGCTGGCGCCCGACGCCGGCACGCTGATCGTCATGCGTGCGCTGCAGGGCGTCGGCGCGGCGGTGATGGTGCCGGGCAGCCTGGCGCTGATCGCCAAATCCTATCCGGCGGCGACGCGGGGACAGGCGATCGGGGTGTGGGCGGCCTATTCGTCGCTGACCACGGCGGCCGGGCCTTTCGTCGGCGGCATGGTGCTGTCCTTCGGCGCTGACTGGATGTGGCGCACCATCTTCGCCATCAACGTGCCGATCGGGCTCGTCGCGCTCGCGCTCCTACTCGGCCGCGTACCGCGCGACCGCCCGGCAGAGCGGCGCCCGCTCGACCACCTGGGCGCGCTGCTTGCCACGGCAGGCCTCGGGCTGATGGCGTGGGGGCTGACCGAATTCGGCCTCGCCGAGGCCGAGCGCTCGGTGTCCCCGTCGGTTGCGCTCGCCGCCGGCGCGGCGATCTTCTTCCTGTTCGTTCTCTGGGAGCGGCGCGCGCGGGTGCCGATGGTCAAGCTCGAGCTGTTTTCCTCGCGCGCCTTCTCGGGCGCGAATCTCTACACGCTGTTCCTGTTCTTCGCGCTCGGCGCCGTGCTGTTCTTCCTGCCGATGACCGTCGTCTCGGCCTGGGGCGCGCCCGAATGGCAGGCGAGCCTGATGATGCTGCCGCTGTCGCTGGCGATCGCACTGTTCTCGGGCCGGGCGGGGCGGCTCGCCGACCGCAGGGGGCCGCGGCTGCTGCTCACCATCGGCGCGCTGCTCGTCGGCCTTTCCTATGCCGGGCTCGCCGCCACGGCGCCGCTCATGATGATGTGGCAGGTTTGGTTCCCGATACTCTTCCTGCAGGCGGCCGGGATGGCGATGCTGGTCTCGCCGCTGTCGGCCGCGGTGATGCTGGCGACGCCTGACGCCGACACCGGCCTTGCCTCCGGCGTCAACAACGCGGTGGCGCGCGCCGCAGGCATGATGGCTGTTGCGGCCCTCGGCGCGGTGGCGAGCCTCGCCTTCGCAGGCGTGTCCGACGGGCGGCTTCCCGGCGTCGAGTTCGGCGCGCGGCCGGAGATCGCGCTCGACGCGGCGGCGGCGACGCTCAGGCTCGAGGCGACCAACGCGGCGTTCGGAGCGGTGGCGGCGATCGCAGCGGTTGCGTGCCTGCTCGCCGCGGCGATCGCGTGGGCGACGCAGCCGGCCTGGACCGCGGCGACGCGGCCGGCACTGCGCGGCGACTGAAGACCGACTGAAAACCGGCGAAAGAGGCTACTTGGTGACGCTGGCGACCTTCAGCGGCGGTCCGTCGCTCTCCTCGCGCAGGAGTTCGTCGATTCGTTCGCGCTCGCGCTTGAAGGCCTCCAGGTCCCCGCCCTTCAAGACGCGCCCGACCGGCAGGCGCACGCGCATCGGGTTGACCTTGGTGCCGTTGACCATCAGCTCGTAGTGGAGGTGATCGCCGGTGGCAAGGCCGGAGGCGCCGACATAGCCGATCACCTGGCCCTGACGCACCCGCGCGCCGGGAACGACGCCCTTGGCGATGGCGCTCTGGTGGTTGTACGAGGACTCGTAGCCGTTGGCATGGCGGATGATCGTCTGGCGCCCGTAGCCGCCGGCCCAGCCTGCCTTCTCGACGATGCCGTTGCCGGCGGAGATGATCGGCGTGCCGCGCGGTGCGGCCCAGTCCACGCCGGTATGCATCTTGGAATAGCCGAGAATGGGATGCCGGCGCATGCCGAAGCCGGAGCGGAAC
>JAUQWZ010000005.1:0-2500 GCA_030834905.1 Aggregatilineales bacterium | reverse complement strand
CATAGTGGGTGACAGTCCCGTACGCGTAATGCGAGCAAAAGTCCTTGAGTAAGGCGGGACACGTGAAATCCTGTCTGAACATGGGGAGACCACTCTCCAAGCCTAAGTACTCGTGCATGACCGATAGCGAACTAGTACCGTGAGGGAAAGGTGAAAAGCACCCCGACAAGGGGAGTGAAAGAGTACCTGAAACCGATTGCCTACAAACAGTGGGAGCCTGAAATGGTGACCACGTACCTTTTGTATAATGGGTCAGCGACTTAGTGTGACGAGCAAGCTTAAGCCGGTAGGTGTAGGCGCAGCGAAAGCGAGTCTGAACAGGGCGTTCAGTTCGTCGCATTAGACCCGAAACCGAGTGATCTAGCCATGAGCAGGCTGAAGGTAAGGTAACACTTACTGGAGGGCCGAACCCATAACTGTTGCAATAGTTCGGGATGACTTGTGGCTAGGGGTGAAAGGCCAATCAAACTCGGAAATAGCTGGTTCTCCGCGAAATCTATTTAGGTAGAGCGTCGACCGAATACCCTGGGGGGTAAAGCACTACATGGGCTAGGGGTCCTCACCGGATTACCAAACCTAAGTAAACTCTGAATACCCAGGAGTACTAGTCGGCAGACACACGGCGGGTGCTAACGTCCGTCGTGAAAAGGGAAACAACCCTGACCTACAGCTAAGGTCCCCAAGTTATGGCTAAGTGGGAAAGGATGTGAGGATCCCAAAACAACCAGGATGTTGGCTTAGAAGCAGCCATCATTTAAAGAAAGCGTAACAGCTCACTGGTCTAATTAAGGGTCTTTGCGCCGAAAATGTAACGGGGCTAAAGCCATACACCGAAGCTTAGGGTTTGCAGCAATGCAAGCGGTAGCGGAGCGTTCCGTAAGCCTGTGAAGGGAGACCCGTGAGGGCTCCTGGAGGTATCGGAAGTGCGAATGCTGACATGAGTAACGTAAGGGGTGTGAGAGACACCCCCGCCGAAAGTCCAAGGGTTCCTGCTTAAAGTTAATCTGAGCAGGGTTAGCCGGCCCCTAAGGCGAGGCCGAAAGGCGTAGTCGATGGGAATCACGTTAATATTCGTGAGCCTGGAGGTAGTGACGGATCATCAAAATTGTTCGACCTTATCGGATTGGTCGGGCAGTCGCGTGGTCCCAGGAAATAGCTCCTCCTTATAGTCCGTACCCGAAACCGACACTGGTGGACTGGTAGAGTATACCAAGGCGCTTGAGAGAACTATGCTGAAGGAACTCGGCAAATTGCACGCGTAACTTCGGAAGAAGCGTGACCCTTCATTGCGCAAGCAGTGGGGGGTGGCACAGACCAGGGGGTAGCGACTGTTTATCAAAAACACAGGGCTCTGCGAAGTCGCAAGACGACGTATAGGGTCTGACGCCTGCCCGGTGCTGGAAGGTTAAGAGGAGGGGTGCAAGCTCTGAATCGAAGCCCCAGTAAACGGCGGCCGTAACTATAACGGTCCTAAGGTAGCGAAATTCCTTGTCGGGTAAGTTCCGACCTGCACGAATGGCGTAACGACTTCCCCGCTGTCTCCAGCATAGACTCAGTGAAATTGAATTCCCCGTGAAGATGCGGGGTTCCTGCGGTTAGACGGAAAGACCCCGTGCACCTTTACTATAGCTTTACATTGGCATTCGTAGTGGCATGTGTAGGATAGGTGGTAGGCTTTGAAGCCAGGGCGCCAGCCTTGGTGGAGCCACCCTTGAAATACCACCCTTATCTCTATGGATGTCTAACCGCGGCCCGTTATCCGGGTCCGGGACAATGTATGGTGGGTAGTTTGACTGGGGCGGTCGCCTCCTAAAGAGTAACGGAGGCGCGCGATGGTGGGCTCAGAACGGTCGGAAATCGTTCGCTGAGTGCAATGGCATAAGCCTGCCTGACTGCGAGACTGACAAGTCGAGCAGAGACGAAAGTCGGTCATAGTGATCCGGTGGTCCCGTGTGGAAGGGCCATCGCTCAACGGATAAAAGGTACGCCGGGGATAACAGGCTGATGACCCCCAAGAGTCCATATCGACGGGGTTGTTTGGCACCTCGATGTCGACTCATCGCATCCTGGGGCTGGAGCAGGTCCCAAGGGTATGGCTGTTCGCCATTTAAAGCGGTACGTGAGTTGGGTTCAGAACGTCGTGAGACAGTTCGGTCCCTATCTGCCGTGGGTGTAGGAATATTGAAAGGATCTGTCCCTAGTACGAGAGGACCGGGATGGACGGATCTCTGGTGGACCTGTTGTGGCGCCAGCCGCATTGCAGGGTAGCTATATCCGGACGGGATAACCGCTGAAGGCATCTAAGCGGGAAACCCACCTTGAAACGAGTATTCCCTGAGAACCGTGGAAGACGACCACGGTGATAGGCCGGGTGTGGAAGAGCGGCAACGCTTGAAGCTTACCGGTACTAATAGCTCGATCGGCTTGATCGTTCTCATTACTCATGCCCATCGCGAAGGCGATGGCGGCACGAATTGAACGGCTTCTCGAACAATGTGCG
>JAUQWZ010000040.1 GCA_030834905.1 Aggregatilineales bacterium | reverse complement strand
AATCCCGATCTCGACCGTGCAGACCGGGATGCAGGGCTTGGCGCGGCTTTATCCCAGCGTGCTGGTGATCGACATCAACTACACGTCCTGGGGCACGCACCTCAAGGCTCTCGGTGGCGAGGAGCTGCCAACGCCGGCCACGAGCTACGAGCTCCTGGCCGGCGGCGCGGACTCCCTCCAGCCCCGTCCCGGCAACATGCCGGGCCTGTACCTGCTGCAGGTGGGCGAGGTCTTCTACCAGTACGGCGGGCCTCTGGAGACCGGCGCGAGCCCGCAGACCACCGCGGTCTACGCCGACTACGACATCGTTGAAGGTGTGCCAAACCAGGTGCCGGGGTTCACGACGACGACCAAGTACGTCTACACGAACAACCTCTCAGGTGCCCAGTTGTGGCGCTACGTGACCGGGAGCAGCGAGTACGTCGAGGTGCGGCACGTCGACGGGTCGGTCGCGCACTTCGAGTCCTTCGCCCCCTACGTCTCAACCTACTTGCCGAGCCCGGTGCGGAAGCTGTGGCGCATCACGTGGGTGCGGGACCCCTACGACAACCAATCGGACTACACCTACAACAGCCTGCACCAGCTGACGGAGATCGCGTTCCCCTCGGGGATCCAGGAGTGCTTCAACTACCTCCCGTCTTGGAGGAACGGCTGGGTCTCCGACGATCACTGCGATTGCATCGAGATCAGCTACAAGGTGCACGGTTCGACCCCGACCGAGGCCGCGGCTAAGAAGTGGGGGCTGGTCTTCTGGGGCACGGCAGGCACGGCCGGCGGCAACTACTTTGGCAAGCGGTTGTATCGCACCTACTCGGCCCCGCGTGACATGCTGGTTGCTGCGAGCAGCGGCCAGCCCTACGGAGGCGACGCGCAGTCTGTCGCGAACGGCCAGATCGTCTATGAGTTCCAGTTCGACGACGGCGCCCGGACGGTTACCGAGGTGCAGAAGATCCACGACGGCAGTCTGTTTGCCGCGAGTCTGAGCACACCTGCCGGCCTGGGCGACCTGCCGTTTCTTCTGACCGCGTGGGGCTCGAACGGCCGCGTTGTCGAGCGGACCAAGGTGCAGGAATGGGAGACCCTGACCTTCTCCTATCCGAGCAGCGGGTTCCGGACCGACGACCTGTTGTCGGGGACCCACATGTCGGCGATCGAATCGACCAACGGCACGGGGACCGTTCGGCGGTACGAGTTCGACTACCGCAGCGGTCGCCTCTACTCGGTGTTCATCACGCCCAGTGACAACTCCACCGGGCATCCGCGCGCCTCACACGCCACCGGCGAGAACGCCACGATC
>JAUQWZ010000039.1 GCA_030834905.1 Aggregatilineales bacterium | reverse complement strand
TGGCAGCGGCGACTGCGCCCCGGTGTCAATCGACTTTGGCACAACGATGTTGCCGACAAAGCCAATCGCATACAGGAAGGCGACCAGAAACACCGCGTAGCTCACGACGCCATAGAGAAGCGCGAGGGTGCTTCCGATGCCATTTCTGGTTGCGGTCGTCTCTGCCGCGGACAGTGGTTGGGAGGTGGCATAATCTGACATTTGAACACTCCTTACTCATGTGGAGATACCGGCTGACAGATTTGATTGGCTTATGAGTAAGAGTAGGAAGAATGCGGGTTGTTGTCTCCATTCAATCGGATGGCAATAGGATGGAAAAATGAATGGTAAACTACCACTACATGTAAAAGGATGATCTCGCTGCTCATCCCAAGCTCGTTTCATCATCGGCATTTAAAAGCGCTCCTGGGAAAATGCGATGTCGCACGATCAACTGACCGAACGCGAACACGAAATCCTGAAGCGGCTGTCAGACGGATTCTCAGACCAGCAGATCGCCGCCGATCTGTTTCTCAGCCCCAATACTGTGCGCTGGTATAACCGCCAGATTTACAGCAAGCTCGGCGTCAGCAGCCGGGCGCAAGCCGTCGTTCAAGGGAAAGCCTTAGGGCTTCTGGAACCGGCTCCTGGTGCATCATCCCAGCTTCCACAGTCGGCAGCGCCCCCAAAGCCAGAGCAGCGCGTTCATTTCACGTCCAGTTCCGATGGAACGCGAATCGCCTTTTCGGTCGCGGGAAACGGTCCCCCGCTGGTCAAAACCGCCACGTTTATGAGCCACCTGGAATATGACTGGGAAAGCCCGGTGTGGGCGCACTGGCTGGAGGAACTGAACCGCGAACACACCCTGATTCGCTATGATGAACGCGGCAACGGTCTATCTGACTGGGATGTCGAGGACTTGTCGTTCGAAGCCTGGGTGCGCGATCTTGAAGCGGTGGTCGATGCCGTCGGTCTGCGCCAGTTCCCGCTGTTTGCCATGTCACAGGGCGGACCCGTGGCGGTGGCATATGCGGTACGCCATCCCGAAAGAGTCAGCCGTCTCATCCTCTACGGCGCGTATGCGCGCGGCTGGCTGAATCGAGACTTAAGCGCCGAACAGATAGAAGAAGAAAAGCTGGTGATCAGCCTGATGCGCGTCGGATGGGGTAAAGACAATCCCGCCTTTCGTCAGGTTTTTGCCATGCAGTTACGCCCCGATGCGACTATCGAGGAACTGCGGGCGTTTGACGAACAGATGCGGATTTCTACGTCGGCGGAAAACGCGGCTCGGTTGGAAAGTGAAATGCACCGCACCGACATTCGAGCGCTTGCGCCGCTGGTGAAGGTTCCGACGCTGGTCATACACCCCCGTCAGGATGCTGGCGTTCCGTTTGAAGAAGGTCGCTTGCTCGCGTCGCTGATTCCCAATGCCCAGTTCGTCGCTCTGGAAAGCAGGAACCATCTGCTCACGCAGGAAGAACCGGCGTGGCAGAAATTCGTCGCCGCTTTTCGCAGCTTCATGAGCAGCGAAGATGGCTAACGACGAAACCGCCGCCGGTTAACGGCAGTGCTGCTCCAGCGACTGGCGTACTTCGTGTAGGCTGTCAAACACGTAAGGCGTCACGCCGTCGAAATCGGCGTGGCTGTTGTGGGTCGGGTCGGGGACAGCGTAGCACACCATGCCCGCCGCCACCGCCGCCCGCGCGCCGTTGCGGCTGTCTTCCAGCGTCAGGATATGCTGCGGCTGGAAGCCCATCCGCCGCGCCGTCTCCAGATAGATATCCGGCGCTGGCTTGCCTTCGACCACGTCGTCGCCCGAAACATAGTGCTGAAAATAGCCGTCCCAGTCATGCGTTTCGACCACAGCTTCGATCAGCGCCATCGGCGAGCTGGACGCAATCGAACACGGGATACCGCGCGCCCGCAGATATGCCAGCAGTTCGTTAGCGCCGGGGCGCGTCACAATACGCTCGGCGGCGAAATCGATCATCCGCCGGGTGGCTTCGCCGATCAGATCGCCAGCGGCTTCGGTGAGCGCGTAAGCGCCGACCATTCGCTCCCAGAAATCGGTCATCCGCAGCCCGATCAGGTCTTTCTGAATGGCGTAATCCCATGCTTTTCCGCGCGCGCGCAGCATCTCCGTCTCGACAAAATGCCACACCGGTTCGGAATCGACCAGCAGACCATCCATATCAAAGATCACGGCTTCGGGGCAAAAAGGCGTCACGGGCATCCACTTTCAGATTGCATACGGTCGGTCGCAGCCTGCCGCGCCCGATACATACAAATACGAATAAAACAGCATCATTTTCGGCGTGATGCCGCCTACAGTCAACCGTCGATACATTCCGCCGCCACCATGCGGCGCGGCTGTTCGAGATAATAGACACAGAAGCGGTCGCAGCCATCAAAGGCGGTTTCGGCGGCGCGCGGCGCGGCGAAAGTCTCTTCGTGACCATCGTCGTCGATCACCGTCACCCAACAGCGCCTGCCCGCCAGTTCGATATCCACCACCCCTTCGGCGCTCAGGACGCTGCCTTCATTGAATGCTCGAAGCTGCCAGCGCCAGTTTTGCAGGATGAAGCCCAGCAGCACCAACCCTGACAGCGCCGCGATGCTCAGGATGACCATCATCAGACCAAAGGCGGTTGGATCGGACGGCGCGGTCAGTTCCCCGGCAGCGCCCAGCGTGATCAGGCTCATCATCACAAAGCTGATCGGCAGGCTCGCCATCAGCAGCCCGATAACCACCTGCCCCTTCAGCCGCGACCGCAGTACGTCGGCTTGCGCCCGTCCCAGCCGTCTCTGGCGGTTCGCCTGAAGATCGGCTTCGGTGAAACGCAGCGCTTGCATCAGCGAGGACGGCGCTGACGAGCCGTTGGCATGATCGGCGGTCTGAAGCAGGGTGTCCGGCAGCATCACCCGGTCATTCCGCGTGATGGTTGAACGCCGCGAGGAACGTCTGCGCCATTTCTTCAGACTTGATCGCCATGCTTTCTGAGGCAATCGCCAGCCCCCGGTCAAAGACCGCCTGATGCGGCGTGCCGAGCACTTTGGTGTAGCCGCTGGTTCCGGCGGCAACTGGCAGAATCGGTGCCAGCGAACGGCTGCCTACGAAAATATCGGCTTCGTCCTTCACCCGCTGTCGCGCCACCACGCCGCCGTAGCCGACAAACAGATCGACCACCTCGCGCGTGGCAAGGTCGGACACGCCGTCGCCGATCATCAGCCGCCGTCCGTGTTTGCCCTTCGCCAGTTCCTGCACAATCGCGGGCTTCCCGCTGGAGACAGTCAGCGGACCTTCGTCATAATCCAGGTACGACTGGCGGGCGCGGGCGCCGGGTTCGTAGTAGCGCCACCAATCACCGGAGAGTTCGTTGTATTCCAGTTCGACGGCGCGGATATGCTCCGGCGGCACGCCCAGCCGCCTGCCAAGCCCGCGCACCGGCTCCGCCAGCCCGCCGCTGATAATGAAAATCTGCTTCTTCAGGAAGCGCAGCGCGGCGATGACCGCTTCGGCGTCCGGTACCAGGTTATCCCAGTAGCTTTCCTCAATCGCCTTCAACTGCCCGCGCGTCGGGCGAATGGCTTGCAGGCGCTTGCCGTAGACTTCGCTCAGGTCGAGATCGCCGTCCATCGCCTTCTGCGTCAGCACGCCGACGCGCCACTCTTTGCCCTTGAAGCGCGCCAGTTCGTCAATACCTTCAATGGTGGACAGGGTGCTGTCGCAATCAAAAAAGATCAGGTCGAAGCTCGCCCAACGGCTGGTCGTCATCTGTTTCCTCACTGGCTGCATACCACCAACATGATACAGCGCCAGCCCCGGAATGTATATTGCCGCCTTTGTCCCGCGTTCGGACGCATTTTGACAGCCCAGCATGATGTTCTATAATCTAATCACCATTTGATTAATGACGAATGTCTTAAAAGGGCGATTCCGCGTGGCGCGAAAACCTGCCGATCAGTCTGTCAATCGTGACGACATCATCCTTGCGGCTGCCGAAGTCCTGCGGCGCAATGGTTACGAAGCCGCCACCATGAAGGACATCGCCGCCGCCGTTAACCTGACCGCCGCCAGCCTGTACCACCATTTCCGCAACAAGGATACGCTGCTGCTGGCTGTCCTCGAAGCCGGACTTGAGGCGATCATCAGCCTGATGCAGCCGATTACCGGCTCGCGCTGCTCCAGCGCCGATAAGCTGCGCCGGATGATCCGCGCTCACATCGTCGCCGTCACCGATAACACCGCCGTCGGCGCGGCGATGGTCTTTGAGATTCGCGCCCTGATGAACGTCAAAGCGCCCGCCAAAACCGCCAGCGCCGATGACCGCCAGGCATACGCCGAATTTCGCGCCCGCCGTGACGCCTTTTTCGCCCGCCGCGATCAGTTCGAGTCCCTGTTCAGACAGGTGGTGCGTGAAGGCATCGAGTCGGGCGAGTTTCGCCCGGTTGACGACGGCATTTACACTCGGACGCTGCTCGGCGCGCAGAACTGGGTCGGCGTCTGGTATCGCCCCGACGGGCATCTCAGCGGCGAAGCAATCGCCGGGCGCATGGCGGAAATACTGCTGGAAGGGATAGTCAAAAGTTGAAAGTGACAGGTTGAAAGTAGAAAGTTCAAAGTTAAAAGAGATCGTTTAACTTCAGACTTTTCACTTTCAGCATTTCACTGAAGGATTTGCGCAATGGGACTGTTGGAAAACAAAGTAGCAATCATCACCGGAAGCGGGCGCGGAATCGGCGCGGCGGCGGCAGCCCTGTTTGCCGCCCAGGGCGCGAAGGTCGTCGTCAGCGATCTTGATCCCGAACCCGCCAACGAAACCGCCAGCGCCATCAAGGCGGCGGGCGGCGAGGCGCTGGCGCTGAAAGTGGACGTGACCCAGACTGACGACATCGAAGCGATGATCGCCCAGACGGTCAGCCACTATGGCGGCATCGACATCCTGATCAACAATGCCGGCTACACCTGGGACGGCATGATCCACAAGATGAGCGACGAACAGTGGGATGCTATGCTCGCCGTTCACCTGACCGCGCCCTTCAAAATCATCCGCGCCGCTATCCCGTACATGCGCGAGGTGGCGAAGCAGGAAAAAGACGCCAACGGCTTCGCCAGAGCGCGCAAGATCGTCAACGTCAGCAGCACCACCGGCACGCGCGGCAATATCGGGCAAGCCAACTACTCGGCGGGCAAATCAGGCATCATCGGCTTGACGCGCACGCTGGCGAAAGAGTGGGGGCTGTTCAACATTCAGGTCAACGCCGTCGCCTTTGGCTGGATCGATACCCGCCTCACCCAGTCAGAAAAGCAGGGCGATTTCACCGAGCGCGAAGGACAGCGCATCAAGCTCGGTATGCCCGACAAAGTGCGTGAGATGTCGATTGCCAGCGTGCCGATGGGACGACCCGGCACAGCCGAGGAAGCGGCGGGCGCGCTGCTGTTCTTCGCCAGCGATCTGTCGAATTACGTCAGCGGGCAGGTGCTGGAAGTTACCGGCGGTTGGTAAAAGAAGCCTGAACCGCCGAGACGCAAAACAGGGGGCGAGGCAGTGCCTCGCCCTCACAAACAGTCCGAAATTAGACACTTAAGAGACTTCTTATGGATAAAAGACTCGTTTTTCAGGGCGCGGCGTTCGCGGCAGTGGTCGCCTTCGTCGCCATCATCGCCCAGGTCGCTGCCAGCCTGTCGCTGCCCGAAGGCGTGCAGGTGCAGCCCGGTCTGCCGCTGAGTTCCAGCGAATTTCTGGTCGCCAGCACTGCCCATTCCGAGATCACGCTCGGCTTCTTCGGGGCGGATACGCTGTTCGTCCTCAGCTATCTGATCGTCTTTGCCGGGCTGTACGCCCGCACGCACGAACAGGCACGCCCGTTCGCGCTGGTCGGGCTGCTGGCAGGCATCTTCACCGCCCTGATGGACACCGTTGAAAACGGCTACTTCATCACCTATGCGCTGGCAGGACGCGCCGGTGTCACCGCGCCCGCGCCGGACTTCATGCTGCCGTTCCTGCTTGGACATCTCAAGTGGGCGGGCGCGTTCACCACGCTGTTTGCCTTCGCGGTCGCTTTTCCCCGCCAGACGCTGCTGGATAAAATACTGCTGGGGCTGATGCTGCTGTTCGCGCTGGTCGGCGTGCTGGGCATCGCCAGCCCGGCGCTGGTTGACTTACGCGGGCTGTTCTTCCTCGGTGGGATGCCCTTGTTCGCCGTCTATTTCTGGCAGCAAAGCCGGGGGACGTAACATGCGGATCGCGCTGCTGGCGGACATTCACGGCAACCCAATCGCCCTTCAGGCGGTGCTGGCAGATATTCAGACGCGCGGCGGCGTGGATGGCTACTGGGTGCTGGGCGATCTGTGCGCGATTGGCTATGACCCGGCGGGCGTGCTGGAACGATTGGCGGAACTGCCAAACGCCCTGTTTGTGCGCGGCAACGCCGACCGCTACAGCACCACCAATGATCGCCCGCCGCCGTCGCTGGCAGACGTTCGCGCCCAACCGTCACTGCTGCCGCTGCTGGCGGAAATGACCGGCAGCTTCGGCTGGACAAAGGGCTATCTGGAAGCGCGCGGCTGGCTGGAATGGCTGGCAGCGCTGCCCCTGGAACAGCGAGTGACCCTGCCCGACGGCACCAGCGTACTGCTGGTTCACGCTTCGCCGGGTACGGACAGCGATCCCGGTCTGACGCCCGCGCTGGATGACTGGACGTTTCGCGCGCTCATCGGCGAGTGCGACGCCAGTCTGGTCTGTGTCGGGCATTTTCATTTTCCGATGAGCCGCGTAACCGGCAGTATTCGCGTGATCAATCCGGGAGCCGTCAGCAACAACTTCCCGCCCGATTTACGCGCCTGCTACGCGGTTCTGACCGCCGATGACAGCAGCTATGATGTCCGGTTCTACCGCGTAGGCTATGACCTGACCGCAGCGGTTGAAGCGACCCGGAAATGTGGCAATCCGGGCGCAGATTATGTCGCGCGTTTCCTGCAAGGCAGGGTGCGCGCGAAGTGGCTGAATGATTGGGATGGCGTTTCGCACAGTGTAAAGAGTGAAGGATAAGAACCAATGGTATCGTTTACCCCTACTGATGAACAACAGCAGCTTGTGGACATCATCCGCCGCTATGCGGTCAACGACGTGCGCGCTGTCGCGCATGAGGCGGATGAAACGGGAAAAATTCCCGAAGGTGTCGTCGAAACCGGCTGGCAAATTGGCTTGGTGCCGACGGCGATCCCCGAAGAATTGGGCGGGTTTGGAGAGATGAGCGCCATTACCGGCGTTCTGGCAGCCGAAGAACTGGCGTATGGCGATCTATCGGTGGCGATGGCGGTCATGGCTCCGGCATTGTTCGCCTATCCGATGGCGCTTTACGGCACCGCCGAACAGCGCGAGAACTGGCTGCCCATGTTCCTCGAAGAATCGCCCGCGCCTGCGACCGCTGCCCTGCTCGAACCGGGCGTCTTCTTCGACCCGAACGATCTGCAAACGACGGCGACAGCTGAAGGCGATAAGGCGCGGCTGAACGGCGTCAAAGCCTGTGTGCCGCTGGCACTGGACGCCTCTGTCATGCTGGTGTACGCGAAGGATAGCGAAACCGGCAGCACCGACGCCTATCTCGTGCAGCGCGGCACCGATGGCGTCATCATCGAAGCGCCGGAACAGTTGATGGGTTTGCGCGCCCTGCCTACGTATCGCGTCAAGTTCAACGACGCGCGCGTAGACGCGCCCTGCAAGCTCGGCGGCGCGGTTGGCTCAAACTACGAGACAATCCTCAACCGTTCGCGGGTGGCGCTGGCGGCGCTGGCGGTGGGCGTGGCACGCGGCGCGGCGGAATATGCCCGCGACTACGCCAAGGAACGCCAGACGTTTGGCGCGCCGATTGCCACCCGTCAGGCGATTGCCTTCATGCTGGCGGAAATGGCGATTGAGGTGGACGCCGCCCGGCTGATGACGTGGGAAGCCGCCTGGAAGCTGGACAAGGGCGAGGATGCCACCAAAGAAGCCTATCTCGCCAAACAGTACGCCGACAAAGCGGTGCTGTTCGCCACCGACAGCGCGGTGCAGGTGCTGGGCGGCTACGGCTTCATCCGCGAGTTCCCGGTCGAGCGCTGGCTGCGCAACGGGCGCGGCTTCACGGCGTTCGACGGCTTGGCGATTGTGTAAAGCAGTTCAAAGTACAAAGTCGAAAGTCAAAACTTTCCACTTTTTACTTTCAACTTTCCACTAAGCGCAGCGTTTTGAGAGAAAGCAGCGAGATATGCCCATAGACTTTGAAATTCCCGAACACGTACAGAAACAGGCGGATATGGCGCGGATGGCGGCAGAATGGGTCATGCGTCCGGCGTCCCGCGAACTGGACGAAAACGAACACCAGCGCCCGACCGCCTTTGTCGAGCAGTTGTGGCCCTTCATGCGCGACATGCAGAAGCGCACCCTCGAAAAGCTGACCGACACCGAATCCAGCCAGCCCGATAGCAAGCGCCCCAGCACCACCACCCTGCGCCTGATGATGATGATCGAGATGCTGTCATGGGGCGACGCGGGCGTCTACCTGTGTCTGCCCGGCGGGGCGCTCGGCGGCGCGGCGATTGAAGCCGTCGGCACGCCCGAACAGAAGCAGAAATTCCTTCAGCGTTTCGCCGAGGGCGAGATTCCGGCGTGGGGCGCGATGGCGATGACCGAGCCGGGCGCGGGATCGGACACGTCGGCTATTCAGACGACGGCGGTTTTAGACAAAGAAGCCAACGAATGGGTTCTGAACGGTGAGAAAATCTTCTGCACCAACGGCAAGCTGGCGCTCGACGAATCGGACGGGCTGGTCGTCGTCTGGGCGTCAATTGACCGCAGCGCCGGACGCGCCGGGATGCGCCCGTTCATCGTTCCGGCAGGCACGCCGGGCGCTCGCGTGACCAAAGTCGAAATCAAGCATGGCATCCGCGCCAGCGATACGGCATCGATTGTGCTCGAAAACGCCCGCATCCCCGCCGACAACATCCTCGGCAGCCCGGAAGTGCAGCGTGACGGCAGCGGCTTCCGGGGCGCGATGGCGACCTTTGACGCGACCCGCCCGCTGGTGGCGGCAAGCGCCCTCGGCATCGGGCGGGCGTCGCTCGAATTTGTCAAAGAGAAGCTCAAGGAGAACGGCATCGACATTCCCTATGGGCTGCCCTACCACAAGCTGACCGCTATCCAGCGCGACGTGCTGGAAATGGAAGCGCAGCTTCGCGCCGCCTACCTGCTCACCCTGCGGGCGGTCACGCTGCTGGATGCGAAAGCGCCCAACAATCTGGAAGCCGCCATGTGCAAGGCGAAAGCTGGTAAGGTTGTCACCCAGCTTTGCCAGAAAGCCGTCGAAATTCTGGGTCCCACCGGCTACAGCCGCGAATGGCTGGTTGAAAAGTGGATGAGAGACGCGAAGATTAACGACATATTCGAGGGAACGGGGCAGATCAACACCCTGGTCGTGGCGCGGCGCATTCTCAATTACAGCAGTAAAGAGTTGCAGTAAACACTATCTGTCTCGAAAAGGATACAGGAGTATATAGCAAACATGGCTTACCACATCCGCAAAGCCGCCGTCATTGGCTCCGGCACGATGGGGGGCGGCATCGCCGCGCTGCTGTCGTCGGTTGGTGTCGAAACGGTGCTGCTCGATATTCCGGGTAAGGACACGCAGCCCGGCGATCCGGCTTCAAAGCGTAACGCCGTCGCGCTGGAAGGGCTGAAGCGCGTCCAGTCCTCGCGTCCGGCGCAGTTGTACAGCGCCGCCGATCTCGATCTGATCAGCGTGGGCAATATTGACGACAGCCTCGATATGGTCGCCGACGCCGACTGGATCATCGAAGTTGTCGTCGAACGCCTCGACATCAAGCGCAGCCTGATGGCGAAACTGGCGGAAGTCATCTCGCCGACGACGATTGTCTCAACCAATACGTCCGGCTTGCCCATCGCCTCGATTGCCGACGGCATGGACGACAGCTTCACCCGCCGCTTCCTCGGCACTCACTTCTTCAACCCGCCGCGCTACCTGCGCCTGCTGGAAGTCATTCCGCACGCGAACACCGATCCCGAAGTGCTGGACTTCATCATGCGCTACGGAGCGCAGGTGCTGGGCAAGGGCGTCGTACTGTGCAAGGATACGCCCAATTTCATCGGCAACCGCTTCATGACTATGAGTGGGATGCAGATGGTCAACTACACGCTCGATAACGACTTCACCGTCGAAGAAGTGGACTCGCTGACGGGTCCGTTGATCGGGCGACCTCGAACGGCGACCTTCCGCCTGAACGATCTGGTCGGGATTGACGTGGCGGTGGGCGTGGCGCGCAACCTGTATCCGGCAATAGCAGGCGATCCGGCGCGCGCCATCCTCGAACACCCCGGCACGACGGCGTTGTTCGACAGGCTGCTGGCGGAGAACTGGCTCGGCAACAAGACCGGAGGCGGATTCTACAGGCAGATGCGCGGCGCGGGCGGCGAAAAGGAATTCTGGTCGCTCAACCTGGAAACGCTTGAATACATGCCGCCGAGCAAGCCGCGCTTTGAGAGCGTCGGCAAGCACCGCAAGGTCGAAGACACCGGCGAGCGTATCCGCCTGCTGATCAACGAGGACGACCGGGCGGCGAAGCTGCTCTGGCATCATCACGCCTTCTATCTGGCGTATGCGTCTAACCGCGTGCCCGAAATCACCGAAACCATCGTCAACGTGGATAACGCTCAGAAATGGGGTTTCAGCCACGAGATGGGACCGTTTGAAATCTGGGATGCGATTGGCGTTGAAGCCACCATCGCCGACTTTGAAGACGCGGGCTATCCGGTCGCCGGTTGGGTTAAGCAGATGATCGCCAGCGGTCATCCGACCTTCTACCAGCGCGACGAAACCGGCAAAGCCACCGGCTACTACAGCCCGCAGGAAGGCGGTTACGTCGCCCTCGCCGACGACCCGCGCGTTATCAGGGTCGAAGAACTGCGGGCGCGCAAGGTCACGGTTGCAGTCTCCGATGGCGCGCTGGTGCCGGAGGCGGTGAAGGAAGACCTGCGCCGCACCTCGACTGGCGAAGTCGCGCGCAACGCCGGCGCGTCGGTGCTGGATATGGGCGACGGCGTGGCGCTGCTCGAATTCCACAGTCCGGCAAACGCCATCGACTCCGACGTGGTCGAAATGACCTGGAAAGCGCTGGAACTGCTCGACACCCAGTTTGACGCGCTGGTCGTCGGCAGCGACGCCGAGCGTTTCTGCGTCGGCGCGAACCTGTTCATGGTGGCGATGGCGGCGCAGTCCGGGCAGTTGGGCGAACTCGAAAAAACCATCAAAGCCAGCCAGGACATGATGCAGGCGCTGCGTTATGCCTCTAAGCCGGTGGTGATCGCCCCGCATAACATGGCGCTGGGCGGCGGCGCGGAATTCGTCATGGCGGGCGCGCGGGTGGTGGCTCATGCCGAACTGTACGCCGGACTGGTCGAAGTCGGCGTCGGCTTGATCCCCGGCAGCGGCGGCTGTAAGGAAATGCTGCGCCGCGTGCTCAACCCAGTGATGGCGTCGCACCCCAACGCCGACGCGCTGCCGCACCTGCAAAAGGTGTTCGAGCAGATCGCGCTGGCGAAGATCAGCGAAAGCGCCAAAATGGCGCGCGAAATGGGCATCCTCGCCCCCTGTGACCGCATCGTCATGAACCGCGCCCACCTTCTGGGCGAGGCGAAGCGCGAAGCTCTGCACATGGCGGACGGCTACATTCCGCAGCATTCGGGCAAAATCTACGCTGCCGGGCGCGACGCCTACGCCGCGCTGCTGATCGGCATCGAAGCCTTCATCGAGGGCGGCTATGCCAGCGAACATGATGCGTTGATTTCTCGCAAGCTGGCGTATATCCTCACCGGCGGCGCGATCAGCGAACCCGGCTGGATTGACGAGCAGGTGATCCTCGATTTAGAGCGCGAGGTTTTCCTCGAGCTGGTGCAGACCGAAAAGACACTGGAGCGGATGGCGTTCATGTTGCAATACAATAAGCCGCTGCGGAATTAGCCGCTGAGTGATGAAGGAGGGTCGATTGACTACGTCTATCAATCATCTGAACATGCCGCTGCCTGAGCTTCCACTTGAGGCATGGCAGGACACGCTGGCGACACTGCACATGTGGACGCAGGTCGTGGGCAAGGTGCGACTGGAACTGACGCCGATGATCAATCATTGGTGGCAGGTGCCGTTTTATCTTACCTCGCGCGGGATGACGACTTCACCCATTCCTTACCGGAACAAGACGTTCGATATCGACTTCGATTTCATCGATCACGCGCTCTACATTCGCACCAGCGAGGGGCAGCAGCGGATTCTGGGGCTGCTGCCGCGCACCGTCGCCGATTTTTATCATGAGTTCATGTCCACCCTGCACGAGTTCGATATTGACGTCAGCATCTGGCCCGTTCCGGTGGAAATCCCGAACCCGATCCCATTCAGGGAAGACGTGCAGCACGCCAGCTATAATCACTTCTATGTTCACCGCTGGTGGCAGGCGATGTGTTTTGCCGATCAGATCATGAAGGCGTTTCGCGGTAATTTCATCGGCAAAAGCAGCCCGGTACATTTCTTCTGGGGCGGCTTCGATCTGGCGGTGACGCGCTTCTCCAGCCGCCGCGCGCCGGTACGCTATGACTGGTCGCCCGCGCTGGAACGGATCATGCGTGAAGCCTACTCGCATGAGGTCAGCAGCGTGGGCTTCTGGCCCGGCGGCGGCGACGTCGCGGGCGCTGCCTTCTACTGCTACCACACGCCGGAACCCGCCGGATTCAGAATGGCAGCTATCGAACCCGCGCAGGCGTTTTATGATGAGAAGCTGGGCGAGTATCTGCTGATGTATGACGACGTGCGCCAGTCTGCCAACCCGGCACAAATGGTGATGGACTTCTTCCAATCGACCTATGACGCGGGCGCGACTCTGGCAGGCTGGGATCGAGAATCGCTGGAACGAAATCAAACGCTGTGATGTTGGCATGGCACTCAACCACAGCGTGAAGCGTCTGAAAATGAAGCGAATACAAGAGGAAAATTACCATGCGTGAAGCAGTGATTGTCGCCGCCGCGCGAACGGCGGTGGGTAAAGGAAAACGAGGCGTCACCCGCACCACCCGGTCAGACGAGATGGCGGCGTCCGTCATCCGCGAGGTGCTGAACCAGACCGACGGCAAGCTCGATCCCGCCGAAGTCGATGACGTGGTGATCGGCTGCGCTATGCCCGAAGGTCCGCAGGGGCTGAACTTCGCCCGCGTCATTGCCCTGCGCGCCGGGCTACCCGTGGACGTGCCAGGGCAGACGGTCAACCGCTTCTGTTCCAGCGGCTTGCAGACCGTCGCCAGCGCCGCCGAGCGCATCATCGCCAACGGCGCCGACGTGATCATCGCCGGTGGCGCGGAAACCATGTCGCTGGTGCCGATGAGCGGCTTCAAAATCAGCCCGAACCCGTATATGGCGCAGAACGAGCCGGAAGTCTACATGGGTATGGGACACACGGCGGAACACGTCGCCGACGAGTTCAACGTCAGCCGCGAGGACATGGATCAGTTCGCCTATGAAAGCCACATGAAAGCCGCGCGCGCCATCGATACCGGACTGTTCAAGGATCAAATTGTCCCCTACGAAATTGAGGAAACCTTTATCAACGAGGATGGCGTGCGCGTCACCCTCACGCGGATCTTTGACGAAGACGAGCACCTGCGCCGCGAAACTACCATTGAAGGGCTGGCGAAGCTCAAACCCGTCTTCAGGCAGGGCGGACGGGTGACGGCGGGCAACAGCAGTCCGTTGAGCGACGGCGCGGCAGCGGTCATCGTCATGGAAGCGAGCAAGGCGGCGCAGTTGGGGCTGAAGCCGCTGGCGCGATTCGTCGGCTTTGGCGTGGCGGGCGTGCGCCCCGAAGTGATGGGCGTGGGTCCGATTGCCGCCATTCCTAAGCTGCTCAAGCGGCAGGGCATGTCGCTGGACGACATCGACCTGATCGAACTGAACGAAGCCTTTGCCTCGCAGGCGCTGGCGGTCATTCGCCATCTGGAGATGAACCCGGAGAAGGTCAACGTCAACGGCGGCGCGATTGCGCTCGGTCACCCGCTGGGCTGCACCGGCGCGAAACTGACCGTCCAGTTGATCAGCGAGATGAAGCGCCGTGACAGCAAATATGGCATGGTGACAATGTGCATCGGCGGCGGCATGGGCGCGGCAGGCATCTTCGAGAATTTGAATTAGGGCATATCGTAGGGACACGATATATCGTGTCCGCCGTCCCGCAACAAAAACGGACACGACAATGTCGTGTCCCTACGACAGCCTATCCGTCGTCCAACACATTGACATCCCCACGATTTTTCTGCTATCGTGAGCAGCATGTTCAACGACAAACAGGCGCAAGTCCCCTAGCCAGCCGCAGTGCTGGCGCTCCCCACGTTCATGCGGCGTGAATTTCGCGCGCGCATTGTTTTGATTTCACGAACAACACTGTCAGTCCATCTCATGGGGAGATTTTCGCCTTGAACCAAACGCTCACAATTTACGAGCTGCCCACTTCACTCTTTGACCGCTGCCAGCCGCTGTACGCCGAAACGTGGTTTGACCTGCCGGCTTACGACTCGGTGCGCGAAGGTCGGCAGCCCGGTCGCATCTTCGTCGATAAGACCGAGTCGCCCACCGCCGCCCTGCTGTGCCGCACCTATGACGATTTCATCGCCGGAACCCCCAACGCCGCGCTGCGGACGTTTATCAAGGACGCGCCGGAAGAACCGGATGTATTCCAGCACGTCTACTGCTACGCGCCTATCGGTGAGGCGTGGGCGCAGGCGCTGCGGGAAGATGCGCCGATGGCGGTCATTCCGCGCCGCAACTACCAGTGGCAGCCTGGCACAGCCGCCCCCGAAATCGCGCCGCCCGCCGGATCGCGCGTTGAACGCATCGATCTGGCGCTGGCGGAACAGGCTGACCGCGCGCTGCCGCTGCCCTTCCTGCGGATGTTCTGGGGAAGCCATCAAGCGCTGATCGAAAACGGCTTCGCCTACTGCGCCTTGCAGGGCGACGCCATAACCAGCGTCGTTTACGCGATTGCCCAGAGCAGCACCGGTGTCATCGCCGGCATTGATACGATTGAGAAGTTCCAGCGTCAGGGCTATGGCGCGGCAGCCAGCGCGGCGTTCATCCGCGAAGCGCTGGAGCGCGGCTTGCAGATTTTATGGGACACCGACGACGAAAATGTGCGCTCATGGAAACTGGCGGAAAAACTTGGCTTTGTTCAGCACGCGCCATTTCAGGAACTGCGCCCGCCGGAATGGAAGCTGAATATGACGCGCGGCGTCTGGTCACGGGGGGATACCCACGCTGACGGCGTGGTGGAATGGGCGCGCGACTATTGACAATCCTACGCGCCCCTGCTCCTGAGGGTTCAGGGGCGTAGGGACACGATACATCGTGTCCTCCGGTGGGTCGCCCAACTCCGTAGATTTACGACACCGCCGCCTGCTGGCAGCTTACACGCCTAAGGCAGCGCCAGCAAACTGGCGCGGCATGTAGTGGTGTTCGTATGCCTTCTCTGCCAGCGCCTCGCGGAAGTTCGGATGGGCAATGTCGATCAGCGCCCGCACGCGCTCGCGGATTGACCGCCCGTACAGATAGGCGATTCCGTATTCAGTGACCACGTAATGCACGTCGTTGCGGGTGGTGACCACGCCCGCGCCCGGCTTGAGTTCCCAGACAATACGGCTGATGGTATCGTTCTTCGCCGTCGAAGGCAGCGCGATAATTGGCTTGCCGCCTTTGGAGCGAGCCGCCCCACGAATGAAGTCGATCTGTCCGCCCACGCCGCTGTAGAAATAATGTCCGAAGCTGTCGGCGCACACCTGCCCGGTCAAATCCACTTCGATAGCGGCATTGATGGCGACCATCTTGTCGTTCTGGGCGATCCGGTAGGGATCGTTCACGTAATCGGTCGGGTGCAGTTCAACCATCGGGTTGTCGTGTACAAATTCGTACAAGCGATGCGAGCCTAACACAAAGCCAGCGACGATCTTGCCGGTGTGCAGCGTCTTGGCAGCATTGGTGATCACGCCCTGCTCAACCAGATCGACCACGCCATCCGAGAACAGTTCGGTGTGGATGCCCAGATCGCGCCGGTCGCTCAGGAAGCGCAGTACGGCGTCCGGCAGACCGCCGATGCCCGCCTGAAGCGTGCTGCCGTCATCGATCAGCGATGCGACGTTCCGGGCAATATCCTGCTGAACAGGCGTCGATTTCCCCGCCTTCATCTCCGGCAGCGGCATATCGACCTGAACCGCGTAATCAATCTTGCTGATATGGATGAAGCTGTCGCCCAGGGTGCGCGGCATCTGCGGGTTAATCTGCGCGATGACGACCTGCGCCGTTTCCGCCGCCGCTTTAGTTACGCCAACCTCGACGCCGAACGAGCAGAAACCATGTTCGTCAGGCGGTGCCACGTGAATCAAGGCTACGTCCACCAGGCGCTGCGTCCGGTAAAGGTTAGGAATTTCGGAGAGAAAGATGGGGGTAAAATCGGCGCGTCCGGCGTTGACCGCTTCACGCACGTCTTCCGAAATAAACATGCTGTTCACCCGCAGGTGACCTTCAAGCGACGGATCGACATAGTCGCAGCAGCCTAAGGTGAGCACCTGCATGATCTCGACATCGTGCAGCAGGCTGGCGCGCTCTACCAGCGCTGCGACCAGCACACTTGGCACCGAGCAGTTGCCGGTGAGAAAAACTCGCTGATTGGACTGAATCACGCTGACAGCTTCTTCGGCAGAGCAGAATTTCGTCTTCAACATGGAATATCCTCATTTAAATCCCACTCAAGAATCGCATAAGTGGGCTGTCAGGAATAGTGAAAGACTCCATTAGTTCCTTCGCAATTTGTCATGACATTGCTAACGAGCGCCACCTGATGTTATACACGTTCCGATTGTGAAAAATAACACTATGCTTGGCGGAGTGTTCACCTCACTTACTGGAATAGGTGTATGCGAACAAAAACTACAGCTTTACCTTCTGAGGACAAGCGCTGGCGCATCGTTATGGCGACCATGCGCAAGCACGGCTTTGCACCAGACGCCCTGATCGAAACATTGCACAGCGCACAGGAAGCGTTTGGGTATTTAGATGATGTTGCGCTGCGCTACGCTGCCGACAGCCTCGGTATCCCCATCAGCCGGGTCTATGGTGTGGCGACCTTCTATAATCTCTTTACCCTCAAGCCGCAGGGCGAACACACCTGTGTCGTTTGCCTCGGCACCGCCTGCTACATCAAGGG
Organism: Aggregatilineales bacterium; assembly: GCA_030834905.1. Taxonomy (GTDB): domain Bacteria; phylum Chloroflexota; class Anaerolineae; order Aggregatilineales; family Phototrophicaceae; genus Flexifilum. The sequence continues at coordinate 21,111 of JAUQWZ010000039.1, read as the reverse complement.
TGGTCCCCAAATTCTTTCCGCGCTCGAACAGGCAACAGGGATCAAACGAGGGGAGACGACGCCCGACAAACAGGTTTCGCTGGTCGTGGCGCGCTGCCTGGGGACTTGCGGGCTTGCGCCTGCCTGCGTCTTCGACGGTGACGTCGCGGGCAAGATCGAACCCTCTCAAGCCGTCGCGCGAATCAAGGAGTGGGAAACAACGTGAACACGGATGAGCTTCATGAACTCGCGACAGCCGCAAAGGAGGCACAGACGGCATTCGATCACCGTATCATCGTCTGTTCCGGCACTGGCTGCCAGTCGCTGCAAAGCGAGCAGGTGTATGAGAGCATCGAGGGTGAACTGAAAAGCCGGGGCATCGGGCACCGCTGTTCGGTCGTACACGGCGGCTGCCGGGGCTTATGCGAAGCCGGTCCGCTGGTGTCGGTTGAACCCGATCATCTGCTTTACCAGGGGGTGAAAACCGACGACGCACCCGAACTGGTTGACAGCCTGGACGCCGCCCCCGTCGAACGCCTGACTCTTGACGTTTCAATACCTTTCTTCAGCCGACAAAAGAAAATTGTGCTCGAACACAACGGCATGATCGATCCCGAAAGCATCGAGTCCTATATGGCAACCGGCGGTTATTCGACGCTGGTCAGGATACTTGCCGAACTGACCCCGGCGCAGGTGATCGAACAGCTTACCAAAAGTGGGCTGCGCGGGCGCGGCGGCGCGGGTTACTCGACCGGACTCAAGTGGAACACGGTCGCCAAAGCGGTCGCCAATCACCGCTACGTTGTCTGCAACGGCGACGAGGGCGATCCGGGCGCGTTTATGGATCGCAGCGTCATGGAAGACGTGCCGCACCAGTTGATCGAAGGCATGTTGATCGCCGCTTATGCCGTTGGCGCTGACGCGGGCTACCTGTACGTGCGCGCCGAATATCCGCTGGCGGTCAAGCGGCTGCGCCGCGCCATCCGTCAGGCAGAGAAACATGGGCTGCTGGGACACGATATCTGCGGCACGCGCTTCAGCTTCAAGCTGGATATCCGGCTTGGCGCGGGGGCGTTCGTCTGCGGCGAGGAAACAGCGCTGATCGCCTCAATCGAAGGCAGGCGCGGCACGCCGCGACCACGCCCGCCGTATCCGGCAGCGCATGGCATCTGGGGCTATCCCACCCTCATTAACAATGTCGAGACGTTCGCCAACATCGTGCCGGTGCTGCGCGAAGGCGGCGAGTGGTTTTCCACCATCGGCACCGAACGCAGCAAAGGCACAAAAGTATTCGCGCTCACGGGCAGCGTCAGCCATACCGGCTTGATCGAAGTGCCGATGGGCATCACCCTGCGCGAAATTGTCTACGAAATTGGCGGGCTGCCCCCCGGCAAACGCTTTAAGGCGGTGCAGACCGGCGGACCCTCCGGCGGCTGTATCCCGGCGGAACATCTGGATATCCCCGTCGATTACGAATCGCTGGCGCAGGTCGGCTCGTTTATGGGATCGGGCGGCATGATCGTCATCGACGAATCGGCGTGTATGGTCGATGTCGCCAAATTCTTCATGGAATTCTGCATGTCCGAATCCTGCGGCAAGTGCATCCCCTGTCGGGTAGGCACTGCTGAGATGTACCATCTGCTCGACAAAATCACGCTTGGGGAAGCCACGCTCGACGATCTCGCCATGCTGGAAGATCTGGCGGATGTCGTCAAGCACAGCAGCCTCTGTGGACTTGGGCAGGGGTCGCCGAATCCGGTCGTGAGTACGCTGCGCTACTTCCGCAGCGAATATCTGGCGCACATCGTGGACAAGACCTGCCCGGCGGGCGTCTGTACCATCCATCAGGAGGTAGGCGTATGACCCGCGTTTTTACACTCACCATTGACGACCGCGAAGCCACCGGACGCGAGGATGAAACCATCCTGCAGGTCGCGCGCGATCACGGCATCACCATTCCCCGCCTGTGCCAGTTGGATGGACTGTCGAATATCGGCGCGTGCCGTCTGTGCGTGGTCGAAGTGCGCGGCGTGCCTAAGCTGCTGCCCGCCTGCACCACCTTTATCAACGAAGGCATGGAAGTCTATACCAACTCGGAACGGCTGCAAAAGTACCGCCGCACCATCATCGAGATGCTGTTCGCTGAGGGCAATCATATCTGCTCGGTCTGTGTCGCCAATGGACACTGTGAGCTTCAGTCGATGGCGATCCAGTTAGGCGTCGATCATATCAGCCTGCCGTACTTCTATCCGAAGCGCACCGTTGACGCCTCGCACGAACGTTACGCGCTCGACCGCAACCGCTGTATCCTCTGCACGCGCTGCGTCCGCGTGTGCGCCGAAATCGAAGGCGCGCACACCTGGGATCTGATGGCGCGCGGCAGCCAAACCACCGTCATCACCGATCTTCACCAACCCTGGGGGACATCGGAAAGCTGCACAAGCTGCGGCAAATGCGTGCAGGTATGCCCAACCGGCGCTCTGTTCGAGAAAGGCAACGCGGTAGGTGAAATGACCAAACACAATTCGTTCCTGAAAACGCTGGCAGAAATGCGGGAGAACGACAAATGACCCGGACCCGAATCGCCACCGTCTGGCTGGATGGATGTTCCGGCTGTCACATGTCGTTTCTGGATATTGACGAACGACTGCTGGCACTTGCCGATCAGATCGACCTCGTCTACAGCCCGCTGGTCGATTGCAAGGATTTCCCCGACCAGGTGGACGTGACCCTGGTGGAAGGCGCGGTCAGCAGCGAAGAAGACCTGGAGAAAATCAGCCACATTCGCGCGCGCACCAGGCTGCTCGTCTCGCTCGGCGACTGCGCGGTGACCGGCAACGTCCCCTCGCTGCGCAATTCAGTCGGGGCGGAAGCAGTCTTGCAGCGCGCCTACCTCGATCCGGCGCTGCTGAACCCACAGATTCCCGATCTGGTCGTGCCGCGGCTGCTGCCGGTCGTTCGCCCAATCCATTCCGTCGTCAAGGTGGATCTATACGTACCCGGATGCCCACCCGCTGCCGATACCATCTACTACGTCGTTACGGAACTGCTCGCCGGGCGCATTCCCGATATCGCCGATAAAACGCGCTTTGGCGCTTAGGAGAACAGGGCATGGGGCAAACAATCGTCATCGATCCGGTCACCCGCATCGAGGGACATGCCAAAATCACAATTCAATTGAATGATCACGGCGAAGTCGCCGATGCGCACTTCCATGTGACGCAGGTGCGCGGCTTCGAGAAATTCGTCGAAGGGCGTCCCTTCCACGAGATGCCATCGCTGATGGCGCGGATCTGCGGAATTTGTCCGGTCAGCCATCTGATCGCGTCGGCGAAAGCCTGCGATAAGCTGCTGGCAGTCCATGTGCCGCCCGAAGCCAAGAACCTGCGCCGCATCCTGAACCTGGCGCAGATCACCCAGTCGCACGCGCTCAGCTTCTTCTATCTGTCGTCGCCTGACCTGCTGCTGGGCATGGATTCTGACCCGGCGCAGCGCAACGTCTTTGGCGTGGCGCAGCAGCACCCGCAGCTTGCCCGCGATGGGGTTCGCCTGCGCCAGATCGGGCAGCAGATCATCGAGATGCTCGGTCGCAAGCGCATTCATCCCGCGTGGGTCGTACCCGGCGGCGTCAGCGAGCCTTTGACCGCCGAAAAGCGCGAGGCAATGCTGGCGATGATCCCCGAAGGCATCGAAATCGCCCGGCGCACGCTTGGCTGGTATCGCAGCGTGCTCGATCTGTACGCCGAAGAAATCAGCGCCTTCTCATCAATTCGCACGCTGTTCATGGGCTTGGTCGGCGAAGACGACCAGCTTGAGATGTACGATGGCAGCCTGCGCATCATGGACGCCGACCGGCACATTATCGCCGACGGACTCAAGGGCGACGACTACGCCGAGTACATCAACGAAACGGTTGAGCCGCATACGTATCTCAAATCGCCATACTACAAGCCGATGGGTTACCCGGACGGTGTCTACCGTGTCGGTCCGCTGGCGCGGCTGAACCTGGTGAACACCTGCGGCACGCCGCTGGCGGATGAGGAACTGCTGTTCTTCCGCACGCTGGATACGCAAAGCTCGTTCCATTATCACTATGCCCGGCTGATCGAAATCCTCTACTGTCTGGAGAAGATCGACCAACTGCTGCACACGCCTGACATCCTCAGCGACCGGGTACGCGCCCACGCGCAACCCAACGCCTATGAAGGCATTGGCGTCGCCGAAGCGCCGCGCGGCACGCTGATGCATCACTACAAAATTGACCGCGACGGCTTGATCACCTATGCCAATCTGATCATCGCCACCGGACACAACAACTTCGCGATGGATCGGGGCGTGAAGGAAGTCGCCAAACGCTTCGTGCGCGGCGCAAGCTTGCAGGAAGGGATGCTCAACCGGGTGGAGGCGCTCATTCGCACCTTTGACCCTTGTCTGAGCTGCTCTACCCATGCGGTCGGGCAGATGCCGCTTCAGATTCAACTGCTCGATCCTGCCGGCGGTATCGTCGAGGAAATCAAGCGGTGATCCTGATCATCGGCTATGGTAATCCGCTGCGGACGGATGACGCCGTCGGGCAAACCATCGCCAGCGCGCTTGAAGGATGGCGCGAAGATTTACACATTCTGACGGTCTACCAGCTCACCCCAGAGCTGGTAGACCCGATTTCCCAATCGGACTTCGCCGTCTTTATTGACGCGCGCGCGGGGGAAACACCCGGCGCGGTCATCGTAGAGCCAGTCGAAGCCCAGGCAGACGCCGACATCTCGGTTGGCGCGTTCACCCATCATGTTTCCCCACCGGCGCTGCTCGGCGCTGCCAGAACCCTGTACGGAAACGCCCCAGCCGGTGTGCTCATTTCGGTTGGGGCGGCATCATTTGAATACGGCAGCACGCTGTCGCCACAGCTTCAAGCCATGCTGCCCGCCATTATGGAGCAGGTGCGGGCGATTATTGAGACGAGTCAGCCCTCACCCTAAATCCCTCTCCCTCATGGAGAGGGACTTGAATACATAGGTTTGGATCGGGGAATTTGCATTACGCGCTTTGTAGGGACACCACATTGTGGTGTCCGGGGCGGACACGACACCGTCGTGTCCCTACAACAGATTATTCCTGCGTTCCCCATGCTGCCACATTGTCCGCAGAACAGTTGCGGCATATGATGTGCGATAGCAGCGGATTCTGGCAGGCTGGGAGAAGTGATGATTGAACGCAGACGAGTATCGGTCGAAGGAATCGTGCAGGGGGTAGGATTCCGCCCCTTCGTCTACGGGCTGGCGGGTGAACTCGGCTTAGGTGGGTGGGTCATCAACTCGCCCCAGGGCGTAGTCATCGAAATCGAAGCGCCCGCGCCGCTGCTGGATACGTTCATCCGACGCCTTCAGTCCGATCTGCCGCCTCACGCTGCCATCCACCAGCTTGGTCTTGAAAAAATCGCGCCCGTTGGGGAAAAGACCTTTACTATCCGCCAGAGCAATCATCAGGGTCAGAAGACCACGCTGATTCTGCCCGATCTGGCGACCTGTGATGACTGCCTGCGCGAGATCTTCGATCCGCATGACCGCCGCTACCACTATCCTTTCACCAACTGCACCCACTGCGGTCCCCGTTTCAGCATTGTTAACGCCCTGCCGTATGACCGCGCCAACACGACGATGCGCGGCTTCATGCTGTGCGAGCGCTGCCGCGCTGAATACGAAAACCCGCTTGACCGGCGCTTTCACGCCCAACCGACCGCCTGCCCCGACTGCGGACCGCAGCTTGCCCTGCTCACGCGCAAAGGCAGCGCCCTGGAAACCTATTACGATGCGCTGCTGGCAGCAGCCGACGGGCTGCGCCGGGGCGGCATCGTGGCGCTGAAAGGGCTGGGCGGCTTCCAACTGCTGGTCGATGCCCGCAATTCCGACGCCGTCGCCCGGCTGCGCGCCCTCAAAGCCCGCTACGAGAAACCCTTTGCCGTCATGATGCCCGCGCTGTCGCAAGTTGAGATGACGTGTCAGGTTTCGGACATCGAGCGAGCGCTGCTCCAGAGCGCCGCCGCGCCAATTGTGCTGCTGCGCCGCCTCGGCGGAGACATCGCCCAACCGGTCGCGCCCGGCAACCCGTATCTGGGCGTGATGCTGCCGTACACGCCGCTGCATCACCTGCTGATGGCGGAACTCGGCTTTCCGGTGGTCGCCACCAGCGGCAACCGCAGCGGCGAGCCAATCGTGACCGACAACCCGATGGCGCTGGCGAAGCTCGGCGGCATCGCCGACCTGTTCCTCGTCCACAACCGCCCCATCGCCCGGCATGTCGATGACTCGGTGGTCTTTGCGCTGGAAGACGACATCGTCATGCTGCGCCGCGCGCGCGGTTATGCTCCCGCGCCCGTCCCCATCCAGACAGGCGACCAGAGCATCATCGCGGTGGGGGCGCAGCAGAAAAACGCCATTGCCATTGCCCACCATAACCGCGCCATCCTCAGCCAACACCTGGGCGACATGGACAATCTTGCCGTTTTCGACACCTTCAGGCGGGCGGTGGATGATTTTGAAACCTTCCACGAACTGGAACCAACCGCCGCCGCCTGCGACCTGCACCCGGATTACGCCGCCACGCGATATGCTGAGGACATGGGGCTGCCGTTGGTGCGCGTCCAGCATCATTACGCCCACATCCTGTCGTGTCTGGCGGAACACCGGATCGAAGCGCCAGTGCTGGGCGCTGCCTGGGATGGCACCGGCTACGGCACCGACGGCACGATCTGGGGCGGCGAATTTCTGCGCGTGGGCGAACACGGCTTCACCCGTGAAGCCTATCTGCGCCCCTTCCCGCTGCCCGGCGGCGATCTGGCGGCGCGAGAGCCGCGCCGCAGCGCGCTGGGGCTGCTTTACGCGCTCTATGGCAAAGACCTGCCCCGCGACCGGCTCGCCTTCACCGCCAGAGAGATCGATCTGCTGATCACGGCAGTAGAGCGCGGCATCAACGCGCCGCTGGCGTCAAGTATGGGCAGGTTGTTTGACGCCGTGGCGGCGCTCATTGGGCTGCGGCAGCAGAACGCCTTTGAGGGGCAGGCGGCAATGATGCTCGAATATGCTCAGGGAAGCGCGAAGACCGACGAATGCTACCCCATTGAGATTACACCTGTCACTGGCGATCAGACCACCGGAAAGGGCATCATTGAATGGAAATCGATGATTGCTGCCATCCTTAGCGAGAGCGATGTTCAGATGACCGCCGCGAAGTTTCACAACACGCTGGCGGCGCTCATCGTAACGGTTGCGCAGCGCGTCGGTGAGCCTAAGATCGTGCTGACGGGCGGGTGCTTTCAGAACCGTTCGCTGTTGGAAAAAGCCATCCGTCAACTGCGCGAAGCAGGCTTTACACCCTACTGGCATCAACGTATTCCGGCAAACGATGGCGGTATTGCTTTAGGGCAGATTTCGGCGGCGTTACGGGAAACTAATCATGTGTCTGGCAGTTCCGGGCAAACTCATAAGCATCGAGGGTGAGGATATTCACCGCACTGGCAGAGTCAGCTTCGGCGGGGTCGTCAAGGAAGTCAGCCTCGCCTACGTTCCCGAAGCGCAAATTGGCGAATACGTGATCGTTCATGTGGGTTTCGCGCTGAGCACCGTCGATGAAGTCGAGGCGCAGCGCGTTTTTGATTATCTCGAAGAAATGGGTGATTTAGGAGAACTCTATGGTGGCTGAATACATGACGCTGGATGGTAACGAGGCGGTTGCCCGCGTTGCCTACAAACTCAGCGAAGTCATTGCCATCTACCCAATCACGCCGTCCTCAGCGATGGGCGAATGGGCAGACGAATGGGGGGCGGCAGAACAGCCAAACCTGTGGGGTACTGTACCGAAAGTGGTCGAATTACAAAGCGAAGCTGGCGCGGCGGGCGCGGTTCACGGCGCGCTCCAGGCAGGCTCGCTGACGACCACCTTCACGGCGTCGCAGGGCTTGCTGCTGATGATCCCGAATATGTACAAAATCGCTGGCGAACTGACGCCAACGGTTTTCCATGTGGCAGCGCGCTCACTGGCAGCGCAGGGACTGTCCATTTTTGGCGATCACAGCGACGTGATGGCGACCCGGGCGACCGGCTGGGGGCTGCTTGCCTCGGCTTCCGTCCAGGAAGCGCAGGACTTCGCGCTGATCGCTCAGGCGGCGACTCTCGCCGCGCGGGTGCCGTTTATCCACTTCTTTGACGGCTTCCGCACGTCGCACGAAGTCGCCAAGATCCAACTGCTGGACGACGATATCCTTCGGGCAATGATTGACGAGGAACTGGTGTTCGCGCATCACCGCCGCGCGCTCTCGCCCGATAATCCGTTCATTCGCGGCACCGCCCAGAACCCGGACGTTTACTTCCAGGCGCGCGAGACGGTCAACCCGTTCTACAATAACTGCCCCGGCATCGTCCAGCGGATGATGGATCGCTTTGGCGAACTGACCGGTCGGCAGTACAAGCTGTATGAATACTACGGCGCGCCCGATGCCAGGCACGTCATCGTCATCATGGGTTCGGGAGCCGAGACGGTTCACGAAACTGTCGATTACCTGAACGCGCATGGTGAGTCGGTTGGCGTGCTCAAAGTTCGCCTGTACCGCCCGTGGGACGCCGCCAGCTTTGTCGAGGCGCTGCCTCGCTCGGTTGAGGCGCTGGCAGTGCTCGACCGTACCAAGGAACCCGGCAGCTCGGGCGAACCGCTGTACGTTGACACGATCACGGCGCTATTTGAAGAAGGACGCGACTGGACGCTGCCGACGATTGTTGGCGGACGCTACGGCTTATCCTCCAAGGAATTTACGCCAGCGATGGTCAAGGCGGTGTTCGACAACCTCAAGCAGCCGGAGCCGAAAAATCACTTCACCGTCGGCATTTACGACGATGTAACCCACACCAGCCTCGATTTCGATGCTGACTTCTCGGTCGAGCCGGACAGCGTGGTGCGCTCCGTGTTCTACGGACTCGGTTCCGACGGCACAGTCGGCGCGAACAAGAATTCGATCAAGATCATCGGCGAGAACACCCCCAACTACGCGCAGGGCTACTTCGTCTACGACTCCAAGAAATCGGGTTCGATGACGGTATCGCATCTGCGCTTCGGTCCGCAGCCCATTCGCTCGCCGTACCTCATCACCAGAGCCAACTTTGTCGCCTGCCACCAGCCAACCTTCCTGGATCGCTACGATATGCTCTCCGAGGCAATGCCCGGCGGCGTCTTCCTGCTCAACACCACTGATCACCACGAAGACGCCTGGGACAAACTGCCGCAGCAGGTGCAGAAACAAATCGTTTCCAAGAAACTGCGCTTCTTCGTCATCGACGCCTACCATGTCGCCAAAGAAAGCGGCATGACCGGGCGCATTAACACCGTCATGCAGGTCTGCTTCTTCGCCATCTCCGGCGTACTGCCGCGCGCGGAAGCGATTGACGCCATCAAGGAATCGATTGAAAAGACCTACGCGCGCAAGGGTGAAGAAGTCGTCGCCATGAACCTCAAGGCGGTTGATAACACCCTCGACAACCTGTTTGAAGTCCGCGTGCCGGAAACGATCACCAGCACCGTCGCCATGATCTCGCCCGTACCGGAGACTGCGCCCGCCTTTGTGCGCGATGTCCTCGGCACGATGATCGCGCGGCGCGGCGACCACCTGCCGGTGAGCGCGATGCCGATTGACGGCACCTACCCCAGCGGCACGACGCAGTATGAAAAGCGCAATCTGGCGCAGGAAATCCCCGTCTGGGACCCGGACATCTGTATCCAGTGCGGCAAGTGCGCCATGGTCTGCCCGCATGCGGTCATTCGCATCAAGGCATACCAGCCGGAACTGCTCGCCGACGCTCCGCCAACCTTCAAAGCGGTGGACGCGCGCGATACCGAATGGAAGGGTTTGCAGTACACCATTCAGGTAGCGCCCGAAGACTGCACCGGCTGCGGCATCTGCGTGGACGTGTGCCCGGTCAAGAACAAATCGGCGCTCAACCTCAAGGCGATCAATATGTGCCCGCAGGAACCGCTGCGCGCGCCGGAAGCTGAAAACTGGGACTTCTTCCTCAGTCTGCCGGAAACAGATCGTTCCAACATCAAGATCAGCAGTATTCGCCAGCAGCAGGCACAGCAGCCGCTGTTCGAGTTCTCCGGCGCGTGCGCGGGCTGCGGCGAAACGCCCTACATCAAGTTGATTACGCAGTTGTTCGGCGACCGCACTGTCATCGCCAACGCCACCGGCTGCTCGTCAATCTACGGCGGCAACCTGCCGACGACGCCTTACACCTACAACGCCGAAGGTCGCGGACCCGCCTGGTCGAACTCGCTGTTTGAGGACAACGCCGAATTTGGCTACGGTATCCGCGTCGCGCTGGATAAGCAGGCGGAACAGGCGCGCGAGCTGGTACAGCTTCTGGCGGAAGACATCGGCAGCGAACTGGCGAACAGCCTGCTGACGGCTGATCAGCGCGAAGAAACGGGCATCTATGCCCAGCGCGAGCGCGTGGTTAAGCTGCGGGCGAAGCTGCAAAACATCAACACGCCGGAATCGCGCCGCCTGAACGAAATGGCGGACGCGCTGGTCAAGAAAGACGTGTGGATTGTCGGCGGGGACGGCTGGGCGTATGACATCGGCTTCGGCGGTCTGGATCACGTGCTGGCAAGCGGGCGCAACGTCAACGTGCTGGTGCTCGATACCGAAGTCTACTCGAACACGGGCGGGCAGATGTCGAAATCAACCCCGCGCGCGGCGGTTGCCAAATTCGCGGCGGGCGGCAAGCCTCTCGCCAAGAAGGACCTCGGCTTGATCGCCATGAGCTATGGCAACGTCTACGTCGCTCGCGTCGCGATGGGCGCTAAGGACGAGCATACGCTCCGCGCCTTCCTCGAAGCGCAAGCCTACGACGGACCATCAATCATCATCGCCTACTCACACTGTATCGCCCACGGCATCAACATGCAGACGGCGCTCAAGAACCAGAAGGCGGCAGTCGATACCGGTCAGTGGCTGCTTTACCGCTACAACCCGGAACGCGGCGAGCAGGGTCACAACCCGTTGAGCCTGGACTCGCGCGCGCCCAAGCTGCCACTTCAGCACTATCTACAGATGGAAAATCGCTTCAAGATGCTGGAACTCACTCGACCCGAAGTTGCCTCGGAACTGTTCGAGGAAGCTCAGGGCGACGTGAACATGCGCTGGGCGCTGTACGAGTACCTGGCTACGCGCACTTTCGGCAACGGCAGCAATGGCAGTGGACAGGGAGAATAGCAGCATGAATCTGACAACCAATTATCTGGGGCTGCAACTTCGGTCACCGCTGGTTGCCTCGGCATCGCCGCTTTCAGATCGCGTCGAGAATATCAAGCGGATGGAAGACGCGGGCGCGGGCGCAGTCGTGCTCTACTCGCTGTTTGAGGAGCAGCTTCGTCTGGAACGCCGGGCGATGGATCACTATCTGACCCAGGGAACCGAGAGTTACGCCGAGGCGCTGACCTACTTCCCGGAGCCAACCGAATACCGCACCGATGCTCAGGGCTATCTGGAGCTGATTCGCAAAGCCAAGGAAGCGGTCGAAATCCCCATCATCGGCAGCCTGAACGGCACGACGCCCGGCAACTGGGTGAAGTATGCCCGTAAGATCGAGGATGCGGGCGCGGATGCGCTCGAACTGAACCTGTACACCATCCCTACCGACCAGAACGTCAGCGGCGCGGTGGTGGAGCAGACCGACATCGACGTAGTGGCAGCGGTCACATCGTCGGTCACTATTCCGGTGGCGGTCAAGCTCAGCCCCTACTTCAGCAACATGGCGAACATGGCAAAGCGGTTCACGCAGGCGGGGGCGCAGGGGCTGGTGCTGTTCAACCGCTTCTACCAGCCGGATTTTGATCTGGAAACGCTGGAAGTCACGCCGAACGTGCTCCTCAGCAATTCACAGGCGCTGCGTCTGCCGCTGCGCTGGATCGCCATTCTCTACGGGCGGATTCAGGCGGATTTCGCCGCAACCGGCGGCGTCCATTCCGGTGAAGATGCGGTCAAGCTGCTGCTGGCGGGCGCGAACGTGACCATGACGGCATCGGCGCTGTTGAAGAACGGCATCGAGCATCTGGCGGTCATCGAGAGCGAGCTGCGCGACTGGATGGAGCAGAATGAATACGAGTCGGTATCGCAGATGCGCGGCGCATTGAGCCAGATCAACTGCGAAGACCCGACGGCGTTTGAACGGGCGCAGTACATGAAGGCGCTCACCTATTACAAGGTCGTCTTGTAACCATGAAGTACATTGACGAATACCGGGACGCCCAGGCAGTTCGTCGGTTTGCCCGCGCCATCGAGCGCATCACCACCCGCGAGTGGCAGATTATGGAAGTCTGCGGCGGGCAAACCCATGCCATTGTGAAGTTCGGCATCGACGAGCTGCTGCCGCCGCAGATCACCTTACTGCACGGACCCGGCTGCCCGGTATGCGTCACCCCGGTGGAGTTGATCGACAAGGCGGTTGAGATTGCTTCCCGCCCCAACGTCATCTTCACGTCGTTTGGCGATATGCTGCGCGTTCCCGGAACGCGCGGCGATCTGTTCGCGGCAAAAGCAGGCGGCGGGGACGTGCGAATCGTCTACTCGCCGCTTGACGCCCTCAGGCTGGCGCAGGCGAATCCTGATAAACAGGTGGTCTTTTTCGCCGTCGGCTTCGAGACAACCGCCCCGGCAAACGCGATGGCGGTCTATCAGGCGGCGCGGCAGAACGTCACCAATTTCAGCATCCTCGTCTCGCACGTCCTCGTCCCACCCGCCATCGAAGCCATCTTAGGATCGCCGGACAACCGCGTGCAGGGCTTCCTGGCTGCCGGTCACGTCTGCGCGGTGGTGGGCTACGAGGAATACTACCCGCTGGCAGCAAAATACCACGTCCCGTTTGTCGTCACCGGCTTCGAGCCGCTGGACATCTTACAGGGCGTTTACATGCTGACGCGCCAGCTTGAAAGCGGACGCGCCGAAGTCGAAAACCAGTACGCCCGCTGCGTCGCCCGGCAGGGCAACCGCCCGGCGCAGGCGATTGTCAGCGACGTGTTTCAGATCGTGCCGCGCAAATGGCGCGGAATCGGCGAAATCCCGCGCAGCGGCTTGGGCTTGCGCCCGGCTTACGCGCAGTTTGACGCCGAGCGCCGCTTCGATCTGGTCGAATACACCGCCGAGGAAAGTCCCGACTGCATCAGCGGCGAGGTGCTGCAAGGCAAGGTCAAGCCGAATCAATGCCCCGCCTTCGGCACGCTCTGCACGCCAGAGCATCCGTTAGGCGCAACGATGGTATCGAACGAGGGCGCGTGCGCGGCATACTACCGCTACCGCCGTCTGGAATTACAGCCTCATGGGTGAGTTCACGCTTTCGTGTCCGGTTCCGATAACCCAATCCCCGACTATCCTCATGGCACATGGCAGCGGCGGCACGATGATGCACCGCCTTCTGGAAACCATGTTCCTGCCCGCGTTTCAGAATGACGAACTGTTGGCGCAGCACGACGGCGCATCGTTCAACATCAACGGCGCGCGGCTGGCGTTCACGACTGACTCGTTCGTCGTGCGCCCGCTGTTTTTTCCCGGCGGCGACATCGGCTCGCTGGCGGTGAACGGTACGGTCAACGATCTGGCGATGTGCGGCGCGCGCCCGCTGTATCTCAGCGCCGGGTTCATCCTCGAAGAAGGCTTGCCGATGGACTCGCTGGAGCGCGTGGTCGCTTCCATGCGCGCCGCCGCCGAGACTGCCGGAGTCCACATCGTCACCGGCGATACCAAAGTGGTCGATAAAGGCAAAGGCGACGGGCTGTACATCAACACGTCCGGCATTGGCGTGGTCGAACACGACCTGACCATCGCGCCGCAGAGCGTCCGCCCCGGCGACAGCGTCATCCTCAGCGGTGATATCGGACGTCACGGCATGGCGGTCATGGCAGTGCGCGAAGGGTTGGAATTTGAGAGCCAGATCGAAAGCGACTGCGCCCCGCTTGCTAGCCCGGTGCTGGCGCTGTTGGACGCCGGAATCGCCGTTCGCTGCCTGCGCGATCTGACGCGCGGCGGGCTGGCGACCACGCTGGTCGAGATCGCCCGAAGCGCCCGGCTGCACATCCACATTCACGAAGACGCCATCCCGGTGCTGGAAGACGTGCGCGGCGCTTGCGAAATCCTCGGCTTAGACCCGATGTACGTCGCCAACGAAGGGCGTTTCATCGCCTTCGTCCCGCCGGAAGACCGCGACCGGGCGCTGGACATCCTCGGCGCATCGGCAGCCCACATCGGCGATGTGACCGAGGCGAACGACTCGCTGGTCACGCTGAAAAGCACCATCGGCGCGACACGGATTGTCGATATGCTCAGCGGCGAGCAGCTTCCCCGTATCTGCTAACAAATCGATCCACGACACACCCACAACCAGATTATTTCGTAGGGACACGACACCGTCGTGTCCGTTATATGTATGCCAAACCCCTGGATGCCGTCCTGATGTAATCCCACCCCGTAGGGACACGACATTGTCGTGTCCGTTATATGTATGCCAAACCCCTGGATGCCGTCCTGATGTAATCCCACCCCGTAGGGACACGACACCGTCGTGTCCGGTTTTGTTCACCGCAGGACACGACACCGTCGTGTCCCTACCTGACGTAACGCAAATCCGCGTTTTAGCGCCTGCCAGCAGCATGAACTACATCAGGAAATGTGGCATTTGTCATATCACAACCCGCTTAACGTCAATAGGAAAGCGCAGGAGAAAAAGCGAAAATACTATGTAAAGTTCACTAGGAGACATTCAATATGGCTACAGCAGTTGTCCCACCCAAGAAGCGCGATGCTGCCACGAAAGCAGCCAAGCGCTGGGTTTTTCTCTTCAACGAAGTTGATTTAGTCCAGGAAAGCCTTAAAGGCTCGTGGGATAAGGTTCGCTCTCTGCTCGGCGGTAAGGGTGCCGGGTTGGGCGATATGACACGCGCCGGCGTTCCCGTTCCTCCAGGGTTCACCGTCACCACCGAAGCCTGTAATGCTTATCTCGCCGCTGACCTCAAGTTCCCCGAAGGTATGTGGGATCAGGTTATCGAGGCGCTGCAATCCGTTGAAAAACTAACGGGCAAAGGCTTTGGCGATGCCAACAACCCGCTGCTCGTTTCTGTTCGTTCGGGTGCCAAATTCTCGATGCCGGGCATGATGGACACCGTCCTCAATCTGGGCATGAATGACGCGGTTGCCGAAAGCATGGTCAAGCTGACCGGTGACGAGCGCTTCGTGTATGACGCTTACCGCCGTCTGGTGCAGATGTTCGGCTGCGTCGTGCTGAATATCGAAGACGAAGCCTTTGAAGACTACCTGACCGAGATCAAGCGCGAGCGCGGCGTCAGTTCGGACGTTGATCTGACCGCTGACGACTGGAAACAGGTCACCCGCGAATTCCAGGTCATCTTCCGCCGCGAAACTGGCGATGACTTCCCCCAGGATCCCTACAAACAGTTGATGCTGGCTGTCGAAGCCGTCTTCAAATCGTGGAACGGCAAGCGCGCCATTGACTATCGTAATGCTGCCCATATCCCCCACGACCTCGGCACTGCCGTCAACGTGCAGACGATGGTCTTCGGCAACATGGGCGATAGGTCATGGACGGGCGTTGCCTTCACGCGCAACCCGGCGACCGGCGAAAAGAAGCTGTTCGGCGACTATCTCATGAACGCACAGGGCGAAGACGTGGTCGCGGGCATCCGCACGCCGCTTCCAATCGCCAACCTTGAAAAGGAAAATCCCGAAGTCTACGCCCAGTTTGCAGACATCTCCAACAAGCTTGAACTGCACTATCGCAACATGCAGGACGTCGAGTTCACGATTGAGCGCGGCAAGCTGTGGATGCTTCAGACCCGTGACGGCAAACGCACGGCGCGCGCGGCAGTTCGCATCGCCGTTGAAATGGCGCAGGAAGAACTGATCAATCGCGAAGAGGCAGTTCGCCGTGTCAGCACGCAGCAGGTTATCCAACTGCTTCACCCGCAGTTTGACGACATTGCCAAAGCCGACGCCAAGAAGCAGGGACGCATGATTGCCACCGGCGTGAACGCCTCTCCGGGCGCTGCTGTCGGCGTGGTGGCTTTTGACGCTGACCTTGCCGAAAAATGGGGCAAGGCAAAACGCGCGGTCATCATGGTTCGTCCTGAAACCAAGCCGGACGATGTGCATGGTATGCTCGCGGCAACCGGTATTCTCACCAGCCGTGGCGGCGCGACCAGCCATGCGGCAGTCGTCGCCCGTCAGTTCGGTGTCCCCTGCGTCTGCGGCGCGGAAGCGCTGGAAATCGACGTTCGCAATCGTAAGCTGACCGTTGGCGGCGTCGTCGTCAAAGAAGGCGAAACGCTTTCAATCGACGGTTCCACCGGTGAGGTCTTCACCGGCGAAATCACTCGCATTGAGCCGGAATTCTCGCGTGAAGTTGAGCTGCGCACGCTGCTAAGCTGGGCAGATAAGTTCCGCCGTCTCGGCATCTATGCCAACGCCGACTACCCCGCCGATGCCAAGCGCGCCCGCGAATACGGCGCCCAGGGTGTCGGGCTGTGCCGCACCGAGCATATGTTCTTCGCTGACGAGCGCCTGCCGATTGTTCAGGCGATGATCCTCTCCGAGCCGGGCAGCGACGAAGAAGCCGCCCATCTTGAGAAACTACAGAAATTCCAGCACGACGACTTCTACGGCATCTTCAAGGCGATGGACGGGCTGCCGGTGATTATCCGCCTGCTCGACCCGCCGCTGCATGAATTCATGCCCGACCACGAACAGCTTGCCCTGCGCGCCGCCGGTCTGCGCCTGATGGGTGACCGCCCGAACGAACTGGAGCGCGTGGAAGAACTGATGGCGGCGGTCGAAGGACTGCGCGAGTTCAACCCGATGCTCGGTCTGCGCGGCGTCCGTCTCGGCATCGTCCGCCCGGCGATCAGCACCATGCAGGTGCGGGCGCTGTTTGAAGCTGCCTGCCAGTTGAAGAAGGAAGGCGTTGACGTTCACCCCGAAATCATGATCGCGGTGACATCCGACGCCAACGAAGTCAAGTTCATGCGCGAGATCACCGACCGCGTTGCTGTCGAAGTCATGGAACAGTTTGGCTGCAAGGTGGACTACAAGGTCGGCACGATGATCGAACTGCCGCGCGCCGCGCTGCTCGCCGACCAGATGGCGGAATACTCTGAATTCTTCTCCTTCGGCACCAACGACCTGACGCAGACGACCTTTGGCATCAGCCGTGACGACGCGGAAGGCAAGTTCCTGCTCCACTACGTTGAGCATGGCTTCCTGCAGGAGAATCCGTTCCAGGTGCTCGACCCGCAGGGCGTTGGCGAGCTGATCGAAATCGCGGTTGAGCGCGGGCGCAAGACCCGTCCCGATATCGAAGTCGGCATCTGCGGTGAACACGGCGGCGATCCGAAGAGCATTCACTTCTGCCACAGCGCTGGCTTGAACTACGTGAGCTGCTCCCCGTTCCGCGTGCCTGTCGCGCGGCTGGCAGCGGCGCACGCAGCGCTCGAAGGCAAGTAACCCTAAGGGTTTTTCAGGGGCGGGACAATCCCGTTTCGCCCCTGCTTTTTTCCTCAATTGAGTACGACCTCGTTTTTCCTCCATCCTTTACAGGGCTGTTCAAAAACCGACACCGGTTGAGGGCAGCCCCTGTGTGTTTCTGGGGATTATCAGACCAGACGGGACTCTCCGTTCAGCCTACGGCGTCACCTGTTCATCCGTCGGAAAGAGATCGCGCGCAGCGACGCTGAATCCCGGCAGCACGTCACCACCAGCAAGCCTGTCGTTGATGCTGAGAAGCTGGCGTTCTGTAGGGGTAAGCATTTCAACAATCTGGCGCGTGGGATAGATGGTCTACCCCCAGTTTAATGGAGTAACCGTGGCTCAAGCAGCCATCGTAACCGGTGCAGCATAGGCAATGCCAGAGTGCAGCCGCTGCCGATTGTAGAATACTTCGATGTAATCAAAGATCGCCATGCGCGCTTCAGATCGGGTGGCGAAGACCTGCCCGTGAACCGTTTCGAGCTTGAGCGTGGCAAAGAAACTCTCCGCCATCGCATTGTCATAGCAGTTGCCCGAACCGCTCATACTGCGGATCACGTTCCCCGCACACGCCTCGGCATAGAGCTGGTTGACGAACTCACTGCCCCGGTCGGAATGGAGGATCACGCCAGCAGGCGGACGGTAATGCTGCAAGGCCATGGTGAGGGCAGAGCGGGCAAGCGGGGCATCATGCTGGTTGCCCATGGACCAGCCGACAATTTGGCGGGTGAAGTTGTCCAGGACGGTCACCAGGTACAACCAGCCTTCCAAGGTCGGAATGTAGGTGGTGTCGGTGAGCCACTTCTCGTGTGGGTGTTGAGCCGTGAAGTCCTGTGCCAGCAGGTTTTCCACGACATAGCTGTTGTGCACCGAGCGGGTCAGGCACATGCGACGTTTCTTCGCCTGTACCGACCGCAGCCCTTGTTCACGCATCAGTCGGGCAACCCGCTTGCGGGACGTGCAGATGCCTTGCGCTCGCAGGGCTGCTTCCATCCGGTTGCTGCCGTAGGTGTGGCGACTGTCGTCAAAGACCGTTTGAATCTGTTTGCTCAGGTAGGCGTCGCGCTGGTCATGGACACTCGGCTTGGTTTCACGCCAAGCGTAATACCCGCTCTGCGACACGTCCAGTGTCCGGCACAACTCCCCAACGGCAACCGTATCGCGTGCCTGCTCTATCACGGTGTATCGCTCGGCTTTTCCTGGCTGACAATCGAGATAGCTTTTTTTAGCACCTCAATGGTCGCCTCTTTCTGGACAACCGTGCGCTCCAACTCACGGATGCGTCTGCTCAGTTCGCTCATCGTCGCTGTGTTCAAGTCCAACACGTCCGCTTGCCCAAATTGCTTGATCCACTGGTGCAGTATCTTGTTGGAGATGCCCAGTTCGCGGGCAGTACGCGACACGTTCTGGCTGGCTTCCGCCTTCCGCACCGCTTCCCGTTTGAACTCGTCTGTAAATTGTGACCCGCTACCCATTTTTCAGTCTCCCTCATCTCGTCCATTGTACTCGCTTAGGAAACTGTTACTCTATTTTATCGGGGGTAGTCCAGAAAACTGCGGAAACAGTTGAGCAGATAGAGTGTCACCAAAAACGGATGCCCGGATTTGCTCCGCATGGCAGGACTGAGCGTCCCATACGTGTCACTTTCCAGCAGGGACAGCCAGTCGTTTTCGGTCAGCCTCCCAAACGGCTGACTGTGGACAGCACTGACTTTCAGGAAGCGGTACACGACAGCACTGTGATGCTCAGCGGCAAATCCGCCTTTCGTCAGTGCGTCCCGTACTGGACAGACGAGGCGCGGCAGGCGGTCGTGGGCGATGTCGGCGTAATTCACGACACGATGCGGCTGCTCACGCAGTGCCACCAGTGCGGTCAGGGTTCGTTTTTCGGTCGCGGTCAATGGTGCTGTGAAGTCGTAGGCAGCGAGCGTCAGCGGCCAATGCCAGTCAGGTTCAGTCCCTTGCAGCGGTTTCATCGCTCAGCCCCTGCAAGCGGTTGTCTGTCGGTGGCGGAAAGTGGACAGCGAGGCGCTCGGCGAGGTCATTTCCGCTCAGATGGATGTACTGCATCGTGGTGTCGATACTACGATGTCCGGCAAATGTTGCCAAGTCGTGCAGGTCAACGCCAGCACGGGCGAGGTCGGTCAGTCGCAGATGGCGCAGGGTGTGCGGTGTGAACTGCGGGACGTTGGCTTGCTCGGCAATCCGGCGCATGGTCTTTGACCAGATAGCGCTGCTTATGGATTGGGCGTAGTTGCGCGGCGATTCGGAGAGAAACAAAGCCCCCGGTTGGCGGCTGAGGCGGATGCGCTGCTGCAAATACGCTTGCAGGAGTCGTCCGGTGCCTTCCGTGTAGGGGACAGTACGGGCGCGGCGGTTCTTGGTATTTTCGGCGCGAATTGTGACCAGACGATACGCTACGTCGAAGTCGCGAATATGCAGTCCGCAGACCTCTTCACGACGCAGTGCGCCGTCGTAGGACAAGGCAAACAACAGTTTATCTCGCAAATTTTGTTTTTGGAGGACGGCAATGATCTGCTGCCACTGCTGCAAATCTGGAAGCCAAGGGAAATTCCGCAGGGTGGGGATGAGACCCCGTTCTCCACCGTGTGGGTGGTGAGGACGGTAGCGCCCGCGACGCACGGGATTGTTTTCGACGAGCCCGTCCTCTTGCAGATAGTCGTAGAAACGGCGGACGGCTGTCAGGCGCTGGTTGATGGTGTTGTTCGTGAGACCGACGGCTTGGTTGAAGGCTGATGGACGAGCGTGAACAGGCAGCGGACGCTGGCGCAGCGCATTGATGTATTCACCGACATGGTCGCGTCCGACGCGCATGATCTCCAGCCCGCGCATCTGACAAAACGTGAAGAAATCTTCCAGCCCACGCGCGTAAGCGTGGAGCGTATTCTCTGCCAACCCGCGATTGCACTCGAAGGTGATCCACGCGACTGCCCGTTCATGGGCGCGCAGATTCGGGTACTTGCTGAACTCCATTTCGTCGTCTCCTCTATCCTGCTGCATGGATGAACTCTAGCACCGTTGTGGCTGCTGCGTTCTCTAATTCCACGTAACTGATAGATTACAGCGACGAGATGTTGAGTGAAATCCAGCCGCTCTCGTGGTCAAAGGAAGACATCGCCTTCGCTGTCGAGATGATCGAAGAAGCGAACGGCATCATGCGCGATGCGATGGCGGGTCTGGACACCGTCAAGACCACTCCCGATCTCATGGCAGCGTTGGAGCGCCACGTCACCACGCTCTATCGTGAAATGAAACAGAAAGGCAAGCTCAATGAACAATCCATCCGACTGGAATGGACAAATTTTGGTGGCGGCGCTGAACGAGCAGCCGTCGCTGACTCTGAATTTTTACTCGTTCGGGGTGATGCTGCGTAAGTCCGATGGCGACACCACCACCGAATATCCTGTCGATGTGCGACGTGCAAAGCGTCCTGAGTAATTGTTCAACGCGCAAGCGTTACGAACCTGTTGTTCCATCAACAGTACCCTAGGTGGTCGGCGGTGAGGTAACGAACTGTCTAATCGCCCACTGACAATGTATCCCACA
>JAUQWZ010000004.1 GCA_030834905.1 Aggregatilineales bacterium | reverse complement strand
GCACGCTTGCAATCTGGTTCACCTTTCACCTCACCATTTCACAAGTTGAACGGCGTGTGCTACCGAACTGATTGGCTGGAAAATCTGCTCGTCGCCTCTTCCTGCCAAGTCGAGTATTTCCACCAAAAACGGTAGAACCAGTAATTTTACAACACTCCTCTGAAAAACTAACAACCTTCCCCTGAAAAATTGCAGAAGTCTGGCACATCGACTTTGCTAACCTGAGAACATGTCAGGGTGAAGCACCGTCGTGCCGGATGACCCCACACGACTAAACGCGCCGCCCACGTGCGGCAGCCCATACGTCACAAGGCACTTTGTGCCTCGCGCACTGACCACTTCGCTCTGACACTTTCATCACTCTACGGAGGAGCCTTCGCGTGGATCTCTCGCAAGCCATTCAAAACCTGTTTACCGATATTCGGGACGTGGCGCAGATCATCGCGCCCATCGCAGCCATTATCGGGTTCATCGGGCTGGGCATCATGTACATGGGCAGCTCGTGGCCGATCATCGGGGACTGGAAAGGGCGTCCGTGAGGGCGTGCCAGCACTGCGCGAACGCGCCACGTTAGGTCAGGCTAACGTGTCCTCACTCCGGCGCAGTCGAGAACAAAAGCGCTCGGCTGTGGTCAGCCTCCGGAGGACAACCTGAGCCGTGAGGGGAAAGCTAATTCCCAAAAGGCGGACAGGCGGATGGGATAGAAAGGGTTAGCCGGTTATTGGCAAAGTGCGAGACGGGACGAACACCGAACTGACGAAAGTAGCTTGTTACGTCAGGGTGAGTTGTAAGCCAGTAGCTTCCATGCTGGTGAAATTGGGCGGAGCAGTCTGCCCGAGAGCCGCGAAGCGCCTGAATGTGCGACGTGGACAGCTCACAAGCTCTCAATCTGAGAGAACCCGTTCGGAAGCCGACCCGACCCTATCCAGTAGTGCTGGTACAGCTACCGGAGAACCTGTATCGCTCTCCTTCAGCAATGAGGGAGGCTGGCTTGAGCAGTAGCGAGCGGTACAGGGGCAGAGCCATCGTAGTAGTCGTGGGGGTCACGTCCCACCGGGGAGCGCGGAACACCGCGTACAGGGCGAAGGGTGGCAGGTGAAGTATTCAAGCAAGTGGAGCAGACAAGGGTGTTAGACCTATGGGCGCTGTAACCCATGAACTTGAACATGTACGGAAATTGGCAACCGCCGACCGCGACAAGCGGTTCGGCAAACTCTACCGAATGGTGGGGAGGATGGACATGCTGAACAGCGCATGGGCGCACGTCAAAGCGAATAAAGGCAGCCGTACTCCCGGTGTAGACGGGATGACCCGTGACCAGGTGAACGCGGCGACGCTGGAAAAGCTGCGTGAGGAACTCACGACAGGCGTGTATGCCCCCGTGCCTGTGAAGCGCTCGTATGCGCCGAAGAAGCAGCGTGACAAGTCACGGGGCAAGAAGAAACGCCCGCTCGGCATCCCGACCCTGCTTGACCGGACGGTGCAAGAAGCGGCGAAACGGATACTCGAAGCGCTCTACGAACCCGTATTCCGCCCATCCTCGCATGGTTTCCGCCCCAACCGCAGCACGATTTCGGCGCTGCGTCATGTGGCGTATGCCTACAAAGCGGGGGCAAGCTGGATCATCGAAGGCGACATCAAAGCCTGCTTCGACAGTATCCCGCATCACGTCGTCCTGAACCTGCTGCGGAAGCGGATTAAAGATGAGCGCTTCATTGACCTCATCCGCCGTTTCCTGCAAGCCGGGTGTATGGAAAGCGGGAAGCGCCACGACACGTATTCCGGCACACCGCAAGGCGGCATCATCAGCCCGATTCTCGCCAACATCGTCCTGCACGAATTCGATGTGTGGATGGAGGCGCAGGGGGCAAACCGCCCGCAGGAAACCAACAAGGAGTACCGTGCGCGACAGACACCCGCTTACAAGCAGCTTACGCGCCGCATCAAGTACCTCCGCGAACAACTGAAGCAGGGAGCGCCGTTCCCGAAGGGACGCAGCGCCGTCGAAATCAAGGCGGAACTGACCCGACTGGAACAAGAGCGCCGCCGAACGAAGCCGTCAACGGCACACCC
This sequence comes from Aggregatilineales bacterium, assembly GCA_030834905.1. Classification (GTDB taxonomy): domain Bacteria; phylum Chloroflexota; class Anaerolineae; order Aggregatilineales; family Phototrophicaceae; genus Flexifilum. The sequence goes on along the minus strand of JAUQWZ010000004.1, from coordinate 65,642 downwards.
GAGCGTCCGCTACGTGCGCTACGCGGATGACTTTCTGGTCATCCTGAACGGCGCAAGTCGGGCGGACGCGGAAGCGTGGAAAGCGAACATCGCGGTCTGGTTAAAAGAGACCCTTGGGCTGACGTTGAGCGAAGAAAAGACGCTCATCACCCATGCCGACGAGACGCTGCGCTTTCTGGGCTACGACGTGCAGGGCATCCGCAACCCGAACGGCACACGCTGGGCAAGACTGTCTATCCCGACCGATGCGTATCAGTCGGTGGTGGAACGGCTGCAAGATGCAACCCGCTATCGCCATGCACCTGAATTGGATGTGTTCGCCAACGTGAACGCGCTGGCGCGGGGCTGGAGCCAATACTACTGCTACGCCAACGACTCGAAGGTGAAACTCAGTCGGCTGACGGGCATTGTGTACTGGCTCACGGCACTCTACCTCGCGCGCAAGCACAACCAGACGGTGCGGCAGGTCATGCGTTCGCACTATGGACGTGACCCGAAAACGGGGCATCTGGCGCTCAGCATCATCGACCCGCACGGCAAAGCGCTGTTTGTCTGGAACAAGTACCCGGCGCACCGCTCCATTCTGTCGCCCGGTGGTACTGCCATCGACCTCAAGCCCTACATCAGCACGACGTGGGCGGGCGGACGCAGCTTGGAACGCAAAGCGCAGGGGGAAGCTCAGGCGAAAGGGTGCTGTGATGGGTGCGGGCGGGAGATGAAGAAGCTCATCGCCCATCATCCGAACCGTTTGCGGAACGCCGGAAGCGTGAAAGCGGCGGCGCAGTCGGGCTACGAACAAGACGTGAAAATGCTGTGCTACGAGTGTCATAAAGACCACCATCACGGGGATACAAAACACCAATGAACGGATATGGAAATTCACTGGAAAGCCGGATGTAGGGAAAGCCTGCCCGTCCGGTTTGGGGAGCGCTTGGCAGAAACCGGGGGCGCAAGCTCTACGGCGCTGCCATTCGACTCCATCGCGACAATCCAAAAGCCGCCAACCAGGTTGTCATCGGTCTGCTGTTCGTCGTGTTCGCCTCCAGCGTCACCGCGCTCATCACTTTCGCCTAGGTCGTCGTCCGCCAGCGCGGAGGTCGCTATGCGCCTCCGCGCGTTTTCTTTTGGAGGCGCTTCATGGCAGCAGACTTCAAATCGCACATTCTTAGCCGCGACGAGAAAGGCTTCGGCGGTATCCCCTTCAAGCGACTGCTGCTTGGCGGTATTGGCGGCGGATTCGCCTACACGCTCTGCCGCTTCGCCCTGCCTGACCTTGCTATCCCGGTGGGCGTGGCTGTCGCACTCATCCTGATTGTGTTCACGTCACCGCGCGGCGGGCTGCCGCTGTGGATGCGGCTGGGCTTCAATCTGCGTGGGGCGATCCTGCTCGCATCCACAACGAACCCAACCGGCGTCGCGGCGGAATTGGCGAAGATGCTCTCGCTCTCAACCGATACTGCCGTGCTAGACAGCAGCCGTGTTTTTGCGCCGCCTGCCGGATTGATCGAAGTCGATTTGGCGGAATGGGTGACGTTTGCTCGTGCCCGCGACCTGGATCGTGGTGACGGGCTGGTATTCGTATCCGCCCCGCTGGATGAGGAGCCTTTGTGAGCAGTCGAATTCGCACGTTCCTGATCGAGCCGTTCGACATCATGCTGCACGCGACCGAAGATGGCGTGAACGCCCTGCAAGCCCGTTTCTCAACCTGGCTGCGGACGCTTTCAGGGGAAGCACGTTTTCTGTGCTGGCAGATGCCCGCTACGCTGGATGCCAAAATTGCAGCGTTAAACGAAACCGCACAGTCCAGCGACGATGAACAGCGACATGAGCTGTTGGTCGAGTATCGCCGTGACTACGAGCGTATGAACCTCAGCGCAGAGTATCAGCGGGCGCTGTGCGGGATGGCGCTGTGGAGTGACGGCAATCCCCGCGCACTGGCAGGCGGTCTGATGTCCGCTTTCGACACGCCGGTAACTGAAGCGGCGTTCCCAGCATTGTTTGAGGGACGCTACGAACTGCGCGACCGCCCCTACTGGCATCTCGCGCCGTCTGGTCGTCCTGGCGGTCGTCCGTACTGGGCGGTACTAACGAGCTACGAGTTTGCGCCGTCCACCTGGAATTTCTTTCGTCCGCTGCCGCCGCTGCTGCGCCTCAACTTCCCGCTGGCGCTGGCGGTGGACATCCCCAAGACCTACGACCGGAACGCCGCGATTGACGCGATTGAGAACATCATTCAGGCGTATCAGGTGCATCTGGCAGGCGTGCGCGGCGAAGACAGCCGTTCAGTGCAGCGTGTGACCGACTGCCGCCGTGCCTTGCAGGAGATCAACAACGGCGACGCACTGCATCTGGTGCAGATCGCCATCGCCGTCGCTGCCGACGATCTCGACACGCTCAAGGAGCGAATCCAGGCAGTGATCAACGAGACACGGGCGTGGTTCAGTCTTCGCCAGGAGGTTGGGGAACTGCTGTCGCGAGCAGTTGGCTTGTTCACTGCCCGCCGGACAAAGGACATCAACCTGCCAACCACGACTTGGCCGGTCACATCGCGTGAGCTGGCGCTGATGCTGGCGCCGCTTGGCTACCGCAAGCTCTCGACGACTGACGGCGTGATGCGCGGGGAAGCGGTTGGCGCGGCATACCCCGTTTTCCACAACTCGTGGCGGGACAAACGCGCTACGCACGAAATCTGGGTCGGCGTGTCCGGGTTTGGCAAGACGTTTGGCGTCAACTGCTACCTGACCCGTGAATACGCCGAGAACGGCATTCCATTCGACCTGCTCGAACCGATGGGACACGGACGACATCTGGCGGAAGCCTTCGGCTTGCCTTGGTATGTCCTGAGCGCCAAGGCGACCCGCCTCAATCCACAGGACGTGATGTTCCCAACGCTGCTGGAGCAGGTATCGCACACGACGCGCTTGTACGAAACGGTGCTGGGGCGGCAGCTTTCCGGCGGGCAGCGCGAAAATCTGGAACGCGGTCTGCTCGGTGAGGCACTGGAGATGCTCTATCGCGGTTTCCCCGACCTGAGCCGCGTTTCTCCCGATCTCGCGCCGACGTGCGAAACGGTCTGCGATGTGCTGTCGCAGTTGGGTGACAAACCCGCCATTCAGTCCATCTCCCGCGACCTTGCCGACGAAATCGCTGGGCTGTGTACCGGATCGGGACCGTGGTCATCCTTCCTGAACGGGACGACCAACATCGACCTGACACGCGGCGGGCGCGACTGGATCAGTCCCCGTGTTTTCTCATTCCACGAGTTGGAGGGTGACCCAATCCTACAGGCGCTCGCGTACACGCAGGTCTTGAGCGCCATCCGGCGTGACGCACTGGTAGACGAGCAGCCACGCATCATCGCTGTCGATGAGGTCTACCGCCTGATGCGGCATCCGTCGCTGCTCGACTTCCTGATCGAAGCCGCAAAGACATTCCGCACCCGGCGTAAGAAGGCGCTGATGGTCGATCAATCGAGCCGTCACTCGTCACCAGTTGTGCCGCCTGAAGGGTGGGGTCTTTGAATTCCTCGGTGCCGCGCCAGCGCGTGTAGCGTCCGTAGGGTTTGTGTCCGGCGTACTCGTTACGCCAGTGTCCGTTCCCAAAGTTGTAGGCGTAGCGCTCTTGCAGCGCTTTCCACGTGTAATCCGGGAAGGCGCGCAGAATCTCCCATTGATCGACATCCCCTTCGACCATCCCCCGCAATCTTTCCAAGTCAGGGTCTTCCCAGAAATAACCGAGACTCTTGTGCGTGCTGCTGCGCTGCGAGGTGGTGCCATCACGCCAGTAGACGACTACCTGTTTGGTATGTCGGCTGATCTTGCTCACTTTCACGTAATGCGCGAATGCCTCAAACAGCGCCCGCTTCTCTTCGCTCGGTACATCGTCCCAGCGAGCGATGACCAGTTCTAGCGCTGGACGAGCCTCAACCAATGAACGCAAACGCTGTTTGCCAGACTCGATCTGCGCCAGTTCAATCCGCAGATTGGTGATCTCGTAATCCGCCTTCTCGAAATGTGCTTGAGCGCGGGCGACCATCTCGGCATTGGAAAGCAGACCCAAGCTGGCGATGATGTTGTCTTTCGCCGTTTCCGCCTGCCGGATCGCCGCCTTCAGCCGCCGCACCTCGGCTTGATCGACGTTCTCGAAACTCGCCAGCGCTACTGCCCATGCCGCCTCGTCAATCGTCGTCGCCCGCAGCCGTTCGAGCAGCATCTCGTCGATCAGCCCATCGACGATGAACGTTTTGATGTTCCAGACGTTCGAGCGCACATGATACTCGTACAACTGATATTGATATTTGCCCGTATCGGTTTTCCACACCGATGCCAACCGCTTGTGGGGAAGATGCGGAATATCATCGGTGAAGATCAGTCCGGAATAGGTGGGCGGCGTAACGGTACGGCGCTCGGCTTTGTCGTGCCGCGTCCATGGGCGATAGGGGACATACTGCGGATTGGGATCGCCGTGAAAATCGGTCGGTGACAGGCGGTTGTAGGCGTACATGAAGAGGTCGAGCGGGATGATTGCCTCGTGATTGTTCCACTGCACCACCGCCCCCATGTGAATCCAATGCCCGATGTAGGCGACGTTGACCAACATGTAGGTCAAGCCGGTGTGAGAAGGAGTTAGCCCATTGGTGAAAGGCGAACGCCGCTTGAGATGATCCGTTGCCTTGAACCCTTCGGGCACTGCGCCCTCTGGAATATCTGGGAAGTACGGTCCATGTTCGTTGATCTGATGCCACGTCTGATGCAAATTGCCATTGTTCTCGCGGAAAATCTCGAAGTAGCGCAGGATTACGTCAGCATACAAGTCGAAACGCTTGTACTTGCGAAAGTCGGGATTGCGCTGCTCGTCCACTTTGGCGCGGCAGTCCACTATGAAACCGGGAAGAATCTTGCGCCCTGTCCACATACCCCCGGCGCTCCGGCTGTGCCGCGCCTTCACCAAACGCCCCCGAATCTGGTATTCGAGGTAATCAGCGGCGCGCTGCGCTTCCTCGCGGAACATCTTGATATGCGACGATCCCATCACCGGATGAGCGAAGTCATAGACCATGCGCGGGGTCATCACCTGCACGTTATTGCGTTTGCAGGCATCAATGAACAGATTCGTTTCGATCATCGTCACGTCACGGAAGAAGCGGTCTACGTCCTGCGCGGCGACCAAGCCAATCTGACCCGCCTCGATCAGATCGTAAAGCTGAGACATGCCTTTGCGCTCACGGATTTTCTTGGTTCCGCTGACCGCCGCATCCGCGTCAATCATGGCGACATTCTCGCGCACATAGCCTTGATGCAGCAGATGCTCGATCATGTCGATGGTTTGCAGCGTCGTCATGATATTGCCAATTTGCCCCTCGGACGACTGGCGGTAGTAGACGGCTGCCGGACGACCCAACGGCAAGGGCTGTGCCTTGTACGGGTCAATCGGCTGTTCAGGGCGTTTCAACGGACGCGGCATGATTCGGTTGTCCTTTTCATTGTTTGCCTCCAATACAAAACGCCCTGCTCCCGTGAGTGAAAATACGGCAAGAGCAAGGCGCTTGATATACAATGCGTCTAGCCCTGCGGTGAGTCACAATCACTCGCGGGGTCAGCCAGATCGTCGGGTTGGCGCTCGGCGGTCTGGCGTTCAATATCGTCAGTATAAGACTGAGTTTCCAAACGCGCAACAATCCGCATGATCTGGCGGCACACGTCCACCAGATTGATGCGTTCTTCAGGATGTAGGGGCGTATCGCGCAGTTCATCGTGCATCGATTTTCACCCCTGTTGTGCTATTCAGTTGTTGAGAAAAACTGTGCTGCCGGTTCATCGTTTGCTCCGGGTTTTACCGATGAACTCAGCTTATCAAAGTGGGATCGGCAAACTACTGAAATATTCCAGTTGAGCGCTGGAAGATTCCGGGATCGCGATGTAAACTTCCAGAAGAACAAAAGTTCATGTTATAGATACGCATTGTGAGTTACTCAAACTCAGGTTCAATCTCTTCATGGGCAAACCATTCAAGCAATCGCTCATGCTGGTGCGCATCTCGAAACTTGAACCACTCGGCTTGGGCTTCTGGATAGCGGTACAGTGCGTCCTTAAACCGCCGGAACGCTCCCGATCCCTGAATAGCAATCTCAAGAAGTTCACGCAGATGATCATCTTCAAGCGACCAGATGAACTCTTGCATATCACGATAACCCTGCTGCGAGTCTTGTTTGGGAATAAGGCGATATCGTTTGGCATCATCCCACTCTATCCGAATGGCTGCCAGCATCTGCTCACGTTCCCAATCTGACAGCTCTGCATGGGTTTGGATGGCCGCTTCTATCGCTTCAAGCGTCTCCTCCTCGGTGATGATATCGTCGAGACGATGCTCAGCGTAGTCTTCAATCATCACTACATTGCCGTCTTCCGTGTCCAGATAGGCTGTCGTTTCGTCGCTGCCAAGTTCAAATGAGAGTTCAAAATCACTGCGTTTGATTTTCACCTTTTGCATCTGGTTATCCTCACTTACTTCAGCCCGCGCAGCGCCTCGTTGACTGCATTCACATCAAACACTGCGGGATCGAACTCACGTCCCATCCATTCGGTGTAGGTTTCGTGTTCGGGATGATCCGGGTTCTTGATCGCTTCGACAAAGGTTTCGTAACCGTATATCCCGCCGACATCCTCTGGCGGGCAGGCACGCTCTCCCCCAATGCAAATCGGCACTTTGTGCTTAGGATCGGGATCAAGGATATCCTCAAATACCACGTCATGCGTCCAGGTATCGCCAAAGTCGTATTCGTATTCAAAGGCGAAGTGGAAATCACCATGAAACGGTCGAAATGGGGCGACCAATTGCAGCAGTTTCACATAGCGCTCATCGATCGCGACGAGTTCCTCCAGATTGCCGGGTTCATAATAGGCAGAGAAAGTAACTATTCCGATGGTGAACTTGTGCAGATGACTGTCTTTCCAGCCCATCGCTGTCTGTATGATGTCGTGCAGTTGGGACAGGTTCGTTTCGCTAGAGACGAGAACGCGCCGCCAAATGGGTGGATTACTATCCCGAAGTGTGATCTTGATCTGGAACACAGGCGCTGTGGTTTTGGACATGTTTTGCTCCTCATCACGTTACTTCTACTCACGATTCTATGATTTCTGGCGAATTCGGCTACAATGAGACTTTAGCAAATCTGTTCAATGACAGCGGTTTGAAAGTAATGGCGATTAATCTCCCACACGCATTTCCTGATGAACTACCTGCGGCTTACGCGCACCGCGTCAGGCAATGGTATCTCTCTTGGAATCGATCAGACAAAGCGCTCGGACAGTATTTCACGCCTCTGGCAACCGCCAGATTCATGGCAGAGCATCTGCCGCTCGCTGGTCAACCTGTCCGCCTACTCGATCCGGGTGCCGGACTGGGGATACTCGCGTGTGCAGTCTGTGAAATCGCCTCTGTAGACATCGAGTTGGAAGCGTTCGAGATCGACGGTGAACTCGCGCAGTGCTTGGAAGGCTGCTTAAGCTACGCGCAGCAGTGGATGGCTAAGCGAGGTTATTCACTGGCGTATATGATCCGGCGAGAGGATTTTGTCCTGACTTATGCGGATGCGCTCTACTGGACAACGCCACAGCCCTTCGATGCCGTGATCGCCAATCCGCCCTACTTCAAGCTGTCGAAGGCTGATTCACGCGCGCGGGCAGCGGAACGTGTTGTTCATGGACAGCCCAATATTTATGCCCTGTTCATGGCGGTGAGCGCCGCGCTGCTCCGTCCCGGCGGACATGGGATGTTCATCACGCCGCGCAGCTATGCCGCCGGGCAGTATTTCAGCCGCTTCCGTGAATACTTCTTCGGCAAAATGCGTCCTCGCATGGTGCATCTGTTCGAGTCACGGCGCGATGTATTCGATGAGGTATTGCAAGAGAGCCTGATTCTGTTAGCGGAGCGTTCTGACCGCGATAGTGACGTAATTCTGTCAACCAGTGCCAGCAGTGCAGATTTCGCTCAGGTTGTGCAGAGGCGAAAATCAATAGATGAAGTGCTTGGAGCGGACAATATCTTGCATCTTTCTCTGACAGATGAAGACGATGCTATCGGTGAGATCGTGCGCGCGTGGTCGGGCAGTTTGCGTGCCTATGGCATGGAAATCTCGACAGGTCCCGTCGTCCCTTTCAGGGCAACCGAGTTTGTCAGTGCGAACGGCGATGTACCGTTTACACATGCACCCTTGCTGTGGATGCAGAATGTCCAGCCGATGCGCTGTGCGTGGCCGGTGCGGCAAAAATCACAATACATCCGAACGGCTGGCGCGGATAAACTGCTGCTCCCGAATAAAAACTACGTCCTACTGCGCCGATTCAGCGCCAAAGAAGAGCGTCAGCGGTTGACCGCAGCGCCATACCTCACTGATTTCGACACTCCTGTTATCGGGATTGAGAACCACCTGAATTACATTTACCGACCGGGTGGTGATTTATCGACTGAGGAAACGCGCGGGCTGGCGGTGCTGCTCAACAGCAACCTGATGGATACTTACTTTCGCAGATTCAGCGGCAACACACAGGTGAGCGCGACCGAACTGCGCGCGCTGCCGCTGCCGCCGCTTGAATTGATCATTGAATTGGGACGGTTATCTGCTCGCTCAGATGCCCCTGTTGATACCTTCATCACCGAATTGTTAGGTCTGTATGCCTGAAATCATCGAAGCTCAAGAAATTCTTGCCGCTCTCGGAATGCCCCCTTCACAGCACAACGAGATGGCGGCACTGACATTACTCGCCCTGTGCGGTCTGAAACCGGAGGATCGCTGGTCATCGGCGCAGCGCCAAAGTTTGACCGTGACCAAAGGAATCATGAACTTTATCCGTGATGCCTATGATCGCGCTTATGCTCCCAACACCCGCGAAACATTCCGGCGTCAGGTGCTTCACCAGTTCGTGCAGGGACGGATCGCCGATTACAACCCGGATGCGCCTTCGCTGCCCACTAACAGCCCCAAGGCACATTATGCGATCAGCGAGGCGGCGCTTGCAGCGGTGCGAACCTACGGCAGCGCGGAATGGGACAGTACAGTTGAGCGCTTCAAGACAACACAGGGGAGTTTGATCACCTTGTACGCTGCTTCACGGCAGGCGGTCGGCGTAGCAGTGACAGTCCCCGATGGTTCGGCGCTCATGCTCTCGCCCGGTGAACATAATCAACTTCAAGCGCAGGTGATCCGGTTGTTCGCGCCTCAGTTTGCGTCGGGAGCACTGCTGCTCTATCTGGGGGATACCGCCGATAAAGACCTGTATATCGCCGCCCAACAGCTTGTCGAACTCGGCGTTCCAGTCACCGAGCATGACAAGCTGCCAGATATCATCCTCTATCTGCATGAAAAGAAGTGGCTGTACTTGATTGAAGTGGTCACTTCGCACGGACCCATGACACCCAAGCGCATCGTTGAACTCAACGCCATGCTGAAAGACTGCTCGGCGGGGAAAATCTTCGTCACGGCATTTCCGACGTTTGCAGAGTTTCGGCGGCATATGCGGAATATCGCTTGGGAAACCGAGGTCTGGATCGCCGAAGTACCCGAACATCTGATTCACTTCAACGGGGATCGATTCTTGGGGCCACATTCGTGAGGTATTTGCCGAGAATCGAAGAATGGCTGGAGTTAGCGTCCCCAGCCAAGATGATTTCGCGCTCACGCGGCATAAGCATCCCTAAGCAATCGCGCCGCCCGCTTCATGTATTTCGGAAAGGATGCCGGACTGTATCCGTTGTCGATTGCAGCCTGCCGGTACGTTTTCCCTTCCAACTGTGCCCGCAGTGCCGCCGAGACACATTTCGTGTGCCGATACTGCTCCAGCAGTGCCTCGGCAGGAGCCGTATTCCCGTGCTTGTACTGTTCGCGCCAGTGGTAAGGCGAAGTGAATCTTCCATGACTCGGATGCTCGACCGGCTGTTCGAACAACCCCGGAGGGGGGTAGGTGTGCGTTTCCAAGAACACTTCTGCAAACTCATACTGGAGTTCCTGCTGAACGTACAACCCGTAGCGCTGATACCAACGCCACACGTCGGTCGTGACGATATTCGCGGCGGCTTCTTTGCCCACCTGCGTTGTGTGGTAATACAGCGCGACCAAGTGTTTCGTTGACGACAGGTACTTGTTCGCCAGTTTGTGCATGATCCGCTCGATGTCGATCCGCATGTCGATTTCGGTTGCCCAAACTGCCCACCGTTCGCCCTGTTGGTGCTGCAAGCCATCGATCACATTCTCGTCGGCGGTATCACGACGGTCACTCTTGATCAGCGCGTCGAGGCTGTCGTACTGGTTCGCTTGGTAGCGGATCGTTGAGATTTTGCAGCGTGCCAAGATGAAGAACACCGTCTGCTTGCGCGTTTTCTCCGCGAGGAAATCACGCTGCTCAACGAGCGTTTCCCACAGCGCCATGAAGCCGAACTGCAAGCAGTCGGGTAACTCATCCTCGAACACACCGAAGTTCTTCATCACGTTCGAGGCGTAATGGGTGAGATCGTCGTAGATTTGCTGGAACGTCAGATCGCCTGTCCAGCCAGTTGGGTACACAGCAGCACGCGGATACGGGCGAATCTTGCTGCGGAACTCAGAAGTCATGGTGAATACTCCCTCTCATGCTGGAATCTGCCAGCGCGTTGAGCGCAACCGCTCAAGCACGCAGGAACAGCGCAGGGAAGGAGCCTGTCAAACAAAAAAGCCGACCCCGTGAGGTCGGCGCTTTGTCGATTGCGGTTATAGGGGAGGCTTTTTAGGTAGGTGGTTCGGTGGTCACGTCCCGCAGGGATGGGGGCAGCGTACTACCTGCCGGTGTTTGAGAGGAAGGGATCACGCGCTGTAGAGTCGCCGCGTCGGCGGTTGTGCGAGGACATGTTAAGAGCAGATATTCAGTGAAGTGATTGATGTGGTTGGGAATTCAGGTAATCTTCCACATATGAAACGGCAAGCTCTAGATCTCGCAGTCCGTCGAGGTAACGAGTTCCATCTTGTTCACACGGTTCCCACAAATTGATCGTAAAAGAACGCATACCATCACCGTGCCATTCGTTTGAGACATTAAGGAACTCATGCTGCATCGAGCGCCATAATTCATACAAACGATCAATCTCTTGATAAAAATTGTTCAATGCTGTTAGCCTTAATCCGATTTGGCAAGTCCAGTTTGCAATCCACGAAGTCGATCTAGGGTTGCGAATATTCGATCTATATAACTTGTAATTTGGGGAAGCCCTTGGTCAGCTAAGCGTCTCCCATTAGGTTCGATTGATTGATATTTTTCAACTGCCTCTTGGAAAGTCCGAAGTATTTGGCGCGCATTCTCTAATCGATTCTCTGCTTCGCGAACCTGCGCTTCTTCGTAACTACATTCTGCATTCTCGCGCCCTAAGCAAGATGATAAACTGTCACGAGCGCTGTTTAGGATTGCTTCACATTCGTTGACATGAACTTGTAATTTCACTTCGACCGTTTCGATGGTTCTAAGTACTTCCAACAGGGTAACATGAGTCTGCTCATTAACTTGAGCAACTCTCTCGCTCAGACTCCTCATCGGGTCTAAACTGATTCGCACAATCCCCATTGCTAGAGTTGCTCCTTTAAAGCACTTATTGCAGGTTGTTCAGGCGGCTCTTGCGCTGCTCAATCAAGGTCAATTGATTATTCAGAAAGCTGATAAAGCTTTCAGTCTGCCGTTCACTTTCTGCAAAAGTTGCCAGAATACGCATGTAGACTGGCTCAAACTTCTGTCTCTGTGGATCGTTCCAAGCTAGAGACAGATCGCTCCAACTGCTTCGCACCTGATTCCAGTCTCGTCGCAGGTCCTCAAGGTATTTTTGCAGCGACGCTACGATGTCTTTGATCGCTTCTGCATCAACTTTCACGAGATCAAACATAAACATTTCTCCCCTAGAGGCGACTATCTTCTATATCACGGATAATTGCATCGAAGTCAAGTAACCACTTATACGCATCATTGATTGAGCCGATAGCAGCATCAACATCTGATTTCATGTCTGTGTATTCTCGGTGAAATTGTTCCCATGCCATTCCTTTCCAAGACTCTTGTGCGTTTCCTACAGCTGTCTCTACCAACGCCCAATCATCAATTACCACACGCTGAAAACTTGCCAGCGTATCAATAAACCGAGAAAGTTGATTGCGGTCAACTTCAATGTCGCTCATGAGACTCCTCTTTTCATAGGTAGACGAAAATCTCTAGATATAAACTAGGCTTTTTCTGACGCACGTGACTTCAATGACCTGCCAATTCTTTGAATGAGATCAACTGGTGGCAGGGAGTACGGTTTGAATTTCTCCAGACCTTGCGGCGAGGACTCGTCACGCGTATAACCGCGAAGTCTAGGCAATTTGCTTGCCGATGAATCGCCGAAAAGCATTTGTGAATCGTTAGCCGGAATAGTTAATGCAATTCGCAGGTCGAAGTGAGTCAGCCATGCACGGCTTTGCATTGTGCGTTCAAAGACCTGCATACTATCTACCCACACCACTGTGTGAATACCGAGTTCGGGTCCTTGAGCTACAATCGAGTTCAAAACTTTGGCTTTTTCGGACGCTTCTTCTCGTACTGTCCCCATAACTGGTCGAAGCTGCTGAAGTTTATGCAATCCGCCGATAATGAAGATCAGCGTTGGGAAAGTACTTTCATCTTCACCCTCATCCCGGCGGCGTTTACGCTCAACCAAAACTTCGTTCACCCGGTCAAGTACCTCAATCGCACGCACAACTTCTATACCGCCTTCTTTCGATGCCGCTCCTCGTTCACCAATAGTGAAACGGTAGGGGAAGTATCGAGCAAAATCCTCAGCAACATCCGACCAACTTTCATCTGGTTGGCTAAGATCAATAAATGCAAATTCTGCTTGTTCTGGTGAGTACATAGCAACTGTACTCAAAACCAATCCGCCAAGCATACCAAACACACTTGCTTCGTCAGAACCGACAATTAATGCGTTGGATCGCGCTCGACGCCGCAGGGTTATTGAAGCGTGTGAACCAATTCTGATTGCTTCTCCAATCCACGCCACAAGGGGTTTTTCGTTATCAACCCAGTCTGGGTCGCCAAAGTAGTCGCGCCAGCGGATCGCTGTACCTTGATGAGTAATTGCTTCGCCCCAACTGCGACGTTCCAGAAGTGTATTCAACTTGGTGTTTTCACGAACACTCGATGGCTCATTTCCGCGAAACACAACTAAATTTGTTGTTCGTCGCCACTGCTTAGATTGTGCAATTGCTTGCAGATCATCCAATACCTGTTCGCGAGCAGCACCGGTCATATTTGCCACTTGACCCAGTATGTTCGCGTCTTTACGCCCTGCTTGTGCATTTACGATGATTTCGCCGGGGCGGTCCAGCATATCAACTGCATCAGCATTTCCATCTGCGAGCGCGACAGCAGCCGAATTTTTGTCTAGCTGAAGTACAAGCCGCAGATCGACACGTGAATAGATGTCACGGCTCATATTTGCCACATTCGGCGATTGTGAAGACAGCAGCATGTGCAAGCCGAATGATCGTCCGCGCCGAGCAATATCATCTAACAAACGATTTGCTTCTGCTGCAATCGTGTCATTCTCAACGAACAGCACTTGGAATTCATCAATCACCAAAAGGATGCGTGGGAGCGTCTCAGTGGGGCGAACGCGCCGGTAATCAGCAAGTTCACTTACACCAGCTTCTTTGAATAGCTGACCACGAGAGGCGATTTCAGCCTGCAGTTTTCGCAGTACACTTAGACCAAACTCTCGCTCACTTTCAATCGCGACAACTTGAGCATGGGGAAGTGGGCGAGGAACAGTTGTGTCGTCAGTGCCATCTGACGAACCATTACTGGCGCTTCCTCCAGATACGCCCACTTTCTTGTCGGTGTACATTCGGAATTCCACACCCTCTTTGTAATCGAGTAGGTACATATGGAGTTCGGTGGGGGGATAGTGAAGCGCCAAGTTACAGATAATCGCGTGCAATGTGAAGCTTTTGCCCGAGCCAGGTTTACCTGTCAAGAGTGCCTGATTTACTGTTACCTTTTGCCCACTTGAGTCTTCCCATTCGCCCAAACGGAAGTCAAGACGATCTAAAGCCCCGCTCAATCCGAATGGGACATGAATATCGCGCCTTGCGTCACCTGTCCAGACTTCCTCTGGTGGTGGCGCGAGTTCACTAAATGGAACGCCACTCGCTGTAACAGAGCGTGATGATTCGATCAAATTCGCTGCAAAGCGGTTGATCCATTCTGTTGCGGGCGAACGATCAGGCACAACTTGAAGTGCATTGAGCTTGTAGGCGGTCTGTATAGACTTCGGGAAAGTTAGCACAAAAGCGCCGTTTTGTTCCTGAAGCACAGTGGAGTGCGGGAAGAACATCGTCTCAAAATTGAGATCTCTTGGCTTATCTAGGGATGGATCAACATGCATTACAACATAAATGCCCGCACGAGGTCCATTTGCGATCAGCTTTTTGATATCCTCGATTGCGCTGCGGTCAAAGCCGTACGGAAAGTCGGCGACGAAGAGGAAGCGGTAAGCTTCCTTGATATAGTTCGAGGCTTCGTTAAATTCCTCGATGTGCTTGAAGTCGGCTGCGAGATACTTTTGAACTACCAACTCCAGATGATTTACAAGCGCTCGGAGCTGCTCTTTTATGTCATCTTCACGTGTGTATGATTTCGGACCGGTAATGAAGTCAGGTAGACGCTTGAATGGAAATGCGTTGCCCATCCCAATAGGATCGATAAAAGTGAAACGTGCCTTTCGGGCTGGAAAACCTGCTAGAATGCGCAGCGCTTCACTTTGCAGTGTGGATATTGCAATTTCACGAGTTGCCTTTCCAGCTACCATGATCAGATGACCGTCGTTTAATGCGTCCTCATTTGTTTTTGACAGCAGCGGCACCATCGCTGGAAGCACCTGAGTCTCTGACAGCGTGGGAATTTGAAATGTTCCGACACGGATAACCGGTGCACCCAAGCCAGCAGTACGCGGTTTGTAGTCTGAATTGGTTTCGAGTCGTGACCAAGGCTGAGCCAATTGGCGTTCAACACCATTCGCTTCTTCGGGTCCGTCATATCGACGCAGCACATCCTCGACGGTTTTCACAGAGGATTTGCGTACAGACTCAAATTGGCTTGCGAATTCACCCACTCTGACGGACTGTTGACCCTGAATCGCCCGAACGTCTGCCACCAAGCGATAAACTTTATCGCGCATACGGTGAATATTACTTACGATACGCCCACGTTCGCTGGAGCGACCGATGAACCGCCCAATACAGATAAGTAGAAATAATCCTATCGCTCCAAGAATGACTGGTCTTGAAAACCTGTCATACCCACTGATAAAAAAGAAACCAAGAGCGCCCCCAATGATCCAGAAAATAATCCAAAGGCGAGCGCGTTGGATGGTTGCGTTCACTTTCTCAAGTTGATCCTTCAAAGAATAATGCTGTTGAAGCTCCTGCTCAATTTCCTGAATGATCGACTGCAGAAACCTTTCCATTCGTAGAACATCAAGATTTTGATTTGACTCATTCGCTTGACGAATTTCCCACTCATTCAATTGCACTTGCTGAACTCGACTCAAAGTCGCACTCGACGAGGCGTTTTCAATGCCACTAGAGAAAGCGCCATCGATTGTAAGACGCTGATCGTTTCCGTATGCGTTAGATTGTGCGACGAACCTATCACATGTTGCCAGCACAGCACGTTGGTCATCGTACCTGCGCCTCGCTTCTACGATGGCATGTATGGATTGAATGTACGTTCCATAGTCATCTTCTACCGCATAGTTGGTATTGTTGACGTCATTAGTGTTTCCGGTTTGCTTCTGTTTGTTTCTACGAAACATTTATCGTCTCCTGTGAAGTGAGATGCTGTTGATTGATCTCACGAGTATGGTGAATTTAGAAAAGCAAGCAGCAAATTGTACACTTTACAAGCTGAAACTTGCGCGCGAACCTAACCAGTCAAGAATCCCAAACACACCTGCAAATAAAGCTACCAACAAACTTATAAATGCAAACGAAAGAAAAAGCATTCCGGTTAATCCGCTCGTTCGTCCTCGCATCCAAGTGAAGAACATGAAGAGCGCAAGGCTTACGCCCAAAACAAGATAAGATGACTCCCGCGAAGAGTCTATCCCCCAAAGTGTAACCCCGACTCCGATCAAAGTGAGGCAAAAACCGAGCCACAACGTCAGGATGAGTGATGGAAGTGATGCGATACTCAAGGACAAGGATGCGAAGCGAAACGTACTGAGACGTACACGCAGCCGTCCAAACCCAGTCACCATCAATACACAAAGCAGCAGCAACAGTCCAAACCAAGACGCAACAACGACTAGTGGACGTATCACTGTCTCAAACAGCACAATCGCATTGTTCAGGTGAAACGCCGTGTACGTGAATGCGCCATCTGGAGAGAATGAAATCTTCTCTGGAAGTTGAATTGAGGCAGGGATGTATGGAAACAAAACATCCCCACCCATCAGTACACCGATGATGAGTGCGAGCAGCACCACTGCGCCGAACAACTTGCCACGCAAGCGAGAATCAAATTCGATGAACTGCGTCGGATCGACAGTATTCAGTCCACGCAGGGCTCCACGACGTCC
The DNA here is from genome assembly GCA_030834905.1 of Aggregatilineales bacterium. Classification (GTDB taxonomy): domain Bacteria; phylum Chloroflexota; class Anaerolineae; order Aggregatilineales; family Phototrophicaceae; genus Flexifilum. The sequence continues at coordinate 49,013 of JAUQWZ010000004.1, read as the reverse complement.
CATCAATGCGTCCATTTCGCCAAAAAGCCTGAACTACCAACCGCCTTCGACTGTCCAGTACCAGTGCGTCAGCCGATAAAAACGACCGTAAACGCTTCCATTCATCTTATGGCGCTTGTTGGCAATCACGCCAAAAAGAATAGGGTCGTAGCTGGTCGAGCTGCTGACCGACATGGTCGGCGTGCGCATAGGGCGCGGCGGATTCAAAGAATTCATGACATCTCCTGCGATGCGTCCCATTGTGTTTGCGGCTGCGCTACCCGCACGCAAACCAGCCGATCCAACCGAATCCACAACATCCCATGTTCCGCGAACGAGACTCCAGAACGATCCTGCCGGATCAGAAGCCCCATCAGCGATAGATTGGGCTTTGGCGCGAATATCACTCACGTCTGGACGAACGAGATGCGCTGGAACAGGTTCGCCAGCTTGGATGGTGTACGGACGCACTTCGTGCGCGATAAATAGTTCGTCAAAGTCGATTTTCGCCTTGCGAATAGCTACCAAATCACGCTGCGCCTCGACAGGCATTTGCAGGGTTCGTGTCTGCACATCATAGGTAGGGTCAAGCTCAATCGGTATCAGCACCATGTCAAATCCGAAGCGCTCACCACATCGGAAGATAATAGGGTGGTTTACCATTGGAGCATAAGCAGCAAACTTCACAGGAAGGTTATGCCGTTCGACTGCGTGCATCAATCGGCAATGATCTGCTTTCAAATCGCTGGGCATTTCCGTCATGCTCAGACCATTCAAGGCATCACGATGAGGTTGAATCGATTGCCCGCCAACCGGAACAATCGCCGTTTCAGAACTGGTTGTAACAAAATCCTGCCAACCAGTGACTTGTGCTGCTTCCATGACCAGCGGCGACTTGCGCGACATGCTCATTCTCCTCACACACTATCCATATTGTAACGAGTAAGAGAGGCAAAGCACCACAAATGTTTTTGGTGCTTTGCGCCAAGTATTATGCTGCTCGCAGCGGTCGCCCATTCTTCTCATTCACCAGAATTTCGCCACGACTCCATCCGCTTCGCGCACGGGACAGGAAACGTATCTGTGCGAAGATCTCGATGAAAGGCCAGACAAGCGTATAAATCACAGCCTGAATAACCCAGATAATCACATTCTCAGCCGCACGGTCAAGCCCGTCACGAGAACGCGATTCACTCTGAAAGCGACCGCCGTTGATGAAAAAACGTGCAATCGCAAAACATGCGCCGATGAGCAACAGCGTAATGGCGTTACTGTCCCACTGGTGGTTGACCGCGTACAGGATGAAGGTGACTGTGGCAGCGAACAGAGTATATACGGCGAGCGCAATCCATAGAAAGGCACGCCAGTAGTGTGCGTAGAAGTTCTCTGAAGTCATCCCGTGCATCCTTTCAGCGTCCACCGTATAGTTTTTTCCAGCGTGCGAGCAGTTCCTGCGATGTTTCTTTCTTCCCCGGAGCGCTGTAGCCCACGGTGACCGTAGGTTTACCGCACTTCTCGCATTTCATGTTCAGGCGGTACGCATTGCACGACCCGCAGAAGTATTCGTCTTTGGCAGCCACGTTCATTCCTCTCTTGTTTGAACCAGTAAAGTTTGAAACTGAGGTGATCTGCACGGGCGGTGAGGTGCTGAACTTCACCATCCTCCGATCTAATTCAACAGCGCTACTTCTTTTGCGCCTTGTCCTCCGTGTATCGCCTCGGTTGGTTGCATTCACACCGCTGCTTATTCTCACGGTTCACGACACTGTTGATCTATGTCATAGGTTTATGGATCGGAAGCTGCTCCGGTTGCACAGGCGCAATGCCGCTAATCACGCTCATTCCCCCGATGATGATCCTGCCGACAGTCTGCCCGAGATTGTTCGCCATGCCAGACACTTCTCTTCTCAAATGAGATGGCTTATCTTTGTGGACGTACTTGTTTAGCTGTAGCGGTCGATGATCGGCTGCACGTCGCTCTGTGTCAGACCCATTAACTGGATCATGCGATTGATAAGCCGGTCTTCGTCTGGTTCCAGTTCACCATCCGCCATCGCCACCGAAAGCGCCAGATCAATCCCGGTCAGCCGCATTTCCTTCGTCGTCAGCAGCTTGCACACTTCCTCGACGCGCTTTTCGAGACCCTGCCTGTCCATGGCGCTCAAGCTGCGTTTGATGTAGCGCATGAATTCATTGTGGTTCATCCCCGCCATCTTCGGATGTCGGCTGGCGCGCTGAACCAGAACATCAATTTCGTCATCCTCCAGTTCACCATCGCTGAATGAGACGATCAGCATGGTTTCGATATAACCGCGTTTTTCCTTATCCTCGCCGCGCAGCCCGCTGAGCATGTTACTTTCCCCCCTGTTTATATCGAAGCAAAAAACCTGAAGCCTACTGACGGGTTGCCTGCTCAAGATGCAGCTGATGCTCCACCCCTTTGGTGACGACATAGTTGGGATATTTCAAGCTGTAGCCACCATCCGGGTTTTCGATGTAGATGTTGTCCGTCTTGCGCTCACGTCCGCTAATGCGGTCATCCTCGACATAGATGCGCCCGCTGGCATCCGTGCGGTATTTCGAGAACCCGCTCAGCGCACCCGACCAATGCAGCGAAACCTCCAGACCCGCTTTCACCGACCGACCATTCTTGAAGAACTGCAAGATTGTCATAACGACCTCTTCTGTTTGTATCGAACCATGACCTCAGCTTAAGCCCTTGACGGACGAGTATCCAATGTCTTTTGTTGTGAAGTCCCCAAGAAAAAATTGGGGTGCTACTCAAATAGATCAAGTAAAATGCGCGAAAAGCTCAAAGTTTTCTGGAGGTATTCAATGCTGCCAAGTGCGCGTAACCCTGTACCGGATAAAACATGGAAGTTGGAGGACTGGTATATCTCGGCAACCCGTGAAGAAGTCAAACGAGAGAAATTTCTTGCGCTTGCAAACAGTTTATGGAGTGATGAGGGAATCGAATTAATTGGGGTCACGCGTTTTAGCGGGTTGAACAAAGATGGTATCGCTGACCGTGACTATGCAGTCGCTATCATCATGGCTTTGGGCGCATGCGCCCGTAAAAATGGTATTCGACTCATGAACGGGCGTGATTTGCGGTTGCATTCTCGCCTGTTCTTACGCCGACCTATCTGTACCAGTGATTTTATGGATCTCACAGGTGATGAAGTCGCACGCATCGCACAGGTGATCACCAATTACTGTAACGGAGAGGTCGAAGAATCTCCTGAAGATACCGACACGGAACTTCTCGAACGCGTATTTCCGCCACCGCCGCATAAACTCACTGGACGGAAGCTCGATTTCGACCGGGTGATGTTTGCGCTGCGCGACTCTCCAATTGTAGTAATTGACGCGAATCCAGGTGCGGGCAAGACCAGCCTCGCGTGGCACACGGCGCTGCACGCACGTGACAGCGAGTTTATCGCCCAGCTAGACTGGAACACGGACAAGCGCATGATGATCGACATTGACGGAAAGGAACGCCAGACGCATCAGCCCGCGCTGAATTACCTGTCCGTGCTGCTTAGCATGGCGAATCGCTTTGGCTGGATGGATGTCCTAGAGACACCAGATCGCAATATGCGTCGAATTGAAGATCTATGCAGTCAACATCTTCGCAAAGAGCTGTGCCTGATTGTTCTCGACAATATTGAGACTGTCACGGGCTATGAGGATATGCTGCGTAATCTCGCCGCTCTTATTCGTCCGAAACGGTCTGCTTTGCAGCTCAGCCATATATTGATCACGTCGCGGGTGGCGCTGCCGTTTGATGGTTGCGCGCGTGTCGATATTCACGGTTTAGATCAGACCGAAACAGATCAGTACATCACAATTTTGGAAAAACGACATCAAAATCAGCGACAGGCACCGCTTGATCCTGTTCAGCGCAGCAGGTTATATCAGGTGACAGAAGGCAACCCACTCTGCCTGCAAATCGCCGTTGCCCGTTACTTCGATGGCGCTTCTTCTTTCGATACGATCATTGATCAGCTTAATACCGGCAGCGGCTTCTATGCCATGTTCAAAAACCTCTTCGATGGTTTATGTGACGGTCTGAATAATTTCGCAAGATGCATGGCGGTCAATGCCGCGTTCGCTGAGCCCATCACTTATGCAAAGCTGGCAGAAGATTGGGTGGAAAAGTTTCCCGATGCTGACGAGGAAACTTTTCTGGACACACTGAAAGTGCTAGTGCGTATGAATATCCTGTATCCAAGTGCAAATGGTGACCAAACAACAGGAACGATTTACACCATGCACCCGCTCATTCGCGCCTATTTGCAGCAGCGCCGTTGTGAGTGTTTATGATGACGATGACGTTTCCTGCCAGTACTGCTTCCCAGCGCGTCTGGAATGCGCTGAAACGTGCCGACCGCCTGTTGTTTAGCGGAACGCTTGGAGAAGCACTCGATGTTTACCACGACGTACAGCGCGAAGTTGTGGCGTTTCTCACGACACCCCAATCATCATGGACGGTTGCGTCCAGTGAAACAGAGGGACATCCTTCGCTATCAGCAGCGTGCTGCTTGATCGGGGAGTTCTATGGACTTGAAAACCGCTGGCAGGCGTGGTCGATTTTGGCTGCACCGCTATTTAATGACTCCGTGTGGCACTCATTGCCGTTTCCAATGCGCGCACGTTTGATGGTTCTGCGCGGATGGTCCGCTTTCAAACGTAAGGGGTTTACGCTCAACGGCGTTATTCGCCAGCAGCAGCATTGTTTACAAGAATGGCGGCAGCAGCGACAGGCAGACCTATTCACGATTGCCGGGCATCATTTGGTATTGTGCTTTGCCTACACACTGGCATTTCGGTTTCAGAAAGCACGTAAACACGGTCAAGAGGCGCTCAAGCTGTTTGAGCAAACGGGCAGCCCGTATTACTGCTTCAAAGCGCTCGACATGATGGGTACGCTCGAATATACGGCGCGTCAATATGATGCTGCCACCCACTGGCATCAGCAGGCAGATGATTTATCACGCGCCAACTTACAGGGGGGAATGCTGACGACGGATTTCACACGTGGTTGGGTGCTGATTGGGCAAGGAGGGTTTGAGAATTTTGATAAGGCAATCGCTCGATTTCAACGCGCATACGCTCTCAAGGAGTATCAGGGACTCTACTATGATGCCGCACGCTGCATCTACGCTGAAGCCTACGCGTGCTTCCGTCTGCATGATGATCCAGCTTATTCGGCATCGAGTGAACGACTGAAACGAGCAAAACACTTCTTTTTTGAAGAACTGCGTCCAGACGCGGATGCAGACGGTATTCAAACCCCAGCACTAGCCTACCCAATGAAGGCTGCCTGTCTGCATGTCGAAGGGCTGATACTCGAATATCAAAAGCAGTTTTGCGCCGCTCTACGCAAATTTGAGAGCGCTGTTGCTTTTCAGCGTGAGGTGAATGACCCCGGTCAAATGTCCGATATGCTGCGTCGGGCAATCTACAATGCTTGGCGCTGTCGTCGCATCGATCGTATGATCATTTATGGCGTGATGTTTATCATTCTACTGCTTCGTTTCCGAGTCCCCATTCTCTAAAAGGTAGCAATGGCATCACTGTCACCACTGTCATCAGTTGCAAATCACCCGTTCATGAGCGACTTTAGTGGGCGGGGGTATTTTCCAGAATCGTGTCGAAATGCATTTTCAAATGCGGTGACATGGTGACAGCGATGACACCCCGAAAGAGAGATGTCATCACTGTCACCGAAGTCATCAAATCAAGAATCATACTTGAACAGCGGCTCGATAGGTTTTATGCGCTTCAGCGTCACCGCTGTCACCGGTGTCATCACCAAGCATTTCGCGTTTGAGGCACCAAACCCACGTCCTGTTCCCTCGTAATCGCTTCTGGATGGTTAGGCGACCGTCAGTAGTGTTCGGAATCAACCAACCGTCCTCGATCAATTGATCGCCAATCGATTTGGTGGTGAAGTTGAGCGATTGCGTGGGTTTGACCTCGCGCAGCGAGATTTCTGGCAGCAAGTAGATGAAGCGCCGATCCTGATAGCCGATGATCGGTGCCCCGGGCTTCACTTCGTCTTCACTATCGAGATCGACAAGGCGCACATCGCCGCTGGCGAGCAGCTGCCCAAGTGTGTCGATGAACACCTGACCGGCACGCTCCTCCTGCACGGCTTTCGCCGTCTGGACGATGCTGTCCTGCCATGCGGGCAGTTTGTCATCCGCATCGCGTTCCTCCAAGAACTGGCGCAGCAGCCGGTAGACGGTGATCAGCGTCGCCCAGTTGCCGATCACACGCCCGGTGTTCGCCTGCCTACCAAGCTGCGCGGTCAGCTTGTCGCGGTAGCCTTTGACGCTCAGTTCGTACTCGCGTGCCAGATGACTTTGCAGTGTACCCGCTTCGACCTGTGCGGCGATCCAGCGGGCAAAGTGCGCGGTGAAACCGGGGAGCGCTGATCGGTATGCATCAACCAGTGCCAACCGTCTGCCACCTGGATCACGCTTCTCCCATGGCGGCACTTCCAGCACCAGCATACGGGCAAGGATTGAGGCTTCGCCCTCGATGGTGGTCTCACCGGTCGAGAGCAGCAGTCCACGACAGGGGCGATCCTGCCGCACTTTCGAGTCTTTGGTCAGCCGACCGCGTCCCATGCCGCGTGAGTAGGCGTGCAGAAATCGCGTGAACGTCTTTTCGTCGGAGTAGCACGGCTTCCAGTCATCGACCCAGAACAGCGCGTCCGCGAGTGCATAACCCAAAACTTCGACCGTGTTTACCGTGTCGCCCCACTGCGCGGGCGGCGTGTCGCGGCTGAACTGTCCGTAGAAGCTGGTCATGAGCGCGGCGATCTCACTTTTGCCGCTGCCGGTCGTGCCCACGAGGTGCAGGGCCGGACGCATGGCGGCGGGTGGAAAAAAGCGCTGCACGAGCGGGAGCAGCGCGAAAGCGGTCAGCGCGCTCGCCATGTGCGGTGGAAACACGGCGACCGCCGCGTTGAAGGCGGCAAGGCTGTCTTCCCATGAGGTATCGACTAAGCCGTACCCGCTCAGCCGATTTTCGAGTTCGACTTCGGGTGGCTCCGCCAGTGCACCTGCCGCGCTGATGCTCATTCCCGGTGTGAGGAATGTTCGCTGACCCTCATGCTCCGCCCAACCGAGAAAGCGATAGGTGGTCTTGCGTGGGACTGTCCCCGATAGACTCTGGATGGCGTGCGGCAAATGGCGGTGCATCGCCGGATACACCGTGAAAATGCCGCTCGCGCGCCCCGTGATGAAACGCCCAAAACCATTGCTATCACCGAACAATTCGCCGGGGATGTCGAGCGTGGTCGTGTGCATCGGGTGCTGCACCTGCGTCCGCATGATGTGTTCTTCCTGTCCGTCATCATCGACGCGCGTGATCCACTCGACGATGCGCCCCGTCCAGTCGGTGACGGGCTGCCGGACTAACCCGCGCTCGGTCATCTTCTCGTAGACGATGCCCGTTTTGGTTTCCAGATAATGCCCGGCAGCAGACAGCGACTCCGTCATCTGGCTGCGATTCGCCTCACGGCGCGCTTGCTGGTACATCTGATTCAGGTCTTGCACACGGAAGGTATCCCCGACAATGGCGCGAAGCTGCTTGCGTGTCTCCGCCCATGCCAGCGGATCGAGCGTCGCACAGGCTTTTACAGCCTCACGGATTTCGTCTACCGTCGGGCGTGTTCCCTGCTCGTCGCGCTGACGGTAGCGATTGGCCAACTGCTCGACCTGAGCACGCAGATTCACAAGTGGATCACGCGGCGGGCGGCTGTAGGCGCTGCGGATGGTTGCCTGCGCTTCACGCTCGCTGCACCCGTCCGCAACGTAACGCGGGATAAGCTGCGCCTCGGTAGCTGATTGCGAATAGCCTGCGTCGCGCAGTTGGCACGCCGCTTGAAACAGTTCAGTATTCCGGCTGCCTTCCGTCGCGCCCACTGCGAGATAGTCCTCGGTGCGCTTGGGCAGCGGATGCTGCCCGTTTCCGTTGAGCGTGACGACGTTCAAACCGCCGATCCGCTCGACCTGCGGTTGACTCTCCAACCAGGCGAAATCACTCAGCGGATAGCGGCGATCCGGGTGCAGTTCGACCAGCGTCACGATCACACCACCGCGTTCAGGCTTGGTATTCAGGCTGTTAGGCAGCCTCATTACAGATGCGACCGACTTGACATACTGCGGATCGCCGCCGAGCGCGCTGAACAACCTGCGCAGGATCCCTGCTGCCTGTTTTCGGCTGTTCTCATCGAGCATCACAGGCTCGGAAAGCAACCAGTAGGCGTGCAAGCCGCCGCCGCTGTCGATAATCGCGGAGGGTGGCAGATCGAAAGTGTGCAGCTTCGTCAGTGCCACCGCTCGGCGCGCCGCATCGTCGTCACAGTCGAGATCGACCCACAGCGCGGGGAGCAGCGCCGCCGCTTCGGCTTTGCCCTGCTTCTCTCGCCGCAAGCATGGCGCGAAGTACAGCCCGTAGCCGCTCTCGTGGTTGAGTGCCGTTCCACGATTGAGCGCGTTGGTCAGCGTGCGCTTGTCCCCGACTTTGCCCCAAAACGAGCGGGCATCCCCGTTCGTCGGATGGATGCAGCGCAGCTCAAAATACAGGTCGTCCGGTGCGCCACTGTACAGGGCGCGGAGGAAATCACGCCACTCCGGTCTGTTGCCGGAGGCGTCAGTTTGTGCAATACTCATGTTCATTCCTTCGGATATCACACAGGGGTTTGCAGCGCAACGTTTGGCGACGGAAGGCGCTCCATTCCCCTGTGTGTATGTCGGCTAAAAGTCGATGTCGAAATCCGGTGTTTGGTCACGCTCCGGCGGTGAAAAGTCCAACCGGCGCACATCGGTAAAGAAGGCTTCCCTCTCCGCCCCGCTCATCTCATTGATACCCTCGGCAAGCTGGCGCAGTGCGACGAAATCGCCGCCAATTTCACTGTGCAAGAGCCGTGCCAATAGTTCCGCCTCGTTGTGCTTCAGTCCGCCGATCAACGGACGAAACTCCACGCCGCCATCCTCCACCGTCCGGTAGTAACCCGTCGCGCTGATCTGTTCGTCGGTGCGCCGCGCGCCCACCCAGAAGTTGATCGCCCCCTCATCCGTTTCGAATGTGCCGTGACCGGGCTGCTCAGTGATCGCCATCTGCGCGGCGCGGGCAGCTTCAAGATCGTCATAACGCCGCTCCCAGTCGGGACCGACATAGCGATCCATCTGCGTCGCCATTTGTGCTTCGGTCAGGTCGTGCAGCATGGCGATATGATCGACGGACTTGTTCCGGTTGAAATACAGCGGCACGCGCTCCCCCAAGCCGTCGTCGTAGTAGGTGCCGGGCAGCACGACGTGGGTGTGCGGATCATGCCGTCCCGGTGACTGTGGATCGTCGGTCTGGCGGTGATGCGTGACGAACGAGTATTCGAGTCCGCCGTCAATGCCGCGCCGCTCGAAGAACGTCTCGGTCGTCTGCACGGTTAGTTCGCGGACGAACTGCTCCCGGCGCTCCGGCGCGACCATCGCCATCAGGTCGGGATTCACGTTGTAGACGAGGCTGAACAGCAGCACATGCTGGCTCTGCAATGCCTCACAGCGCCCCGCGATCTCTGCGACCGACCCACCCATCCCGTGATCCTCCCAACGTTCGCGCCCGGCGGCGTAACGCGCCCCTTCGTCGCGGCTCTCGCGGTAGGTTAGATAGCGCAGCAGCCCCTTCGCCCGCTTTGCCTCGTTCGCGGTCGGCTTTTTGTACTGTACATTGGCAACGCACATTTGCTTGCGATCCATCCATCAGCCTCCCGTCCGGCGACGGGTCATACTCTCGACAAACGCGGCGAACTGCGCCCGCAGGTCTTCGACCTTCGCGTCGAGCGCGTCGATCTTGCCTTCGAGGTCTTTGGCGATGGCTTTGCGCGACCCGACCAAATCGGGCTGATGCTGGAGGTAGAAACCGACCGCCTCACGCACGAGCGCGGCGCGGTTGGTCGTGTCGCCCTTGCGGCTGCGCGTCCGGTTGAGTTCATCCAGCTTACTCGCTTGATCGGGGGTAAACCCGACGGTGAAGCGGACTTTGTTCTTGTCTCTGCTTTTCATGCACGCTCCTTGAACTGCCCTTCAATTCGACGGCGCAGACTGCCGACCGGGTAGAAACGGAAATACAGGCGCGTCAGACGCTCCGGTGCGCTGCTGCCCATCTGTGCCCGGATCGCGCCGCTGGTCTTCATGCGCTGGACTTCAACCGTCAGCCTGCCGAAGTCGTGAATCACCACGTCGTCGGACTGCGCCAGCGCCGTGCTCCACACCTCGACCAACACGTCCAACACCTCTGCAATCTGCTGCTGCGTGAGGTCAGGAAAGCGCCGCGCAACCTGCTTAATCACCTCGCGATGGTTCATGTCTTCTGCCTTTCTGGTTCGCAAACGAACCGGTGCGCTTTGCCCCGCGAAATCGGCGCGGGGTGTGGCGTGTAGACGGTACGGGTACCGTCTACACGTTCGGCGGGTGCTCCGCACCGTCGAACCGGTGCTGCCGCCGTGAGGCGCTGCACCGAAGCCCTGCGGCGATTGAGCAGCCAGCGTTTTAGCTGGCTGTGTTCCGGGAGAGGCACAGGGGGCGCGTCCAAACAATGGACGACGACAAGCGAACGCGCCCCCGCCTCGAACCGGAACGCCGACGCCGCCAAGCGGACAGTCCCCGCATTGCGGACGGCGTCGAACGGCTTTTGCTGCTGCATGGCGAACGCTCTCACCATCCAACTTTCCCCATCTTTGCTTTGCGGCGCGCCAGCGCATCGTGACTGAGGTTGTCTTTGGACGGCGCTGCACTCAGTTCTGACTGCACGGCAGGCGGCGTATAGACACTGATCCGACCAAGCAGCCCTTCCAGATAAGCAGGCATCTCGTTCAACGCCCCGCGTATCCATGCCGTGTCGTCTCGAAGTTGCAGCACGACACTTCCATCTACGGCGACGGCAGGTCGACGAGTCGCTTCATAGAGCGGCAGTCCCCGTACATAGCCGCGCAGCAGTTCGCGGATCACCTCACTGCGTTCGCCGTCCTGCATCCCCTCCCACCATTCCAAGATGTCGCGGTCGGTATCGAAGAAGGCTTTGAACGCGATCAGCTTGTGTTCCCGTTTGGGCGGTCGTTTGCTGCTCATCCCCCCTCGTTTTCCGGTTTTACCGCCGTCAAACCGCTGGTCTAACTGGTAAAACCCGCTCATCGTGCCGTCTCCGCGAACCGGGCATAGTTCAGGTAGCCCTGTGCGTTGGCGATCTGCGCCTGTTTGACCAACTGCGTCTGCGGATAGGCGGATATCACCTCGCGCAGTACCAGTTCGGCTCCACCACCCGACAGGTAGACCACATCGACGGTCGTCCCTGCTTTCCACTTTTCACTGAGCAAATTCAAGGTGGCGCTCCGCAGCGGTGCGAGGGCTTCCTCAACCTCGGCACTGTAATCAACGAGATCGCCGCTGGCGCGGAAACGCCCCGTCCGCAGCACGTCCTCCACGATCTTGTAGGGCATCTTCTGCCGGTAGTCCCGTTCAAGCGATTCCGCGATCCGTTCCTGCGCCGTGAACACGCCGCTTTCCACACTCCCGCTCTCGGAGTCGATGTACTCGCCGTCGTCATCCAGCGCCACATCCACCGTGTACGTCCCGACATCGCACACACCCGTCCGCATGAAGGTGTACGTCGGATTAAGATCACCTGCCGGGGTGAGCGTGCGCGAATAAATTGTCCCGTAAGGCTGCGGCATGACCATGACCTCGGTGACGTTGGCGATCACCTCCGCCGAGTCGGTCTGGACAAGATGCGTCCCTAAGAGTGTTTTCTTGAGTTCGGCGGCATCGCGCATGTGATCACACGGGAGTCCCGTCGCAAGTCGGATGTGGACAGCATCGCGGTTGTGAACGCCGTTGAACAGTTTCCCGATGGCGACCTTTGCCAAGCGCAGGCGGAAGGCATTGCCCATCGTCGCTTCGTTGGCAGTGCGTCCGCGCAACCGAAGCAGTTCACCCGGCGGAAGCTGCGCCAATGCGAGATCACCGACAAACCACATGCCTTCGTCGTCGGTGATTTGGTCGCCTGGATGCCGCTGCGCGATCTCCGCCTGCTGGAATTTGATCTCACGGGCATGACCCGCGACCGACGGGAAGGTGATGACGGTGTCGCTGGTGACGGCTTTGACGACGCCATAGCCGATGTCCAGCCCGATGGTGATCACGCCGTTCGGCGCGACCGGATTGAGGGTGTTTCGCCGCTTACTCATCTTGATCTCCTGAATCGACAACAGCCTGTTCATCCAACGATTCGCCGGAAGCGGCTGTAGAACCAACGGAATTGGGGAGGGTGCTGGCGATCTGGCGCAGACAGCGGGCAAGGTAGCGCGAGCGGTCGTTGTGTCCGCGTCCATCCTCGGCAAGCTGGATGTATTCCAGCGCCAACTCGAGCGACAGCCGGAACTGCTCCACCAGAGGGAGCGAGTTCAGCGTTTCCAGATCGGTCGGTGCTGGATGCAGTCGCTTGACCTCAGCAAATGCCCACAACAGCACGTCACGGTCACGCGAAGCACCGTAAGGTATGTGCATCTCCACGTCGCCCGCTTCGGTGCTGACCGTGTGCAGGATCAAGCCGAGCGGGAGCAGCGCGGAAGATCGCTGCCATCGTCTGACCTGCCACCGCTCCTCGGTGGGGAGCGCTTCGACCACGTAAATCGACAAACTTTCCTGTTTCATGGGGTATCTCCTGAATGCGAAGAAGCCGACTCCCCGTTATTGGGATCGGCTTCAGGACGAACAAATTTGGGGAGCGAACGGTTCTCGAATGCGCGGGCGACTTCGCTCAGGTCAAAGGGACGTAAGTCTTGTCGAGTTACTGCTCCATCAGCAGATGAGTGTCTTTTTGGAGGGGAAAGCGCGGCTGATCTTCGAGAACTGCCCGATCCGCGTGATTTTCTCGCAGCGGCAGGGCATGAACGTCTTCCGTGATGATGCCGCCTTCGCCCACTTCAACCAGCAGCACCGCGACATCATCGCGCAGCTGCCGCGCTTCCATTTCGTGCTGGATATTCAGGATGAAGGACTCTGGTATTTGTTCGGTAAGGCAACGCCAGGTGAACTGGCGCGCTTCAAGACGACATAGTCGTCCGACCACGTAAGTGGTCACACCACTTGAGTGAAAGAGAAGGAGCAATGTCATGCCGCCCAAAGCGACGGCGACCGCGCCGTGGCAGGAATTGGAAACGCAGGCATACCACGCCTATCGAGAGTGGCATCTCTGGCTTGCCCTGCGTGAGCGAGAGCTTGGCGACCGTCTCGCTGCTGGACGACCGGACAAACGCACGCCGGACGCTGCGACTGCTGCTGAAAGACCTGAACGCAAAACGCCTCCAAAAGGAGACTTGACATGAAACTTGTGATCGTAGAAACGCCTGCACAGGCGAAGACACTGACGGACATACTCGGCGAGGGTTGGCGCGTCGAGCCGTGCTGCGGCTTTGTACGTGACCTGCCCGCCGACAAACTCGGCATCGACGTGGACGACTTCCGTCCGACCTTCGCCGTCGTGCCGGGCAAAGGCAATCTCGTGCGCCGGCTGATGAAAGCAGTGCGCGAGTGCGAAGCGGTCTATGCTGCCACACCGCCGAGTCGCGCCGGTGAAGCGATAGCGTGGCAGGTGCTGGCACTCTCACCGGACGCGAAGGACAAGCCACTCTATCGAGTGATGCTGCACGCGCTCATGCCAGACGCTATTCGTGCCGCCTTCGCTGCGGCGCGTCCGCTCGATATGAATCAGGTCGAAGCAGAAATCACGCAGCGCACCGTGAACCGCCTGGTCGGTTGGAGTGTCAATGCCGCTGCGCGGAAAGCGGTCGGCATCAAGACGGCGCTCACATATCACGGTATGGTCGCGCTGCGACTGCTGGCAGCACACCAAGCGCAGCTTGCCGCTCACATTCCAAAAACGCGCTGGCACGCCTCAGTAACTTTCGAGCAGGGGGGCGCGCTGTTCACCGCCCAAATCGTGAATACCAAGTGCGCACCGCTAGCGCTGCGGAATGAAGCGCAGGCGGCACAGTTAAAGATGCTGCTCAAGCAAGGCATGTTCTGGGTGGATGGAACCGGGCAGGCGATGAAGGCGCATCCCGCCCCGGATGCGCTCACGCTGCCAACGCTCATCGAGACGGCTGAGCGCGACCTCGCGCTGTCTCCGGAACGGGTGTTAACGCTCGTTGAAACCCTGTATGAAGCGGGCTGGATCTCCCATTCCGACAGCGCGCCGCCGCTTGAGGCAGGTGAGGCAGCGCGAGCGTATATCCGTCGCGAATACGGGACGGATTACGCCGTTCCTGATGCGGTGGTCAGTAGCGGGATCGCGCCGACCAACATCAGCCGTATCCCTGAAAACCTGCCCAGTGATGGCGCGGCGTTATATACGATGATCTGGAAACACTTCATTGCCGCGCACATGCCGCCAGCGAAGGATCGGATCTTGGGGGCGCGGATTCTTGTTGGCACCGCCGAGGGCAAAACGTATCCGCTCGAACTCCGCGCGACGGCGAAGCTGTTTTACGCCGACGGTTGGCGGCGCATCCTGCCGACCACCGCCAGAGATGAGGTGCTGCCTATCCTGCGTCAGGGCGACGAACTGCATCCGACACAGATCGCCTTCGATGCCGTGACCAGCGAGCTTCCGGCACGCTTCACTGAAGGGATGTTGGTGAACGAGCTGGTGAATCTCGGATTGGATGCGTCAAGCGCGGTGTGGGCAGTCGGTGGGCTGCAAACGGCGGGCTGCGTGACCGCTGACGACAGTTTTCTGGTGCTGACCGAATACGGGAGCGCACTGGCGGCGTATCTCAAAGCATCATTCGACGACCTCACATCACCGACCTGCGCCGCCGACCTACACGCCGATATCACCCGGATCGCGTCAGGCGAAGAATCGCGTCTCGACATGCTGCGCACCTTCTGGACACGCTTTGAGAGGGCGCTGCGCCCAACGCCTGCGCCGTCTTCTCATACGGTTGACGAACACAAACCGGTCGTGCTGCGTCCTGCAGAGGAGGTGTAAACGATGAGTACTATGCCACCGCCTATCGACTGGGATGAAATATCCGAATCGCCCAAACCTGATTTCTCGATGCCGGACGATCCGTTTCCCGTCGACCTGTTTGCGGACAACGCGTTCGATTACCTGCCCGACGATAACGCCTTCAATCCGTTATGGATGCCAGAACCTGTTGAACCAGATGCACCTGCGGCGGCTGCTCAACCTGTCTTCAATGCGGATGAGGGATGGGGCTGGCACGATGCCGGGATCATTGCCGTCGAGCGTACCGCATCAGACCATGAAGGCGAACGGTACAGCATCGGCGCAATTGACCTGTACGCCAACGCTTACACCGGCGATCTCGGCGGCAGCTATCTGGAGATCGGCACGTTCGACGATCTTGACGAAGCCGCTGCCTTCTACCACGGGCTGCAGAACGAGATTCACGATCAGCGACTGCTGCCGTTTCAATTGACGGACTTCGCCCATGAGCGTGCAGCGGAACGCGCTGCTGAACTGCGTGAGCCAGCACCGGCATGGGGCGTGGCAGGACCCGCTGAATATGCCGCCTATGATGCGATGCGGTCCTTGGACGCTGGCGCTCCGCTCGATCGACCACCAGCCGATTTCGAGTTTGAGGACCTGTTCAACCTGGAGAACGAACCTGCCCCAACCGTGGAGATTGATACACCGGCGTTTAAGGCGCTGCGCGACATCGGCATCGATGCCAATGGTTTCGACCCGGAAGCCGACCCGCCGCCATTCGTTGATCCCGAAACAGGGACCGCATACTGGATCGGTGTGTTTCAGCCAGACAAGGATGATCCGTCGAATTGCGTGACCAGCATCCTCTCGCTTGGGCGTGACCCAGAGACAGATGAGGTCGAAGCGCAGCTTGCCCCATGTGTGCCGGGCGAGTGGGACAAAGCATACGGTGCTGCGGAATATCTGCTCAACGTGGTTGAGCGTGACGGCATCGAGCGGGCATTTGAGGCAGCCGAAGGCATGGCACTTGCCGCCGATCAACGCGGGCTGTGGGAGGGTGAGCGCGGTATTCCGCTGGAACCGGATGCTGCCCAGGATCTGGCGGACTATACCCATGACCAGTGGGAGATTGACCTATGAGCGACGGATCAAAGAACTTTTCGCTGCGTCTATCCGCCGCTGATCAGGCGCGTCTCGAACAGTTGTCGCAGCGGCTTGAGGTAGATCGCACCGGCGCGCTGCGGATGCTCATCCGACGGGCTGCGGTCGCGCTCGTCGCAAACGGACAGTTCACTGTCGTTGAGCGCGGTCGCGCCGGACGTGATTTTCCGGTGCGCCTGAACCGCGTAAGGGGGATTCATGACGCAGGATAGCAAACGCGATCTACCACCGCAAGTAACGCTCAGCGACGATCTTCTGCCGCTGGATGAGGAGGGACAGATCATACCGCATCATCTCGACGGTGGTGGCACTACTCACTGGTTCGCGGTGGTCGATAACACTGAACCAGAGGCAGAACCTTATGAACTGCGCTATTTCCGGGCAGCGCGTGCAGACGGGGGACACGTCCTTCACGACTCGTATCCCGTGATGCCGCTGCCGGATGATGATCCCGGTTCCGCTTGGCCGTTACCGGACTTAGAGAAGTATCTGGCGGCAGGCGATGTCTACATGGCACAGCAGCTCGCGCGCGATATCGCCGACAACTGTGGGCAGGAATTCCCCGATCCGCCGGATTTGCCTGCGCTCAACCCGCAGCCGGAGTACTACTTTGGCTACGGCGTGGGACCGAACAATGAGCCGTCACTGGAAGCGGTGAAAACGTGGATGTACGGCAGCGAACGGCGCTTCGATACCCTCACCATTGCCGAATATGGCATGTACGAAGAGGCGCGAATTGACGAACGCGAACTGAACCAGTTGCGTGAAACGCAGGGTTTGGAAGCGGCGATGAATCTGGCTGAACGGATGGCGGTCACGGGTGGTTATCTTGATCCCATCCGCGATGACCCGCGCCTCTTTGTTGAGGACGGACCGGCTGACCCATTCACGACGGTGCGCGAGCGTGAGATACCCGACTACGGCATTGGAGCAATAAGTGCCAACGGGGAATCATTCATTGAGGTCGTGAAATCATGGGGCGATGGCGAATACGAACGCCTCACGATTCCACAACCGAGTTGGGAAGAAGCGCATCTCCAGGCGACTATGGCGTTCGCCCTGCAAGCCAATGGCGATCTGCAAGGCGCAATGAATCTGGTCGAACTGGCGGGGATTGAAGCGGGAGTCGTTGACCCGCAGCACGATGACCCGCGCTTATTCACTCAAGGACCACCCGATCCGTTCACGACCAATCTGGAACGCGAGCGTGCGGAGGCAGCAATCATCCGTGAACATCAGGATGACAACGCGCAGATACTTGCGCCAGAAGCGCGCGCTGAACAATTCCGGAAGCAGTTTGCCGACTCGAATTATCATCTGCTCGAACCGGTCGATCCGACTGTCAACTACTCGTTTGAGGTGGTTGCAGTCGATCCCTGGACGCTGGAACTGGCTGCCGATAAATGGTGGCTAGAAGAAGATAGGCATATCGGTAATCAAACTCAAACGCTCAAGACCTACCCGATGGAATCGTATGAATGGGAACGCGAAGCCGAGCGTGAAATCGCCGAAATGGATCGGGAGGACTTATACCGCACCTATCAGGAGGAAGGGCTGGAAGTTGCCATGCGGCAGGCGGAAGGAATGGCGGTGGCAAACGATGAACTGGACGCGGATCGCACCGATGGACGCCTGTTCCGGCAGGGACCGCCTGACCGCTTCACGACGGCACGTGAGGTGGAATTGCTGGGCTTAGAAAGCGTGTCAGTCGATGAATCGATTCGGGATATAACCAATGATGAGACGCAGGAGATGCCGGCTGTACTCACGCCTGAACCAGATAGTTGGGAGGCGCTGATCGCCGCGCAAACCGGTGACGAACCTGAACCGGAGCGCCACTACTGGCAGATGCATTACCGACCGGTGGAAACACCCGAAGGTGAACGTCTCGGAACGGCGCTGTTCGTGACAGACTTTCCGCAGCTTCCGCCTGACTTCGACGACTACGTTGCAGAAAATGGCATAGACGACAGCGTCTATCCGACGGAAGCGCGAACGCTGGAGATGGCGCACTTCGCCAATGAAGAAGAAGCACGCAAGTTCGATGCGGAGTTTCGCTCGTATCTGGTGCCGGATCTGCTCGACGGTCCAGAACTTGCGCCAGAAGTGGCAAAGCTCGAAGGACTGTCTGGTGAGTGGGAGGACATGAATTACAACCAGATTGTCGATTACATGAGCGGTGACAGGAAGATTGTGCGTGAGGAGAGTGAATGGCATTTGCATAATCCGAACGCGGAGCGTGATGCACATATTACCGCTGAAGGTTTGTATGCCGATCTTGGTCAGCGGTCTATAGCTACTAACATGAATGAACAAGCTTCTCCAGATATGGAGTTGTAATATCAAAATGCCTAGCTGATGCGCTGGGCATTTTTGTTTTATAAATCTAGAAGCGCTATACTGAAAACTAATGTTTTGTTAGTCAACACTGAGGCGGTAAATAGAATCACTTTGGTTCAATTATCAAAATCTGTTTTTCTAAATGATACTCCCCCCAACGGGCAAACGAATTATGTGTATATAGCCTCCTCAAACTTGGCTGGGAAATCACTGAAAATAAGGGGAAAAGTATTAGATGCCGACGACCACCCAAAGACGCTGACAAACCTTTTGAAATCGAGGTGATATTTGAAAAGACGTCGAAGGGTACGTCAGCAAAATTTGAGGGAAGAGTGGAAACGCCCCGCTTTGACATTCTGCATAAAAGATCGGTGGAATTTAGAATTAATCGTATAGCGGAAATGGTTCGCATGGCTGCTGAGATGGAAAGGCGCGGACCAACAGCAATTCCAACTACGTCTTCGGACTCTTTCTCACAACCGACTGGCATAACTCAAACGAGAAGATTTTCAGAACCCGTTCAATCCGACTCGCCTCGTATTTTCATCTCTTACCGTCGTTTAGATAGCGCCGATACCGTTGGACGAATTTACGACAAATTGGTAGAGCACTTTGGGCCAGATTATGTGTTTAAAGATGTTAACTCGATCCCTATCGGGGTTGATTTTCCAGCCTACTTAGAAGGTGTTCTTGCTCAATGTCAATTGCTGATCGCTGTAATCGGTGATAAGTGGTTGACCATTCGCGACGAAATGGGGGTACGACGGTTAGACGACCCTCACGATTTCGTTCGCATAGAAATCGAAACTGCTATTCGTAGGAATTTACCGGTTTTCCCGATTCTTGTTCAAGGAGCGGCAATGCCCTCTGATAAGGAGCTACCGACGACGATAAGCACTTTGACTTACAAAAACGCTGTAGCCGTCAGGAGAGACCCCGACTTTCACCCTGATATGGATCGTTTAATCAAAGGGATAGAAGAACGTTTACATAAGACTTGAATCATTATGCTTTACCTCGTACCATAAATTTCAGTCGCTTACTCGGTTTGACCATCAGTCGCCGTGTATATTCTGATGTCCTCCTCAGCTTCCCGCCAACTAGCAGCATCCCCGTTTTATCACGACGATCAATGGCATTGACTTCCAGTACAAGAAAATTCTCTAATTCAATCCTTCCGCCGCTGACCAGTTCTTCTGTCCACACGTCCACCAGAGTCTCGATCACCTGCTCCACGTCGCGGTTGCTCAAGCGCGTGCGCCGTCCGATCTCACGTACCATCTTCTTCTTGTTCAGACTCATCGTGTCTGCTCCTGTCGGTGCTGTTGATAGCGGGCGCGAAGCTGGCTCAACGGCACGGTTTTGACCTTTCCGCCTGTGCGTTTCGTAATCTTATCTTGAATGGCATTCTCAACCGCAACAGCAATCGAGGATGGACTGCCAGCAATCGGTTCGGCGGCAGGCGTTTCTGGCTCTTCCGGCTCGGGATCAACGAAGCCTATGCCGCGTTCCAGCAGCAGCGGCTCGTTTCCGTGTGAGGTTCTCAACCGCTGCTTCCAGTCGCTCCGCTCATAGAAGCGCGTCAGCCGTGCGTTCAGGATGACCTGCGTGGCGAAGCCGGTCTCCACATAGCGGGCGAAAATCGTACAGTTGCCCACCTGTGGCGTGATGACCTCATCGACGGTCAGCAGCGGACGCTGCCGGAGATGGCTGTTCGGATCGTCCTGATTGGCGTCGGTGGTCGCTGTGCCACTCGCCTTGCTGTAGAACTCGGCGGTGTCCGCGTCACAGCCGCCGTAGATGACTTGCGTTGCCAGACCCGTGAACAATGCCTGCGTGCCTTCACGCCCGTAGATCATCTCGAACTGCCCCTTCGTCTGCGCGCCAATCAGGATGCTGATGCGGCGCTTGCGGACGAGGTTGACATCCGCCACCAGGCTGTCGAGTTTGCCGAGCGTCGGGAACTCATCCAAAATCACACCAACGGGGACGGGCAGCGGACCGCGATTGCGTTCACCGATGGTATCGAGGTCGAGCATGAGCTTGCGCAGCGTCGCGCCCAAGTACGACGCATAGACCGCACGCATTCGTCCGGGACAGGTTAGCACCACGACCGTCGGCTGCGCGATGATGAGTTCCGCATCAAAGTCGGACGCAGCGGTATTGGCACGCACGTCGGTCGAAGCCCAACCGGTAAGCGCAGTCGCCAGCGTCGCAATCACGTTGGATGCGACCTTGCCATCCGATCCAACCGAAGCGATGAAGCTGTTCGCCAGCAGCGCCGCGTCATCCTTCCTGGATTTGAGCGCCTTTGCCAGCGCCTTCATGTCGTTCATGGCGTTGTAGATCGCGCCGAGGTTGTCGAAACGAATCAGGCAGGCGGCCAGCAGCGCGGCGGCGCTGTCAGTCCAGAAGCGGTTGTCGCCCTGCGCTGACGGCACCAGCACATCGGCAATCGCCCGCGCATCGGATACGTTGTCGATACCTTCCGCCAGGTTGTAGCGCGGTCCAGCGGCGCTGGTCGGATCATGCACCACGACGAGATGGCGGGTAACGGCAGCGTATTTCAGGACGTGCGCGGTGATTTCGCCCTGCGGATCAGCCACAACTAGCGAATGCCCAGAGAGCATCCGGTCGGCAATCGCGGGTAGGATGATCCCCTGCGTCTTACCTGATCCGGGACCGCCGAGCGTGAGGATGCCGCGTGCTACATCTTCCCCACCTAAGCAGAACTGCCCCGTTCCGACATCCAGCCGCCGCTTATTCTCGCCCCAGAATGCGCCGAGCAGAGTCAACCCTTCATCATCCGGACGACGAAACCGCCGATACTCGCGCAGCGTGCAGAAGTGCGACGATCCTAACGCTCCGCGTTTGACTATCGGCGCGCGCAGGCGGTCGATCCGTTCGCGCAGCCAGCCGCCATCCCGCAGTAGGCTGTGCAGTCCAATGGCGGTGAACATCAAAGCAAACACCAGCAGCGCCCCAAACCGGAACAGCCGCATCGTGTTCACGCCGCGCGGCGCACCGACGAGTAGCTTAATTATGCCGCTGGCGTTTGAGCGCCCACGCTGCACTGCCGACTCGCCCAACAATGAGAGATAGAGTGTCGTGATCGTGAGTATCAGGATGGCGTAGGTGAGGATGAGCAGCCCGCGCTGCAAGGCAGTCAGTTTCGCCCGCTCATCGTTCGTGCGGCGGATGCCCGCGCCGAGCGCTGCCGTTGTGATCAGCAGGATGAGCGGCGCGCTGCACAAGAACGATGGAAGCAGCCTCATCAATCCGTCGCGCCCGTCAGTAAACAGCCAGTAGATCATTGACAGTTCTCTCTACAAGGCGAGTTCCGTCCGATAAGCCAACCCATCAATGCTAGCGCAAGCGCCGTCAGATAGAGTCCCTGACCGACTGATAAACCGAACAACCGCCCGATGGCTGCCCCCGCCAGCAGCGCAGTTAGAACGGCGAATAATCCAATGCCGAGGCGCATTCGTGCCATCCTTCTCTACCGTGAGAAAAAGTCGTCTAAGTCGATCTCGTCGCGCTCAACCTGTGGCTCTTCGCGCAGCAGTCGCCAGTCGATACCGCGCTCGTCAAGCATGTCAGCGAAGTGCTGTGCCGCGATCTCTCGAAAGAGGCGGTCGTGCCCCTTCGTCGCGTTGTTGTAGACAGGCAAACGGTCGGCTGTGGATGGTGCAGTGCCCGGCAAAATGACGTGCGTATGCAGGTGATCCTGTGGCGGCTCACCGTCTTTGGGCTTGGTTTTCGCGCTGTGCATCAGATAGCTGTATTCCGGCACGTCGAAGCCGCGCGCCGTGTAGTAGTCTTCGACCACGCGCTCGGTCAGTTCATTCAGCAGCTCGCGACGCTGGCTTTGCGGCACCAGTTCCATCAGGTCGGGTGCGGGCGAGATCACCCACGTCCACGCCATAACATGTTTACTTTGCAGAGCATTGCACCGTTTGTATATTTCGCCGTGGTGTAAGCCCATGCCGCGATCCTGCCAGCGCTCATAGTCACGTGACTGTGCGAGATGGTTGTTCCGCCTATCCCTGTATTGCAGATATTTAAGCGTCGCCTTCAAGCCCTGATGTCCGGTACCGCGACCACTGCGTTGGGGACCCTTGTACGCAAAATCCACAACGATGATCGCTTTGCTCATCCTTCGTCCTTCAGGTCGCGCACAGCTTCGATCTGCGCCAGCAGTGTCTCACCGTCGCGCTTGGCAGCGATGATGGCATCTTCGATAGCGCTGTCATCGGCAAGGATGGCAGTGAGCAGATAGATGACGATGTTCATCTGAAACGCGAGTGTATTTTCCAGCCGGTCGAGCCGCGACTGCAGCGTTCTTTGAAAGTGGCGGCGACTGCCGACGACATCGGCTTCACCGTCCAAATATCTCCGAATAGCTTCGCGGATGAGGTCAACCTCTTTAACCTCGCGTCCGCGTTTGGCAACAAGCTGTGCCAACAGGTCGCGCATTTCAGGAGTCATGCTGATACTGCGGCGTACCGTTTTTGTCGCCATTCCTGTCGCCTTCCTAACTTCCGCTCCGTTCATTGTCGCAAAATGGGTCGGATGGACGACTGGAAAATTTCAGTGGAAGAATGCCAAACTTACAGTCGAAGTGCGCAAAATTTCAGCATAGTGCTGGTTGGCTGACTGGCAGCGCAGCAGATGGCAGAATTTTGGCTACCGCAAGCATGAACGCACGGAGTGCGTTCGGTGGACGGGTATGTATCCGCCCACATACCAGACAGCACCTGCGGGTGCTGTCTGGGTGCGCCACGTAGAGGCGCACATCAGCCTCCACCGGCGTATGAGGTGGCGAGCTTTTAGCTCGCGCCCAACCCCGCCGATGATTCAGCTACGCTGAACACACCGTCGGCTGCCTCCAATGCGCCCGTCTGCGACGGCTGCATTGCGGCGGGGTTGGTCGGCGTCGCTTGGCGACGCGGCGCTGCTGCAAGGCAGCTATTCGCCCTCTGTAGGCTCGTCCGCTAAGAGCGTCTCCTTGCACAACGTGACGTAGAAATGCCCTGCAGGAGAAACAGTTACCATGAGTCTCAATCTGCGGCAAACTGGGGAGTTCGCTGATCCAGGAGGCGCGTAGGATAGGTGCGACGGTTATCCCGAGTACGTTGCACATAGGGTATCAAGAGCAATTTCTTTACTTACCAACACAGTCTGTTACTTAGTGAAAAGGGCCTGAAAGCGAATTTTACATAGGGTGCGGATGAATCGCTCTAGCTGGGGCATTTTAGTCTGCTGCATACTCAGCTCATCATCCTCGGGCCCTAATTACGGTTCGGGCCTTATTGGAAAAAGAATTATCTGCTATTGCGGATCGCGATATGGATTAGTCCTTTTTCCCACAACTCCCGCACCGTGAGCCATATTTGCTCCGGTTCATACGGAAGATATTCCCAAATCGTCGCAAGGTCGGTAAATGAGCCATTTTTTAACTGGGCCAAGAAGTCATTCTCTATAAGAGAAAGCGGTAACTCCTCAGTTGGTTCATTAATCTCGGCCACGCGCTTTTGGTAAATCTGAATCTCCGTCCACGCGCTTTTAACTTGGGAAATAAGCCAAAAGAATGCTCCTGAGAGTTGCCCATCAAAATCGCGAACGGTTTTCGGGTCGTTTGCTGTCGGATATGGCAAACGGGTGGTCAGTTCCGCTAGTTCACTGAGTAATTTATGGGCTTGTTCTGCTACATGCTCCCGATCTGGAGATGCCAGCTTTTGCCGCAGCTCACTGCATAGTCGTTGGATCGCATCCTCCGCATGGTCTACAGTTGCGATTGCTGCGCGACTCGCATAATTGTAAAGTTGCTCATGAACACCTTGGATATCCGCTTGACTGAAAATGATAGGCGACCAGAGATCATTTTCAGGACATTGTGCGGAACGTAATAGATTTAGAAAGCCTTCCTGTAATCGCTGGAATTTTCTGTTGGCTTGCTTTTCAATGTTATCAACCGAATCGCTAAGCGATTTGAAGCGGCGTTCATAAGTATTGCCTTGGAGTAATCCCTCCTGCCAATCTTGGGTGAGAATTGCGAGCATTTCGCTGTCAAGCCGCTCAAGTCCGGTCGATACATCATCCCCATCACGTCCAAGTTGTGCGATTTTCTCAAGCAAGGTTTTGCGTTCAGATGCAATTCGCGCCCAAGATGAGTAAGCTGCAACCAATGTTGAGAGCGATGCCATATTTGCAGAAAGCTGATCGAACCAATCCTCTGACGTCCGCACCTCGCTTACAATTTCAGGAAGTGTATCTTGGGAATAGTTTCCACTGACAAGCTGTTGTGCTACTTCCTCGACTCGAGCTTGATTTCCATGGACGGTAGATGTCGATTGTAGGCAAGCCTCCAAAAGTATAGAGCTTGCCTGTTTTAAGTTATCAAAATAGGGTGCATCGGTTTCAACAACAGACAGATTTTCAATATTTGGCACCTTCAACGTATTATAACGCTTAATAATGCGGTCAGTCTGAGACTTGACACTCTCTAGCCGACTATGAAGAATATCGTCTAGCAATTTCAGATTATTTCGCGCTCTATTTTCCATTAACGCCAAGGTTTTCGGATCAGGTTGCTTGCGTTGACTCTCAATCTGTTTAATCAATTGATTCAACGCGACGGCATTTTCAATTACCGAACTAATTCCCGTTTCCTCAGGGAAGGTCTGCTGGACGAGGTTCACTCGGGCATTGAGAAGTTCGATCTGAGCTGCCACTTCCTCGACAGTGACGGTAATGGGCTGGCGCTCTACTACAAAGCCATGCTTGTCATGGTAGATTAGCTCACGTTCGCTCAATAGAGTGATGATTTGCTCCGCCTCCGCAGCTTTATATCCTCGTAGCTTTGCTTGGGTTAAAATCTCACCCTCACTCAGACGATGCAGCACTTGCTGGTTTGCTGTGATGACGTTGGATGATGCGGACAGCCAGTCCAGAATCAAAGACTCCAAGGGGTGTAGTCTGAAGCGCACCGAACCATTTCTTGCCTTCTTGAAATCAGCTACGATTTCAATCAAATCAGGAAAATTGCTGGCGAGCGTGTCAAAAGCTGTTGCTGTAAGGTTAATCAGCTTCATGGTTTGATCTCGGCTGCCCTCAACAGGGAGTATGCCCTGCTTCTGCATAGGGGACTCCAGACGCTTCACTATATTGGCATAGGTGCGCATCGAATCACGCCAAGTCGCAATTGCCATCA
The DNA here is from genome assembly GCA_030834905.1 of Aggregatilineales bacterium. Classification (GTDB taxonomy): domain Bacteria; phylum Chloroflexota; class Anaerolineae; order Aggregatilineales; family Phototrophicaceae; genus Flexifilum. The sequence goes on along the minus strand of JAUQWZ010000004.1, from coordinate 23,293 downwards.
AAGTACGATACTCAGTACCGTAACGCGCCTGGAGAATACTAAATACCAATATCTCAATTAGTTTGGCTCCTGCCGCGTCGAGTACACCCGCTACCGACTTATCCAGAAGCATTAGTGCTGCGCTATCAAGCAAGGCTGGCATAAAGTTGCCCGTCAAAAATGGTTGCTCCGCCTTATCGACGCGCCCTAAATCAAGTCTGCTCTCGAAATAACCATGCATTGCCAGCAGGAATAAAGGGGTTAGACGCTCAGGCGCAACAACCTTGGTCAACAGTGGCTCAACAGCGCGATTCATGCCACCGATTACACGCCTTGCAAGATTCAAAGTCAAATATGCACTATTGAGTGTGCTATCGGTCGAGGGCGATGTCACTTTGTTTTGTCGAGCCGCTTCATCAAAATCTAAATAGCGACAAAGTCGGAATTCCAAGAGTACATCGAATTCGCCTTCGACTGGCTGACCACGTTCATCATCGAATACTATATAAGCATGAAGCAGACGAGATGGAAATTCGCGTTTAAAGCTGGCGAATGCACCTTCAAAAGAGATTCCGGCAGAGTAACCTGCGCCTACATCGTAGCTTTCCTTCGCTTGCCATCCTCCCTTGAAAACAATGTTTTTCAGAAGAGCCTGAAAGCCGCGCAGCGTCCGCATTTTCACATTGGCCGCGTTCTCGTAGAAAGTACGACTGAATTCAAGTATTTCGGCATTAAGCCAATTCTGCTCTACTTGAGCTTGCTCCAATCCAACCAACGTTATGCCTGGATCAGCAGGATCTCCAACATGCCGCACAACCTGCCCGTAAACCCTGTCACGTAATTCTGTGAAAGCTTCTTGCAAACCAAAATTCTGCTGCAAGTCTGCCGTAGCTCCATATGTGGGAAATGCGCCTGCAAACTTCACCGCCTCCTTGAATTCAGGCCGTTCTTTGACAAATGGATGTTCCAGCGCACGGGTTACCACAGTCTGGATGCGTTTCTCGCCGTCAAATGCTATGTCTCCACTGATGAAGTCATCGACTAGCGTAAGTGGAGTGTAAGGCAGATTAGAAACCATACCACCATCAATATAGAGCTTAACCGCTCGCCGAAACGCATTAATGACGGTTCGTGGCCCGTTGGCAAGATCAGGGCGAAGCGCAATTTGTGCAAGGCTAAGCAGGGTTTCATCGCGCATGATATGGGGCGCATCTTCAACGAAGTCAAATGCTTTTCCAAGATGCTGCCATAAGCGTGCCGGAAAGCCTTCATCATAAATGGTCTTCAAATCTAGAACATAGTTGCGCATCCTATCAATAAGGTCGCCACGTTGATCGTTGATGACACCGATTTCCTTTTGCGGGATAATAAGCAGTAAACCAAATGGGACTAGCAATCCGCCTAGGTCAGCAATCAAATCAAACAGTGGGCCAATCGGATCGCCCTTACCAGCTTTGATCTGCGGCTCTAGATATTGCTGTACTTCATCAGCAATGACCAATAGACCGTTGAAGCCTGCTTCCAAGCTTAACTCCGTGACGGCGTTAAAGAATCTGACAAGGTCCGCTGTGCTGAGTTCCTGAACCTGGGGCTTGTCTTCGATGAGCCGCTGTGCCGCTTCAATCGTCATATCATATTTTGCAGCAACATCTTCCACGCTTTGAGCTACCGCTTCTCGATAAATTTCCGCTGCACGCTCTTGTAAGCTAGGTATGGTCTGTCCCAAGCGATAATGTACCCAGCCAGCAGTTGCCGTTAAAAAATCTGACAATGTGCTTAATTGGAAAGGCGGGACTACAAGCTGTCCAGCATCTTCGGCTTGTCCCCATAAAAACAGTCCGGTACTCGTCTTGCCGTAGCCAAAGTCGGCGGTGATATAGCCGCGCGGCACACGTCGTTCTGTAACATGTCCAATGAATTTCTTTGTAAAACCTTCTACCGTTTGCTGATCCCGGTTTGCGCCGCTGTGCATTGGCACATAAGTACGCAGGTGCATTCGGTAAATATCGTCTACGGCCTTCGGGCGCTCGATAAAATCATGCGCATGTCGAGTGACAATGACTTCTTCCTTGTTGAGAATGGCGTTTAGTCCGTCAACGCTCATGCGCCTCACCTCATTGCAACAAATCACTCAATGTAGGAAATTTCAAGAAACGTATAAAACGACCATACCCGCCGGTACGTGTGCCTGGCTGAATAATGGAAGGATATAAAGAAAGCATCCAATCGAGTTCACGATCCAACATCTCAGGGGTCAATAAACAGGCGCGACAGGCAAGTTCGCGATTTTCAGGGGTCAACAACAAATCGATATCGAGATCGGCACCAATGGTTCGTGACATATGTCCTAAACCCAGCAACAGCATCTCAGGGGAACAGGAGTTGCGACACACGAAGTGTTCACCATCATCTTCGAATACAGGTGGTGTCAATACCGCCAACCAATGATGGATACCCTTTATACTGTTTATGCTGAGTGCAACAGAACCTTTTTTGGTTTTGGATATGTCACTGCCAAAATACTCGATGATTTTATTGTTAAGCTCTGCCGTTAAATGCTCTAGCCTAGCTTTATCCAACACAAATTCTTTGGCTGCAAACAGCGTATTGCAGTGTGCACGATAACTCCATGAAAGCGTATTTTCAAGACGGCGGACTTCATCCCATAGACTGTAGTGAAGATAATGGAACACATCCATCGCCACTTCGCGCTTGCGGGTGCCAATGCGGTGAAGTTCTTTTCCTAGTGCAGACGGTAGCGTTTTGTCTTTCTGAATAAGTCCCAGTTGACGAAGTCTGGCTATCTGACGATCTGCCTGAACAATATGATCAAAGGAATACTCTTCTATAATGGCAGTCAAAACATCCCAAGTTCGCTCAGGTGTAACCTCGTGTCGAACATGAAAATTCAGCTCACTCACAGCTATTTGCCGCCTTTAGTTATTGCAATCTTGATTTCGCCTTGTTTTTCGAGGTCGAGCAGAAGTTCTTGCAGGTCATCCGGTGCTAATTCAACTGCGTTTACCAATTGGGCGAATGAAATCGGCTTCCGTTGTAGTAGTCCAATGACAGATTCGGATTTGCAAATCCGTTTTTCAGGACGAATCGTTTGCTTGACCTCATCAGGTTTTGCTGGTTTGGCTGTCGCAAGATGTTGAGCCTTTATCGCTGTGCTGACTTCATCTAGTAGGGTAGAAACCCGTGGCGCATTTTCGGCAAAGAGAGCGTGGTAACGTCGTGCGCCATCGACGGAGAGTCCCTCCATAAGTTCCTGAGTTATCGCTTTTTGCTCACGTTCAAATCCAGTTATGTCGGTAAACGAAGTCAGCACTTCGTTATATTTCGCAATTTGCTGTAATTGTTCAACAAGCTTCACCCAATCCGAATGGAGATCACTCAAACTTAGAATGTCGTTGACTTCCTTCGTTAAGGCTTCATATTCAGAATGAATATTGGATGACAAACTAATCATCTCTCGTATTGAACGTACGTCCTCGGATAATGTAGGCTGATTTAGCGCTTCTGTTACAACTGAGGAAAATCTATTCAGAGCCTCTGCATAGGATTCCCGCCGACCGGTGAGCGCTCTTCCAACCCCATTGATATGGGTGTCAAGAGCAGTTCCTGCATTTGAGATAGGCAAAGGCTTTTTTAGTGTGTCAATTTGCCGATGGATTGCAGAACGCAACTCTAAGAGCTGATTAGTGAGATTCTTTGCTACCTTGGGACGTTCTTGCTGAATCATGTTTTGGGCTTGAAGCAGAAGTACTTGTACTTCAATCAACTCACCAGCCTCTAAACTGGCATTCGCCATTGACACTTGTTCAAAGGCTCGATCAAATGCTGGGGAATCTACTACCGAACTCAGCATTTCAGCTTCTTCATTTATTTCATACGTAAGCTGTTGCAATTCAGGAATCGAAAGTGTATGCGCAGGGACGTATGCCTCTTGCGTTTCATCGTACTGAATAAATCCTCTCAGCATCAAGAATTCAGCGAGACGATAAACTTCTTCGGGTAGATAGCCGTCCTTTCGGGCAATCTGGATAAGCATTTCAATTTCCAAATTATTTCCGAGAGTTATCGCGTTATGGATCAACGTTTCCCCGGGATGTCGCTGGAATCGTATGGTGCCCGAATCACCTGTCCATTTTTCTACGATTAGAAGTTCACCGTATTGCTTGGATTGGCTCTCGAACCCGGCATGGTTGCGTAAGCCAAATAACGATGCAATGGCAGATTTGCTATCGGTAAGTGTCTCCATCCCACGGCTATGCAATGCATTCACCGAACTTAGTGCCTTCGCATAGGATTTTAAGTGTGCGTCCCATTGGGGAGACGTGACAAGGGTGTGATATTGTGGGTAAGCAGAATGAAATACTCCGAAAAGAACTTCGCGAATGGCCTGTTCGCCACGCGCGATAACGTCCAGTCCTAACCCTTTAAATAGGTTTTCGCCAAAAATCGCTGTAGATAAAAACATCGTCAATTTCTGCTGGTGGGACTCAATTCGAGCGAGTTCGCTTGCCGTAATCCCTTCAATTTTCGGCGCTTGGTTCTCAATATAGTCTAGCAAACTTAGCAATACACCTGGAGACATCACTACCGGGCGAAGGTATTCTTCGATCCATCGTACGTCACGTGGCATCGGCAGTTCAAAGGGATGATTTATCAATATGCTCAGGATGAATGTTCTTGATTCACGTTCGTACTGTGCAGCTAGAGGGATATCACTTGCGCGTTGCAACAAGAATACAAAGTGAACATCAGCAAAATTATCGGGGGGCGTAACCTGATCAAGTGTGCGGCATACTTGAAAATGAACTCGTCGTTTTGGATATTCTTCGAAAAAGGTACCTTCATAAGTCTGCGCATAACTTCCGTTGGCGGTAAGCTGGAATTCAGGGTCTTCTGGCGACCATCCAGAAATAGGGTTATGTGCTGCTGGAAACAGTGGCGCGATCGCATACTTGGCGAATAGTGGCACCGCTCTATCCGCGATGATTTCATCTTCAGTAATCTGCAACCAGTACTTCTTGAGGATAATGTTTAGCTTGTTCTGGGGTTTGCCGACGCGTTGTAGGTCGATGAGCGCCATGCCCTCTGGGAGTTCAGTCAAGACTTCCCCACGCAGCAGATCCGCCAGTTCATCGTAGGCATCTCCCAATTCATACCGTTCTGCAACTTCACGGGGGCAACCGCGCGGAAAAGCTGAGATAAGCTTTAGCGCTTGGAATCGTTTCGGCACGCGCTTAATATAGTCATAGCTGGTTAGCTCGGTCACTAGCGAGGCGATCTTGCTCTGGTCTCCATCGAACCGAATCGCGCCTGTCATAAAATCATCGATCATATCGATAGGCAAATATGGCTGCCGTTTGACCGTATAGAGATTTGCGATGCGCTGAAATATGTCGATAACCGTTCTAGGACCGTTGCTCAAGTCATGTCGTTCGCCAATTTGCCCAATGGCATCAAGCGTCGCGTAATCCACGACTTGCTGGCTTTCGTCGGTAAAGCCCAGAGTTTCTGCATAGCGTGCCCACAGTAGGCGGGGAAATTCCCGATCATATGCATCAGTAAAGTCAAGATAGAGGCTATCTTCTTTGATCCGATGCATAATGTCGCCAGCACGCTCGTTAAGGTTTCGTTCCGTATCTGGATCCATTGTGATCAATATACCGAAAGGGACTTCTCCACGGGTACGTAGCCCCCAGACCAGCGTCCTAAAATTTGTAATTGTTGCTTTATTGATATTCCCCAAAAACTGCTGGAATTCATCGACAATGACCAGCAATCCGTTATAACCTGCATCGAGAACAATTTGAGTGAGTTGCTCGATAAAGATGAGCAGATGGTTACTCATCGCTTCAATCTGAAGGTAACCACGCTCAATTTTATCTTCAATGCTGTGTAGTGCCGTTTCTAAATCGATCTTGTATTGTTTAACATCTTGTTCGGCTAAACGACGCGCAGAGGAAACAATTAGCGCGTCGTAGGCCTCACGTATTTTCGCTGTGTCGCCAACATCCAATTGTTCGATGACCCCTGTAGCCATTGCGCGGCCCAATTCGGCTATCGAACTGCAACTAAATGGCGGAATTGCCAGAATACCTTTGGTTTCGCACAATTTCCAAGTATCGATCGCTGCGCTTGTCTTGCCGTAGCCAAATGGAGCAACCATGCATCCAATTGCGGTGTTCTTTCCAAGGATTTTGTCCAGCATCTGTTGCTGAAAGGTAGCTATCTCTGGTGGTCGTACATAGGTTTGTGCTTCGCGGTTGTAACGCTCGTATGTTTGTTGAGTGTTCGTGTCGTTGAAAATGCCAACATGTGTGGCAACCACTGGACCTTTTGCCGCGATTGTTGCGAGCCTGTCAATGACTTGGGACATAGAATCTTCAGCTTTCTAGAACTGACCAGGAAAAATCTTTGATGGCAATGCGGTCTCCTCGTTCATGCCTAACCTGCAAACAGTCGAAGTTTGCGTCTGCCTGATCGAGCATTTCCGAAAAAAACTCTGGTACTAGCAAACATATTTGACAGACCTTTTTTCGGAAATTTGGTGTTATAGGCACAAATGGAGTATCAGCGTCCTGGTGAAAGCGGAATACATGGTAGAGAGACAGCATAAACAACTCGACAGAGCAATAAGCGCGGCGCAGGAATTTCTGCTCGTCTAATTGGGGCACAATACACCTTGGTTCAAGGGCATTTAACCAGTTCAGAACACCATAAACGCTATTTACACTGAATGAAATACCGTTAACTTGGAAGGCTGCCAATGCCTGCGCTGTTACCAAATTAACAAGCTTATCTCGGTTTACGACACATGGTGCACTATTCCACAGCGAATCACAGATCAAGCGGTAGCTCCACGAAAACCGCTTTTCTAGGTCGCTATCGTAGCAGGTGTAATACAAGAAATGGATAAAATCGGGGAGCAAATCCGGCTGAAAGGCTGTAAGATGGGCAACAACTCTGCCAATTTCTGTCAATACGGGGCGCTTTTTATCCGAATGAACAATTCCAAGCTCCATTAGCGATCGTAGAGGTTTGCTCCAATCTTTGCGATTGCGAACAGTAAAGCCGTGCTGTTCAGCAACCTGCTGGATTTCCTCAAGAGTTCCACTCCCGTTTATTGTACGCAGCAATATAATGATCTCATACGTATGAGAAGGGAGAAGGTCATGTCGGACGTGAAATCCACTTGTGTTAGTCATCATTTGACGCCGTATTGAACTTGACGTGAGGTTGCTTACGGTAGCTTTTGTAGCGCGACTCCTCAAGCCCGATAAGCTCTGGGACAAAGGTTTTTCCGGTATTTAGAGCATCGACGGTGTCCAGCATCACATACAGGTTGTGAACCATTTGATAGATACGACTCGATTTGAGTGTTTCGAAATCCGCGCAAAACGGACAACTGTGCGAAGTTGCTTCTTTTAACTCGTTAAAACGGGCTTGAGTGTAGGCTACGCCTCCGATCTCGCGCGCCATCCGTTGAGTAATATTTTTACGGCCAATGAATGGAAGATATACATTCCCATATCCAGCGGTTCGACTCCAGCATGAGCTATCGAAGCTATCGATACCGAGATCGTAAAACAGCGGCAAGACATTCGGTGTGCCTACACCGAACAGGTGGACTTTCAAGCCGTGTTTCTGAGCATGTAGCTTCAAGAACTCGATCATTTGTACTGCTTGCTTCGTAATCATATTGATCGAGTTGTTGTCACCACTCGTACCGAAACTGCCGAAACCGATGTAGGTCGCTCCCATATCGGCATAATTGTCCACACACTCCTTGATTTGCTCCCTAGTATGCCCTTGGACGACCGGCAGCATTCGGTCACGCAAAGGTACGGGCATTTCAAGGGCAAATTGACGAGCTATAGTAATTGTGGCATTCACTCGGCTTAGAACTTCTTCCGATGTGAGAGAAGACGTGGGTACATAGTCGGGCAAAACATACCAACTCCCCCAATCGTTTTTCCGATAAAACGCCAGCAGTCGTTGAAATAGAGTCTCGTACGAAACAATGCCCTGCTGGACATAGTACCCACCTGAGTCGAAGATCACACCGTCTTGCCCTTGAAAGTGCTCTGCCATAAATTTCAAGACCGTCTTGCGAGCAAATAACGGTGTAAAGATGGTTCGCGCAAACGGATTACGCTGATCACCATTGGCGTGCCAAAGATGCCAAATTTGGCGTAATTCATCCACACGTGCTGTCATTGAAGCAACGAATTCCACGGGTCACCTGGTTTCAACAACCGACAGTTCCCAGATATTAAGCTTCCGCACCTTACCCATTTCAGTTCCGATCTTTTGGAATCCTAAGCACTCATAAAATGTGTTCGCCGGTAAGTCAACCGGGCATTTCAGCTTGATATACGAATGGCCGTGCTTGATGCAATCACGACAAAGGGCGTTAATCAATTCACGCCCATACCCTTGACCGCGTAAAGCCTGATCGAGGCATATTTCAGAGAGGGTAGTTTGAGTATCAGTTTTACGATGGCGAAAGACAACAAAGCCAATCACCTTCTTACGAAGAATCGCCACGATAATTCGTTCTTCAAAAACCGCTTGTGTAAGCTTTGCTTGGTTAACGAACCCAATCTCATCGCGATTTGCATCCGCGATGGCTTTCATTGCAGGCACTTGCTTAATGGTTGCTCTCATAAATGTTGAACTTGCTTTTTGTGGCACGGAGGTCACTCTGGGTTTGGGCGGTCTGCTGCCCAGATTATAACACACTCCGCACACCCACTAGCACCATAAAATTGCTTAATTTGCCCGAGCTTATTGTTCCTCACAGTGGTTTCCGGTTCAAAATAGATATATTGTTGGTGTACATGTAATTCTTTCGTGTAACAGGTAGCGCTTATGCTAACCATTTCTGGATTAGCCCAACCCAATACGAGCGAATATACGGCGGCACTCTCTTTGAAAGACAAAATCCTTCAGGAATACCCGCAAATCGAGAATAGCGCTAGCGAAAGCATTAGTATTATTGTCGGCGCTAAATGCCACGGTCAGATGGTAAGAGACATCGATATTATCGTAATCGGTAATTTTGCTTCCCCGGTCACGTTTAGGCCGTTTCTCCCATTCACAACGCGCGCCGGCGATGTTGAGCGACCTGACAGTATTGTTGTTGATAGCTTTTGTTTAGTAATTGAAGTTAAATCCCATTCCGCCGAGCGGGTCCGATTTACTGGATCACAGGTAGGGGTATTTTATGCAAATCGTCACGAATGGCATGACGCCAGCCACCAGAACGAAATGCAGAAACAATCGCTTATTAATTACCTCCGGCTACTTGGCATAAGCCCTGTCCCATGGATAACACCCCTGATATGGCTAATAAACGTCCCCGGTTCCGACTTACCACCACGACCACACAACATTCTGGGATCAGATGCCCGTTGGTCGCTATTTCTGAATGTGATCACCCAAGTGAGTCCGCCGCGCTCAATGGAACGGCAATGGCGTCTATCGGCGAATTACGATAACGCTGCCAGCATTAACAAAGTTATTCAGGCATTGACGAAAGTAATCACTCCGACGGCCATAGATCGCCGGAGAATGGAACAGATCAACCAGCGTGTCGCTGACGAACTACATCTTCAAAATTTGGTTGGTCAAAAACTTCTTATCTTACGGGGACGCGGTGGGTCAGGAAAGACAGTTCGTTTGCTTCAGCTTGCCAAGCACCTATACGATGACTCTGCTCAGCGTATCCTTATTTTGACTTATAACAGGGCGCTAGTAGCTGACCTCCGTCGTCTGTTAACCATCATGGGTATCAGCGATGGTGTGGCTAATCGCAGCATTCAAATACAAACTGTACAGTCGTTTTTTTACTCTGTACTGCACGGTCTTGGCATACTGTCTGACACCGAGGACAATTTTTTGGAAAAGTATAGTGCATTCAAGAGCGAAGCCTTGTTGATGCTATCGGCTGGTGCTGTCCAAGAAGACGATATTAAAGGATTGATGCTGTCACATCGGCTGAAGTTTTCATGGGATTTCATATTTATTGATGAAGCGCAAGACTTTCCCGATGACGAACGCGATATTTTGTTCCACCTCTATTCACACCGTATTTTTGCTGTAGCAGATGGTATCGATCAGCTGATCCGTAGCCAGTCTCCCGCGGATTGGCGTGGGAATCTCCAGGCTCGCGATTTACATACTGTGTCGCTAAAAACCTGTTTACGGATGAAAGCCGGGTTGACTCGTTTCATTGGAGCACTGGCTGGCGAATTCGGACTACAGGAGTCGGAGTGGATAGCAAATGAGTTTGTACCCGGAGGACGAATTATTATCGTTGAAGGCTCTAAGTCGCTAGCGGACAAGCAGCAATTCGAGTCTTGGATAAATCAAACCAAGCAAGCTGGAAACGAGCCAGTGGATATGCTTTTTTGTGTCCCTCCCAATATGGTTAAGCCGAATCCCAGTCAAGATGACGCTGCCTACTCTGAAGTTGCAAAGCAATTTCGTGATTGGGGATGGAAAGCCTGGGATGGCGCATCCTTCGCAATCCGAGGCACCTACCCAACAGAAAATGATGAGTTGCGGATTGTGCAATACGATTCTTGCCGTGGTCTAGAAGGCTGGACGGTTGTTCTTTTAGAACTGGACGAGTTTTATGATTACAAACTAAAGCAACTGACCACTTCCGCCACTGCGGGAGATCAACCTAAAATCCAGGCTGCACGATGGTTGTTAATACCGCTCACCCGGGCAATGGATACCCTTGTTATTCATATTACGGAGCAAGGGTCACCTGTGCGTGATGCTTTGAAAACGGTCGCATCGCAATTCAGCGACATTGTGGAGTGGCACAGGGCATAACAATATGGCAACGTACGAGGAATGGAACCAAGCCCTATTTGACTACACGTTGGTTGGGATGCCCAAAGGCATCCGTATCTATCTTGCCATCGACGACGAGGCAATCGCATGGGTCGCTGATGAGCTAAGAACCTCAGCAGACGACTTTCTCGAAGTCATACGCTTGCGTTGCTTGAGTAACAGTGCTGTCGACCTAGATCGGATATTTGCCGCTGGACACAAGGATTACGATACGCCGCCACGGTATTTTGCATTTCTATGTGCGATGGTACTTGCTGCACATCGCATGGGAGAAAATGAGGAAACACATAGCCCACTAGCTTATTTTACCCATTTCAATAACATCTTAGGACTTCAAGTTGACGGTCGATCTGCTGGATTAAAAGGTGGAGCTGAGCAGGAGTTGTGGGAGGATTGGGCGCTTTGGCTTCGTTACAATGGCTTTCAGCCGACTGCTACAAAAACTGGGGAACAGTACTACACATACGCCCGATCACAGGCACTTTTACGGGGACTTGACAAAACTCGTCTCTGGCGACATTTTGGTCTAAACAATGACAAATATTCAGGACGATTTGGAAAAGGTGAGCTTACCGCACAGGTGCGTGCTGATGCCAAGCTCACAACCACCCGCTTCCCTAAACACCTTCGAGATTTACTCGACACAGAGGGCAAGATAGGCGCTACGCGCTACGATGATTTGTCCGATGCCCTCTATGAGACGTTTGATATTTGGGTAGACAGCGGCAGGCCCATAGACCGATCCAAAGCCCATCAAATTGCGGCATCCTCGACCCTACGTACAGGATTATACCGTACTGAACACTACCTGACTGGGACTAACTTTTATTTGCTACCCCGCCAACCGCGCCACATTCAAGCGAATGAAGCGTCTGTTCTCTATCAAAACGAGTCTTCGCCCTTAGTTACGAGTCGCGCGGGTTGGTTTGAGCCGTTTTTATCACTCCCCTTATCATTTTCCGATATAAAACACGGTTTGACCTTACCCGTTCAGGGAATAGAGCGTATCAAAAGTCTCGTACTCAGCCCGTCAGAATTTTGGATTCTCCCACCCGATCCCGATGATGTTGCATCTGGTGTATACGCCTCTTGGACAGATCGTCCTGAATTGGGTGTACCCTTCGTGTTGTTATGCAGTCCAAATCTTAGAAATGATGTCGAGCGTCTTCGGAGTGAGTCCTTGATCGGCTGGAACCAAGAAACCGAACTTGACGGTTGGATCGAGTATACAAGTGTGATGGTCCTCAGCGATGTGTGGTCGGAGGTCAGGGTCGAACATAAAGAGTTAGTGAATCAGCTTCGGCCAAGGAGCCATATAGGTATCGCGTTGCGCGGTGGATTACGAGACATAAAATCGGGAGCGTGGTTGGTCGGCTATGGACCAGAAGTCATCGTACACGCATTTGCAAAGCGGTTCAACGTAACGCTCAGTGATTTGAGTACCAACGCTGCAATTATCAACTTGGATTTATCAAAATCCGGCGATAGTCTGCCAATTGAATGGTCTCAATCGGGTGATTACTTGCTCCGTGTGCAAGCAGAAGGCCAACAATATGAGCGCTTTGTTCGCATAGCTGATTGGTCGAATGTGCGGCTAAGTTCAGTCGCTGATCATGTTGGCTTAAAAATTGCTGGCAGTGCTGTCTTTGGCGCATTCATCGATACGGGTAACTAGCTATATGGATGAAAAAAGATATTGGGCATTTCGTGTTCGTAGCTCACCCGATACGATTAAACTACGCATTGCACAATTTGTTGAGCAAAACAATTTGCGTGAGCGAATCCCAAGCATGTACTGTGAGAAAACCACTGTGCAGCGTGGAATACGCGAATTCTACTTCTTTCTCAACATTGAATGCGACGATGATGACATCCCATACGATGTTCTACACCGGCCCGAGTTGCAAAATATTGCAAGACCCATAGAAGAACAACCCTTTACCTATGATCAGATCAAATCGATGACAAGTCGTGAGGTTGATCTCGAGTCAATCAAATACGCTCGTCGAATTGGATATCGTCCGCCCGAAATAGTCCACCCAGATAATCCCTTTGACTTTGCCATAGCATCTGAACTAAACGATACAGCACAAGAGTCCAACAATTATCTGCTGTATTGGATGTCCGCAGTTGGTAAAGGAACATGGCAGACATTCCGAGAGGCTTGTAGGTCCTTGCGCCTCAGTACCAATACAGAGGCACGTCATATATTTCGACGCTTTCGCTTACTCGGTCATGTCGAATACCTGAATAGTGGGTCACATTGGACTATCTGCCCTCCATGCTTGGTAAAAGTCTCCGAACGCCAAGGTTCGCGATATTTTTTGTCCGGCGCACAAGTACCTGTATTGATAAGAGAAATTCAAGATTTCGGCAATGTCAAAGTGGAAGTTGAAAGCAACCATGGTGGACCTGAATCGGTTTTCCTCAAGTTCAATTCCGATACAGATGTCCAGGAGCTTTTGACCGTGCTACGTGAAATGTACACTCACTTCCGAGACGCTGGACCGGCAGGCACGAAACTTGCCGATGTTTTACCTGAGTTGAATGGTTGGTATAGGGATATACTAAGCCCTATCGGTGTCGCTAGTGACCGCTACTGGCTAGAGAAATGGAACGGCGAAGATTTCGTAGCTTCCGTTGCTGAACCTTTGGGCGAGGGAATGTACCGACTCAAGAGCTTGGAGAAAAGGGACCAAGAGCTATATTACTATTATTATTTCGCACCGGAGCGTAATCAATGGCTTCAAGGGGATTGGTACGGATTGCGTTTTCTGGCAAATTATCATCTTGGGATTCAGGCTGAACTTACCTATGAACCCACCTTGGAGCAGCTATTTGTGCCTAAGCGATATCACCTACCAGACCTTTATGAACGCACCCTTGTACTAGCTGCTGGAAAGCTGCCATCGGTAGTACCCGGTGGACTCGTCTATGAGACCATTAATCCACCCCTCGCAGAAACTATCCGCACAAAACTTTACGCGCAACTTATCAAAGGCCGCTAGATATGTATGATCTCATTGGTTCCTACCTCCGGCTTGAACGCATTTATCGGATGTACATAAAAAGTGCGTTTCCATTACGTAGCGAAGCACTTTCACAAGAACGTGACACTTTGCTGAGACAAATCGGTATCCTAAGCCAACCACCGTTACTAGAAACCGTTCCTGTATATCCCAAGGCACAGACACACTCCGGCAAAGATATGTTCTTGCGCGATGCCGGAGAGGAACTTGTGAGAGTCAAGTTGCCAGACAGCTATGCTGACGTACAGCATCTCGCCGCAGAACTCATGTCGTCGCGTTCCTTATACGAACATCAGTGGCGTGCAATGCAGGAAACCCTAATTAACGGCAAGGATATCGTTGTCACAACGGGTACAGGATCAGGCAAAACCGAAACCTTTTTACTCCCTTTACTCGCTCAACTTGCAGCAGAATCCGCAAGATGGGATAACTGTCCTAATCCACCGAAAGATCGTCACTGGTGGAAGAAGGGCACGACGCGCGTTTCTCAATGGGGGCATGTTCAACGCCCCATGGCGTTGCGCGCATTAATTCTCTATCCGCTCAATGCCCTTGTTGAAGATCAACTTCGCCGCTTAAGACGCGCTCTGACTTCAGAGCGCGTCACTACCTGGATGGATCGAAATCGAGGTGGTAACCGGATCACCTTTGGACGCTACACCTCACTTACTCCTGTTCCCGGTCAGCAAAAAAAAGACAAACTTGACCACCTGCGTGATGAATTGCGCGAAATGTCGGAGGAATTCGATCCAATAAGGCAAGCAGTCGAAGCCAACCCGGAGGATGAAGTCCTCCAAGATAGACGCTGGTACTCTGCCGATCCTGACAGTGGCGAAATGTGGTCACGCTGGGATATTCAGGAAACTCCACCAGACATTCTCATTACGAACTATTCCATGCTGAATATTATGATGATGCGTACTGTTGAAGACTCGATCTTTGATAAGACACGGGATTGGTTGGCATCCGATCCCACCCGTGAATCTGATCGACCAGAACGGGTCTTCCACCTCATCATTGATGAGCTCCATGCTTACCGGGGGACGCCCGGAACGGAAGTCGCCTACATTCTTCGATTGCTGCTCAGTCGCTTGGGACTCCATTCCGAATCGCGCCAGCTTCGAATTTTGACAACGTCCGCGAGTCTAAGCGATACCTCTGTCGGACACCAGTTTCTGGAAGAGTTTTTCGGACGCGACAATTTTGCCCCATTCATCAACACGCCAGAAGTTGCACCAAAGAAAAACGCAAGGTTTGTTCTGGAAACTCACCGTTCCTCCTTTGAGGCATTTGCGAATGCGGTGCAGCAAAACCCGGTCGAGCCAATGCATCCGGCTGCGGAGAATTCCACCGAAGTTCGTCAAGCAATGAAGGATTTAGCTTTACAGCTTGGCTATTCGGGGGGCGAAAACAAGCCGGACGAGCAGAAGCTTGCCGACGCACTCACGAATTTGGGTACGTCGATAGACGGAACGATTTCTGCCTCAGACGTATTGCGAGATGCGGCTATAACCCTAGCGACAAATAAAACGGTTCGACCGACACAGGTCACCAGGATCGATGAGGAGATCTTTGGTACTAAACTTCCCAGCGATGTCACAGAGAATATTGTCTCACCTGCCCTCCGTGGTTTCCTACTTGCTGTGGGTTTAGCGCAGCAAGCAGATAAGACCTCTCCGCAACCCCTACGTGGACACCTCTTTTACCATAACCTTCAAAACTTATGGGTGTGCAGCAACCCCAACTGCACATCCCCAAGCTGTGCGGATCGGAGTGATCCCAAACCACCGGTTGGTGCATTGTTTGCCTCACACCGTCTGACATGCGACTCTTGCGGCTCACGTGTTCTTGATTTAATCGTCTGCGAAGTTTGCGGCGATGTATTTTTGGGAGGCTACCGGCGAATATTGTCAGCAGGCGCGGAAGTAATTACAGCGGACCAGCCTAACCTAGAAGGAATCCCGGATCGGGTTTCACTTGATCGCAATCATGGACAATACGCGCTGTTTTGGCCTTCCGAGACCATCCCACAAACTACGGACTGGTCACACAAACGCAAACGTCGTCGTTGGGTGGAAGCCAAACTCGATACAACCACAGGTGTTTTGGTTCGCAAGGCGAATGATCGCAAGCCGCCTACACCAAGCGAAATCTTAGGTAGACTTTATGTAGTCGCAGACGAAGGGGCCAATGAACCTGCCTTTCCTACACGCTGTCCCTGCTGCGATGCAGATTTCTCCCGTCGCGATAACAACCCCACCCCACTGCGTAACCATCGCACAGGATTTCAGAAATCTTCGCAGGTAATTGCGGCTGGACTTCTGCGCGAGATGCCAAAACCAGAAAAGCCCGACGCACGCTCATCTCGCAAGTTGGTCATCTTCTCTGATAGCAGACAAGACGCAGCAAAGCTCGCCGCTGGGATGCAGCGTGATCACTATAGAGACTTGGTTCGCATGGCGCTTATTCGTGTCATCGATGAATATTGGAGGGATTTAGTTGCATTTTTGCGTGAACAGAAGGCAATGTCTGGTGGAACCGTGCCGCGCGAACTTCAAGCGACTAACCCCACATTAGCTGCTCAAGTTGAGGCAGCGCGCAGAACGGAGGATATAGTTCGGCGCAATCGATTTATGGCGCGGCATGATGACTTGACGACCGAGGCACTTTTGTGGTGGATGGGTGCGTCTCCAGCAAACAGGAGTAACCGGGAAGCTTGGTTGGCGTTATTGTCAGAGTATCCCGGTCGAATGTCACTCGACCGTTTGGGTAAAGCTGTTGGGTCGCACTTGCTTGGATTGGGAATAAACCCCGGTGGCGTCACAATTAGCCTCTTAAACTATGAGACTGACAGCGGACAACTGAAGCCTTGGTATTCGGCTTACGAATGGGGATTAGAAGGCACAATTCAACCGATCACTGAACCGAGTGACACAAGTCGCGACCAACATGTTCGTCTCATCAATATGACGCTTCGCGGTGAACTTATGTATGCGCTGTTTCCTCACAAAGCGCGAACAATTGAAGGGTTAGGACAGGGTCAAGTCACTTATCGTCCGCCAACAAGTTCAATCTCTGCAACGCTTGCACAAGCTACTGACGTGATTATCCGTGTGCTTGGGATCCGAAGACGCCACACGCAGGCTTTCTTCTACGCACCGGGCACTGATGAGAGCTTTCCGAGATTAGTAGAAGCATACCTTAATCACATTGGCCTTGACTCCACGGATGTTCGCAATCAACTTCTCACCTCGGGAGCTGCAGAACCCTCCCAACCTGGTATTGTTCTCAGTCCTAATCGGTTGTTTATCTTGCCTCTTACCAATTCGAATGAATCGATCCGGGGATGGAGATGCCCAACTTGTCGCGCGTTTTATCTTCACCGCGCTACGGGGGTTTGCCCGGATTGTCTTATCCCTCTTGAAGAAGATACGCAGTCTTCGGATTTTGATTATTACACGTATCTTTCAGCAGAATCTGGCGACCCATTCCGACTTAACTGTGAGGAACTGACTGGACAGACAGACCGCCGCGAACGAGTGCGCCGTCAACGCTGGTTCCAAGACATGGTGAATGAAGGCGAAAACAGGCTGGTTCAGGCGGTTGACCTACTCAGCGTAACAACAACGATGGAAGCTGGGGTAGATATTGGTTCCCTATTGGCAGTGATGCTCTCCAACATGCCCCCACGCCGGTTCAATTACCAACAACGCGTGGGACGTGCGGGACGACGCGGTACTGGCATCTCACTTGCCGTGACGTTTTGCCGGGGTCGTACCCATGACGATTTCTATTTCCAGCGTCCTGAAAACATTACGGGAGATGCGCCTCCGTCGCCATACATCGATGTGACCAAGGAAGCCGAAGCTATATTTAAGCGAGTTCTATGTAAAGAAGTCCTTCGCCTCGCCTACAAACATACCGGATTGGCGAAGCAAATCATTGAAGCTGAGGATGGCAAAGAGAATGTCCACGGAGAATTCGGCAAAGCGACCGATTGGAGTAACTATGAAGGTGTCGTTACCAATTGGCTCACAGATCCTTTAAACACAGCCGCGCTCGTGGGCGTGATCGAAGCCTTAAGTGTTCGTACTGCATGGCGCGCTGAATCAGAATACCCGGCGTTTGTTGAGAAGTATCTACGCTACGTACAGATGGAACTTGTACCCAAGATTTCCGAAATCGCAGCAGATGACTCTTATGTCCAAGCTGCGCTCAGCGAACGACTGGCAAACGCAGGTCTCTTACCCATGTTCGGTTTCCCAACGCGGGTAAGGTTACTATATACATCTTGGCCTTTTGAGGCTCGCTCCTGGCCACCGGAAAATGGAACGGTAGACCGGGATCTAGACATTGCGATCACCCAATTTGCGCCTGGGTCCGAAACAGTGAAAGATAAAGCCGTGCATACCGCTTGCGGCGTTGTTGAACTTTATGCTGCTGGGAATCGGGTACAGGTGGCTTCGGGATTTACTCCCGATCTGGGACATGGCAATCCGCAAATTATTGGAATATGTGAGGCTTGCAATGCCGTGGTAGATCTGGGGACATCAAATGAACCGTTCCGCGGACAAGAACCGCTTCAGGAATGCAGAGTATGCCACAACATTTCCTTGCGTTCGATTGATGCCCGAGAACCTCGCGGTTTCTTTACCGACCAATCACCAAAGGATTTCGAAGGACAGTTCGAGTGGGCACCACGTTCGACCCGCCCTTCGATTTACTTCGATGCAAGACCTACTCCCCAATTCGTGGCGAACACACGTATTGCATCCTTCAACGACAAGATAGTGACCCTGAATGACAATGGCGGCAAAAGTGGATTTGAATTTTACTCGGCCAGAGTAGCCGGTGTACGCTCAGATTCCAGACCGAGAGCAACCTTCAACGATGGTGCATACTCTATCCGACCAGAGACTGATGAAGTTGTGCAGGTTAGGGAAAATGAGGTGTGGCGAATTGCTCTTCTCTCCAAGCGTCCCACCGATATTCTGTTGGTGGGCATCAATCAGTTTCCTGAAGGTATCTACGCTGATCCTCAAACGGTTGAAGGACGGGCTGCGTGGTACTCATTCGCTTTCTGGTTGCGAACGGTAGCTTGTATAACACTTGATGTCGATACCAATGAACTTCAGGCAGGCTTCCGCACACATTACGATCAAGCTCGTCCCGCGGGAGAAGCATTCTTATGCGATCAACTCGAAAATGGTGCGGGCTATTGCCGTCATTTAGGTACATCGGAGAACTTCATTGACCTGCTTAAACATGCCGATCCTGACACTCAGGAAAGCATTGCTGAGAAGTGGATCGCGCATCAAGATGCTTGCGATGTGTCCTGCAACCTGTGCCTGCGCGACTACGGCAATATGAGTTATCACTCCTTGCTTGATTGGCGTTTGGCACTTGATATGGCGCTTCTGGCGGCTGGTCGTATGGCAGTTGATTTAACGAGCGATTGGGGAAAACAGCCTAATCCGTGGAGGCGATTGGTTGAAGTGACCATTCCACCTGTCCTTCGCAAGCTCGGGTATACCGATAGACAGCAATTTGGGAACCTATGGGGATATACAAAGAATACTCAGCACCAAGCGCGCACCCTGATTGAAGTCCATCCGCTTTGGACGGGCAATCACCCAGATGTATTGGCTTCTGTTGATGAAGCAAAGAACTGGAAACCAAATAACGAGATCAAGCTGCTAAATCCATTCCGGGTACTGCGGCGTCCAGGAGAGTATATTTAGTAACAGGCAGTAACGGTACTAAGACTATGAAGCCCTACTAACTGGGAGTAATCACAACCAAGGTGCCGTTCAATATGTGATATCAAGACGACTAAAAATCAGAGAGGCGGTGCATTTCCTGCACCGCCTCTCTGCTAGAACTTGGCGAAGCTAAAAAGGAATGTCGGCTTCATCGCTGTGACCGTTGTCACCGTTCTCCGCGCGATCTAGCAGGACGAGGCGGTTGGCATCGATGTCGAGGCTTGGCTGCGCGGTGCCGCTCTGATCAACCCACGCCGACGGGCGTAGCCATTCCGCCATCACCTGCACCAGCGATCCCTTGCGGACGTACTGTGACGCCACATCGGACAGCTTGTTCCAGCAGTTGACGCGCACCCAGACCGTCTGCTTTTCGCCTGCGCGGTTCTTGCGGCTGACCGCCACCGAGAACGACGCGACACTCTGCTCACCCACCTGACGCACCTGCGGATCGCTGCCGACAAATCCGGTCAATTGCACATTCAGTGAAGTTCCCATGATGTATTTCTCCTCGCGCCTGAGCGCTTTTGTTTTCCATCGACCCTGTGCCGATTTCTGACCTGCCTTAAGCAGGCGATGAAGCCGAACCGTCACCCGTAGGGCGCTACCTGTTTTTGTTGAGTGAAACGGCACAAGCCAGACAAAAACAGGTCAAGCGAAATCCACAGGATTTTGACGGGCGGCGCGCCTGCTAGGATGGTCAGAAAACAAATCGGCACGCACTAGGTCTGATGGGAAAGCGCCGCGCCGCAGGAGAAACAGGGTGAACGAGCAGCAGATGACTGGATCGACAAGCCCGCGTGCCAGAGGGGAATACAAGCGGCACTCGGCAGGCTCAGCACAACGCGGGCAAAGATGGTTGTGCGCGTGAGGAACTGCAACGATGGCGGCAATTCCGCAGTGACGGGAGGTGATATGGATTGCGCCAACGTGGGAAGCCGGGCACACTGCAAGCGTCCACATCAATGCAGACTGGAATGCTCGGACGCGAGAACGGTTTGGTCACGGTGATGGGGGATATTCAGAGCGAGAGTAGGCAGCAGGGAAGGTGGTCAGGCATCGCCCTCATTGGGGAAGTAGGTGCTGCGGAAGTTGTACAGCGATGGCTGTTCGCTGTGACGCACGCCCTCGTAGAGCGCGCCGGTGATGCGATGCAGTCCATTCCTCAGCTTTTCGCGGATGTACGCCTCGTCGCCGTGCGCCAGCAGTTGAACTGACGTCATTGTGAGATACTCGACAGCAGCGAGCAGCTCGTATGCCATGCGTCCGCGCCAACCGTGAACGCCATTCGCGTGAGCCGTCGCGGTCTTGAGATCGTCCAGACCACTGTATACCCGCAGCATCCCTTTGGCGGTCGCCTCGAAATCGTCAATGCGGAGATGTTTTGCATCTTCGTCTTCTGATACGAATCGACGCAAAAATTCCCGCATCGCATCGACAGTGTGAACTGAGATCGGATTCTGTCCGCAGAACACCGCGAGTTTATGCCATGCCCCGTCGAAATCGGGATGCTCGCACAGCTCGAAGGCGGCATTCTGCACGGCGATCATGCCGTCTACGACGCGCTGGTCGTCACGCTCGGTGTGGAAATTGGATGTCAAGAACTCGGCGATGGCGTTGTAGAGCGTGGAATCAAAACGGTCATAATACCGCTGCATTGCAGTGGCATTCATGGCTTGCGTCATGAGGTTGTCCTTTGGCTAAAGCAGCTGCGTTAAACGGGAGAGAAGCGAGAGTGTCAGCGGATCGGTCGGCTGCTGGTCGATGTGCCGGATCAGACGGATCAGGATGGCGTTGGCGACGCCGTAAAGGGAGAATACGCCGTCGATATAGGGCAGCACCCACGTCCCGGATGGGAGAAGCTTCGCGCCTTTTCCATACAGCCTGAAAGTGGCATCTGGCATCGCGGTGAGCATCCAGCCGGTCACACACACAACAGCTTCGGCGCGCTCATCTGCTTCGAGCGTCCAATCGGCATAAAGCAGCCGCTCATCACGCAGCGCAAGATAGGCGCGTTTGAGCGACAAGCCACCCCATCCACCAAACGGCAAATGCACGACCTTGAGCAGGATCGCCGGCTGCCAGTCGAGATGCGTGAGTGTGGTCATGGCAGCGCCTCGAACCAGATGCCGCTGAAGCGGTCGATCTCGCCGTTGTCGAGAAAACGGATGAATACCGTATGGATACCCCGACTGTAGGGCTGCACATTATCGCATAGAGGGTAGTAGCTGACAATGCACTTACGGCGCGGATCAACCGTAGACAACCCGACAATATGCCCGACTGCGCCGGGCGGCGGCATCTTCGAGTGGTGCATGTTCTGGCGCTTGCAGTTAAGCATGGCTATCCTCATCCGGGTCGCAGGACGTCACAGTATTGCTGTAGCTGTTGACGATCTGGACGGCTTGTCCTAGTTCATCCACCGCTTGACGCATTGCGATCTGCGCGGCGTTCCAGTCGTAGAATATGCCGTACCCATCGAGCGTCTCATCGTCCATGTCGCGCAGGTAAAACGGCGGGATCGGGTCGCAGTTCGCGCTTTCGGCGCGGATCTCGGATAGGATTTCAACCATCATCAGCGCGTCGGGAGAAGTCATGGCGAAGACGGGATCGTGGGACTGCGCTGCCAGCCCAACCAAGGGCGGGTGATGGTCAATCCACGTTACCGCGTATTCACCACCGACGGACAGCATCGTCCCATCGAAGGCTTTGACGTCGCGCACCAACCGCACCCGTCCGCCGGGATAAATGTGCTGCGGCTGTCCATTGACTTCAGCCACCACCGGGTCGCCTTCGTTCACCGGATAGAGCGCCGTCACGAAGTCCTCAAAGTCTTCGGACAGGTCTACGGACACCGGCACGAAGCTGTCCAGGTCGAGCAGGTACGCCTGCCGGATGGCTTCGTCCATCGCCTCATCCGGGTCGAGAACTTCCGCTGCTGAGAGATCGAGCGGCTCCGCCAGTTCATCAGACGTGCGACCTGCCAAGTCGTTCACGTCGTAAAACAGGATGAGACACCAGTTATGCACTCCGGCGCGGTCGTAAGCTGTGGCGTGCACGCCGCTGCCTAACTGCTCCGCCAGTTTATTGACGGCTCGGATGTAAACGGCGCGGTAGACTTCCGCGCCGTCCGGCACGGCTCCGCCGTCATTGAAGCCGTATTTGGTTCGCATGTCGCCCCAGTAACGCATGGCACTGCTCCTTTTAATCCCTGCGGATAAAAAGCAAAAACTCCGCTGCGAGCGGAGCCTGCTGTCAGACAATCGGTTGAAGCGATGAATCAGCCGTTGGCCGGCTGTGGCAGATACGCCAGCAGTTCGTCGCGGCAAATCGACAGGCTGCGGACGCTCATTCCGTCGAGACTGATGAAACTGACGAAGCTGCGAATCGGTTGACGCCGCAGCAGCGCGAAGACGTACTGCCCGACTGCGCACGCCATCCAGTCATTCACTAAAACATCCTGCTCGCCGCGCAGCACCAGTTCAGCGCAGGATAGATCGGGCCGCGCTTCAGACGTAGGTGCTTCAGGTTCAAGCAGCGCCGGAAACAGCAGTCCTTCTTTCGGCAGATAGGCATATTTTCCGTCCCTGCCGTCGATATGCCGCTGCATCTGTTCCGGGTCGGCGACGTTACCGATGACGACCT
>JAUQWZ010000038.1 GCA_030834905.1 Aggregatilineales bacterium | reverse complement strand
TAAGTAGTTCGTCATAAGTTTTTAGACAGAAGGAAACGCAAATCAGAAGTAGGCAGATTTTGCTCGCTCAAGATTTTTTCTGTGCTTTTCACAACAGTCTCAATACGATCTTGAAGTTTGTTAGCACAAGCAAGGTCTTTCAGGTGTCGCCAGAAACGCTCAATCGGATTGAGGTCTGAACAATACGGCGGTAGCCAAACGAACATGACACGGTGTTCAAATAAACTCAAAGCCGCCAATGCAGACGCGCTCTTGTGATAAGAAGCATTGTCCATCACTAGAACAACTCGTCCAGTTGGGTAGTTCTTGACCAACAGTTCTTCAAGAAAGTCGATGAAAGTTGCGCTGTTTTTGGTTTTTGCAACCGTCCAAGTCATCGTATCTTTCAGCCAGTTGTAACCGCCAAAGATATGTCGCTTCTGTTTTTCACCAGGTTGAGTAGCTGGGATCCGTTTCTGTTCTCCAATTTTCATCCAGCAGGCTCGTAGTGGCGGATCAAGCGTCAAGGTTGTTTCATCCATAAAGATGAGTTCGAAATTGTCTCCGATGCTCTTTTTTTCAACTCTTCGAGTACCTCAGCCGCTTTGGATTTTGCTTGCTTGTCTTGTAAATGACCCAAATCATGCTTTGGACGTCGATACCGATAGCCTTTCCGTTTGATCAAGGCGCGTAAGCGACTTTCACTCAAAACGATGCCTGTAACCTTCTCCAAGTGCGCACTCAAGCGTCCCACGGTCCAAATTGTGAAGTCATATCCAACTTCGGATGGTTCTTTTTCAATGACCTCCACTAAGGCCAGGCTGTAGGCATCATCTGCTTTTGGTGGACGCCCACTTTTTGGCTGATTGGCTAAAGCTTCTACTCCGTCGCTTCGCCAGCGAGTAAACCAACCATAAATTGTTGGTTTACTCACAGCCTGCATCTTGGCAACTTCTTCTGGCTTATGTCCCAAATGAAGCAGCCGTATGGCCATGCTTCTTTGAACCACTTCTGCACGCTTATCGTGTTTGATGGCTGTTTCTACTGCCTGCAATTCTGCTTCTGTGAGATGATAATCTTGGGCTTTTGGCATATGCCCAGTTTACCATGTCTGTTAAAATACATTCGACGATTTAGTTA
>JAUQWZ010000037.1 GCA_030834905.1 Aggregatilineales bacterium | reverse complement strand
TTCACGCTGGTAGACCTATTCCCAAATCTCGTAGACAGAGTTCTGGAGAGCCGTGTGCAGTGAAAGCTGCAAGCACGGTTCGGAGGGGGGATTGTGAAAAAGTATCCTAAAGGACAACTCGTCACATTACCTACCCTACGTTATTATCCTTTTCGAGCACTGCGAATATCACCAGTATAGTTGCCAGTCGGGTTTAAGCGCGCGGGTCAGCGCTTCCAGATAAAAGTAATCACCCCACAGGCAGCCTTCATCGACACCGATTGACTTTGGTTTGTCATAAACGCTGTGCAGCAGGAGCGCGTTCGAGGTTGGGTCGTGGTATCCGGCATAGCCTGACACCAGCGACGTCAGAATTGCCTCCGCCGCGCACAGGTAACGCTGCCGCCGCGCGCCTTCAGGCAGCCACCGCGCCATCTCCTGTAAACCGCAGACAGCGATTGCCGCCGCCGAGCTATCGCGCTCTTCGCCGCTGCCGTCGCCAAAGATGAGATCCCAGTAGACGACGTGATCTTCCGGCAGATGATCGAGGAAGTAGTCGGCGCAGCGCTGGGCGGTTTGCAGGAAGGTTTCATCTTTGGTGTAGCGGTAGTTAAGCGTGAAACCGTAGAACGCCCACGCCTGCCCGCGCGCCCAGCACGAGCCATCGGCATGTCCCTGGGCAGTTTTGCCGCCGAGTGGTTCTCCCGTTTCGATGTCCCAATAGTACGTGTGGTAGGTGGTGTTATCCTCGCGCACGACGTGGTCGCGCAGTTGAGCCGTATGGCGCTTAGCGGCTTCCGCGAAGCGGGGGTCGCCGGTCTGATCGCTCGCCCAGTACAGAAGCGGCATATTCATGAGGCTGTCAATGATGGTATTGCCGCGCAGCCGCGGGTCGTCAAGCATTCCCCACGCCTGAAAGACGCCAACTGCTGGCAGGTAGCGCGTCATCAGGTGTTCGGCAGCCTGAAGGGCTGCTTGTCTCGCCGCTTCATTCCCCGTAAGCCGCCAGGGCGCTACGCAGGCGAGTGTATAGAGAAAACCAATGTCGTGGGTATCAAGATCGATTTTGTTTTCGACGCGGGATACAAAGTTGGCAACGTGTTTCTCGCCCAGCGCCCGGTAAGCATCGTCGCGCGTCAGTTCGTATGCCAGCCAAAGGATGCCGGGCCAGAAGCTGGTCGTCCAGCCGTAGTTGTCGCCGGTTGCGAAGCCGTTTTGCGCACGGCGCAGGGGATATACGTTGTCAACAGTGGTATTGTCGGGGTAGCGGTCAGCAAAAGTAATTCTGTTGGCGTCCACGGTCTGTAAAGCACACTGGACGGCGAGCCGCAGATCAACCGCAATCATAACTATCCTGTCAATGCTGCTGTTTGCCTCACTCTTGCAAAAGAGCCTGCAAACGAAAACATATTTGCAAAATCATTTGCGGTAATCGTAACCCGATAAACGCAGTCCGTCAAGCAGTTGACCAGAGAATACACTATCAAGTCTGTGCAAAGTGTCTGAATCGCTTGCAAACGCCGCAGTATTACAGCGGGTGAAGCGCTTGCCCATTTGCATAGCTCTGCGCTATACTATTCGCTGTTTTCAGACTTAACGACTTAACTGTGATTGAAACTCACCTTGATCAACAACGATCCAAACCGCCCAACTGCCCGTCGTGTTTACCAGCGTGACATTGCCCGATATGCTGGTGTTTCGATCAGCACAGTTTCGCGCGTGCTGAGCAGCGCGGGCGGAATCAGCGAGAGCGTGCAGCAGAAAGTGCTGGCTGCGGCTGCCGAACTGGGCTATGAACGCAGTGACGAGGATAAGCCGGATCAACTGCGAAACGTGATGCTGCTGACAAATCTCTCGCTGACGCCCTCGCTTGATCCATTTCACGCTGACGTGTTCAGCGGGGTGGAGCTGGCGTGCAGCGAACAGGAGATTCATCTCGGCTATGCGTCGTTCAGCAATGGGGGGACGGCTGAAAAAATCCTCAGCCGCTTGCAGCAGAATGCCATCGGCGGCGTCCTGCTGCTGTCACTGGATGATCCGGTGCTGCTTGAACAAATTCGGGCGCTGAACATCCCCACTGTCATGATCAACGTCGATCCGGGTGATGCCGATGAAGACACGTTCCTGCCGGACAATTATCAGGGCGCGTGCCTGGCGATGCGCCATTTGATCGCCAATGGACACCAGCGTATTCTGCATATTACGCAGTCGAAACGGCGAACGATTCAGCGCCGCACCGAAGCGTACCGGGATATGCTGCGCGAAGCGGGCATTCCTTACGATCCGCAGCTTGTCGTCGAGGTAGAGATTAACGCCGAGCAGACCTACAAGGTGATGACGCAGCGCCTCGCCCAGAGCGAGGTCGATTACACGGCGGTCTTTTGCGCCAACGATCTGTCGGCAATGGGGTTTATGCGCGCCGCCCAGGAATTTGGGCTGAACATCCCTCAGGATGTGTCGGTCATGGGGTTTGACGACATTGCTTCGGCGGCGTTTCTTTCGCCGCCGCTGACCACCATCAGGATCGAGTCGCAGCAGCTTGCCACGCTGGCGCTGCGCCGCCTGATCGACCGCGTCGCCGACCCCAGCCTGACGCCGATCCGCGTTTTCCTCGGCTGCGCGTTGATTGAGCGCCAGTCGGTCAGCCGCCGCTGATACCAGGGCTGTTAGCGCCGTGAGGCGTTTAGGCAGGCTGTAGGCTGGAAAGCCAGATGAGGAGCGCTTCTACGATCCGGTAGCGCTCAAGCTGCGGCAGGTGATCCAGATCCTGCTGAAAGAGGTCGCCCGCCGGTGCCAGATTCGGTTCAATGTCGTTGAGTGGCAGGGCTGAAACTGGCAGCAGTTCCAGGTACGGCTGTAACAGATCAAGCGTGATTTCGACATCATTGTTCCCGACCACATAGGCTTTGAGCATCACGCTCAAACCCAAGCCGTAAAGTCCCTGCGCCGCATGTTTCGCCAGAATTTGCCTCAGGCTGAGGGCTTCAGTAAAGCACTGGCGCGCCGAGTCGTGATGTTCGGCTCGCAGATAGGCTTTGCCCAAGCCGATGAGGATGCGCGGTTTCAGCCACATCAGATCGTTGTTCTCGACTTCGATCAAAGCAGATCGTAACAGACTTAACGCCTCTTTATGCTGAAATCGCGCCGACGCCAGCGATCCCTGATTCCATAGGATCTGCGTTCGCAGCGCGACGTGCTGAATCTGGTCGGCGATAATGCCGCCCTGAACGAAGCAGTCATAGGCGGCGTGGTAGTCTTTCATGTGATAATAGCTCACGCCCAGGTTCAGATAGGAGAACCCCAACCGTTCCGGGTAGTTTAGCTGCCGCGCCAGCGCTAACCCCCGCTGAAAGCAGGCTTTTGCCTGCTCGTACTGGCCCAGTTCGTTGAGCGTCGATCCCATTGCCGTGTGAACAAATTCAGCGATATTCAGCAGTTCCGGCGGCAGGTTGCTGGTGTCGCCGCCGAGATGATCGATGACTTTCTGATAGTGCCGCAGGGCATCCTGATACTGCCCCTGACGATAGGCGCTGACGCCCAGATTTGACCAGATGGAATAGCGAAGATACGGCGGCTGTTCGGAACCGGCTTCCCGTTCGGCAAGCTCGAAACAGCGGATTGCCTCGCTGAAGCGCCCCTTTTGCAGATGCACATTGCCGATATCGTGATACAGCGGCGCGTACTGGCGGGTATCGTTTGCCTGTTTCGCGCGCGCCAGCGCTTCTTCATACAGGCGCTGCGCCTGCTCGTCTTCCGCCCGAATGGAAGCGAGCCGCGCGGCGCGACGTGTCAGTTGAATGTGGGTCGATACATCCTCGATATCGTGCAGTTCGCGCGCTCGCCCGATCAGCCGCGAAGCAACCTCATGCAGACCGCGCAGCTCAAAATAGGGATATATCTGGTTGAGGACTTCGACCGCCTGACGGCGCGCCCATGGATGCGCGTCACCGCCGATGACCAGATCCAACATGCGGAAAATGTTCTGCTTGTGTTCGTCCAGCCTGTCGAATTGATCAGAGTGCGCGGCGGTGAAATCGAGCAGGTGGCGAATGTACGACTGCTCGATGATTTGAGCATAGGCGCGGCGCGGGTGTCGCGTCTGCCGCTGAACGTAGTCGAAGATGATCGGGTGCAGGCGATAATGCGCGTCTGCGGAGCGCCCACCGGCATCCCTGTTTTCCGCCAGATGCAGATCGACCAGCCGGTTGATCTTCGACAGCAGGCGTTCCGCCGGAAAAACGTTCTCCAGCACCACCTTCAGATCGTCAGCGCGCGCGCCTTCTTCCGGCGCGAACAGGCTGAGGGAATACAGCAGGTCTTTATCCTTCGAATCAAGATACTGCCACAGCCAGGACAGCACGCCTTCATAACGGGCGTAAATGTCCGGCGCTGTTTCCGGCGCTGCGCCGCTGACCTTGAGATGATCGACCAGACTGTGAACGCGCCCCAGTTCCTTTTTCAGTCCACCGGCAATGATGTGAAGCAGCAGCGGCAGCCCGCCAGTGAGATCGGCGATTTCTCTGAATTTGGTCGCCTCGATTTCTTTGAGCCAGGCAACCCGACTCACGAGGAAATGCCGGGTCTGTTCTTCATCCAGTCCCTGCACCTCGATCACGTAGTGCTCGAAGCGCGGCAGCTTGCGGGCAACCAGCATCACGCGCGCGCCGCTGAGCAGCGCCAGTACGGTGTTGAGGGTATCCAGATCGGCGAGATGGGTCGT
Organism: Aggregatilineales bacterium; assembly: GCA_030834905.1. Taxonomy (GTDB): domain Bacteria; phylum Chloroflexota; class Anaerolineae; order Aggregatilineales; family Phototrophicaceae; genus Flexifilum. Next base: position 79,508 of record JAUQWZ010000037.1, on the reverse strand, counting down.
GTGTCCCTCATCGACAATCACGACCAGATTGGGCGCTTGTAACAACTGCTTGAGGCGCTGCCGTTTTCGGGCGTAATCGAGCTTAAAAAGATCCTGGCGTCCTAAGTCGCTCAGCAGGTTGTTACACAGCAGTTCGAGGTCAAGCTGCGCCGTCAGTTCCAGGAACACGACCTGCAAGCTGGGCTGCTGTTCTCGCAGCAAACCGGCGGCAGCGTGCGCAAGCTCTGTTTTTCCGACGCCGGGCAGTCCGGTCACGGCAAAAACCTGCTGGCTCGTCGCGGTCAACAGGGTCATGATTTGTTCGAGGATGCCCTGACGGTATATATGCTCGCCCGCCGAAGCCTCAACCGGGGTTTCAGTCGGCGGCTCAGTCTGGGGGAACAGCAGCGACAGCGAAATTGACCGACCACTTTTCAGCAGGCGATCCCACTCTGTCCACGACAGCCCCATCGGCAGTTCGCCCGCCTCTTCACGGGCGCGTAGCTGCGCCAGATAGGTCTGGAGCGAATCGCTGCGCTGGCGAGCCGCCAGCCAGATGAGGTACTGCAATGGCTTGGCGCTCGAATTCTGGCTGCGCAGCCACCGTTCGGCGTAATGCTGTGCCTCTGCCCAGTAGCGCTGCTGATCCAGACAAAAGGCAGTCGTTCTGTCCAGCAGGCGGTGATAGAGCGCCGCCAGATCCTGCTGGCGACCTTTCTGCCATGCCAGAAAACGGGTGTCGTCCACCGAATCGCCCGCCTTCGGATGGTAGTCAGCCAGAAACGGGTCTTCGTACAGGTCGAGAACCTGCTTCGCCGCCTCATAATACGGCTTCTTGAATCGCGGGTATATCTGGAGCAGGCTGCTGGCTTGGTCGGCGAACGCCCGGCTGTCCACCCAGATGTTTTCGCGGGTGAAATGAATGATATCGCCCTGGATGGTTTCCAGCGGCGCGTCTGGGATGAGCTTGCGGATGGGGTAGATCACCTTCTTGCGAAACGTCTCGCGCGCCAGCTCCGTCCCGTAGATCAGCCGGATCAACTCCTCACGAGCATGGTCGGTTTCGTCGCTCTCCGCCAGATAGATCAACAGCTTCAGCGCCTGCTGTCCGATGGTCAGCGGCTCGCCGTGAATGAGGATCTGCGGCTGGCTGCGAAGCAGGTAAAACTGAACGGCGTACTCTTCCATAATTCAGGTGAATGCTTCCGGCTGATGATCGCGGCTGGTCAGAATTGCTCACATAGTAGCATAAGTCCGACCCAAAACCGCGTCTGGGGACGTGAATGGTGACGTTTTGGTGACGGCAGGCGTGATCTAATACACCTCATGAGCAGCCAAGGAGATCACACGATGCAGCGCTTGCCTCACTCTGAACTCAATATCCTGTTCGCCCGCGCGCAGGAACTGAAAGCACAGGGTATCGAACCCTATCCCCAGCATTTTGTCCGCACGCACTCGCTTTGCGAAGCCAACGACGCTTACGAGGGCTTGAGCTTTGACTCCGATGGCGAGGAAGTCGCCCTCAGCCTGTGCGGGCGGCTGATGGACAGCGAAGATTTCGGCGACATCATCCTGATCACCATCGAAGATCAGGATTCGCGCCTTCAGCTTGTCCTTGATCGGGCGGCTGCCGGTCAGGATGCGCTGGCGAAGTTTCGCGCCAATGTCTACCGGGGGGATCAGCTGGGCTTTGAAGTGGATTACATCTACCGGGAACGCGGGCGGCTGACGGCGCGGGTCATCGGCTGGCAGTTTCTGGCGCTGTGTTCGCTGCCGCTGCCACGACGGATAGACAGCCCGGAACGAGAGTATCGCCAGCGCTACGTTCACCTGGCGGCGAATATTGACGCGCGCCTTCGTTTTGTGACGCGCAGTAAAGTGCTGCGCTATCTGCGGCGTTTTCTGGAAGATCAGTATGCGTTCCTGGAGGTCGAAACCCCGCGCCCAGATGCGTCGCTGCCATCTTCACCGGAACAATATCTGAAGCGGCTGTTGATCGGCGGCATTGAGCGCGTTTATGAAATTTCGCGGCGTTCCGGTGATGAAGCTGTCAGTTGGCACACCTATCCAGAGTCTCAGGTGATGCGGGGCTGCATGATGCTGGCGGATCTGGAAGATATGATGAAGCTGACCGAGCAGTTGATCGCGGGGCTGACCCAGCACCTGAATGCCACCCGCGTTATCCCGTGGAAATCGCTGGAGCAGCTTGTGACCGCCGCGCAGCAGCGCCAGCTTCTCGAAGCTGACCCGGACGCCATGCCAGACCAAAGCGCCGACGTCGCGTTTGACGACATGAGCATCGATCTTGTCCCGCCCTGGTCGCGGCGTTCGGTTTACGACCTGGCGCGCGACGTGACCGGCGTCGATTTCACTGCCGTTGATAACGTGGAAACAGCCGTCAGCGCGGTGCGTTGGGCGGGGGTAGAACTGGACGCGATGGCGACTTTCAGCAGCGTTGGAGACGTTCTGGCGGAACTGGTGAGGCAGGTTGTCGGTCCTTCGCTCATTCAGCCCACATTTCTGGTTTTTGCCGCGCCGGAACCAGGCGCGTTTGCCGGGGAAGCCAGCGACGGCAGCCGGTTTCAGTTGTATATCAACGGGCTTCTATTCGCTGAGGGCGGCAGCGGGCAGACTGATCCCGCCGCGCGGGCGCTGGACGATCATGACGACGATTTCCTGACTGCCCTGAAATATGGTCTGCCGCCGTCGGGGGCGCTCACGGTCGAAGTTGATCGGCTGGTCATGCTGATGACCGGGGCGATGGATATCCGCGACGTGATCTGCTTTCCGATTCACCCCTGAGTCAGTGGATGTTTAGCATAACTCTCATCTGTATCTTACATTTAATGTTTACACTGTGTAGATGATTACACTCTACATAAAGAGGGAATCTGCTTTGTGATAAGGGGCAGCGGTCGATTCTGAGCCGGAACGCCCAAATTTTACTCGTTACTCCAGGGACGCGCATATGAGAAGCCTAAGAATCGTCACCAGCGTATGTCTGGCACTCGTTCTGCTGCTGATAGGTGTGCAGGTGGTCAGCCAGGCGCAGAGTGCCCAACCGGTTTTCAGGATTGGCGTCCTGGATAATGAGCGTGGATCTATCGCCAATGGCGCGCGGCTGGCTGTCCGTGAGATCAATGATCGCGGCGGCTTAACCGATGCCCAGGGCACAACCTTCCGGCTAGAGATGGTCATCGAGCCAGCCTCACCCCGCAGCCAGCTAGAGGAGTCTGTCCTCAATCTTGCCAATGCCGGCGTTGATGCCGTCCTGGGACCCGAAACCAACCAGGCTGTTGCCAGCGCTTTGCCTTTTCTGCGAACACTGGGCGTTCCCATTCTCACCCCCGCGACCGACGATCTGGTGATCGTATCCGATTCGAGCCAGTCGCTTTTTCGCGTTCGCGCTGCTGAACGACTGCAGGGCGGCGCGCTGGCGGATTATCTGGTCGTCCAATCGGGCGTCCGGCAGATCATCAGCGTGCAGCTTGACCAATCCAGCTTCAGCGAGCATATCGGCTTTATCAGCGCCTTAGCGCGGCAGCCGGAATCATTACAGCGCTCGGTTGTGCGCTACGACGAGGATGAAGGCATCCTCGCCGTAGCTGACGAAATCATCGAGCGCGATCCGCAGGCAGTGGTCGCTTTCGGTCCGCCGCTGCTCGTCAGCCGGTTCTACACCGAACTGCGCCAGGCGGGATGGGTCGGGCTGTTTGCCTATAATCGAGCCACGATGCCCGCCTTTTATCTGAATATTCCGTTTGACGAGCTTCACGGCATCCTCAGCGCCACCACCTGGTCGCCGGACACGCCGACCAGCCGGAGCCGGGCGTTTCTGGAGCGCTACGTGGACGCCTACGACGACGTTCCGGGACCCGTCGAAGCCGCCAGTTATGACGCGCTCTATCTGCTGGCAGAGGCGATCAGCCGTCCGGGCGATTTGCAGTCTGCCTTGTCCAGCGTGAGGGATTTACCGGGCGCGCAGGGGACACTGAACGCGACCGGTCTGCCGCGCGGCGAACTGAGCGACACGGTCGCGATTATTCAGCTTAATGCGCTGGGCGGCACCGATCTGCGCCTCCGCTATGCCGCTGGCGAACCGATTGACCCGGCTGAAGAAATTATCGAGATACCCACCCCCACGCCGCAGCCCACCGCCACGCCCGATGGCGTCTTCCTCAGGATCATGAGCGCGGTTCAGAATGTCCGCACCGGTCCCGGTCTGAGCTATCCGGTGCTGGGGCAGATGAGTCAGGGCGAGACAGCCCGCCTGATCGGAACCTCCATCGACTATAGCTGGGTGGTCATCAGCTTCAGGGGGCAGCAGGGCTGGCTGGCAACCTATTTGCTTGAGGTGACCGGCGATCTCAGAACGCTGCCGATTATTCCCGCGCCTCCCGCGCCGACGGTTCCGGCTACGCCCATTCCTGTCCCGATCTATATCGGATTCCAGACGCCGACATCGGGCAACATCGTCGCTGGCAGCCTGCTGATTTTTGGTTCAGCGCTGCATCCGCAGTTTTTGCAGTATCAGCTTGAATATGCGCCGATTCCGAATCCGCCAGCAGCCTGGACGCCAATTGCTTTCTCGCATACGCCGGTGCTGAATGGGCTGTTGGGCGTCTGGAACACGATCGCGGTGCCGGACGGGTTCTACCAGATTCGCCTGAATGTTATCCTGCGGGACGGAACTGCCTTATCGACGATGGTGACCAACATTCGGGTGCAGAACAACGTGTCAACGCCGGTTCCAACCGCTACGCCGGTTGTTCCGCCGCCGTTTGCATCATTTATGCCCGATCAGACTTCGGGCGAAGCACCGCTGGCAGTGCGCTTCACCAACCAATCCACTGGCAGCATCACCAGCTACCGGTGGAACTTCGGTGATGGCGCTTCCAGCAGCGAAGCCAACCCCAGCCACACCTTCACGACGCCGGGCATTTACACCGTTTCGCTGGAGGCGACCGGACCGGGCGGCGTATCGAACTTCTCCTGGCAGATTAACGTGCGGACGGCGAGCGCGCCCGTTGCCGGATTCTCGCTGAACACTGCCAGCGGACCCGCGCCGCTGACGGTGCAGTTCACCGACCAATCATCGGGCAGCGTCACCAGCCGCTTGTGGAATTTCAGCGACGGCACCACCAGCACCGAAACCAACCCCAGCCACACCTTCACCGGCGTTGGCACGTATAACGTGTTCCTGACCGTGACGGGTCCGGGCGGCAGCTCGATTGCGCGGCGGCAGGTGGTCGTCCAAAATCCGGTCAGCCCGCCGCCGAACGCGCTGTTCAGCCTGTCGCCTACGACTGGTGTCGCGCCGCTGGCGGTACAGTTTACCAATCAGTCCAGCGGCAACATCACCGGCTACACCTGGAACTTTGGCGATGGCTCGATCAGCAATGAGCCGAATCCAAGCCACACGTTCGCCTCGTCCGGTAACTATACGGTGACATTGTACGCCAGCGGTCCCGGCGGCATCAGCACCGCGCAGGCAAATGTGATTGTCAGCGTGCCGACAGCAACAGCTTCGCCTGTCCCGCCAGTCGTGACTCTTGCGCCGCCGCAAATCACGGATACGCTAACCAACACGGCAATACCGCCGGACAATACGCTGACTCCATCGGAGACGCCAACAGCGACATTCACGCCAACCGAAACGCCGGTGCCGCCGACAGCAACATTTACGCTGACCGAAACGCCAGTGCCGCCGACAGCAACATTTACGCTGACGGAGACGCCAGTGCCGCCGACAGCGACATTTACGCTGACGGAGACGCCAGTGCCGCCAACGGCGACATTTACGCTGACCGAAACGCCAGTGCCGCCAACTGAAACACCGGTGCCGCCAACCGACACCCCAACGCCCGAACCGGTAGTCGCCGCTTTCTCGGCTGCCCAGATTGAAGGCGTGCCGCTGACAGTGCAGTTTACCAGCGCCGCCAGCGGTCCGGTGATCAGCTATGCCTGGGACTTCGGTGATGGCACGACCAGCAATGAGATCCATCCTCTCCATACCTTCCCCGGCGGCGGAGACTTCCCGGTGACGCTGACCGTGACTTCCACAGATGGCGTGACCACCAACAGCGTCACCAATATCGTCACCGTCACTGCGCCCGCGCCGACAGAGACTCCGGTGCTGCCGACCATGCCGCCTGAGCCAGTGGACGCTGCCTTCGCGGCGGCTCCGGTCGAAGGCGTGCCGCTAACGATCCAGTTCACCGACCAGTCCGTGGGACCGGTGGCGGACTATCTATGGGACTTTGGAGATGGCGCGTTTGGCAGTGAACAGCACCCGGCGCACGCCTATGGACAGGCGGGCGATTACACGGTGACGCTGATCGTGACTGCCGCTGACGGCGTGACGATAGACAGCACCGCGCAGACAGTCACGGTTGCTGCCGCGCCCGAACCGACGCCTGAACCGACACTTGAGCCGACGCTTGAACCGTCACCTGAACCGCCAATTGATGAACCGACGCCTGAAGTGCCTGCGCCACAGCCGCTGCTCACGCTGATTGCTGGACTTGGCGAGGTGAATGATGCCAAATGGAGTCCGGATGACACGCGCATCGCCGCCGCCAATCAGGACGGCACCATCTCACTCTGGGATGTCAACAGCGGGCAGGTGGTGAATATGCTCATCGGGCATGCGGCGGAAGCGACCACCCTTGACTGGAGTCCTGACGGCTTGCTGCTGGTTTCGGGCAGCGCCGACGGACAGATCCTGATCTGGGATATCGCCAGCCTTCAGCCGGTGGCGACCCAGCAAGCCGCCGACGCCATTACCGATGTGGCGTGGACTGCCGCCGGAACCAGCGTGGCAGCCGCCAGCGCCGACGGCAGCGTGATGCTTCTCGACACGGCGGGCAATGTAACGCCGCTGACGCTCGCCAGCGCCGCGGTCAATGCGCTGGCATGGGGCGTCAACGACGCCAGCCTGCTGATCGCGGCGAACGATGGCAGCATCATTCTGCATGATATCGCCAGCGGGCAGCCGGTGTATACGCTGAATGCGAATATGCCGGTCACTGCCCTGGACTGGAGTCCGGATTTCCTGCGCTTCGTGACCGGCTTGGATGACGGCACAGCCGTAATCTGGGACGCGGCGTCCGGGCTGGGCGTGCTGCCGCCATTCGACCTGAGCGATGGGGCGATCACGGCAGCCGCGTGGAGTCTCGATGGAACCCAGATCCTGAGTGGTGATGCTAACGGCGCGGTCGCGCTCTGGAGCGCCGCCGACGGCACCGTCATCCAGACATTTGTGAACCATACCGCCGCGATTACGGCGGTGGAGTGGAATGCTGTGGGCACGCAGTTCCTCAGCGCCAGCGATGATGGCGCGGTGCTGATCTGGCAGCCGTAGAGTCTGCCGATTCATCAGGGTAAAACAATGAGCAGCCAGGTTTTGGCTGCTCATTTTCTGTGGTTAAAGCAGTTGATTTGTGGGGTTAGTCGGCTCGCTGCTGCCGTCTGCGCTGGAATTCGGGCAGCAGCAGCAGCGAAATCAAGCCGTTCAGCACGACGATGACAGTGCTGCCTTCGTGCGCCAGCACGCCCAGCGGCAGGGGCAGATCGACGACAAACGCGCCAATAATCAGCACCACGATCACCAGCAGCGAGAAAATGATATTCTGCCAGACCACGCGGCGTGCTTTTTTGCTCAGGCGCAGAGCATAGGGAATCAGTTCCAGCTTGTCACCCATCAGCACCACGTCAGCCGTTTCCAGCGCCACATCCGTCCCTGCCGCGCCCATAGCAACGCCGACGGTGGCGGTGGCAAATGCCGGGGCGTCGTTGACGCCGTCGCCAATCATCGCCGTCGGACCCACTTCCGCTTCGATTTCTTTGACGATGCGCACTTTGTCCTCTGGCATCAGTCCGGCGTACACGGCATCAATGCCTAACTGATGGGCGATGGTCTGCGCGACACGGTGATTATCCCCGGTGAGCATCGCCACCCGTTCAATGCCCTCTTCGTGCACACGGCGAATAATGCCCGCCGCTTCCGGGCGAAGCTGGTCTGCCATCGCGATAATGCCCATCCATGCCTGATCGTTCTCTGGCTGGTCGCAGCTTTCGCAGCGCTGGCATCCACCCTCGCGTACCACGCCGATCACGGTCTTGCCTTCCAGTTGGAGATCCTCGACGTGTTCCGCCAGATGATGCGGTATCGGATAGCGCTGCTCCAGATACCTGAGGCTGCCGATATACACCTCGCAGCCATCCAGCCGGGCGGCAATACCCAGCCCGGTCAGCGCCTGGAAATCCTCGACCTCGGTTAATACCAGATTGCGCTCTGTGGCGGCATTCACGATGGCAGTTGCCAGCGGATGTTCAGACCGCGCCTCGACCGACGCAGCCACCCGCAGCAGGTCATCTTCGCAAAGCTCACAGGTGGAAACCACATCGGTGACCGCGGGCTTGCCGACGGTGAGCGTGCCGGTTTTATCGAAGGCGATTGCCTTCACCGAAGCCATTGCTTCCAGATAGGCGCCGCCTTTGAACAGCACGCCGTTGCGAGCGCCAGCCGCGATGGCTGAGATGAACGACGCCGGCGTGCTGATGACCAGCGCGCAGGGCGAAGCAACCGTCATCAGCACCATAGCGCGGTAGAAGTTACTGCTGAAATCGACCAGCCCCAGCGCCGGGGGAATGATGATAAACAGCGCCACGCTGCCGATGATCGCCATGGCGTAATACTGCTCGAACGTCTCCAGGAAGCGCTCGGTGGGCGCTTTCGTGTCCTGCGCTTCTTCAACCAGCTTGATGATTCGCGACAGCGTCGTATCCTGGGCAGCCTGGGTGGCTTCGACATCCAGCGCCCCCTGCTGGTTGAGCGTTCCGGCGAACACCTTATCGCCGACGTTCTTCTCCACCGGCATTGATTCGCCGGTGATCGGTGACTGGTCTACCGCCGAACGCCCGCTGATGATCAGACCATCCACCGGGATACGCTCGCCCGGCTCGATCAGCACCACGTCGCCAATGGCAATGCGGTCGATCTTCATCACCTCTACATTCCCATCACGACGCACCTTTGCCTCGGTTGGGTACAGCTTGAGCAATCCACGAATCGCCTGACGGCTGCGACCGATGGCATAGTTTTGAAGCACATTGCTGAGCGAGAACAGGAACAGCAGAATCGCCCCTTCGTGCCACTGGTCAATAATCGCCGCGCCGATGGCGGCGAGCACCATGAGCAGGTCAACATTGATCCGGCGGTGGCGCAGCGCTTCGAGGCTGGCGATGACGCCAAACAGACCGCCCGTAATGTACGCGCTGATGTTAAAGACAGTGGTTAGCCAGTGTGGCAGCCCTAGCTGCCCACTGAGGAAACTGAGTCCAATCGCCAGCGCCGTCAGGACGACAAAACGGGCTTCAAGCCATTCCCGCGTCTGCCACTTTGGGCGCGGGCGGGGGTCATCCGGTAGTTTTTCGTTCGGCTGGCTGGCTGCGGCAATCATGGGTATGTCCTTTGGTTATAACAATACACTGGTCTGGTATCGGCAGGCTGAACCTTCTCCTGATAACGACGGCTTACCTGTGCAGGCTCTCAAAGATGCGGCGGTCTTCCGGCTTGAGCTTTGCCAGCAGGTCGTCTCCAAGCTGGCTGTAGATACGCTGGGTGAAGAATTCCATCCAGACAAACTGGCGCGCAATCGCCACCAGATGATCATTGCGGGTGATCGTTGCCAGTTCGTGATCTTTACCGGCGATCAGCACCTCCTGCCCATCGACGACCACCAGCAGCATTCCGGTGAGACCATGCAGCTCGCTTTCCAGCGGCGGATGATAGGCGACCTCGCCACAATCCAGCCCGTTTTCCCCGGTCAGCAGGGTGTGGACGCCAATGCCGCGACCACAGGCGCGGAGAATCGTCGGATACAGATCGGTCAAATCATCGTCGGACACCACCATATAGACTTCTGTCTGAGCCTGGTCGATGATTTGAAGCGCATAGGTCAGGATTGAGCGCCGTCCGCTGAGCGACCATACCCGATCTTCGGTTGGGGTCGTGTAGAGTTTCGTCAGCCCGGCGCGCAGATTGTCCATAAGCTGGCGGTGGTCGTTTTGATGGCGTTCCAGCAGCAGGTCGGGCGGCAGGGGACGATAAACTGCCGCCCGATCTTCGAGACTTTCCAGCACCGCGCCTCTGGCGTGCAGACGGCTTAACGCCTCATAGACCATCGAGCGCGGCACGCCAGAGGTTTTGCTCAACTGGTAGCCAGTCGCCGGACTATCACCCAACAGCGCCAGATAGACTTTGGCTTCGTATTCGGTGAATCCAATCTGCGTCAGATGATTCAGGAGATCCACAATCGCCCCTTAGAACAATAGTAGTTCGTAAACTGACTACTATATCTGATTATACCTACTAATCGGCGCAAGTCAACTGCCGCAAAGCATGTAGGTGCAGGTTGTCACTGATGTGCTGGATGGGCGTTGGGGGGAAACAGCGGTGTCAAGGCGGCTTGGGCAGAGGAGTCCTCGCAAAAACGATAGGCGAGGACTCTCTGCCCGGCGGGACAGGCTGGAATCAGACGCGGGAACGGTGAACGGCAACCAGTTGATCGCCGTCGTAGCCCTCGATCTCCAGCAGTCGTTGTGTCCGCCGCTTCAGCTTGGCTTCGGTCAGACCGTCGCTTACGTCGAGCGTTTTCTGAGGGCGGCGGTCAAGGTATATGTCGAGCCGGGTGATCCCGAGAGTTGTGATCGTCAGCGTCAGGGTGGCTTTTGTGCCTGCCTGCTGGACATCAAGCTGGCGCACTGGCAGGCTGTTCAGCAGTTCGATGGCGTCGTCCAGCAGGTCGCGGTTGCCTTCCAGCAGGTCGGCGCGGGTCATCTGGTGGTTGGCGTCCGGTCGGATGCCAAAATCCTCAACCGGAATCCCGGCGTATTTGCCCACCCGCAGCGTCCGGCGCAGAGATACCCGCATCCCGGCGCTTTTGGGCAGCGCGGTGAATGGCTCGCCCAGCGACTGAACAAACAGACGCTGTTCCCACACATTTGCGCCGCCCGCGCCGGTGTTGGCGTTGACTCCTAATACCTTGCCGATCTCGTGATCCTGAAAACCGGCGACAAAAATATCGGTGGCGCTGTAACACAGCGCATCGGTGATCAGCACCGTGGGACCGTAAAAGCGCTGCCCGATGTTGTTGCACAGGTCTTCCGGCGTGATAGAGTAGCCGAGCGAATAGCTGGTGCCAGTTTCGACCACGCTGGCGATTGACTGCGCCCACTGCGACAGGTCGGCGTAGCGGGTGGTCAGTTTCAGGGTGTGTCCCGAATTGATGAACTGCGCCGGTTCCGGCTGAATTCGGCGCGGCGTGAGGATTTGCAGCAGGCGCTCGCTGGCATAGACCAAACCGCCGCCGTTGCCGCGAACGTCGATAATCAGCTTGTCCGGCTTGAGCTTGCCCAGAAGCTTAATGAACTCAGCGACAAAGGCGTCGTCATCCTGCACCATGAACACAAATATGCGAATGTAGCCGATTCTGCCGCCGAGATCGCGCGCCCGGAACACCTCCGGCATATTCGTATCCAGCCATTCGCCCGACGTGTGGACGCGGCTGCGGGGATGCTCGGCGACATGCTGCTCGGCGGCGATCACTTCGGGAACGAACAGCACCTTGCGCGTCTGCTGAATCTCCAGGCTTTGCAGATCATACGCCATCGCCCGTGAAGCATCAGAGACGGCTTCCGCCTCTGCTTCAGCGATGACCCGCGCCTGTGGCTGGTAGACCAGCCATTCCTGCCGCAGTTCCAGCAGACCGTTCTGCCCGCTGTCATAGCCAATCGTGACCCATTCTTCGTCCGGCGGCAGGCTGCGCACCAGCGGGCGAATCGTCAGCGATTCCAGCCCGCGCGCGTAACGCGCCGCCGGGTTGCTGCCCGCCTGCCGCGCCGCGTTCAGCCAGATAGCGCGCTGAATCGGGATGCCACTCCAATAGAGCACCTCGACGCCCTCGACAAAATCCGGGTGCTGGAAGCCGGGCAGCAGTTTGGAAACGATATAGCGCGGCTTTCCGCGCTCGAAATATTCTTCAATCAGAAAGGGCAGGTAGGCGGTCACGTCGCGGAAGGGCAGCGGCAGCAGGTAGTTGGTATGCAGGTCGCGCACCGAATTAAAGATGTCGATCATCTCGGCGTGAAATTCGAGCGCGTCCGGTAGTTCATCCTTTGGGGTTTGCTCCAGATGATATTGAAGCAGGCGCAGCCGCTGCACCGGGTTGACGGCATAGAGCGCCCGTTTCTGCGGCAGATGGACGTACAAGCCCTCCAGCAGCAGCAGCGCCTGTTCGACGATCTGCTTGCGCTCCGCCAGAGTCAGGGTCGTTGGCTGCTGGAGAAATTCCTTCAGCGGGATAGTCGTCGCCAACTGCGCCTTAACGGCGTCGTGCGCGTGAGTCAGAAATTCCACACTTGACGTGTTTCCGCCCTTAATCATGAGTCTGACTCCTGTTAGTAGGTTATACGACCAGCCTCGGGTACCACCTGGGCAGCTTCGTCTTGACGTAGTCGGGCAGGTTGATCTGGTTATTAAGCCCCTCGAAGAACCTGGTTGGGTGATCAGCCACGGTCAGCGGGTCAAGTTCCATCGGGATTAGAATGTCCTTGAGCGCGGCGGCGGCGGGCGGCGGTGCCAGCATCGGAGCCAGCGGTCGCAGGCTCTGTCCGGCTTCATCGTCGTTATCCAGCACCAGCGTGAATTCTTCGAGAGGCTGACCGTCAACGTCCGCCAGCGGCGGCTCTTCGTAGAACGGCGGGTTGGGTAATTCGCGCAAGCCGACGCGCAGCCGCCGCTGAGATTCTGCCAGCGTGAGCGTGCCGACGTATGCCGTCCCTTTCGTCTGCCGCAGATACAGAATGCGCTCCTGCGGCGGCGTCCCCACCTGCCAGCGCTCGGTCTCAAGGTTGAAGCGCGACATCAGCGGAACCGAGCCGCAGCGCGGCACGCCGTTGATGATGACCAGCGTCAGATCGGCTTCACTGCTGCGGAGCAGACGCCGGTAGCCGCTGCCGCGCGTGTTGTGCATCACGATCAGGTCAGCGCGCTTGCCCGGCTCAATCGAGCCAAGCAGGTGATCCCACTTGAGGATGCGGGCGGCGTTGATGGTCGCCATCTGCACCAGTTCTTCGTCGGTGAAGATTTTGCGATTGGCGTCGCTGAACACCTTGGCGATCTTCAGCTCGCCGAGCAGGTTCTTACTGCCCGAAGGCGACCAGTCCGAGCCAAGTCCGATCAGGATGCCGTTGGCTTTTGCCTCTTTCATCAGCGCTGTGTCCCCGTACAGCAGCAGATTGCTTAATGGCGACCAGACAATCGCGCCGCCATGCGCTTTGAGGATGGCGAGATCCTGCGCGTGCAGCCCGGCGGCGTGAATCCCCGCCAGCGCGTCGGTGATCGCCCAGGTGCCATCGCGAAGCTGTAGATTGAGAAACTGCCTGCGGGAGAAATCATCTTTGCCTTCGCTCAGATGGAGCAGACGGCAGCCGTCGTCGCGTTGAAGCTGCTTGAGGAACGCGATAGCGCTGCCGACGTCGTCGGTGCGCGTTTCCGCCGCTGGCAGCGCCGGATCGTCAGTATGTTCGACATTGCGGACGACGCCGCGATAATACTTCATGACACCGGCGTTCGACGCCAGCGTGATGCCCTGCGAGGTGGTGACGCCGCCAAGCAGGCATTTGCATTCGACGTAGCGTACCAGCGCGGCGAGATAGCCCCGGCGGTCTTTCGCCAGCATCCGCAGGGGACCGCTCACGTATTTGCGATAGTCCGGCGCGGCGCGCCAGCGTTCGCGGTTGGTGTATTTCTTCGGCACTTTCCAGGGCGGCAGAATGTTGTAGCTCAGGTGGTTGTGAAGCTCGATCAAGCCCGGATAGATCGTCCCTTTGGTGTTGATTTTCAGGCAGTCCTCGAAACCGGCGGGTGGTTCGTCGGCGGCGGGCTGCACCGCCTCAATCGTATCGCGGTATATGTAGATCGCGCCCTTGTCGATCACCGTCAGGTGGGCATCCATAGTCAGCACTTTGCCCAGCAGTACGTAACGCAGGTCGAGTGGGAAGTCGGCGGAAACGGGCGGCATTGAATCCTCCTGTGCTTGGGAAAGGGGGAGCTGATCCAGACCAGTTTGCTGCTGCCGGAGCGCGTGCCGCTGTTATCGTGCCACGCCAGGCTGTCGAACGCCGTGATGGCGCTCTCGATGGCGGACGAATGGGGGATGTGGACTACAGATACGGACGGCGGCGATGGGCGTCCCTCAGCGTAACGCGCGCTGCGTCGATTGGAGTGATCGGCTTTGATGGACTGCTGGCAGCGAAATACCTCTCGCCGCCAGCAGCCCTGTCAGCCTGGCGCGATGTTACTTATAAGTCTAGCGGTTTTGAATTTTCGCGCATGTCCCTCATTTCCGGTTCCTACTTGTCCCGCGTGAGCGCGAAGCCGCGAAGGAAGCTCTCCTGAAGCACCAGAAACACGATCAGCGGCGGGATGGACGCGATCACGGCTGCCGCCAGCGCGACGCCCCAGTTACCCTGATCGAGCGCATTGATGGTGATGCCCTTCAACGCCACCTGCACAAGCTGGCGCTGGTTATCGTTGATGATTAACAGGGGCCACAGGTACTGGTTCCAGACGCCGATAAACTGAATCATGCCCAGCGCGCCGATCACGTTCCAGGACAGCGGAATCAGGACGTTGCGCAGATATTGCAGCGGACCCGCGCCGTCGATCTGGGCGGCATCGGCGAGTTCGCTGGGGATATTCATAAAATGCTGGCGGAACAGCAGCGTGCCGGTGGCGCTGGCGAGAAACGGCGCGACCAGCGCCTGAAACTGGTTCGTCCATCCCAGGTCGCCCATCAGGCGGTACAGCGCGACGACCAGGATATCGGTTGGCATCATCAGCGTCAGGATGACGAAGATGAACAGGAAACTGCGCAGCGGGAAGCGGAAGTAGACGAACGCCGTCGCTGCCAGCATTGAAGTAATGGTTTTGCCGAGGGTGACACAGACCGCCACCAGAATGGTGTTCCCCATCAGCCGAACGAAGTTGTTGCTGTTCCATGCCGCCGAATAGTTTTCAATCAGCCGGTCACCAAACATCAGGTTCGGCGGGTACGCCATAATCTGACCGAGGTTCTGCGTAGACTTGATGATCGAGAAGACCATCGGGAAGCCGACGATGAAGCACAGGATGATGAGCGTGATGTGCGAGAAGTACTTTGGACGCCGTCGGGAGGAACGCATCGTCATGCTACGCATTGTAGGTGACCCTCCGTTCAGTGGTGCGGAATTGAAGGACGGTTATGCCAGCGACAAGGACGAACAGCATCACCGACTGCGTGGCTGCCATGCCGGTATTGTGGTTGATCTGCAGGTCGCGGTACAGGTTGTAGATGAGCACGCTGGTGGAATTGGCTGGACCGGGTCCCGAAAGGATGTCAATCGTGCCAAACACGTCGAAGAAAGAGTAGGTGAGATTGGTGATCAGCAGGAAGAACGTGATGGGTGACAGCGACGGGAAAATGATTCGCCGGAAGCGCACCCAGGCATTCGCCCCGTCAATCGAAGCGGCTTCCAGCAGGTCAGTGTTGATATTCTGGAGTCCGGAGAGATAGAAAATGACGTTATAACCAAGATTCTTCCAGATAGACGCGATGACGATCAGCAGCGGAGTCAGGATCGGATCGCCTAACCAAAGCGGGCGAGTCCCAAAGATTCCGTTCCAGGCGTAGTTGATGACTCCGACCACCGGATTAAACATGAACAGGAAAATCACGCCGATGATGGCGGGCGAGATGGCATAGGGCCAGATGAGCAGCGTGCGATAGATGCGACCTCCCCTCAGATTCTGGTTCGCCAGCATCGCGACGCCCAGCGAGGCGGACAGCCCGCCAATGACGATGGCGCCGGAAAAAAGCAGCGAGCGCCCCACCACCAGCACGTAAGCATTTCTGACGACGAAGGTACCGGCTTCGGTCTGCTGAATCTGCGGGTCAAGCAGGCGCTGGTAATTCGCCAAACCGACAAACGTCAGATCGATGCCGTTGGGCGCAGCTCTGAAGAAGCTAAGCTCGAAGGTGCTGATGATGGGATAGTAGAGAAACAGCACCAGGACGACCAGCGTGGGCAGCAGCAGTACAAAAGGTAACCATCGGTTGTGAAAGACCGCCTGCATTATGACTATTCCTCAGCTAAAACTTGAATACGAAAAACTCCGATAGGTGTCTATGCAAAACGGGCGGGAGTCATAAACCCACCCGCCCGTTTCACCGCATATTAGTGCTGGAAAGTACTTTCGTTACTGCAGACGGCTGTTATAGTCGGCAATCGCCGCGTCCGCCTGAAGCTTGGCGTCCTCAAGAACGGTGGTGATGTCACCGCCGCTGACGACAGCCTGAATCGACTGCTCGACAATCACACGAATCTGCGGGAACGGACCCATGATAGCGCCCGCGGTAGCGGAATTAACGGCTGCCGCGTTCAACTGATCGACTGCGGTCCGCTGGTTCGGGTTCTCTTCAAAGTAACCCTCAGACTCCAGCAGTTCCTGCGAAGACAGCGTATCCGGCATGTAACCGGTCGCCTGATGCCAGCGTGCCATCTGTTCCGGCGCTTCCAGCCATACCAGGAATTCGGCGACTGCCGCATTCTCTTCATCGGTATTGCCAGCACTCACCCACAGGCTCGCGCCGCCGATGATGGGTCCCTGACGTTCAACGTCAGCGTTGGTCGGGAAGAAGCCAGTACCAAGCTCGAAACCTGATTCGGCGGCACCGGTGGTGAAGGTGCGCAGCGCGCCAGTGCTTTCGAGGATGATGGCTGCCTGCTTGGCGATGAAAATCTGGTTCGCGCCCTGATTATCGTGCAGCCGACCGGTGTAAGTCCAGTAGCCAGCATCGTTGATGCGCTGCCAGAATTCCATGATCGCGACGGCGGCGGGGCTGGTCAGGTTGGTTTCGGTGGCGCGGTCAGCACGACCGTTGCCGTTGTTCGCCAGTTCCTGTCCTTGCAGCGCCAGCCACTGCTCGAAGTACCAGCCGTAAATCTGCGAGCTGAGGCAGTACGGCGCAGCGCCCGTTTCCATGATCACGGCGCAGTGCTCTTCCAGTTCCTGCCAGGTTGCTGGCGGTACTTCCGGGTCGAGTCCAGCCGCTTCGTACATGTCCTTGTTGTAGTACAGAATGGGCGTCGAGTTGTTCCACGGCAAAGACCAGAGCGTGTCGTTGATGGTGAAGTAGTTGACCAGCGGCGCGACAATGTCTGCCTCAAGCGCCTCAAGCTGTTCTTCCGACAGCACCGATTCCACCGGCACGAAGAATCCGGAGTCAATCGCCAGCGGCGTGCCCAGGTCGAAAATCTGAGCCATGTTGGGACCCTCACCCTGACCCGAAGCCTGGATCACGGCGTTGAGGGTTTCGTCGTAATTGCCCTTATTCTGTTCGTTGACGACGATGGCGGATTGAGAAGCGTTGAAATCAGCCACCAGCGCGGTAACTGCCTCGCCATTTCCGCCGGACATCGCGTGCCAGAAATCGATCTCGACGGCGTCCTGCGCGGCGGTCAGGCTGGCGAAACTAAAGACTGCAATGAGCGCTACAGCGAGTAAAAAAGTTGAACGGTGAACTTTACGCATTTTTTGACTCCCTCCCGGAAGCTAAAGAGATTGAAACCCAGTAAACCATTCACTCCCGATACTAAAACGATGGTGTGAATATAGATCGGTTATGCGAATAAGACAATATTCAGGCGAGATTAACAACGCCGCCAACGCGCTTAAAGCGGACATAGCAATTCGTCCGGCGTCCCATCACGTGCAAGCCACTCAGATCAGCGGTCAATGTCAGGGATGGAACAAAAAGTGCTCGCCCGGACGAAGAACCCGGTAGGGCTGCTGCCGGACTTCAGCCAGCGCGGCGAAATGCGACACATCAGCCGTGTTGAAGGTGAACATATCGTAGTGGTGGGGAATGACCAGCGGGTGACCGATCTGACCCGCCAGCGTCACGGCTTCTTCGGCGTTCATGTTGGGCGGCGTGCCTTCGCCACCGGCGCGACCATTGATCGGCAGAAAGACGATCTGCGGCTGAAACGCCCCCAGGCGCTCGGCAAGCCCATCATAGACGATGGTATCGCCGCTGTGGTACAGGCGCGCGCCGCCGATCTCGAGGGCGAAACCGAGAAACGGATAGCCTGAATCCGGGTCGTAATCCAGACCGGGGTGCGCCGAGGGCAGGCTGTGGACGGTGACGTCGCCCAGCGCAAAGGTTTCATCGCCCCGCGTCGGGATCATCCGGTCAGGCGGGACACCCAGCGCGGCGGCATGATCGAGCAGGGCGTAGGGCAGCACCAACTGAGCCTCTGGCGACGCCGCGAACAGCGCCGGAATCGTGCCGGGGTCAAGATGATCGGAATGTTTGTGGCTGGCGAACACCCAGCGGGCACCGGTGATGTCCTCGCCGCGCAAGGGCGATTCGGTCATGCGGATATGCGGCTTGGGTGAATGAGCATATTTGCGCGTGAGGTGTTCGGACAGATAGAGGTCAATGTAGACGAGCGCGGATCGCCCCTTTATAGCATAGCCGCTTTGACCCAGCCACCAGATGGCGATTTCTCCGTCCTGAGGTATTGTCGTGTGGATATCGTGAAGCAGCGCGCTGCTTCGCTGTACTGGTTGGATCATAGCACCCCAGAGAGGCAAAAATGACAGACCATCTGCCCATTATACCGACGCATACGATAGGTTCCCATGCCTGGCCCGCATGGCTGTTCACCGCGTTGGAAGCGATGCAGCGCGGCGAGTATGGTCCGAAAGACTGGCAGGAGACACAGGACGACGCGGTTGATACTGCCCTGCGCGATCAGGAAGACGCCGGGGTGGATATCGTGACCGATGGCGAGATGCGCCGGATCGGGTTTTTCACCGCCTTCTTTTACGACCACCTCACCGGGCTGACCGAACGCCCACCGCAGCGTAAAGTGGGCATCCCCGGACACGACCAGCGCGAAGGATACCTCGCCGTGGAAGCCCTGCGCGCCCCGGATGGCTTAGGGTTGGTGGCGGAGTTCGACTATCTGCGCGGGCGCACCACCCGCCCGATCAAGCTGCCGGTTCCGGGACCGTATACCCTTGCCGGACGAATTGCGCCCGGTTCGGTCTACAAGGATCGGCTGGAAGTCGCTTACGCGCTTTCGGATATCATCAACGCCGAACTCAAAGCACTGGTCGCCGCTGGCGTGCGCAACATTCAACTGGATGAGCCATCGTATGCCGTCCATGCGACCAACCCGCAGGAGTTTGTCCGGCTGTTCAACCAGACGGTAGACGGCGTGGACGCGCATATTAGCGTGCATCTGTGCTTCGGGAATTTCGTTGGTCGCCCGGTTGCCCGGCGCAGCTATCGCCCGTTGTTTCCCTACATTCTGGATATGAACGCCGATCAGTTCGCGCTGGAATTCGCCAACCGCGAGCTGGCGGAGCTTGATCTGTGGAAGGAATTCCCCAGCAATAAGGAATTTGCCGCCGGTCTGATAGATGTGAAAAACTACTATTGTGAAACCCCGGAAGAGGTCGCCGCGCGCATCCGGGCAGCGCTCAAGGTGGTATCGCCGGACAAACTGAGCGTGACCCCCGACTGCGGCTTCAGCCAGACAGCGCGCTGGGCGGTCAGGAAGAAGCTGGCGGCAATGGTCGAGGGCGCGCGGATTGTTCGCCGCGAACTGACAGGGCAGGCGGGCTAGATACGGCGCATTCTCGTAGGGGCGGTTCGCGAACCGCCCCTACACACCGTTTTTATTGTCCGCTGCGCCCTTGTTTCCAAACATGTCCTCTCGTCAGCTCTATACGGGAGAGGGACTTAGGGTGAGGGCTGAATCTGATTTTATGCTGGCGTCACGCCAACCAAGCCAGTGATGATCTTTTCGACCGCTTCGATGGTGGTCGTCTTCGGGTCAATGTCATCCGCCACTTTTTTGCCACCCCGCAAAACCACAATGCGATCTACCACCTGAAACACGTGGTAGATGTTGTGGGCGATGAAAATACAGGAATGTCCTGAGTCGCGGGCGGCTCTGACGAACCGTAACACCCCTTGTGTTTCCTCGACGCCGAGGTTATTGGTCGGCTCGTCCAGCACGATCAGCTCGCTTTCAAAATGCAGGGCGCGCGCGATAGCCACCGCCTGACGTTCGCCGCCGGACAGGGCGCTGATGGGCGTCGCGGGCGGGATATTCTTGGTGATGCCAACCTGTTTAAGCAGGTCACGGGCGGCGTCATTCATCGCCGCCTGATCCATCCGGTTCAGGAAGCCGGGACCTATGATCGGCTCGCGTCCCATGAAGATATTGCGCGCGATAGAAAGTTGGGTCACCAGCGCGCTGTCCTGATAGATAGTTTCTATGCCGTAGGCGATGGCGTCGGTGGTATTGCGGATGTTGGCTTTCCTGCCGTCAATGTAAATATCCCCGCTGTCGGAACGCAGCGCGCCGGAGAGAATTTTAATCAGGGTCGATTTGCCAGCGCCGTTATCGCCCAGCAGCCCGACGATCTCGCTCTTGTTGACCGCCAGCGTGACATCATCGAGCGCGCGCACGCGCCCGAAATATTTGCTGATATGCTCCATGCGGATGAGTTCATTTTCGTTGACCATTGTCGTTACGTCCCCGCGTGGTGTCTGCGTTCGAGCCAGGAATGAAGCGACATCATCGCCAGAATGATCGCCCCGATGAAAATGTTGTAAGCCAGCCCCGGCACGCCAACCATCACGATGCCGTTGCGCATCAGGCGAAGGATTAACACGCCCAGAACCGTGCCAATGATGGTGCCGCGACCGCCGTTGAGCGCCGTTCCGCCGATCACGACCATAGCGATCACTTCCAGTTCATAGCCGGTGCCGCTGTTTGGGTTTGCCGATGAAACGCGGATGGAACTGACGATCCCCGCGAAAGCTGCCATCACCGAAGTCAGAATGAACAGGATAACTTTGGTGCGTGCCACGCGCACGCCGCGGGCGCTGGCGGCGCTGGCGTTGCCGCCCGCCGCCTGAATCCAGTTGCCGAACTTGGTTTGGGTGAGGATGTAACCCAGAATGAGGGCGAAAAAGATGAACCAGAGGAGTGACGTGAAAATGCGCAGCTGACCGATATAGAAATCACCGACGATGATATCCATCAGCGGCGAATCTGCCGACCAGCGCCCCTGCGGAAAGCCATCGGTCAGATAAAGCGCCGTTCCGCGCACCACCAGCAGCATTCCCAGCGTAACGAGAAAGGATGGGATCTTCAGTTTGGTGACAAACCAGCCGTTGGCGAAACCAACGACAACCGCCATCAGCATCCCGGCGATGAAGCCCACTTCCAGTGAGGTTGCGCCGGTGTTGTACAGCGTCCACATGATGATCGGCGCAAATCCAAACACCGAGCCGACCGAGAGATCAAATTCGCCGGATGTCATGAGCATGGTCATGCCCAGCGCGATCATGCCGAGTTCGGGTGTGAAGGCAAGCAGGTTGCTGATGTTGCCGGTCGAGAGGAACGACGGTGCCATCAGCGTAAAGACAATAATTTCGCCAACCAGCAGAACGAAGGGTCCAAATTCAGGGCGTGCCAATAACCGTTGCAGGAAAGTGCGTGGTTCCATGTGTGGAAGTCTACTATTCGCTAGTTATCAACGATGATGTGAAGCACATGAGGTTGACACACGTCAACCTCATGTGCGTTGATCAAGACAGATTACGCCCAGCGATGCTGCATCTGCGCGTAATCGCGGCGGCGCTTAGCTGCCGGACAGGATGTCATCATAGATTTGCGCGGTGTCGGCTTCGTAGAGCGCGCCGGTGATCACATCAAAGCCGGGCGGAATGCCGCTGGCTGCCATGGCTGCCAGAGACAGACCCACATAGCTGGTCGCCTGCGGATCCTGCCACTGGGCGGCGTTGACATAGCCTTCCAGGACTTCCTGCGTCGTGTCGAGCGAGTTGCCCCAGCCAACCACCGGAATTTCACCGGGGGCGACGCCGACCTGATCGAAGACGCGCTTGATGCTGCCGGTGACCAGATCGCCCAAGCCGATGATGGCGTCAATGTTGTCGCGGTTAGCGGTCAGGTAGTCGCTCATGCGGGTGATGATTTCCGCCTGATCGAGCGTGGCATCGGTAACTTCCCAGGTGATTCCAAGCGGCTCGAAGACGCTGGCGATACCCTCTTCTTCCTGAACGCCATACGTCGCGCCGGGAACTTCAACCGGCAGCCACACGAAATCGCCGGACTCGACCAGACCGTTATCGACCAGGTACTGCGCCCAGCCCCTGCCAAAGACCACGTTGTCGCCGCCGACATAGGCGTTGAAGTCAGCCGACGGATCGGGGGTATTGATATTGATGACCGGAATACCCGCCGCGCGCGCTTCAGCGACCACTTCTACCAGACTGCCGGGATCGGGGCTGCTGGAGACGATGCCGTCTGCACCAGCGGCGATTGCCGCGCGGAAGGCTTCCTGATGCGAAGGCACGTCGCCGCTGTGGAACGAAGTGCGGACTTCGTTGCCGGTGTCGGCTGCCCACTGCTCGGCACCTGCCAGGAAGTACGTCCATACCGGGTCGGCGGGAGAGCCGTGGGAGATCCAGTAGAAGACCTTGGCTTCATCCTGGGCAGAGCCGATAAGGGGTATCGAGAGCGCTAAAACGAGCGTGAGAGTAAGGGTGAGGAGTACCAACTTCTTAAACATATTAATCCCTCTTTCAATACGAGTATTGACTCAAGGACTGCCAGAGAATGCTGTCGGACGCTCCTTTCGATGTGGCATCTGTCGCCATCAAATGTACATACATTCCGGATTGTAGACAGGGACGGGAGGATCGTCAAATACTGGTAGACTCCCTCGTTCCCCTGCCGCTTCTCCTTGTTACCGGGGCAAAAATGAGAAGGCGCGCGCCGGGTTATCGATCAGCAGGGTCTGGATCATGGTATCGCTGAAGCCGCGCCCTTTGAGCAGCGGCACGAAGGTTGTCAGGATGAAGCGGAAGCCCGGCGCAGAGCCGCCGCTGTAGCTGTGCCAGTAGCTGCGCCGCGCCAGATCGCCGGACAGCAGCATCTGGCGTCCGTGACCGGCAGCATACAGGCGCTCGATAAAATCAGCCCGCTGAATGTCGGAGTAGTACTTCTCCTTGCTGATCTGGTCAAATCCCAGATAAACGCCCGTCCGGGCAATTTCGAGGTGATAATCCCACTTCAGCCTGCGATCCAGATGACCGATGACGATATGCTGCGGATCGACGCCCGCCGCGGTCAGCCGCGCGATCTGTTCCAGCGCCATCGTGCCCGCCTCAGTATGAGTGGAGATCGGCGCGCCGGTTGCGTGGTGCGCTGCTGCCGCCGCGTCCAGCATCTTAGCCGCCAGCGGCGAAATGGCGTTGAATGGAGTCGAGGCTTTAATCAGCCCGGCGCGTGCCGCGCTGCCATCCATGCCTGCCGTCACCTCGTTCACGTAACCGGCGATCACGTCAGACAGCGGCGTATTTTCGAGATATGGGGCGGAGAACTTCTCGTGGTTGAAGCCGGTCGCGGCGATGATGTGTATTCCGCTTTGTTCCGCCAGCCAGCGCAGCCCGGCGGCATCACGTCCGTAGTCGGGCGTGGTCATTTCGACGACTGCGCGCCCGCCCACCGCCTGATACTGGCGCAGTTCCGCCAGCGCCATCGGGCGATCATCCAGCGTCAGGTCGGCTTGCGCGAACTGCGGCGGCGGCTGTCCCAACAGGTGCTCGTGTCCGTAGCAGACGCCAAGCTGAGACGGGTCTATATCACTGAGGATGGTGCGGACAATGAGGTTAGGGGTTTGCATCGAGAAAAGCCTCTACCTGTGCCAGTGACGGCGAATCAAGGACGCCGCGCGGGCTGCTGACGACCAGCGCCGCCAGCGCGTTGGCAAAACGCAGTACCCGCTGCATCTGCCAGCCCTGGCGCAGCCCGTACAGCAGCCCGGCATTGAAAGAATCGCCAGCGCCCACCGAGACGTTCGCCGCGACTTTGAATCCGGGAACCTGCGCCTGCTCGCTTTCCGTCCAGACCGACGCGCCCGCTGCGCCCTGCTTGATGACGAGGCGCGCCGCGCCCGCCGCCAGCACCTGCCGCGCTGCCGCCGTCCAGTCAGATGTTCCCGCCAGCACTTGCAGTTCATGAGTGTTGGCGATCAGGTAATCGGTGAATGGCAGCAGCGGCAAAATTTCGGAGAGGGTCACCGCGTCGCCAATTGCCGGACCCACATCCAGCGCGGTGATGCCGCCCGCGGCATGGACTCGCGCCAGCGCCAGCGCATAGCCCCCGGCGCGAAGGCGCGACATCAGCGGGAAACCCGAGATGAGCAGCGCCCCGGCGCGGTCAAACAGGTCGCCCGGCATGTCGTCATAGGCAGCCTGTGCCGTCGAACCCAGATGATGGAATACCACCTGATTAGCGGCGTCGCTCATGATGATGGTCGAGCTTGAGGTGGCGTAGGCGGCATGGCGGTTCAGACCGTCGAGGTTGACGCCGCGCGCCTGGAGCAGATCGACCAGCGAATCGCCCAGAATATCCCTGCCGACAGCCCCACACAGCGCCGTCGGCGCGCCCAGCCCCGCCAGCACGTAGGCGCTGTTGCCCCCGTTGCCGCCCATCGAGATCGTCAGCGGGGCTTCGGTGAAGACCAGATTGCTGCTGCGGAAGCCGTCGCCGCCGAGATGGCGCAGCGGCGTATGACACACCACGAGCAGATCCGCGGTTACGCTGCCGATGACGACAAACATCAGACCACCGCCCCGATCTGCGTCAGCCGGTCGCGCAGGCGCTGGCTGTCCACCTCATGCGGATCGATCCCGCTGGCAGCGGCAATGACGGCGGCGGCTCCGGCTGCCTGTCCCATCGCCATGCACTGTCCCATGCTGCGCACCGACGCATGGGCGTCGTGTTCCGCCGAAAGACAGCGCCCGGCTACCAGCAGCCCTTCGACCGTCTCCGGCAGCAGGCAGCGGTAGGGAATACCGTAGGTCGCGCCGTCAGGCAGATACTGCCAGGCGGTGTCGCTGCCCGCGTGATGATCCTCGATTGGCGCGCCGCAGCGGGCGATAGCGTCGTCAAAATCGCGGGCGTTAAGCACGTCGGCTTTGGTCAGGCGGTAGCGCCCGTAAATGCGGCGGCTCTCGCGCACGCCAATCTGATGGCTGAACTGTCCCAGCACCGCCTTCTCGTAACCGGGCACTTTGTCGGTCAGGAAACGGGCATATTCTTCTGCCTGCCTGCGCCCTTCGATCTCCGCCTCGGTCAGCGCCGACGCATCAATCGGGTTGACCGCGCCGACGCGCGTCATGTTGGTCACCATGACTCCGTCAAACGGGGTGATATGGACGCTGCCTTCCTTGCGCGGCAGCGCGTAGCCCTCGTCAATCGCCGCGCCCATCAGGGCGTGAAGCTGCGTTTTGGTGACGGCGCGGGCGCGGGCGGTATCGACGTTGATCATCTGGAAGGTGGTTGTCAGCGACTGAATCGCGCCGTGTTCGATGCCTTCATAGCGCGCCCCGGCGGCGACGGCGACATCGGCATCACCCGAAGCGTCGATGATGACCCGCGCCGGAATTTCAAAGAAGCCGCCTTTGTTGACCGCCACCACGCCGACGACGCGCCCCTGATCGACCAGCGCATCGACCACGAAGGTGTGATAGAGCAGGCGTACCCCGGCGGCTTTTGCCAGCGTTTCCCAGACGACTTTGAGCGCCTGCGGATCGTAGGTGATGCCTTGTCCCGCGCCGTAGGTGTTGGGGCGCAGGATCGCCCGCTGGCGCTGCATCAGGGCGTCCACCACCTGATCCGGCACGCCGCCGACGACTTTCTTCGCTTCCGAGCCGGGGGTGTAAAAGCCGTAGAACGTATCCAGCACCTGAGTGCTGATGCCGCCCATGAAGCCGTAGCGCTCGACCAGCGTGACGCTGGCTCCCTGCTGCCCGGCAGTAATGGCGGCGGTCGCGCCTGCCGAACCGGAGCCGATCACCAGCACGTCGCTGTCCCACAGTCTGGTTGTTGGGGTCGAATAGTGCATCATGTCTCTTTCGTTACAGGATTAGCGCGCCGTCCAGCCGCCATCGACTGTCAGCACCGCGCCGGTTGTAAAGCGGGACTCGTCCGAGCCGAGATACAGCGCCGCCAGCGCGATATCTTCGGGAGCGCCAAAATCGCCCGTCAGCGGCTGAAGCTGCGGCAGGCGAGCGCGGATAGTTTCGTTGGACTGGGCGCGTTTGCTCATGCCGGTGGCGATCAAGCCGGGACTGATGACGTTCGCCCGAATTTTGTCCGGCGCGTAGTAGCTGGCAATGGCGCGGGTCAGCCCGATGATGCCTGCTTTGGCGGCGGCATAGGCATGAGTGCCAAAATCGGCATCCCCGCCGACCATGCCCAGCACCGACGACAGGTTGATCAGCGAGCCGCCTTCCGGCTGTTGGAGCATCTGGCGCACCGCGCACTGGCTACCGAGAAAAGCGCTGGTGAGGTTGACATCCAGCGTGCGCTGCCAGCCTTCCAGCGTGCATTCGGCGACGGGACCGTCACCCCAGCGCCGCCCGCTTGCCCCCGCCACATTGAACACAATATCCAGCCTGCCGAACTGCCGCAGCGCTTCGGCAAAGGCGCTTTCGACGGCGTCCTGCCGGGTCATGTCAGTCTCAATGGAGAAGGCGCTGCCGCCAGCGGCGGCTATCGTCGCTATCGTCTCCCGCAGCCCCTCGGCGTTGATATCGAGCAGGGCAGCGCGAGCGCCCTCGCGGGCAAACGCGACCGCCGAGGCGCGCCCAATGCCCGACCCCGCGCCGCTGATGACGGCTGTTTTCCCTTCAAGGCGCATGATTTAGCCTCCGTAAACGCGGAGAAGACGGCGGCGGTATTCGTCATAGGACTGGTCAAACTGTTCCGCCGATGCCTGCGATCCGATCAGGGCGCTGCTGGTCAGGACGTATAACGGCACGCCCTTAGCGACCAGCCGTTCGGCGACGGCGCACTTGATGGCGTTGGTCACCGCCGCCGCGCCGATGGTCGAACCGGGTCCCACCGGGTCGGCTAAGCCGTCGATAGTGACCAGCGCGTCGCCAACCGGCGTGCCGTTGTCGATGACAATGTCGGCAGCATCGGTCAGTTTTTTGCCGCTGCTGTGCTTGGGATCGGCGGCTTGGCAGTGCGCCACCGACAGCACCGCCACCACCGGCAGATCGCGGGCTTTGGCTTCCAGCGCCATCTCGACGACGACCTCGTTGACGCCGCTGTTGGAATAGATCAGGAAGCTGTCGGGCTTGGAGATGACGAAGTTGCGCAGAATCGTCTTCGCCAGCCCTTCAATATGCTCGATGAACATCGCCTGACGCTGCCCGTTCGCGCCGACGATTTGATTGTGGTAGGTGAGGGAAAGCTCGACAATCGGGTGGAAGCCGGGGAAGCTGCCATGCCGGGGATACATTTCTTCGAGGAACATCCGCGAATGTCCGGTGCCAAACATGTGAACCAACCCGTCCCCGGCGATGGTGTCCGCGAAGATATCGGCGGCTTGCCGGATGACCGGCATCTGCGTGGCTTGAATGCGACGCAGCACTTCGACTGCGGCATCCATATAGCTGAGTTCAGCTTCCATTACATCTCCTTTATTGGGTCGATTACGCGCCAGAAATGCAGCTTATTCATTAAATACGGCGGACACGATATATCGTGTCCCTACGGAAAACCCGCATTATTTTATGAATCGACATCGTGGCGCGCTTGTTATTTAGCAGGGCAGCCAAAGGATGCCCATAAAACGCAGTCGCGGAAATGTCCGTACATTCGGATTATATGCAAAGGCGCGCAGTGTGTCAATCAAGCCTGCCATCGGGAAGAAAGCGCTTTTTAAGGATGCGGAGAAGATCGTGGTCATGCAGGGGCGCAGCACGCTGCGCCCCTGCGGAACATATCCTCGACTTTCACCAATTCACCCTTTTATGACAGGTTGACAAGTCAAATGAAACTGTTGTATAGTCCAAATGTACGGACATTTTGGCGGGAAGCCTCTCTCACATGACCAGCGCAGTCCATCTCGAACTCTCTGACATCCGTGTGGCTGTGCTCGATCCTGACAGCCCGGTGCCGCTTTATCATCAGATCGAAGAGGATCTGCGCCGGTTGATCAAAGAGGGCGCTGCTCCTTCGGATTCGCTGCTGCCGCCGGAAATTGTGCTCAGCCAGGCGTACAACGTCGGGCGGCATACCATGCGCATGGCGCTGGCGCGTTTAGCCGCCGACGGCTTGATCACGCGCCGGGCGGGACGCGGCACCATCGTCAAGCGCCAGCCGGACCGTACCAGGTTTCTGCTGGATCGCAGTTTCACCCGCCAGATGGCGGACATGGGGCGCACCGCCCGCGCCAGGGTGCTGGAGCAGCGTACCGGCACGATTGATGAGAATTCGCCGGACGTGTTTGCGGTTCACCTGGGCAGTCCCTGTCTGGTGCTCAACCGCCTGCGCTTTGGCGACGACGAACCGGTTGGCATCCAGTATTCGACCATCCTGACCGAACACTGCCCTGATCTGGAAAAATATGATTTCAACCAGTCGGGATTGTATGACGTTCTGGCGCGCGAGTATCGACTGACGGTGAAGGAAATTCAGCACACGATCACCGCCACCGTCGCTGATGCCGAACAGGCGGAACTGCTGCAAATCGCGGTTGGCGATCCGCTGGTGGTGGTCAGGACGACGACGTTTCTGGACAATGACCAGTTCTTTGAGTATACGACCAGCCTGTATCGGGCAGACAAATATGAATACAGCACCCGGCATACCTACGCTGCCTGAGGGAGTCGGTTTTTAAGCCTAAATATCCGTATATTTGCACATTCATACCCGCGAAGATTGCATTATTGCATTGATGAAGGACAGCACGTATGGCGGATCAGCAGGCAGTTGAAGCAGCATCTGACAATCAGACCGTACAACCGGAGTCTTACGCGGGCGTTCGGAAAACAGAGCAGAACGTTCTGACTGCACCGGCGCTGCCTTATCTTCCGGTTGACCCCAGGAGCTATCATCCTGCCATCGCTCTGATCGGCTGCGGCGGGATCACCGCTTCGCATCTGGCAGCTTATCAGGCGGCGGGTTACAACGTGGTCGCCCTGTGCGACCTGAGCGAGGCGCGCGCCAACAGCCGCCGGGATACGTTCTTTCCGCAGGCAGATGTCTATACCGATTATCGCGACGTGCTGCGGCGCGGCGATGTCGAAGTCGTCGATATCGCTACCCATCCTGCCAACCGTGTGGCGCTGATCGAGGCGGCATTGAATGCGCGAAAGCACGTCCTCAGCCAGAAGCCGTTTGTGCTCGATCTCGATACCGGCGAGCGTCTGGTTGCGCTGGCGGAGCGTCAGGGCGCGCGGCTGGCGGTTAATCAGAATGGGCGCTGGGCACCGCACGTGGCTTACATGCGCCTTGCCATCGCCGCCGGGCTGCTGGGCGATCTGATCGGGGCGGATTTCTCGGTCAGCTTCGATCATTCGTGGGTGGTTGGCACGCCGTTTGACGATATCCACCACCTCGTCCTCTACGACTTCGCCATTCACTGGTTCGACATGCTGACGTGTTACTTCGGCGATCAGCCGCCGGAGCGTGTCTTTGCCTCGGTGTCTCCGGCAGCCGGACAGCGCCCCAAGCCGCCGATGCTGGCGCACGTCCTGGTGGATTATCCCAACGCTCAGGCGACGCTCAGTTTCAACGCCGCGACTCCGTATGGTCATCACGACCGCACCTATCTGGTCGGCACGAAGGGAACCGCCCACAGCAGCGGACCCGGCTTGCAGGATCAGACGGTGCAGATTACCAGCGCCGACGGCGTCAGCACGCCAAATCTGGTGGGAAGCTGGTTTGACAGCGGTTTTCACGGGACGATGGCGGAACTGCTGTGCGCGATTGAGGAAAACCGCGCGCCGTATCACAACGCCGCCGACAACCTGCGCAGTCTGGCGCTGGCGTTTGCCGTCATCGGCAGCGCCGAGGATGGCAGCCCGAAGCGCCCCGGCGAGGTACGCCGCCTGCCGGGCGTGTAGCCCTTCGGCTGGTCGTGCCCATTTCACTATATCTGGAATTTGTCTTGTAGGGGCGACTCGTGAGTCGCCCCCAGTGATTTTCTGATTTCCAGCCCGCCACTAGGCACTATATCTGGAATTTGTCTTGTAGGGGCGACTCGTGAGTCGCCCAGTGATTTTCTGATTTCCAGCCCGCCACTAGACACTATATCTGGAATTCGCCTTGTAGGGGCGACTCGTGAGTCGCCCAGTGATTTTCCGATTTCCAGCCCGCCACTAGACACGGTGATAGTAGGTTTCCCAGCCGAAGTAGGTGGTGAAGGCTTCGTTAAGGATCGACGCCGTATAGGTGTTGGTCATCGCTGCGTGATGCTCGAAGCCGTTCCGGCACACGTACTGCATCAGCTTCTGCAAGCCTGCCACCTGCACCACCGCCCGACTGCCAAACGTCTCCACCGGATCATCCAGGAACGCGCCGTCGCCAACGTAGGTTTTGATCTGTCCGTTGCGGTCGTCGGTGGTGATGCGCGCGTAGCTGAACGGACCGGCGGGAGTCTTGCCTTCGACCGTCCCGTAGGTGTTTTCGATGCCGATGCTGGTGCCGAGGATCGGCGCGTTGTACATCCGCGCCTCATTGCCCAGGAAGCTTTTCGCCCAGTTGCCGCAGTGGAACAGGATGCACTTATCGGGATCATCGCCGTAGTTGTTGTTCCAGTCCACCAGCGCGCTTGGGCTGAGGCGCGCCAACTGAAGGGCGTACATCGAGGCGACGCCGGTCACGTCCACTTCGCAGGCGCTCGGCATCATCGATTCGCTCATCATGCTCATGATGGTGCAGACGTTGACGCCGTAGTTCGACTGGAGCGATGTCCAGCACTGGATCGCCGAGGCGACGATGTCGAGATCCTGCATCCACTCGTCAATCACCACCGCCAGCTTCGCCTGCTTGACGACCGCTTCCGAGGGGACAAGCCTGGTATCGATGTACGCGCCGATGCGTTCCCAACTCTGGCGCACGCGGGTGTCGCTGTCCGCCAGCTTGTTGGCGCGCCCGAAGATTTCGGACAGGTCAATCGTGCTGACGCTGATGCCGGACGCCTGCAGCAGCTTCTCGCTGTAGCGGGTGGTGTTGAAGGCATTCGGGCGCGCGCCAATCGCGCCGAGTCGGGCGTTCCGCAGGTGGTTGACCACGCGGCAAACGCCGAGGAAATCGCGCAGATCCTGTTTGAACGAGTCGGTCTTGGGGTGAACGGTGTGCATCCGCGTCAGCGTGTAGGGGATGCCGTATTGATACAGGTTGTTGCAGACCGAGATCTTGCCGCAGAAGGCGTCGCGGCGGCGCTCGACAAACAGCTTATCCAGTTCGTCAGGATACGCCTGAATCAGCACCGGCACGTTTAAACCGGCGAGCCGGATGGTATCGGCGACGCCTTTTTCATCGCCGAAATTCGGCAGCGTGACCAGAATGCCGTCGATGCGGTCGGCTCTGCGTTTGAACAGGTCGGCGCATTTTTTGGCGTTTTCCCAGGTTTCCACCGCGCCCAGCTTGGTCGTTTCCTCGTCCAGAATCACAACATTGATGCCGAGTTCTGACAGCACTTCGAGGATGTCCTGCCGCCCTTCGCCCACCAGCCGGTCGGGGAAGAAATCGCGGTTGCCGACGATGACGCCGAGGGTCATTTTGGAATAATCGATCATTTTCTGTCCTTTGCTCTAGCTACAGCACGCGCTGAACGGCAGCGCGCCATCCCTGATACCAGATTTCGATTTGCTGCGCTGTGTCTGAAGGCGCATAGCTGACGGTGGGCAGTGCCTCTAGCGCGTCCACATCCTGATAAATGCCCATACCTAACATGCCCGCCTGCGCCGCGCCCAGCGCCGAAAGCTCCGGCACTTCGGACGCGCGCACGACCAGACGGCAGACATCGGCGACGAACTGCATCAAAAAGGTATTGCCCACCATGCCGCCGTCGCCGTGAATTTCCTGCAGGCGGATACCCGCCGCGCTGCTCATCAGTTCGATCACGTCGCGCACCTGGTAGGCAATCGATTCCAGCGCGGCGCGGACGACGTGCGCCCGTGTCGCCGCCGGGGTCAAGCCGACAATCGCCGCGCGGGCGTTGGGCTGCCAGTGCGGCGCGCTCAAGCCGACGAACGCCGGAACGAGATAGACGCCGCCGTTATCGGGTACCGCCAGCGCCAGCGCCTGCGTTTCCTGCGGGCTGTCGATCAGCCGAAGCTGATCGCGCAGCCAGGCGATGGTCGCGCCGGTGAAATTGATGATGCCTTCAAAGGCGTAGGTGGCTTTGCCGTTGAGCAGCCAGGCGACGGCGGTCACGACTCCCGCTTGGGACAGCGTCGGCTGATCGCCGATATTGACCAGGACGGACGAGCCGGTGCCAAAGGTGACTTTGGCGCTGCCGACACTGAAGCAGTGTTCAGCGAACAGCGCCGCCTGTGAATCGCCCATGACGCCGCAGATCGGCAGCGGCGTATCCAGCGCGCCCGCCAGCGTCGTCGTTCCGAAGCGGGCGTTACAGTCGCGCACTTCTGGCAGCGCCTTAGGCGGCACGCCGAACAGGGAACATAACTCATCGCTCCACGCCAGCCTGTGGAGATCGTAGAGCAGGGTGCGGCTGGCGTTGGTGGCGTCGGTGGCAAAGACCGCGCCGCCGGTCAGCCGGTAAATGAGATAAGCGTCAATTGTGCCGATCAGCGCCCGTCCCTCGTCGAGGGCTGCTTTGATGTCCGGCTCATTCTCCAGCAGCCAGGTGATTTTTGACGCCGGGAAATAGGTGTCGATCCTGAGTCCGGTCAGTTCGTGGACGCGGGTGTCGTGTCCGGCGTCGCTTAGGCGCTGGCAGACGGATTCGCCCCGGCGGCACTGCCAGACGATGGCGGGACGCAGCGGTCTGCCGGTCACACGGTCAAACACGACAATCGTCTCGCGCTGGTTGGTGATGCTCAGGCAGGCGACCGAGTCGCGCAGCACTGCGTTCCGGGCGAGCAGGGTGGTCAGGACGGTCAGCGTGTTCTGGTAGATCGCTTCGGCGTCGTGTTCGACCCAACCGGGCTGCGGATAATGCTGTTCGTGCGGGCGCGATTCCTGATCCAGTACCTGCCCCGCCGGATCGAACAGCAGCGCTTTGGTAGCCGATGTGCTCTGGTCGAGCGCGAGGATGGTCGTCATCGGGTTGGCTCGCTCTGGAGCAGCGTCCGGGCGGTGAGCGCCAGTCCGTCGGGCGAAATGCCGTAATGGGCGAAGATTTCCGCCTGGCTGCCGGTTGCCATGTATTCGTCGGGAAAGCCGACAATTTTGAAGGCGGGAAAGAGGCGGTGTTCCATCAGCAGCGAGGCGCAGCGCTCGCCCAGACCGCCGCCAACGCTGTGTTCTTCGACGGTGATCAGGGCGCGGGTGTCGGCTGCCGCCGCCAGCAGCGCCGCTTCGTCAAACGGCTTGAGGGTGTGCATACTGATGACGCGCGTCGAAATGCCGTCATCTGCCAACTGGTCGGCGGCGAGGGCTGCCGGGGCGACCGCTTCGCCGATGGCGACAAAGGTGACGTCGCTGCCTTCGCGAATAGTGATCGCCCTGCCGATTTCAAAGTTTGTGTCCGGCGCGTGCAGGTTGAGCATCGGGCGTTTGCCAAAGCGCAGGTACAGCGGGCGCGGATATTCGATGGCGGCGCGAACAGCAGCGCGAGTCTCGAAGTTATCGGCGGGGGCGACGATGTCGATGTTGTTGATCGCCCGCAGCGCCGCGTAATCGTGCAGTGAATGGTGGGTCGCGCCGAGCGCGCCGTAGCTCACCCCGGCGCTGATGCCGATCACGCGCACTCGATTATCGGAATAGGCGACGTCGTTCTTGATCTGCTCCAGCGCCCGCGCGGTGAGAAAACAGGCGGGCGAAACGGCGAATACCTGCTTGCCGGTCGATGCCAGCCCTGCCGCCACGCCGACCAGATTCTGCTCGGCAATGCCGACTTCGATGTGTTGGTGGGGCAGGGCATCACCAAACGGACCCAGCTTGCCCGACCCGCGCGAATCGCTGGTGACGACCAGAATATCCCGGTTGGCGCTGGCGAGTTCGAGCAGTGTCTCGGCGAAAATATCGAGGTTGGCTTTACCGTACTCCACTGTTCACCGCCTTCAGTTCTGCTTCCTGCGCGTCCAGTTCGCGCGTCGCGATCTCATATTCGGCATCGGTGGGCACGCGATGATGCCATTTCACCGTATCTTCCATAAAGCTGATGCCCTTGCCTTTGGTCGTGTTGGCGAGGATCAGGCTTGGCTTGCCCGGCGCAAACGGAAGGTGGTCAAAGGTGTGCATCAAACCGACGATGTCGTTGCCGTCACACTGGTGTACGGCGTAACCAAAAGCCATGAACTTGGCGTGCAGCGGCTCAAGCCGGTTGACATCTTCCGTGCCCGCTGTGATCTGAAGGCGGTTGCGGTCGATGATGACCGTCAGGTTATCCAGCTTGTAGTGAACAGCGGTCATCGAGGCTTCCCAGCTTGAGCCTTCCGCCAGCTCGCCATCGCCGAGCAGGGTGAAAACGCGATACGAGCGCTGGTCGAGTTTGGCTGCCAGCGCGGTGCCGACGGCGAGTGACAGCCCGTGTCCAAGCGCGCCGGTGTTCTGCTCGACGCCGTTCACTTTGCGGGTGGGATGCCCGATGTAGTGCGACTGGTACTGGTTGAGCGTTTGCAGGTCATCCTCTGGAAAGAAGCCTTTATCTGCCAGCACCGCGTACAGCGCTTCGACCGAGTGCCCCTTGCTCTGGATATAGCGATCCCGATTCGGATCGTGGAAGTTTTCCGGCGAGACGTTCATCACGTAATTGTAGAGGACGTTGAGGATATCGAGACAGGACAGACTGCCGCCGGTGTGTCCCGCCTGACTCGTCTTGATCATTTTCAATACTGAACGCCGATAAGCCACCGACTTCAGTAACATTTCATGCGCTTGCATAGTCTCCCTCTCCGAGCTTTTAACGCGCCGTAAATGCAGTTCCATTACAAATAAGGGCGGGATGTACTGAATGCAAGCAGAGAACTATTTCTCTAAAATGGTATTTCAGCGGCTGCAATGTCCGGCGTCTCGTTGATCGGCGCGGGTTGATGGTTGTCTGGCAGGCAGGGGGCAGTCCATTGGACTGCCCCCTGTATGACGGTTACTCGTCCAAACGGGCGAAGATGCCGTACTCGTCCACGTTTTCGGGAACGATGAGTTCACAGGGGACGGACTGCTTTTCTTCAGCCGGAGCTTCGCCGGTCTGGATGTAGACGCTCGCCTGCTCAACCGCCAGTTCGGCGATGTAAGCGGCAGGCTGGAGCACCGTTGCCTGAATGGTGCCCTGACGGATGGCTTCCATCACGTCCGGGCTGCCGTCGAAGCCGACCACGAAAACGTCGGTCATGCCAGCAGCTTGCAGGGCAGCGGCAGCGCCAAGCGCCATGGTGTCGTTGCCGGAGATGACGCCCTTGATGTCGGGGTTCGCCTGAATGATGGTCTGCATGACATCGAAGGCTTCGGTCTGCGACCAGTTGGCGGACTGGGTTGCCACCAGTTCCATGTCGGGATACTGCCCGATGATGTCGTTGTAACCCTGGGAACGGATGTGGGCGTTGGTGTCGGTTTCACGACCGAGCAGTTCGACGTACTGACCTTCTTCACCCATCAGGCGGACGAATTCTTCCGCGCCGAGGGTTGCGCCCTGGTAGTTGTCGGAGACAATCTGCGCCATGGCGTCGCCGGTGGAGTTGATTTCACGGTCGATGAGGAAGGTGGGAATGCCAGCATCCTTGGCTTTCTGGACGGCGGCAATCGAGGCGTCCGCGCCAGCGTTATCGAGGATGATGGCGGCAGCGCCGCGCGCGATGGCGGTATCGAAATGCTGATCTTGCAGCGCCGCGTCGTCGTCGTGGATCAGCACCAGCGTCTCGTAGCCGAGTTCCTCAGCCCGCGCCTGGGCGGCGTCGGCTTCCGACTTGAAGAACGGGTTGTCGTGCGACGGCGTGATGATCACGATCAGTTCGCCGTTGCCTTCCGGTACGTCGCTGCTCTGCGCCGCCATCGGGAAGGCGGCTACCGTCAAAGCAACCAGCAGTAGAATGGGAATAAACAGGTGTTTCAACTTAGACATCTTGCCTCCTAAAGGCGTACTTCACCTAAACGCTAGCCAGTTTATGGTTACGATCAGATCCATTTCGAGATCGTTAGGCGACCTCCTTTCCCTGCTGTGTGTCGAGCACTTGCGCAGTCGCCTGTTGGAGCGCAAGCTGACGCTGCAGGCGCTGCTGTGACTGATCAAGCACCACTGCCGCCACGATGACGAAGCCAGTGATGCCTGTTTGCACAAATTCCGATAAGCCAATCAGCACCATGCCGTTGTTGAGCACGCCAATGACAAAAGCGCCAATGATCGTGCCCAGGATGCTGCCGCGCCCGCCGCTGAGAGAAGCGCCGCCTAAGACGACGACGGCGATAGCGTTCAGCTCGTAGCTGTTGCCGGTTGCCGGGTGTGCCGCGACGAGCTGCGAGGTGATGATCAGCCCGACGACGGCGGCGCAGAAGCCGGAAATCATATAGGCGAGAATTTTGACGCGGTTGACGCGCACGCCGGAAAGCTCGGCGGCGCGTTCGTTGCCGCCAACGGCGTATACCTGCCGTCCAAACGGCGTCCGGGCAGCCACGAAGCTGGCAATGAAGATGAAGACCACCATGATCCAGATCGCCCACGGCAGCCCCATCAGCGTGCCCGCGCCGATTGCCGGGAAGCCGGTATTACCGAGCAGATCGCTGCCGACAAGGTTGGGGAAGGTCGCGCCGTTGGAGCGCAGGAGCGCCGCGCTGCGCGCCATATACAACATGCCCAGGGTGGCGATAAAGGGCGTGACGTTCAGTTTGGTGATGATCAGACCGTTGAGCAAGCCCACCACCATTCCCACGATCAGCGTGAAAGCGATCACCAGCGGGATGTTGAAGAAGATTGACACGCCGAACATCGGCAGGATCAGACCTTCGGTGATTAAGCCGCCCGCGATCATTCCCGCCAGACCGACAATCGAGCCGACGGACAGGTCAATGCCGCCGGTCAGGATGACGAACGTCATGCCGATGCCGAGGATGGCATTGAGGGCAACCTGCTTCACCAGAATAATGATGTTGCCCGTCGTGAGGAAAGCGGGTGCTGTAAAGGCAAAGATCACCACCAGGATGAACAGGGCAATCAGCGTGCGCAGGCGCAGCACCATCATGCGTGGGTCGCGCCCCAGCGACTGCTTCGCCGCCTTGTCCTGACGCATTGAAATACTCGCGTGACTCATCGTATTGCCTCTTGAGTTGTATTGGTTTCTGGACTGGTCTGTGTGCCAACGGAAGCGGCTGCGATGGCTTCCTGGGATATTTCATGCTTCTGCAGTTCCGCCGTGATGCAGCCTTTCCACATCACCAGCACGCGGTCTGCCATTGCCATGACTTCTTTCAGTTCCGACGAGACAAACAGCACGCCCAAGCCATTGAGCGCAAGCTGGTTGATGATCTCGAAGATTTCGCCTTTGGCGGCAACGTCGATGCCGCGCGTTGGTTCGTCCAGCATCAGCACTTTGGGGTTGGTCAGCAGGCTTTTGCCGACCACCACCTTCTGCTGGTTGCCGCCGCTGAGCGACGAAATCAGATCGTCGGGATTTGCCACTTTGATGCGAAGCTCGTCGATCTCGTACCGGACGCTGGCGCGTTCCAAACGCGACGACAGCGCCAACATTCGCAGGTAGCGCGACAGGCTGGCGAGGGTGATATTGTGCGAGACGGACAGCTTCTGAATCAAGCCGCGAAGCTGGCGGTCTTCGGGAACCAGCGACAAGCCGAGGGCGATGCGCGATTTGATGTCCAGACCGGCGATATTCCTGCCGTTGAGGATGATTGCGCCGCGCGCTTCTGAGTTCAGTCCCATCAGGCTTTCGAGCAGTTCGGTGCGCCCCGCGCCCATCAGCCCATAGATGCCGACCACTTCGCCCGCCCGCAGGCTGAAGCTAACATGATCGACGACGTAGCCGCCGCCAACGCGGGGCAGGGTCAGATCATTGACCTGTAGAATTTCCTGTTCGATCTTGTGTTCGCTGTGTTTGAACAGGCTGTCTGCCCGGCGTCCCACCATCTTTTCGACAATCCAGTTGAGGTTGATCGCGCCGGCGTGCGTTTCCGCCACCAGCGCGCCATCGCGCAGGACGGTGAAGTAATCGCCAATTTGCAGCAGTTCGTCCAGCTTGTGCGAGATGTAGACGATGGCGACATCCTGCGTCTTGAGTTCGCGGATGATGCGGAACAGCACTTCGACTTCGATATTGCTCAGGGCAGAAGTCGGCTCGTCCATAATCAGGATGCGGACGTTCTGCGCCAGCGCCTTGGCGATTTCGATGATCTGCTGCTGACCGATACGGAGATCGCCGACGATGGTGTTGGGGTCAATGTCCTGCTCAAGCCGCCGCATCAGATCGCGGGCGATGGCGTACTGATCCTTTTCGCGGATAGTGCCAAAGCGAGTCAGTTCGTGCGACATGAAGATGTTTTCGGAGACGCTCAGGTTGGGGTAAAGATTCAGTTCCTGATAGATAATGCCGATGCCGTGGCGGTTGGCATCTCGCGGCGACGAGACATGAATTTCCTTCCCATCCATCAGAAGCTGACCGGATGACGCCTGCTCAACACCGGCGAGGATCTTCATCAGCGTGGTTTTGCCCGCGCCGTTCTCGCCGATGAGTACGTTTACCTTGCCACGGTAGATGTTGAAGTCAACATTCTTCAACGCTACCGTTCCGGGGTAGACCTTGGTCACCTGCTTCGCCTGAAGCAGGATTTCATCTGGTGAAATTGGGGCTTGCGCGCTCATAGGCTACTCGCTCACCGTCAGAATACCCGGCGTGATGATGATCTCGTCGAGATTTGCCAGCAGGAACGCGCCCGCGAACGTGACCTGTTTGCCTGCCAGCGCCTGCACATCGCCCAGCGGCGTCAGGATGCGCTGGTTGACGAGCGCGTTGAACTCGTTCGAGACTGCCGCGTATTCCATCTGGTTCGTGAACTGGTTGAAGGTGATGAAGGGCATACCGTCGCGCAGAGCAGTACCACGAATGACGGGACCGATTGCCAGCGATACATCGGCTTCACCATCGCCGGTGGTATCGACCAGCGCCACGCCCGCCCGTGACTCGGTGTTGACGCTGGTGATGGTGCCGCTGCCCGCTACGACGAAGGCGTATGGCTGCCGCGCGTCGGCGCGCTCCCCGTACTGCTCTGAAGCGGCGTCCCGATTCTGACGCAGCGCATCGAGGACGGTGTTGACGTCGTTGGCGTTCTGCTCCAGATAGGGCAGCACCTGCGCGTCCCAGATTTCCGAGACGTAGTTGGCAGCGTTGAAGCGCTGATCCTCGTTGCCGATGATTGCCTTGCCGGTTTCCGGATCAAGCGGGCGGATGGTCGCCAGCGTGCATCCTGAAACGACCAGCATCAGGCTGAAGGCAAGCAGCCAGCGGCAGTGGCTGAAAAAACGGTTTGATCCTGATTGAATGTTCATAGAGACAATCTCATTCCGAATTTGCCGTTTCTATATTGGGTTGATGGTGATGTTCACCGGTGGCGATGAGCGCTTCGGCGACCACGCGGTCGGTGATCAGGACGTTGATCCATTTTCCCCGCAGCGCCCCGCGTATCGCGGCAAGCTTGCGCGTGCCACCCGCGATGCCGACACTGCGTTTCACGGTGCTCAACTGCTCAAGAGTCATGCTGATAACGCGCCGGTCAAGCGGCAGCCGCACCGGCGTGCCAGCCGCATCGAAAAACCGGAGGCAGATATCGCCAACCGCGCCGTTCTGCCGGAGCATGTCAAGCTCTGCCGACGAAAAGCGGTTGCCGCTGCTCGCCAGCAGCTTCGACGGTTCGATATCGCCAATGCCCACCAGCGCCAGCGTGATCTTGTCGAACATCGCCAGACATTCAGACACAAAGACGTCTTCCAGCAGCACCTTGCGCGTTTCTTCCGAGCCGACGATGCCGGGGGCGGGCAAAAACACCGACCGCCCGGAGACGAGCCGCCCCAGTCGCTCGGTCAGGCGGTTGGCGTGAACCTCGGCATTGGGATTGCCGATTCCGCCGAGAATCTGCACCACCGAAGCGTCTATCGAACGCGACAGCGGGCGCATCGCGTCCACCATCGCCAGCAGCGTGGAACTCCACGACGACAGCCCAATAATCTCATTCTGTTTCAGGGTGTTCTGAAGGTAGAAAGCGGCGGCAGATCCAAGCGCGCCCTGGATCATTTCGTCGTCATCGGTAGGGGTCGAATCGACGACGATGGCATCTTTAAGCTGATATTGGGCTTGAAGGGCATCTTCCAGCGGGGCGAACGAGCCGTGTGGTCGCGCGATGGTGACCTGAACTATGCCTTCTTCGACGGCGCGTTTTAGAAGGCGGGAAATGGTCGCCTGTGAAAGCTCAAGCTGGGCGGCGATTTGCACCTGGCTCATCGCGCGCTCGTAATAGAGGTGAGCTACCTTCGCCATCAGGCGAAGTTCTTCGTTTGGTCGGGCATAAGACGGCATAGTTGAATCATTTCAAGAATGCTGTGAATAAATATTCACACGCCGTGTTTTTATTCTCAACCAACTATAGAGAATCTGGTCTGGCTTGTCAAAAATGTTTGTGCAAGATCACCAATAGGCGCTGCTGGCTGCTCACGTGCGGTTAGGGGCTGTGTTTGTAGAGGGGTTTCAAATAAGCAGGGGACGCCAGACTATGGCATCCCCGTTTGGCACACGACCTACGATGGCGGTAATTCCGACAGCAGCAGACTGTGGACATAATAGATCTGCTCGTCGATCTCGATCTGCGCCCAGCGATCATTACCCTCCACCAATGTCCCCTCGATCTCGCCCACGTAGCGCACTTCGCTGCCCGGCTCTAGCTGCGTAAAGACGGATGCGCTGGTGTTTGGCTCGGTTCGGACGTTGACTGTCGTTTGGCTGCTGACGTAATAGATGGCGGCGGCAGGGGTGAAGTCCTCAGCCGCGCACGACGCCCCAATCGCTTCCTCTGCGCCTTCGTCTGCGCCCAGCGTCAGGTAGTTGTGATAATAGCGGCGGGTGTCTTCGGCGCTTGCCAGGATGACCACCCCGGTGAGGCTGTTCAGCATCTGTTTGGTTGAGGTGGTGTTGTTGAGGTGCGCGTTGGGGAACTGAAGAATCGGCGTGCCGACGCCTTCCTCAAAATTGATGTCGTCAAGCGGCGTCGTCTTGTAGTAGATGTTGCCGCCGGTCTGTGGTGAGGTGGCGAACACGTAGAGCAGCTCATGTTCTTCATCGACCAGAATCAGGGGGCGGGTATGGTCATCGCGCTGATAGCCAAAAACGTGAGTCGCCCAGATTCCATCCGGCTGTCGGACGTGGATCAAAATGAACGGATCGGCACCACGGCTGTTAGAGGTCTTGGTTGCCAGATACACCCGCCCCTGAGCATCTACTGCCATATTCAGATGATCATCCGACTGCCGGGTGCCCATAATGACAACTTCGGCTGTCCAGGCGTCGGCTGGCTGATCGTCGTCGTGAACGGCGAAGTAGATCGCGCCGGTAAGCTGATTCGTCCAGGCGACGCCGATGTGTTGGTCAAAGGTGATGACTGCCGCGATATCCGCCGAAACCACCGCCGCGCCTTCCAGCGGCAGGGCTGCGGGTGAACTCCAGGTCAAACCGTCGTCGTCGGAATACTGGACCTGAACCGCTGCATTCCAGACATACGCCGTCCACAGCCGCCCGGTGGAATCGCGGTTGATGGTCTGGACGCGCGGCACCAGCGCCGCCGTGACCACCGGGAAGCCTGTGTCCAGGCTGTAATGGTGAAGACGCGCGTCATAGCTGTAGCGGTAGAGGCGGGTTTCGTCGCCTGCCCGCGCCGTCCGTGGCGATGAGGTGGTGACATGCGATACCACGTACAGCTTCTGCTCAGCTTCATCCCAAAGGGCGTCCGCCCGGCTGGCATTGCGTTCGTCAATCTGCATGCCGGTGTCTTCCCATGCCTGATCGTTCAGATTCAGGCGGTAGATGTGGTAGGCTCTCGTCTCCTGGTTGAACATGCTCGCCCACCAGGCGCAGTCATTCCACCACAGCTTGCTTTCAGGCTTATCGCCGGTGAGATTGATTTCACCTGAGGCGACATAACTGTGATCGGCATAGCCGTTTCCCTGCGCCGGTTGCGCTGTGACGCCCGGCGCTGTGGCTGAAGCGAAGCATAATACGATGGCGACGAGACACCACAGCAGCGCCGGGCGCAGCCGTATCCGTCCAGCCAGGTTCCGCCCGCCGCCCGCTTTCCAACTCGCCTGATCGCGCAGGTGTACGGCGTCCCGGCTTCGGCGGTGTGCGGCTGAGTGATTCATGGTTCGCTCCTCATGAGGTGGCTTCCAAGCCGGGTTGATTGAGCCGTGACTAGCCGCTCAAAAGTCTATTCAGCAAAATGGTATTGGCAGCTTTAATCTCATATTACCCAGTCAAGGGCGAAATTGGTAGCAGATGAGGTTATCGTGAAAAATGTTTCGGGGGTAGGGGCGCAGGGGCGAAGCCGCCCCTGCATTCAGCCGAATCAGGTCGAACGAGCAGGCGGCTTAGTCCGGCTCGAAGCCTTCGTAGATGAACAGGCGGCTGAGTCCCCGATCTGATATATACGACAGATAACCGTTTTCATGTGAACGGGTGTAGGAATCGGTGACGTGTTCGGGGACGCGGCTGTAATTGAGATTGAGCACCAGTTTTCCCGCGTCCACCCACTGCGCCAGATCGGCTTCGCGGAGAGCAGTCCAGTCCGGCGGCGATGGCTCGTGATCGCGCGGATAGCCGTAATACAGGCTCTCCACCAGGATGCCGGTCACCGCTTCCATATAACCAGAGTCCGGATCGCGGAAGGGGATATCCTCGCCGTTGATGGTGAACACGCCAAAGCCGGGCGACCGTTCGCGGGCGTGGTCGGCGATTGCCATCACAAAATCGATCATCTCGTCGTAGGCGGTTTCGCGCCCGCGCTCCTCGTAATAGGTGGCGGCATCGACGCGGTCGAGCAGCACGCCGTCAAATCCCATATCGATGATCCGGTCAAGATATGAGTCTTCGCCGTCGATGATGATCGACTGCCAGCGCGGATCCCAGTAATGCACCCAGATATCGCCCGCCCAGGTGCCATCGGGTAAGTCCGCCCATTCGGGGCGCTCGCCGGTCAAACTCCATTCCGGCTGCCAGTAATACTGGAAGGTTGCCGCCTGCCCGATGCTCATATAGGCGACGACCAGCTTATCGCCGCCTTCGCTGCGCTGCAGGCGTTCGATCTCGGCGCGGCTGTTCCCCGCCAGCGCGATATCGGAAATCACCAGATCGTATGCCGTCGGCGCGAGCTGGTTCACCCGCGCCCGTTGAAGCTGGATAATGAAATCGTCTGCTGCTGACCAATCGCGGGGCGGGACATTGTCCTGCCCGGACGCGACCAGCACGCCGCCCAGCGCCACGACCAGCAGCAGCGCCAAACGCCAAAGACGTTGTTGAAGAAACACAGGCTGTCCTTTCAGGGTTATCCTTTCAGACCAGTGAGCGCGAAGCCGCGCACGACCCAACGGTTCATGACGATGTAGACCAACAGGATCGGCATGACGATCAGCACCGATGCCGCCATCTGCAAGCCGAGGTTGGCAGTGTGGCGGTCGTTGTACCACGT
Source organism: Aggregatilineales bacterium (assembly GCA_030834905.1). GTDB lineage: Bacteria > Chloroflexota > Anaerolineae > Aggregatilineales > Phototrophicaceae > Flexifilum. The sequence continues at coordinate 35,714 of JAUQWZ010000037.1, read as the reverse complement.
CAGAATGATCGGCAGCGTGCGGACATCGACATCGCGCAGGACGATCAGGGGCCACAGGTAAGCGTTCCAGTTGGAGATAAAGACCAGCACGCCGTAAGTCGCCAGCGCTGCCAGCGTCTGCGGCAGGACGATTCGCAGGAAGATCTGCCACTCGTTGGCGCCATCAACGCGGGCGGCGTCGAGCAGCTCGTCCGGGATGGTGCTCATGAACTGGCGCATCAGGAAGATGCCGAAGGCGCTGAACCAGCTAAAGGCGACCAGACCGAGCAGGTTGTCGGTCAGGTTGAACTTCAGCAGGATCAGATACGAGGGGATCATCGTTAGCTGGAACGGGATCATCATCGTGGAGATGATGTACCAGAACAGCACCCGCTTGAAGCGAAAGTTGAACTTGGCGAAGACGTAGCCGAACAGGGCGCTGGTGAACGTCTGCGTGATGACGTTGCTGACGGCGATATAGGTGCTGTTGAGATAGAAGCGTCCCAGCGGCAGGGTGGGATCGTTGAGGATCGTCTGGTAATTCTCGAACGAGAATTCATTCGGAAAAAAGGTCTGGGTGGCTGGATTGATGATCTCGGCGTGGGTTTTGAAGGACGCCAGAATCGTCCAGATGAAGGGCACCAGCGTGATGATACACCCGGCGAACAGCAGCACATACAGCCCGATCCGCCGGGGGGCGTTGTTCCAAGCCGGGGCTGCGGTCTGGGCGGTCGTATCAGCGGCGAGAGAAGCGGCTTGCTGCGCCATCGTCAGTACTCCCAGTTCGTGCGTAGGACGCGGGTTTGAATCAGCGTCAGGACGGCGACGAAGATGAACATGACGACGGCAATCGCCGCTGCCCAGCCCATCCGTTCAAAGCGGAAGGCGTTCTCATAAATATCGAGCACCAGCACCCGCGTCTGCCCGATTCGTCCGGGTCCGCCCGCAGTCATCACCTGAATGAGGTCGAAGACCTGGAATGACGAGATGACCGTCAGCACCGAGGTGACCAGAATCGTCGGGCGCAGCAGCGGCAGCGTCACGTACAGGAACACCTGCATCGGGCTGGCACCGTCCACTTTTGCCGCGTCCTTGAGGCTGTCGGGGATGCCCTGCAGGGCGGCGATGAAGATCACCAGATTGTAGCCGAAGTCCTGCCACAGATAGGCGATCACCACCGCGACCATTGCCGTCGGGATGCCGAGTATGGTCGCCGCTGGGTCTTGCAGCCAGGCGACGGGCGTTATGCCGACCGTTCGCAGCCCATTGTTGAGCAGCCCGTACTGGGTGTTGAAGATATAGCCCCACATCACGGCGACGCCCACCGACGAAGTGACGACCGGCAGGAAGTAGATGGTGCGGAAGATCGCCCGCAGGACATTGTGCGCCGATTCGATCATCACCGCCAGCGGAATGGTGATCAGCATGTTCAGCGGCAGCACCAGCGCCGTGAACAGCAGCGTATTGGCGAGGCTGTTCTGGAAGATGCGGGCGTCGCGCCCCGCGCCAGAGAGCATCAGCTCGAAGTATTGCAGACCCACAAACGGGTTATCACCGCCCAAGCCGAGGATCGGACCGCCGACGCGGCGCGGGCTGTAGTCGAAGAACGCCAGCGCAAACGCCCAGAGCAGCGGAAAAACGCTCAGCGTCGCCAGATAAAAGACCATCGGCGTGACGGTTCCGGCGACAAAGCCGCGATGCTTCAGCCCTTCGTTCTGAACGGCGGGTACCAGCAGCCACAGCGCCACCAGACCGATCAGCCCGCCCAGCAGGCTGACCCAGGTGGCGAGGGATGGCACGCTGTCCAGCAGCATCAGGATCAGCCGCCCGAATACCTGCCCGGAGGCGATGCCAACGACGAGTCCGATGGCGGCACCGCGCCAGGGGTTGCGTCCTTTGCGATCATACACAAGGGGCGTCACCGCGCAGCCGACGAATGCCGAAATCATCAGCCAGTAGAGGATCAGGGCGTCAAGGTTATAGTCGGGCATAGGTTCAGCGCCATCAGGCAAACGAGGCAGGCTCTTATATGGAAGCCTGCCCCGTATCGCCAATTGCTAGTTAAAGGTCGCGTTGGCGTCTTCTTCGATGAACATCAGCGCATCGTCCACCGTCATCAAGCCCTGAAGCGTATCCAGGATGTAGGGGTAGATGATGTCGTAGAAGACGAGGTCACGGTCGGGCATGGAGCCGATGTAAGTGCCGTACTGAAGCTGCGGCAGGTTCGCGTCCAGCCAGGGGAGCGCCTCAAGCAGCGCCGCGTTGGAGTCCTCGTTTTCAACCACTTCGCGGAGCGCCGGGATCGTGCCCGAAGTGATATTCCATTGGAGGGCGTTGTCGGCGTTCGCCGTGGCGAAGGCGATGAAATCCCAGGCGACATCGGCGTGCGGGCTGTTGCTGGCTGCCGTTAAGCCCCAGCCGGAGTCGGCGGCGAACAGCGGCTCCGAGTCTCCGAAGGTGGGCAGCGGTACGTAGCCAAATTCGCCAAAGTCGGGGAAGTCGCTCAAGCCAAAGGCAACCGCCCAGGGACCGATCAGCGTAATCGCCGCCTGATCGGTGAAGAAGGCGTTGCCGCCCCAGTTGGCAGAGTCGTTGAACAGCACCGGATCAATCGCGCCAACTTCGACCAGCTCAACCATCTGCTCCAGCGTGGCGCGCGCTTCGTCGGTGTTGAAAGTAAACGCCGACATGTCTTCGTTCCAGTAGCTGCCGCCGTTTTGCAGAATACCGGCGAGGAAGCCAAAGACGATGGCGTCGGCATTGGTGAAGTGATAGCCCGTCACCGTCATCAGTCCATCGTCTCCGGATTCGACCAGCGCCGCCGCGTCGCTCACCAGGTCGGCGTAGCTTGCCCACGCCGGGGGATAGGTCAGTCCGGCAGCCTCGAAGCGCGCCTTATTGACCAGCACCGAGCCGTATTCCATGTTGAATTCCTGCGGCAGACCATAGACCTGATCGTCGCAGATATACCCGCCGACGGCGGCATCGAAGAAGGCGGTGGTGTCAACCAGTCCTTCAGGCATGGGCGCGAGTCGGTCAGCATAGCTGCACGTCCACGAGCCAAACAGCGCCAGGATATCGGCGTTGTCGCCCGCGGGGAGCGCTGTTTGCAGCGTCTGAATGAACAGGTCATAGGTGAACGTCTCCATTTCAATGGTGACGTTGGGGTGTTCCGCCGTATAGGCGTCGATGACCGCCTGGGTCGCGGCGTTGAAGTTGCTTTCCTGATGCGCCCACAGGCGAAGTGTGACCGGCTCGTCCTGCGCGGAGGCAGCGCCAATACTCAGGAGCAGCGCTGCCAGAAGGGTGAACAGAGGTAAGGTACGTTTCATCATATTCTCCGTAAAATAAATTCGAACAAGAGCTTCATTTGGAACCTCACGCCGTCTCCGTCCCGGCTGTGCCGAGGCTGGAGAGGTTTGAGCAGACTCGTGGGATGGGGCAGGCGGTGCTTATAAGCTCATGTCCCATCCATACCTCCCAATGCGCCTCGCTATTCCAGAATCACGACCTGTTGAGTTCCGATTTCACGTGCCGTATGACCGAGATCCATGAGAATAATCCCTGAGCGTTTGTGCGCGAATGTGACTACTTATTGAATACAATATACCAGCTTTGATTGACGCGCAAGTATTTCCGCGCTAGACTTCTCATAATGCGCAGAAACGCGCACATTCGTTCAGTATGCTCACGAACAGGATGGGTGCCATGATGAAGGTTGCGATTATCGGAGCCGGAAGCGCTGTTTTCGCCTATGAACTGATGCGCGATATTCTGGTGACGCCCGGGCTTGAGTCGGGGACGTTTGCGCTGGTCGATATCGATCCGGCGCGGCTGGAACTGTCGCGCCAGATCGCCGAAAAGCTGATCGCGGTGACCGGGCGAAACTGGCGCGTGGAAGCCTCGACCGACCGGACGAAGGTGATGGCGGACACCGATTATCTGATCAACACCATCGAAGTGGCGGGACTGGAAAACGTTCGTCACGACTTCGACATTCCGATGAAATACGGCGTCAATCAGTGTATCGGCGATACCATCGGACCCGGCGGCATCTTTAAGGCGCTGCGCACCCTGCCAGCGTGGATTGACATCCTGCGCGACACCGAACGCCACGCGCCGGATGCGCTGGTGATGAACTACACCAACCCGATGTCGCTCACCTGCCTGACCGGGCTGCGGGCGTCGTCGCTGCCCATCGTCGGCTTGTGCCACTCCATCCCCTATACCGCCGAAACGCTGGCGGGCTATCTGAATCTTCCGGTGAACGAGGTCAAGTATCGCGCCGCCGGAGTCAATCATCTGGCGTGGCTGGTGGAACTGACGCATCAGGGACAAGACCTGTACCCACGCCTGCGCGAGCTGGCGAAAGACCCGGCGATCTACGAACAGGACCCGATCCGGTTCGAGATGATGCTGCATCTGGGCGCGTTCGTGACCGAAAGCAGCGGGCATTCTTCCGAATACACGCCCTATTTCCGCAAGCGTTCCGATCTGGTGGAACAGTACACCCGCCCGGAATATCTGGGCGAAACCGGCTTCTACGCCAACAACTGGCCCCAATGGCGCGAGGAAGCCGCCGAGGAAGTCCGGCAGATGGTCAGCGGTGAAGCCGAACTCGATCTGGAGCGCGGCGTTGAGTACTGCTCGCGTATCATGGAAGCGATAGTGACCGACGTTCCGGCGGTGATTTACGGCAACGTCAAAAACACCGGCTTGATCACCAATCTGCCCGAAGGCGGCGTGGTCGAGGTCGCCTGTCTGGTCAACGGCGATGGCATCCAGCCGACTTACTTTGGCGCGCTGCCGACCCAACTGGCGGCGCTCGATCAGCAGCACATGGCGGTGCATGATCTGGTGGCGACGGCGGTGCTGGAAGAAGACCGCGAGGCGGCATTCTACGCGCTGATGCTCGACCCGCTGACGGCGGCGGTCTGCTCGCCTGCGGAAATTCGCCAGATGTTCGACGAGATGGCGGCAGTCGAGGCGTCGTCGCTGCCTGCCTGGATGAACTGAAAACCTGATTGGAAAGGTGGCTGACACGATGGCTGATCTCTATCTGAGTCAATTCGCGCCCGTTCCCCGGCTGGTCGTCAAACAGACGGCAGTGCCGACGCCGCGATTCCCGGTGATTGACGCCCATAACCACCTTGCCGAGCCGTTTGGCGGCGGCTGGGATCAGCGCCCCATAGACGAACTGCTCGCCGTGATGGACGAAGCGCATGTGCGGGCATACGTCGATCTTGACGGCGGCTGGGGCGAGGATATCCTGCACCGCCATCTTGACGGGATCAAGGCGCGCGCGCCGGAACGTTTTCGCATGTTCGGCGGCGTCGATTGGTCGAAATGGGGCGATCATGGCGACCGCTTCGGGGAATGGGCGGCGGCGCGGTTTCGCCAGCAGGTGGCGCGCGGCGCGGACGGTCTGAAGATCTGGAAGCCGTTTGGGCTGTCTGTCGTTGACCACCAGGGCAAGCTGGTGGAGATTGACGATCCCCGGCTTGATCCGCTGTGGGCGGCGGCTGGCGAGCTTGGGCTGCCGGTGCTGATCCACGTCGCCGATCCGGTCGCCTTCTTCTACCCGCTGGATAACACCAACGAGCGCTATGAAGAACTTAACGCGCACCCCGACTGGCAGTTCCCAAGCCCGCCGTTTCCGCCCTTCATGAAGATCATGACCGATCTGAAATCGTTAGTCTCGCGTCATCCAAAGACGACCTTTATCGGCGCGCATGTGGGCTGCTACGCCGAAAACCTCGGCTGGGTTGGGCAGATGCTGGACGACTGTCCCAATTACTACGTCGATATCAGCGCCCGCCTCGGCGAGCTTGGCAGGCAGCCGTATACTGCCCGCCGCTTCTTCATCAGCTATGCCGACCGCATCCTGTTTGGCATCGACGCCGGGGCGCACCTCGAAACCTACCGGATTTATTATCGCTTTCTGGAGACGGATGACGAGTATTTTAACTACGGTGACAGCCCAATACCGGGGCAGGGACGCTGGCATGTATACGGGTTGTTCCTGCCTGACGACGTGTTGAAAAAGGTGTATCATGGCAATGCCGAGCGCATCTTTGGGATTCGGATATCGTGAACCGATACCAGAACGCCCCGGTATGTTTCCTGTGAGTGAGCCAGCACACGGTAGAAAATGATGTCGAACGCAGACCTGCTCGGACTCGAGCGCCAGGAACGAATTACCCAACTGCTTGACCAGCGCGGCACCCTGACCGTCGCCGAAATCAGCGAAGCCTTTGAGGTCAGTGAGGCGACGGTGCGCCGCGATCTGGCGGCGCTGGCGGCGCAGCACATGATCCGCCGGGTGCATGGCGGGGCGATGCGGGCGCACGCGGTTGCCACCAGCGAGCTGCCGATCATGCAGCGACAGGAACAGCGGGCAGACGTAAAGCGCCGGATCGGGCGGGCGGCGTCCAGCCTGATCCAGAACGGCGAAACCGTCCTGATGACCGGCGGCAGCACCGCGCTCGCCGTCGCCCGCGAACTGGGCGCGCACAGCAGCCTGACCATCGTCACCGACTCGCTGCTGGTTGCCAACGAACTGATGCGCCAGGGATGTCATAAAGTGATCATGCTGGGCGGCATGATCGACCCGGCGGAATTTGCGGTTCGCGGCACGCTGCTGCGCCTGATTTTGTCCGAACTCAAGGTGGATAAAGTCATTCTGGGCGTGAAAGCGCTGTCACCACAGCGCGGCATGAGCGCCGAGAGCGCCGAAGAAGCCGAAGTCTCGCGCACTTTTATCGACGCCGGGCATCACATCATCGTGGTGACGGACAGCAGCAAGTTTCACCAGACGGCGCTGGTGCGGGTCGCGCCGATTGACGCGATCCACATGCTGGTGACCGACTCGGATATTCCGCCGGAAGCGCTCGAAACCTTTCAGGAGCGCGGCATCTTTGTCGAACTGGTGTGAGGTCTGATCGTCTGGCAGGGGTGGTTGGGAGAAAAGTCCCCTCGTGTTCCTAACGGTAGGGGCGGTTCGCGAACCGCCCCAGCGGTTATGCAGATTAATGATTAAATACGGAATATGTAGGGACACGACATTGTTGTGTCCGTTTCGTGAATGCTGAGGCGGACACGATTTATCGTGTCCCTACGGAAAACCCGTATTATTTTGTGAAACTACATAACCGCTGGGATTGAGCAGACACCCCCGCCTATACTGCTTCAGCCTGCATCTGGCGCACAAATTCCGCGCCCTGCGCCAGCGCCAGTCGGTTGTTCTCCAGCCGTTCAGGGCGCTTGGCGAGCAGGTGATCGCGCAGCGCATCCTCAACTGCCTGAAGCGGCAGAATCGGGTGCGCGGTGAGCATCGCGCCCAGCAGCACCATGTTGGTCATACGGGCGTCGCCGAGCATCGTCGCCAGATCGGTTGCCGGCACTGGCACCTGGGTGATATCGATTCGCTGGCTGGTCTGGCTGATCAGCGAGGTGTTGTATGCCAGGATTCCACCTGGCGCAACCAGCGGCTCAAACTTATCGAACGATGGGATATTGAAGATCAGGGCGGCGCTCGGCTGCCTGACCACTGGCGATCCGATTATCTGGTCGCTGATGACGGTCACGCAGTAGGCGGTGCCGCCGCGCATTTCGGGTCCATAGGATGGTATCCAGGTGACGCTGCGCCCCGCGTCCATCGCGGCATAGGCGAGCGCCTGCCCCGCAAACAGGACTCCCTGACCGCCAAAGCCTGCACAAACAAATTCCTCTTGCACGACAACCTCCGGCTTATAGGTCGCGGACGGCATCCGCCACTTTGTAGTCCCCGAGGGGATAAATGGGCAGCATGTTGGTTTCAATCCACTTCAGCGCCTCTGACGGCGTCAGTTTCCAGTTTGTCGGGCAGCTCGACAGCAGCTCGACCATACTGAAGCCAAGACCCGCTTCCTGCACTTTCAGCGCCGTGAGGATGGCTTTTTTCGCCTTGCGGATGTTCGCCGGATCGTGCAGCGAGCGCCGCGCGACGTAAGCGCTGCCTTCCATCTGCGCCAGAAGCTCGCTCATGCGCATCGGATTGCCGGTCATGGCGACGTCGCGCCCCTTTGGCGACGAGCTGGTCTTTTGCCCCGGCAGGCTGGTCGGTGCCATCTGCCCGCCGGTCATGCCGTAAATAGCGTTGTTGACAAACACTACCGAGATTTTTTCACCCCGCCCGGCGGCGTGCAGGATTTCGCCCGCGCCAATCGAGGCGAGATCGCCATCGCCCTGATAGGTGACGACGATGCGATCTGGCAGCGCCCGCTTGACGCCGGTTGCCATCGCCGGGGCGCGTCCATGCGCCGCTTCGCAGCCGTCGAGATCGAAATATTCGTAGGCGAAGACCGCGCAGCCAACCGGCGCGACCAGGATCGTCCGGTCGCGCAAGCCCAGTTCATCTATCGCTTCCGCCAGCAGCCGGTGGGCAACACCATGCGTGCAGCCGGGGCAGTAATTGGTGTAAGTATCCTCCAGCGCATTTGGGCGCTGGTAAACCGTCTGCAATTCAAGAGGAGCAGTCATTGTTTCCATATAAGCTGACCTTTCTAGGCTGGCGCAGCCAGGCTTAACTCAGACATCGAGTCGTAAGCCTGTTCAATCGCCGCCAGCACTTCTTCCGGCACCGGCACCACGCCGCCCATACGTCCGTAAAAGCGAACCGGCACCTGACCGGCAGCGACCAGTTGCACATCTTCGATCATCTGTCCGGCGTTCATTTCGACCACCAGACAGCCCTGGATTCGGCTGATGATCTTTGACAGGCTGGCTTCGGGGAAGGGGTAGAGCGTTTGCGGGCGGAACAAGCCCACTTTTAGCCCTTTTTCCCGCGCAGCCACTACCGCGCTGTGAGCGATGCGTCCCGCCGAACCGTAGCCGACCACCAGCAGCCGCGCGTCGTCGGTTTCATATTCGGTCGAACGCTGTTCGTTACGGCGTATTTCCTTCAGGCGTGCCTGCACCTTCAGGTTGAAGCGTTCGGCTGCTTCGGCGCTCATGTAAATGGACGAAATGACCCGCTTCGGGCGTTCGTCCGCGCCGGTCAGTGCCCAGTCCGGGCGTTTGGTTGGCAGCGGGCGCATCGGCGGCAGTTCGGCGGGTTCCATCATTTGTCCGATCATGCCGTCCGCCGCGACGATGACCAGGTGGCGGTATTTTTCTGCCAGGTCAAACGCCAGCATAGTGAAGTCAATCGCTTCCTGCACCGACGCCGGAGCCAGCACAATCGGATGATAATCGCCGTGTCCCGCCGAGCGCGTCACCTGAAAATAGTCGCCCTGCGAGGGCAGGATATTGCCAAGCCCGGGACCGCCGCGCATGACATCCACGATCACCGCCGGAACTTCAGAGCCGGCGATATAGGACATCCCTTCCTGCATCAGGCTGATGCCGGGTCCCGAGGACGACGTCATGGTGCGCGTGCCGGTGCAAGCCGAGCCGTAGACCATGTTGATGGCGGCGATTTCGCTTTCCGCCTGCAGGAATACGCGCCCAAGCTCAGGCATCCGCAGCGCCAGGTGTTCCAGTAATTCTGTTTGTGGGGTAATGGGGTAACCAAAATAGGCTTCTACACCTGCGCGGAGGGCTGCTTCGGCAATCGCGACGTTGCCTTTCAGAAGTTCGCGCGCCATCAAAGCATCCTTTCTACTGTCGGGCTGCTCAACCCCACGCCGCGCCGGAGAGGTGGCTCGCGCAGGACGGTGATGCACGCATCGGGACATATGACCGCGCAGATAGCGCAGCCGGTACATTTGCCCCCGGGATCGTCCAGCCCTGCCGGGTGATAACTTTTGGCGTTGAGCTTGCTGGTATTGATGGTAATGACGTGCTGCGGACAAACTTCAATACATAAGCTGCATCCTTTACAACGTTCCTGGTCGATGAGAATCATCCCATGTGCCATTTCGACCTTCCCATAACAAAACAATCGTCCAATATTTTTACGCTCATCCTAAGAGCCGCCGTCTGGAGCAGACAGTACAAAATATCCTGATTCGGTGTGCCTGATGTCACAAGATTACCTATGTCGCCTCATGTCGGTGACCTTTGCCACTTCCAGAGCCGCCGCCGCTGTTCCTATGATCGGGGTATGAGATAATCGATTTATGTTTACAGGAGTTGAGGATGAACAGCCCACAGTATGCTTTTTTTGAAGGGGAGATTGTTCCGATTGCACAGGCGAAAGTTAGTGTTATGACCCACGCGCTGCACTATGGTACGGCGGCGTTTGGCGGGCTGCGCGGCTACTGGAACAGCGACCAGCGCCAGTTGTACGTCTTTCGCCCGCTGGATCACTTCCGCCGCTTCCGTCATTCGGCGGGCTTGATTTTGAGCGAGGTGCTCTACAACCCGGAACAACTGCTGGACATCGTGCTGGAACTGCTGGAAATGGAAGGCTACGAGCAGGACATCTATGTGCGCCCGCTGGTCTATAAATCCTATCAGGGCGTTGGCGTAAAGCTGCACGACATGCCCACCGAACTGACGATCTTCGCGCTGCCATTCGGCAACTACATGGGGCACGACGGCGGGCTGTCGCTCACGGTGTCGTCGTGGCGGCGTGTGGACGACAACGCTATCCCGGCGCGCGGCAAGATTGCGGGCGCTTACGTCAATTCGGCGCTCGCCAAGACCGAAGCCGCGCTGGATGGCTATGACGACGCGCTGGTACTCGATCAGAACGGACACATCAGCGAGGGCAGCGCCGCCAACTTCTTCATGATCCGCAACGGCGTGGCGATCACGCCGCCGGTGTATGAGAACCTGCTCGAAGGCATCACCCGCCGAACCTGCATCACCCTGCTGACCGAAGAACTGGGAGTCGAAGTCGTCGAACGCTCAATCGACCGCAGCGAAGTTTACTGCGCCGAAGAAGCCTTCCTCTGCGGCACCGCCGTACAGGTTGGCGCGGTCACGTCGGTCGATCATCGTAAGGTGGGCGATGGCGAAATTGGACCCATCGTGTCGTGCCTGAGCGATCTGTTCTATAACATTGTGCGCGGCAGGAACGAGAAATATAATCACTGGCTTCAGCCGGTTTATCACGGCGAACCCGCGTCTAAACACCACTTGACGCCATAAAGCCGCCATCCACCGGCACGACGATGCCGGTCACAAAGCGCGAGGCGTCGCTCACCAGCCACAGCACCGTCCCGACCAGATCGTCGGGATCGCCGAAACGCTGCATCGGCGTGTGGTCGATGATCTGCTGTCCTCGCGCTGTCAGCTTGCCGGTATCCTGATCGATCAGCAGATAGCGGTTCTGCTCGCCGAGGTAAAAACCGGGCGCAATAGCATTGACGCGAATCTGCGGGCTGTGCTCGGACGCCATGTAGACCGCCAGCCATTGGGTGAAGTTGTTCAGCGCGGCTTTTGCCCCGGCATAGGCGACTACCCGCGTCATCGGACGGTACGCCGCCATCGACGATATGTTCAGGATGACTCCCGCCCCGGCGTCTGCCATTGACTTGCCAAACACCTGTGACGAGAGGATAGCGCCGCTGAAGTTCAGTTCGAATACGTCGCGCAGTATCGCTTCGTCGAGGTCAAAGAAGGTGCGCTGACCGGGCATAGTGGTGGCTTCGGGGCGGTTGCCGCCAGCGCCGTTGACGAGGATATCCACCCGCCCATAGGTTTCAGCCACCCGCGCCGCCGCTGCCGCGAGCGAGCCTTTGTCGAGCACATCGGCGCTGACGCCCAGCGCCTCGCCGCCGTCCTGGCGCAGAGAATCGACCAGCGCCGTGATTTTGTCCTGGCTGCGCGCCAGCGCCACCACTTTTGCGCCCTGCGCCGAAAGTCCCCGGCACATCGCCTGGCAAAGCACGCCGGTTGCCCCGGTGACTACCGCCACCTTGCCCGACAGGTCAAAAAGGTTGTTCGTCGTCATCGTCTTCACCTGTGTTGGAGTTTGCGTGGATACCCGGTAATTTCTGCTGCGCCTCAACATGGCGCGTCACGGCAATACGCCGCTACTCCGCTGGCGGATTGAACGTCAGAGCGAAGCGGAATCGCGCGTCATCGTCATACCACATGCCAAAATTGGTTCCCCAGACGTTATTGTACAGGTTGAAGTGAACGCCGTCTGTGAGCGATGGAAAGCGGTTGCTGAAGTTCAGCAGCGCCTGCCGTCCAAATGCGACCAGCGGCGCGTCCAGACTCTGGATCGACAGCGCCCGCGCCTGATCGCGATAGAGGACTCCGAACATGACGGCGTGCAGCCGCCGGTTGCCATCGCGCGCCACGTCGGTTGGCGAGATTTCTCGCCGTAATTTGTGGAGTTTCCAGCCCTTGCCGCTTCCGATGATCGGGTTGAAGGACAGCCAGATGGCTTCCGGCAGCCGCGACGCATCCTTGCCGAACCACTGCGCGTCCAGATACAGCGCGGTTTCGCCATGTGGCGCGGTCAGGCGGTAGATCACCTGACGGGGACAGCCGTACTGCTCGGCGGCGATTGGGTCGCTGCTGAGGCAGACGATCAGTTCATCGGCATCATCAGCCCGCCGCTGATAAATCTTGTCGAGTGAGAATGTCGCTTCAAACGGGCGGCTGATCGCCGCTGCCATGCCCGGCTTGGTGTAGTCGGGGATCGCCCATTCGGCGGTTTCCTTCAGGCGCTTGTTGTACTGGCGCACAAAGCGGTCATAGTCTGCCTGGGAAAACACTTCATACCGCATCTGCGCCAGCGGGTGCCTGGCGGACGCCCACCGTTGTCCGGTCGATTTGCTGATAAGATGGGTGATCGCGCCGGTCTGGTCGTCGATGCCGAGTGAAAACTGCGGCAGATCAAACGTCAGCGGTCGCGCCGTGATCTCCACAAAACCGTTTAGCTGTGGTTTGGCTGGCGTGAGCGCTTCCAGGCGGGTTCGTACCTCGTCGCCCCAGGGGGTGCTGCCGAGCGCTTTAACGGCGGTCTGAATATAATTTCGCTGTTCCTGCCACGAGGCTTCGACTTTCTGAAAATTGGGTGCCGAACGCGCTTTCGTGAAATCGGACTTGCTGAAGTTTTTGTCGTCATGCAGGTGAGTCTTGATGTCCAATCCCCAGGTGTGTTCCGGCACCAGCAGCAGCCCCCGGCTAAAGGATGCCAGTTCTGGGGAGAGCGATGATGGATCGCGATCCTCACACCAGCGGCGGCGCAGGCGCAGCAGCTCGCGAAACTGGGCGACTTTCAGAGGATCGGTCCCGACGCCGTGTATCCAGGTGTCACCGATTTCCTGGTTGACCACCGGAAGCGACTCTTTGACCGTCGCCAGCCGGTGGGCAAAGGCATCCATGCTTGAAGCGCAGACCTCGACGCCATATTCGCCGCGCAGCCGGGCGAACATGGCGGTGATCTCGGCAGCGGCAGGCGGTCCGAGATTGTCGTTGGTGTGGGCGAAGTACAGCGCTTCATCGCAGCCGGGTACGCGGGCGAAAGCGCCGTAGCCGCTTTGATACATGACCATCAGCTTCGCGCCTGCCGGATCAGTCCAGACGAATACCGGCGGGACAGCCGGAGGCGTGCTTGCCAGATTGACTCCGATGTGCAAAAACTGGATGCCCGCTTCAGCCAGCAGCGGGACAATGCCGCGTGTATGCCCCGGCACATCGGTCATTTTGGCGGCGATAGTCTGCCTGCCAAACCGACGATCCAACTGCTGGGACAGCGACAGCCCGTAACGAAAGAGCGAAGCGTCCATCAATTCGCTGTGCAGGGTGAAGGGCAGCCCATGCCAGACCAGATCGCCCGCCTCGATGGCGGCTTCCATCTCGCGGCGCTGTTGTGGAGAAGCCTGCTCCAGAAATTCGTAGATCAGCCACGAACCAGTCGTCCAGACAAAGCGATCCGTTTCACTCGTCTCGCGCAGGCTTCTTGCCAGATGGAGCGCTTTGGGGATGAAATCCTCAAAATACCGTTTCGTTACCTGGGCGGCAAAATCTGTGAATCCGACATCGAGATGGGTCTTAAAAACGACGTGAATTTTTTTCAGTTCCGAGTTTGACGTTCCATCGGACATAAGCGCTCTGGTAAATCCTGTTCTGGTGGCGCGGCGTACCGCCCAAACAAATCCCGGTATGGTATTGGTCTGCGAAAGCGCAGGGAGTTTAGTCTAGCGCAGTCCCCGATAGTTCCCAATGGTTGAGTCCGGCAGGAAGTGGCAGCCAACGCCATCACGAATGAAGGCTTGTGCAAAAACTCAATTCTACGTCAATGACCCTCTCATTGACCATTCATATCAGACTCAATCCAGATTTCCGCGCCCGCGCGTATCCATTCATAACGCATACTCGCGGTCGTAACCCATTTTGACATATTTCTAACGGGAGGAATTCCATCGCCTTGAGACTGCCTGACAGGTGTCTCATTCGATTTCTGTTGTGTTCCAGGTAGGGAGGATCAGAACAATGGCTAACGGTGCTGTTCTACGTCGCGCGGTTCGGTGGGTAATTCTGAGTTTGTTTATCGGTTCGTTTTCTGTGCTGCTGCCAGTCGCTGCCCAGGAAGAAAGCGAAAACTATTCAGTCGGAGTAGAGCTGGTCGCTGAAGGGCTGTCAGCACCGGTTGCCCTGGCGAGTCCCAACGATGGCAGCGGGCGTTTGTTTGTGGTCGATCAGGCGGGGACGATCCGGATCATCTCGCCGGACGGTCAACTGCTGCCCGATCCGTTTGTGGATCTCACCGGTCAGATCGTGCCGCTGAGTACCGATTATGATGAGCGCGGCGTTCTGGGCTTAGCCTTTCATCCGGACTACGCGACTAATGGTCGGCTGTTTGTTTATTACACCATCCCGCTGCGCCCGGAAGCTCCCGCCGGTTGGGATCACACGAACGTTGTGGCTGAACTGAACGTCTCGGCAGATAATCCCGACGTTGCCGACCTCGCTTCGCTGAAAACGGTGCTGCAAATCGATCAGCCGCAGTTCAATCATAATGCTGGACATATCACCTTTGGACCAGACGGCTACCTCTATATCCCAATTGGCGATGGCGGCGGCGCGAATGATACCGACGAGGGACACACACCGGAGCTTGGCAACGCGCAGGATCTGACCAATGTTCACGGGAGCATTCTGCGGATTGACGTGAATGGCGATCCTGGAAGCTACACGATTCCTGCCGACAACCCCTTCGTTTCCGACCCGGCGCTGGCGGGCGAAATCTTCGCCTATGGATTGCGCAACCCCTATCACATCTCGTTTGATCGCGGCGGAAACGGTGAGCTGTTCGCGGCGGATGCCGGGCAGGACGTGTATGAAGAAGTCAGCATCATCACTGCTGGCGGCAATTATGGCTGGAACATCAAGGAAGGCAGTCACTGTTTTGATCCGGACAGCCCGGAAGCCGCGCCGACCGAGTGCGCCAGCACCGGCGCTAACGGTGAACCCTTGATCGACCCCATCATTGAATACAGCCATGACGAGGTAGGGGTGGTGGTGGTCGGCGGCTATGTCTACCGCGGCAGCGCCATGTCCGATCTCGAAGGCTACTACATCTTCGGCGATTACACCGCGTCCGGCGATGGCACGCCAGATGGCACGCTGCTGTGGGCAGAAGCGCCCGAAGCTGGCGGCATGTGGGCATGGGGCGAGCTGACCGTGTCCGGCATGGAAAATGGACGTATCGGCGCGAATGTTCTCGGCATTGGCGAAGACGCTAACGGCGAATTGTACGTGTTAACCAGCGAGACTTCCGCGCCAATGGGCGACACGGGCAAGGTCTGGCGGCTGGTGCCAGACGAAGGCGGGGACACCGCTGACTCGGGTGACACGGGCGCAGAGGCTACCGACATGCCAGACGAGTCCGCTGAAGAACCCGCCGAGCCGGTGACGACCCCCGAATCGTCCGGCTAGAAATGGGACTTCATTGGTAGAAGTGGAGGCGAGGGCGATCTGCGCAGATCGCCCTCGCTTTTGTTGGGGTGCGGCTTGATTGTACGTGTCTGACCGAAGTACAATACATTCTGGTTGGAGGGTTTTCGCGCCTGTTATAGTTCAAGGTATTTAGTTCAGTGACCAAAGTTGCTGCTTTAGTGCCGATTCGGCATCATAGTGAACGGGTGCCGGGAAAGAATTACCGTCTTTTTGCTGGAGAACCCCTCTGCTGCCATATCGTCAGCAGCCTCGTCCAATGCACGCAGATAACCGCTATCGCGATTGATACCGACAGTCCAGCAGTGCGTGAAGCGGTTGGCTCATGTTTTCCGCAGGTACACTTCATTGATCGTCCCGCGCATTTGCGTGACGGCAGCACCCCAATGAACGACGTACTGCTGCATGATGTGCAGCAGCTAGAGGCGGATTTTTACCTGCAAACCCATACGACCAATCCTCTCTTACGCAGCGAAACGATTGATCGCGCGCTGTCGATGTTTCTGGCGAATTACCCAGTATATGATTCGCTGTTTACGGTGACACGCCTGCAGTCGCGGCTGTGGGATCAGCTTGCGCGCCCTGTGAATCACAACGCAGCCATGCTGCTGCGCACACAGGATCTTCCGCCAATCTACGAAGAGAATTCGAATATGTACATCTTTACAGGCGAGGCTTTACGACGGCGCCATAATCGGATTGGCGACCGTCCCATGATGTTTGAAATCGACCGACTTGAAGCATGGGATATTGACGAAGAGCTGGATTTTACGATTGCTGAATTCCTATTTCTGCAGCGCCAGGAAACTAACCGATGAAAGTACTTGTGACAGCCCCGTATATGCTGCCTGTGATAGATCGCTTTCGCTACATCTTTGATGAACGCGGAATCGAGCTGGTCGTTCCCCATGTTGAAGAACGGTTGGAAGAAGCGGAGTTGCTGCCGCTGGTGAGTGATATTGACGGTGTAATTTGCGGTGATGATCGCTTCACTGAAAACGTGCTGCAAGCTGCCCCCAAACTCAAAGTGCTCTCCAAGTGGGGAACAGGAATTGATTCCATCGATCAGGAAGCCTGCAAGCGTCACAATGTGGCGGTGTGTAATACGGTGAATGCTTTCACTGAGCCGGTATCTGATTCGATTCTGGGATACATGCTGAGTTTTGCGCGCAACGTGCTGCCGATGAACAGTGCCATGCACAATGGTATCTGGAAGAAACTGCCGGGACGTGCCTTGCGCGAATGTACCCTCGGAGTCATTGGCGTGGGCAATATCGGGCGTGCAGTTATTCGGCGCGCCTCCGCGTTTGGCATGAATGCCTTAGGTAACGATCCGGTTTTGCCACCGGATGACTTCCTTCAGGCGTATTCCGTACAAATGGTGAGCAAGGACGAGCTGCTGCGGAATGTGGATTTCGTCATTATCGGCTGTACGCTGAATCCGACCAGCTATCACCTGATGGATGATGCGGCATTCGTCCTTATGAAACCCGGCGCGGTCATCATAAACACCGCGCGGGGTCCGATTATTGACGAACAGGCGCTGATTCGCGCGTTACAAGGTGGGAAGATCGCGGGTGCCGCGCTCGATGTTTTTGAAGAAGAACCGCTGCCGGTTGATAGCCCGCTGCGCGAAATGTCCAATGTGTTGATGGCACCGCATAATTCCAACAGCAGCGCTGAAGCCTGGGAACGTGTACATCACAATACTATCAGGAACTTACTCGGAATTCTGGAGGGGGGGAATGGGTGAGCAAGCGAAAAGTCCTTATTACAGGTGTATCCGGCGGTATTGGTTATGCGACCGCAGAACTGTTTAACGAGAACGGCTGGGTTGTCATCGGCGTGGATCGGAATCGACGCGAATCGCTGACGGCAGTTCATGAATTCATTGAGGCGGACATCTCCAATATCGAGCAGTCTCAGGCGATTTTCGATCAGATTTCGACGCGCCATCAAACGCTGGATGTGCTGGTGAACAATGCGGCGGTGCAGATCGCTAAACCGCTGGTGGAAACCACACCAGAAGAATGGGATGCGGTGATGGAATCCAACCTGCGCTCGGTCTACCTCGCCATCCGCCACGCCTACCCCTTAATGCGCGGGCGCGATGCAGCCATTGTGATGATCAGCTCGGTTCACGCGGTTGCCACTTCCGCGAACATTGCGGCTTATGCTGCCAGCAAGGGGGCACTTTCCGCGCTGACGCGGGCGCTGGCTATCGAGCTGACGCCAGATAATATTCGGGTGAACGCGGTGCTGCCGGGCGCAGTGGATACGCCAATGCTGCGCGCGGGTTTGCAGCGTGGGCACCTGCAAGGGGCAGATGAACACGAATTAATACGCGCGCTGGGATCGCGGCATGTCATCGGGCGGGTGGGGCAGCCACGCGAAATTGCGCAGGCAATCCTGTTTCTTGCCGATAGTGACAAGTCATCCTTTATGACCGGGCAGTCCATTGTGGTCGATGGCGGCGCGACGGCGCGCTTGAGCACAGAATAAAACCAGGTATTTTGTACAAACATCCTAAATAGACTTGTATGTCATCGAAACAGACACGTTGGATTCAATATAAGTTGGATAGGATGATGATGGGAATCTTGTATGATTAAGCGAAATGTTTTGTCCAGGACAACGGATGTACCCGGTTTTACAAATGATGCGATTCTGGGTTTTCTTTATGACGCCGTCATGTGGAAACAACCGGTGCAGTCTCTTGAGATTGGCACATTCATGGGACGATCCGCCTCAGTCATTTGTGATGCGCTGAATGTACTTGGCGGTGATCGCAAATTGATCTGCGTTGATTCTTATCATCAGACTTATAACGCGGCTTACTTAGAACGGTCAATGATGCAATATATGATTAATCGTTGTGGTCCGGAAATCCGCCGCCTGTACACTGATTTCGACAAACTCCAGAACCTGGAAGATTGTTTTCGCTTAACTGTGGAACGACATCCCGCGATGCAGCGGCGCTGTACATTGGTTAAAGGTGACACAAAGACTCTGGATTTTACCCGGTTTCCCTTTGTTGACCTGGTTTACATCGATGGTGACCACGAGTATGAGGGTGTCCGCAGCGATTTTCTGAATGTTCTTACGCGGCTGAAGCCGGGTGGACTCGTAATCTTTGATGATTATTACGAGGATTTCCCTGGTGTGATGCGTTTAGTCGATGAAGCGACGGCAACGAGTGGCTGCGTCTATGTGGGAAATGAAGGACAGGACATCGGCTTTATAATTCCAGACCCTGCAAGTGTGCGTGAAACACTCAGTGAACCCGGATAAATAAAGGACACTTCCATCACATTCGAAGACGCGCAGGCGCTCCAAATCCTGATCGGTGAACATATGGTGAATCACACCCTGTCATTTTCAATCATCACACCCAGCTACAATCAAGCCAACTATCTACCCCTGAATCTGGAGTCGGTGGTAAAGCAGACTTACCCATACGTTGAGCATCTGATTTACGACCCCGGTTCAACTGATGGCAGTATAGATCTTGCCCGAGATCATGCACAGCGCCATAAGCAGGTCAAATTCTACAACGAACCGGATCGAGGACAGGTGCACGCAATTAACAAGGGACTTGCGGTTGCAACAGGCGACATTCTTACGTGGCTTAACTCAGATGATTATTATATCGATGATTCTGTATTGGCAGACGTAGCCCAGTACTTTGAAGAATATCCGGATATTGATGTTGTCTATGGGCGTGGGTATTACATCGGTTCCGATGGAAGCATCCTGCGGGACGCCTTCGTTCACAAAGCTGGGAATGATTTTCAACTATCTCTGCAACATTCTATCGGAATTATCCAACCGAGCTTATTTTTCCGAAGATCTGTCTATGAAGAAATCGGCGGATTAGCAGAAGAATACAATCTGTCTCTCGATTATGAATACTGGATTCGAATGGCTAAACACAATGTGCGGTTTGGCTATTTGGATCGCTACATTGCCAAAGCTGTTTTTCATGATGAATCGAAAACCAGCAGCCAGCGAATGCGGCAGTTAAATGAGATCCTGGTTCTTGTCAGGGACAGCTTTGGGTATGTGCCTTTTCAGTGGATTAAGCGCTACTCCGAGTATTTCGTTGGTCAGATTGATCGAATGATGCTGGATGATTCGGTTTTGGAAGCCGAGCAAGCGGATCAGGCACGCAAAGTTGAAGATTTTCTGCTGACTCAATTTGATACAGCCTCTGACGTCATTGGCGACATACGCGCAAACGCGGCGTACACTCCCTACAGAGAAACTCTCGAAGTATTGGCAGAACGAAAGCTTATGGATCGTCCCCGGCAGATTGTTGTCACGTCTTTTGACGGCGGTTATTTCTGGCAGGGACTGAATCTGATTGCCAGCCTGCATCGGACAAGTTATCTCTCGGTCGATCAGATTATTGTGTATGCATTGCATCTGTCAGATCAGCAGCGATCTCGGTTGGAACTGCTGGAGAATGTAACTGTTCTCGATTTTCCACATGCGGTTTGGGACTACTATCCGGAGTACATGGATCCTAAGAGTCACGCTTTTAAGTCGGCAGCGATAAAAGCAGAAAATGCGCCTGTTCAGGATGGCGATCTGGTCTTATGGCTTGATGCTGGCATCGCGGCTATACAGGATATCCAGGGCGTTTTTGACCTGATTGCTGAACACGAGTTCTTCATAACAGATCACAACGATAAAGCCAATTGGCCATTTTATAACATCAATTTTACGCATCCAGGCAGTCACGGAGCGCTAAACGTAACCAATGCTGAGCTGCTCGCTCCGCACCTGTGCTCATGTGTAATTGGGTATCTCCGGAATGGGAAATATCAACGCCTCGTCGATGAAGCGCACGAATATGCTCAGAAGAAAGAAGTAGTGGTCTGGACGAAATATCCTCCGAGCGATGAGCAATACATACCAACATTAAGCGCGGAACAGAAAGCGCTCCAGGCGCGCCTGTTGGCAAATCCTGAAACCAGTAATTCCATGCTACGGGAAGAACTGCTGAAGTTATTCAGCTACAGCGGTCACCGAATGGATCAACCCATTTATTCAGTTTTGGCTAGCCGCTACAATGCGCCAAGTTTTCCAGCAATGCGGTACAACCGTTCAAACGATGACTCCTCAAAAGCATCCCAACGCAATTGGGTCGAAGGATCTTTTCTAACTGAGCAGTTAAGTTCGCGCGATAGCATCACGAATCTTGATGCCGATGTCGTACTGTATCATCATCGGGGCGTCTATCACAATCTGGATGGCTTGCGATACCGGCGCAAGGGCGATGTACTGTTTGTTATAGGCAGTGGACCCTCGTTAAAAGGGGTTGATCTCACACAATTGTCTCCTTACGCCAGTATTGGTATGAATGCAGCGTACCGCTATTGGGATGAAATCAATTGGTATCCCACTTATTACTGCTGTATGGATCTGGTCGTCCTTGAGTCGCACAGGGAAGAAATTTATCGACTCATCGTTGAGTGCGGGACCAATGGCATCAGGCTGTTCTTCTTGCGCGACAATATCCTGAATTGGTATCCAGACTTGGCAGACAATCCGGCGGTGATATTCCTGGAGAAACTGGAACGGGATCTGCCTGTTTTCCATTGGCCCAGGCATCCGGTTACCACGGGTAGTTTCTCGGCGTTGTTTGGCTGGTATCTTGGCTACCGACAGATATATCTTCTGGGCATTGATCTCAATTATGTGGAAGTTTTACCAGATGCGGTTCAGCATGAAAATAAAGTTCTGGAGCTGGTAGCTGATCCTACCGAGAACCCCAATTACTTCTTTCCGGGTTACCAGCGTAAAGGCGACCGGTATAACATTCCCAACGTCGCCCCCAATATGCATATTCGATCCTGGTTGCAGGTGCAGGAGCGCCTGGTTGGGTTCCCATTTGAGATAGTGAATCTAAACAGCGCCTCAGCCCTGAAGGCATTTCCATTTGATACGATTGAAGCAGTTTTGAAGCAGCTGACCGATCGCTTCTGCACAGTTGAGCACTCTGTTTCCTGCCACCTCAAGGCGCATCAGGAAATGGCGTATTGGCGGACACAGTTTTTACAGACACTTGCCTCAGTAAATCCAGAAGTCAATGTCGCTGATTCGAGCGCCGATCAACCGCCGGCACCTCAGGAGCGAATCGAAGTGAGCGCTGCTATCCCCAACCTGATCCCCTCACGATTTGATCGCTTGCGCCGCTTTTATAGCGGCGGCAATGGGCTGCTGGCAGCGGCAGCATTCATTCTTTTCGCGGTATCGTCTATCGAATTTCCATTTGCGTGGCTCGCCTCCCTCGTGGCATTTGGCATATTCCTACTGATGCTTGGCAACTCTGTGATGGGTGTACACGATAAGGTGGCGCAGGAATCGGCACCACAGCAGGCGTCCATGACGTTGCAACAGGAACGCCTCAATGGTTTGTACGTGCAGATGCAGAATCTGAGAATTGAGCAGCTTGAGAAGCAAGTGAATGAACTAAAACGATCAGTAGATCAACGCATCGATGCCGAGCGCTCTGAACGAATTGTGGATTTTGCCAGACGTGATACCTCTGATGTTTTTCCTCAGCGCTGCGTCTTGATGCTAACCATTCCCCGCTCAGGAAGCACATGGATGATGGACATGCTGCGCGCTCATCCAAATATTGAAATGGAACCGAGCAGCAGGTTGTCAGAGGCGCTGGGCTTAAAAGGGGGAAGGTATCCAATTGGACTGGCGAATGGACCCGAAGCGCGGATGGATATTGAGATTATGCCGGGTAGAGGAAGCAGAATACCGGTTTTTTCTGTTGATGCCCCCCCCTTACCGGTGACGAGCCAATATCCCTATGTCCTTGAAAAGCTGCATCCTGCCTATTTTGGTAATGATCCTGACTACTTTCTTGAGGCGATGGCAAAAGTAACTGACAAATATGGGACGGAATTCAAGCTGATTTATCAGGTCAGGCAGCCTCGACAGGTTTTGCGATCGTTCCGCGCCTACAAGCGCCGCGATCCGGGTTGGTATGGACCAATAACTGACGCTGAATTGATTGAGGTGATGCTCACGGGATATTCCGCCATTGAACGTGCTGCGCGCGCACGTGCAGGGTTTATTATAGACTACGCCATGCTCCGCAGCGCTCCTGAAGAAACAGTAGTTCGGACATTCAAATATCTGTGGCATGACGAAGATGCTTCACTGTTGTTGAAAGTCGCCACTGAAGCTAAAACCATTACAGAGCGCGATCGGCGGCGAGAATCAAGTCCAACGTCCTTTCTTGGAGAATCGGAAGGGGAAGCGGCTGAAGGTGAAGAGAAATTTCTGGCTGCACATTCTACGTCCATCACAGAAATGGAAGCGATATTTCAGCGGATTGTAAGCCAATAGACTATATATCTATCGCGCCGTATTCGCCTATTGACTGAAGGCTGAGATGCATAGACCAATCTCCACAATCATTCCTTCCCGACTAGACCGCTTGCGCCGCTTTTATAGCGGCGGCAACGGGCTGCTGGCAGTAGTGGCTTTCATCCTTTTCGCGATATCGTTTATCGATTTCCCACTTGCGTGGCTTGCTTCCCTCGCCGCGTTCGGCATATTCCTGCTCATGCTGGGTAACACTGCGATAGGCATACACGATAAGGTAGCGCAGGAAGCGGCGCTGGAACAACGGCACATCGAAAGTTTGCGAGCACAAATTAATGATCTGCAAGCACTGCACGTACAAGTAAACGATTTGCAGGTGTTAAGTGCGCAAGTCGCCTATCTACAAACACTGCGTCCACAGGTGGATGAACTCTATCAGCTTGAGGGAGTGAGCAGCTTTTATCACATCAATCGTGTACTACAGCCGGGGGACATTTCTAAAATTCAGTCCGATTGGAGCCACGCGCTGGGTTTGCCAAACCTGAAAAAGGCAGAGCTGTTGTTTTATGCGCATCGAATTCGGATGATAGAACGGCT
This sequence comes from Aggregatilineales bacterium, assembly GCA_030834905.1. GTDB lineage: Bacteria > Chloroflexota > Anaerolineae > Aggregatilineales > Phototrophicaceae > Flexifilum. The sequence continues at coordinate 11,945 of JAUQWZ010000037.1, read as the reverse complement.
TTCAATCGGACGCATGGCAGCTCCTATCGAAACCGTTCTTCTACGAAGCCTGGTTATTCTCAGCGTTTCGGCGAAACCGACCCGCGTTTTGGAAATAGGCACGTTATTTGGGATTGGTGCTTCGGCAGTTTACGAAGTGTGCCGCACTCAGGGCAAGCTTCTTGAACTCCATTTGGTCGATCCGTTGTTTGGCTACTATCAAGACAAGTCTATGGATGTTGTGCTCAATATTGATGTGAATAAAGAGACACTACAGCTTAATCTTACACGTGCCAATGTTCCTCAGGAACAAGTTACGCTCTATGAAGGTCTGAGTACAGATGATCATATTATCGAGCGTGTACGCCAACATCAATTCGATGTATTGGTTATAGATGGAGATCATACGCGGAACGGTGTAAAGCAGGACTTTGAAACTTATTTGTCCGTTGTTAAGGATGATGGATACATCATCTTTGATGACTACAACAACCCTGATTGGCCCGACATATCCGCCTATGTTGACGAAGAAATTCGCCCCCGCAACGACCTGCTGTTTGTGGGCGCTGATTGGAACACTGCCGTGTTTCGCAAAGTTCGCTAGCGGCTGAGTCAAATAAGAGTGTCTGGCAATATCCTGGATTCGTGACGGTCTGATATGAAGCTATTCAGTAGCTGCTGAAGGACGCCTACCGTGCAGCAAAGAGCAAAGCGTTATGCTTTTCTTTTGTTCCCGGTTATTGTAGGCGCAATTTGGATTCCATTTGGCTTCAAGACTACCGGGATCCTCGAAGAGTGGCTGTACCTGCCCAGGGGCGATATGGGCTGGCAAATCCTTTTTCAGCCGTCAGGTGGGCTTCACTACCTGCGCCCACTAGTCGATATGCCCCATCATTTCGCCGTTTTGCTGACACCTGGTTCATTCATTGGCTACAACGTGGTGATGGCGGCGCTTATCGCTGCCAAAGGGATTGCGTTGTATGCAATTCTCAGCGAATTAACAGACAAAACCCTATTTGCTTTTGTCGCCGCCGTGATGTTTATGATCTACCCGTCCGATACGGCGCTTTTTTCCCTGCGGATGGTTGCAGTTCACACCACAGTACTGGCATACCTGTTAGCCGTCTGGCTGCTAGTCAAATCGCTTTCCGTATCGCGGAAGCGAACGTTCGTGCTGATCTCTGCTGCCATTGCTGTGCTTCATGCCATTAACCTGCTGATCTATGAAGTATCGTATCCATTGATCTTTTTCACGCCGCTGCTGCTGGTATGGCGAGACGGCAGGATCAACCGGCGAGTAGTAGTCAGGGCTGCGGTATGGTACCTGATACCGCTGCTTACCTTCATCCGATTTATCGTCTTGCTCATATTTTCACCGGAAATGACCTTTCAGCGAATGCTCCTTGAACAGGCAGAGAACGCAGGCGCGGCGCGCGGTGAAATCATTCTCCGTCAGCTAGAGCAGCTTTTTACACGTAATACCTATCTTGGCTGGCTCAGGACAGCCCAATCCATACCGGACACCGCGCTGGAATTCCTGATTATTGGCGTGAGTCTAGGAGTTGTCGCTGGAATACTGTGCTGGTTACTGTGGAAACCGATGGATCGGGTTTCTCCACGCGCCGCGCTGTACTGGGCGGCCGCCGGAATGGGGATCGTTGTTTTGGGATTTATCACGTATATCCCGGCAGGTTACCTAACGACTGATCGGGTCTATTTCTTCTCATCGATAGGCGCGGGCATTTTCACCGCGGCGCTGCTGCAATTATTGGTTTGGTGGATGCCGCTGCGCAGATTGACGACGGCGCTGCTCGTCGGGCTGTTGGTCAGTCTGGGGATTATCGCTGGCTTAGAACAACACAGAGACTATGTGGACAGGTCGCTCGATCAGCAGCGAATTATTGCAAGTATTGCGACGCAGGTTCCCGCCATGTCTGATGTAGCAGCGATTCTGATATTTGATGAAAGTGAAAAGCTTTACGGCGGCATCTTCTGGGATCGCCAGCGAATTCAAAACGCACTGCGGGTACTTTATGAAGATAGCCAGCTCATGGTCTATTTCTGCACACCATACAGCAGTCGAGCGAATACTTTCCGTGCCAATACGTTGTGTGAGCCGAGGAATGACTACGTCCTGTTAAGCCCCGATTATCCGAATGAAGAGCCGACGTCAGTCTCGTATCGCCACATCCTCACTTTTGTCTATCAAGCCGATGGCAGCTTAACCCTGTTGGAGAAGTTTCCCAGCCAGTATGTTCTGGGGCAGGCGCCCACAGATTACCAGCCCGAACAGTTGGTTTGCGCGGAGTGCGATCCACCGCGTCGAGTCTACACGCTTCTTTCCGAATGGCCCCTGCCAGACATGGCGCTGCCAGCGCCTTGCGGCTCTTGAAGCTGTTGAACCGGTTAATCACCTTGAAGAGGATTTCTTGCGATTTCCACCGATGGTCGGTTGGGGTGAATCTCTGCATACAGCGGGCGGAATCCATTATTGCTGGATGATGAACCCGGTTGCGACTTATCACGCCCAGCTGGTTCCAGGCACATATGAAGTGCGTTTTAGGCTGCTTAATGCCGCCACCGACGAAGTCCGCCAAGCGTTTCGATTCAGCGTCAACGGCGACTTCCCTATCTTACTGGCGCGGCGGACGAGTGGCAACGTGCCCTAACAGGGCTAACAACATGATGGCGTTGAGCAGCGCTAACAGCGGGCTAAGCGGCGTATCAAGCGCAGCAAGTACACTGATCACGATGAAGGCAACCGCGAACCAGCGCAGCCGACCAATGTAAAAGCCCTGTAACCGTTTGAGCAGGAGATTGACTCGCGTCTGGAAATTGCCACTGCCTGACGGGGATGCTGTGTGTATCTGCGATACGTCTTGTGATGTAGACAAGTTCTTCACTGATTCTTTTACTCCTCCGATGATTAGATAGTGTTGTACAAGGCGTTTTATTTGGCTCAGATCTGGCTTATCTCGGAAAGCGATCAGGTTGCCCCATGCAGTCGTACTGCTTAGGTGGCATGGGTAAGGCACCAGCCGCCGCCAATCATGCACGATACCGTAGCGGATGATTGGATGCCATTCACTGACCAACACGGTGTAGCCTTGATCAGTTAGAAACTGCGCGAGTGCATGGAAATCATAACCGAGTGGTTTTGTTTTGCTATCTTCAAATTCACAGACAACTATTCTCGGCTGCACCTGTTCCCACGGCAGCCCCTTTAAGACCGCCAGATCATAACCTTCGGTATCAATTTTCAGGAAATCCACAGCGCTGATGTTGTGTTCCGTGAGCGCCTGCGCCAGAGTTGTCACATCAACCCGTGTTACTTCGCGGTGCTGCTCGGTGAATCCACGCAGGCTGCCGATTCCAGTGCTTTCCTCAGAGGCATAAAATGAAACATCCTGGGCAGGCTGATCGCTGAGCGCTCTTGGATCAACCGTGACGTTGGGCATAGCATCAACGAATTTGTGCAACTCGCGTCGATTAGTTGGGTCTGGCTCAAAAGCAATCACGCGCCATCCCTCAGCGGCGAATGGCTTTAGCGCAGTGCCCGTATGAGCACCCACGTCGAACATCACACCGGCTTTTGGCAGCAGAGCGTGCACCAGCCGCATCTCATCGAACCGGGCTTTCTGCTCACGCGAATATCCTCCAACGAGGTTTTCGTCACTGGTGAGGGCGGAGCGCGCTGGACGCCAGCCATACGCTGCCGCCGCCCGCGTAATCATGTGGCGGAAAGCTTCGCTTTGCTGCCCTTCGTCTGGATGAGCTGCGTTTGCAAGTGGGATAAAATCGTATCCGTAACGTTCCTTGTATGCTTCCGCTATTGATGAGTCGGTGGTCATGCGTACCTGAGCCTGATCGAACAACCAACGCAGGAACGCATCAAATTCGAGATACTGCTGCGGAGTCTCATGCTGGATTTGGTTGATCCAGTCATTCGTGATGTGGCAAACGACGGGCGCGCCGGTCACGTCAATCACTTGCTGCGCAAGGCTGTTCAACACAGGGCGTTCGGGCAGCGGTCGAAAATAGATCACGTCTGGGTAGAATTTCCGACAAATCTCTAGCACGTGATCAAAGTTATCCGTTTTCTGGGGCGTTTCGCTGGTTGCAAAACGATCAATCCCGAGCTTCTGCGGTTCGGGCGAAAAGATGTGCAGCATCTGGCGACGAGCATAACCATGAAATAGTATTTCCTTCAACTCTCCGGCTGCGAGTGCACCACCGAATACAGTCATATCAAGGATGAGTACACGCGGCTGTTCAGCAGCGTCAAGCTCCTTGGAAAGTATGCCCCTCTCGAAGACTTCCAGCTTGCCGCCAACTGAGCAGTTGATAATCTCGCGCCCATCTTTTTCATAGGCTTCTTTGGAGATCTGATAGCGCAGCGCCATTTGATCGGTATCGGCAGCCTGCCACACTTTTCCCCGGAAATAACGCGAATCGAAGTGATTTACATCATCGCTATCCTGAGTAATTAGATCGCCGTCAACAGCCTCTTTCGGCTGCTCGTAATTGTGATCAAAGCCGATCAAAAGCACCTTGCGATAGCCCAGACTATATGCCAGATGCAGGTTAAAATAGCTGACGGTTGACCACCAGTTGCTCCAGTCGGTCACATCCGTTGAGAACTCCGGTCGCGCGACCGTATCGAGGAAGTAGGTGTGGTCATCGGCATTCAGTGAGACGCCAAGCCAGTATGGGTAGACCTTCGTCACGTTCTGCAGAGCGTTTACTTCGTAGTTTGCCTGTTCTGCGACGTAATGATTAACGATTGTGTGGTAGGTTGATGCAGCTAGCAATTCGGGTTTGTAATAGGCGAAATTGGAGATGATCACATCAGCGCGTGGCAGCAGGCTGAGATCTAGCAAATTCAGGCTGGGTCCATTTCCAACAACGACGCAAACATCCGTCCGGCGGTTATAGCGGCGATTTTCGATGAAACTGCGCGCCCGGATAAGCTGTGTATCTACCCATCTGCTGTCGAACAGCCAGTGATAATCCGGGCTTGCCATGTAGCCGGTCAACTGAGCACCATCGACGGCGGTTACGCTGTAGCGCCGCGAGTGTCCCGGCCGCTCGGCATCACCTTCACGGGGGAAGGTGATCGTGCCTGCGAACGTGACTTCCTCTGCAGGACGAGCCGGATGTTCCATAGACACACCAAGTGTCTGCATCACACGCGAGGTTTCATAGGCTGCCGAAGGTTCGTTAGCCTGGCGTAATAGCTCCAGCGCCACGTAATCGGTGTTGTAATGTGTAAAAATATCATGCAGCATCCGAGTATGTGAAAGCGTCTCTGGCTCGCTGTGTAGCGCTGCCTGTCGGCGCGCCCACGCATAAGAAACAAATCCAAAATGGACTTTGGATGCCTTCAGATAATTAGTGTACTCTGTTGGTGCTGTCGGCTGATGGTATGCCAGCACGCGGTCAAGGAATGCCCAGCGGGCACCTAGTTTGGCTGCGCGAAGGTAGTATTCATATTCAAACGCATCGCCATAGTCTTCATGTGGCGCGCCAAGCTGCTGTATGAACCTGCGATGGATGAACACTCCCGCGCCTGTGATGCAATTTTCCACCAGCAGGGTATCGCACAGTAAATCGGGATGTACGTCATTGAAGATCGGCGTGGTTTCACCACCGCCTTCTACCAGCCCATACACAATATCGGGCGCATCAGACTGCGCGAAACGCGCCGCAACAGCCGCCAGAACAGCTTCATCAGCATAGCGCGCATCTGCCGGAAGCCACGCGATGATTTCACCTTGCGCCTGCGCCATCCCTTGCGCGATCATATATGCAAGCCCTCGTGCCGAATCTATGATCGACAGCTTCCGCGCCCCGGCTAAATCTATCTCTGGAGTGTCGCTGTCTTCCGGCAGGCAAATAATGTGTTCAACGCTTACATGCTGCTGAGACGCCACCAGGTTTGCGATGTGTGCAAGCTTCGGAGTCGTCGTAAGTGAGGGCGTGATAATCGAAAACCCGGGATTCCTAGCCTTGCCTGAGGTTGGCAGACTCGGCTCTATTTCAACGAAAGTTGTGGACGAAATTGGTCTTGATGTCGCTGCATTCTTACTCCATTCTGCTTTGATGCTAACCACCTGTGCGATTTCACGGACCGCTTTCAGGTCAGGAGCAAAATGGTTCCATTTGTTCATTGCTTGATCGGAATTAGACGCAAAACGGCAAGTGAAGGAAAGGTCTTCGTCTATGGAAGGGGCGTCTCGCATCTCTAAACCCAAATCAGGGCGATTGGCGAAAGACAGGTATTGTCTCAGGCGCGTTCTTGAATATTCTCTGTGCGGCACGTTGGTATCGGCATCGAAGATATAGATATCGATAGCGTGCAGCATCAATCCGCCCACCTTCAGTATTCGGGCACAATCGGCAAAGAAATCGTCAAGTTGATCACTTGGCACGTGTTCAATTACCGAAACTGAGAATACATAGTCAAAGTATTCGTCGGGTAATTCTGCGCTAAACTCTCCTAAGAAGCAGTTTGCGGAACGAATATTATCCTTATTTACATTTTGGGTAGGACCACCCCCAAAACCTTCGAACTTCTCAGCGTTCCAGCACTCATTCTGGCGCTCAGGTTCGGCGAGTGTTTTCAGCACACGAGAATTTCCGCCACCGACCTCCAGAATACGTTTGCCGCGAATATTGTGCAGATGGCTAATAATGTATGCGTCCTGAATTCCCTTTAGATCATAGCTTTGGAGATTTCCCCAGCCATTGTCCAGCCATGTCCAGAATTCACGCTTTTCGATAATGTCCAACATGTTACCCAACCTTAGGATATTGGAGAACCTGGAGCCTGATAGTTTGGCGATCCAATCACTTACACATTGAAGATTAGGCTAAGACTTCTTCAACAGCGCAACATCCTCTTCTGTCAAGGGATAGCGTGCAAGCTGCCGATACAGGGCGCGGTAAATTTTCGCGGTGCGCGTCCAACTGTAGGTGTGAAGACGCGCCGCACCTAACTGCTCGTACTGTTCCCGCAGCGGCTGATCGGTCGCCAGCGTTCGCAGTGCCTGGGCAATATCCTTGACCGAATCCGGGTCAAAAAGCAGCGCCGCATCCCCAACTACATCCGGAAGCGATGTGGTATTAGAACAGGCAACCGCTTTGCCTTCGTTCCAGGCTTCCAGCGGTGGCATTCCCGCCCCCTCAAACAATGATGGGAAAACGACGAAGCTGCTTAAATGATAGATTGCCCGTAAATCACCGACTGGCACCAAACCCAGGAACTGTACCTGCGACTCCAAGCCGAGCGCTTCGACACGTTCTCGAATTCTGGGGAAATATTCTGGCGTTTGCGCCCCGGTGCATACCAGATGTATCCGCAGATCATGTGCATCACGCAGGCGCGCCATTGCTTCCAGTAAACGAAGATGGTTTTTGTGCGCCCAGGTTACCGCCGGATACAGCACAAATTTGTCGGGGAGATGGTAGCGCGCGCGTACTTCTGCTGCATCGCTGATCGCTTCGGTTTGCGTGGGGGCTGCGACGGGGACAATACGGATTTTATCTGGATGGATGCCATATTGATAAACCACATCCTGCTTGATCCACTGGGATGCGACAACGATTAAGCTGGCATAATCGCAGCCCGCCCGAAACAACACCTCGCGCCAGGCGATCTGTGCCGGGTCAAAGAACTCAGGAAAATGGCGATGCTGCAAATCCCACGGTTGGTAGATGGACGGCATGGCACATAAAGTGAAGCCCTGATAGGGGAAATGGATGACATTGCAGCCCTGTGCTTCATAAAACCCGTTCGACACTGGAACGTCAATCCATCTCAATGAAGGTATCCCAGTGCCTGCAACTGAAACGGGCGGAAGCAGAATTCGGTGCGCGATTCGTCGGATGCGATTGATGACACGCCGGCGCGGCACTTCCGGCACGTCGGTTGTTCTGGCGTTAGCGTTAAATGTAACGATGGTCTGGTTTGCCGAAGTGTATGTGGCAAGCAAGTCGGCGTTTTCGGGCGTGGCGATAACGACATATTCTTCGTCGCCGTCCTCAAGCTTGCCCAAGCCATGCAGCAGCCCTAAGAGGAAATTTGCCGTACCGCCTACGATACCTGGCTCAATCCCAGCGTTGATGGCGACTCGCAGCCCCATTTTATTGTTTCACCATCAGTATGCAGGCGACTGCGCGAGCCGCCGCTGCATAGTCGGTGTCAAAAGGCTGCTTGCTGTGAATGTCAAAATATTCACACTGGGCAGCGGCTTCAGCACCGCTGATCTGCCAGCCATTCACGTCATACCGGTAAAAGGTTTGCTCTAGCAGCTTGCCGCCGAAACCCGTGATTACGGATTGCAGCCGCGCTGCGTCAAACTGCTGAAGCCAGCCCAGGTTTTGTGCTTTTCCATACGGCACCGTCAGCAGGAAACGCCCGCCCGGCTTCAGCAGCCGGCTAAATTCCTGCAGGACCTGAACATAAGTGCTGTCGGCGGTTTCATCGTAGCGGTCATCCTGGGTATAGAGCATCGTATTGTCCATTCCGACATGCTCAAGAGTCGAAATACAGGCGATCTCGTCAAAAACGCCATCGCGTAAAATGGTTTCCCGTAGGTCACCATAAATATATGATACATTGGCACTGCTGTACACTTGTTCCGGGGCTAAGGTGTAAATAACCAGTGATTTCTGGGCTAACAGCGGCTTTGAAAGCAGGAACGGATGATTCAGTGTCGATCCGGCATCCAGCAGCCGGGATGGCGCGCTGCTCAGACGTGTGAATACCCAGGGATATTCAACGACTCGCTCGTCCAGTCGTGAACCGTATTCCGCTGGCAGCGGCTGGGACTGACGGAAGATCATCATGGTTTCGTCGTTTTGCACCACCTGATCAATGAGCTGGTTGCGATATTCCAGATAACCAGCAGACCACGGGATGCTTCCTCCGGTGAGGTAATGCTTGATCGCCTGTTTTGTGGCGGTCGATTGTGGATGAACGAGACCGATCTTTGATAGAACTTCGCGCATACCCGCCCTGTCAATTAGCCCTCGCAGCAGCCTGCGTACCGATTCAGCCACAGAGGCGTGACGTTGTTGATTACTCATCAGTGGCATTATTCCTTTGTTTTCATGATGCCTATCCGCGCGAGAACAGGACGCAGCCCCAGCGAATCGATCTTATTGCGCAGCGTGTCGCGCAGCGTTGTGGGGATCATCGGATAGCGCGTCTGCTGCCCTCGATAAATCTGGCTGCCTGTTTCACCCCACAGACGATCCTGTACGTCTGGCGGAATATCAACGGAATTCCAGATGTTCCAGGTGGAGCGCATCAGATCTGGCGGCACAGGGCGCAGCCCTTCCCAGTGGTGCGACTCGGGAAACAACATCAGCACGATATTCTCTTCCACCGGTAGGAGGCTGCTTGCGCTCAGATTTTCGCCATGAATGACGTACTTCCCACCATGCGCCTGTCCCCGGCAGAAACTGGTTATTTTTGACGCGCGAATATTCCATTCAAAGTCGCCAACGATCTTGAAACGGGGATCGAAAGCGCCAATCTCGTCATAGAGCATTCGCGCGAACATAAAGAAGGGACCAGTACGCAGGCGGTCAAGCGGGTTGTATGTCACGATATCGTATGGGAACGCCTGATATTCAACTGGCGTTTCGCGGTGGATACCGCCTACAGAGCGCTCAATTTGAATGAGAGTATAGGGGAAATCAATCAGCCTGCATCCGGCGTGGATGCGCTGGTTGCCCTCGATGAGTGCTTCGGCGGTGCGTATGTCGTCCACATTCCAGAAACCGAGGCATTCACCGGTTGAGGCTTCAATGCCGCGATTCCAGGAAGCATACAGCGGCTCTCGCTCAACGTACAGTGGTTTTACCTGGAAAACCCCGCTGGCGCGCGCAGCCAGCTCGGCGATGGTCTGGCGCTCAAACGGAGTAGCATCGTTGACAACGAGTACGACTTCTAAGGCAGTACCCGCCTGCTGAAGTGCGTTTCCAACAGATACCAACTGGTCGCAGTAGCGAGGCAAAAACGTGTCAGAGCGATAGAGCGACGTAACGATGGTCACATCCATAGAATCCTCATATGTCGTGTCAGGGCAGCGAAACAGGATAAATATTACACCGTAAACGGACTGCGGGGATGTTCCAACCTGTTACGCCCGACCAGTATTGACGAATAGACAGGTTACGTCAGTTTAACTCTACTGGATAAGTAGTTTGCTGCTTGCGATTCTGCCGAAAACTGATCATTCGGAGCCATATCCATGCGACGCCTCGATAGCCAAACAGCAGCATCACTCCAAAATAGCGCAGAAACAACCCCAGCGGTGGGTGAAATGTGCGCGCTTTTTTTACATAGCTAACGCCATTCTTCCATTGACCGCGCAGCAGCAGTTTCAGGGCGTGGACTAGATATGCCGATGCTGCTTCAGCGTGAAAACCTGACGGCAGCCCGCTGCCGCCGTAGTTGTCGGTGATCTGTTCAAGTTCTTCAAGGCGCTCAAGCGAACCACTGAATGTCTTGGCATTGCCGTACAGACGTTCCGTTGCCAGACAGACGGGGATATAGCGGAATTCGTAGTCTCGAGCTGCGCGCATCCAGTATTCATAGTCCAGCGTATAGTGAAGCGATTTATCCAGTTCCCCGACTGCTTCCCACAACTGCCGCCGCCAGAATGCTGCTGGCTGAACAATGGCGTCCCCGACATTTACCAGTGTGTGAAAATCTGTCTGGCTGACGTGCGTTCGGATGCCGTAAAGCCGATCATGTTCGTCAATTGCCTGCGCATCCCCATAGATGAAGGAAATGTCCGGGTGCTTTTCGAAACTTTTCGCAACGGCGTGCAGCGCGTTCGGCGTGTAAAGATCGTCTGCGTTCAGCCAGCCAAATATGTCTCCGCTGGCTAAACGAAAGCCTTTGTTAATGGCGTCGGCTTGCCCATCGTCGGGTTCTGAAATCCAGCGCAGGCGATCCTCATAGCGTTTTAGAATCTCCAGAGTGCCATCGGTTGAACCGCCATCGATGACAATATATTCCAACGGTACATAGTTCTGTTCCAAAACACTGAGAATCGTTTGCTCAATATATTGAGCCTGGTTGAAGGAAGGTGTGACGATAGAAATGTGCGGTTTGGACATGACCCGTATCAGTAATCTTCGCTCAACCGAATATTTTACCAGAAGCCACACTGCAAGATAAGGTCATTTTCGCGCAGCGCTTACAGCCAGAATTTCGCAGGGCAAGAAATATCCTTGCCCTGCGAGGAAAAGAATCGACTTTTTGGGCAGCCGCACTTTCCATTCAATTCGGCGAAGCCTCTGAAGTCACATCGGGCAGCGGCGCGACTTCTTCCAATGTTGCGGTTGGCAGCGGCGTCTGCGTTGCTGGCGGCGGCTCCGTCGACGGATCGGTTGGCGGTGCCGGTTCTGTTGGGATGTCGGTCGGCACTTCTGTCGCGGTCGGCGGTGGTGTTTCCGTTGGCAGCTCGGTTGGTGTCGCCGTCGCCATCGGAGTTTCAGTCGATGTATCAGTTGGCGTAACTGCTGCCGTCACTGTTTCGGTGGCAGTACTCTCCGGCGTTTCAGTTGGCGTGCCGGTGACAGTTGGTGTCGCCGTTGCGGTGCTGGTTAACGTCGCAGTCATCGTAGTTGTTGGCGTCGGTGACATCGTCGGCAGGAACGTAGCGGTCGCCTCCAGGATGCTTGCGCCACCCAGCAGACACTCGGTGGTAGAGACAGAAATCGACGGACGGTACTGGAGGTTGACGTTATCGACCTGTAGTGCCATCAGGCTGTCGGCAGGGGTGATGCCCCCGGTTAACACCACGGCTGCCCAGGCGGCAGGCGTGCGCACCCGCATGGTGTAGGTTTGCAGCGGCGCGCCAGCCGGGATGGCAAAGCTGCACTGGGTGAGGTTGGTGGCACCGGGCGGTCCGAGGTAGAGGTTGAGCGACATGCTGGCGCTGTTG
>JAUQWZ010000003.1 GCA_030834905.1 Aggregatilineales bacterium | reverse complement strand
CGTCCCAGACGAAGTTGCCCAGGTTGATCGGCGTCGGCGTGCGCGTTGGCGTCGGCGTGCGGAAGACGATGATGCCCGCGTCAAGGTTGGTGATCGAGATGACGTTGTTGGCGATATTGATGGTATCGGTGAAACCGGCGTCAACACCCGCCGGATTGATGTCGCTGTCCAGCGTGTCGTCGCCACCCGCCTGATCCTTGGGGCTGAAGTCGTCGCCAGGGGGCAGCAGCACGCGGATGCGGTAGCTGCCCGGTATCGGCGCGGTCAGCGAGTAGATACCCGACGCATTGGTCACTGTCTGGTCGATCAGCAGCGTCTTGGCATTATTCCACAACTGGACGGTGATTCCCGGCAGACCGGGTTCGCCCGCGTCCTGACGCCCATCGTGATCGATGTCGTCCCAGACGAAGTTGCCCAGATTGATCGGCGTCGGCGTGCGCGTTGGCGTATTGCTCGGCGTCAGCGTTACGCCTGGCGGGAGATCGGTTGGCGTGCTGCTGGGCGTCAATGTCAGGCTGGGCGTCAGCGTCGGACTCGCCGTCAGCGTGGCGCTGGGGGTGAATGTCATGGTTGGCGTGTTCGTCCGCGTCTCAGTCACCAGCAGCACCTCGCTGGTTGGCTCAGTCGTGGGCGTGTTCGTCGGCGCGTCAAGCGGCACTGATGGATCGGTTGGGACTGGCGGTTCAGTCGGCAGCGGCGTGCTGCTGGGTGCCAGAATCGGCGTCGCCGTGTCGCCGGGCGTCTCCAACGCTACTGTCAGATCGCACACTATCGATCGGTCCGGCGTGGCGGTTGGCGGAAGGGCGCTGGTTGGGAACGGCGTATCATTGGGCGATGCCGTCCAGGTCGGCGTTGGCGTCGCCGGGACGCTGATCAGCCCGGCGTCAATACTGACGAAGCAGATCGCGTCCGCCGGAATGACAAATGCATCGCTGTAACCGAAGTCGTCTGCTTCCGGCAGCGGGTTAATGTCGCTGTCGATTGCGTCCCACTGGTTGTTTTCCCGGTCTTTCTCGCTGAACGCCGCGCCATCCGGCTCAAGCACGCGCACGCGGTACGCGCCGGGTTCGTAAGCAACCAGCGTATAGCTGCCCAGGTCGTCAGTTTTGGTTTCGTAAAGAAGCTGCGTTTTCTCGCTGTTCCACAGTTGGACGGTGATACCGACCAAGCCCGGCTCGCCCGCGTCCTGAAGCCCGTTGCCGTTCAGATCGTTCCAGACCAGATCGCCGATCAGAACCGGCGTTCCGGTGGGCGCGGCGGTGACAGCGCGGATGATCCCCGCGTCGATGTGACTGGCGCTGCTGGCGTTGGTATCAAGCACAACGACATCGCTGAAGCCAAATTCGCTCAGCATGACGTCGCTGTTGATATCGCTGTCGAGTTCATCACCTGCCGGGCTGTCTTTGGGACTGAACTGATCGCCAAAAGCGGGCAGGATCACCCGAACGCGGTATTCGCCCGGCGCTGGCGCGATCAGGCTGTAGCTGCCGGAAGTATCGGTGACTGTCTCGGCAATCAACTGGATACTGTCACCTCTCCAGAGTTGAACGGTGATGCCTTCCAGCCCCGGCTCGTCTGCGTCCTGCTGTCCGTCACGGTTGTGATCATCCCAGACGAAATGACCAATGCTCAGCGGGGCTGGAGTCGCCAGCGGCTGCGCGGCAAGGGCGGAAGGAACGAATGATAACGAGAGAACTAGTGCGGTTAAGGCAAGGTTCAGCAGCGTGGAAATGAAAGCAGCACCTGCGGGACGATTCATAGACCGCGCTCCCCGAAAATGGTAACTCGACTATTCAGAATGATGAAGTATGAATAAGCAGCATACGCGATTTTTACGATCCCGCAACTCGGACGCGGCAGTCCGCTTCCCGCAGCGACGGCGAGCGACTGTAAAAACGCTGTAAAAGATTCCCGGCGTTACAGCAGCATGGCGCGCCGCGCCCGCATTTCGGCGATCACCTGTCGGTCGGCTTTGCCAAAGCTGTAAGCATCCAGCGCATCGGGCATGACCCACGCCCAGGCGCGCACGCCCAGCGCCTGCGGCTCGCCGCTGACGTAGCGGCAGGTATAGGCGTGCAGCGTGATCTTAAAATGGGTGAACGCATGGCGCACCCGCGCGTACAGGTCGCCCACGCTGACCTCAATCGCCAGTTCCTCGCGCAGCTCGCGCTTCAGGCATTCAGTCCGTGTCTCGCCCGGCTCCTGCTTGCCGCCGGGGAATTCCCACAAGCCGCCGAGCAGACCATCCAGCGGGCGCTGAGCGATCAAAAGCTGCCCGCGCTCATTCCAGATCAGTCCGGCGGTCACATCATAGTGCGGGGTTTCGGCTCTGGGGGTTTTGACGGGGCGCTGATGCTGCGTCCCACGCTGGAAAGCGAGGCAGTGGGCGCGAACCGGACAGCCGCCGCACAGCGGCGCGCGCGGCTTGCAGATCAGCCGTCCGAGATCCATCAGCGACTGGTTATAGTCGCCGACGCGGGTTTCCGGCAGCCAGTCTTCGGCGGTCTGCCACAGCTTCGTCCGGGTCGCGGGCAGCGTCACGTCGTCGGGCAGATCGAGCAGCCGCGAAAACACGCGGATGACGTTGCCGTCCAGCACCGGCGCGCGCGCTCCAAAGGCGATGCTGGCAACCGCGCCCGCCGTATAGCGCCCGATTCCGGGCAGCTTTTGCAGTTCGTCCGCCGTCGCCGGAAAGCGCCCGCCATAGTCCGACACGACCACCTGCGCGGCGCGATGCAGGTAACGCGCCCGGCTGTAGTATCCCAGACCTTCCCACTGCTTTAGCACGTCATCCAGCGGGGCGGCGGCAAGCGCTTCGACGGTTGGATAGGCTGCCAGAAAGCGGGCATAATACGGCTTGACCGTCTCCACCTGGGTCTGCTGGAGCATGATTTCGGACAGCCACACCCGGTAGGCGTCGTCCGAACCACGCCACGGAAGCTCGGCAGCCACCTGTTCATACCACGCCAGCAGTTCAGGCGCGAAGGGATTCGTCACCGTAGTTCCCCGTTGATAAATCGAGCATGTTGGTAGGATGAAGCTGGCATTATACCGGATATATCGGATTTCCCCTGCTATTTAGGGTTGTCGCGCGCGCGAATTGAACGATAGGCTATAATTTATGTCAAAATATCGGCTGCGCTAGGAGTGACCCTGATGGACCTACTACGACGTCTCTTTGGCTGGGGCACCGAACCTGCGTCAGCCCGCTTTACCATCCAGTTTCCCGACAACAATACTGCTCAGGCAGTGCGCGCGTCTCAGGACGCCGACCCAGCCACCATCGCGAACCTGCTCAGGCTGCCCAAACCAAGCCCGGCGCTGGTGATCATGGGCGGCGCGGCGAAAATGGAAGCTGAAACTGTGCGCACGACCCGTTCCAGCATCGAAGATGGCTTGAGCCGTTTCGCGCAGGAACACGGCGTCGCCATTGTGGACGGTGGCACGACCGCTGGCGTCATGGGGCTGCTCGGTTTTGCCCGCCACCGCCACCGGTATGACTTTCCGCTGGTTGGCGTCGCCCCGGAATCGCGCGTCGAATACCCCGGACATCACCCGCCGACCAGCCAGGCAGCGCTTGACTCCAATCATTCGCATTTTGTGCTGGTCGATGGCGAAAACTTCGGCGCAGAGTCAGATATGCTGGCGTCACTCGGCTGGACGATTGCTGGCGAAGGCAGCCAGCCGATTCTGGGCGTGGTCATCAACGGCGGCGCAATTGTCAAACAGGAAGCCCACGCCCGCGCGACCGGCAAGCCTCATTTTCCGCTGTTAGTCCTCGAAGGCAGCGGGCGTTTTGCCGACGATCTGGCTGCTGCTTACCATGCTGGTTCCAGCGACGATCCGGTGCTGCGAGACATCGTCCAGCAGGGCGAACTGCATCTGCTGCCCGCCAATTCTCCGGCGGAGAGCATGCGCCAATGGCTGGAGAATTTCTTCGCCCGGTAAGTCTCTGCTACAATCGCCTTTATCCACAGATCAACGAGGCAGGATCGCGCCCTGGGGTGATGCTGCGAGGGGGGAATGATGCGCCGTATCTGCTCTGCTCTGCTGGTCTTTGTGCTGCTCACTACTGCTGCTGTCGCTGTCCAGGCGCAGGACACGCCCCCGCCGCCTGACGCGAACGCCGAGCGCGCCGAAGCCGCCGCCGCCGAAGCCCGCGAGCACGCCGAAGACGCGGCGCGGTATGCCGGTGACGCCAGCAACTTTCTCGGCATCTTCGAAGCCATCAGCGTGGCGATCACGATTGCTATCGGCGCGTTTGGTGTTGTCGGGATCACGCGGCTGTTTTCCGCCCAAAGCCAGCTCACCGAAGCCCGCAAGCGCATTATCGACGAGGTGGATACGCTGCGCAAGGAATTTGAGGATGAGCTGGAACGGCGCGGCAGTGAATTAAGCGAGCTGAACGCGCTGCTGCGCGAAAGCTCCGAACAGCAGCGCCGCGAGTCTGCCCGCGCGACGCTGGCGCTGTCGCTGCTGCCGCTGGGCGAACGCCAGTACCGCGCCCAGGATCTGAAGGGCGCGTATGAAACCTACACCCGCGCGCTTCAACTGGATGGCAACAACCCGGTGACTCATTATCGGCTCGGCTACGTCGCCGTACAGAGCGACCACTTTGACGACGCCGAACGCCATCTGCGGCGGGCGCTGGAAATTGACCCTGAATTCGCGCTGGCGCAGGCTGCTCTGGGCTTCACCTACCGGCGCATGACTGACTCGATGCCGGACAGCCCGGAGCGCGATCTGCTCTACAACAAAGCCGAAAATGCGTTTCTGGAAGCGCTGCAAAAATCGCCCAAGCTGGTGGATGACGATGGCGAATCGTGGTGGGGATCGCTCGGCGGGCTGTACCGCCGCCGCGGTCAGATGAATCAGGCAATCCGGGCATACGAACGGGCGGCGGAAGTGACGCCGCACTCGTCCTATCCGTTCAGCAACCTCGCCATGCTCTACATGAATTCCCAGAATCATGACGGGATGATGCGGATGTTCAAGCGGGTCGAACGCCTCGCCCACGCGGAGACGCAGGCAGAGGTCGATAACTACTGGGCGTACACCGACCTGCTCACGTCACGGCTGGCGTTAGGCAAAAGTGACAATGACGACGTGCTGACCATGATGCTGGAGATCGCGCCGACTGAAACCGACTACCCGCTGGAATCGCTGGCGAGCACGCTGGAACGCCTCATGAACGCGCTGGGTGGCGAAGCTGCCGCGCCGCAAATTCAGAAATACATCGGTCTGGTACGGGAAAAAATCGAGGAACGCAAAGCCGCCCGACCAACGACCTGAAATAAATAATCGCGCTGGCGTTTTATTTCACCAGCGCGATCATGTACTGACTCACTAACAACTTACCATAGATCCTCAGGAGAGGATTTGCCCTGTCAGATGACAGGTTGACGAAGGATATGGAATTGACACTCTTCTAGTACAAGCAAGGGCACCCCCTTCCACTCATCGTTCACTACTATCTTCACTTTAGACCTTATTCAAAGCGTTGTCAACCATGCTTCGTCACAGAGCTGCGTGTCATTTGGCACTACCGCGCGCCACATAAAGTAATGCAGTCCCGTACCCGGCACTACAAATTCATCCCCGTGCGTCTGAAACCCATAGCGCTCGTAATAGCCCAGCACCGTCGTGCGGGCGTTGCACCAGACCAGCGTGCCACCCTGCCGGGCGATGTAGGCGATGGCGGCGCGCAGCAGTTGTTCGCCATAGCCTTCCCCCCGCACTTCCGGCGCGGTGGCAACCCCGCGCAGACGCCACGCCCCGGCATCTTCTGAATTGGGCGGCGCTTCGTGATAGATCGAGGAAATGCCGACCAGTTCCTGCTTCCTGAACGCCCCCAGATGAAACGTTGTCGCCGTCTCATCGCCCGGATAATAAAGCTGCTCAATCGTCTGGTGCGGGCGCAGCACCCGCTGACGCAGTGGTCTGGTCGCTTCGGCTGGAATAGATTTAATCACGCGCACACACTTTCGATTATGACTGCTTCGCCTGAGTCTATAACATTGTTAAGGCACAGAGTCAAAAGACCGGGCGATTTTAACTGTTCATTCATGCAGTATTCGACTAGACTCGCAAAGAGACTTGGGTCACAGGGTTCACTGCTCATGCGCTATATCGTCCTGATTACACTGATCATCATTGGCTGCGCTGGCTGCGAAGCGGCGCGTTCTACGTCGCTCACCGTCACGTCACGGGCGGAATCGACTGACTCGCCGGAGGCGACGGTCACGGCGGAAGCCGATGACCGTCCAGCCTCACCCAGCCTGCTGGTTTCCCTGACGAGCCAGTCGGCGCGGCAGATCGCCCTGATAGATGGCGATGGAACGGTTTTCCCGCTGCTCGATCTACCGGGGAGTGCCAGCCGCGTCACCGGATGCGGCGACGAAGCAACCTCGCCCGATGGACGCTATTACGCCTTCTACGCTGGCGGCAGCGCGGGCAGCCTCTACCTGATGGATGCCACTAACCCGCCGGTGTTGGTTGACGATGTGGCGCAGCTTGTCTGTCTTGGGAACGGCACCTTTCAATTTGCGCCCGACAGTCAAAACTTCGCTTACATCGACTATCCCACCAGCGCCACCGACCGGGAATATGCCGTTGGAACGCTCAGGCTGTTCAGCGCCGAGACTGCCGCCGAAATCACAAGCTTTGAGAACGTGACGGCATTTGATCTGAATGACGACGGCGCGGTCGTGGTGCGGTTCTTCACCAATAATCGCGCCGAGGCAGACGAAGCCGCCATTACCCTGTGGGATGGCAGCAGCGACCGCGAAGTCGTCACCCTGCTGCCAACCGACGAACGCTGCCGGTTTACCAGCGCTTCGGTGAGCGCCGCGCCCGATAAGAATACCGTTGGCTTGGTGCTGGGGCAGCGCTGCACGTCCGGCAATCCCGCCACTCAATGGCAGTTCTATCTGATCGATCTGACCGACAGCAGCGCGACCTTCGCGGCGCGAGAGTATCAGCCGGGCGCATTTGTGCCGTTTGCGCGCACCAACAACATCTTCTTCTCGCCGGACAGCACCCATGCCTTCTTCACCGTACCGGATGGCGTCACGGTATCGACGGCGACGCTGGCGATGGCAGACCTCAGCGACATGACCATCAGCACTTCCGTGGAGCGCCAGATGGTGCTGCCGGGCATCATCGGCAGCGCCAACGCCGCGCCGCGCATCTCGCCCGATGGGCGCTGGCTGGCAATGGTCGTCACCTCACCAGACAACGACAACCAGATCGTCGCTATCTCGCTTGCCGAACCGGCGATGCCGCCTATCGCCATCAGCGCGGGCAGCCGGGGGGATGCGATTTCAGGGCTGAAGTTTACCCGCGACAGCCAGCAGGTCGTCTATATCGCAGGCGCGACTCAGGGCGGGGACAATGCCCTGCTGCTGCTGAATCTGGCGCTGGGCAGCGAACGCCGAGTCGTTCGCGGGCATTTTGACAGCGCAATAGCGGTTTCGCCGGACGGCACAGCGGTAGCGCTGCTTGACTGGCAGCAGGTGGAACAGCCGCGCCAGCCGATGTACACCAACCTGGTGCTGTACGACCTGGCGACCAGCGCCGGGACGACTCTGTTTACCGGGGCAGATGTGTTGGCTGGAGAAGTGGCGAACCTGCGTACAGCGGTGCCGCTGACGTGGCGATAGCCGCTAACTGAATCGGTCTCGATCCATTGCGGCGCAGCGCTACTTGTCCCACTAACGGGCGGGTGGTGTCGCTGACGCCAAATACGTCCTCAGCATCCGGGCAGCCATCCAGCGCGTCAGGAGCCAGCGGGCAGGCGTCTACGCCATCGTGCCAGCCATCGCCGTCGGTGTCCGGGCAGCCTTCAAAGTCGCCGTAGGTATCCGGGCACATATCGGTCAATCCATCGGGCCAGCCGTCGCCGTCGGTGTCGGGGCAGCCGCTGTAGCGGATCTCTCCCGGTATCAGCAAGCATCTGTCCTGGTCATCTGGCACGCCATCGCCATCCGAATCAGGAATCGGCGTATTGGTGTTGGTCGCGGTCGGCAGCGGCGTATTGGTGGGCTGGGGTGTGTTGGTCGCCGTTGGAACCGGGGTGTCAGTCGGCAGCGGTGTATTGGTGGGCAGCGGCGTGTTGGTCGGCGTGTTCGAGGGCGTATTGGTGGGCAGCAGCGTGTTGGTCGCCGTATTGGTCGGCAGCGGCGTGTTGGTTGGCGTGTTCGACGGCGTATTCGTTGGCAGCGGCGTGTTGGTCGCCGTATTGGTCGGGGTTGCCGTGGGCGTATTCGTCGAAGTGGCGGTTGGCGGCGCGAACGTGGCTACCACTGCTGGCGGCGCGATTGACGGCGATTCGTTGGTTGGCGGCGCGGGCAGGAACGGGGCAAGGTCGCCATTGATGGGCGAAATGGCGGTCAGCAGGCTCCCATTCTCAGTGTTCAGCGGCAGCGTCAGCGATGTATCAACCACCGTCAGCCGGAGATCCTCCTGAAGCGCCAGCGCCGCCGCCGGGCAGCCATTTTTGCCACCTGACGACGCGACGCGCGCCCGAATCACGACATCGGACGCCATATAGGTATCAGCCGACGACAGGGACGCGCTGTAAAATGCCTGCCCCTCAGCCAGCACCGACGCCGGAACCTCTATCGTGGCAAAGGCGCGCAGAATGTCTTTGCCTTCGGGGTCAGCGATGCCGTCCTGATCGCTGTAGATGATTTGAAGTCCACTTGTTCCCACCAGCGTGAATGCCTCAGCGTCATTTCCACCCTTCGAGAAGATGACGGGCGTCCCCAGTGACAGCGAGCAGAGTCCAGGAACTATTTCGGCGGTGAGGGTGACGGTGGTGCTGACGGGGATAATGTCTTTGCTGGCGGTCAAGCCCACATACGACGTTTGACCGACCATCAGGTTCACCGTATCGTAGACATTGCAGCCAGGGCTGATAATGCGGATCGGGTGAACGCCTTCATCAAAAGTATTGGGCGGGTAGTGGATCGACGCGATTCCGTTATCGACTGTCACCGAGACTTCGTTCAGTTCCGGGTAGCGCTGTGCCGCGCCCTCGGTCACGTACTTGACCATCAGCGGCATGAAGCCATCGGCGCAGGCAAACGCGGGCTGCTGTACGTCAATTGTCACCGTATTGTCTGGAGAAACGGGATTGGGCGAAACCGCCAGGATCATGCGCGTCTGCTGGAGCGCGTCCGCATTGCAGGCAGTCAGCAGCAGGAGCGCTGCAATCATCGACAGCAGAATACGCGCCCAGGTCACATTGTGGAGCGATGGACGGCGTATCCGCCAGGTAGAAAGCAGGTTCTCAACGCGCATACCCGCAGTTCTTTCTTAACTTAAAAAAGTCAATCACTAATATCAGCATTAATTGTACTGGTTTTTAAATCTCTATTCTATTATAAACCTCTAACTATAAATTACATTAGCCAATTTTTTGGGACGTGGGGAATTACGGTGATGTATTCGGTAGGGGCGACTCGTGAGTCGCCCTGCGTGACCTTTCATTTTTTGCAGGCGCGGTTCGTGGCGCGAAATTCGGTTGAATACCAGATAGGACTTACGCAGTTGAGCAGGCAATCTCGCTTAGACAGTGGGCTTAAGCCCACTGCCGGATCGGTCAACTGCGTAACTTCTAATCCGATTACGGGCGCTTCACCTGCACCTTTTTGCCGGTCTTGATCTCGATTTCACCGGCATGATCGCCCGCCAGATCCCAGTCATTTCGGTTGACCAACTGCACCCACAGATCGCCGCGCGGACGCAGCCCGCCCAGCCCGTGCGCGGCTGCCAGCGCGTACAGGCGGTCACGTCTCAGTTCCGCTGCCCGGCGAATCAGACGCTGCTCGGTGATGCCGTTTTCGCCCAGCTTCGATTTGATCTTCGCGCCCAGCGATTGCTCTGCCGGACGCAGGTAATCGCGCTCCACGCCCCAGTTGCCGTGATGGATCGCCGCGTCAAAGACAAACGCCTGTCCCAACGGCGTGAGGATGCCGCGCGGCAGCATACTGCCCAGCATCGCCGGGTTCCAGTAGGCATTGGTGGCATAGTCGTCCTGCGCCGCCTGCATGACCGGGTCGCGCGACAGGCGCGTCAGCAGCGCCTTAAAACTGTCGTCCGTCCGCAGCGCCCAGTCTTTTTGCCGCACCCGCGCCATATACTGGTTCTCTAGCTGGGCTGCCGACGCGCCGGTTGCCATTTCAAGATACGACTCCAGCAGTTCGCCCAGCGACCCTGACGCCAGCGTGCATTGAAAGCGACCATAGCTGACGATTCCGGCATCGAACGCCTGAAAGGTCGCGTAGCCGCCGCCCTCAAACCCGGCGGTGATATTGAAAGCGGCTTTGCGCTCGCGCTCGCTGTCAGCGGCTGGCGGCGGCGTTTGACCGCTGGCACGCTGCAAATTAGAGGGGCGCGTCGGCAGCGCCAGCGTCCCGTAGCCGAAGAAGCCGCAGTCGCCCTGAATTTCGACCAGATCGTCGCGCACCCACCCCCGCCGACCATCGGGCAGTTGAAGCTGAAGCCACTGGTAAACGCGCCCGGCGCTGCTGATGCCGCGCTCGTCGGGCTGCACGTCCAGCACCTGTAAGCCGGACAAGCCCACCTCAAGGCTCGTCAGAACGGCGGTATGCGTGCCAGCGCCCGAACGCACGTTAATGTGTGAGATATCCGATACTGCCCGGATCGTCGCTTTGCAGGGCTGCGCCATCGTCTGATGTCTCCATAATTCGCCAATCATTCCGTTTAAGTATATGCTGATCGCGAAAATTCCAGTGTATCAGGAGAAAAACAAATGCGTTTGAAAGCTGTGCTGCTGCTGGTCGAAGGCGGGATGATTTTTATGCGCTGATAGCGGGCGGCGATCAGCAAAAGAATGCCGGATACCACAATGTGGTGTCCCTACGTTCTCTGTCTCAAATTGTGTATGCAGAGGCGCTCGATGAGTCGCCCCTGCTGGGTGAGCCGCCCTTGCCGCCCCGCGATTGAAGGACTATCATCAGCTCGCGTATTGAGACATGGTTTCATAGAGACACATGGATATCCAACTTCTGATTCAGCAGGTGCTGATCGAGCCGATCAGCCTGCCCTTTATGCAGCGGGCGATGATCGCCGTCATCCTCATTGGGCTTGTCAGCGGGGTGATGGGCGCTTATGTGGTCACGCGCGGCATGGCGTTTCTGGGTGACGCGCTGGCGCACACGATTTTGCCCGGCGTCGCCATTGCTTATCTGGCGGGCGGTGGTAACAGCCAGTGGGTGCTGATCGGCGGCATGGGCGCGGGCATCCTGTCGGCGCTCGGCATCGGTTTTCTGACGCGCGGCGGGCGGCTGAGCGAGGATACGGCAATTGGCGTGGTGTTTGCGGGCGCGCTGGCGCTCGGCATCGGCATCATTTCCAAAGCGCAGAACTACAGTACCGACCTGACACACATCCTGATCGGCAACGTGCTGGCGGTTGGCAGCGACGATCTGCTGCTGATAGCCGTCGTCGGGCTGATCGTCGTCGGGCTGGTGGTGCTGTTCTACAAGGAATTCCTGATCGTCTCGTTTGACCCGACGCTGGGCGAAACGCTGCGGCTTCCGGGCGAGTTCCTGCGGCTGCTGCTGCTGGCGCTGTTAGCAATGACGGTTGTGATCAGCTTACAGGCAGTTGGGGTGGCGCTGGTGGCAGCGATGCTCGTCACGCCAGCGGCAACCGCGCGCTTCTTCGTCAAGCGGCTGCACCACATGATGATTCTGGCGGCGCTGATCGCGGCGTTTGGCAACGTCGTCGGCATGTACCTGACGTGGCATCTGCGGGTCGCGCCCAGCGCGGCGATTGTGCTCACGCTGACGGCGCTGTTTCTGCTGGCGTTTTTCTTCGCGCCGGGCAAGGGCTATCTGTGGTCGCTGCTGGGGCGCACCGCCCACCGCTAACCGTATGCCGAACGCTGGTGCTGCTGGCGATCAGGCAGCGCTGGCGCGGGGCGGCGCATCACTGATCGGCGCTCATGTCCTTGAAAGCGAACTCGACATACGGATCGCTGGTGTCTTTGGTCTTGCCGTTGTTGAGCACGATCAGGCGCATATCCACCTTCCTGAGCTTTTCCACGCGCTCGTGCGGCATCAGGTTTTCCCAGCGCGAGAAGACGGCGGTGAACACGTTCTGCTTGTTCATGCTCACGTCGCGGGCATTGGTTCCAGCATATTCGAGGATCATCAGCACTTCGTTGAGGGGAATCGGCAGGTACATCTCGGCGGGCGCGGCAGGGGCTGCTGGCGGCGGAATCGCCGCTGCCGGTTGAGCAGCGGGCGGCGGGTTTGGCGGCGCTGCCACCGGAGTCGCGGCTGCGCCCGCCTGTGCCTCTTCCGCCTGATGCTTGAGGACTTCCGCCAATTCGACAGCAGCTTTGTAATAGCCTTCGGCTAACCCGCGATTGTAGGCGGCGGTCGCCTCGCCCTTGTCGCTGCTTTTGGCATCACGGGCAAATTCACGCGCTTTCAGCGTCCAGCGGTTCGCCAGGCTGCGCAGCGCGTTAAAAGTAGAAGTTCCGATCCGTTCCGTCATATCAAACTCCATTGGCTTACAAACTCATTATAGCCAGAAAGCACTGACGCAGTGGAAAGGTTTAGTTATTATTCAGATTTGATACCCCTTTCACAAAATGGCATAATGTGGGCATTCTGCTTCATCAAGCGAGAGACACTATGACCGATACGCAGATCACTACCACCACTCCAACGAGCGTGTTTATCACCGGGGCAGTCAGCCCGCTGGGACGCGAGGTGACGCGCCAGTTGGTCGCCGCCGGACATCAGGTGACCGGCGCGGTCAGCAGCAGCGCCGACGCGGTCAAAGTTCGCGCTGATGGCGGCTTGCCCGCCTATCCCGATCTTTATCGCGCCGGTGAGCTTCGCAGCGCCATTCAGGCTGCCAGCGCCAAAGTCGTCCTCAACCTCGCGCCGCAGTCCGCTAACCATCTGCCCCAGTATCCGGCTCAGATTGACGAGCGACTCGCCGATGCGACCGCCGCCCTGATGGACGCCGCGCTGGAGGCGAATATCGAGTTCGTCGTCCACACCAGCTATGCCTTCGCCGACGCGCACGCCGACGATGCCGCCGCGCTGCTGCGGTGGATACGGGCAGCCGAACGCGCCGCGCTCAAAGGCGACGTGCCCGCCTGTGTGCTGCGATTCGGTTTCCTCTACGGCGCTGATTCGTCGGAACTGGGCGTGATTCGCGCCGCGCTCAAGCTGGGGCGTCCCATGCGCACCGGCAGTAACGACACTCACGCCAACTGGGTCTATGCGGTTGACGCCGCCACCGCTGTCGTCCTGGCAATGCTGCGCCGTCCGGCGGGCGCAGTCCTCAACATCGTGGACGACCAGCCAGCATCCCCGGCGGAGTTCCTGCGCCATTTCGCTCAAAGCCAGGGGTTTTCGCTCTCAGGCGGGCTGCCCTTCCTGCGCGGCAGGCTGTCAAAACCACAGCTCGCCATCATGAACCTGGATTCCCATGTTGATAACGCGGCAGCCCAGGAACAGTTGGGCTGGTCGCCGCGCTTCCCTTCCTATCGCCAGGGCATTGACGACCTGCTGCTGACATGGCGCGCGCAAGAGCAGGTCGTGTCCTAGTGGCGCTGCCTTTGATTTTCACGACGGAATCGGTTTTCCGTCATAGATTTCGGATAGATTGAGCCTTGCGCAAGTTAAAAGCAGTCCTCTTCGATTTAGACGACACGCTCCTTGACTGGAGTGGCTTTTCGTCCGATTGGGCGACTCTGGAAGCCCGCCATCTGGAGAATGTGGTCAGCTACCTGCGCTCTGAAGGACACGACCTGCCGGATGGACAAGCCTTCGCTGCCGAATTTCGCAACCGCAGCATGACTGCCTGGGCGGCGGCGACCACCAGCCTGCGCGCGCCGCATTTAGGCAGCATCCTGGTCGAGTGCGCCGTCGCCTTTGGCGTGCCGGCAAGCGCGGTTGACGCGCGCCGCTGCCTCGAAGCTTACCAGTGGGAAGCGGCTGAAGGCACGACGATGTTCCCGGAAACTCCTGACGTGCTGAATCTGCTGCACGAAAACGGCATCAAGGTCGGCATCGTCACCAATGCCTACCAGCCGATGTGGCTGCGCGATATCGAAATTCAGACTCACGGTATCCTCGAATTTTTCCCCGACTGCCGCATTTCGGCTGCCGACGTGGGCTATCTTAAGCCGCATCCGGCGATTTTTCAGGCGGCGCTGAACTGCTGCGGCGTCAAAGCCGACGAGACGGTGTTCGTTGGCGACGACGTAGAAGCCGATATCGTCGGGGCGCAGGCGGCGGGCTTGCTGGCGGTGCTGCGCGAGACGCGCCGTTCGCAGTCCAGGCTGGGCGGCTCAATCGTTCCGGACGCCATGATCAGGAAGCTGACCGAGCTTCCCCCGCTGCTTGACGCATGGTTTCCCGGCTGGCGCAGGTAATGCTTTCAGTCGATAAGAACCTCATCCTCACGGGGTACATCGGACCTGAGCAGTTACAGGTTGCGCGACACACGGCTGAATACCTGCGAACGCCCTTCGTGGACTTTGCCTCCCGCCTCGAAGCACACGCCGACATGCCGGGTGAGGAAGTGCGGGCGCTGTTCGGGGAAGCCCGCCTGAAAACACTGGAAGGCGAACTACTGGACGAAATGGTACTCTACCGGGGAACGGTCATTCACATGGGTGGGCAAACGCTGCTGCGGGGCGGCTATGACCGCCTGCGCGCCACCGGTCCGATCATCTGTCTGGTCGCTACCATTGACGCGGTGCTTCAGCGGCTGCATTTGTCGCTGGGCGCGCGCTTCCACAACCCGCGCGAACGCGATCTGGCTGTCGGAACGCTGCGGCGCGAGTGGGCGATCCGGGGACGCGAAGGCGTGACCGAACTGGACACCTCCTATCTCAACGAGCAGCAGATCACCGAAAGCATTGCCAGACTCTGGCGCGAGCAGGCGGCGGTGATTGATTGGCGCGGGGTCTGAACTTTTATAGAATTGGTGCGTACAGCGCGTTCTGCTGTACCTCTACAGTCAAACAGGTCGAAAGCACACTGTACTGGAGCAGACATCGTGGCAAAACTCATCATCAGTCTGGCGCAGATGAACATCGCTTTGGGGGATGTCCGCAAGAACAGCAAAACGGCAGAGGAAATGGTCGTCGAGGCTGCTAAACGCGGCTCGCACCTGATCGTTTTCCCTGAATTGTGGTCAACCGGCTACGCGCTTGACCAGAGCCGGGAGCTTGCCACGCCGCTGAACGTCGGCGTCTTCGCCATGGTCGCGACGCTGGCAACCGAGAACCGGATCAGCATCGTTGGCTCGCTGCTGGAAAAGCGCGGGCTGGAAGTGTCCAACAGCGCCGCTTTTATCGCGCCTAACGGGCGGATGATGGGCGTCTACCGTAAAGTCCACCTGTTCCGCCTGATGGAAGAAGACCGCTGGCTTCAGCCGGGCGCTGCTCCGCTGCTGATGGAGCTGCCCTGGGGTACGACTGGCATCGCCATCTGCTACGATCTCCGTTTCCCCGAACTGTTCCGGCGCTATGCCGTTCAGGGCGCGAAAATGATCATCATCCCCGCTGAATGGCCCATCGAGAGGGTTGATCACTGGCGAACGCTGCTGCAGGCGCGCGCTATCGAGAACCAGTGTTACATCGTCGCCACCAACTCGGTCGGTCAAACGGGCGACAAAGTATTTGGCGGTCACTCGATGATTGTGGATCCGTGGGGCAAAATCGTCGTCGAAGTGGGCGAAACGCCCACGCTGGCAACTGCCGAAATTGATGTCGATTATGTGGATGTGGTGCGCGCCAAAATTCCGGTCTTTGAAGACCGCCGCCCCGACGTGTACTGATCGAGTCAAAAGTTCAAAGTGGGAAGTTGAAAGCGGGGCGTTCAATTGAACGCCCCGTTCTGGTTCTAAGCAGTTACTCTGCCGAGGAAATCGCAACGTCCAACACCACGTTGCTGTAGCTGTATTCCGAGATATTGAAGATCACGTCGCCGTCGTCAGGGATGGTGAAGATCGCGCTCAAGCCGCCTACGGTGCTGGCATTGAGATACGCGAGCGACAACTCATTCTGCGAGATATCAATGCTGGGTGACGCAACATCACCACTGACCACCTCGACGGTAATACGGACGACTTCACCCGCTTCACCCGTGTAGACGGCTGTGCGGGTGGTCTGCGATGAGCTGAATGACAGCGATTGAGCGCCGTCGTTCAGGGAGGGGACTTCACCGCGAATCAGTTCCAGTTCAACGCTGCCCTCGCCGCCAAACGGTGCTTGCAGCGCCAGCGTGTAAGTGCCGGACTGGTTGAGCAGCACGCCCGTCAATTCAGGGTTATTGCCCCGCCCGCCATCCTCGTCAAACGCCAGCTGATAGTTGTAGATGTCATTGAGCGCCAGGTTGGTATCCACGTCGCCATCCACCAGCACGTCGATAACGTCGCCGTTGCTGCCTTCAAACGTGAAGTAAGCCACCGTGTTGTTGTCGTCAAAGTTGACGGTCACCGTGTCGCCATACTGGATCGTCACCAATTCGGCACGCTCAAGGCTCAGTTCATAATCGCCCGCCGACCTGCCGCTGAGGCTGGAAGCCGTGATGACGTATTCCCCGGTCTGGGGCAGCGTATAAGGACCGATGAGCGAGTTCAGGCTGCCGCCACCGTCGTCATTGGTGATCAGGTCAAAGCCGTCCGGATCGCTCAGGGTGAGGTACGAGTCGAAATCGTCCGACGACAGGCGGATAATGACGCTGTCGCCTTCAGCCCCGCTGAAGGAGAAGAACGCCTGCGGCGCGGTGGACGTCACCGAACCGGACACGTTCTCGCCGTATTCGATCACTTCGGTTTCAAACCTATCCAGCGTGACCGAGAATTCACCGTCATCAGAGCCGTTGCCATTGCGGAAGGCGTAGCTCTGAGCGACGATAGTGTATTCACCGTCGGCGGGCAGCGTGAAGGGTCCGATACGCGAGTCAAGGCTGCCTGCGCTGTCATCGTCGTAGGCAATTTCCTCGCCATCTTCGTCCAGCAGAACCAGATAGCAGTCGAAGTCTTCGGCAATCAGCGTAATCACCACCGAGTCGCCTTCTTCGCCCGTGAAGACATAATTCAGGGCACCGACATCCTCGGTCAATTCAGCTTCAACTGTCTGACCGAACTCGATTGCGCCACCGTCTTCTGCCGACTGCGCGGCAATTGCGACCGGCAGCACCAACAGCAGCGCCGCCGCCAGCAATAACGCTCGTCTCTTTAATGAGTGCATTCTTCTCTATCTCCTTGAGATCAGGGTACGTTACACAGCGCACAATGCTTCGCGCACACTCTATTCTCATTGTATCCCAACTTTGCGCCAGCGCCTACCGCGCCGTAGGGCGGGAGTGGGGAATTGTAAGGATACAGCAGCCGTCTTGACGGTGGGTTTAAACCCACTGTCACCGCGATTTTCCCCATTCCCGTAGGGCTGTAGTCGGGTTTTCAGTGGGAATGAGATGTGTTACAGTTACGCTACACGCAGGCTTACAGGACCTGATACATGCAGCAGAGTATGATTGAGCAGTTTGCTGATTTTGCCCGCCCGGTGCTGGATCTGCCGGTCGTGCGCCGAACGCGGCGCAATCACGGCTTGGAACACGCGACCATCCACATACTGTCTGATCGGATGCGGAACCTTCGCATGGCGGGACGCAGTACCGATTCCGGCTTTATTCTGATGGGTGAAGCGCCTACGGAAATGGTCGAATCTGCCGTTAATGAAGCGCTGCGGCGGATGCGCGGCGGCGAGCACCATCTGGCGGTTCACCCCAACTGCGGCACCAATCTGGTCACCACCGGGCTGCTCACCACCTCGGCGGCGATGCTCGGCTTCACCGGCACCAGCCGCAGGGACGCCTGGAACCGGATGCCGGCGGTGATGGCGCTGGTCATGGCAGCCATCCTCTTTTCGCAGCCGCTTGGCAGCTCGCTCCAGCGGCACATCACCACCGACGGCGATCCGCAGGATTTGACGATTGTCAGCATCCGGCGCGAACAGATTCGGCTGCCTTTCAGCAGCGAGCCGATGACCGTCCATCGCGTCGTCACGCGGTCAAGCTGACAGAGCGTACCGAGTACTGAGTACTGAGTAGGGGAAACTGAAAGTGAGGCATCAACAGTGAAATCACACCAACTCTTTTTAGGCTCGGAACGACTCCGAGCCTGCATTTTGGCTCTTTAGCTCAGTACGCATCACTCAGCACTCGGTACTTGTTTATGTCCACATCTCCTACCTTCTACCTCTTTCACGGCGACGACGAGCTTCGAATCGAAGAGGAAGTCGGTCGCCTGGTCGCCAAATTCAGCGACAACCCGAACGCCGGGCTGAACACCGCCGAATACGATGGCACGACCACGCCGGTCACCGAAATTCTGGGCGCGGCGATGGCATACCCCTTTCTGGCGGATAAGCGCCTGATCATTGTCAAAGATCTGGTCACGCATATCTCGCGACGGGGCGCGGGCGAAACCGGCAAGAAAGCCGCCCAACTGCTGCTTGAGCAGCTTTCTCAACTGCCGGAATGGACGCGGCTGATCCTGATCGAGCGCTCGAAGCTGTCCGACACCAACGCAGTTGTCAAGAAAGCGCGCGATAAAGACGGCGGCGGCTTTGAAAAAACCTATATGGCACCGTCAAACAGCAAAGACTGGATCGTCAAACGGGCTGCCGCCCACGGCGTTGAAATCGAGTCTCGCGCCGCCGACGCGCTCGCCAGCGTGACCGGGGCGGATATGCGCCGGGCGGATAACGAACTGATCAAGCTGATCAGCTACGTCAATAGCGAACGTGCCATCACCGAAGACGACGTGATGCTGCTCACACCCTACGTCGCCGAAGCCAACCTGTTTCAGATGGTGGACGCGCTGGCAGAAGGACGCGCTGGCGCGGCGGCGGCGCTGGCGCACCGGCTGCTCGATCAGCAGGAAGACATCTTTTCGCTGTTCGGTATGATCATCCGGCAGTTTCGGCTGCTGCTGCTTACCAAAGAGCATCTGGCGTCCGGCGGCTCGCGCGATAAAAACGAGATTGCCCGCGCCATTGGCGCACACCCGTTCGCCGCCGAGAAGATGGCGAACCAATCGCGGCGCTTCACTATCGAGCAGTTGGAGACGATTTACCGGACGCTGCACGACTATGACGTCAGGATGAAGACCGGAGGCATCGAGCCGGTGCTGGCGCTCGATCTGCTGATTATGGGGCTGGCGCGTTAGCGATCAATTGAAAATTCCAGCATTCCTCACTGCGCGTCGTTCAGGCGCACGTCCACGCGCACGCCGCCATTCGACCCACCGCCAGCATAGCCGATGATGAGCGTATAGCTGCCGTCATCTGGCAGTTCGTAGTCGGCAATCACCGCGTCAACCGCGCCCAGACCGCCGCCGCTGTCATCGTCCATCGTGATCGCCTGACCAGCGCCATCGAGCAGGATGAGCACCGGATCGATGGTTTCCTGCCGGGCGACAGCCGTCACTGAAAGGACTTGCCCGGCTTCGGCTTCGATTTCCAGACGGTAGTGTGTGCCGTCTGCCAGCATGACGGTGAACGGCTCGACCGCATCCGCCGGATCAACATCCTCTGAAGTCGGCGCGGTCAGATTCACCCACGCCAGATAATCCGGCGCTGCCGCCTCGTAATCGCCCGCCGACCAGAACGCGAAACCACGCCCCAGATAGCCGTTGGCTTCGGCGGGTGCCAGCTCGATGGCGCTAGTATAGGCGTCAGCGGCGGCGGCGTAGTCGTTCTGATCGAGAGCGATGCTGCCGAGAAGCTCGTAGCTGAAGGAGTCTTCAGGCGTCAGTTCGGCGAGCCGCTGCGCGTCGGCAGTGGCGCTCTCGTAGTCCTGGATATTTGAATAGGCGTAGGCGCGGTTGATCAACGCCCGCGTATAGCTGGGATCGGCGAGCAGGGCGCGGCTGTAATCCAGAATCGCCGTCTCCATATCGCCGAGTAATTCATAGGCATAGGCGCGGTTGTTGTAGGCAATCGCGTTCTTGGGATCAATGAACAGATACTTGCTGTAATCGATAATCGACGCCTCATAGCTGCCCAGCTCGGTCAGCGCGTAGGCGCGAAAGAAATAGGCATCCCGGTTCAGCGGTTCCGCTTCGAGCCATTCGGTGCAGGCTTCGACGACCGCATTATAATCTTCAACTGGCGCTTCGGTCTGGCAGTCTTCAATGTTCTGCGCGTGGATGGGCAGCGCCGCCAGCAGCGACAGCAGGATCAGAATCAGCAGTTTCTGTTTCATACGTCTCCCTCATGACAGGCACAGATCACGCAGAGCAGTATAGCACGCTTCAGAAGCCGCGCTGGCGGGTTTCAGGGCGTGGTTTGCCGCCCAGCACGCGGGCCGCGAACCGCCCGGCAAGGATGCCGTGAACCGGAATCAGCAGCGCCAGACCGATGAACCAGCCGATCAGCGGAATGGCGAAGACGATGTTGACGATAATGAAGGCGATCAGCCACTGAAGCGCGCTGTCGGTGTGGGTACGCAGTTGTTCAAACAGGCTGGCGAACTGGAAGAACACTTCCACGCGCGGGTCTTCGCTGTAGCGCCCCATCGCCAGCGCCAGCAGCGGCAGGGCGACCACGTTGTAGACCAGCAGCAGCGGGAACAGGCAGCAGCCAACGCCCAGCGCCACGCTGCCCCCGGCGATCATCGTGCCGCCTGATGACTGAAGCAGCAGCCACGAGCAGCAGCTTACCAGCATGTTCGGCAGGTTGTAGACGATAAAGCCGATCAGCACCGGCGTGCCATTGGCGATGAAGCGGCTGAAGTTATCCCAGCGCGGCAGCGGCGTCGGGCTGCCACTGCGCACATTGCGGATGATGTCGATTTCGTAGCCGAACAGCGCCGCCCATCCTGCCAGACCCACCAGCACAGGCGACAGCAGCGCCGAGAACGCGGTCACAATCGCGGTGATGATCAGCTTGCTCGTCCAGTCACGGTCTTCAAAGATGATGCTGAATGCGCGCGTGATATTCACTGCTGTCTCCCAGTGTGCCGGTAGCTAATGGAAAAACTGCTTAGAAACTGCCGCATATTGTAGGGACACGATACTATCGTGTCCGCCTCAGCGTTCACGAAACGGACACGACGGTGTCGTGTCCTACATTCCGCCTGCCAGAGCTAAACCCTCAGTAGGCACCTTTGCCGGTAATCCACGACACCACCGTCCGCAGGATGATCTGCAAATCCAGCCAGATGGAGTAGTTGCGCACGTAGAACAGGTCGTCCTCGATGTTCAGGCGCATCGGCTTATCCGCCCGCCCGTTTACCTGCCACCAGCCGGTGATGCCCTGCGGCACCTCGAAGCGTTTACGCTGCCACCACTCATACTGCTCGGCAAGCCAGGTCACTTCCGGTCGCGGACCGACCACACTCATATCGCCTTTGAGCACGTTGAAGAACTGCGGCAGCTCGTCCAGGCTGGTGCGGCGCAGGAAAGCGCCCACGCGGGTCACGCGCGGGTCGTCGGGCAGCTTGACGAACTTCGCCGCTTCTTCGTGAGTGATGATGCGGTCGGCGTTGACGTGCATGGATCGGAACTTGTAGATGACGAAGCGCCGCCCGTGCTGCCCGATGCGAAGCTGCCGGAAGATGATCGGACCGGGGCTGTCCAGCCGGATAGCGACGGCGATGATCCCGAAGATCGGCGCGGTCACGATCAGCGCTGCCAGCGAGAAGAAGATATCGAACAGCCGCTTGAAGATGCGCTCGGCGGGCGAAAGCACTGTCTCGCGCAGCCCGACCAGCGTCATGCCCTGGAAGTCTTCCGGCTTGGCGTGGAAATACGCCAGCTCGGAGTAATCGGGCGCAATGCGGATGTTGACCGGGTCGTGTTCCAGCAGGCGCATGATGCGCGACACCAGTTCCGATGCCTGCTGGTCAAACCACTTGAGCGCGATGACGATTTCGCTCACCTGCTGCCGCCTGACGATGTCCGGCAGGTCATCGACCGAGCCGAGCACCTGTCCATCGGCGGTCTGGGGGGCGGTATATGCCCAGACATAGCCAGCGAAATTCAGCCCGGAGTCCTGGCTTTGGCTGACCAGCGTGCCAATGCGCCGGGCACCCTCGCTCCAGCCGACTACCAGCACCGTCCGCTGGGTATTGATGTAGCGCCGCAGGCGGCTGCGCACCGGGTTTAGCAGCAAACGGTGCAGCATGACGAACACCAGCAGCAGCGCCATAAAGTAGACGGCTTGCAGGCGCGAGAAGTCACGATAGGTGACGTACAGCGCGCCGAGGAAGATCAGGCACGCCAGCGTATGCCCGGCAAATATGCGGCGCAGCACTCGCCCCACCGAAACGCTGCTGTGAGCGAGGTAGACGTGACTCTGCCCGAAGGCAAACAGCCAGATGATAATGCTGATCGGGTAGAGAAGCGGCGGTATGAGGAAGTTGGTCACCGGGGCAGCATTGCCGAGATCGATGTGAATGCGAAGCGCCGAAGACAACGCCAGCGCCAGGACAACCAGCACCGAATCAGAACCCATCAGAAAGAGTTGGTAACGCAGGTTATAGCGCAGCATCTACCTTCGCCGGAGAACCCATTGCTGACGGAACAGCAGCCACATGAACCTGGGATTATACACCAGATACCGTTTGCCCAGCCGTCGGGGTTCCTGTATCAGCCGGTAGAGCCATTCCAAGCCAGCGCGCTGCATCCAGCGGGGAGCCTGCCGTTTCACGCCCGCCAGCAGGTCAAAGGCGGCGCCAACGCCAACCAGCAGCGGCGCATCCAGAACCGGACGGTAGCGTTCCATCCACAGATCCTGCTTGGGCGATCCCAGCCCGACCCAGATGATGCTTGCCTGTGAGCGATTCAGCCGTTCGACGACGGCAGGATCAGGCGTCGTAGCCACCTCGCCAACCGGCGGCGAATAGAGACCGGCAACGTTCAAACCGGGGAAGCGCTGCGTCAGGCTGGCGACCAGCGCCTCTGGCACGCCGGGCATCCCGCCCCAGAAGTAATGGCTGATGTCAGTATCTGCCGTCGCTTCGCACAGGGCTAACAGCAGATCGGGTCCATAGACCCGTTCGGCGGTGGGAACGCCCAGCCGCCGCTGAAGCCAGACCACCGGCATTCCATCGGCGGTCACCATGTCTGCGCCGCTGACCGCCCGGTGCACGTCCGGTCGTTCGCGGCACAGCATCAGGGTATAGACGGGACAGGTACAGACGTAGCGCCTGGCGGCTTCGCCTGCCCAGCCTTGCAGCGCTGTCACCGCTTCAGCGAAGGTCTGGGCGTTTATGTTTACACCGAGCACATCTACCATTGGCATCTTCGCGACCTCTCAGGCGGAAATATTGTAGCAGCACACAGGCGTATCAGGAATTGCGAAGTCGCTTCTGATATAATGACGCCATGTTTTATGCCGTTTGGCTACAGGATGCAGGATGAAATACCTAGCAGTGACATTGTTTATCGTCCTCGCCTTTATTTCACTGGCAGCCGCGCAGGAAGGCATGACAGCCACCGTTTATCAGACCGCCAACGTGCGCAGCGGACCGGATACCCGCTTTGAGATCGTCGGGCAGTTGGCGCAGGGCGACGCGGTTCAAGTCACCGGACGAGACGAAGAAGGACGCTGGCTGCAGGTGGTCATGGCATCCGGCGAGATTGGCTGGCTGCCGCTGTTCGTGCTGACGCTGGATGGCGATCTGGATGACCTGCCGCTGGTAGATGACCCCACCAGCAGCGAGCCGCCGGAAAATACCACTGCCGATATAGTCACGGTGGCGGCGTATGGGCGGGTGAATGTCCGCAGCGAGCCGGGCATCAGCGGCAGCATCGTGGGGCAGCTTGACATTGGCGACGCTGCCGAGGCGACCGCGCGGAACAACGCCAACAACGACTGGCTGCTGATCGAAAACCAGGACATTGAAGGCTGGGTCGCCTTTTTCACGGTGCGCGTGCAGGGGGCGCTGGATGCGCTGCCCATCCTGGTGCCGGACAGCAGCGGCGAGGAGCTGATTCCGCCAACTTTACTGCTGCGGACACGCTTCAACGCGCGGCTGCATACCGTCCCGGAGTTAGCGTCCCCCACCACCGTCATCGTGCCGTTTGACAGTGAAGTGACGCCGATGGCGCGCACCGAAAACGGGCGCTGGCTGCTGGTGGGCTTCGAAGGAAATACGGGTTGGGGAATAGCCAACCTGTTCGACCTAACCGACGAACTGCTCGACGAGATTCCGATCTACGAAAGCGAGCCTGCGCCCGAACCGGAAGCGACCCCGGACGCAGAAAACGACTAACCGCCGTCGCTCCGGCGCTGGCGCTCACGAAAGGCGGCAGTGTTGTAACGGTTTGAGCAGCGATCAGAGCAAAAACGGCGCGAATGGTTGCGCGACCCGTCGATGAACACCTTGCGGCAGGGTTCGGCGGCGCACGAGCGCAGCCGCTCAACGCCAACCTGCTGGATCGCCGTGACTATCCCGGTGGCGGCTTCGACTGAAAGCCGCTGCGCAATCGACTCGTCTGGCGGCACCTGAAACAGGAAACGCGGCTTGCCGCCAGCATCCACCTCTAGCTGCACGTAAATGCTGATATTGGCGAACAGGACGTTCAGCATCCGAAGCGCTTCGTCGGTGGTCTCGGCTTCCCAGACGGCGCGCAGGTAGCTGCGCAGCCCGCGTACCTGGTCGAGATCGGACTGGGTGAAGTCCCCGAATTGTATCTCCCGGGTTTCGACAAAGTGCCGCAGGTCTGCCGGTTCGCGCAGATGTTCCGGCTGCTCCAGGTACAAATCGAAGGTGTTGATCAGGTCTTCCGCCAGCGCCAGCGATGAATTTCTATAATCTCCTAACACTTATTGACTCCTTATATTAGTTTTATTATAGTAAGCATTGTCATACAAATAGCCGCTTACAGCAAGTCCCTTTTCAGGATGGAGTGAACGATGGCGCAAAGCAGCGACGCGACCAACCCGGATATCGCGCGCAGGCGGCTGTACAGCCAGCGCATCACGGGAACGGCGTTCGAAAAGCCAGAGGAAGTGGTGGCATGGCTGGGCGCTGTCCAGGCGCAGGAGTACGAACACGCCAAATGGGGGCTGGGCTTGCGGATGCAGCAGACGACCAGCGCCGCTATCGAGTCTGATTTCAACGAAGGGCGCATTTTGCGGACGCATGTCCTGCGCCCGACGTGGCATTTTGTCACCCCCGCCGACATTCGCTGGCTGCTGGCGCTGACAGCGCCGCGCGTTCACGCGCTGAACGCCCACATGTATCGCCAGCTTGCGGTTGAAGATGGGCTGCTGGTTCCGGCTTATGACGCAATGGCGAAGGCGCTCGAAGGGGGGAACTTCCTCACCCGCGCCGAGCTTGGGGCAGCGCTCGCCAGCGTGGGCATTACAGCGACGGGGCTGCGGCTTGGCTATTTTGTGCATCGCGCCGAGTTGGACGCGCTGGTCTGCAGCGGACCCCGACGCGGCAGGCAGTTCACCTATGCGCTGCTGGACGAACGCGCCCCAGACGCCACTCCTTTCAACCGAGATGACGCCTTAGCCGAACTGACCAGACGCTACTTTACCAGTCATGGTCCGGCGCTGGTGAAAGACTTCGCCGGTTGGGCAAGCCTGACGGCAGCCGATGTCAGGCTGGGCATAGAGATGGTCAAGGAATATCTGGCGCAGGAAGTTGTTGATGGCAAGACCTACTGGTTCGCTCGTGAAACTCCGGCTGACCTGCCAGCAGCGCCGTATCTGCTGCTGCTGCCGCCGTATGACGAATATGGGATTGGCTACAAAGACCACAGCGCTATTCTGGACAGAGCGTATGCCACACTGGCGAATGAGATGGTCTATGGCGGGTCGATTGTGATCAACGGCAGCGGCGTCGGCTACTGGCGGCGCGCGCTTAAAAAGGATACGGTGCTCGTCCGGCTGGAGCCGTTCCGCCCACTGAGCGCCGCTGAAAAAGACGCGGCAGAGGCAGAGGCGAAGCGCTTCGGCGGCTTTCTCAGATTGAACGCCGTCATGGAATAAGCGCCGCTGCCGGACAGTTGAACAGTCGATTTATGATGCCCGCATAAAGTCAATGTATGTGATATCCCACATATTGCAGGAATATAACCTTCCGGTAATTGCGCTCGAAATATAATGACTGATATACTGTGAGAAATCCTTAACATTCCCTTCATCACTGCTCCCCTGCTGCTGACAATAACCAGGTTCATTTGGATCTGCGCTTAGCGCGCGCAGATAAATATTAGTGACCGCTTTTGTAGGTCTGATGACAACGGGCAAGCTGCCCTGATATCGCTTACGAGGCTTCAGGCGGCGCGTAGCAATATGCCGCGACTGCCGGGCTGTATGTGAGCAAGCGGATTCAAACTGCTTATGCGTGTTTTTCGCAGGCTGTACCGGCTAATCACCAGTGAGATAGAAGCAATCCGGATTGACCTAGCCGGTATCCGTGCCGCGCGCCAGCGACAGCCAATCCTGGTGGCTGGCATCTTCGTCTATCTGATAATCGCGGCGTCGGTCTTCCTGTTCATCGTGACTCCGTCCTGGTCGCTACCCAACAGTGACGACTCGCCCACACGCGCGAAACCGCCTGAAGTTGAGGTCGCGGTCGTTCCTCCGGCAAATATCATCACGCCAACGGATACCCACACCCCCTCGCCTGAACCTTCAGCGACGCCATCTGAAACGCCAACCCCCAGCGACACGCCATCGCGTACTCGCACGCCGACGGATACGCCGTCGCTCACCTTTACGCCGTCCGACACACCGACCCGTACCTACACACCGTCGCGCACTTTTACGCCGTCGGATACGCCGACCCGTACCTACACGCACACCCGCACTTTTACGCCGTCGGACACGCCGACCCGTACCTACACGCGCACCCGCACTTTCACGCCGTCGGATACGCCGACGCGCACCTACACGCGCACGCGCACTTTCACGCCGTCAAATACGCCGACGCGGACATTTACGCGCACACCAACGCGAACCTCGACTCGGACATTTACCCGCACGCCTACGAGAACGCCAACACGGACGGCGACGCGAACCAGCATCCCAACGATGACGTCGTCGAATGCGCCATCGAATACGTCTCCACCACAGGTTAATCTGCCACCGCCGACGTTCATCTGGGACACCAACACGCCGCGTCCGTCCAACACGCCAACCCGCACACCGACGAACACGCCGCGCCCGACCAACACGCCAACGCGGACGCCAACGAACACGCCGCGCCCGACCAATACGCCAACCCGCACACCGACGAACACGCCGCGCCCGACCAACACGCCAACGCGCACACCGACGAACACGCCGCGCCCGACCAATACACCATCGTTTACACCTCAGCCATCCAATACGCCTTCATTCACGCCGCAGCCATCGAATACGCCGACGGATACCCTACAACCGTCCAATACCGCATCGTTTACACCGCAGCCAACCGACACGCCGGAACCGCCGACACTGGAGCCAACCGACACGCCGGAACCGCCGACGGAGCCGCCAACGCCAGAACCGCCAACATCCGAGCCGACGACTGAGCCGACGCCGGAACCACCAACGATAACACTGGAGCCGCCAACCCCAGAACCGCCGCCGGAGCCACCAACAGAAGCGCCTGAGGAAACCTTAAGCCCGTAGCCGGTACGCCAGCAGGCGCGGCAGTCTGCCATTGATTGAAGCTGGGGGATTGGGGCTGCCCAGTAGATAGCAGCCCCGGTGAGGGAAAACCTGGCTACGCCGCCGGATCGAGCAGATGCGCGGCAGCTTCCAGTTCGTGATCGTCGCCAATCAGACCGACGATATCGCCTTCGTTGAACACCGTATTGGATTTTGGATTTGGCGTTACATGACCATCGCGCACCAGCGCGATCACGGAAGCGCCCACTTTGGCGCGCAAATTCGCCTCGGCTAACGTCTGCCCAAGCACCTGACTGTCGGCAGTAATGGTATGCCAGACGATCTCCATGCCGCGTACAGTCCGCAGCAGTTGGTCAAGTACGCGCTGCTCCGCCATAGTAATGCGCTCAATATCGTAGGCGTCCGAGCGTACTTCGTCCATGTACTGCTGAATTTGCAGCGTCGGGTAGCCAAGCACAAGCAGCGTATGGCGCACTACCTCCAGCCCGCCTTCCAGTTCCGGGTGAATGACGTAATTTGCGCCGTGTTTCACCAGCCGTTTGACTCCCTCGGTGCTCGCCGCGCGAACGATGATCGGCAGTTTGGGCGCAAGATGACGCGCCGCGATCACGATCAGTTCGGTGGTGATTTCATCCGGGACGGTCACCACCAGCGCGCGGGCGCGCTCCAG
Source organism: Aggregatilineales bacterium (assembly GCA_030834905.1). Taxonomy (GTDB): domain Bacteria; phylum Chloroflexota; class Anaerolineae; order Aggregatilineales; family Phototrophicaceae; genus Flexifilum. The sequence continues at coordinate 217,874 of JAUQWZ010000003.1, read as the reverse complement.
GTGGGCGTGGGTCAGAATTTCAGAATCCGCCGCGTTGCCAAACAGCGTCGGAACGCCATGCTCTCGAAATCCCTCGACGCGGTCAACATCCTGTTCGATCACCAGTTCCGGCAGGTTGAGCAGCTTGAGCATATTGCCGACGTAAGCCCCGACACGACCATACCCCACGATGACGACGTGATCGCTCAGTCCGTGCTGCACCGGGTCGGGCGCGAGGTGACGATTATCGTTCCGCTGCGCGATCAAAGGAATTTTGAGTATAAGTCGTTCAAGCTCTGGGATAGCATGATAGAGCATTGGATTGATGATGATCGAGATAACCGATCCCGCCAGGATCAAGCCATACTGCTCCTGCGACAGGATTCCCAACCCGACGCCCGCCTGCCCGACGATAAATGAGAACTCACCAATCTGGCTTAAGCCGACGGCAACCACAACCATCGTCCGGGTGGGCGCGGGCAGAATAAAGCCGAGCAGAAGGGTAATCACCGCCTTGCCGACAATGATCAGGGCGGTAATCTCAAGGACTTGTCCGAGATTCTCGAGGATTTGAGCCGGATCGACCAGCATCCCAACCGAGACGAAGAAAAGCACCGCAAAGATCTCGCGGAATGGCAGAATCTCCGCGCCGACCTGATGGCGAACATCGGATTCGCCAACCACAACGCCCGCCAGAAACGCGCCCAGCGCCAGCGAAACGCCAAACAGTTCTGCCGCGCCGAAGGCTGTCCCCAGCGCCAGGGTGACCACGGCGAGGATAAACAGCTCGCGGGAACGGGTGTGGGCGATGCGCTTGAGAAGCCACGAGAGAAACCGGGTTCCGACGAACAGCATGATGACGGCGAAGATGACCGTCTTAAGGATGGCAATTGCCGCGCTTTCCAATGGGTTTGCCACGTCACCGGTCAGCGCCGGCAGCAGCACCAGGATGGCAACTGTGGCGATGTCTTCGAACACCAGCCAGCCAACGGCAACCTTGCCATGAGGGGTATTGAGCAGTCCGTTGTCCTCCAGACCGCGCAGCAGCACCACCGTACTGGCAACCGAAATTGCCATACCCAGCACAAGACTCGCGTTAACCGACCAGCCCCACGACTGCGTCACAGCGAAACCAACGACGGTTGCCGTCAGCGTCTGCAGGATGGCTCCCGGGATGGCGACGGTGCGCACATTCCATAAGTCTTTCAGCGAGAAATGCAGCCCGACGCCGAACAACATGAAAATGACGCCCATTTCAGCAAGCTGGGTGATATCCGCCGAGTCCCCAACAAAACCGGGGGTGAAGGGACCGATCACCAAGCCTGCCACCAGATAGCCAACCATCGTCGGCGTTTTCAAACGCCGGGCGATATATCCGCCGATAAATGCGGTCACAAGTGCCATCGTGAAGGTGGCAAACAGGGAAAAGTCTCCGTGCATGTATCCTGTCCTGTCATAGAGGCTGCCGCGCGCAGCCTTTCAGGGTATGTTAGGTATTCAGTTGTGTGTCATCATGTGCTGTAGAGAGCCGATTTCGCCGCGGCGCTCCAGCCAGGAAAAAGACTGAGCTGTGCTGCCAAGGACTATGGCTGCAAAGCGTGCTGTGTATCGGATAAATGTTCCAGGAACTACTCATTGCAGCCCGCACACAGGAGGCAGCGGACTCAACAGCCGTCTTCACGGGTTGCGCAGCGCGCCGTGAACTGCAACAAACAACGCTACCAACCATCCGGGATGATGTTCAGGTGTCTGGCAACCGTCAAATGAACCGCCACGCATATGATTATAGCGAGGTTACGCGAGGCTTCGCCAAAATTCGTGGAAATTGGCGTATCATTCCTCATTCAAATTATTATTCAGACAGATCAAAAAAGCGGAGACGCTGGTTTGCATCTCCGCTTTCAGATTGTGACCCCGGCAGGATTTGAACCTGCAACCAATTGATTAAGAGTCAACTGCTCTGCCGTTGAGCTACGGGGCCCCCTCTTGTATTGTGTTTCGGATTATAGCAGAGCCAACTTGACAGTCAAGACCGGACAGCCTGTTTTTCGCCTCGTTTTAGACCTCGTTCACAGGTACAATCAAGCCCAAACCAGTGAAAAAGTTGCAAGTAAAAAGTTGAAAGTGACAAGTTCAGGATACACTTCTACTTTCGACTTGTCACTTTCAGCTTTCAACTTTCTTTGTGCGTTTCAGGAGTATCGCCATAGTGTCCGATCACCTTCCCGCGCATCCGGGCTTAACGTCTGCCGAAGTTGCTGAACGTGTCCAGCGCGGCGAGACAAATGACTATCAGGCGCGCGTCGGGCGCTCCTATTGGGACATTGTCCGCGACAACATCCTCAACCTGTTCAACATCGTCATGTTCTCGCTGCTGCTGGTCGTGCTGTGGTTTGGCGATTATGCGACCGTCTTTTTCGCCGGTTTCAGCGTGGTCACCAATTCGCTGCTGGGCATGTTTCAGGAAATGGGCGCCAAGCGCAAGCTCGATCAGCTCGCGGCGCTGTCTGCCCCTGAAGTCTCGGCGTGGCGCGATGGCAAACTGATTCCACTCCAGATCCGTGAGATCGTCAAGGACGACGTGATCCCGCTGGTTCCGGGCGACCGTCTGGTGGTCGATGGGGAGGTGCTGGTCAGCGACGCGCTCGAAATGGACGAGTCGCAGTTGACCGGCGAATCGGACGCGGTGATGAAGGAAGTCGGCAATCCGGTTTATTCCGGCTCGTTCTGCGTCGCGGGCAGCGGCACGATGGTCGCCACCACCGTTGGCAGGAACAGCACCATCAACAAGCTCGCGAGTACGGCAAAGGCATACCGCAAAGTCCTCACGCCAACCCAGCAGCGGCTGTCGCTGATCGTGCAGCTTACCGTCGTCATCATGGTGGTCTGCCTGCCGATGATCTTCATCGCCAGCTATCTCAACCAGGGCAGCTTCATCAGCCTGAACACCTTCCGCGACGCGGTCGTCTTCGTCGCCAGCATCGTGCCGCAGGGACTGGTGCTGACGGCGATACTCTCGCTGACCATTGGCGCGCTCAGTATCAGCCGCTACCAAACGCTCGTCCAGCGGGTGAACGCGGTTGAATCGATGGCAAACGTGACGGTGCTGTGCTTCGATAAAACCGGCACGCTCACGCGCAACCAGTTGGCGGTCACGCAGATCATCTCCCTGAGCAGCCTGTCTGAAGACGAAGTCATCAGCAGCCTGCGGCGCTACCTGAGCAACCTGTCCAACCTCAACCGCACCGCCGCCGCTATTGAGAGCCACGTCAACGGCAGCACCGAGCCAAAGCTGCTGCCCGCTGCTGCTAAAGTGAGCGAAGTTCCGTTCACGTCGAAGCGTAAATGGGGCGCGGTCATCCTGCCCGGCGAAACGCTGATCCTCGGCGCGCCGGAGCGCGTGCTTACTGAAAGCGATATCGAACGTCATGCCGCCAAGATCGCGGCGCAGGGCTTGCGCGTGCTGGCGTTTGCTCGCGCCGGAAGCGAGATCACCGACGGCAGCCTGAGCGCGGATCGCGAGCCGCTGGCGCTGATCGTCCTGAGCGATCAGGTGCGCGACGATATTCAGGAAACGCTGAGCGCCTTCCGCCAGCAGGGCGTCGCGCTCAAGGTTATTTCGGGCGACAACCTCGAAACCGTCCGCGAGATCGCCAATGAAGCGGGAATGCACATTCGCTATGCCTACACCGGCGACCAGCTTGAGGGCATGGCAGACACCGAATTTCAGGCGGCGGTCAAGGAAGGCGACCTGTTCGCACGGGTGGAGCCGGAAACCAAACGCCGGATCGTCGCCGCCCTCAAAGCGCAGGGCGAATACGTCGCCATGACCGGAGATGGCGTCAACGATGTGCCCGCGCTCAAGGAATCCAACCTCGCCATCGTCATGAACGACGGCGCGCAGATCAGCAAAGACATCGCCGACATTGTGCTGCTGAACAACGCCCTGACGACGCTGCCGCGCGCCTTCTTCGAGGGGCGCATCATTACCCAGACGATCTTCGGCACCAGCAAGATCTTTCTGGTCAAGAATCTGTACAGCATGTTCTTCTTCATCTTCGCCGGGTTCATGGCGATGCCGTTCCCGATCAACCCGATTCAGATTAGCTGGCTGACGTTTGGCGTCATCAACCTGCCCGCAACGCTGATCGCTTTCCGCATCCTCAAGCCTGAATACATGAGCCAGTTCCGTCGAGATGTGCTCGATTACGTGGTTACCGCCGGATTTATTGGCGCGGCGTCGATGTCGCTGATGTACGCAATCGCCTATCTGAGCAGCGGGCGCGATGTCATGGAAGCGCGCAGCACGATGATGATCTATCTCACGCTCTGGGGGATGCTGGTCTTCTGGAATACCCACAGCGTCAGCCTCTTTCAGCCGCGAAGCCTGCGCAAGCATCCGCTGGTGTTTCTGCTGGGGCTGGGGCTGGCAGCGGTGACGGTGGCTGCCGGTTACCTGTTCCCGGACATCCTCACCTTCGTCGCGCCGAGCGCCTTCGACTGGGCGGCGGTGATCGGCGTCTTCGTCATCGCCAGGACTCTGCTCCACTTGACGATGCGAACGCGCTGGCTTAGCAGCCGCCTGTGGAAGCTGACAGCACCGTAAAAGAGAAGTAAGGGAAGTAAAAGAGGTAAAAGAAGTAAGGAAAGTGGAAAGTCTAAAGTAGAAAGGGCACGCCCCATACGTACCGAGTTAAGCGATATGGTAGGCAACATGCGTCCGCGCCGCCAGACAATGAATTGTCCGGCTCCGAAAAAATAAGTCTGCTAAAGAGACTCAAATGAGTCCCTTCAGTGGACTTGTCTTTTCGGAGCCGTAGGTTTCAACCTATGGCGACAAAGCGGATCGCCTTTGCAAGCGAAAACCGCCTTATCTTGGTGCATATGGGGCGCGCGTATCTTTTTTACTTTAGCTGCTTTTCACTTTTCACTTTTAACTTTCTCTACTTTCCTTACTTCTTTTACTTTATCTACCCCTCTCCTGCTGCCATTTGTCGCGGTTGGCGGCGCGGGCAATCTTGCCGCTGGAAGTCTTGATCAGCCATCTGGAATCGACCAGCGAAACGTAGCTGACGGTGACGGCGCTGCCCGCCGCGACGGTCTGGCGAATGGCGCGGTCAATTATCTGGCGCGCTTCCGCATCGTCGGTATCGATCTCTGCCACGACAGCGATCAATTCAGTACCCTCGCGCGTATCTGGCACGCCAAAAGCGACCACGCGCCCGGCATGGACGCCGGGAACCGTGTTGACCAGCGCTTCGATGTCCTGCGGGTACACGTTCTTCCCGGCGTTGATGATCAGGTCTTTGGAACGCCCGACCACATAGACCTCGCCGTCTGCCAGATAGCCCCGGTCACCGGTCAGATACCAGCCGTCGTGGAAAGGTTGTAAATCGTCGCGCTGGTAGTAGCCTGAAAGCATACAGTCACTTTTGATCGCCAGCTCCCCGACGCGGCGTTCAGGCAGCGGCGTTCCGGCATCATCCAGCACCCGCACTTCCGTATTCGCGATTGGCATGCCGCACGACAGCTTGACCACCGCGCCTTCCCCCGGTTCGGTTGGCTGGGCGATCAACTGCTGCTCCAGCGCGATACGGTCGATCACGTCGGGATGCGGAATCTGACCCGGCGGCGTCTGGGAGACGGCGAAGGTATTTTCCGCCATCGCATAGCAGACCGACAGCATCGGTTCGGTCACGCCGAGTGAGGCGAACCGTTCCAGAAACAGGGCGTGGCTTTCGGCATAGACCGGCTCGGAGCAGTTGATGAACAGGCGCATACTCGCAGCCGACAAGCCTTCCAGATCGCGGGCGCGGATGCGGCGGGCACAGTGGTTGTAGGCGAAGTTCGGCAGCCAGCACAGCGTCGCCTGATAATCGTGGATGGCGCGAAACAGCAGCGCCGGATGGCTGACCCAATCAAACGGCGACATCAGCACCAGCGGAATGCCCTGCGCCAGCGGCAGCAGGAATCCGGCGATCAGTCCCATGTCGTGATACAGCGGCAGCCAGCTTACGACCACATCGCCGTCATGCAGCCCAACTGCGTCGCTGTAGCTGGCAAGCTGGTTGAGGACGGCGGCGTGGCTGAGGGCGACGCCTTTTTGCAGCCCGGTCGTGCCGCTGGAATGCTGAAGCAAACAGACCTCACCCTCCGATTGTTGTGGGCGATGTAGGGACACGACATTGTCGTGTCCGCCGGACACGGCACGCCGTGTCCCTACGGATGCCTCCTCACTGGCGGTTGTTTGTAGGGGCGACTCATGAGTCGCCCCTACGTCCATATCCTCGATACCTGTTTGGGTTTGTAACGACGTGTCGCGCAGTCGGCTTGAGCCGTAGACCGGGCAGGGGACATGCCGCGCCAGAACCGGCGCGAATTCGTCGGTGGTGAGAATAGCGCGCACGCCCGAACGCGCCGCCAGTTCCGCCAGTCCCTGCATGTAGATATCCGGATCGAGCTTCTCGGTGAGGGTGGGGAACATCGACGGAATCGCGCCGATCCACAGCGCGCCCCAGAAAGCGTAAATGCTGGCGAGACTCTGGGTGTCGGTGATGATGATCAGATCGCGCCGGACAATGCCCATGTCCAGCAGCGCCGCCGCATAAGCAAGCACCTGACGGCGAAACTGCGTCCGGGACACATGGATCGGCGGCTGGTCGGTTTCCAGATAGACGATAGCGGTTTCTTCGCCGAGGCGCAGCGCCGCCGCGTCGAGCAGAGTGGCATACTGGGATCGGGTGGAGAGGGTGAGCATCAGCCGAACGCGCGCCCGTAGGGACACGACATTGTCGTGTCCGTTCTTTGGCATTTTTGGCGGACACGACAATGTCGTGTCCCTACTTTTCTTGGCGTTCTTGGCGTTCTTGGCGTCTTGGCGGTTCAATGTCATTTCATATCCTGCATCACCCGCGCGACCATCTGATCGAGGGTGTTCATTCTGGCGACGGTCAGATCGGAATCGGGGATATAGACGCCAAATTCGCTTTCAACGTAAACGGCGAATTCCGCCAGCGAGAACGAGTCCATCAGCCCGCCGGTGACGATGCCCTCGTCGTCGGTCAGCCGGTAGCTCTCGTCGCGGATCAATTCGCGGGTGATATACGAGCGCAGCTTCTCACGAACCTCTTTTTCATCCATTCGTCTTGGTGTCCTTGGTGGTTCACTCAGTTTTGCTCTATTGCTGAAACCAGGTGCTCACTCAGCATCAACACCCCTTCCGGCGTCAGATGAACGGGCGTATCGGTGAATTCGTCCGGCGGGATGGCGTCCCACAGGTCGAGGTAATGCCAGCCGTTCGCCCGCGCCTGCGCGTCCAGCAGTTCGCGGTAGGCGTCGTATGCCCAGCGCGGGTAAAAGGCATTGTAACGCAGATCGCTGTTTCGCCCGCGGCTGATGAAGATCGGCTCGTTGACGACGATCACCGGCACGCCGCCCGCCCGCGCCATGCCTGCCGCCAGCACGTCGAACGCCAGATCGTCGGCTGTGAACGGCGCAGGCTCGTCAAAGCTGTCCCAACTGAGGTCTTCTTCAAAGTCGGAGGCGCGGAGCGTGTAGTCGTCTGGAATCGCCTGATCGATGCCGGTGAACGCCCACGAAAAGCCGTAGACCTGCAAGCGCAGCCAGTCCGCCAGCGCCCGCCGCTGCCCGACAATCGTGCGCTCCAGCAGCGAAGGCGTCACAAAGCGCGGGTCGTTCGGATCGAGATTCAGGTCGTAGCGCTCGGCTAGGCGGCGCATACGCTCGGCGTTGTTCTGCACCAGCGGCGGAAACACCTGCTGCTGGCGCGGGAACGACTCCAGCGTCACCAGCCAGAGGATCAGATCGGGCTGGTAGGACATCGCTTCATCCAGCAGCAGCAGGTCTTTGCTCAGCGCCATGATCGGGTAGGCGAGGTTGTAAGCCACCAGCCGCCTGCCGTCCACCGTATCGCCCGCCGCGTTGATCTGTGCCGCCAGCGTCTGGTCGTTTTCCATCAGCCAGCCCCACGTGCCGGAGTCGCCGATCAGCAGCAGGCGGTATTCGTCATCCGGCTTAGGCTGCGCGACGACGTGTGAAGCGAACATCGCCGGAATATTGTGCAGGCTGAGGTTGTAGGACTCGGCTGAGTTTTCGCCGTAAGGCAGTCGCCAGCGCCCCGGCAGGACGGCGTTATAGAGCGACAGCCGCCCCAGCGCCTCCAGCGGGTTCAGCAGGACAAACAGCAGGTTGAGCGCGGCGAACAGCGCCGCCGCTTTGACGACAATACGAAAGATGGCTCTCCCGGTCATCAACCGCCTCCGAACAGGACGCCAAAGACCCGCAGCGATTGGCTCACGTCGGGCAGCGCGAACCACACCCAGCCGAGGACGACGTAATGAAAGGTGACGAACCACGAGAAGCCCACCCAGAGGCGTTTCCGCGCTGGCTGGTCGTTGAGTCCCCGATACCATTTGCGGGTGCGGTCGCTCCACTGCTTGTGGACGAACAAACCGACGCCATGCCACAGCCCCCAAAGCAGGAAGTTGAGCGCCACGCCATGCCACAGCCCGATGACGACCATCGTCGTCACCTGTGCCAGCAGGACGATGACCAGTGCCGACGGCTTGGGCTTGCGCGTCAGCAGCGCCCGCGACAGCGGCGAGAAGACGTAGAAGCGCGCCCAACTGCTCAGGGTGATGTGCCAGCTTTGCCAGAAGCTGGTGATGGTCGTCCGCAGATACGGGCGGCTGAAATTTTCCGGCAGGGTGACGCCGTAGAGAATGCCAATGCCGATGGCGATATCAGTGTAGCCGCCGAAGTCGAAATACAGCCGCAGCGCGTAGCCGTACAGCAGCAGCCACATACCCAGCGGCGACTCGACTTGTCCGGCGTTGATGACGTTCAGCGCCAGCCCCAGCGCCAGCGTATCGGCAATCACAAACTTCTTGAATAAGCCGATCAGAATGCGGGCAGCGCCGCCTGCAAACCGTTCTGCGTCCAGCCCGCGAAGCCCCGGCAGCGCCCGGTAGTCCTCGACAAAGCGCTCGGCGCGGTCAATCGGTCCGGCGGTGAACGACGGGAAAAAGATGACGTAGGTGACGTACTCGCGCAGCGACAGCGCGGGCAGGATGCCGGTCTGCCGGTCGCGCAGGGTGTGGATGAGGCGAAAGGCGACATACGAGAAGCCCACCCAGCCCAGATCGGCGATGCTGGCGAGGGTCGTATCCTGCCCGGTCTGAAAGCGCAGTGCCCGGCTGAGGGCAGTCGCCAGCGGCTCGGCTTTGAAGACCACAAAGGCGGCGGCGATCAGCAGGATCATGCCGGTGAGCGCCCGGCGCTGGCTGACCCGGCGAAGCGCCAGCCGCAGCCCCACGCCAGCCGCGCCTATAACCAGCAGCGCGAGCACGACCGCCAGCGGTTCGGGCGGAGTGCTGGCGACCAGCCGGAAATCCACGTCAATGAAGCGCAGGAACGAGACGCCAACCATCAGCGCCACCAGCGCCATCAGGGTGACGAGGTCATCGCGGGGAATGCCCCTCACTCCTGAACCTTCACGCAATCGGGGAGAGGGGGAGTATCGTTCATCGTTAGGTGATTGCAGGGGCGCAGCATGCTGCGCCCCTACCACATCATCATTGAGTGGTTGCGATGTGGTCGCCCCTGCGTGTGCATTGGAATCGCGCGTCAGCCACCACGAGGCGACGATCAGCAGCAGCATCGCCGTTGGCAGGGCGTAGGCGCTGTAGCGGATCGGCAGCGCGGGCTGAAGCACGTAGACGGCGATGACACTGCCGGCGAACAGCGCCCATCCCCGGAAGCGAGCCGGAAGCAGCGCGCCATACAGGCAGGCAGCGGCGGCGAAAACCAGAATAGCAGCCAGGTTCATCGGCTAAAAGCCCTGATAGATCCACTGCGGCGCGGTATCGGTCGTGACGATCACCAGCAGGATTACAACCAGGCACAGGGAAAGCGCCAGGCGATTTTCACGCGATAGCAGGTTGCGCATCAAGCACGCCTCATAAGTGCAGACAAACGCTGGAATTATAGTCAAAAGAAGGGGAAAATGTAGAACTGGAGAGATCGGGGAATCAAAACCCCTCTGCGCGCCATGCCTGTGTCCAGCAGAGAGCGAGAGGGGGTAACTACGTGCTGAACCGCGAACGTCGTTAGGCGAACACTCGCTCCAACTCGCGGACGAAGGCGGTGGTTTCCAGCGGCTTCGGGAAATAGGCGACAAACCCATCTTCTATCGCCTTCACCGCCGTCTCAACCGAGTGATAGGCGGTCACCGCTACGCAGCGCAGGTGGCTGGTGCGCGGGTCCTGCTGGATGTGTTTCAGCAGCGTCCAGCCATCCATGCCTGGCAGCGCCAGATCGATGATCACGCCGGCATAGTCGTTCTGCGCAAGCTGCACCAGCGCTTCTTCGGCGTCATCGACGGTTTGTACGCTCAGACGATGATAGCGCAGCATCCGTCCAACCAGTTCGCGACCATCGGGGTCGTCTTCAACAACCAGAATAGGCAGGCTCACGGGAAATTCCTTTGCTCAGGCACTTAAGCCGATAAAATCAGTTCAAACTGCGGCACATCCAGCAGCAGGCGCATCAGTTCACCCATAAAGGTCGCTGGCGTCAGCGGCTTGGTCAGGTAATTATAGAATCCGGCTTCTATTGCCCGTTTACGATCTCCCACCATTGCGTGGGCGGTGAGGGCGATAACGGGTATTTCAGCCACGTAGCGATCCTGCTGAATCTCGAACAGCATTTCCCAGCCATCCATGACCGGCATCGACAGGTCTGAGATGACAAATTTCGGGCGCTGCTGGCGGATAAGCTCCAACCCATCCTTACCATTATTGGCAGTGTAAACGACAGCGCCGTAATGCCGCAGGATGCGCGAGGCAACTTCCAGGCTGTCTGGCTCGTCATCGATCACGACGATGACCCAGTCTTTCAGAATATCGCGGCGAATTTGAGTAGACATCCTCTTTACTGCTCCATGGGCTGCGCGGCGGCGAGCGCCGGTTCGAAGGCTTCGGTGGCGGCGGTTGCGTCGCTTAGAGGCAGCGTGACAGTGAATGTGCTGCCCTCGCCGAGGACACTGGTGACACGCACATTCCCATTCATGAGCGCACACAGCTTGCGGACGATTGCCAGTCCCAGACCGGTACCGCCATACACACGTGTCGATGAACCGTCCAACTGCCGGAACTCGTCAAAGATGTAATTCAGCGCGTGCGGCGGGATACCGATGCCGGTGTCGTGCACCTCAATCTGCCAGGTGTCGTGCCCGCCATTCAGGCGCAGGTCAACGCTGCCGGACTGGGTGAATTTGAAGGCGTTCGAGAGCAGGTTGGTAGCGATCTGGGTGATCCGTTCGCGGTCACCATGCACCATTTCAGGCAGCGACGGATCAACCGTCACGTTAAACGACAGTCCTTTCTTCTGCGCCAGCACCTGCATCTGCGACTGCCAGCGGGTCGCCAGATCCTGCATGGAAAGCGGCTCCTGAGTGAGTTCAATTCGATCCGCCTCGATCTTGGCAATGTCAAGCACCTGGTTAATCAGCAGCAGCAGGCGGTCGCTGTTGGAGTGCACCCGTTCGACCATGTGCCGGGCTTCGTCGTCAATTTCGCCGCCCATGCCTTCCAGCATGATGCCGCAAAACCCGGTGATGGCGTTCAGCGGCGTGCGCAGCTCGTGGGACATGGTGGACATGAATTCGGACTTCAGGCGCACTGTTTCTCTGGCAAGCGCGTTGGCTCTACCCAATGCCTCGTTGGCTTCTTCACTGCGCCGCAGCGAAAACTCCAGTTCCTGCCGGTGGTCTTTTTCCAGCGCGTCGCGATAGACGCTGAAGACAATCAGTAGAACCGAAGTCAGAAATACGATGATCAGGGAAAATGTCATCTCGTACTGGGGCATAAACGAAGGCAGCACCAGAATGAAAAGAATATTTCCCACCATGACGACGATGGCAGCCCGAAGCGGGAGCAGCAGCGTGGCGAGAACAACGGAGAGGGTGAGGATGGCGAACATGTTCTGGGCTTCCCCAGATGACTGAGCCACAATCAGCGCCACCGAGATATTCTCAACTGCAACCGCTACATAGGCAGCCAGATTATAAAACCTGGTGCGCCCCAGAAGGTAGCTCGCCCACAACCCAATGAGGATATAGAGAATCCCGGGTGTGGTTGCAAGATAGCCCGACATCACCATTGCCAGCGTGGCGGACACTGAGAAGAGGAAGAGCAGCGTCAGCAGCAGCCGCACACGGCGGACATCCTCGCTTTTGACATGGTCACTTGGCTTGGTGATGAAATCCCAGATTTTGCGGAGGGGGGACAGGAACTGTTCACCCGTTTGTGTTAGTGTTGCTTCCATGTAGGTAAACCCTTATCAATCGTTCTTATAACAATCCAAAGCATCACTGTAATTATCAACGCATTGTTTAGTTTGTATGAGTAAGGTTGTGTAATAAAAATGAAACTTATGGTGGCGGGTTTGATGGTGGCGCGAGTTCTAGTCGCCGAAGGCTTCCATCAGTTTGAGGTAAGCATGGTTAAGCTGCCGCATCTGCTCGTTTGAATCCGCGTCGGGGTTTACGTCCGGGTGCAGGCGGCGGGCGAGCAGGCGATAGGCTTTTTTGATCGTCTCGCGGCTGTCGCCCGGCTCAATGCCGAGCAGCAGGTAATAGGCGTGCAGTTCGCTGCGCTGCCGCGCCTCAACAACCGGATCGTGGGCAGTGCCGCGCGCGCCGCCAAAATCGGCAACCCGCCACTCACCCTGAAGCCCGGCAAGATGGGTCTGCACCTGGCGACAGGTGAGATGCCGATAATGAACCGCCGTCCCGAACTCGATTTCCCGCCGAAGCCCAACGCCGCGAAAGAACACCGGAAAGATGAACGGCTCCCCGTCGATGATCTCATAGGCATAGATAGTATCGTGGTAAAGCGTGTACAGCGCTTCCATCCAGTCATCGGCGACGTAGTGTTCCCCGTGACGCGGCAGCATCATATCCGCCCACAACACGAACAGCGTGTAACGATCTTTAGCGGCGTTGTCGGTCAGGATACTGCGGATTTCGTATACCGGCAGCCCGCTGTCAATGAAATGAACGCTGACCGCCTCGCCGGTGGGGGTTTCAAACAGAACGATATCAATGCCGTTGTGAAGCATCCGCGCCATGCTGCCGGAATAGTTCAGTTCCTCAACCAGACAGGCGCTGGCATACGCCGTCTCGTAGCGAATCGATCCCATCAGCAACCGCCCCTGTAACCGACATCAGCCGGTCAATGCTAACGCACAAAAAGAAAGGGCGCAGCGTTTGCGCCCTTCCGTCACTGGATTCAGCGGCTGTCTCGCGCCCGTTGTTCCGCCTCGATCACCTGCTGATGCTGCGCCATGCGCTCATACTGCTGGCGAAGCAGTTGGCGATATTCGCCAGTCGAAAGCTTCGGCGCTGGTGCTGTATCAGACGGGCTTGGATCAAGAATGATCTCGGCGCAGTCTGCCTGATAACGCATGTTCCCCTCCTCGTGCGCTGCGTTTTCACGCTGTCACCGACGCGGCAGCCGCCCGTGGTCTTACGGGTTTCGTAATTCGGGTTGTAAAAGATCGATCAGAAATGACGCGGCGCGTGTCTGCCAGCCGGGATGACAAAAAAACGGTCAAAAATGCCGCCAAAAATGTCCACTTTTAGTAGAACATAAGTGCTATTGTAAAGCTGTTAGCTGTCAGCCAGGGGACAAAGCGACCGCTGCTCAAGCCGGACAGCTTCCTTAACAACCTTATCCCTGCCCGCACCTGCACCACTCGACAGCCGCGTGTGGATGGCTGAGGCAGCCAAAAGCGGTCAGCCTTCAGCCACTGTGTTTCGCTGGCGGCTGAACGCCTGACAGCGGTTCGCTCAAGGAGCATTTATGACTCAACTGGCAGCAGTTCCCCACCTGAAGACTCTCAACGCCACAGAAGGACGTGTCGGCGGCTACCTCGTCGTTTGGGGCAGCGCACAGCGGCGCGACTTACAGGGCGAGTATTTCACCCCACAGACCGAGCTTGGGCTGGACTGGTACGACCGCCGCCCGGTGCTCTATCACCACGGCTTGGACGGCGATCTGAAAGCCGCCGTCATCGGGCTGATCGACACGCTGCGCGCCGACGAGATCGGCGTGTGGGCAGAGGCGCAGCTAGATATGCGCCAGCGCTACGTGCGCGCCGTCCACCGCCTGATCGAGCGCGGCATCCTCGGCTGGTCATCGGGAAGTTTGCCGCATCTGGTCGAAGTGACCGACGACGGCTGCATCCGGCGCTGGCCCATCGTCGAAGGCAGCCTGACGCCAGCGCCCGCCGAGCCGCGCCGCACCGATGCCCGCGTGATCAAGAGCGCCTATGATGCGCTCGGTCTGGACACCGCCAAGCTAGGACTGAGCAAGAGCAAACAGCAGCCATATTCACACCGCAGTTTCAAAGGAGCGAATACTATGCAGGACGAGATGATCCCGGTGAGCGACACTGAACGCGCGCCGCGCAAGCGCTTACCTCTGAGCAGCGGCGATGCCGTGAAAGCCAGCATCACCGTTGGCAGCCCCTATGACCGGCTCGACGCGCTGGACATGCTTCACGGCTACGTGCTGCTGCGAAGCACCAAGAATTTCCACGGCGTCAGCGAGCGCTACGCCAACGCGCTCGCGCATAAGGTGCGTCAGAAGAACCTGACCGCGATGAAGGCGGATGAACTGAGCCGCAGCACGCTGGCTGGCTTTGGCGACGAATGGGTACCCGACCTGTGGAGCGCGCAGATATGGCAGAAGGCGCGGCTGGAAAACGTCATTCTGCCGATTTTTCAGAGTGTTGAAATGCCCTCGAATCCGTTCGAGCTTCCAATTGAAGGAGCCGACCCATCGGTTCACTTTGTGCCGGAGACGGCGGACGAAGCGCACCTGACGCTCGGCAGCGGCAGCCCTATCCCCGACAGCCGCGTCGGTTCGGGCAAGGTGCAGTTGGCGGCGAAAAAGCTGGCGCTGCGCGTCGGCTTCAGCGCCGAGCTGGTCGAGGACTCGATTGTGCCAGTGCTCAACCTGTACCGCGAGCAGGCGGTGCGGGCGATTGCCGACAGCATCGACTACGTGCTGCTGAACGGTGATACCACCGCCACGGCGACGGGCAATATTAACAAGGATCATGCTGCGCCGGGCGCGACCGAGCGCTTCATGGCGTTCGATGGGCTGCGCAAGCTGCCGCTGGTGACGAACGTGTCCAATCGTCAGGACGCCGCCAACGTCGCGCCGACGCTGGCGCTGCTGCGGACGACCCGCTTCAAAATGGACAACCGCTACGCCGCCCGCCCCGGCGATCTGGCGTGGATTGTGGACACCGGCACCTATGCCAAATTTCTGGCGATGGCGGAGTTCCTGACGATGGACAAAGCCGGGGCAATGGCGACGGCGATCACCGGTCAGATCGGCTTGGTGGATGGCGCGCCGGTGCTGGTATCAGCGGAAATGCCGCTGTCAGAAGCCGACGGCAAAGTGGGCGCGGGACCGAATGATCGCGGGACGGCGCTGTGCGTCTACCGCCCCGGCTGGATCGTCGGTTACCGCCGCCGCATCGCCGTGAGCGTGGACTACCTGCCGTACTATGACAGCTACCAGCTTACGGCGACGGTGCGCCTCGCGCTGGCAGCCTTCGACACCGAGGTCGCCAGCGCATTGTTCAATCTGGCGGTGTAGGGGGAATGGTGTAAGAACAGTAGGGGCGACTCGCGAGTCGCCCCTACGAAATTCTACAGCGGTAGATAAGTCACCACGTTCACCCAATCCTCCGCATCGCTCGCGCCAAGTACAGTCAGAAGATCTTCTACGACTTTGCCAATTGGTAAGGACTGACGTATCAGAATGACGCCAGTCATCGGCAATTCGGCGGTGATTCGTTCGTTAGCGAAACCTACCATCGTATCAATATCGTGAGTCAGCAAAATATACCTGTGCTTCGCTGCCCATTCGAGTACCACTGGATCATCCGCCTGATAGATTTCGGTATCCTGTACGCGCACAATATCAACATTGGGATCGTGATGAAGGAGCGCGCACCACTTTCCCATTGAAGTTTTCATCTGCGAGGAAACGTATCATGACTCTGAGCGCTGCTTTTCTTTCAGCCTTGCGCGCAGTGCCAGTGTTTCAGGCGGGGCATTTGCTTCAACTTCACGCAGAACTGCCTCTGCTTTTACATTCTGTTGCTGCACATAGGCGTCAACTTCGGCGCGATGGGTAAGATAGTAGGTCACAACAGCATAGACATCCGTCAAAGTCAGGGTTGAATAGCTATCCACAATACCTTCAGGCGTTTCTCCAGCATTGAAGGCGTGAATAACCAATTCCAGCAGCACTCGTGTGCTGCCTACTCGGATATTGCCGCGCTCGTCTCTATATAGCGGCACATCAATCGCCGCAGGGATTGCAATCATGGCTCTGCCTCACGGAACTTGTATTGTACGGTGATTATACTGCATGAGAGGGGAGATTGTTTTCGCGGGTTGTGTTAATGAGGTGAGATGCGATCCTGATTACTGGTGATACCCAAGCTTTGTAATTTGGCAGCTTTTGACGCACGCCAAAAGTGAAAAATCGCTATCAAAGCCCAACAAATCCCTAGAGGAAGTCGAGGCTGATCACTCTTCATAACACCCAAACCCACCCAAACGAAAGTGAGCAGCATTGACTTTACAGCTATTGCACGCAGTTGTCCCGGGTTCATTTTGAGCAATGTCTGTTGTATCCGACGATTCTGCGTCGAACGCCAAATCGCGACCATAGCAAGCGCTATAGAAAGCAAAGGAAATGAAGTTATGACGGCATCTCGAATTTCGGGCTTATCGAACAGTAAAAATGTCAGGGAGTTCCGGAAGGGATCGGCTACCGCCAAATACCCGGCGAATAACACCAGTCCAAACGCGCCCACCAATAGTATGGTTTTCTCCACCTCTGCCCACTGCTTAAGGAATGTTTCGTATACCAATCTATCTCTGGTTGGTGTTGCAGAGATCACAATTGGTGGCTCGACTTCATCCAGTTTCTTCAACCACACGCTTGCAGTTGGATTATCTACAGTCTTCAGCAGCGCGCGCGCTTCGGCGTAGCGTTTCTCCTGTATCAGTTCTCGCGCGGCGAGCATCTTTTGCTTTGACATGAGTGTAGTGTTCCTTACTAAATTCATATCCACTTACATCATAACGCTGAAGCAGCCCGTATTCAGTGGGCATTTGTGGAGAATTTGTGAATTTTGCAAACGTGGTGGACGCAGCCCGTTCATCTATAGTCCGTGATACAATCGAGGTATTCAGAGTATGAGGTGGCAGCCGTGACCATCCAGGAAAAAACCATCTCCGCCAGCGAATTCTGGGCGCTGTGCCAGACGCCGGAGTATGAAGATCTTCACGTTGAACTCATCGAGGGGGAAATTGAAGAAATGGCTCCTGCTGGCGGCGAACATGGTGTTATCATTGTTAAAGTGACTCTGCGCGTGGGCGGTTTTGTAGAAGCACACGATCTCGGCTATGTCACCGCCGCCGAGACGGGCTATGTGCTGCACCGGCGAACGGTCGGCAAAGACACGGTGCTTGCGCCAGATATCGGGTTCGTTGCCAAAGCGCGCGCGCCGGAAGGCTTGCCGAAGCAGTTTGTGCCGTTCGCGCCTGACCTCGCCGTTGAGGTAGTTTCCCCTTCAGAGTCGTACACGCAGGTGGCGCGCAAGGTCGCGCTCTATCTGCGCTACGGCACGCGCCTCGTCTGGATAATCGACCCATCCAACAAAACGGTGCAGGCGCACACGCTGGCAGATGGCGTGCAGTCCTCAAGAACCCTCGATGAAGCTGGAACGCTGGACGGCGGCGACGTGCTGCCCGGTTTTACGCTGCCTGTGCGCGAGATTTTCGCCTAACGCTTACACCATCTCCACGCCCAGCCACGCCAGCCAGGCATTGAGCGTCACGCGGGAACGGGCATAGATGCTGGCGCTTTCGCGCGCCGCGTCCGGGATGCCCTGCTGCATGAGGTTCGCGCCGTTGATATAGCTGTTGAGTCCGATCAGCGACAAGTCGTTGGCGCGGCTGACACACTGCGGCGAGGGAATGGCGGTCAGGTTGCCGCGAATCGCTTCCAGTCCGGTCACCACCTGCTGCGCGTCCGCCGGGTTTCCGGCAGCTACGTCGGTCTGGGACAGAATCGCGTCCACCTGCTGCCACAGCGGCAGGAAGCGGTCTGCCCATGCGGCAAGCTGCGCTGCGTCACAGTTGCCGCCGCGCGGGATGTCGAGGCTGGGCGGCGTGTTCAGGTCGTTCGAAATCCTCAGATCCCACAGCGCGACGAGGACATTCGCCAGTGACGCCGACGCGCTTTCCGCCTGGCTCGCGGCGCTGCGCCTGCCGGAAGCGGCGACGGATTCCACCGCGCCAATGGCGTCGTCCATGCCCTGCGCCAACGCATCACGCGCCGCCGCCAGGCAGGCTGCCGACGGAACCGCCGCCGCCGTATCGCGCCGGGCGGTCATTTCCGCGCGCAGTTCATCCAGCGTGCCAGCCAGCGGCGCAATCGTCGCGCGGTCATAGAGCACAGCAAAGTACTCAAAAGCGCCCGACTGCGCGTTCCACCATGCCTGCGGTTCGCAGCTTTCCGCGTCCGGGGCAGCGGGCGCGAGGGCAGCAGAAACCGGCGTCGCGATGGGGACAAGCTGCGGCGCGCTGTCCGCCGAGGCAGTCTTGGGGAAAATGCCCACCGCGCGTCCGCCGAGGACGATGCCAACGCCGAGCAGGCTAAAAATGAGAATCGAGACGATGGCGATCAGCAGCACGTTAAAACAGCCGCCAATCAAGCTCACTTCGCGCGGCAGGTTCGAGGTATCGGGACCCCGGCGTTCCTTTACGGGCAGATCATCATCGTCGTCGGCAAAGGGATCGGCGGCATCGTCTGTATCGTAAAGCGGTTCGTCATACCAGGATAATTCCTGTTCTTCCTCTTGACGCCGTTTCGCCATGTTTCCTCACTGTGTCAACCGACGCTGTATTCCTATTTATTGTACAGGGATGTGCTGCATCACACCGTTGCGAAATCGCGCGGCGTCAAACCGCGTCCGCCAGCCGAACCTGCTGCGCCCGCAGCATCGGGTAGAGGAAGGTCGCCGTCACCGCTAGTAGATAGATCAGCATCGACGCGCCCGCGCCGGTCAGCATCGGGGCGGTGGCAAAAATCGTGGTCGGCGTATTCCCCAGCGCGTGAACGCCAACCACCAGAAACAGGTTGTCGGTGCGCAGGTAGAGCAGCGCGTACAGGATGCCCCAGCCGACCAGCATCAGCAGATCGATGGCGATGTCGCCGGCACTCATGCCCAGATAAATACGGTTGGGGATATGCGACAGCGCGAAGGCGGTCTGTGAGATTAACAGCGCGGCAAACAAACGCTTCCAGGGGCGATCTCGCAGCCGTTCCAGCCGAAGGTAAAGCTGTGGGACGAGAAAACCGCGATAGGCGATTTCTTCAAACAGAGCATTACCGAAGATTTGCGTCAGCAGCAGCCCGATCATGAATCCGACGCCGTAGGTCAGCCATTCGGCGTTGAGCGACACCGTTCCGTAGGTCACCAGCCCCGCCAGCAGGTGGACAATCTGCGCCACGAGCCACAATCCGACCGTATAGACCAAGCCGGGCATGATATTGCGCCTCACCAAGCCGATGTCGTACAGGCGGAGTCTGCCCACGCCCAGGATGATGACCAGCACCAGCGCGGCGATGAACACCAGATTGGCGAGCAGCGAGCCGGTAAACAGCCCGCCGGTGGCGGAAGCCAGCGGTCGAAAGGCGTTTCCGGCGAAGAACACCAGATTGACGACGGCGGTCAGGGTGAAGTGGGCGAACAGAAAAATGATGATGGTAGTGCGGCGTGCGCGGCGAATCGGCTCTGGCACGGTTTCCCTCAAGGCATTGCAGTCGGTGTAAATTAGTCTGATTATAAACCGGAACAATTCGCTGTGCTGTGAAGATCCGGCGAATTCTGGTTGATCGGCGGCATTGAGGATACAGGGCGCATCACGCCGCGCCCTGTATCCGTCCTCGCGGCTTCTCTTACTCCGGCAGCGTCAGCACCATGCGATAGATCGAAGTGCCGTCCGCCTGAATATTCCAGCTTATCGAGCTGCTGCTGACCAGACGGAACACATTACCGATGGCGTCCTCATCCCAGGCGTTGACGGCATTGCTCAACACCAGCAGGTTCACCAGCGGCGTCAGCCCTTCGCCTGCCAGATAGTAGATATTGACCGGGTTTTCGAGCGTGTAGGACTGCATCTCAACGTAGCTCGCCTCCCCCGCCAGCCCTTCGCCGGGATTTAGCGCCGCTTCCGCCATGCGCGGCGTGCCGAAAACAAAGACATCCTCAGACGCGCCAAACACGATCTCAATCGGGAACGGCACATCCGATGAAGTTGGAACGGTAATCACCTGGACGGTGCTGCTGCCGATTTCGTCGGTGCTGACCTCGAACTCGTCATCGAAATAGGTCAGCGACTGCGCCAGTCCATCGACCAGCGCCTGCGCCCCTTCGGGATCGGTCGCTTCGATCAACAGGCTGAAATCCATCGGAAATGACGTGGGGAAATCCGAGGATGAGGAGAGATCGCTCAGCGCCGGGCTGAGCCGGAACGCCAGCGCATAGTTGCCGGTCATCCAGGACAGGATTTCTTCCTCCAGGTTCAGCCCGGTCAGTCCGGCGATGGCAAACTGAATCTGCCTCATCCCGCCTTCGATCTGGTCAATGGGCGATTCAGCGCCTTCTGCCGTGAAATTTTCCTGTAGCGAGGCGGCTGCCGTCAGGCTGGCAATAAAGTTGTCGTAGACCGTTTGCAGGTCTGCCCCCTGAAGCACCAGCGGCGTCCCTGCCGGGATATAGCGCGCGAAGTCAAAGCTGACCGGGGTGTAATCGGTGGTCACGGCTGCGCCGAAGGCTTCATAGGCGTCAAGATCGGTGATCGGCTGCACGTAGTCGAGCGCCAGCGAACGGTCGTCAAGCAGGGTCGCGCCGATGACCTGACCGCCAACTGCCTGGTACAGCGGCGACAGCGACGCGAGCACCGCCGCTTCTTCCGGCTCAAGCTGCGCCACTGGCAGGTGGGTCATAATCTCCGGCAGGTTGATGTATGCCAGAGCGTTGTAGTCGCTTTCCGGCAGGCGGCTCAGACCGTTGGTGAAATCATCGCTGGTGGAGAGCGAGTTGGTCATTCCCGACGAAGGCAGCAGCGCCCGCTGGTTGGTGATCAGCATCACGTCCTCGCCAATGTAGATAGCCGCCGGGTTGTCGGTGTCTGGCGAGGTCAACAGCGTATATGTCTCCGTCTCCTCGACAATCAGTTCTGCTTCACGGTCAACGTCTGGCGGGATGATATCGTCGAAGAAGGCAGCCGCCGCCGCCCGGTCGGTCACTTCGAGGGCGATCAGCACCGGTGTCTCGTCATCGTTACTGCGCTCGCTGTCGAACAATTCGGTGGTAGAGGGGGCGCCAAACGCCGCCGTATCGCCCAGCCACGAACGGACGAGTTCGTCAAATGTGCCATCCAGATTTGGATTGTCGTCAAAAATGTCGTTCAGAGCGCCCCGAAATGTCTGACCGCCTAAGTCCGCTTCCGGTACTGCCTCCATGATGCGCGCCAGCAGCGCATCCATCGAATCAATAAAAGCGTCGTCGGTGCGGATACTGGCAAAGAAAACCGTCTTTGCCGGATAATATTGTGCCAGCGCTGTCAAATCTGATACAGGCAGGGCAGCAGCAGGCACAACCAGCCCAACCAGCAAACTGGTACAAAGCAATAGCATTACAATACGTTTCATGTTGTATCCTTTGGTGGTTGTCCAGACAATTTATTATACGGATGGAGTCAACCCGGGTTGCGATCAGCGGGCAAAAAGGTCAAGCCCCGGTTGCCAGCACACCGGTTAAGCTGCTAAAGAGACATGATTGCCGGTGACTTCCAGAATGCGAATATCCACGTTCAGGAGAGAGATTAATGCGGGTACGAGACGGACATGGCGCGCGCTTCACACTCGGCTTCCTCTTCATTTGTGCCGCCCAGTATCTGCTGCCGCAGACGACGTTTGTCTTTCTACGCTACAACTTCGCCCCCTGGCTCGGCGAAATCCTGCATCCGAATGTCTCCAACCTTGAGAACGTCATCAGCGGCATTATCCTGTTGTGTCTGGGGGGCATCCTCATCTTTCGCGCGGTTGAGCGCGCGCCTTCGTCCGATTTTCCAGCCGATTTACCCGTCACTCAGCCGCCAAACCTGATCAAATTCCTGCGCCGCCACTGGTCGTCGCTTCTTGGCGCGGGGCTGCTGCTGGGCTACGTGCTGTACAACCTCGTCCAGCCCGATCCGAGTCCCGGCTTGGTCGCGATCTGGATTGGCGCGCTGGCGCTGCTGGCGCGGGTGACGTTCTTTTATGATCGGGAAGCGGGCACGTCCCTGTCCCTCAGGCTGACCCGCTGGGATGTCCTGTGGCTGGTGGTGCTGCTGGCTGCCGGGCTGGTGATCGGCGCTTACCAGCTAGAGGAAATCCCCAATAGTCTGGTTTCGGATGAAGGTAACTTCTGGGATCGCGCCGTCGCCATCGCTGACGGACGCGAGCTGCGCTCGTTTTTCGACGTTGGCGTCTATTCCTACCCGCTGCCAGGCTCATTTTATCAGGCATACATCTTCAGGCTGTTCGGCTATTCCCTATGGAGCTGGCGGTTTTCCTCAGTCCTGATCACCGTTCTGACGGTGGTTCCGCTGTATCTGCTCGCCCGCGATATGTTTAACCGCCGGATGGCGGTAGTGGCGTCGGTCCTGCTGATCACGCTGCCCTATTCACTGGCATTCGCCCGTATGGGTTACAACAATTCGCAGGCGGTTCTGCCGGTCGCGCTGGCGGTCTACCTGATTTACGTCGCCCTCCAGCGAAGGAGCATGTTTTACTTCGGGCTGGGCGGTATCGCTGCCGGAGCCGGGTTTTACACCTATACCGCCGGGCGGCTCGGTCTTGCCGTCACCGCTGGCTTCTTAGCCTGTATGCTGGTGGCGCAGTGGTTCATCCGCTTCCGGCGCAAGCTGCCCGACGAACAACGGCAGCAAGCCGCCAAAGACCTGCCGGTGCTGCTGCTCCTCATTGTGGTCTTTGGCGTGATGGCGGCGGTGACAACAGCGCCGCATCTGGTGCATACCAACTTCATTTCCCCTGAGCTTTTGCAGTACAAGATGCTGGAAAGCCTGTTCCCAAACACCCATTACGCGCTGGCTTTCTACCCCGCGGACGAGCTGTTCCGAGACTATCCGCCGATACACTTTGGCGATCAGGAATTTTTCTTCCGCCCCGATCTTTACGTCCAGCTTTTCGCGCGCGGCGTGTTTCATACCATGCTGTCACTGCACGAGACGACGGTCACGCACTCGCATTACATCTCTGCGCCGCTGGCGGGTCACATCGGCGTCATCTTCTATTTCATTGGCTTTGTCGTCGCCCTGCGAAACCTGCGCCAGCGGGAATATTTCCTGATTATGTTCTGGTTCATGGGCGGGTTGTTCCTCCTGAGCATGGTCAATACCTTCCCGCCGCGCCAGCAGCATTTTGTGCCGGTCATCCCGATGATCACGCTGCTGACAGCCATCGGGATCGTCACCTGGGTCGAGTTTGTCCTCGGCAGGCTGCGGACGCTGCTTGCCCGGCTGGCGCAGCCGCAGCGCGAACGACTGCGCCCGCTGCGCAGCCCGGCGGCGTTCGCCCTGCTGGGGGTGGTGCTGGCGGCGCTGGTCGTCACCAACCTGCAAAACTATTTCGTCCAGATGCCGCAGGAATATCTGCCGGATTTTGAGAATATCATCGCTTGGAAAGCGCTGGAGCTTGAGGAAACAGAGAATTTCGTCTACGTCTACGCCGATCCATCGCGCGCCGAATTCATCCCCTGGGTCATCTACTATATCCCCACCAAAGCCGAGTACCAGACGATCAGCAGCGATGATCTGGCGGCGCGCCATTTTGAATTCGCGCCGGATACCGACTACACCTTCTTCTTCCCCCTCCAGGATATGGAAGTGATGGACGCTTTTCTGCGCGAAATGGAGCCGCTTGACCCGGAATTTACGTCGTACAGCGATGTGGAAGGCAGGACTCTCGGTGCTTCGGTTTCGGTCTATGTGCCAGCCTCAGCCGAGCCAGAAGCCGGGTGAACGCGCGCGGCTGCACAGGTTGACGGGGCGAACCCATCGGTTCGCCCAAATTGGCATCACGTGCTACTGAACCGGCAGCCTCCCTATTGACTCGGCAGACGCCGCCTGACTGAAGAATCCCAGCCGCAGCCCAAGCCAGGGTACGCCCAGCATCATCCCCATGCCGATGGCGGCGTAAACCAGCACCTCGCGCGCCACTTCCCAACCGGCTGGAATGGGTATCAGCCACAGCAGGACGCCGAAGCCTGCCAGCAGCGCCAGACCGACGACAAAGCGCAGCAGCCGCTGCCCCCAGCGACCGGCGGTGCTGAAACGCACCGTTTGCGCCTCAATGGCTGCGCCCAGCGCCGCGCCGGGCACGCTTCCGGCGACCACCAGCGCGAAATGATCTTCACCAAAATACACCGTGATGATGATGCTCATCAGCACGATCACGGCAGCCCGTGTTCCGAACGAGAGCCGGTTCCATAGACCGATCACGCCGCGCGGGAAATGGGTGCAGATGGCGAGTCCGATCAGCGCGACCAGAACGCCAGCGACGATGTCCTGCGGGTAGTGCGCGCCGATGTACATCCGTCCCCAGCCCATCACCGCCGTGTAGACGATCACCGCCGCCCAGCCAGCCCGGCTGCGCCTGTGCCATGCCAGGTATCCCCACCACGCCAGCGCGAAAGCCGTATGCCCGCTGGGGATGCCATAGGTGCCTTCTTCGATGACATGAGACACCCGATCAGGAAAGGCGATATAAGGGCGCGGGCGCTGGAATCCCAGCTTTAAGCCCGCCACCAGCACGCCGGTCACAAACAGCACGATCAGCAGCCGCTTGCCGAGTCCCTTATCCAGTGACCAGTAGCAAAAAGCGATCAGCACCAGATAAAAGACGAATCCGCCGACCAGATAGAGCAGCAGCGCCAGTCCATCCAGCAGCGGATGCCCGGCGCTCTGCAAGCCGACGACGATATCCAGCCCCAAGCCGCGCTCCAGGCTCTCAAACATCCTCGATCTCCATCCGGTCGTAGCGCGCTGTCACCTTGAAGTGTTCGGTCAGAAGCTGGGTCGGCTTGCGACATTTTTCTGCACCCAGATTCACATCCAGCAGCAGGAGCGCCGTCGCGTTCGGCTGGGCGGCGGGCGGAAAGGCGCGCCAGACGATCTCGCGGCAGTGAATGAAGCTCAGGCGAAAGTGGCGCTGTTCGCCCAGTGAAGTCCGGTAGTAACCGGTGATGAGCAGACCATCGCCCCAGTCCGCCACCTCGATATGGACGACGTAAAGCTCGCTGTCATCTGGAATCTCAAGGCGCGTGTAGATGTCCATATCCCACCCCCTCTGATGGACCCCGCACACACATCGAACCCACGCTGAATTCAGTGTCAGATAACGCTGCGCTTATTTGTGTTTATGCACGGTCTTTTTTGGAGATTGTACCGAATAGAGAGGACAAACATGTACACCATTGCAACACTGCACGCCCTGCGCCGCCATTTGGGGCTGGCGACAGCCGATACTGCCGAGGACGCGCGGCTGATGGAAGCTCTGCGCGCCGCCTCCGCCCAGATCGAACGGGAAGCCCGGCGGCACTTTCTGCCCTGGCAGGCGGCGCTGGCGCACGTCCCGTCTGCCTGCCGCAACGAGCTGCTGCTCAACGACGATCTGCTCGACCTGACCGCCGTCGAGGACGGCAGCGGCGCTGTTCCGCTGGATGAAGTGGATCGGCTGCCTTCAGGCGGAATCGCCAGCGTGCTGCGGCTCAGGAACGGGCGCTGCTTCACCCCCGATGAAGGGCAGGTCACGGTCACCGGCGTCTGGGGCTGGCACGATGATTGGCAACATGCCTGGCTGTCATCCCACGACGGCGTCGCCGACGATCCGCTTGAATCAACCGCCACCGTCATCAGCGTGGACGATGCCGACGGCGAAGAGGGCGGACTCAACGCCCCCCGTTTTCAGGTCGGGCAGGTTATCGCCATCAACCAGGAATGGATGCGGATCGTGCGGGTGGATACCAGCAGCAACAGCCTGTCTGTGTACCGCGCCGTCGCTGGCACGCACATCGCGGCTCACGGGCAGTTCAGCCCGATCAACATCTTTCAGCCCGCGCGGGATGTGTCCGACCTGACGGTGCGCTGGGCGGCATGGCTCTATAAACAGAGCAGCCCTGTCCCCGCCGAGTTCCATCAGGTGCTGCGCCCGTTCCGTCGCGACCGGGTGCAGAGCTAAACCAGGCTCAAAGTCAAAAGTGAGGAACTGCCGTTACTTTCCACTTTTGACTTTCCACTTTCAACTTTTCACCTTTTGACTTCTCTCTTTTTCACTTCTCTCTACGGAGGACATATGCCAACTTTTCGGGCGGCGCTGACCGCGCTTGCCGGGCTGAGCGTGCCCGGTGTTCTGCACAACTACGGCGTTTCAACCATCCCCAACAGTCTCATCCGGGCACAGCTTCCGGCGCTGCTGGCGCTGCCGGGCGAGGTCAGTGAGCGCCGCCTGTTCCGCGAGCGCGGCGAGGCATTCCAGGCGCTCGCCTTCAGCGGCAGCGCCCGAACCATCCGCTACACCGTCACCCACCTGCTGTTGGTCGCTCCGACAGCCGACGGAGTCGGGCTGCGCTCGCACTTTCCGCGCCTGATCGATCTGATCGACGCCTACTTTGCCGCGCTCGCCGCCGACGTCACGCTGGGTGGGGCGCTGCTCGAACCGCCCAAAGTGACCGTCGAGCCGGGCACGTTCGCTCACGGCGACGCCAGTTTTCACGGCTGCGCTCTGCGCCATGTGTGGCTCATAGAGCTGTAGAGGAAGTAACCAAAGTAAAGAAAGTAGAAGAAGTGAAGAACTCCGTCAAGCCGTAGCTCCACTTCTTTTACTGTTCTTCCTTTCTTTACTTTTCTTACTCACTCCTGCAAGGAGAAAACATGCCCACCTACCAGGTGCTCATTGACCGGGACGACGATGGCGATTTTGCCGAAACGGGCGAGGATATCAGCGGCGATGTGCTGGCGCTGACCTGGCGGCTGGGGATGACCAGCCCGTACCAGCACGTCGCGCCGCCGGGATTTGCCCGCATCACCGTTCGCAACCGCGACCGCCGCTATTCGCCCGAAGCCGGTTTGACTCCGCTGGTGCCGGGTAAGTTCATCCGCATCCAGAGCGACGACGGACTCGCCCGCGCGCACTTCACCGGCGTGATCGAGTCGGTCGAGCCGCAGCCGGGCGAACACGGGACGCGCGCCGCCATCATCCACGCGACCACCATCGACGCGCAGTTGGCGCATTTCAGCGCCCGGCTGCCGCCGCTGGTGAACGTCCGGTCAGATCAGGTCGTGCGGGCGCTGCTCAACCGCTTTCCCCTGCGCCGCGCCGGTCTGGCGCTGCTGTGGGTGCTGGAAGTCCCCGGCATGAGCGAACTCGATCTGACGGCGCGGCTGGCAGCGGACGAACCGGCTGCCCATTGGCTCGAAAGCGGCGTTTCGACCTTCACCTATGCCGGTGACCTATGGAATATCCCGGCGGACGAAGCGCTGCGGCAGACGGTCGAAAGCGAGCGCGGGCGGTTTTTTATCCACCGCGACGGCACCGCCACTTTCTACAACCGCCATCACACGCTGCGCGCCGCTGCTCCGGCTGCCGTGTTTGAAGATGATGTCGAAGCCCTGGACTACAGCTACGGCGCAGGTTTTGCCAACCACGTGCAGGTGACAGTCATCCCGCGCCAGCCCGGTCTGCCCAATTCGCCGCTGTGGACGCTGGAAAATGCCCAGCGCCTGCCGCCGGGGACACGCCGCTTCGTCGTCTCGTATCGCGCCGCCGACGGCAGCCCGATGGGCGCGCTCGCCGTGACCGGACTCAGCCTGAGCGCCAACACCAAAGCCGACGGCACCGGCGCGCCCGTTCCGGTGAGCGCCGCCATCGTCGAAGCGGGCGCGAGCGCCGCCGCGCTGGAAGTTCGCAACGACAGCGGCGTAACCGCCTATCTGCTGCCCGGCGCGTCGCTGCTTGGCAGACCGCTGTTCATCGGCACGCCGCTGGTGGTAGAACACAGTGATACCCTCAGCATCACCTTTCATGGCTGCCGGACGCTGGCGCTGGATGTGCCGTTAGTGGACAGCGCCGACGAAGCCGATCAGATGGCACGCTACGAACTGCGCGTCCGCAGGCTGCCTTTAGGTGTCGTCAGCCAGATCGAGACGAGCGCGCGAACGCATCCGCAGGCTGTCCTCGCCCTGGCACTGTTTGATCGCATTGTCGTGCGCGAATCGCAGACCGGACACGCCGCCGAGTATCTCATTGTCGGGGAAACGCATGAGGTGACGTTGGGCGGCACACGTCATCAGGTGCGCTGGATACTCGAACCCGCCGATCCGACTCGCTTCTGGCAGCTCGATCTGAGCCTGCTGGACGAGACGACGGTGGTCGCGTACTAAAAAAGCTCATCTGAACCGCCAGGTCACCAGGAACGCAGAGAGAAAATGAACCACCAGGACACAGAGGGCATTAAGGGAAATGAAGGGCGCAGCACACTGCGCCCCTACAATCCTCTCCGTGTTCCTGGCGTCCTTGGCGACTTGGCAGTTCAGAACGTCTTTCTCTCTGCGTTCTCCGCGCCCTCTGCGGTTCAATCTTGTTTGATAATTACTTTGACAGGCTTCAATACCGAATAATCGAACTGCGCCATGTCAGCCTCGCCGACGCGCTCCAGTTCAGCCCGCGCGCGGGCAGCGTCGGCGCGCAGGGCTGCCACGTCGATTCCCTGACACACATCCGGCAGCAGCGCCAGCCACTGCTGGCTGCGAAGCAGCATCTTCAGCGCCCCGCGCTGGTTGCCCAGCGTCGCCTGATAGTAGGCAATCCCGACCTGCAATATGGCGCGGTACAGATCGCGGATCGGGCGTTCCTCCTCCATCCACAGCGCCTCGAACAGATCGTGCTGCCGGTAGTATTCGCCCGCATTGAACCGGCTGACCGCTTCGACAGCTTCCGGGGGCAGCGCTTCGTGACACTGCTGTTCCAATGCTTGTAGGGTCGCGGGGTCGGGCACGCGGGCAAGCTCCTCAAGCAGCATGGGGAGTTCTCTCAATAGAGTATCCCGCGTCAGCACGAGGTTAGCCCCACTTCGGAGTGCCGCGTCCTGTAGCTCGGCGTCACCGGTCACGACAATAACGGGAATGCGCCGTGTCGCCGGGCTGGTCTTGGGCGTCACCGCCCAGAAGCGCCAGTCCTCGCCATCGCCCACCAGGATCATTGCCGCGTGCGCGTCCGCCAGCCGCGCCACATAGCCGGTACGCTCGCTGTAGTGAACCGGCGTATAGCCCCGTTCGCGCAAAATATCCGCCGCGCCCTCTGTCCACGGGGGCGATCCGGCGATAACGACGACTGCCTGTGCCATGCGATTCCCTCACATCGACTCGATGATGACGTGTTCCAGTATCAGCGTTTGCGGGCGTTCGACGGGCATCACGCCGAAGCCAAACTGCCCCTGCGGCGTCACCACAGCGTATTGATTGTCCAGCCACGCCACAAATCCGGCTGCTCCTTGCGGCGCGAACGGCGTCTCGAAAACGGGCGCGCCATCGACGGCGAAGCGGGTGCTGCCAGCCCGCCACTCCACTTGATAAGTATGCGCTTCCGCCAGCAGATTCACATTCAGCGCGTACTCGCCAATTCTGAGCGTCCGCTGAATCGGCTGCCACAGCCGCCGGTACAAGCCGGGCAGGCGCATCAGCAGGACGGCGGGCAGCGCCAGCGGTGCCAGCAGCAGCGCTCGCGGGTGGGTGGCGTCAATCGTCGCCGCTTTCCAGCCAGAACCGGGGACGCCGTAAGCAAGCTGCATGTTGTTGGGCGGCGATCCGAAGAAGAACCAGATCGCCCGCGGCAGGCGGGGCAGGCGGCGGCTGTCCGGCGAAAATGGATGATTCCAGAAGCCGAATCCCGCCGTCCCGCGCAGCCGATCCACCGTTCCGCCGCCCACCTCTGCCCGCGCCGTCACCGTCATCCGCAGCGGCGGTCGCCATTGAAAATTCAGGCGGGGCTTGCCGCCCGACTGGCGGTAATAGTCACTGATCTGCGCGTTGTGGTAGCCCGCGCCATCCGCCGCCGGAATCGCCAGCCGCAAGCCGACGGATGAAGGCGTCACGCTGCCTTCTCCAACTTCGGAGACGCTCCAGTTACGGTCGATGCTTTCTCGGAATCGATCTTCGCGGCGCATAGGCTGCCTGAGAAATTGGTACATATGTTTTGAAAAGTACACCTGTAATCGGGTATAATTCTACCTTATCAACTATTCACGCGAGGGCGATTCCTTTGGATATCACGTGGTTTGGACATAGCTGTTTCCGCATTTCCGAACGGGGGCGGATAACCGTTGTCACCGACCCATTCGCCGATACAATCGGGCTGCCACCGCTGAAGCTCAAGGCAGACGTGGTGACCGTCAGCCATGACGAATCTGGACACAACTACATCGAAGCGGTCAAGAACGAAGCGTACATCATTCGCGGGGCAGGTGAATACGAAGTTGGCAACGTCTTCATCACCGGCGTGGCGATGCACGATCCCGAAAGCGCAACCACGCGCCCCAATGTAGCGTATCATATTGTGTATGATAATCTAAGCGTGCTGCACCTGGGCGATCTGGAGCATGTGCCGCAGCAGTCCCTGATCGAGCGCATGGGCGAGGTCAGCGTGCTGCTGGTGCCCGTAGGCGGCGGCAGAGGGCTGTCGGCGGCGCAGGCGGCGGAAGTGGTCGGGTTGATCGAGCCGCGCTTCATCGTGCCGATGCACTATGAGCTGCCAGGGCTGCGCTTCCCGCTGGAGCCGGTGGAGAAATTCCTCAAGGCGATGGGGGTAAGTAAGGTTCAGGAAGCCGATACGCTCAAGTTCAGCGCGTCCGACCTGCCGGAACAGCCGCAGGTGGTGGTATTGAATCCACAGGTTTAGAGGAAGAGGCGATGAGCGTAAAGCTGCTGATGAACTGGGATATTAAGCCGGGGCGGGATCAGGAATATTTCGAGTTTGTGGTGCGCGAGTGGGTTCCCGGCGTTCAAAAACTTGGGTTGCAGCCGACCGGCGCGTGGTACACCGTCTACAGCCGCGCCAAGGATGCCCCGCAGATCATGACGGAAGCCATCACCCGCGACTATGACAGTATGCGCAATATCCTCGAAAGCGACGACTGGACGATGCTGAACGACAAGCTGCAGGAATTCGTCCACAACTACACGCAGAAGATCATCCACGTCACCGGCGGCTTCCAGATATAGGTCTGTGTTTCTACCGTGTTGAAATCCTCGTAGGGGCGAGTCGCTGACTCGCCCTTGTCATGTCCTGTGAAATTTGAGCCGCGCCGGATTTTCCTCGTCCATATTCCACATCTGCGGATTGCAGTCGATGTATTCACGAACACGGTTTAAATCCGCTTCATCCCGAATGACGTGTTCATAATAGTTTCGCTGCCAGAGGGGCATGGGCACATCAGGATCATCCTTTAGCCGCCGCGAGACGGATGATTTGAACTGCCCCACAATCGCGCCAAGCGATCCCTTTATCGCTCCTTTTGGGCGTGGTGAGGAGATATTGCCGTCGGTTTGTAGGGGCGAGGCGGTGCCTCGCCCATCCTTAATTGCCATTGTGTTATCTGGTGCCATTGTGTTATCTGGCGACATTGTGTTATCTGGTGCCATTGTGTTATCTGGCGACATTGTGTTATCTGATGACATTGTGTTATCTGGTGCCATTGTGTTATCTGATGACATTGTGTTATCTGGCGCCATTGTGTTATCTGGTGCCATTGTGTTTTCTGATGACATTGCGTTATCTGGGCGACCCACCGGGTCGCCCCTACATTCCGTGATCACGATGATCCCGTGTACGTGGTTGGGCATGATAACGAACGCATCCAATTCCACGTTAGGGCGAACGAATGCTGTCTGCAACCATTCCTGCAAAACAACCTCCCCAACCCGGCTCAAGCGCATCTCGCCATCCACAATCTCACCAAACAGGCAGGCGCGACCATAGGCGCAAATGGTGACGAAATACGCGCCTTCGTCGGCGTAACCATAATCTTTCAGGCGAATAGAACGTCGGGCGGGTCGATCAGGGTTGGCGTTCATGCAGGTCTTCCGTGTTGGCGTAAGGCAGCAACAATATCTGTAGGGGCGATCCACCGGGTCGCCCTCTTGATCACAATTATTATCCTTGGAACGAAACAATACGAACTTCGTCTCGGGCGGCGCTGCTATCTCGTCTCATCTTCACCCCTCTTACAGACTATCAACGTAATTCTTACATGCGTGGGCTATACTCGTTGGCTGACAGCATAGTCGTACCTTCCATTCTGCTCCTGAGTAGTCCCCTACTGCCTGAGTTGAGCCAACTTGGCTGGATTCCGGTACAATGGAGTGACATCCGGGCGCAATCGGAAGCAAGTTGAGGATTTAACCCACGATGATGCGTTTTGAGCGTTTTACAGAGCGTGCCCAGGATGCTGCGGCGCGCGCATACGAAATACTCCAGCGGTATGGACATAATCAGGTGGATACTGAGCATATCCTGCTGGCGCTGCTGGAACAGAATGACGGCGTCATCCCGCAGCTTCTGGAACGCCTGACGATTGACGTGAACGCCATGCGTTCGCGCCTCGATGAAATTCTGCGCGCCAGCCCAAAGGCAGCCATCTACGGTCATGGCACCAATCAGGTGTTCATCACCCCGCGCGTGAAGCGGATTATTGACCTCGCCAACGAAGAAGCCAACCGCCTGCGCGACGAGTACATTTCCACCGAGCACATCTTCCTCGCCATCCTGAGCGAGCGAAACACTGCCGTTGCCAAAATTCTGGGCGATAACGGCATCACCCGCGACCGCGTCTACGACGCCATTAAAGACCTGCGCGGCGGGCAGCGCGTTACCGACCCGCAGGCGGAGAGCCGCTATCGCACGCTGGAAAAGTACAGCCGCGATCTCACCCGCATGGCAGTTGAAGGCAAGCTCGACCCGGTCATCGGGCGCGACGCCGAAATCATGCGCGTGATCCAGATTTTGTGCCGCCGCACCAAGAATAATCCGGTCCTCATCGGCGAAGCCGGTGTGGGCAAGACGGCGATTGTCGAAGGTCTGGCGCAGAAGATCACTGAAGGCGACGTTCCCGAAATCCTGCTTGGCAAGCGCGTGGTCAGCCTTGACCTCGGCTCAATGCTGGCGGGCAGCCGCTTCCGGGGCGAGTTTGAAGAACGCCTGAAGGCGACTATCGAGGAAGTGCAGCGGGCGGAAGGCGAGATCATCCTCTTCATTGACGAGCTGCATCAGGTCGTTGGCGCGGGCGCGGCACAGGGCGCGCTGGACGCCGGTAACATGATGAAACCGGCATTGGCGCGCGGCGAGCTTCAGTGTGTCGGCGCGACCACGCTGGACGAGTATCGCAACTACATCGAGAAGGATAGCGCGTTGGATCGTCGGTTCGCCCCGGTCTACGTCGAAGAGCCAAACGTGGAAGACACCATCGAGATGCTGTTTGGCTTGCGTGATCGCTACGAAGCACACCACAAAGTGACTATCTCGGATGAGGCAGTCGTCGCGGCAGCGCGGCTCTCTGACCGCTATATCTCCGACCGCAAGATGCCGGATAAGGCAATTGACCTGCTGGACGAAGCCGCGTCCAAGCTGCGCGTGGCGCTGTATTCGCTGCCCGCGCAGTTGAAAGAGATGAAGGATGTAGTGTCGCGCCTGCAAGCCGACGAAGAAGCGGCAGGCATGGCGCGCGAATACGAACGCGCGGCGGAATACAAGATGCGCCGCCTTCAGCTTGAGCAGGAACTTGAAGAAGAGCGCTTCCGTTGGCAGCACGAAAACACCATTGACGAAGTGGTTGACGCCGAAGATATCGCCCAGGTGCTGGCGCAGTGGACCGGAATTCCCGTTTCGCAGGTGCTGGAAACCGAGAGCGAGAAGCTGATTCGCATGGAAGAGGCGCTGCACGAAAGCGTCATCGGTCAGGAAGGCGCGGTCACGGCGATTGCCCACGCGATTCGTCGGGCGCGCAGCGGCTTGAAAGACCCGGATCGTCCGATTGGCTCGTTCATCTTCCTCGGCTCGTCCGGCGTTGGCAAGACCGAGCTGGCGAAGGCGCTGGCGGAATTCCTGTTCGACGATGAGAAGGCGCTGCTGCGGATTGATATGAGCGAATACCGCGAGCAGCACACGGTCAGCCGTTTGTTTGGCGCGCCTCCCGGCTATGTTGGCTACGAAGAAGGCGGTCAGTTGACCGAAGCGGTGCGCCGCCGTCCCTACCGCGTGATCCTGTTCGACGAAATCGAAAAGGCGCACCCGGACGTGTGGAACGCGCTGCTGCAAATTCTTGAAGACGGACGCCTGACCGACGGGCAGGGACGCACGATTGACTTCAACAATACCGTCATCATCATGACCAGCAACCTCGGTACCGAATTTGCCCGCAAGGGCGGTGCGCTGGGCTTCGTTCAGGCGACCGATGAGCAGGCGATTGCCGATCATCAGAAGATTGAACGGGCGATGCGCGAAACCTTCCGTCCCGAATTCCTGAACCGCATTGACGAGATCATCATCTTCGAGCCGCTGACGCTTCAGCAGGTCGAGCAGATCGTTGATTTGCAGATGAAGGAAGTCGCTGACCGGCTGCGCGATGCTGGCGTCGCCATCCACCTGACCGAGCCAGCGCGGCTGTGGCTGGCACAGAAGGGCTACGACCCGCAGTTTGGCGCGCGCCCGCTGCGCCGCGCCCTCCAGCGCTACCTCGAAAACCCGCTGAGTACGCAGCTTCTCAAGGGCGAGGTTGCCAGCGGTGACCTGATCGTGATTGACGAGGAGAACGGGGAACTGGTGTTTGGGCGGCACGAAAATGCCAGCACCGATTACCTGCACCTTCGCCAGGATCAGGATCAGATGATTGACTGAGCAGAACTATCAGAAGTGCTGAGTACCGGGTACTGAGCGAAAAGAGGGTGCATGGCTTCGGCTGTGCGCCCTTTTATTTTTTTTGCGGTGAATCGCCGCTGCCTTTCCAGGCGCGGCGCTGGATCTACGATTGTGAGGCACCCAGCTTGAGTTTGACCGTGTTGATGATCTGGTCGGTATGGGCTTGCAACTGCGCCTTCGAGAACTGGTCATACATCCACCAGATGATGATGTTGAGATTGCCATCATCAGCCGTGTGAACGGTCGTCCGCGTATCCTGCGACAGATTCGGACGCGCGACTACAAATTCAGGGTGTATTACGCGACCTCCCTGAGATGCGTAGACCACGACATGATAGTCATCCATAATTCGGCTCTTTGCTAATCGAACGA
Organism: Aggregatilineales bacterium; assembly: GCA_030834905.1. Classification (GTDB taxonomy): domain Bacteria; phylum Chloroflexota; class Anaerolineae; order Aggregatilineales; family Phototrophicaceae; genus Flexifilum. The sequence continues at coordinate 182,370 of JAUQWZ010000003.1, read as the reverse complement.
TACCCTTACTATAACCGCTAAATGCAGTTGATGGGTGGGTGAAAGTCCAATTCTCCCTCAAATCTCGACATCCGCAATCTGAATGGACTGGTTTGGACTGATCCACCAACAAATGCGCCGCGCTGGCTGCGCGCCTTCTTATTTTGCGGTCTCTGTAGCTTCGGTTAGCTGCTGTTCCAGCTGCTGTCTGATTTCCTGATCCTGCGGCGGAAGCTGCCCCAGCAAGGCTTCTGCCGTCTGCCAGTTGTCCAGCGCTTGTGGGTAATTGCCGCTGAGATAATACCACCGACCTCGATTCAGGTATGCAATCCCATCATCAGGGCTGAGTTCGATGGCGCGGTTCGAATCGTCAATCGCCAGCTCGTACTCCCCAATCGCGGCATAGAAGACGCTGCGATTGATGTAAGCGTCGGAGTACTGTGGATCGAGTTCGATAGCGCGGTTTGAATCGTCAATCGCCAGCTCGTATTCTCGAAGCGTGCCATAGAGAACAGCACGATTGTAGTAAGCGAGCGCAGACTGTGGATCGAGTTCAATGGCGCGGCTGAAGTCTTCAATCGCCTGCCCATATTCTCCCAGGCTGTATCGAGCAGTGCCGCGATTATAGTGAGCGAGCGCGAACTGTGGATCGAGTTCAATGGCGCGGCTGAAGTCTTCAATCGCCTGCTCATGTTTGCTCAGGTTGTTGAGGGCATTGCCACGATTGTTATAGGCGGACGCAAGCTGTGGATCAAGTTCAATGGCGCGGTTCAAATCGACCAGTGCCTGTTCGTACTCACCGAGGCTGTTGAGGGCATTGCCACGATTGTTGTAGGCGTTGGCGAACTGTGGATCGAGTTCAATGGCGCGGCTGAAGTCTTCAATCGCCTGCTCATGCTCGCCTAGAGCGATCAGGCTGGTACCGCGATTAACGTAGGCTTGCGAGTCGTCTGGATCGAGTTCGATGGCGCGGGTGTAATCTTCAATCGCCAGCATGTCTTCTCCAAGATTGCCATAGAGAACGCCGCGATTGTAATAAGCGAGCGCGAACTGTGGATCGAGGTCAAGAGCGCGGGTGTAGCTGGTCAATGCGGCGTCGAACTCGCCCAGCGCGGCATAAATGGCGCCACTCCCCAAATAAGCGTTCGGTTCGTTCGCATAGGTGAAGGCAAGATTGGACGCGATTTGTAAAGCCTCATCTCTTGCTCCATCCGATAGGACAACGAGCGCCTGACTCACAGTGACCCATAAATCTCTCTGAAGATTAGCCGCTTCAATTTGCAGCGCAACCGCTGTCAGAGTGGGCGGTACGGGCGTGAGGGACGCGCTGATGACGGCGGACTGCGTTTGCGCGGTCGCGATAAGCGTGTTGACCTGCGCAATCTGTGTCTGACCGACATTTATTTGCAGATCGGCGGCACTCAGCGTGGCGGGAATGGGCGCAAGCGTCGCATTCGCGAACACGAGTTCCTGCTCTGCTGTGGCAGCACGAAGCTGCACGCGGGTTGCCGTCGCCAGTTCCAGCTCTGCTGCTGTAACCTGCTTCCGCGCCTCGTTGCCCTGCGCAACCGCCACCACGACGGCGATGATTGCCAGCGCCACCATCACCGCCAGCGCCAGCGCTGCGAGGCTGAACTGCCGCGTTCGCCGTCCCAACTGCGCGATCCGCTGTTCAACGGCGGCTGCCTGCGCCTGGCGTTCGTCGTCGGCGCGGCGGCTTGCGCCGATGTACTCACGGTGCAGCGGATCGGGCGGCGGCTGTTTGCCGCTGCCTGCCTTCAGCCATGCTTCAGCGGCGGTGATTTCGTCGCCTATCAGCAGAAATGAGGGATTACGCGCCGCGCGCTCCCAATCCAGCGCCCGCATCAGATAGCGCGTGTGCGCTTTGCGATGCGGCAAATCTTCATCGATTGTTTTCAGCAGAACGCCGAATTCGGACTGAAAAGCGGCATCGTCGTGAAAGTTCAGCCAGTTGATATGCTGTATCGCTTCCCAGTTTTCGCTTGCTGTCTGTTCCCACGATTCGCCAACCCACGTCCCTTTGACGATCTTCTCCACATCGCCTTCAATCGGCTGGCGAATGAGGGGGATAATGCGTTTGTTGAGCCGCCGCGCGTGCGCGATTTCGTAATTGCAGATTTCGCTGACCAGCGAGTGCTGCGAAACGATCAGGACGAGCGTATCGGCGGCTTCAATGCTGGCATAGATCTCCTTGAGCCAGTCTGTGCCGCGCGGTATGTCATCCCAGTCAATCCAGACGTCGCGGCGGTGCTTATGCAGTTCACTGCTGAGCCGCCGCGCGAATTCGCCGTCTTTTCGGGAATAGGAAATGAAGATCTCAGCCATACCATTTCCCCCTTGTCCTGAATCGCCAGCGTCGCGCGGGCAGTGTTTGTCTTACTCGGCGTCCACGTCGTCGCTCTTGCCATCGTTCAGCAGCATAGCATCGTCTGAATCCGCCTGATCAGGCTCGCCAACAATCGCCGCCAGCCGCTGGGCAGCGTCCTCGTAAGCTTCGGCGTGTCCGTAAAACCGCGCCTTGACTGCGTTTTGCTGGCGGCGCAGATCGCCCGCCTGACGCTCGTTCTGTGCTATCTCGCGCAGTTCCGCGACCAGATTGACCAGCCGCTGCCGTTCTTCGTCACTGATGTGCATTCCTGATACCTTCCGAGTGATAAATGCTGCTCATGATTAACCGCCGCTTTTACGCGATTCCTCAATCAGGTGCTGCCGGGCTTTCTCATACTCCGTGATCGAGATGAATCCGGCGTCGCGCGCTTCCTGAAGGGCGCGCAGTTGGCTGTTCAGGTCTTGCGGCACGCCGGGCGCGGGCGGCTGCGGTGACGGCGCGCCATAGGTTGGCTGCCCGTAAGGCGCGGCGGGCGGCGCGTTCACCGGCATCGCCGTCTGGGGCGGGTAGTAGGGCGTCGGCGGATACTGCGGCACCAACTGCGGGCGTGTGTTCATCCGCCGGGTGAACGACATGAAGATACCGACGATCAACAGCAGCATACCGAGTCCGATAACGATCATGAACGAGAAGCCGGAGCCGAGTCCGCCAAACAGGCTGCCGAGGTTCCCAAACATTCCCTGCACAAATTCGCCGGTCACTTCGCGGCGGCTTCCCTGTCCGTTCTCGCAGAAGTAGCGCACGCTGCTCCCGTAGCCCTGTCCGGGGGTGTACTCCGATCTGCCGGTTTCTTCAACCAGCGTTTCGCCCTCATTGCAGTACTGGGCGGCGTTGTCGGTCGAACTGATGATGTCAGTCGTAAACTGTGAAAAGTTGGACAACGTGCCGGCTATCGTCGCGCCAATGCCGACGACGATCAGCAGAATCCCACCCACAATAAGCAGTCTGCTCATGATGATTTCCTTGTTGTCCGATGAATAGTGATTATGATAGTCCTGAAACCATCTGGCGCAACTGCGCCCGACAGCAGCCAGCCCACAAATCAGCTATTCAGCCGCCATTTCGATGATCGACTGCGCCAGTTCGCGCAGCCGCTGGCGCAGCGGCGGCGGCTCGATGACCGAAAATTCCACCGCGGCACGCATCAGGAAACGCGCCATCCAGTCGAGGTTGTCGGTGTACAGGCGCATGATCACGCCGCCTTCGGCTGCTTCCAGAACTGCCATATCGTCCGGGATGTGACGATGGGCGAGTTCCAGTGTGGTTTTCAGCAGCACTTCGATGTACCACGCGCCGGGAACGGCGGCAATCGAGCTTAAGAGAAATGCGAGCGCGTCAAAATTCGCCGGTGGCTTAAAGGTCGTCTCCAGAAGCCGGGCAGACTGCACCCGATCCAGCCGGAAGCTGCGTTTATCCTGCCGCAGATGGCAGTAGGATACGGCGTACCAGTAGCCCGCATGATGAACCAGCCCGTAAACATCCACCTCTCGCGCCGTCGCCTCCGGGCTGCTGCCGCTGCGATATTCCATCCATAGGCGCAGGTGCTGGTAGGCGGCGATGCTGAACCGCGCCAGCACGTTCGGGTCTACCGCCTGGTAGGTCGGCATGTTGATGGTCAGCACGCCCTGAATCGCTCGCACGCGCTCGCGCAGTTCGTGCGGCAGCACGCGCTCGATCTTGGCGGCGGCGCTTTCAGCCCCCAGCGTAGCGGCTAACCCCAACTGCCGCACTGCCATCAGTCCCAGAATGACCGCCTGCATTTCGGCATCGGTGAACATCAGCGGCGGCAGCCGGAAGCCGGGGCGCAGGTTGTAAGCGCCGTAGCGTCCCGGTTCGCTCTCCACCGGAATCCCCATATCGCGCAGCATCATCACGTAGCGCCGGACGCTGCGCACGTCCACTTCCAGCCGCGCCGCCGCTTCGGGACCGCTGACGGTTCCCCGCGACTGGAGCAGCTCTAGCAGGGTGAGCAGGCGGGTCGTTGGACTGTACATTCTGACCTCAAAATGTAGAACGAATTTTTCAATGAGGATCGATTTTAACCTCTTTTGGGTTGACAATAGAAATAGGTTCAGAACACGAGGAGGATGCGATGTTCAACCTGAGCGCAATGCAGATTGAAAGCGACTACCAGAGCCAGCAGTTTCAGCAGGAAGTCCGCAATCGCCGCCTGGTACGCGCCGTAAAAGCGGCTGCCCGGCGCGGGGAAAAGCGGCAGCGAAGCTTCAGTCTCAACCTGTTCAAGTCTCGTTCCAAGGAGGAGCGCTACACCAGCGTCGCCCAACGCCGCGCATTGAACAGCCCGTAACCAGTATACGTCATAGCACAACCAACCAGGCGCTCCGAAGAGGAGCGCTTTCCTATTGTAGAATAAGCCGTAACTGGTACGACTTGATGAAAGCCACCCTATGCAATCTCTGAACTGGAATCAGGTCACAAGCTGGCGCTTATCGCAGCATTACCTCCTGGAACGCGCTGACCGCGCCCATCTGCTGGATGTCGTCAGCCGGTTGGGCGGCGTTCACGCCCAGCTCATGTCCGCCGCCGAGCTTCAGTTGTGGGCGCGGGTGGACAGCCTGACGCCCGATGACGTGCAGACCGCGCTCTGGCAGGATCGAGCGCTGGTGAAAACCTGGATGCTGCGCGGCACGCTGCACCTGCTGACCGCCGCCGATTTTCCGCTGTATATCGGCGCGTTGAGCACGCTCCGGCATTACCGCCGGGCAAGCTGGCAGAAGTATTTCGGCGTCAGCCTCGACGAACTGGAAGCGATTCACGAGGCGCTGCGAAAGGTTCTCAGCGACACTGGCATTACCCGCGAGCAGCTTGCCGACGAAATCGCGACTCATACGAAGCTGCCGCGCCTGCGCGAACACCTGCGCTCCGGTTGGGGTATGCTGCTCAAGCCCGCCGCCTTTCAGGGGCTGCTGAGTTTTGGTCCCAGCGAAGGGCAGAATGTCACTTTCGTCCAGCCGCGCCGCTGGATCGGTCAATGGACGCCAGTCGCGCCGGAAGCCGCCCTGCCGGAAGCGTCGCGTCGCTTCCTCTCCACCTATGGTCCGGCGACGGTGGACGAATTCGCCCGCTGGTTCGGCTTTGAATTGAGCGACGCCAAACGTATCTTTCGCGCCCTCGGAGACGAAATTGCGGAAGTGGAGGTCGAAGGCTGGAAGGCGCTGGCGCTCGCTTCCTCTCTCGAACCCATGTCGAAGCAAAAACCGGCGTCGTCGGTGCGTCTGCTGCCGCACTTTGATCCCTACACGATTGCCGTCGCCCGTCACAGCCAGTATCTGATGCCGGAAGCACATAAGAGTCGCGTCTACCGCCCGCAGGGCTGGATTTCGCCGGTGGTGCTGGTCAACGGTTCGATTGCCGGTGTCTGGGAACAGGATAAGAAGCGCGGGCAGACCGCCATCAGCGTTGAGATGTTCGCGCCGCCGGACAGTCATGTCCGGCAGGGCATCGAAGGCGAAGCGGCGCGGTTAGGCGCGTTTCTCGGCATTGATGCTCAGGTGAGTTTTGCCTGAACGGTGCAATCGGGACAGACCTGCGTGTCTGCCCTGATTGACTCCCCCCGAAACTGCCACTTCATTAAACCATATGATTGACTTCCTTAATTTTGCTTTTTGATTCTCAACTTGCCGCGTGTATAATTGACCTTCATACCCAATGTCGTGGGAGTGCTGAACGTGATGGTTCCGAACAAGCCAGGGCTGGAGGAAACCGAAGGAGTGGAGGCGGGAACTTCGGAAGAGAAAACACCTCAGTCAGAAAACAAGTCGGCTTTCGATTCCGCCGAAGACTCCTCCGTTCCGGTTTCTGTGGAAGCTCCGGCTGACCTGCCCGAAATGGAGGCAGCCGTCAATGAGAATCCAGCCGCCGAGACTGACGAACCGCCTGTAGATACTGCGCCGGATACCCCCACGGAAGCTCCGGCTGACGAAGCAGCCGCCGAAATTTCGGCTGAGTCGTCACCTGCGGAAAGCGCGGAACCGGCTGACGATGCTGCCGTTGATGTTCCGGCTGAATTAGCCATCGAAGAAACTGACGAAGCAGCCGCCGAGGTTTCGGCTGAGCCGCCCACTGCGGAAAGCGCGGAACCGGCTGACGATGCTGCCGTTGATGCTCCGGCTGAAGCAGCCATCGAAGAAGCTGACGAAGTGGCGGAAGCCAGTCCGGCTGAGGTGGGCGGAATCAAACGCGGCGATGTCATTCAGGGGACCATCAGCGCGACCACGCCGACTTCGGTGACGGTGGATATCGGCAGCGATCTCTCCGGCATTGTGCCTTCGCATGAACTTGAGCGTATGAACCGCCGGATGCTCGAATCGCTGAAACCCGGCGAGAAGCTGACCGTTCTCGTCGTCAACCCGCACGACCATAACGGCAATATCGTGCTTTCGGTCAACCGCGCCCTTGAGGAGATGGACTGGCAGCGTGCCGAAGAATACCGGCAGAACCAGGAAGTCTTTGAATCGCGGGTGGCGGGCTATAACAAAGGCGGTCTGATCGTTCGGTTCGGTCGTCTGCGCGGCTTTGTGCCGCAAAGCCAGATGAGCGCCGAACGCCGCCGCGTGGTCGCCGGTGAAACGCCCGAAGACCGTTGGGGGCAGATGGTCAACGAGGCAATCCTCATCAAAGTGATGGAAGTTGACCGCAGCCGTAACCGCCTGATCCTGTCCGAACGTTCAGCCGCGCGCGAAAGCCGCGAAAAACGCAAAGAAAACCTGATCAGCCAGCTTACGGTCGGCGAAGTCCGCACTGGGCGCGTGGTCAGCCTCGAAGACTTCGGCGCTTTCATTGATATTGGCGGCGCGGAAGGGCTGGTTCATCTCACTGAGATGTCATGGCAGCATATCAACCACCCGCGCGAGATGCTCAAGGTGGGTCAGGAAGTCAAAGTTGAAGTCATCAGCGTCGATTCGGATGCCAAACGAATCGGCTTGAGCATCAAACGGCAGGCGCCCGATCCCTGGGATACCGTGGCGACCAGCTATGCCGTCGGGCAGTTGGTGCAGGCGACGGTCACCAAGCTGACCAAGTTCGGCGCTTTCGCTCAACTGGTCGATCTGCCGGAAATCGAGGGCTTGATCCACATCTCCGAACTCAGCGACAAACGGGTCACGCATCCGCGCGAAGTCGTCGAAGAAGGCGACAAGCTGACCCTGCGTATCGTCAAGATGGATGTCAAGAATCGCCGTCTGGGCTTGAGTCTCAAGCGGGTGAATTCGGCGGAATATCTGGATCTTGACTGGACTGGCGACATCACTGACGATGAAGAAGCCTAGAACAGTGGGCGGTAATCGCCCACTGTCACCCTATACTTTTGGATAGTTTTCCCAATATTAATGAAATATTGATATACCAACCCTCATTGTCGCTAGTTCTTCAATGCTATAATGATCTAGACTTTGCTCCCATAGACCGATCTTAAACAAATTAATCTGGCTGCTCTATCACCACTTTAAGCCAGTTGACGGACGGAGGTAGTAACCGCGTGGCAAATAAGATGGAACGCTTTACCCAACGGGCGCGACGTGTCCTTAGTCTCGCTCAGGAGGAAGCAGAACGACTTCAGCATAACTATATCGGCACCGAACATCTTCTCCTGGGTCTGATTCGGGAAGAAGGCGGCGTCGCTGGCAGAGTTCTCCGCGAACTTGGTCTTGACCAGCGGCGGGTGGAAGAACTGGTAGAACGGATGACGCGCGCGACCACGCGGACGACCAGTGTGCAGCCGGAGCTTTCACCCGGCACGAAACGGGTGTTGGAGCTTGCCGTTGATGAAGCGCGGCGAATGGGGCACCATTACATCGGCACCGAACATCTGCTGCTCGGTCTGGTGCGGTTGACCGAAGGCGTTGCGATTGATATTCTCAAGCGTCTGAGTGTTAGCCCGGAAGAGGTGCGTCGCTCGACGCGCCGGGTATTACAGGAGAGTCCCTTGCAATCTAAAGATCCAAACCAGGAGGAACCTCGACCTCGACCGCGTCCACGTGCTGAGGGGAAGACTCCCCTGGTTGACCAGTTAGCGACCGACCTCACGGCGCTGGCGCAGGAAGGGAAGCTCGATCCGGTTGTGGGTCGAGAGACGGAAATCGAGCGCGTGATTCAGATTTTGAGCCGCCGCCGCAAGAACAATCCTGCCCTCATTGGTGAACCCGGTGTTGGTAAGACCGCCATCGTCGAAGGTCTGGCACAGCGCATCGTCAATGGCGAGACGCCCAAGCCGCTGCTGAACAAGCGCGTGCTCCAGTTGGATGTCGGCTCGCTGGTCGCCGGTACCATGTATCGCGGTCAGTTTGAGGAACGCCTTAAGCGCGTGATTGAAGAACTCAAGTCGGCAGACAGCATCCTCTTCATTGACGAAGTCCACATGCTGGTCGGCGCGGGTTCGGCGGGCAGCAGTGTCGATGCCGCCAACATCCTCAAGCCAGCGCTGTCACGCGGCGAGCTTCAGTGTATCGGCGCGACCACCCTCGACGAGTACCGCAAGCATATCGAAAGTGATGCCGCGCTGGAGCGCCGTTTCCAGCCGATCATCGTCAACGAACCGACCATCGAAGAAACGATTGAAATCCTCCAGGGCATCAAAGTTCCCTATCAGGATCATCACAGCGTCGAGATCACCGACGAGGCGATTGACGCCGCCGCCAATCTGTCGGCGCGTTATGTGCCGGATCGCTTCCTGCCCGACAAAGCCATTGACCTGATCGACGAAGCGGCTGCCCGCCTACGGATGTACAAGAGTCCTGAGGCTGCCCAGGTGCGCCGCGCCGAACAGGAACTGCGCCAGCTTGAAGACGACCTCAAGCTGCTGGAAGAAGATGGCGACGCCGAAGAAGAAGTGGATCGCCTGCGCAACCAGCGCGAGACGGTTGAGGAACAGCTTACCGGTTTCAAGGCGAACTGGAACGAAGAAACCAATCAGCCGCGCCTCGGCTCGGAAGACATTGCCGAAGTCGTCGCCATGTGGACTGGTATCCCGACCATGCGCATTGCCGGTGAGGAAAGCGCCCGGCTGATGCAGATGGAAGACGCCATGCACCACCGCATTGTCGGGCAGCACGAGGCGATTGAGGCGATCAGCCGCGCGGTACGCCGCGCCCGCGCCGGTATGAAAGACCCGCGCCGCCCGATTGGCTCGTTTATGTTCCTGGGACCCACCGGCGTCGGCAAGACCGAACTGACCAAGACGCTGGCGGAATTCCTGTTCGGCAGCGAAGACGCCCTCATTCAGCTTGATATGAGCGAATTCATGGAGCGCCACTCGGTCGCCCGTCTCGTCGGCGCGCCTCCGGGATACGTCGGTTACGAGGATGCCGGTCAGTTGACCGAAGCCATTCGCCGCCGCCCGTACAGCATCGTCGTCTTTGACGAAATCGAGAAGGCGCACCCTGAAGCTTTCAACATGCTGCTCCAGATCATGGAAGAAGGCACGCTGACCGACGCTCGCGGACGCCGCGTGGACTTCCGCAACGCCATCATCGTCATGACCAGCAATATCGGTGCCGATACCATCAAGCGCGGCGCGGTGCTCGGCTTCAACACGCCGCAGGACGAGGAGAAGGACCTTAAGCGCGAGTTTGACGAGATGAAGAAGCACGTCAACGAACAGCTTCGCCGCGCCTTCCGCCCCGAATTCCTGAACCGTGTCGATGCGACTATCTTCTTCCGTTCGCTCACCCGCGACGAGATCAAACAGATCGTCGATCTGGAACTGAACAAGGTGCGCGCCCGCCTGATCGAGCACGCCATCACGCTGGAACTGACCGACGAAGGTCGCGAATGGCTGGCGGAAAAGGGCTACGATCCCGAATTTGGCGCGCGCCCGCTGCGCCGCCTGATCCAGAACGAGGTCGAAGACCGCCTCTCAGACGGCATCCTTTCGAGCGAGTTCAAGCTGGCAAGCCTGGTGCGTATCGGCACCCGTGACGGCGAACTGGTATTGGACGCGGTCGAGGACGAAGCCGAGGACGCCGAACTCGAAGCGCCGGGTGTGTAAGCCACAATAGTTGATCTAAAAGGGCGCGCCTGCTGGCGCGCCCAAATAATCATAAGAGGACGACCCGGTGGGTCGCCCTTTTTTTTGCAGGCATTCGTCAGAATAACTCGATAACTATCCCCCCTGTCGCCACTCACGCAGAACACCGAAACACCAGGGATTCCTATGGGAGGAGACACATGCCCCGAACCAGCAAAGTTCTACAAGAGGTTACTGTCATTCTGCTGCTCATCGCCGTCACTACTGCCGTTTTGCTGCCGGTTACTCTGGAAAGCGTCCTGGTTCAGACCGTCATCGGCGATAACATTGTCCATCGCGATCTGGCTGAACAAATGTACACCACCGGCGTGCTGCCAACGCCTCATTTCGCGTATCAGGCGCTGCTGATCGGCGTTCACCTGATCAGCCGCAATTCAGACTGGATCATGAGCGCGGCGGCAGCCAACCTGATAGCGCAGCTATTGTCAGTGACCGTGGTCTATCTGGGGCTGCGCGGCAGCATCGCGGCGCTGACATTGACGGCACAGCGGCGCTGGCTGGCGCGGCTGATCTGCGCGGCGCTGGCGCTTGGGCTGGTCATCGTGACGTCTCCTTTCCCATTGTTGGAGTGGCTCGGCGTCGAGATCAATCCGCTGCTGCTCGGTACCATCACGCCGACAACCTACCATAATCCGACAATTCTCCTTCACAGAGCGACAGCGCTGGCACTTTTTTTATTCATCAGCGCTTACGCACTGAAAGGCGAAGACTCCGAGAGCAGCCGTCCCAATTCGCTGGTTCTGATTGGACTTGGCGCGGCTATTACGGTGACGTGCGGCATCAGCAAACCGAATTATCTGCTGGCAGTGCTTCCCGCGCTGATACTCTGGCTCGGCTGGCGGTGGCTGAGGAAAGAGGCTGCCGAGTGGCGAGTTGCCGTATTTGGCGTCATTCTGCCGGGGATACTGTTCTTAGCATGGCAGTACTATTTCACGTACCTGAACCCGACCGAAAATCTGGCAGGGTCAAGCATCATCTTTGCGCCCTTTGAAGCCGTGTTAACGATCAGCGGCAGCTTGCTTACGGAAATGATCCTGCCCTTTGCCGTATCGCTCATCTTTCCCGCCGTCGTCTATCTCGCGAACTGGCGGGAAGCGCGGCACGACCGCGCGCTGAATTTTGCCTGGCTGACCTTCATCGTCGGCGCGTCGCATATGTATCTGTTTGCCGAAACAGGTTGGCGTCTGACACACGGCAACTTTTTCTGGAGCGCCTATGTCACGCTGTTTGTGCTCTTCTTTGCCTCGGCGCGCTTCGCGCTGCGGCGCTGGCTCAACTACCGCGATCAGCATCGTCGTAAACTGGATTGGCGAACGATACTTTGCCTGGCAGCGTTTCTACTGCATGTGTACAGCGGTATTCGCTACCTGGACTATGTGCCGTGGCTGATTGCCGATCACGAGGCGGCATTAGCCTATTCAGACAGGCTCTAATCTCCGCCGCGCGATTTGTATTCCTGTATAAAACGATTGAAGCCGTCCCAATCGCCCTGGGCGGCATAAGCCGCCTGCTGCGCCCACGTAGCTGCGCCGCCGACGATGCGTACCTTTGCGGCGCGCAGGATCTCGATAATCTGCGCCTCTGACATGTTCGCCAGCTTCTGGAACGAGTCCACGCCTGCTGCCCGCAGCGCCGCCGCGCTCTTGGGACCAATCCCATCAATCACGGTAAGATCGTTGGCTGTTCCTGCTGGTGCCTGGCTCGTCTCCTGCTGGCTGACCTGCGGACTCGCCGGTTCGGTCAGGTTTTTGGCAATGTGCGTTTCTTCGCCTCTGCCCTCTGCGACCTGGGCGGCAGCTTCCGGCGTCACGTCGCCGGTCTTCTCGGTTTCGTAGGGCTGCGCCGGATCAGCCGTCGCTTCCAGCACAACCTGTTCTTCGGGCGCGGTCTTCGCCGATGCTTCCTGGCTCTCATCCGGCGGCGGCGCGGGCGGCGCATCCTTCTCGACGATCTGCTCCGTTCTGGCATATTCCGGCGGCGCAGGCGCGTCGGCTGCCGTCACCGGAGCAGCAGGAGTCGCCGCCGCTGGCGTGTCGGCTTCAGCCGTTTCCGGGCTGTCCGGCGTCGTCACTTCGGCGGCAGCGATCTGCTCTGGAATCATCGCGGTTTCCGGGCTTGCAACCAGAGGCTCGCTGGTGGGTAGGTATTCGCGGTTGCGCGTCTGCGTAGTGATGACGGGGGTTTCGATGCGTGTCCGCGGGCGGTACAACACTAAGCCTATGCCGATGACTGCCAGCAGAATGGGCAGCCACCAGTCACCCAGGGGAGCAGAAACTACCGCGCGGTTCATCCCGATGAGGACAGCAGCCAATAACAGGGTCGCTGCGAGCAATGTTCGCCCTGAACGGTCATTCGACATAAGACCCCCTTAATTTTGAACATAAAAGGTGATCATTCGATTATAGTCGTAACCAGGTGAAAAACCAACGCGGGCGAAAGGCGCGCCTTCGCCGGTTCTCCGGCGGCGCGCTATAATGCCCGCCCCGATCATGGCAATAAGGAACGTTTCAGTGCTTCGAACCATGCTTCTGGCGACCCTGTTTCTGGTCGCGCTTTCAGGCTGCCGGCAGTCGCAGCAGGCAGCCACTCATCAGGCGAATGTACAGATTGAGCTGACGACCGAACCCGCCCCACCGCAAACCGGCGAAGGGCTGCTGCTGATCACCATCGCCAATCCCGATGGCTCGCCCGCCGATGTGGCGCGGGTAGAAGTACGGGGCGATATGAACCACGCGGGTATGCAGCCGGTCTTCAGCGGAGTCGATCTTGCCGAGGATGGCGTCTATCGGGTGCCGTTTCAGTGGACGATGGGCGGTGACTGGCTGCTGGATGTCACCGCGCTGCTGGCGGACGACACCTCGGCGAGCCAGCGCTTTGAGATCGCGGTTGAATCGCAGCCTTAAAAGCGCTCATCCCGCCAACAGCGCCCGCCACAGCCACAGTGTTCCCATGCCCAGAACGATGGTCAGCAGCAGGTTTTTGGTGCGCCATGCCACCAGCGCCGCCACGATTCCGGCGATAAGCGTGCTGTTTTCGAGCGTCAGCGCTATTCGGCTGCTGTCGTCCATCACCACTTCGGGGATGATAATGGCTGCCAGTACGGCTGGCGGCACGTAGCGCAGGGCGCGGAAAACGGGCTGCGGCAGCGGAATTTTGCCGACCAGCACCATCACCGGATAGCGCACCGCGAACGTCACCAGCGCCATACCGGCGATCATCAGCACTTCGTTCATGGCGCTGGCTCCTCCGCGCGAACGGACGCGCGCATCAGGCGCGGCGCCACGCCCCAGCGCGATTCGGTGATGACGCCCGCCGCGATTCCGGCAAGCGCCGAGACGATCAGGTAAAGCTGGTTGGGCAGCGAATATGTCAGCAGCGCCGTGATACTCGCCACCAGTACGGCAGCCAGCGCCGGACGAGTCCTGATCATCGGCACGAGCATACCGATGAACGTCACGCTCATGGCGAAATCCAGCCCCCAGCCCGTCGGATCGGGGATGGCGCTGCCCGCGACGATGCCGATCAGCGTGCTCGCCTGCCACATCACATACATGCTCACCGCCGAGCCGAAGTAATACCAGTGTTTGTGCGGCGAGTCGTCCGGCTGTTGGTAGCGGTTGATGGCGACGACAAACGCTTCATCGGTCAGCAGGAAGCCAAGCGGCAGCAGCCACTTATGCGGCAGATGCTTCACATAGGGCGCGAGCGTGGCGGAATAGAGCGCGTGGCGGGCGTTGACCACCAGCGTCGTCAGGATGATGAACAGCACGTCCGTACCCGCCGCGACCAGTCCGGTGGCGATGAACTGCGACGATCCGGCAAAGACGAACGTCGACATGCCCATCGTCCCGCCGGGACTGATGCCGCTGGTAATGGCGAGCGCGCCGTAGATGATGCCAAAGGGGATCGCGCCGATGATCAGCGGGATCGTCGCTTTGATCCCGCCGATAAATTCATCACGGGGGTTAGGCTTGGGAATTGCTGTGGTCATGTTTAGTCCTCAAGAGAGTTGAGATCTGCCCAGTTGAGAGAAGAATGATTCGATTTTTTGCTTAAGGTCGGTTCAACTGCGTAACTCCTATTTTATTCATTTCTTTGGAAAACAGATAAAGCTGCTGTGAATAATCGCATCAACAAATTTATTAGTTAAGATTTACATTTCCTGTTTGTGTGAATAAAGTAGTATTATCGAATGGATATAGCGGAGGTAGAAATGCGTTACCTGAAATCTTATGTTGTACTGTAAGTACTCGTACTCTGTCTAATGAGTATAGCTGTTGGTCTAGCACAAGAGTCAGTGAATGATCTTCTTCCAATAGAGACAGTAAGACCCTACTATGAGCAAGTCATAGCTTTACAAGATGCTAAAGCGGATGCAGAAGCATATTTCCTATCGCTACCTGATGATGTCCGTTTATCGTTAGAACATTACATGATGCCCATTCCAGCAGAGCCGATTATTACTACTTCCCACGAAAGTTCCGAAGGAGTTTCCCTGTTTAGCAGTGGATGCTTAATCACGGAGGTTCACGTACCTTATAATGATGCGTTTGGTCTTGGGCTATTTGCATACAAACAGAAGATCGATTGGTGCTATGATGGCACAAACCTGATACAAGTGATACGTTCCCGATGGGGAGAGGTTTACCGTTCTCACTACTATTTCGATGGTCATGTGGGCGATTCAGAAAGTGGAGGACTGGGTCAATCATCCTATTTCGCAATGACACAAGGGAAGTTTCATTTTCAATGGCTTAGCTTCTATGAAGAGGCGTACCCTCGAATTGAGCAATGGGTATATGGTAACGGTAACCATAGTGGGAATGGATGGCATTAAAGCATATGAGTCTTCAGAATGCAATGCCTACGCGAGACGGGAATAATAAACGGCATTATCTTCTGACAAGTGCCGTGATCCTCATCACTATCTTGGTGGGACTGATTCACCCCATCACAGCCATTGTTGCAGCGATTATTCTTGCCGCGTTTGGGGTTGGAATACACAGGCAGACAGAGGATAAGACCATTCGCAGTTTAGCCCGTATAGCAATTCTGGCGGCAGTCCTTGTGGTCATTGTCGGCTTGGTCCCTATAATTTTCGCACCTGTTCCAGGTGAGATAATCTACACGGTTGCGACACCCACCCCATAATCAAAAAACGCATTGGGCAGGGACAATATTTGTCCCTGCCCAATGCTACTGCGCGATTGGATACACAAACGCCCCCGGAAAATCGTCTTCTACCTGCTTGCGCTTGCCACTCCATGACTCAATGTCGATACGATACACCGACGTGCGCTTGAGTTCTTCGTCTACGATGGGGCGGTAGTCGCGCTCTGGCAGCAAATGCGGGAAGTATTTGTCCAGCAGAAGCTGCAAGGCAAGCCGCGCTTCGACGGCGTCGGTCAGGACGGTGGCAGCGCCAAAGGCGACCACGCCGCTGTACTCGACACTGAACTCCAGCGCTTCGTCGGCGGGCAGCAGCCGCCCCATTTCGGTGACGCTGAAGCAGACGCGCTCAGCCGCTTCCACGTTCGAGCGTGTGCGCCCCAACCGCGCCGTGTGCATGTAGATGCAGTGGCTCGGTTCGTCGTACACAAACAGGTTGCTGTTGATAAACGGCTGTCCATCGTGAACTGTTGCCAGGATGCCAATCGCGGCGCGTCTGAGAAAATCGACAATCCAATCCTGGTCATCGACGGCACGATCCGCGCGGCGGACAGCATTATAGGGTGGGGCGGCGTGATCTTTGGGCATCTTTTTTCCTGTTGGGTGTTTTATACAGTAGAGTGTACGAAAGTGGCAGCCCGGCGGTAGGATCAGACAAGTCCAATCCATCGCTTAACCGGGGTACAGGCGGCGCGTTTTTATTGCCATTTCGGGGTTCAATGGTATAATAAGGTTCTGATGATACACACAACTGAGCGCCTTTTCTGCTTGTTGCATAATCCACTTCCTTATCTACGCATTCCGCCCAACGCTCAATTTAACGCTGCCACAGATCCAGGAGGAACCAATGCGCGGTTATGAAGTTCACGCCGCCAAGTTGGTTGATATTCCGCTGGTCAGACGGCTGGCGGAAAAAGCGACCATCCTTGACAGCGAAATTTGCTATACCCGCGAACCGGGCGGTTACCAGAACGTCTCGATTACTGACATGCTGCTGCCCCAACGGGGACAGTATACGCTGGTCGGGCGGGCAGACAAACAACATGTGATCGGGCAGTTTCGCCTGAAGCCGGATGATCATCTGGCGCAGATCGTCTATATTGCGCCCGCGCTGGAACCCCAGATGTGCGATACGGCGTGGCTGGCGCTGATGGATGCGATGGCGAGCGAGGCGGGACGGCGCGGCGCGCATATGCTGACGGCGGAAGTGGACGAGGGATCGCCTCTGTTCATCTCCATGCGCCAGTCGGGCTTTGCCGTCTACGCGCGCCAGGAAATCTGGTGGCGTCCTGTCGGCGGCGATCCGCTGCCGGAAATCCGGCTGTCTGGCGTGCTTGCCGACGAGACCGAAGACGACCAGATGGACATTCAACTGCTGTACAGCAACATTGTTCCGCGTCTCGTTCAGGCGATTACGGTGCCATCGCGCGATAGCAAGGGGCTGGTTTACCGCAAGGGAAACCGTGTTCAGGGCTATATCGCCGTCTCTGAGGGCAAGACCGGCATTTATATCATGCCTTATCTGCATCCCGACGTGCTGGGCTATGAAGCCACCGGCATCATTGCCGGCGTCATCGCCCAGTGCAACCGCGCCGGACGTGTTCCCGTATATGTCTGTGTCCGGCGGTATCAGGACTGGTTGGCTGAATCCTTGAGCCAGATCGGATTTGAGGCGCTGGCGCAGCAGGCGATGATGGTACGCCACATCGCGGCGGGCATTCGTCAGACGAGCTTCGCGTCGCTGGTTCAGAAGTCGTTCGAAGCCGTCCCTAATGCCAGCCCGATTAGTAAAGCGAAGCTGACCAATCAGGAGAAGCCATCCACTTAATGGTAGAACGACGGATAACTGACGATATTCAGGAACTGAAGCGGGTTCTGCCCCCGCACATCAATAACAAGCTGGACGAACTCGGACAGACAGATGAACTGCTGGAGATCGTCTTAGACCTTGGGCGTATTCCCACCGCGCGTTACATCCAGAAGGAAGTAGCGCTGTCCAACAATGAAGTCACCCGGGCTGAACTCGACGCTATCGTAGACAGCATCGGCACGTTCGACGCCGACAACCGCGCCGGCATGGAACGCACCCTGCACCGCATTTCCGCCATCCGCAACCGGCGCGGTGAAGTGGTCGGTCTGACCTGCCGCGTCGGGCGGGCGGTTTACGGCACGATTGACATCATCAAGGATCTGGTCGAAACCGGTCAGAGCATCCTCATGATGGGCGCGCCGGGCGTCGGCAAGACGACAATGCTGCGCGAAGCTGCCCGTGTGCTGGCGGATTCCAAGCGCGTGGTGATCGTCGATACCTCGAACGAGATTGGCGGCGACGGCGACGTGCCGCACCCGGCGATTGGCAAAGCCCGCCGGATGCAGGTTTCGCACCCCGAACGCCAGCACGAAGTCATGATCGAGGCGGTCGAGAACCACAACCCCGAAGTGATCGTCATCGACGAGATCGGGCGCGAACTGGAAGCCACCGCTGCCCGCACGATTGCCGAGCGCGGCGTCCAGTTGATCGGCACTGCCCACGGCAACGCGCTGGATAACCTGATGCTCAATCCGACACTGTCGGATCTGGTTGGCGGCATTCAGCCGGTGACGCTCTCCGACGAGGAAGCACGCCGCCGGGGGACGCAAAAGACCGTCCTGGAGCGCCGCGCCCCGCCCACCTTCGACGTGCTGATCGAGCTGCAAACCCGCGACCGCATCGTCGTTCATGAGGATGTGGCGGCGGCAGTCGATGCCATCCTGCGCGAGCGCCCGCTGCCGGTTGAAGTCCGGTCGCGCGATGATCGCGGCGAAGTCGTGATCGAATCGGCGCAGCCCGAAAAACGCTCGCTGTTTGACCGCAACGAACGCGCCCGGGGCGAAGGCACGCGCGTGGAGCGCTCGCCGCGCGACGATTACCGCCGCGAACGCAGCCGCGCGACCGACGGCGCGCGCGCCGAAACGCCCGCTGAAGAAGCGACGAACGGCAATGGCGGCAGGGGACCCGTTCGCGTCTACGCCTACGGCGTGGCGCGCAACCGGCTCTATCAGGCAGGACGCCGCCTGCACGTGCCGATTATTCTGGTAGACGACGATATCGAAGCCGATATGATTGTCACCCTCAAGAACTATTACCGCCGCCGCCCGAAGCTGATTGTCGATGCCGAGCGGCAGGGCAAGCCCATCTATGTGCTGCGCGCCAACACGGTTTCGCAGATGGAAAACTTCCTGATGGACGTATTCCAGAAGGAGGGAGACGAGCCGCTCGACGACGACCCTTTTGGGGGGGCAATGCGTGAAGCACGCGAGGCGATCACGCAGGTTCGCGCCGGGACGGATTTCATCGACCTCAAGCCGCAGAGCCAGCCCATTCGCCGCCGCCAGCATGAAATCGCGCGCCGGGCGCAGTTGACCTCGCAGAGCTACGGCGACGAGCCATCGCGCTTCGTGCGGATATTCCGCGCCGGTTAGCATCATCTGGTTACTGATCATGGAGCGCACGCGGGTGCGCTCTTTTCGTTGGCTTCCTGGCGCAGATGTTCCCGTAGGGACACGACATCGTCGTGTCCGTGATGGTGACGGGTTCTATCGTAGGGACATGACATCATCGTGTCCGTGATGGCGACGGGTTCTGTCGTAGGCACACGACATCGTCGTGTCCGTGATAGCGACGGGTTCTATCGTAGGGACACGACATCGTCGTGTCCGTGATGGTGACGGGTTCTGTCGTAGGGACATGACATCGTCGTGTCCGTTCGTCCCTGCAATCGCCGTTTGTAGATGTATTCGGGAGTGGTGTGGTGAAGAATCCTTTTCTGCGCGGGCGGCTGAATGCTCGCTTTGTGCTGATGATGATCAGCGCCAAAGGGGGCGTCGGTAAATCAACCGTGACCGTCAACCTGGCGGCGGCGCTGAAGGCGCGCGGTCTGAAGGTGGGCATTTTTGACGCCGATTTACACGGACCCAATATCCCGGCGCTGCTGGGTGTGCGCCAGAAACGCGATCTGACCGCCAGCCGAAATCCCGAAGCGATGATGCCGATTGCGGCGCGACCGGACGCGCTCGACATGCGCCCGATGAAGCCGTTCGAGCGCTACGGCATCGGTCTGATGTCGCTGGGGCTGCTGGTGGGCGAAACCCAGACGATTAACCCGCAGCCCGACACCATCGGCGCGATCATCACCTCGCTGCTGGCGCGGGTGGACTGGGACGCCGACGTGCTGTTGATCGACATGCCGCCCGGCACCGGCGAGCCGCTGAATGCGCTGCTCGGCGCGGGTCTGGTGGACGCCGCGCTGTTGATTGCCGTTCGGGAACGGCTGGCGCATCTTGATAACGGTCGGCTCGTTTCACTGCTGCGGACGCGCAGCGTGCCGGTGCTGGGCGTGGTCGAGAACATGACCCATATCGTCTGCCCGCACTGCGGCGAGCCGGTTGAGCTGTATCCCGCCCCGGTTGAGGGAGAATCCGGTTATGACGGCGCGGCGGTGCTTGCCTCGCTGCCGTTTCATCCGCACCTCATTCGCCAGATACAGGGCGGTCCCCCGCTTCCCCTCAGCGATATCGAGTCGCCCACGCGCGATCTGCTGCTGACACTGGCGGATACGATTCAAGCGCGCATCGCAGCGCTCAATGAGTCGAACGCCGGTGATGCGGCTCAGAATGGCGCGGCTGTGGACGACGACTGCATCGACTGTCCGTAGAAGTGAACTTACTTACTGTGCTCGAAAAAAAGGCGTGCTAAACTAAAGTAGGATCGTGTCCGTGCCACACAGTTTTGGGCGAGACGAATGCCGCTTTCTTACGACCAGAGATTGCTGCTGCGTGAATGTAGCAAGGATGACCAAGCCTATCAGAAGCTGGCAGCGCTGTTTGAGTCTCAGGTTGGACAGGACGCGCAGGACGCCGAAGTGCGGATGCTGCGCAGCATACTCGATGCTATCCCTGACCGCGTTTACGTGAAAGACCGCCAGAGCCGGTTTATACTGGCGAACCGGGCAACCTGGCTGGCGCACAATATGCCCGATGAGCAAACGCTGCTCGGCAAGACGGATATCGACCTGTTTGGCGACGGCGGACAAGCCTACCTGGATGCCGAACAGTACCTGCTCGAAACCGGCATCTCAATCACCAATCTGGAAGCGCAGCAGCCGAATCCCACCTCATGGTATCCGCACCCCTATGCTACGATCTCTAAGGTTCCGCTGCACGATGAGCATGGGCAGATCATCGGGTTGATCGGCGTCAATCGCGACGTCACCGAATTCAAGCGCGTCGCGGAAGAACTCCGCCAGAACCAGCAGTTCTCAGTTCAGGTCACGCTTGCCATCCCCGACATCATCTATGTCTACGATCTCGATGAGGATGCGGTCATCTATTGCAACGACCAGATCGCGACTCACCTGGGATATACCCCCGAACAGGTCTACGCGATGGGCAGCCAGTTTTTGCCCACTTTGCTGCATCCGCAGGACTGGCTGCGTCACCGCGATCTGGAAAACCGCTATCTGCGGGCGCAGGACAGTGATGTCATCGATTTTGAGCATCGGATGCAGCACGCCGACGGCACCTGGCGCTGGCTGCTGCACCGCGAGATGATTTTTAAGCGCAGTTCGGACGGCAAGCCAGTACAGATCATGGGGATTGCCAACGATATCACCGAGCGCAAGCGCGCCGAAGAAGCCCTGCGCCAGAGCGAAGCCCAGAAGAATGCGCTGCTCAACGCCATCCCCGATATGATCATCGAGCTGGATGTCGATGGTGTCGTCCTGAACTACAAATCGCGGGCGGGACTCATCCCGAAATTTCGACCGAGTGAACATGTTGGCAAGCATCTGCTGGACATCTATCCGTCGGAACTGGTGGAATCGATCATGATTCTGTCCCGACGCGCCTTAACGACCGGACAGATGCAGATCCTGGATTATGAATCGCCGCTGGTGACCGAGAACACCTTCCGCGAAGCGCGAATTATCGCCATCGATCATGCGCGCGTGCTGCTGATCTCGCGTGACGTCACCGAACACCGGGCGATCCAGCAGGCGCAGCTTGAGCGCGAGCGTCTCCAGGTCAACCTGCAAAAAGAACAGGAACTGCATCAGCTTAAGAGCCGCATGATGGCGCGCATCTCGCACGAATTCCGCACGCCGCTGTCGGTGATTATGGCGTCGAACGAACTGCTCTGGCACTACATGGAACGCATGAGCCTGACCCAGCGCCAGGATCACTTTCAGCGCGTTCAGGACGAAGTGCAGAACGTAACCGAGATCCTCAAGAGCATTTCGTTCATCCTGCATACCCAGACCCAACAGCACTCGCTGGAGATGAAAGCCTGCGATCTCAAACGGATTTGTGAAGACACCCTTCAGCACCTGCTGGAACATCGCGGCAGCCAGCATCCGATTCAACTGATCGCCGAAGGCGATCTGCGGCTGCTGCCCGCCGAGGAACACCTGATCCAGCGGATGATCAGCCATCTGGTTTCGAACGCGATTAAATTTTCAGCCATTGAAAGCCCGATCTGCCTTGAGCTTCAACGCCAGGGGCAGGAAATTATGCTGCGCCTGTCCGATCAGGGAATCGGCATTCCAGAGCGCGATCAGCCGCGCCTCTACGAACCGTTCTTTCGCGGCAGCAATGTCGGTGAAAGCAGCGGTATGGGGCTGGGACTGACCCTGATCAAACACGTTGTCGAACTGCACAATGGGCGCATCGTGATCGACAGCGCGGTTGAACGCGGAACGACCGTCATCATTCATTTACCCACAACCGCCTGAGTGCCAGTCGTGACCAGACGCCAGTGGCTTGCGCTCCTTTTCACCCGCGGTAAGCCGCGTCCGACGCCCGTTGACCCCAATTCGCTGATTCTTGACCTGCCAGATGATGATGGGGGCGCGCGCCTGCTCGCATTGGAACAGGCGATCAATTTCCGCGACCTGGGCGGCTACCGCACGACCGACGGGCGGCGCGTCAAATGGGGGCGGGTGTTTCGCTCCGGCACGCTGTCCGCGCTGTCCGACAGCGACCTGACGACCCTGCGTCAGTTGGGCGTGAAGCAGATTTTCGACCTGCGCAGCCCTAAGGAAAGCGTGCCAGCGCCTGACCGGGTGCCGGAAGGCGCGGACTATGTGTCGCTGCCCGTCCACTCAAATACGGGTGGCGCGCGGCAGATGTTTTCACTGTTCCGTTACTACAACCGGCTGGAAAAGGTGCTGTTTGAAACTTACACCCGCATTTATCTGGAACGGAACGCGCCGGTGTTCGGGGAAATCCTCCGGCGTTTGGCTGAGGAACAGGGGACGCCTGCGGTGATCCACTGTACGGCAGGTAAAGATCGCACCGGCATCGCATCGGCGCTGCTGCTGGCGAGTCTTGGCGTTCCCGAAAGCACCATCATTGCCGATTATTCGCTGACCAACCGCTACCACGCGCCTCTCGCAGCGACGATCAAACAGCAGATGCGGGTTGTGGAACGAATCGGCTTAAACCCCGATGACATGGACCCGCTGCTGCTGGCAAACCCCGAAACCATGAAAGCCGCGCTCGGGTATCTCCAGCAGCGCTACGGCAGCATCGAAGCTTACCTGCTTCAGCGCGCGGGTGTTGACGAAACGACCCTTACCAGACTGCGCGAGTCGCTGCTGGAATAAGACCCAACCAGTGAGCGCTGCGCAAAGCGTTTTATCACTCCCAAAAAATACACGTCGATTACAGTTAAATTGTTATTTATCTGTAAATAAGATATTGTTCGCCCTTCAGTAGAGGGGAGATACAGATGTTAAGGACTATTTTGCGCCTGTTCTTGCTGGCGTATTTTGTGATGCCACTTGCGGCGGGGTTTCTGGTCATTCGGACGTTTGTTCAGATTCGCGACGATCTGACGCCAATCTATGAATCAGCGGGCGCGACAATTTCGGCGGCGACAACCACCGTCAATAATGAACTACGCAATCTGGGGAGAAATTTTGCGCCGCTGGCAGATGCGATTAATGGGATACGAAATGCACTCCAGGTCGTTGTAAATTTCCTTAGAGACACCGTCTATACCCTGATCGATGTGGTGAACGGGCTTAACCTCGCGTGCAGCATTGGAGGCGCGGCATGTATCCCAAAATCAATCAATGTCACCCTGCCGACACTTATTGATCTTTCTTTTATCAACGAGATTTCGGCGGGGATTACGGATATCACCACTGAATTCAACCATATCATCACGACAACCACAACCACAATCGGCGCATACACCACGATGCTGGCACTGGCAGTGATCGTGTTTGTCGCGTGGTTACTGCTAACGTATCTTCTGTTTTTTGTTTTTCTATATACCGGACTTTGGCGGGCAGCTTCCAGTCGTGCGCGGTGATATTTTCACGCAAAAAAACCTCCTATGGGCGCGGGTAGAATCCATGCCCACAAGAGGAAAAGTCCCATCTGGTGTATTTACTTGAGTGCGCGGGTCAACTGAGGCGTTTGAGCGAAAGTCCCTGACGCTTCATAAATGCCCGCAAGCCGATTTTGTCGATGGTGCGCAGCTCGCCCACACTCACGCGCACCTGCACATGCTTGCCCAGCTCTGGCACGTAGATGCGCTTATTCTGCATATTGGGATTGAACTTCCGCCGGGTCGCGCGCATGGAAAAGCTGCGGGCGTTGCCAAACATCGGTTTTTTGCTGCTGATGCGAAGTTTACTCATCATCTTTTCCTGTTGATTATTTTCCTGCCTTTGGGGCAGCCTTAGCTGGCGATTTTATATCCCCGGCTTCTCTACCATAACAGCATTTGTGCAATGCGAAAAGCCCAAACTCTCCGCAATCCGCTGCGAGCCGAGATTGCTGGCATCGTGGCGATAGCTGACCAATCGCTCGCCGCCGAGATAGTACTCCGAGCAGGCGCTGATCAGCGCTTTGCCGAGTCCCTTTCCGCGATACGCCGGATCAGTCAGAATGCCCGGTTCCATAAAGCCGCGCCAGACGAAGACACTGCTTGCGGCAGCGATCCGCGATTTATCGAACGCGCCAATCGCCAGCAGGTGGTCAATGCTCACATCCCCTTCATCCTGATCGCTTTCGGAACACTGTGCCAGAAAATCATCAAATGCCGGCTGATCGTCCGGCGTAAGCTGGCGCAGTGTGTACGGCGGAGGGACGGCAAAAGGGCGAAACAGCGCCGCATCCAGCGCGTAGAGAGGCATATGAGAATGCTCAATATCGCCCCAGGCGCGTCTGAGATCGTCCAGGCTGAGGCGATGGTCTTCTGGAAACGACGCCGCGATCTGTCCGACCTGTTCCTGCCATTCCGGGGTGAGTTCTACGACCACCTGCTCGCCAAGCTGCCAGAGCACAATCGCGCTTTCGGCTGATCGCCTGTCATTGGCATAGATGGTCGTGCCCGGCTTTGAAAAACATTCTGGCGGCAGTTGGAAATGTTCCGCCCACGTTTGGTAGACCCTCGACATAAATTCGGCGTTCATTACGGTTTCTCTGTTGTAGGGACACGACATTGTCGTGTCCGTTTGCTAATCTCACAACATCACAGCCGGACACGACGGTGTCGTGTCCCTACTCGCCGCTGAACATCATGCCCAGATACGAAATGCCCGACAGGACAAAACCAATGACGGCGGGCACGATGTCGCCGTTGACGTAAAAAACGGTCGAGGCGATCAGGAAGCTGCCAAAGACGATGGCGCGGGTCGTCCTGCGTTCCTGTCCTTCAATGCGCGCAAGCTGGCGCTTGAACGACGGCGACGGCTCGACCCGCAGCTTGAGATCGCCGCTTTCAATCCGCTGCATGACACTGTTGGCGGACGACCCGCGCCCCAGCAGCGACTGCCCGACGTTGAGCAGCACCTTAGCGCCGCTGCCGCTGAACAAGTCCTGAAGCACCGGCAAGCCGAGAATACTGCCAGCGGGTAGTTCGCTCATCAGCCCATTGCGCGAGGTCATCAGCTTCTGTGTGTAAGGCTGCATCTCGTTCCAGGGGTTAAAGCTGGGGTCAAGCGAGGTACACAGCCCGCCGAGAATGCTCACTGTCCGCCCCAGATAGATGAAGTCCTGCGGCACCTGGAACGGCATTGAGAACAGCAGATCGTTGAACTCCCTGCCGATCTCCGCCATCCGGTCATAGCTGATGTCGCTCATCTGCTCCATGGTCAAGCCCCACACCTCGTCAAAGACGGTGCGGGTGGCTTCTTCCAGACGGTCGATATCGGTGCCCGGCAGCAGAAAGCCCAACTGAGTGTAGCTTTCGATCATCTTGCGCGAGTCGCGCGTGATCACCGCCGTCAGCGTGCCGATCAACCCCTGCGCGATCTCGGGAGTCAGCGTGCCAGTCATGCCAAAGTCGATAAAGATCAGATAGAACGGTCTGCCGCCGCCGTTATCCACTTCGGCGTAGGCGCCGTTAATGTTGTCCTCCGGCAGCGGGTAGACGAACAGGTTGCCCGGATGCGGGTCGGCATGGAAGAAACGTTCGTCAAACACCTGCCGCAGATAGGTGTTCATCAGCCGCTTGGCAACGGCGCGGCGGCTGATTCCAGCAGCTTCGAGTCCGGCGTAATCATCCAGCTTGATGGTCGTCACGTCTTCCATCGTCAGGACGCGGTCGGTGGAATGTTCGGTGTAAATCCTGGGTATGTAGACGCCCAGGTCGTCTTTGAACATCTCGGCAAAGCGGGCGGCGTTGCGGGCTTCGTGCTCGTAGGACAGTTCTTCCAGCAGCACGCGCCCGAATTCGTCCACCAGCGCCACCGCGTCCATACGCCGCGAGATAAAGCCGAAGCGCATGGCAGCCCGGGCGACAACGTTGATCGCCGCCAGATCGGTGCGGCAGATTTCGATGATGCCGGGGCGCAGCACTTTGACCACCACCCGGTCGCCGTTGTGCAGCCGCGCCCGATGCACCTGTCCCAGCGACGCCGCCGCCACCGCTTCGTCGTCAAACTGGCTGAAGCGGGCGGGGATCGAGCCGAGATCCTCTTCGATGATGGCGCGAATCCGTTCGCTGGACACTCCCGGCACTTCATCGCGCAGGGTGGCAAGTTCTTTGGTCACCTCTGGCGGCAGAATATCGCTGCGGGTCGAGACGAACTGACCGGCTTTGATCATCAGCCCGCCCATTTCGA
Organism: Aggregatilineales bacterium; assembly: GCA_030834905.1. Taxonomy (GTDB): domain Bacteria; phylum Chloroflexota; class Anaerolineae; order Aggregatilineales; family Phototrophicaceae; genus Flexifilum. The sequence continues at coordinate 155,654 of JAUQWZ010000003.1, read as the reverse complement.
TGGCGAACAGGCGGAAAGAACGGGCATAGCCGCGCCAGCGGTTCACATTGCCGCGCTCGACCCATTTCGGGAAGAAGCGCTGCAAAAACAGATGCCAGAACAGAAGCTGGGCGAACAGCCAGCCGAACTTGAACACCACGCGCAGGAAGCGGTGCTGCATCCGCAGTGAACGCGGGCGTTCGCTGGCGATCTCCCGCACCCTGGCGTGCTCGCGGGCGCGTTCTTCCCGCGAGCCAACTGCTGGCGCTTCGGCAGGCGCTGCCGTCACCACGACCAGCGGTTCTTCCAAATGCGTCTCCTCAGCCACCGCCGGGTCGTAAAGACCGTTCAGCGCCGCCTCTTCATGGCTGCTTGCTGAACTGGATGTTGAGGGTTGATTCTTCAAATCGGGCATCAGCTATTTCCAGATCCCATAAAGCATACGGCAGGACGATATTGCGACGATAGGGTCCCACACGCAGCGTCAGCTCGTCGCGCGAACGATAAATGTCCAGATCCTGTTTGCTGGCAAACGGCAGCGGCACGCGCAGCACATAGCCGTCGTTGCTGAGGCTCTCAATGCGGTGCGTTTGCCCGTCAAACATCTTCTCCGCCGGGTTGTTGTCGCCGTACAGCGCCTGCCCCAGCCGCCGCAGCCCTTCAATGCCGCTGACCTCGCCGCCAAACAGCGGCGCTTTCATCAGCGGCAGGCTGCCAAACGCCTCGCCGATGAAGGCGATGTTTTCCTGCTGGTTGGTCTTCCACATGGCGAAGTACGGATCGTTGACTTCATCCGGGATAATGCGGTTGCAGATGATGGCATCGGTCGCGTAGCCGTACAGGTTGAGGTAGGTATAGGTGCGCTGCGTCTCTTTGATGACCATCTTCTCCGGGTTAACGACCAGCCGGATGCTGCTCAGTTCCGGGTCTGCCAGCAGGTCGCGCACCTTATCGAGCGTGTCAAACAGCACCCGCACTTCCTGCCAGGCATTGTCCTCAGGAACCGAACTCTGATCGCGTCCCAGAAATTTGCCAATCGGGCGCAGCAGCTTGGTCGCGCCCTGCGCTATTGAGATGATACGCTCAAACCACCAGCGGGTGACATCTGGCAGGCTGAGCAGGCGCAGCGTTTCCGCCGTTGGCGCGGCGTCCACGATCAGCACGTCAAACTGTCCCTGCTCGACATACTGGTTAATCCACAGCAGATGCGCGCCTTCTTCCAGACCGGGCAGAATCGTCACTTCTTCCGCTACGATGTCATCCACGCCCTGCTTGCTGAACAGTGACGCCAGATAACGCTGGATTCTTCCCCAGTACTTGTCCATCGAATAGCGGGCGTCCACCTCCTGCGCCCACAAATTCGGGTAGATTTCGACCGGCTCAGGACCGATTTCACGCTCCAGCGAATCGCCCAGGCTGTGGGCGGTGTCGGTGCTGATGACAATCGTCTTCAAGCCCATCTCCGCGCAGCGCAGCGCCGTTGCCGCCGAAACGCTGGTCTTGCCCACGCCGCCCTTGCCAGTGTGCACAATTACACGCATAGCTTCCGTTTTCTCTCTCTGAACGTCGGGTCGGCTAGACCGTCTGTTCTCTCATTATACACGTTACAGCCGCCGTTTCCGCGTCTGAGGTACTATACGAGTACCATAGAGACGGGGTTGCGAGTTACCCTACACTACGAATGGCGCTGGCATTGTGTTCAACAGGATATTCAGAATATGACCCTTCACTACAGTCAGAATTTCATCAACGGCGTGCTTGGCATCGGCGGCATCAATTTTTTCATCGGCTTGGCTTCGTTCACCACGGCTTCACCTTCCTGGTTTCTGCTGATCCTCGGCTCGGTGCTGCTGCTGATCGCCTTCCTGCTGCGCAGCCGCCCGCTGCTGACGATTGAGCCGGATCGGCTGGTGCTGCACGGCTTGATCCCGCCGCTGACGCGAACTTATGCCCTTCAGTCTCAGAATGATATCGCGCTGGTAAACGGCAGGCTGTACGTTAGTCAGGCGGGGTATGCGCGGCAAATTCCGGTCGCCAAAGGGATGATCGATTCAGAGGATTGGGCGGAGTTGAAGGCAGCTTACGGGCAGAAGAATGAATAGCTTCCGGCGCGATGCTATTCAGGAAAAACATCGCTTACCGGCAGCGTGAAACCCGGCAGCACGTCACCGCCGTCGAGAACGCCGTTTATTCCCAATATTTCAACTGGCGAGTCAGGGCGATATACCTCAATCTGTCGTCGCTCTGGAAATACCAGCCACACCAATCGGCTGCCATTCGAAATGTAGTAAGCGGCTTTCGCGCGCTGTTCCTGATAGCTGTTATCAGGTGACTTAATCTCAACCGCGAAATCCGGCATCCGAGGAATAGGACGAGTATCTTCCCCTAAACCCGTCGGGTCCTCAATGAAGGAAAGGTCGGGAATCATGGCGTTATGATCGTCGTTCGGTATTTTGTAGCGCAGCTCAATATGCAGCTCGCCTACGTGATAGCCCTGATGAAATATAAACAATTGACCGTGTAGAAAACTTGCGATTCTGCTGTGAGGTCTGGATGGCGACACTTCGATGATCTCCCCGTGAAGCAGCGCAAAGCGACGATCAGGATACGCGGAGACAAGCTGATCATACTCAGAGTAAGTGGCTAAATGCTTTTTGACAGCCATTCATTCTCTCCACATCATCCCTCTCACAAATACAGCATCCAGGAATACTCTATTCAGGAAAAATATCGTTTACTGGCAGCGTGAAACCCGGCAGCACGTCACCGCCGTCGAGCGTGCCTTTCACGTCAAGACGCTGACCACGCAGACCGCCTGCTTCATCAAACTGGAAGACGATGACGGTTTTATCTTCCGCATAGACTGCCCACACCAGCCGAGTGCCTGAATCAAGGTATTCATACACCTTCTTCAGAATATCTTCTCGATTGGATACCACTTCAACCGCCAGATCAGGCGCGATTCTGAATTTCTTAGGAATGGCAGACAGGCGCTGCTTCGATATGAAGCCAACATCAGGCAGGCGCACATTGCCGTTGGACAGCTTAAAGCCGCCATCCGCGCCCGTCACATAACCCAAATCACGCGGAATAACAAAAGCATTGATGAAGTAAAGCACTCGTCCCGCAATAATCGTATTGATTGGTCTGGATTCGCCCATGTCAACAATGGCTCCATCTTCGAGTTCGAGGCGGCGATGTTCGTTTTCGGGAAGGGCGGCAATCTCCCAGAATTCTTCAGCCGTATAGCGCCGTTCTGCTACAGCCATCGCTAAGCTCCAATCAATTCCTTGTTTCTCATTATACGCCAGATTTACATCGACTGAGGCGCGATGCCAGCGATAGGCAGCGAGGGGCGGAAACGGTCTGACTTCACCCGACTCCTACGCCTTCCGGCGGTCCTTCGTCCACGAACCACGAGGTGTTTTCCTGCGCCTGCATGTCGATGATCTGCCAGCCGGGGAAGCGCTCGATAATCGCGTCACGAGAGATAGCGGCGGATACCCGCGCCGCCACAATCGGGCTGTCCAGATACGGACTGGTCATCGCCATCAGCGCGCCGTAGCTGCGCCAGCGCACGTCGTCGCCGGTGATGATGACCAGCACCGGGCTGTCGCCTTCTCGCCGCCCCTCGACTGCCTCGATGATCTGCCGGTTGATCAGGTTATAGCCGCGCAGCACCGAAATGCGCGGCAGGCTGTAGAAAAACAGGCTGTAGACCAGCAGCGCCGCGAATACCACGTACACCACCGGACGGATGCCGCTGATGCGCAGGCGATTCTGCGAATTGCACAGCCACGCAATTGGCAGGGCGCTGATCAGCGCCAGCGCGGGCAGGCTCTCGAAGTAATAGCGCGTGCTGTAGCGCTGCGATCCGATCCAATAGGTGAGCTGGACGATGATCAGCGCCAGCGCGACGCTTATCAGCAGCCACGTCCACACATGCACCCGGTCGCGCAGCACCAGCAGCGGCGCGACCAGCCACAGCATTAAGCCGATAACGATGATCCAGGCGATCTGCGGATCGCGAATGTGGTTGATGTCGCGCGTCAGGAATGGCAGCGCCAGCCAGACGAACCCCAGCAGCAGCCAGAAGGCGACCCGCAGCGATTTTCGCCCGTAGGCGACGATCAAGCCAAACGGCAGCAGCAGCCAGCTTACGCCCGTTTGCGTCCAGTAGTCGGATTCAAACGTCAGTTCGGTGTACAGCGGCGTATCCGGCGCGGTATTCTCGTTGGTCAGCGGCTGCAACTGCCAGCCGAACAGATCCGCCGCCATCAGCGACAAATCGAAACGCATGTGGCGAACGCCCTTTTCGAGCGTGTGTCCGTTGCGCCCGTAGCCTTCACCATAGCCGAGGCGATCATATGACCAGACGAGGGTATACAGGTTTCGCGAAGCGTCGCCCGTCGCCTGATAGTTGAACAGCGGGATCGACAGGCTCATCACCAGCGCGATCAGGCTCAGCAGCGCCAGCGGCGAAAGGGTATGCAGCAGCACACGGGTACGCGCATTATCGGCAGCGCCTGGTAGGGGCGCAGCACGCTGCGCCCTTGCGGCATCAGTCGAATCCTCGACCAGATCGATATGCTGCGCCCCTACTTTGAATGACGCCAGCAGCGCCCGCAGCAGGCGCACCCCACTCCAGGCGATAAACGGCGCTGACGCGCCAAGCGCCGTCAGCGGGCGATTGGTCACCAGCAGCCCCAGCGCGATTCCCGCCACCAGCACCCAGCGCAGCCGGTGCTTCCCGCGCTCAAGCCGCCAGTAGGCGTAAATGAACAGCATCAGCGCAAACAGCGCCGCCGTGTGCCCCATCAAAGTGCCGCTAAGCAGCAGCGCCATCGGCGAAAACGCGGTCAGACCGGCGGCGAAAACGCCCACATCCGGGCTGTAAATCTCGCGCCCCAGGCGGTAGACCAGTGCCACCGTCAGCGCCGAGAAGAAGGCGTTGATCACCCATGCCTGCCCCAGCAGCACGCCAGCCGCAAGCTGCGCGGGCCAGCCGGGGGTATATTTGCCGAAGCGCTGTCCCGCCGAATCGACCACGAACGGCTGCCAGTATGCCTGTCGCGGCTGCGGCGATTCGATGACGAAGTTTCCCCCGGCGATGATCTTCGCCTCGTACAGATAGGCGATCTCGTCTTCGAGATGGGGCAGGCGTTCAAACACGCCCCGGCTGATTCCGGCGCTCATGGCAAAGCCGAAGAATGCCAGCAGCAGGGCGATGATTGTGTGATAGGGTTTTACGGGGCGGGTTGGATTTTGTATCATTTCATGAATTATAAGAAGCTGAAGCGACAATACAAGCCGCCGCTTCAGCGTCATGTCGATTTACTGCCACCGGCGCTGTATCCCGCCGCGCATTGACACTTGGAATCCGCCTTCGCCACGTTTATAATCGCGCTACTTTGGTAATGAAAGAGAATTTGGATCGCGGAGACGCGATCTTGCTGTTAGGAAGGGCGCTGACCATGAAGGTTATTTTGCTGTCGGACGTATACAAACACGGGGTAGCCGGCGAAGTGGTGGACGTGGCAGATGGCTTCGCCCGCAACTGGCTGATTCCCAAGAAGCTGGCGGTGAAGGCAACGCCCGGCTCCTTGAAGCAGGCTGAACGTTTACGCAATCAGGCGAGCTTCCGTAAGGCGGAACTCGACAACCGTTTGAACGACCTGGCGCGCCAGATCGACGGCGTTGAACTGGTCTTCGGTCGCCGCGCCTCGCCCACCGGTAAGCTGTTTGGCTCGGTGACGACCAGCGAAATCGCCGACGCGCTGAATACCAAGACGGGTATCGACATCAACCGCCGCCGCGTCAGCCAGACCTCGCTGCGTGAAGTGGGCACGCACGAAGTGCCGGTGCGGTTGGGCACTGAGATTTCTCCGCTGCTCAAGGTGATTATCGTCCGCGAAGAAGAATACGCCAGCTATATGCGTGGGCTTGAAGCGCCTCAGGCTGAGGAAGCCGCCGCTGACGCAGTCGAAGCGTCGGTAGAAGTCGCCGCGCAGGCTGAGGAAACCGCCGTTGAAGTCGTCGAAACACCGGTGGAAGCTGCCGCGGAAGTCGTCGAAGAGGCTGTTAGCGAAGCGGCTGCGGTTGAGCCGGATGAAGAACAGCAGAACGCAGCCGGTTAGTTGGCGCGCATCTTACAAAACACGAAGGCGGCGCACAGCCGCCTTTTTTAGGACTCTCACCTGATGGATGCACAGGCGCTTGGACGCTACCTGCGGCAGACACGCGAAGCCAGAGAACTGACTCTGGATGAAGCCGAGCAGGTGCTCAAAATTCGCAGCCGCATCCTCGAGTCGTTCGAGTTGGGCGATTTCAACATGGACGGATCGAATTCGGTGCAGATCCGCGGCTTCATGCGGAACTATGCCCGCTTCCTCGGTCTGGATGAAGACGTCGTCATTCAGTATTACGACGCCGCCCTGCTGGATGGCGAACGCCAGCAGTCACTTTTACCCCGCCCCAGACGAAAAAAGAACAAGCGCGATTCGCAGCAAACCAGCGCCGTTGCGCCGCAGCAGTACGCGCCCCGCGCCATCACTGATACCCATCCCAAGCTGCCGCCGCTGCCGCCAGCCGCGCCGCTGGTAGAACGCCGCCGAAGCGCGGGTACGACGGTGATGAACGTCTTTGTTCGCCTGCTGGTCGGGCTGGCGGCGCTGTCGGTTATCATCTTCGTGGTCGTGCAGCTTCTGCGCCCCAGCCTGACCGGCGAGGACATCACCAGCACGCCCAGCAGCAACATCCTCGGTCAGCTTCCGCCTTCGATGACGGTTACGCCCGGCGCGACGATTACCCCGCTGCCGCTGCCAACCCTGCCGCAAACCCAGACCAACTATGCCGGACAGGGGCTGCTGGTCGAGATTGAAGTCGAACAGCGCACCTGGGTGACCATCAGCGCCGACGGCGTTCAGCAGTATGAAGGGCTTTCCCGCCCCGGCGAACGCTTACAGTACAGCGCCCAGGACAACATCACCCTGACGGCGGCGAATGCCGAAGCGCTCAACGTCATCTTCAACGGGCAGCCGCAGCCGACACTGGGCGCGCGCGGTCAGCGGGTAGACGTGGTGTTTCGCATGAGTGGTATCGAGATCAGTTCGGGACCGGGCTTCGCGCCAACACCCATTGAAAGCAACACCCCGCAGCCCACGCCCACCGATCCGCAGGGGACGCTGCTTGCCGAACTCACGCCGACGGCTACCGATGGTCCCAGCCCGACGCCGTCGGATACACCCACCGAAACGCTGACGCCGAGCATCACCTTCACGCCGAGCGATACGCCGGAGCCAACCGACACGCCCACCGAGACGCTGACGCCGAGCAGTACCTTTACAGCTTCTCCACCGCCGACTGATACGCCTGTGCCGACGGCAACCCTGACGCCATCCATCACGCCGACGCCTTCGGCGACAGCGATTCTGCCGCCGCGCCAGCCAGCGACCGAACCCACGCCGACCAAAGAAGGAGCCTGACCATGAGCGAGTCGTCCTTTACCCTCTCACTGCCTGCCTGGGCGATAGAAGAACTGAAGCAGATGCCGACGCACCTGCCGACGCTGGAAGAGCGCCTGGCAGCCGTCATCCGTTTCTCACGGCTGAACTTTGAGCAGAACACCGGCGGTCCGTTTGCGGCGGGCGTGTTCGAGCGCGATTCGGGCAGGCTGGTGGTGATCGGCGTCAACCGGGTTGTGCCTTCCAACTGCTCGTCTGCTCACGCCGAAGTGATGGCGCTGTCGCTGGCGCAGAACATTCTCAACACGTATGATCTCGGCGGGGAAGGTATGCCTGCGCACCAGTTGGTCGTCAACTGGCGTCCCTGCGCCATGTGCTACGGCGCGGTCATCTGGTCGGGCATTCGCTCGCTGGCGATTGCCGGGGAAGGTCCCGAGATGGAAGCGATCACCGGCTTTGACGAAGGTCCGATTCACCCGCAGTGGGAACAGGAACTAGCAAAGCGCGGCATCGAGCTGATCGCCAACACCATGAAGGAAGAATCGCTGGTTGTCGCCCGCGATTTCGCCGCCAGCGGCAGCCTGGTCTACAATGGACGGCTGGGTGGATAAGAACTGACATGAATCGACTGCTAAAGGTATGATCTCACGTAAAAACTAGCTTCAATTCAGGAACATATATGTCGTCTCGCAAGAACAAGTATCACCTGATCAGCCTCGGCTGTTCGAAAAACACGGTTGACTCCGAGAGCATGGCGCAGGTGCTGAACCAGAACGGGATGCGCGGCGTTGAAGTCGCCGACCGCGCCGAGGTGCTGATCGTCAACACCTGCGGCTTTATCGATTCCGCCAAACAGGAGTCGATTGATACGCTGCGCGATCTGGTCGAGAGCCGCCGCGATGGGCAGATGGTGATCGCCGCCGGCTGTTTGTCGCAGCGCTACGGCAGCGATCTGGTGCAGGAAGTGCCGGGGCTGGACGGCGTCATCGGCACCCGCCGCTGGATGGACATCTTCGATCTGGTCAGGCGGCTGCGGGTGCGCAAGCACCCCGAACCGCTGTATCACCTGCCCACCGACGCCCACGTCGTCGGGCTGGACGAGCGCGGCGTGCTGCGCGCCAGCATTCAGGGCGCGAGCGCCTATCTGAAGATTTCTGACGGCTGCCGCCGCCCGTGTGCCTTCTGCGCCATTCCGAAGATCAAAGGCACGATGGTCAGCCGCCCGCTGGAGTCCATCGTCAGTGAAGCGGTGAAACTTCAGGAGATGGGCATCCGCGAGGTGATGCTGATCGCCCAGGACACCACCGACTGGGGCAGCGATCTCGGCATCAAAGACGGCATGGCGCAGCTTCTCGACGCGATTGTCGAAGCCGCGCCGGGCATCCCCTGGATTCGGCTGATGTACGCCTATCCCGGCTACGTCACGCCGCGCCTGATCGAGACGATGGCGAAGCACAAGCAGGTGCTGCGCTATCTCGATATCCCGCTTCAGCATGGACACCGCGACACGCTGCTGCGCATGAAGCGCCCGGCGAAGATCGAATGGGTTTACGAAACACTGGCGAACATGCGCGCGGCAATGCCCGATCTGGCGGTGCGGACGACCTTCATCGTCGGCTATCCCGGCGAAACGGACGAAGAATTTGAAGGCTTGATGCAGTTCGTCCGCGATCTCGAATTTGACCGCGTCGGCGCGTTCAAATACAGCTACGAAATTGGCACGCCCAGCGCCCTGCTTCCCGATCAGGTGACCGACGATGTAAAAGACGCCCGCTGGAATGCGCTGATGGAGCTTCAGCAGGGCATCAGTCTGAAGAAGAATCAGGCGCTGGTCGGCAGGACGATCCCGATTCTGATCGAGGGACACGGGCAGCCGGAAGACGAAGACGGCAGCCTGCTTGAAGGCTCGCTCAGCCTGGGGCGCAGCTACCGCGACGCGCCCGAAATCGACGGCTACGTGATCGTCGAAGGCGAGCTTCCGGTGGGCGAAATCGTGCCGGTGCGCGTGACCGGCGCGACCACCTATGACCTGATTGCCACGCCCGACATCGGCAGCCCGATCATCATCCAGCCGGGCGTGCGCTATGGAGACGGAATGCTGGAGTAGCGGTCAATTTTCAGCCAGCGCATTCACGAGCCAGAGGTAGATAGCCTCTGGCTTTTGATTCATGGTCTCCATTGCTGGTATGTCTGGAACTCTATCTTGTCCCAGACACACCATTGCTTAAAACTGTCGTCCCCTAAAATGTCATGGAGAGGGGATGAGAGGGGTGAGGTTTTCACGAGAAGATTCAACCACTAGCAATCAATATGACACCGTCATGTCCGTTTGCGCTCGCTCACAGCCGCAGGATACGAGCGCGGCGCAGATCGTCCTCAGCGCGTTCCAGCAGCTTGTCGAGCATGTCGAAGATTTCGAGGGTGGGACCGGAGACAAGGCGCATCCGTCCCCGGTATGCCTCGCGGACTTCATCCAGCGTTTGCCAGGCGTCTTCGTCGCGCGCGACGACCACCGAATTGACCGCCACGCCGCCCAGCACCAGCGGCAGATAGATATAGGTGAGATCCGGCTCTGACTGCCCTGCCAGCCAGCCGATAACCTGGTTGGCATAATTTGCGCGTTCGGTTCTATCGCCCAGATTGACGCGCACGCGCGGGCGAATCAGCCCGAACGCCAGCAGCACCGCGTCAAAGACCGACGCCTCGAACAGATAGCGCACCGCGATTTCGCCTGCGTCCCATTCGGCAATCGACGGATCGAAGGCAAGCACCTGGCATAAGGTTTGAAACCAGCGCGTGTCTTCCAGCGAGGTGACCTGTTCCAGCGCCGCGCCGTCATCCAGCGTGTAGGTGATCATCTTGGCGATGGCTTTTGCTTCGCCCGGATGCAGCGGCAAGCCGTGGGCGGCGTAAAGCTCGTTCACGGCGTACAAAATCGGCGTGTACAGGTGCGGGCGGGTCATGCCGCTGGCGACCAGACGGGCATCGTCGATCTTCGAGCGCGCGAGCTGCTGTTCTTCCTTAAGCTGCTCCATTGTCCACAGGGTTTCGTAAGTCGGCTTCAGGTCTTTGGGCGCGCTGGGCAGCATCTTCGGCGCAAGATCGAAGTGCAGGCGCACGCTTTCGGGGCTTTGGCTGGGGGAATGTTCGGTGAATTCAACGTCGCGCAGCACGTGCAGCTTGAAAGGCGAGACTGCCAGCACCGACGGCGGCGCGCCCCCTGCCGCAGGACGGATCGTTTTGCCCGGTCGCTGCGGGCGCTGGCGCACCGCCACCAGAATCGGCAGGTTTTCGACTGGCTGCGTGGGCGGAAGCGCCACCACCGGAATCCGCATCACGCCGGTTTCCGCCGGGCGCAGCGACATCGACAGCGAGCGCTTTGGCGCGACCACCGTCACCGGACTGCCGCTGTCGTCCTTGCTGGGAAGATGGAGCGCGATTTTGACTTCCAGCGGCTGATCGATCATGTTCTGAAGGATGACAATCACTTCGACCGGCTGGTTCAGGTACGCCTGTCTGGGAAACACGCCCACCGCCATTTGCAGCGCGTCCATGTGAATGCGCGCGCTGCCAGCAATTGCGCCCAGAACGTCGGGAAACAGGGGGTCAGAATGAAGGTTATCGTTCATCAGTCACCTGGTCGAAAGCCATATTTTTGCCCGGCGCGATCAATCAGTTGTTCGGCAATGTCGATCAGCTCGATTTCTTCCTCGCTCAGGGCTGGGGCGCGGCTTTCTATCGCGCTGCTCAGGCTGCGCAGCAGGTCATAGGGGCTTTGTTTGGAAACCGGCATTTTGTCATTGATGATGATCCCGCCGAGAACCAGCGGCAGATAGACGCGGCTGAAGTTCAGACCATCTTTATTTTTCAGGCAGGTGGCTATCGCGCGGGCGTGCGCTTCGATTTCCGCCGGGCTGCCCAGGTCTTCGCCGGTTTCGCGCTCCACTTCGGCAAAGGCGAGCAGCGCCGCGTCAAACAGCAGTTCTTCGTACAGCAAGTGGACGAGCGCTTTGGTCGGTTCGGTGGCAACCCGCGCTTCGCGGGCTACCAACTGGAGCATTCCCAGCAGCCAGTGGGGAAGTTCCGGGACGGATTCAAGCAGCAGGGGGTTTCGTTCGATTAACGGGACGATGCCGTATCTGCCCGCCGCGAGATAGCCATGCGCCGTCTCAGTTGGCGAGGCGTATTCGAGGATCAGCACCATCAGCTTGGTGATCAGCACCGCCTCAGCTTCCTGCAGCGGAAAGCCCGCCTCGGCGAACCGGGCGACAGTCGTTTGCAGCAGCAGCGGATAGACTTCGTGGCGTTTCAGGCGCGGAAGAATGGTCGTGCGCAGCAGATCGCCGTAGTGGTGGAGCAGCGGGCGCGTATCGGCGTAATCGATCAACCGGCAGATGCTCACCCAGCCCGGCTTAAAATCAACCATCTGCCCCAGCGTCCCCGACATCAGGCTGAGGGGCGCTTCGAGCGTCTGCCGTCCGAGCCGCCGGGCAGTCGAAAACACCAGCGTCTGCAGGCGTTCCACCTGTTCGCGCGCGTCTGGTTTCAGGTAATCGGGCGAGAACTCGCCGCCGCCCTCAGGCTCGCGCACGCGGCGCGGCTTTTGCAGCGAACGGGCGTCCACTTCAACCGCTATCCTGTACATGTCACTGGCAGCGGTATCGGGCAGCGTGGTCGCGGGCAGCACCACGTAGCCCACTTCCGCCGGTGCCATGCCGATGACCAGCCGCATGTTCTTGGATACAAACGTGCCGCGCTGCTTTTTAGCATCCATTTCGGGAAGGCGCAGCATTGCTGTCACGTCCATATCGACATCGCTGGCATTTTGCAGCAGCAGAATGATCTCAAACGGTCTTCCGGCGCGGGCGACGCGGGGACGCACCGCCAGCGCTGCCTGCACCGCGCCAATATTGAGACGCTGACCGCCTGTTATCGCCCCCAGAATGTCAGGGTAGTTCACCTGCTCAGGCATCGAACCAACGCATTTCTATCAGGCGCAGGTCTTACGCCGCTGCGGATTCGCCTTCATATAGGCAGCAGACCTGAACCCGCTGTCCCTATCGCAGGCGGCGCTAAACCTACCACAATTCATCTGTCATTATAGGAAGTTTACTCGAATTATCTGGTGTTTGTGCGTTGTTTTCACTAATAAGGAGATTAGAGGGCTGTTGAAGCGCAGAATTTACGCGCTTCGGAATGCCACGCCTCAGCCGAAGCGGCGGTTGACGCGCGCCCGCTGGTTGAGCGTGGCGGCGACTGTTTCCAGATCGCCAGCTTCGATGAGGTCGAACCAGATATTGGGATAGCGTCCGTTGATTGCCCGTCGCAGGGTGTCCACCAGATCGGCGGGCGAAATGACGGTAACGGCGAGGCTCTGGGTGCTGGGGATCAGGTCGATCAGCTCGACGGCGGTGGTCACTATCGGGCGGAAAGTGTCCCAGTAGTCGCGGGCGGTGTCGAAGAACCATTCCGAACTCAGTCCGGGCGCGAGCAGGATCATGTGGAAGTCCGCCTGCCCGCGTATTGGTCCTGGTCCCGGCGGCGTGGGCGACGCCAGCGCCGGGGGAATAAACGTACCCATCACTTCCAGCGGCGGCACTTCTTTCAGGATGGGCGGAGTCTCCGCCAGCCGTCCGATAGCGGGCGCGGTGCCGGGGATATAGTAGTCGTCCTCTTTCCACAGCGTGACGCCAAAAAACCAGGGCGGCGCTTCGCGGGCGATCCACTCAAACATCGCCACCGTCGCTTCGGCGTGACTGCGCTCGGTATACGGCGGGTAGCGCGTGTCCTGCTGATAGACCTGATCGCGAAAGGCGAAAATACCGCCTTCCGTACCCACCACCGGCACCGCCTGGGTGCCAAACAGGGCTGTCGCGCGCTCGTTGAACATACGCCCCATTGCCAGCAGCCCAACCGGATCGCCGTAGGGCGTCAGGGCGGTGCCGCCGTAAACGGTGCGACCGGGATCGTTCGCCTGTCCTATCGGATCGTAGGGGTATTCAAAGTGCCAGCCCGGCTCCCCGGCGTTTTGTAGTTCCGGCGGGCGGGCGCTGAAAGGACCCTCGCCGGGCATCTCCTGATAGAAGTGGTTGACGATGTAGGGGTGAGTGGCAGCGTACATGCCGTTGTTCAGCACATGGCGGAACCGGTCGAAATGGGTGTCGAACATATAACGCAGAAAGGCTTCCATCCACAGCACCGACGAGCGCTGGAGCGTGTCAGCTTCGGCAAGCGGGATGAAGCCAGGATAGCAGCCATAGCTGATCATGTACTCCGCCCAGGTCAGCCAGTTGTCCATCAGCGGGCGAATGACGTTGTCGTGGTCGCGCCAGTCGGGGTCAAAGCCAGGATGCCACTCGACGCCCAGATTTGGCTCGTTGTAGAACTCGAACCACTTGACACCGACTTCGATGAAGGCGTTGGTGATCGCCTGAAACTCGCGGTTGAACGGCTGCGCGCCCCATGCGCCCAGGTACAGGCGCACGATTGGCGTGATACCGCGCCGCATCAGTTCGACGGCATCGTCCACGTAATCGGTGGTGGCGGCGAGCAGCTTCGCCCAGCCAAAATGCGGTCTTGAGTAACGGTCATGCTCCATCGGAGTCTGGAAGGCGCTGTAGACGTGCAAGCCGCGCGGGTTGCGCGACCACTGATACTGGTCAAGCCGCATTTAGCCGCCTCCTGTGATGGGTCCGCTGGGCGGTGTCACCGGCGAACGGGTAGCAGCGTCACCGGTCGTTTCGGGCGCTGCGGGTGTCGCTTCGGGAGTCGCCGGAGCGCTGGGGACTGCCGTCATGAATCCGGCGGGCGGGCGCGTAGCTGGCAGGCGCGGCGTCGGCACAAAGGGCAGATTCGGATCGAGGGTTGGGAATGGGGTGCTCAGCGGCACGCCAAACGGCTGCTGCATCTGCGCGCGCCGGTCAAGTTCGACCTGCGTCTCTTCGAGGGTGTCATAAATGACCGCGTCAAAATGGGCGTTGGGTCGGCTCTGCGACAGCTCGACGCCTAAGCGCGGCGCGGTATCCCGCCGGGCGATCACCGTCACGGAGATGCTGCGTTCGGGGGGGACTAACGCCAGGAATGCGAAATCGCTGATGACGGTGGGGCGAAACGTTTCCCAATAGGCGCGCGCCGCGTCAAACAGCCATTCCGCGCCCAGGTTGGGCGCAATGAGCAGAAAGTGATAATCCGGTCGCAGATTTGCAGGCATAGGCGCGGATTATAGCGGTCTTTGCCGGAGATGTGTACCGTCCGTATAGGCGGCTCCTCTCCCCGGTGTGATATTCTGGCTGAAGTTTACGTTCTTAAGAAGTAAATGTCTAATGATGTTACACCCAAAAGCGTGTTCAGGTTCAAGTGTCAGCGCTTGCAACCCTTTCCAGGACTTCATGACGACAGAAAGAGTCATCAATAGCGATGATGCTTTGCACAATGGACTGCAAATTTGCTGGACGGTGTTCAGCTTTGAAGGGTGAATGCGACATGACACAGGCAGCACTGCCTTTTCTGCCACTCAAAAATTCCGTCAGGCGGGTTGAATCGCGCGAGCTATTTGCGCACTGTCCAAGCTGCCAGAAAAAGAGCTGGTTCAAATATCGCGGTCTTCAGCGCTGGTCAGAGACGGTGGCGATGGCGTGCGGTCTGCCGACGACCATGCCCCTGTGGACGTGCGAAACCTGCCATACCACGGTCAGCGAAAGCAGCCTGCGGATCTAGAACAAATTTGAGGAAGGATTATTCCAGGGGCAAGGCGCGCCTTACCCGAACTGACGTCAGCGGTTTAGAACCACAAACCAGCACCCCTGATTAGTCACCCGTTTTTTTACGTCCCCTGCCCCTGACTTGGAGTCATAATAACAGTATGGACGCTGGATTCGCCTGAACCTCGTCCACTGTGCCGATGACGACAAGGAACGAAAGCAGATGCTGCGACGGTTGTTACTCTATTTATCCGGGGCAGGCTGGGCGCGAAAGATGGTCACCAAATGGGGGATTGCGCGGCGGGTTTCCCAGCGGTTCATTGCGGGAGAAGTTCTGGACGACGCGATGAGAGCCAGCCTCGCGCTCAATCACAAAGGTCTGCTTGTCTCGCTTGACTACCTGGGCGAGAGCGTGAACAGCGAAGCCGATACTGCCGAAGTGGTCAAAAACTACCGGGCACTGGTCAACCGAATCGCGCAGGATGGCGTGCAGGCGGGCGTCTCGGTGAAGCTCACTCACCTCGGATTAGACATCAGCGAAGACCTGTGCATGACCAACCTGCGCCATATCCTCGCTGACGCCAAAGCCCACGCCATCCCGGTGACTATCGACATGGAAAGCAGCGGCTACGTCGATCAGACGCTGCGCATCTACCGCACGCTGCGCGACGAATATGGCTTCGACAATCTCGGAACCGTCATTCAGGCATATCTTTACCGCAGCAAGGATGACATGAACGCGCTGGCGGAAGAAGGCGCGACCATTCGCCTGTGCAAAGGCGCTTACCTGGAACCGGCGGCTGTCGCCTTTCCCTCAAAAGCCGACGTTGACCGTCAGTTCATCCAGATCATGACCGATTTTCTGGACGCGCCGCCGCCCGCCCGCCTGCAAATCGCCAGTCACGACGAGCAGATCATTTCGGCTGCCGAGTCGGTCATCAAGTCGAAGGCGCTGCCGCCGGAACGCTACGAATTCCAGATGCTCTACGGCATCCGTTCGCAGCGGCAGGACGCGCTGGCGGCGGCGGGGTATCCGGTTCGCGTGTATGTGCCTTTTGGCGAGGCGTGGTATCCCTACTTCATGCGCCGTCTGGCGGAACGCCCGGCGAATTTGTGGTTCTTTATCCGCAGCTTTTTCGGGCGCTGAGAGGCAGAGGCGTTAGCCCTTAATGCCACTCATCGATACGCCTTCAATGAAATAGCGCTGCAGGACGACAAACAGCGCCAGCATCGGCACTGTGGCGATAAACGATCCCATCATCAGGATGTTGAACGGGGTATTGCGCTCGCCTTGCAGCAGGCTGATGCCAATCGTGATCACCCGCGTGTCGGGCGTGTTGGCGACGGTCAGCGGGTAGAGGAAGTCATTCCAGGCTGCCTGAACGGTGATCACGGCGAAGGCGGTGATCGCCGGGACCGACAGCGGCAGGGTGATATGCCACAGCACCTGAAGCGGGTTCGCGCCGTCAATGAGCGCCGATTCTTCCAGTTCCAGCGGAATCTGCAGGAACGCCTGCCGCAGCAGAAACAGGGCGAAGGCGCTGAAGATGCCGGGGACGATGAGCGCGCGGAAACTGTTCAGCCAGCCAAGATCGCGAATGAGGATAAATTCCGGGATGATGATCGCCTGAAACGGCACCATCAGCAGCCCCAGGCACAGCGCGAAGATCAGGCTGCGCCCCGGAAAGCGGAAGCGGGCGAAGCCATAAGCCGCCAGCGAACAGGTGATAAGCTGCCCAAGCGTTCGGGCGACGGTGACGATGGCGGAGTTCAGCAGATAGCGGTTGAAATTGGGCGATTGGTCATAGAGCGCCCCCAAATTCTCATAGCAGACCGGGTTTTCGGGCAGCCAGCGCACCGGCAGGGTTGCCAGTTCGGGCGGAGACTTGCACGCCGTGGTCACCATCCAGATAAACGGCAGCACCATCACAAACGCGCCGATGATCAGAATTGCATACGACACCAGCTTAAGTGAAACGGTAAGATCCAGGAAGGATGGCTGCCGGTCGGTCATTCGCCTGCCTCGTAGTACACCCAGCGCCGCTGGAAACGGAGTTGGAACAGCGTAAATACCAGGATAATCAGAAACAGCACCAGCGCGATTGCCGAGGCATAGCCAAACCGCCCTTTGCCAAAGCCGCTGTCATAGAGGAAGTATGCCAGCGTGCTGGCGCTGCCGCCCACCCCGCCCCGGGTGGTGCGCGAGGTCATGATGTAGACCTGATCAAATATCTGGAAGGTACTGATACTCGCCAGGATAAACACCAGAAAGGTCGTCGGCGAGAGCATTGGCAGCGTGATCGAGCGAAACCGTTCCCAGCGCGACGCGCCATCGAGGACTGCCGCTTCGTAGAGCGAGCGCGGGATATTTTGCAGTCCCGCCAGAAACAGCACCATTTCAAAGCCGATGCGCTGCCAGACCGTCACCGCCGCGATAGGAATCAGGATCAGATCGGGACTCGTCAGCCAGTTCAGATCGCCCAAGCCATAGGGCGCGAGGAAGCTGCTGATCAGCCCGTAGCGCGTCTGGAACATCCATGTCCAGACAATCGATGCGGCAACGGTAGACGTCACCACCGGTAGAAAATAGATCGTGCGGAAGATGCTGCGCCCGACCAGCTTCTGGTTGAGGAGCACCGCCGCCCCAAGCGATAGGACGATGCCGGTGGGGATAATCATCAGCATCAGCTTGAGGGTGTTGCCGAGCGAACGCCAGAACAGCGGGTCGTTGAACAGGCGCTCGAAATTGCCTAAGCCAACCTCAACCGGCGGTCGGATGCCGTTCCATTCGACCAGCGAGGTTCGGAACGCCATCAGCACCGGAATACCGAAGAAGAACAGCAGCCCCAGGGTATTCGGCGCGATCAGCGCCAAGCCCCACAAGGCTCTGCGCCGCGCAAGCGGGGTATGCCCGAAGAAGTTGAGGAAGGTCGTCATAAGGCGTCCATGCAGGCTGGCATAGAATTGTGGTGCGGCAGGGGCGCGGCGTTCTGCGCCCCTGCGTAGTCATGTTGTCCTGCGAGTACCCGCCTAGTGCGGCAGATACGGATTGATGGCGTCACATGCCTGCTGGGCGGCTTCTTCGACCGGCGTGCCGAGGTCGTAGATGTTCACCGGCAGTTGGCTGACGGCGTCGTTGATTTCGCCGAAGAACGTCACACCCTGCGAGTCTTCAATCGCATCGACAAACGCCTGGATATTCTGCTCGGCGTCGCCGAACGAGGCAATCCACTCATCCTGCAAGCCGGGGTTCGCCGGAGCCACGCCGCCCGCGTCGGCGAAGAACTGCTGTCCTTCATCGCTGCCGAGGTAGATGATCAGGTTGGCGGCGAGGTCAGGATTGGCAGTGTTAGCGGAAGCGACATAACCTACCGCGTGCAGGATCGAACGGCTGCGACCGGACTCGGGATGACGCGGTAGCTGCACCACATCCCAGTTGAAGGTTGTCTGCTCAAAGGCGGCGGTCAGCTTCCACGAACCGCCAGCGACCATGGCGACGCGCTCTGCCAGCCAGAAATTGAAGGAGTCGTCCGCCGAAGCGCCGCCCATAATGGAGACAGTCGGCTGGTAGCCCGCGTCTTCCAGATCCTTGAGGAACTGGAGCGCTTCGATGCTTTCAGGCGCGTCTACGGTGCATTCGGTGCCGTCGGCGCTGGTGATCGGGGAAATGCCGGTCGAGGCAATCCAGTTGGCATAGCCCGCCTGATATTCAGGATAGACAACCGCGCCATAAACGTCGTTGTCAGGATCGGTCAGCGCTTCGGCTGCCGCTGCGAAATCGTCCCACGTCCATTCGGCGGTTGGATATTCCACGCCAGCGGCGTCGAACATGTCCTTGTTGTAGTAGATGGCGATGGTGTCCCAGTTCACCGGCACTGCCGTCAGGTACTGATCTTCACCCACGCGGTAGGGATCGATCATGCCCGTTCCCCAGACCGAGGTGTCGATACCAGCCGCTTCGAGGTACGGATCGAGATCCAGAACCACATCGGCATAGTCGCCAAAGAACGGCTGATTCATATTGAAGACATCGGGAAGCGTGCCGCCCGCCGCGTTCGTGCGCAGCAGATCCCAGTACTGCGCCCAGGGCTGCACCTGAAGATCGACTGTCGCGCCGGGGCAGTAATCCGCCGTCCAGGCGTCGATAGCATTACCGATGATCTCCGCCCAGTTTTCGTCCCACACCCACATCGTCAGCGTGCCGGGTTCGGCGCAGACCTGCGGCGTGATGACGGGTTCGTCAGCGGCATCCTGCGCAAAAGCGGCGGAACTCAAAGCGGCAACGGCAATTAAGACCGCCAGCACGAGAAATGTTTTTTGTCGTACCATTATACGCGCTCCCTGAATCTAAGAGGTAAAAGCCCATCACTGGGTGAGGACAATTATAGCGGGCAAGGATGGACATTCAACAATTACAATCTAAATGAATGAAATGTGAGAGAATGAACATTCCAAACAAAATTAAGATATACTATTCGTAATGAGTGGATGCCTTTAGGAGGCAGATGATGTTAAGTTGGGCGATTGTATTCCTGGTTGTGGCGTTAATTGCGGCATTCTTCGGCTTCACTGGCGTCGCAGGTACAGCAGCAGGAATCGCACAAATCCTGTTTGTGGTGTTCCTGGTCCTGTTCATTGCTTCGCTAATCTTCGGTCGTCGCACCACCCTCTAGCCTGGAAAATCATTCTGTAGCCAGCGGGCGCGCTCAGCCAACAAGAGCGCGCCCGCTTGTTTTTCGTAAACGAGTGCAGCAACAGGCAACGGGTGCTAAAATCGCTCCATCTCTATGGACACTGGTAGGAGCAGATTCCGATGCCTCGATGGAATTCATTCAAAACATTTCTGGAAGAGGCGGCAAAAACAGACATTGGTCCGGCGAGGCAGGCGCTGGTCGAACAACTGCTGGTCGAACAGACTGACTTTCCGTGGATCGAAGATGGGCAGGCGACGTTCATTTACAACGACATTGATCCCAAAAGCGTGGCGCTCAACCTCGATACTATCCCCCGCGACCCGCCGTTTGATCCGATGGTCAACCTCTACGGCACGTCACTCTGGTACGTCACGCGCGAATTCGCGCCCGATGACCTGCTCGATTATCTGCTGGTGGTGGATGACCCGATGACGCCGCTGGCGCAG
Organism: Aggregatilineales bacterium; assembly: GCA_030834905.1. Classification (GTDB taxonomy): domain Bacteria; phylum Chloroflexota; class Anaerolineae; order Aggregatilineales; family Phototrophicaceae; genus Flexifilum. Next base: position 135,372 of record JAUQWZ010000003.1, on the reverse strand, counting down.
GAGCGCGATCTGACAGCGCGGGTGAGTGCGCACTGGAAAGCTGACCCGCGCAACCCACTGCGCATGGATACCGCCAGTATGCAGGTATCGGTGCTGCGAATGCCCAGGGCGCGCCCATTTCTCGATTGGTCATCTTTTCGCGCCGTTCCACGCGGCAGTGTAACCGAATACGCGATTGACAGCACCGCGCTTGGCTTCAGCCAGCGTAAGCTGTGGGTATATACGCCGCCGGATTACGAGGGTTCGGGGCTGGCGTATCCGCTGCTGATTCTGCACGATGGGCAGTGGGCAGATGGTCCGCTGCAAGTGCCGTTCATCGCCGATACGCTGATCAAGCACAAGCGGCTCCAGCCAGCGGTGATCGCCATGCTGCAAAGCGGCAATCAGGAGGAGCGCAACCGCGAATATCTCGCCAATGACCAGCACTATGATTTTTTGCTGACCGAACTGCTGCCGTTCCTGCAAACCACCTGCCGCATCGACTCCGCCAGCATTGCGCTGGGCGGCGTGGCGCTGGGCGCGGTTGCGGCGGGACACGCGGCGCTCAGGAATCCGGCTGTCTTTAACCGGCTGATGATGATCTCCGCGCCGTTGGGCACCGGTCAGTTTCAGGAGCAGCTTGCCGCGTTTATGGCGGGCGTCGAGCAGACGGAATTCACCTCGCAGCGGATGTTCCACTCGGTGGGCAGATACGAAGCGAAGGGGCGCTTTTACCGCCCGGCGCTGGCGCTGCGTGACCTGCTGCAAACCCGCGAGAAGCTGAGCTACCGGTTTGTCGAAACGGGCAGCGGTCACGGACTGGTCGGGTTTAAGAGCGTGATGCCGGAAGCGCTGGCGTGGATTTTCCCCGGCGCGGCATTTGGATGACCTGAATGCGGCGTTTCGTAGTCGCCCTGCTGCTCCTCCCCGTCTTTGTGCTGGGGGGCTGGCTTTTGTCTGAACAGCTTCCGGCTTTGTTAGAGCCGCAGTGGTGGTGGATCGGCGCGAATGGTTCCGGCGGCGCGCCCGCCGCCTGCGAAGCGGCGAGTTCGCTGCGTCTGTACAGCGGCGAGCGCGCCCTGTTCGAGCAGCCAACTGTGTCCGCCGACGCTGCCAAGACCGCCGCCGACCAATTCATCGCCGAGCATTACGCCAGCGGCGATGCGGCTGAAGCGGCAGCGCCCATTGACTACAGCGTGCCGTCACTTTTCCGCGCCACGCTGGACGGCGAACGGCGGCTGGTGTGGCTCTACACGGCGCGGATCGCGTCATCACACGTCGCCACGCTGCCCGGAACCGACATGCCCGGCGCGGCGGTGATTGTCTATCTGGATGCGAATACGGGTGAGGCGCTGCAAGGGCTGTCGGCGGCGGGCGCGAGCGATGCCGAAGCCATGTGTCCCTTTCCGCTGCGCGACTGGGCGGTGGCAGCCGCGCGCTCGACGGCGTTTATGACCTTTGCCGGATACGTGGGGCTGCTGCTGGTGTTGGGCGTATTCGTCACAGGCTGGCGGCTGATCAGCCGCCGCCGCAAAAATAGCTGAGGACGGACTCTCATTGTGCTGCCTCAGAACTGGCGCTGAATAGACTTTTTTGTGAGATCATCATGATAAACTCAACACTCTTTTATGGTCCACGCATTCGTCTGACCGCCCTGCGCCCGGATGACGCCCATGCCTGGGTGCGCTGGTATGAAGACGCCGAATTTGGGCGGATGTTCGACTCCAACCCGGCTTATCCGCGCTCGTATAACCGCGTGCGGACGTATATGGACGATGTTGAGCGCAACAAGGACAACACCTACGCTTTCGCCATTCGCCCACTGTACAGCGAGGACATGATCGGCTATGCCGAGATGGATGGCATCGCCTGGAGCAACCGCACCGCCTGGCTGGCGATTGGCATTGGCGATCCCAATCATCGCGGGATCGGCTACGGGCACGAAGCGATGCTGCTGCTGCTCCGCTTTGGCTTCTATGAACTGAACCTGCACCGGGTGCAGCTCACCGTATTTGAGTACAACACGCGGGCGATTGCCCTCTACGAGCGACTCGGCTTTCAGCGCGAGGGCGTCTACCGTGAAGCGCTGCTGCGCGACGGGAAACACTTCGATATGTACCTGTATGGACTCCTCAGCCACGAATGGGTGGAACGGCACGCTGATCAGAACGAATAGCATGACATGAGGGTGAGACGGCTTCCACGCATCTGGCAGTACCATCGCGGGCGGCTAACCGCGGCGTGGTTCGGGCTGCCGCGCTTTGAACGGGTCGTCTACGCCGTCGTCGCGGTCTGGATTCTGACGATGATCGGTCTGCCCATCGCCCGCTGGATCTGGGGCGCAGGCGCGCTGCCAGCGGGCATCACCGTCAGCGTAATTGCCCAGAGCGCGGCGGCGCTGGCGATCCTCGTCCATAGCTGGGGACTCGGACGGACGGCAGCCGTCGCCGCCTGCCTGCTTCCGGCGGCATGGCTGGTCGAATACATTGGCAGCACCACCGGCTTTCCCTTCGGCGCTTACCATTACACCGGCAGACTTCAGCCGCAGATCGGCGGCGTGCCAACGCTCATCCCGCTTGCCTGGCTGATGATGCTGCCACCCGCCTGGGCAGTCGCCTACCGCGTCACGCGCGGGGGCAGCCGCGCGGCGCTGGTGGTCGTGGTCGCGCTGGCGTTCACGGCATGGGATCTGTTCCTCGATCCGCAGATGGTAAGCTGGGGCTTATGGACGTGGGAAGCGCCGGGTGAGTTTCATTATTTTGGCATCCCCTGGGTGAATTTTCTCGGCTGGCTGCTGGCATCCGGCGTGATCACGGCGCTGGTGCTGCCGCTGCTGCGGTTGAATGAATTATCCATGCGCCCGCTGCTGATCATCTATGCTATCACCTGGATATTTGAGACAATCGGACAGCTCTTGTTCTGGGGGCTGCCCGGCTCGGCGCTGGCTGGCTTCGCCGGGATGGGCGCGATGCTGCTGTGGGGGCTGAAGACGAAGGCGAACCGTCAGGATACAGAGGACGCCATCTAGCAGCATCACCCCGCGGAATTATATGGCTGTGTTACGCCAGAGCCATGCAACATTGTGGTTTGCCCAAACGTATAGATTTCTATAATAACGGAGGGGGTAAAATGCAGGTGAACTGCCCGAACTGCGGCGAAAAAGTGAACGCCGAAAATATCAATATCCAGAAAATGACGGCTGTCTGCGCTGCCTGTGACACTGTCTTTGCCTTCGAGCTTCCCGAAGCCAAAGTCAAACGGCGCAAAATCAAACAGCCCGCCCCCCTTACCCTGCACGATGATGATACGCTGCGGATGGACTTTCGGACGAATTTCAGGCTGGATCGAAACGAAGCCTTCTTTTCCAGTCTGATTGGCGGCTTCAGCATGGGGTTCGTCGCGCTGCTGCTGATTGCATCAGGCGATGCCCCAGTGCTCGTGCCACTCGGATTCTCGTTGATTACAGCCGTATTCATCTACTCGATGGCGCTGATCGTCGTCAACAAGACGCACATCGAAATGGATGAGGATGTAATCAGGGTGACTCGCAAACCGCTGCCGAACCTGCTCAATCCGGGGTATGAAGTATCGCTTGCCGGTGTTACGGCGATCAAGTTCGAAGAAACAGCCGTGTCCAAAAAAGAAGCGTATGATCTGCCGCGTTTCCGGGTGTGGGCGGAAACAGCAGACGGCAGCCGCCGCACGATTGTGAATGATGTGACCGAAGCCTACGCGGTTTTTATCGCGCAGCGGCTGGAAGAACGACTGCACACGGATGCTGATCTGGATGTCTCCCGGCTTGACGATGGAGAGCCTTTTCAGGAAGATGCAGCCGAACTGCACGAATCTGCGCCCCCATCTCGAAACCGCAGCAGCCAGTAACGGCAGGCTTTCGGTCCAGTTTGTCTCAACGTTTTAACCTTTGCGCCTTTTGCGGTTGAAAATTATGACTGGCTCTTTGCTCACCACCCTGCTCTGGACGATCATCGGCTTTGCCAGCGGCTCGCTGATGTGGTCGGTGTGGGTGGGCAGGTGGGTGCTCGGCAAAGACATCCGCCAGTACGGCGACGGCAACCCCGGCATGACCAACGTCATGCGCGCGGGCGGCAGGGGCTGGGCGGCGCTGGCGTTCTGCCTCGACGTGCTCAAGGGCGCGCTGCCGGTGGCGCTGGCGAAGTACGTCATCGGGCTTGAAGGCTGGGCGCTGCTGCCGGTGGCACTCGCGCCAGTACTGGGTCACGCCTTCTCGCCGCTGCTGGGCTTTCGCGGCGGTAAAGCAGTCGCCGTGACGATGGGCGTGTGGACGGCGCTTACCCTGTGGGAAATGCCAACGATTGGCGGCATTCTGCTCGGTGTCTGGTTTTCGGTGGTGGCGGTGTCCGGCTGGGCGGTGCTGCTGATGGGCGCGAGCGCTTTCGCCTATCTGCTGCTCACCAATCCCGATCCGGCGCTGCTGGCAATCCTCGCCGGCAACGCGGCAGTCGTGCTCTGGAAATACCGCGACGATCTGCGCCAGTTCCCGGCGCTGCGCTCGTGGATCGCCAGGCGTCTGGTTCGGTCGTGAGCGTCCTGATGCTGCTGGTTTCGGCGGCGCTGATCGTCATCGCCCTGATCGCGATTGTCAACGCGCTGACGTTTCCGAGATTGAACCGCGCCCCGCGTTCCCCTCTCCATAAGCTAAAGAGGTCGAGCAGGGCGGAGCACGCTGCGCCCCTACAAGCCACGTCCGAAACTGTTCCCAATGAACCATCCCTTTCCGTCCTCATTCCAGCCCGAAACGAGGCAGCGGTGATCGGCGGCACCATCGAGTCGCTGCTGTCACAGGCGGGCGTCGATCTCGAAGTGATCGTGCTGGACGACCATTCCGACGACGGCACAGCGGCGGCGGCTGTGGTGGCGGCGCGGGGCGATGCCCGGCTGACGGTGATTGGCGGTGAAGCCCTGCCGGATGGCTGGCTGGGCAAGAACTGGGCATGTCACCAGCTCGCGCGGGTCGCCAGCCGCGATCTGCTGGTGTTCGCCGATGCCGACGTGCGCTGGCAGCCGGGGGCGCTGCGAGCATTGATGGACGAGATGACGCGCGCCCGCGCCGACCTGCTGACGGTCTGGTCAACCCAGCAGACGGTGACCTGGGGCGAACGGCTGGTCGTGCCGCTGATGGCGCTGGTGGTGATCGGCTACCTGCCCGTCCTGCTGGTACATCACACGCCCTGGCGGGTGTTCGCGGCGGCGAATGGGCAGTGTCTGGTCTTTGGTCGCGCCGCTTATAATGCCGTAGGCGGACACGCGGCAGTCGCGAGCGAGATCGTCGAGGATATCGCGCTGGCGCGGCGGATTAAAGGACATGGGCTGCGGCTGCGGATGGTCGATGGCGGCGGGCTGGTGACCTGCCGGATGTACCAGAACTGGGCTTCGGCGCGCGACGGCTACGCCAAGAACATCATCGCGGGCTACGGCGGACGTATCCGCTTTCTGGCGCTGGCGACGGTGTTTCACTGGCTGATTTTCCTCGCGCCCTGGCTGTGGCTGGTCACCGGCGGCGGATGGTCGGCGCTGGCGCTCATCGGCTTGGGCATCGGCATCCGCGCTCTGACAGCGACGGTCACGCGCCAGCGCCCGGCGGACGCGCTGCTGCTGCCGCTGTCGGTGCTGATGATGACGATCATCGCCGCGCGCGCCGTCTGGTGGCAGTGGTTGGGCGGACCGCAGTGGAAAGGGCGTGCTCTGCCGCGCCGACCCTAGACGGTGAAAAGCGCAAAGACCCCTAATAAGTACAACCACGAAAATCATGACGGAAGTGCCCCGATAATCGACAAGATTTGGTGGGGCATTTTGTTGTAACGGTCAAAGAAATGCTGTGCCGCAAGGAGCAGCGCTTTAACACTCTCGAACAGTTCACCGTGAGTGACTTCACGTCGAAAGTGCCGCCAGAGCATTTCAATCGGGTTCAGCCAAGGACTGTAGGTGGGCAAATAGAGCAAGATCAGCCGCCCCGCTGCTGCTCGTACAACAGCCTCGACCTCGTTGTCTTCATGGGTACTCGAATTATCCCAAGCGACATAGACTGTTTCGTGAGGATGCTTGTCCAAAATCGCTTGGAGCAGTTGGGCAACTTCCAGTCGTCGCTTACGCAGGCGAAAAATGACAACCGTTTCGCCTGTGTGGTAATTGACTGCACCTAAGCCGTAGCGCTTGTAAGGCTGACGTGGCGTTGGGATCATGATTTGTTGCCCGACGGGTGACCACATCGCTCGCAGTGTCGGCAGCCAACTGACATTGAACTCGTCGGCATAGTAGAATACTTCTCCGGTTTTCATGCCGTCTCGCTGTGATTCGACCGTCTTTTTTTGACCTCGTAGTCGGGGTCTGGACTACTGATTTTGTGCTGGGGGCGGCTCAGCACAATGCCCTGCGCCGCTAAATGACGTCTGACCGTTTCATCGCTGACGCGCACGCCTGTTTCTTCTGCCAGATAGTCCGCCAGACGTTGACATGTCCACAGCGAAAAGGGTAAGTCGAAACTGCGTGGACGGCGGCGCACCAGTTCAACCAACCGTGACACATACCCCTCGGTGACCATTTTCGGTGTTCCGGGGCGCGGTTCATCCCGCAGCCCCTCCATCCCTTCAGCGAGATAGCGTTTCAGCCAGCGCCTCACACTTTCTTCGCTCAACCGCACAATGGCACCGATTTCTGCTGCGACCAGTCCTTTTTCTGCTGCCAACAAGACCAATTGCGCCCGCTGACGCAGCCGTACATCCTTGGTCGTGCGGTAGAGTTCATCAAGCGCTTCAAGTTGCGCTGCGGTCTGTGAGGGCAGTTGGATTGGTTTCATCGTCTTCTCCTGCCCCCATTTTATACCCCATATCATTTTCGTGGTTGTACTTATATGGTGTAAACTTGCCAGAATTGGCGGGTTAGCGTATTACTATCACAAAAATACCTGGCAGGATTTAACAAATACTCAGGCGTGTTTAGCACAGGCTTAAGCAAAATATGTGTACACTGATAGAAGTAAAAGTGAGGGATTAAGGGATTAAAGGAAGGATTAAAGTCTATGGAAACCCCAAGTTCCGATTTTCACGTGGAGTACCCCCTTTTCATTCGTCATTGGTCGCCGCTGTCTGAGAAGTACGCGGGCGCTGACTGCCTGGTGACGGCGATACAGAATGGCTGGCGCGTGACCGGTGACATTTACAACGAGGAATTCTGGCACGCTGGCACGCGGCTGACCTGTGTGTTTCATTTCACGCTGAAGCGGGGCGATGAGACGGTGGTCATGCCCGTCATCTCAAACCCATTCGCTCGCCGGCTGATCTTCCAGAACCGCATTACGCTGCGTCCGATTGAGGAACGCGCCCAACAGACGATCAAGTCTCAGGCGTAGTAAAAGCGCGTGCTGACGGCTTAAGCGCCGCCGCCGCAGGGCGGTTGTCAACCCACGTCTGGTTATCTGTGCCCTGACGAGCGCCTGCGGGCGCTTTTTTGCTGCCTTGTCTACGCCCGCTGGGGCAGCGCCCGCCGCAGGCGCGCCGGAATCAGCGGCATCAGCCGCGCCCATTCTTCGGGCGTCAGCGTTCGCAGCGCCAGCCACACCCCCACGTAAACCACGATCCCAACCACCAGCGCCAACAGCGGCTGAATATTCCAGCCAAGTGCGAGTACGGCGAACATGGCAGCCGTCGCCGCCACCGGACGCCAGAGTAAGTCCAGCCAGTCGATTCGACCAAGCGCGTTGTTCAGCAGGATACCAAACGGGATCAGCAGCACCGCTTCCGAGGCAATGGTCGTGATGGCTGCCGCCTGGTAGCCGAAGCGCGGCACGAAGAGCAGGTTAGTGACGATGTTGAAAATGACGCCGATGAAAAACGCGCGCGTGATCTTGCGCTGAAGATCGAGGGCGATAAAGACGTACTGCGTCAGGCTGTTCATCCAGCCGATGGGAATACTCCAGATGATCAACTGGGTGGCGATGGCGCTGTCGGGCAGGTATTCCGCGCCACCCAGCAGCGCCACCAGCGGCGTCGCCATGAAGGTGAAGAACACCGCCGTCGGCAGGGCGACGCTGAGCAGCAGCTTGAGCGACAGCACGTAATTGCGCTTCAGCCCTTCCTGGTCTTCGTGCGCCTGCCGCGCCATGATCGGCAGCAGCGCCTGGGTGAAAAATGATGGGATGATGTTCAGCGCCATCAGCCACTTGTAGGCGACTGAATAGATGCCAACCATGCTCGCCCCGTGAAAGGCTTCGATGACGACGATGTCGATCTGGATGAAGATCGTCGCCAGAAAGTGGTTGAGCATGAGCGACCAGCTTTCGCCCATCATCCGGCGCATCAAACCCCTGTCAGCCCGGACTGGTAGGGGCGCAGCATGTCGCGCCCCTACGCCACCAGCGCCATCTGCCCGCAGCATATCCCGCCCGTTCCACCACAGAATGCCCAGGGTGATGAAGTTGGTGAGAATGCTGACCGCCGCCAGCCCGACAATGCCCCAGCCGAGCAGCAGCGCCACCAGCCCAAAGACGGCTTTGCAGATGGTGGCGATTGTCGCCACCGCCGCCGGGATTTCGGCGCGCTCGAAGGCGTAGTAGATCGAGGTCATGCCGGTGCTGATATTGTTGGGCAGCAAACCGACGTAAAGCAGGAAGATCGCCAGAATCGTCTCGGCGTTCAGCGGCGGCGTCACGACTGCCTGGCGCGCGCCCAGAAAGCCAAGCAGCAGCGGCACGCCCAGCAGCGCTAAGCCGATCCGCATCAGGCTGGTGTTCAGGAACAGCAGCCGCGCTTTGGAACGGTCGCGCGAGACTTCACGGGTCAGATAAACGTACAGCCCGAAGTTGGTGAAGATATCGAACCAGACGAAGATTACGCCTGCGTAGTAGTAATTGCCCGCGCCTTCGGGACCCAGCACGCGCAGCATGACGAAGGCGAAGGCGAAATCAATGCCACGGTTGAACAGGTTAAGCAAAATCGGCGCGAGGCTGTTGCGGGCAATTCGCCCGACGCGGTTGTCGGCGGCTTCGGTGGGCGCGGCGACGAACAGCCGCCACAGCCAGCCGCCCAGCAGCAGCGCCAGCACGATTCCGCTGATGAACGAGGCGAACAGTCCGATCTGGAAGCTCTGCGGGCTGTAGACGAGGCGAACGGTATAGCCGCCCGTTTCGCTTTCCGGCAGGCTGTCCGGCAGCGTCACGCCCATAAAGTTACTCTGCGCCAGTGCCATCGTCAGCGGCGATTCTCTGCTTTCGTCTGTCCCCTGCGGACGGATGAAGGCGCGCCAGCCGGGCAGGAAGGTTTCGCTGACCACCACCGGCTGACCGGCAGCGCCAGCCGGTAGATCGAGCAGCATCTCGCGACTGCTGGCGCGGGTGAGGCTGATAGCGCTGTCCGGCACGATATAGGCGCGCGGCAGATAATCGGCGTTCTCCCAAATGCGAACGGCTGCGTCTTCGTATGCCAGCGCGTAGCCCGGTACGTCGTCCAGCGAGGTCGCGGTGTGGGTGATGACGTAGCGCACGTTGAGCGCGTCCAGCAGCGGGGAGGTCAGCGCCTCGCGGTAGTCGAAACTGATGCCGTCCGGGTAGATTGTGTACAGCGGCGCGACCCGGTTGAAATCAAGCTGCGTCTGCGGCGCGAGGGTCTGCATGAAATCGACGTACTGCTTCGGGATGATGCTCTCGTAGCCGCGAATGTCGTCCAGCCCGTAGCGCAGCGTCAGGTTGGCGTTGAAAATGTCGGGATTCGCCTGGGTGGGATCGACCAGCGTGGTATAGCGCCATTCGCCCGGCTGCTCCTGCAACCATGTAATCGCTGGCGGCGTGAAGTCCAGCCACGCCGGATCGGACGCCGGGTTAAAGCCCCACGAGGCAATCATCAGGTCAGCGGCGATCAGGGCAAGGGCGAAGACGGCAACCCCCTCTCCCCGTTTACGTGTGAGAGGGGTGGGGGGTGAGGAGGTTTTTGCCCCCCACAAAAACACCGCCCCGCTGCCGAGCAGCATCAAGCACAGCACCAGTACATTGGGAAACTGGTAACTGTAGAACATTTGCGGCGAGACGAAAACACTGCTGGCGGGCGCGCCGCTGCTTGTCACCATGCTGTCCAGCAGCCGCTGGATGATTGGCTCAAGCTGCGGGTAGAGCAGGCGCGAAAGCAGCAGCCCCGCAAGAACGAGTACGCCTAATGCCACCAGCGCCCAACCAAATCTCCGCGCCCATCGTAGGGACACGATATATCGTGTCCGATCTGCTGCCGCGTTCACCAGCGCATCCATGCCAAAGCCCGCCAGCACCGCCACGCTCAACGTCAGACCGAACACCCAGCGGAACGGCGAATGAAGCTGGTCGATGCCGGGCAGCAGGTACAGCAGCGCGTAGGTCGGCAAGCCGAACATAAACGTCAGCGAGAGCAGCGCCAGGACGGCAAAGATGATGGAGGTGAACCCCTCACCCCCGAACCTTTGGTTTGACCCCCCTCCCATATGAACGGGGAGAAGGGTTTGGCTCCTCCTCTCCCCGCTTGCGTGGGAGAGGAGGGGAGGAGGTGAGGGGTGTACGATCAGCCCAAACAGCGCCAGCGCCAGCGGCAGAATGCCGACGTAGAGCGCGCCTTCGACGTAGTTCTTAATTCCCCAGTCGGTGTGGGTGACGCGCCCGCCGCTGGCGTTGGAAACCACCGTGTCAATGAGCGACACGCTTTGCCCGCCGAACAGATCGAAGTAGCCGTGATGGGCGGGGCTGCCATAGAAGTTCGGCAGGGCAAACTGGATGATGTCGCGCGGCGGGTGCGCCCAACCCAGCACCTGATCAAACGACGCCGAGCCGGAGCGAAAATTGATGCTGGCGAACTCAAACAGTGGGATGAACTGCACCGCGCCCAGCGCCAGCCCCAACGCGACCATCACCACCAGCCAGCCGCCGCGCCGGATGAGCATGGGCAAGGCGCGCCTTGCCCTTTGTTCGTCGGACACGATATATCGTGTCCCTACATCTTCGTGTCCTGGTGGTTCCGTCCGTCTCTCTGTCCACCACTGCCACAGCAGCCGCGCCGCCGCGTAATACGCCATGATAATCAGGGTGTAGTAGGTGATCTCGACGTGACCGGCGAGGATGTTGCAGCCGAGCGCCACCGCGCCAACCGCCACCCAGGGGACGCTGGACGGTCTGCTGCGCAGCAGCGGGCGCTGGCGAATGATGTTCTCGATCATCATCAGCAGCAGCGGCAGCCAGACCGCCGCCGCGATAATCATCGGGAAGACGGCGCTGATGACGAAGAAGGCGCTCAACTGGTAGGTGATGCCAGCGACCGCCCCACCCGCGCGTCCAACGTTCAGCCCACGCGCGAACGCATACATGAATACCCCCGCCAGCCAAAGCTGCACGACAGTGAACCAGCCATAAGCGGCAGGCAGCGGCAGCACGTAATACAGCAGGCTGAACGGGTAAAGTGTGGACTGCTGCCCGGCGGCGAAAAACGGAATGCCGCTGAACTGGTGTGGATTCCACAGCGGAATCTCGCCCTGCGCCAGATTTTCGCGGATGAATGATTTCCACTGAAGGTTTTCCAGCACCAGGTCAGACAGCAGGGCGTTGTGCGGCACGTCAGGTACGCCAAGCTGCTCGCGGTAGGCGGCGTAAGGCTGGTACTGGTACAGGTTTTCGGCGGGGAGCAGCGTTTTCCCGCCCACCGTCTGCTGCCAGAAGACGATCAGCGGCAGCAAAAACAGCAGGACAATAATCACCAGATCGCGGGAATAACGACGCATCGACTCGACTCACTTCTGCAATTAAAACGGCGCAACTATACTCTCAGGCGGTAAAGTTGTCTACCGGGCAAGCCTGCCGCGGGGAATGGGGGCGCGGATTGTGGTGATGTGGAAGGGGCAAACTCTATTTGAGCCAGAAGACCTTTCCTCTAACATCTACTTAGGCAGGCGCTTATGCTTGCGGGTTCATAAATCACCTTCTTAACGTGAGTTATGGATAAACCATCCTGTTCTCACCTCACCTCGCTGCCCTTCAGTGAGCTTCCCCCTCCATTACATTTCAGGGGATGACCTTACCCCGATTCAGTGCGATTCAGTGGAGGAAAACCTAAGAGACAGGTAGACTGAATCGAGGAGCGGACCACGATGGCAACCGAACGCAGAAAACACACGGAAGAGTTGAAGCAGGAAGCGGTGCGGCTGATGGAAACCAGTGGCAAAGCTATCGCTGAACTGGCGCGTGATTTGGGGATCAATGACAACAACCGGTATCGCTGGCGCAACCGGTATGGTTGGCGCAGTGATCCTACAGCCAATGGCAACCGGACCGACATGAAAGCGGAATTGAAGCGATCTGCGGCGCGCTCGTATCCTGCGGCTGTGAGCGAGCGCAAAGCAAGACCTGCCTTGTAGGGACACCACATTGTGGTGTCCGCTGCTGTTATCTGATCACGAAACGGACACGACACTGTCGTGTCCCTGCCTCTCGCACTCTATCTACCCACACCCTTGAAGTGACACCTGAACGCGGGACTTAACAGCCCCGGCGAATACGCCTATTGTGGACTCACCGGACTCTAACAATGAAAAGGTGCAGTCATGAGGAAGTTACCGCATACCCTGATGGCGCTCCTGATGATCCTCATTCTAGCCGCTGTGTGGTTCCCCGTCGCTGCCCAGGATTTCAGAGAGACGATCCGCTTCTGTGAATCAGGCGCTTATTCCACCGAAGAAGACTTTATGACCGAGAATACGCCTGAAGGCACGCCCGACTATATATCGGATGGCGATTTGCTCAGCATCAGCGGGCAGGTCTGCGCGCGCAATGTCGAGCTGGTTCAGCGGTTCGACGTGTCGGTAGACCTCGGCTTGGATGCGGTGCATATCGTCGATTTTGGCGAGTTTGGCGAGCCGCTGATCGCGTTTTCGACTGAACTGGACAGCCCCCACGGCAATTTTGGCGCGGGCGATGTCCTGTTCACCAACGGCGCGGTCATCCCCAACTCCGCGCTGATGCAGGCGTTCCAGGTTGGGCATGATGTGGGGCTGGATGGACTGGAGATCTTTGGCGAGCCGCGCGATATCGTCAACTTCGCCAACGAGATCCCGCGCGATCCCGCCGCCTGGGCGGATATTTCGCTGCCGGAAGTCCTGCACCGCTTCGAGCTTGAACTCTGGTTCTCAATCGAAGGCACCGTGTCATTCGACGAACGCCAATTCATCCTCGACGGCGATATCCTGTCGCCCGATGGCAGCATCATCATTCGCAATGGTGATCTGCTGCCCGCCGATGTGCCAGCCGGGATTCCCGACCGCGGCGTCGATTTTGGCACTGACGCGATTGCGGTTGTCACCAACCCGGAAACCGGGGAGCGCCAGATCCTGTTTTCAACCGAACTGCTGTTCAACAATCGCGAGCGCGCCTTCACCGATGGCGACGTGCTGCAGCAGGGCGATGGCATTGTTATCACCAACGAGGCGCTGATCAGCGCTTTCAAGCCGCGCGCCAATTTCCTGGGGCTGGATGCGCTCTGGCTGCCGGAGCGCATTGAACTTCAGCCGGTCATCACGACCATGTGCGAGAGAGACGTGAACAATTTCAACGGCGGGCTGGTCGCGGCGGGGGACAGCGGCAGCTATACCGGCTTGTGGCGCGCCAACTATTCCACCCTGCCGCCGGGCGAAGATCCGCGCCGCCCCTGCGGGCTTTCGGTTCCAATTGACGGACCGCGCGAACCCCTGCAAACGATGGATCGCTTTCGCGTCGCGTATCGCCCCGCCGGAGCGCCGGTGCCGGCTCCCGGCACCGCGCCCGCCATCCAGACTCGCTGGTATCTGCCGGTCGGACACTACCAGTTCGTGTTTCCTATCGGCTTGATGTGGGTCTGTCCTGAGGTGGACACTTCCAATCCATCCACCTACCAAATTCTGGAAACCGACGCCAACGGCTGGATGGACGCCAGCGATTTTCTGGATGCCGAAAGCGGGCTGCTGACCGGCTGTACGCCGCCGGAACTGCGCCTCGCGGTTTGGAACAGCGCCTCGGTTCCGCCATCCGATCCGGCGTTCGATCCCGATGGGCATTACATCATCTGGATGGAATGGGACGACGGCAGCCTGCACCGCGAAAGCGTCGATCACCATCTTCAGTTGGATAACACCGCGCCTGAAATCCCCGCTTACCCGAACGGCTTGCAGATTCGGCTGATGGACGGCACGACGGTGATTCCCGCCTGCGGCGAGATTCTGGGCGCGACTGAATTTCAGGTATGGGGGCAGTTCTTCGACGAGCATTACTGGTATTTCACGCTGGAACTGTATGGCGGCGATCCGCCGATGTCGTGGTCTGCCGTCCACCGTTACTATGACCCGACCGATGGCACGCTGGGCATCAAGAACACCAACGAGACGGGCACGTCGCCAACCGGTCAGCTTGTGCATCTGCGCAACATCGATATGACCGAACTCAGCGATCCGGTTGATCCCTGCTGCTACCTGCTGATGATGCGCGTCTACGATGCCGCCATCCTGCACAGCTTCAACGGCACCTACATCAACGCCTATGCCGAGCCGCATCATTCGGGTCCGGCGTTCATCACCTTCTCGGTCACGCCGTAAGCGGGACAGACTGGCAACAACTCATGTTTTGTCGCGGGGGCGTTCAAGGCAACGCCCCCGCCGGGAATCCATCGTAGGGACACGACATTGTCGTGTCCGTTTCGTGCCTGCTGGACACTTCCCCAGTCTGTTGATCGACAACCCGCCCTTAACACCCCCTATGTAAGTTTGCCAGAATACTTTTGACCGCGATCCGATATTCAACAAAACCAGCCGATCCAACGTATAGGACATCAGGCGGTATTATTGATACCATCTGGCTAAAGTGCGCTATTTGACCAACCGTAGTTCATTCCGAGGCAAAAATGTCCTATTCAGCAGAAATCAGCCGCGCGAACCCAAGTATGTTTTTATTCCTCATCGACCGTTCCGGCTCGATGTCCGATCCGTTTGGCGGCGGCGGCGGCAAAAAAGACCAGAAGGTCGCCGATGCCATCAACAACCTGATCTTCAACCTGACCATCAAGTGCGCTAAATCGGAAGGCGTGCGCGATTATTACCATGTCGGCGTGCTGGGCTACGGCGAGAAAGTCGAGTCGGCGCTGGGCGGCGAGCTGGCAGGCAAAGACCTGGTGCCGATCAGCGCGATTGCCGACGCGCCCGCGCGCATTGAGGAACGCACCCGCAAGACCGACGACGGCGCTGGCGGGCTGGTCGAGCAGAAAGTGCGCTTTCCGATCTGGTTCAGCCCTATTTCAAAGGGCGGCACACCGATGTGCGAAGCGCTCAACAAGGCGCGCAGCATCGTTGGGCAGTGGCTGGCGGAACATCCCGACTGTTTCCCGCCGATAGTCATCAACATCACCGACGGCGAATCGACCGACGGCAACCCGCTGAAGCCCGCCGAACAGGTACGCGAGCTAAAGAGCAGCGACGGCAGCGTGCTGCTGTTCAACGTCCACCTGTCGTCGGCGCGTTCGTCCACCTTCGAGTTCCCTGGCAGCGAGTCCGAACTGCCCGATCAGTATGCTAAACAGTTGTTCAACATGTCGAGCCTGCTGCCGGAACATATTCGCAGCGCCGCCGAGCAGGAAGGTTACGGCGTTTCGGAACAGTCGCGCGGGTTCGTCTTCAACGCCGATATCGTGTCGGTCATCCGCTTCCTGGATATCGGCACGCGACCGAGCAATCTACGTTAGCCACATGCACATCCAACTGAGCGCCTATTGGATGCAGAAAGCCGGAAACGCCCCGGAAGAATACGAAGATGCCTTTGCGCCAGCAGCCGCGCCCGGCGAAGCCTGCCAGGAATTTCGCTGCGCGGTTGCCGACGGCGCGACCGAGACATCCTTTTCGGGGCTGTGGGCGCAAATCCTGGTCGAAGCGTTCGTGGATAAGCAGCTGAAGAAGCTGGACGACGAGACTCTGCGCCAGTTATCCCGCCGCTGGCGGCAGGAAATTGACCAGCGCACCCGCCACAAGCCGCTGCCCTGGTACGCGGAAGAAAAGCTGCATCAGGGGGCGTTCTCGTCACTGATGGGGCTGGTGCTGCGGGGGGACGGCGTCTGGCGCGCTCTGTGCATCGGCGATAGCTGCCTGTTTCACATTCGCCCGCGCCAGGCGATCTATGCTTTTCCCTATCACATGCCGGAGCAGTTCAACAACCATCCGGCGCTCATCTCGACCAACGCCGATGGCAACGTAACGCTCAAGGCGCGAGTCGCCTACGGACGCTGGCAGGACGGCGACTATTTCCTGCTGCTGACCGACGCGCTGGCGCACTTTTTCATGAGCCAGCGTCATTTCCGTTCGCGCCTGGTCGATGGCGAACTGGATCAGACCGGCTTTGAACCGCTGATCGAGCAGGCGCGTGGCGAACAGATCTGCCGCAACGACGATGTGACATTCCTGAAGATTACCCCAGGGTTCGGAGACGTTCCGGGTGTCGTGGCCTAACCCCAATGAGTACATAGAGGCAATTCAATCTCCACAGCAAGCCTTCTCCGATCCTGAACTGCGTCCGGCGAAGGTGGCGACCAACCGCTTTGGGCTGCCACGCCCGATCTCCGGCAACTTCGCCACCGTCTTTGAAGTCCAGACTGAGCGCGGCAGATCGGCGGTGCGCTGCTTCCTGCGCGAAGTCACCAACCAGCAGGAACGCTACGCGGCAGTCGCGGCGCATCTCCGGCAGCACGCGCTGCCCTTCATGGTCGATTTTGAGTATCAGCCCGAAGGTATCCGCGTTCGCGGGCGCTGGTATCCGATCCTCAAAATGGACTGGGCGGACGGCATCCGTCTCGATACCTACATCGAGGCGCACCTGAACGATTCATCGCGGCTGCGGCATCTGGCGGAAAGCTGGATCGCCGTCTGCCGGTCGCTCCGAGAGGCGCGGATTGCGCATGGCGATCTTCAGCATGGCAATGTGCAGGTCAGCGAGGACGGCGTCATCACGCTGCTGGATTACGACGACATGATCGTCCCTGACGTGGTCGGCTTCAGCAGCCGCGAAATCGGGCATCGCCATTATCAGCATCCCTCGCGCAAAGATGAGCTCGCCATTACCCGGAACAACTTCGTCCAGATCGACAATTTCTCCAGTCGGGTGATCGGAGTGTCCTTGATGGCGCTGGCGCTCGATCCGTCGCTGTGGGAAAAGACCAAGGCGGGTGACGAAAATCTGCTCTTTCGGGATGTCGATTTTGTGAAGCCGGAAACGTCGGTTTCGTTTCAACTGCTGGCAGAGCATAGCAGCCCGCAGGTGCGCGCGCTTGGGCACGACATGCTGGCGGCGGCGCAAGCCAGATCGTATCTTGAGGTCGAGGCGTTGGCGCTGAACCCGCTTGAAAGCCCGCTGACGCGCAGTCGAAACTGGCTCGTCAGCCAGATGCTGGAACGTTTCGCGCCGCCAGTGCCCGAAGCGCCGCCGCTGCCGTCTGCGCCAGCCGACTCATGGGTATTCGATCATCTGGCGCACGAGCCACCCGCGCAGGTCGGCTTCTCCGACCAGTTCCTGACGCTTGAGCGCCTCAAGCTGGAAGTCCAGTTTGACCGTTCCTTCCTGAAATCGATGCGCGCCGCCTTCTACCCGTATCTGATATGGATGCTGTTCCGCCGCTTCCCAACCTACCCGGCGGTCATCGAAAAGGAGCAGCAGGCGCAGGGGCAGCGCGATCTCGAAGATCATCTACAGGCGGCGGTTGCCCAGCGGAAAATGCTGTCCCGGCTGATTGTGGAAGCTGACCGCCGCTGGCAGCAGGAAGTCGCGGCGCTGGAACAAATCGCCGCCCAGGTATCCGGCGAAATGGAGTATTCCCTCAGGAAGGAAGCCCGCGACCGGGCGCGCATTGAGCGCATCCTTTACGAGCAGACCCAGGCAGCTAACGGGCAGAACGCCACCAACATCCAGGCGGCGGGCGACTGGGATGATCTGGCGCGGTGGCGCGCTTCGCTGGAGCAGAGCGACGTGTCCGATGAGGTTGTGTCCATTTCAGCCGAAGACATCCGCCTGACCGCCGACCGCTACAGCGACGCTCATCTGACGCTGGCAGCACGCCAGCAGGCGGTGGCACGGCAGCTTGCGGCGCTCCAAACCGACTCAGATAGTCTGGCGCTGGTCAACAGCCTGCGGCTGGCGTTGGAAGAAAACGAGCAGGAAATCAGCGCCATCAAGCAGCGGCAGGCACACGCCAGCGACGACCTCAGACGCTATCAGGGGATCACCCGCTTTCGCCTGATCGCTCTGATGCTCAGGCTGCTGCTGGTTGAGACTCTTCGCGCCGCGGCGTGAAGGGCTACAGCGTCCTGCGTCCGACTACTGCCCGTAAACGTGGGTGTAGCGGTGATGCAGTTTGGCGATGTCCTCGTCCGAGATCGTCAGCGGCGTGCCGATCTGCATCGCCAGCCAGACAATCGCCGCGTTATCTTCCGTCATGACCGCCGCTTTGACCGCCGCTTCGGCGCTCTTACCAACTGCGAATACGCCGTGACTCTGAAGCAGGCACGACGGACTATTCGAGTCGCGCAGCGTCTCGACCACCACCGCGCCGATCTCCTCGCCGCCAATGAGGGCAAAGCCGCCCAGCGGGATTTCGCCGCCGAACTCGTCGCCCATCGCCGTCGTCAGGCAGGGAATGGACTTGCCAACCACCGCAAATGCCGTCGCGTAGCGCGAGTGCGTATGGACGACGCCGTTGACCTGCGGCATGTGGCGGTAGATATAGCAGTGTGACGCCGTATCCGACGACGGTTTGTAGTCGCCTTCCACCAGCTTGCCGTCGAGATCGACCACGACCATGTTCTCCGGCGTCAGGTCGGGGAACTTAATGCCGCTGGCTTTGATCACCACCAGACCGCTTTCCGGATCGCGGGCGCTGATATTGCCGCTTGTCCACGCCACCAGATTGTTGCGCGGCAGTTCGTCATGCAGCACGCAGACTTCGGCGCGGAGCTTCTCCAGCATCATGACAGCGCTTCTCCTCGCCCGGCGTCGCGAATTTTCCGCAGCCGCTTCATCACGTCGTTTGCCCCACGCCCAAAGGTATCGTAGAGCAGCTTGTAGTCCTGATAAAGCGCGTCGTAAACCGCCTGATTCTCAGGAATCGGGTTGACTACGTCGTCCTTCAGCCTGCCAAGCGCGTCCGACGCCGCCTGAATATCGGGATAGACGCCTGCCGCCACCGCCGCGTGAATGGCAGAACCAAGCGCGGGTGACTGCGACGATCCTGCCAGCCGCATCGAACGCCCGGTCACATCGGCGTAAATCTGGCGCAGCAGGGCGTTCTTTTCGGGCAAGCCGCCAGCGGCGATCAGCGTTTTCACCTGCACGCCCGACGCCTCGAATGTCTCGATGATCTCGCGCGTGCCAAAAGCCGTCGCTTCGATCAGGGCGCGGTAGATATCCGGCGCGCGCGTCGCCAGCGTCATGCCGATCAACAGCCCGCTGAGTTCGGTATCGACCAGCGTTGAACGATTGCCGTTCCACCAGTCCAGCGCCAGCAGCCCGTGTTCGCCCGGCTTCTGGGTGGACGCTTCCCGTTCCAGATAGGCGTGCAGCCCCAGACCGGCGCTGCTTGCCGCCTCGTGATATTCGGGCGGCACCGCGTTATCGACGAACCAGGCGAAAATATCGCCCACGGCGGACTGCCCGGCTTCAAAGCCGTACAACTTCGGGACGATGCCGCCGTCCACCACGCCGCACATGCCCGGCACATCTGCCAGCTTCTCATCACAGATCATGTGGCAGGTGGACGTTCCCATGATCATGACCATGATGCCCGGCTCAGTCGCCCGGACTGCCGGAACGGTCACATGCGCATCGACGTTGGCGACGGCGACGGCAATATCCGCCGGCAATCCGAGCTTCTCCGCCATCGCTGAAGTCAAGCCGCCAGCATTTGCGCCCAGCGGCGCGAACTCGCGCCCGACTTTAGTGCCGATCACGTTGCCAAACTCGGGATTCAGCGCCGCGAAGAACTCAGGCGAGGGATAGTCGCCGTCCTGCACCAGCATCTTGTAACCCGCCGTACAGGTGTTGCGCGTCAGGTTGCCGGTCAGCTGCCAGATCACCCAGTCCGCCGCCTCGACAAAGGTGTCGATCTCGCGGTAGACGCTGGGCGCTTCTTCGAGGATTTGCAGCAGCTTGCTGAAGAACCATTCCGACGAATACTTGCCGCCGTAGCGCTTGAGCCAGGTTTCGCCGCGCGCCCGCGCTGTCGCGTTGATCTTGTCGGCTTGCGGCTGGCTGGCATGGTGCTTCCACAGCTTGACGTAAGCGTGCGGCTCGCCCCGAAACTGCTCCAGGAAGCACAGCGGCGTGCCGTCGGCTTTGGTCGGCATGGGCGTGCTGGCGGTGAAGTCGATGCCAATGCCGACGACTTCCGCCGGATTGACGCCGCTTTCTTTCATGACTGCCGGTACGGTGTGATAGAGGACATCGAGGTAGTCCTGCGGGTGCTGAAGCGCCCACTCGGGCGGCAGCTTGCGTCCGGTGGCGGGCAGCGCTTCCTCGATGACGCCGTGTGGATATTCGTAGACTGCGGTGGCAACTTCTGCGCCGCTGTGGACATCCACCAGCAGCGCGCGACCCGAAAGCGTGCCGTAATCAATGCCTATGGTGTACATAAATAATCCTAACTCGTCCAGTGTTTTACCCAAACGCGATCATATCAGGCGCGCGCCAAGACCGCGTTGTGAACGCTCACATCTCTATTAGACAGCAAACGAAACGCCCTGTCAACAAATGCTGGCGCGCAGTGGTTCATCAGCCTGACAGATCACGATAAATCGCGCGCCTGAACATTGGTCAAACAGCCAAAAGCTTGAAAAGCGCCGGACGATGCTCATAATTGTGACCGATCACATACGAGTATTGAAGCACCAGCTTGTGGGCTGTGTTCCACAGGCTGCTCATTAGCGCAAGGCAGACCAGTGATGAAGAAGCAGCGCTACACGCTCCATGACGTTGCCAGGATAGCAGAGGTTTCCTACCAGACCGTTTCGCGGGTTATCAACGCCCACCCCAGCGTATCGCCGGAGACACGCGCCCGCGTCCAGAAGGTAATCGCCGAACTGGGCTACCAGCCGAACATGGTCGCCAAGAGCCTCGCCGTCAATCGCTCGCACACCCTGGCGGTGCTGGTCTTTGGTATGAGCCACTACGGACCGACCCAGATCGTCCTCAACATCGAGCGAACGGCGAAAGCGTTGGGCTACGACCTCATCTTTTCCGCCATCAACCAGCCTTCGAGCGACGCGCTTCATCAGGCGATGGACAACCTGACCGGGCGGCGGGTGGATGGTATTCTGGCGATTTCGCCAGTGGTCGGCTTTGCCTACGATGATCTCGCCAGCCTGTGTCACGGCATCCCGCTGGTTCAGATTGACCCTGAAATCGGGCTGGAGGTGCCGTCAGTCGTCGTTGAGCAGACTTACGGCAGCCGGTTGGTGACCGAATACCTGATCGGGATGGGACACCAGCGAATGGCGGAGATCAGCGGACCCCTGAACTGGTTTGGCGCTATTGCCCGCCACGAACAGTGGACAGCCTCGCTCCACGCCGCCGGACTCCAGCCCCAGAAAAGCATCGAGGGCGATTGGTCGGCAGACAGCGGCTACCGGTCAGCCCGGCTGCTGCTGAACGACGATCCCGGCTTCACCGCGCTGGTGGTGGGCAACGATCAGATGGCGCTGGGGGCGATATACGCGCTGCGCGAGCGCGGGCTGCGCGTGCCTGATGATGTGTCGGTGGTGGGGTTTGACGATATTCCCGAAGCGGCGTTTTTCCGTCCGGCGCTGACAACCGTTCAGCAGGACTTCAACGCGCTGGGGGCGATGGGGGTGCGCTGCCTGCTGGAATTTATCGAAGCGCCGGATACGCCGGTGCAGCAGCATCTGCTGTACCCGAAACTGATCGTCCGGGACAGCGCCGCGCCGCCGCGTTAGATGCCGCTGAAAGCGTTGGCGCCGCCATCGACCATGATGACAGTGCCGTTGACAAAACGCGCCGCCGGGCTGCACAGCCAGATCAGCGGACCGACCAGATCGTCCGGGATGCCGAAGCGCCCGGCAGGGGTGTGATCGATGATCTTCTGACCGCGCGGCGTCAGGGTGTTGTCGTCGTTGAGCAGCAGCGAACGGTTCTGATCGGCGACGAAGAAGCCCGGCGCGATGGCGTTGACGCGCAGCCCTTCGCCAAACTTGGTCGTCAGTTCCACCGCCAGCCACCGGGTAAAATTGTCGATGGCGGCTTTTCCGGCGGAATACGCCATCGCCCGCGTCAGCGCCCGCTGCGCGTTCATGGATGAAATGTTGACGATGCAGCCCTGACCCGCCTTCGCCATCACCTCGCCAAAGACCTGCGACGGCAGCAGTGTGCCGATCAGGTTCAGATCGATGACGTAGCGCATCGGGTCAAGCGGCATATCAAAGATCGTCTTGTCGGGCGATACCGTTGCTTCGGCAGTCGTGCCGCCTGCCGCGTTGATGAGGATGTCGATTTTGCCCCATTCCGCCAGCACCGCATCCCGCGCCGCTTCAAGCTGCGCTTTATCCATCACGTCGGCTGGCGTGGCAAGCGCCCGCCCGCCAGACTGCCGGATCTGCTCGACAGCGGCGTCCGCCTTGTCGCGGCGGCGTCCGAGAATCGCCACCTTCGCGCCCGCCTGCGCCAGACCGCGCGCCATGCCGCCGCCAAGCACGCCGGTTGCGCCCGTGACAACGGCAACCTTGTCGTTCAGGCTGAAAAGCTGGTCAATGAAAGGAGTGAATGGAGTCATCGCTGTTGAGTTCCACTAAACCGGTAAGTGAATCAGGTCGTCTATCTGGATCAACTGCCCTGTCCTGATCGATTCGTTCGCCGCGATTCCGGTCAGCACCGACGCCGCGCCGTCAATATGGGATGCCGCCCGATTATAGGGATCGGGCGGTGGATTGGGCGAAAACAACTGCTCCAGCATGACCGGGTCTGCGCCGCCATGCCCGCCTTCACCCGCCAGAGCCGGTACCTCGTAGGCGTCGCCAAACATCGGGCAGACGCGGATGGCAGCTGATTTGAACGATTCCTTGCTGGCACCCAGCGCTTTGGCTTGTCCGTCGCCCAGCAGGTGATTGATATTTTCGACCACTTCAAGCTCGATCCGCCCTTTGGTGCCGGTGATGGCGACCCGCAGTCCTTCCCAGGGAGAATAGGCGATCAGGCAGTAGGACAGGATAGCGCCATTGCGATAGCGCGCCGTCACGCTCATGGTGTCCTCAATGGTGATCGGCTCGCCAAAGACGTTGCGGTCACGCAGGTAGCCGGTTTCGGCTTCCGCCGCCAGGTACAGCCCCTTAAACCCTTCTTTCTCATCGAGAAACAGCGCGAAGGGATCGTCCGCCGCTTCGGGAGCGCCGGTGTAGCGCTGGTAAGCGTAGTGTTCACCCCGCGCCTCGGCATTTTCCCGCCCGTAGAACGACAGGCTGCCCAGCGCGAACACGCTGCTGGGATACGAGTCAATCCACCAGTTCACCAGATCAAAATGGTGGGTGGCTTTATGCACCAGCAGCCCGCCGCTGTTCTGCTTTTCACGGTGCCAGCGCCGGAAGTAGTCCGCCCCATGACTGGTATCGAGCATCCACGAGAAATCCACCGCCAGCGGCTTGCCGATCACCCCTTGCAGCATTAGCTCGCGAAACTGGGTGTATGCCGGCGCGTAGCGGTAGTTGAAGGTGACGCGCAGCGTTCGCCCGGTGCGATCAATCGCGTCGAAGATCGCCCGCACTTTGCCAGCGTCAATCGTCATCGGCTTCTCGGAAATGACGTCGCAGCCCAGTTCCATTGCCCGGATGATGTACTCGTGGTGGGCGCAGTCTATCGTCGCCACGATGACGACGTCGGGCTTCGCTTCATGAATCATCCGGTCAAACTGATCGGCGCGATAGGTGGGACGCGGTGACAACCCAATCTCGGTTTGCAACTCGCGGTTATGCCAGTCCATGCGCGTCTGGCTCAGGTCGCACAGCGCGACCAACTCTGCCGAGTCCTGGTAGGTGGTCGTTATCGCCTTGATGAACATGCTGGCGCGCGAACCCGTCCCAACAATGGCATATCGTTTTGAGGACACTATGCCCATCCTTTAGGGTGAATGTGCTGCCTCCAGCGCTGCCAGCTCACTTTCGGAAAGGTGGCGGCGAATGATCCGCCACGTTCCCTTACAGATGATGAAGACACAGCCCGCGACCGTGACCAGCAGCAGGACAGCCTGAGGAAGAAACAGACTGATCAGGATGGGGACGACAGCGGCAGCCAGCACCCCCACCGACCAGACAGGATAGATAAAAACCAGTTTTAGCGCCGTTTCGATAAGCTGCTTCAGCGGTACGTCCAGCACCACCAGCAGCGACCAGAGGTACAGGTTGACCAGCAGAAACACAAATGCCACGAAATAGGTGATGCTGCGAGCGAGAAATGCCAGCGGATCGCTCATGTCCATCATGGGAAAGATGGACAGGTTAAGCACGATCAGACCGCCCGCCAGCAGATCGAGCAGCCCGATCAGGCTTGATTTTAGCCACAGGCGGCGCATCGCGCCAAAGAATTCGGGGAACAAATCTGGCTGCTTGCCGCGCGCGCGCAGCGACATCACCGAGAACAGCCCGGCAGTGGCGGCGGGGATGGTGATGATGGCGATACTGACGATACACCAGAGGAGGTTTGCCAGGATAAACGATGACCATCGTTCAAGCTGGTCATAGATATCGCCAAGATCCTCCCGCAGATTCGTCCGTCGCGCGCTCATACTGGCTAGCCTTTCAGTCCGGTTGTGGCGATGCCTTCGACCAGATAGCGCTGGAAGAAGATGAAAAGCAGGAATACCGGCACCAGCGACAGCGTCAGCATGGCGAATACCGCGCCCCAGTCAGTGACAGAGGTGCTGTCCGAGAAGTTGCGCAGCGCAATCGAAACAGTGTACAGGTTGGGATCGGTCAGATAGATCAGCGGACCGAAGAAATCATCCCACGTCCAGTAGAACGAGAAGATCGCCGCCGTGATAAACGCCGGTTTAAGCTGCGGCAGGATTACGCTGTAGAACACGCCAAACTGGTTCGCGCCGTCGATCATCGCCGCCTCATCCAGATCGATGGGAATCCCGCGTATGAACTGGATGATCATGAAGATGAAGAACACGCTTCCGCCCAGGCGCGGAATCAGCAGCGGCAGGAAGGTGTTGATCCAGTCCAGTTGGCTGAACACGATGTACTGCGGGATGATCAGCACCTGATCAGGCAGCATCAGCGTCAGCAGCATGACCGTGAACCAGATCTTCTTCCCCCGAAACTTGATGCGGGCGAAGCCATAAGCGACGACCAGCGACGATGTGACGGTGAAGATGGTCGCCACGGTGGTATAGAAGAAGGAATTTTTGTAGAAGGTCAGGAATGAAATGCCGCCGAATCCCCGCCAGCCATTCACGTAATTTTCAAACCGGAATGTGCTGGGAACCAGCGAATAGACCGACGTCCAGATCTCGTCGGCGGGCTTGAGCGAACTGGAAACCAGCCACAAAATCGGATACAGCATCAGCAAGCCAACCAGACCGACCAGGAGATGATAAATCAGCCCATCGCGGATCTGTTTTTTTCGCTTATCCTGCTGAACATTTTTGGCGGGCAGCGCTTGTACGTTCTGCATCTGACTACCTCACATCCGTTTCATAAAACACCCAGTAGGATGAGAGCTTGAAGCTGACTGCCGTGAGGACGGCAATGACGAGCAGCATTACCCACGCCATCGCGGCGGCATAGCCCATCTGGAAGTTCGCGAAGCCGCGATTGTAGAGATAGAGCGAATAGAACAGGGTCGAATCCAGCGGCGCGCCGCCCGTCACAATGAACGCCTGGGTGAACACCTTGAAGCTGCCGATTGTCTGCATGATCAGGTTAAAGAAGATGATGGGGGTGAGCAGAGGCAGGGTGATGCTCAGGAACTTGTTCCAGGCGGTGGCGCCGTCAATCGAAGCCGACTCGTACATTTCGGCTGGAATCTGGCGCAGCCCGGCGAGGAAAATGAGCATCGGCGAGCCAAACTGCCACACGGCAAGCAAAATCAGCGTCCACAGCGCCGTATCCGGGTTGCCGAACCAGTTCACCGGGTCCATCCCCAGCATCTGGGCGACGGCATTGACGACGCCCTCGCGCCCGAAGATTTGCCGCCACATCACGGCGACGGCAACGCTGCCGCCGATGATCGAAGGCACGTAATACGCCGCCCGATACCAGTAGACGCCGCGCCGCTTGGTGTTGAGCAGGATCGCCACGCCAAGCGCGAACGCCAGCCGCAGCGGAACCGAGGCAAATACATAGCGGAAGGTCGCTGCTACCGAACGCCCATAGCGCGCATCCTGAAAAAACATGCGCTCGAAGTTGTCCAGTCCGACAAAATTGGTCGTCGGGCTAAGGATGTCATAGTCGGTAAATGCCAGCCACAACGACATCAGCAGCGGAATTAACCCGAACAGCAGAAAGCCGATCAGCCAGGGCGAAATGAACAGATAGCCAGCCAGGTCACTTTGTTTGAAGTCTTTGTTTCGGGTCTTTACTCGCGCGCGCGCCTGCACAGGTTCTTGCTGCACAGTGCCGGAAACAGGAAGGGCAGCCGCAGGTTTACTCATAAGATATCCCAAGAATATTCTCTCAAAATGATGAGTACCACAGAGTACCACCGGTGAGGGCGGTACCCTGTGACTACCTTAATCGTTGGAACGCTGCTTCTGGCTTACTCGTTCTGCGCCAGAATGGCGTCGGCTTGCTCGCGCAGAATGACCACGCCATCTTCCGGCGTTAGCAGACCATACCGGATCGGCTCGGCGAACTCAGGTCCGTAGACGTTCGCGCTGATATCGCTCCATCCCTGCGGTTCCGGCGGCGGGTTGGGGCTGGCATCTTCGGCAACTGTCGCGATGAAAGCGAAGGTTTCCGCGCCAACGGTATCCAGCATCGGACGCAGGTGATCCTGAACGGCGGTTGAAATCGGCACGCCGCGCTCGGCAAACAGCACTTCGTTCGCTTCGAGACTATTGGTGAAGAAGTCGAGGAATGCGGCAGCTTCTTCAGGATTTTCACACTGCGACGGAACGGACAGGAACATGGACGGCTTGAGATAATTCGCCGATGCGCCGCCTTCAGTACGCGGCAGGGGCCACAGCCGGAAATGACGGTCTTCGCCAGCAGCAGAGAAGATCGAGACGACCTGATTGCTCCACTGATAGCGCATGGCTTCGCCGCTGGTCACAATTGGCGAATTCTCGTGCCCGTTAGCCGAAGCCTCAACCTGTTCTTCACCGCTGGCGATAGCGCCCGATTCCTGCAGGCGGCGGATCATGTTCAGGTAGTCCACAAACGGCTGATCATCCTCGTAACCCAGCGCGGTTCCTTCGTCATTGAAGATCCACTCGCCCCGGCTGATGTACACACCGCGCCACATCTGCACGTCGTCCATCCCGTAGGAAATCGCCCAGATGCCCAGCTCATCATGAAGCTGCGTGGCGATGGCTTCGAAATCGGCATAGGTCCAGTCAAGCGGCGGCAGTTCGATACCGGCGGCTTCAAAGGCGTCCACGTCGAGGATCATCGACGGCGAATTCGTGCCCAGGCTCAGACCATAGACCTGACCGTCAATGCTGCCGCTGTCCAGAATCGATTGATCGACGTTGGAAATGTCGATTATGCCATCGGTAAAGAACGGATCAAGCGGATAGAGCAGCCCGCGATTCGCCCACTCTGCCAGATATTGGTAGTCCTGCTGCATAATACAGGGCAGTTGATTACCAGCGGCTTTGGTCTGCACCAGGGGCCAGTAGTCGGTGAAATTCGAGAATTCGTAGACAATATCGATATCGGGGTTGGCAGCTTCGTACATCTCGATAACGGCGATGGTGCGATCATGGCGATTCTGCGATCCCCACCACGTCATCTGAAGCTCAAGCGGCGCGTCCTGTGCCAGGGCACTGCTGCCCAACGCCAGGAACAGCATGGTAACGAGAAGCAGCGAAATGAACCTAAGTTTCCGTGAATACATGGCTAACATCCTTTCAAAAAAGCGAACCTGAAGTTTATGCGGTCGGTCTGACTTGACCGGTCAATGTTAGTGTATAGCAAAAAAGGAAAAAGGCAAACACGAATATCCTGCTTAACGGCTGTGGTTGAAAAATTTGAACTGTGTTATTATATTGAACGGTCAAGTTAGGTGGCAATATGACAGTCAGAAAGAAGCATACAACGATCCGGGATATTGCCCGGCTGGCAGACGTGTCCTATCAGACCGTGTCGCTGGTCATCAACGATAAACCCGGCGTTTCCGACAAAACACGCAAGCGCATCCTCCGCCTGATGGATGAGATGGATTACCGCCCCAACCGCGCGGCGCAGATGCTGAGCACCAATCGTTCCAATACACTTGAGCTGATCGTCGTCGATGTGACCTACGGCGGTCGGCTAGCCGATTCGACCAAGAACATGGTGCGCGCCGCCCGCGCGTCCGGCTACGGTCTGCTCATCTCCGAGACGACGCTCGAATCGCTGCCAGATGCGCTGGAAGGCGCGGCAGCCCGTTTGGTGGATGGCATTCTGATGTACGCGCCCCGTCTGCGCATTGGAGATCAGGAACTGCTGGGGATGTGCGACGGTATTCCGCTGGTGCGCCGCGATTACGTGCCGGGATCGAAAATCGCCTGGGTAGGCTTCGATCAGGCATACGCCACCCGTCTGGCAACTGAGCATCTGATCGACCTGGGACATCGCCATATCGCCGCCATTCCGCCCAACGCCGATATGATCAACGGGTACTGGCGCTACACCACCTGGAAAAACGTGCTGCTCGAACATGGGCTTGAGCCGGGTCCCGCCTTCACGGGCGATTATTCGATGCAAAGCGGCTACGAAGCGGCACAGCAGATCATCGACAGCGGTCAGCCGGTGAGCGCCATTCTGGTCGGCTCGGACAACATGGCGGTAGGGGCGCTGAAGGCGCTGCGCGAGCGCGGGCTGCGCGTGCCCGACGACGTCTCGGTGGCGGGCTTTGATAACACCGAACTCTCCAGCTACACCGACCCGCAGCTTACCACCATCGACTTTAAGTTTGCCAGCCAGGATGAGATGGCGGTGAAATATCTGCTCGAACTCATCGAAGACCCGCAGACTGAACTGCACCAGCGGGTGCTGATGTCCGATCTGGTCGTGCGCGACAGCACCCGCCCGCTGGCTTCCCCGAACTCCGGCGAAAGGTAAACGCTTTTGAACGAGAATTTCCCCATCAGCACGATTCAGCCTCGCCGCAAAATCACCGGCATGTCGGCGATACTGCTGCCCTTCACCGGCGATGGCGCGGTGGACTGGGACGGGTTTGCGGCGCACGTCCGCCGCACCGCCGAAGCCGGGCTGACGCCTGCCGTCAACATGGATACCGGCTACGTCAACCTGCTCGATGACCGGACGCGCCAGCAGGCGCTGGAGCGCGCCCGTGAAACGCTCGGCGATGGGGCATTCGTCGCTGGCGCGTTCGTGGGCGATCACCCCGGCGATAGCTGGAACGCCGACGCTTATCTGCGCCAGATCGATGCTATCCAGAACTGCGGCGGCACGCCGGTCATCTTCCAGTCTTATGGGCTGACTTCGCAGCCGCCCGACGCTATCATCGCGGCGTATGCCCGGTTGGGGCAGTCCTGCCCGCGCTTTATCGCCTTTGAACTGGGGACGATGTTCGCCCCCTTCGGCAAGATTTATGATCTCGATACTTATGAAGGCTTATTGGGGATACCGCAGTGTATCGGCGCGAAACATTCGTCGCTCAGCCGGGCGCTGGAATGGGAACGCCTGCGCCTGCGCGACCGGGTGCGACCGGGCTTTCTGGTCTTCACCGGCAACGATCTGGCGATTGACATGGTCATGTACGGCAGCGATTATCTGCTCGGACTAAGCACCTTTGCCCCCGACCTGTTCGCCAAACGCGACGCGCTGTGGGCGGCGGGCGATCCGGCTTTTTATGAACTGAATGATTTATTACAGTATCTTGGCTTTTTTGCCTTCCGCAGCCCTGTTCCCGCTTACAAGCACAGCGCCGCCCAGTTCCTGAAGCTGCGCGGCTGGATCGACTCGGACGTGACGCCGCCCGGCGCGCACCGCCGCCCCGACAGCGACGTGGATGTGCTGCGCGATATTGGGCAGCGGCTTGGAGTCGTGGAGGGCAGCCGATGAGTTACAAAAAAGTAGCCCAGCTTCGCACCGCCGACACCTTCCGCGCCTACCTGCGCGAAATTGGCGCGGATCTGCCGTTTGACGAGGACATGATCTATGGCAGTGACGCGCCGCTGGCGCAGCCGCTGACCGTTCACGGACGAACAATTGGCAACCGTTTCGCGGTACTGCCGATGGAAGGCTGGGACGCCGAAGCGGACGGCGCGCCCAACGATCTGGTGCGGCGGCGCTGGAGCCGTTTCGGACAAAGCGGCGCTAAGCTCGTCTGGGGCGGCGAGGCGGTGGCGGTGCGCCACGACGGACGCGCCAACCCCAACCAACTGGTCATCAACCCGGACACAGCCGGCGCGATTGCTGAACTGCGCCAGACGCTCGTCGGCAGCCATCAGGCAGCGCATGGCAGCGCCGATGATCTGCTGATCGGCTTGCAGCTTACGCATTCCGGGCGCTTCTGCCGTCCGAACGACAAAAAGCGGCTTGAGCCGCAGATTCTTTACCCGCATCCCCTGCTCAACCCCAAATTCAACCTGCCGGACGACTACCCGCTGCTGGCGGACGACGACATCGACGAACTGATAGAGGATTTCATCAGCGCGGCAGTGCTGGCGCAGTCAGCCGGATTCGATTTTGTAGACGTCAAACACTGTCACGGCTATCTGGGACACGAGTTTCTGACCGCGATTGACCGCGAAGGGCGCTACGGCGGCAGCTTCGAAAACCGCACCCGCTTCCTGCGCGAGATCGTGGCTGGCGTTCGCCGCGCCGCCCCCGGTCTGCACATCGGCGTGCGTCTGAGCGCCTTCGACTGGATTGCCTTCCGCCCCGGCAGTGATGGCACTGGCGAGCCGGAATCGTACCCAGGCGATTACCCGTATGCCTTTGGCAGCGACGCCAGCGGCATCGGCATCGACCTGACCGAGCCGAACCGCTTCCTCGATCTGCTGCAATCGCTCGATATCCGGCTGGTGTGCATCACGGCGGGCAGCCCATACTATAACCCGCACATCCAGCGACCCGCCCTGTTCCCGCCTTCCGATGGCTATCAGCCGCCGGAAGATCCCCTCGTCGGAGTCGCCCGGCAGATAGGCGCGGCGGCGGCGCTCAAACAGGCGCATCCCAATCTGCTGATCGTCGGATCGGGATATTCTTATTTGCAGGACTGGCTGCCGAATGTGGCGCAGCATGTGGCGCGAACGGGCATGGTCGATATGGTCGGGCTGGGGCGCATGATGCTGTCCTACCCGACGATGGCGGCGGACGTGCTTTCCGGGCAAACGCTGGCGCGCAAGCAGATCTGCCGCACCTTCAGCGACTGCACGACCGCCCCGCGCAATGGGCTGATCTCAGGCTGCTACCCGCTGGATGAGTTCTACAAGACCAGCGTTGAAGCCGATCTGCTCGCGGAAGCCAAGCAGCGCCAGAAACTGGCGGCGCGGTAGGCTTTCGATGGACACACTGCCACTGCCGGGTGCTACCGCCATCAGCCGCCTTCAGGTATACGACACGCTCGCACCTGACGGTCAGCGCGGCGGCACGCCGCATGTGCATCTGCTGTGCGCGGAGATGTATTTTGTGCTGCAAGGCGTGGGCGCGGTGGAAATAATTGACGCGGGCGGATTTTCGCGCGTTGAGCTGTCGCCGTACTCCGCGCTGACGTTCACAACCGGCACCATTCACCGCCTGATCAATACCAGCGGCGATCTGCACATTCTGGTGATCATGCAAAACAGCGGGCTGCCGGAAAAAGGCGACAACGTCGTCACCTTCACCGAAGAACGGCTGGACAGCGACGAAAAATACGCTGAAGCCATGTCTGTCACATCTCTAGCCGACGCTTACCAGCGTAGAGATCGCGGCGTGGAGGGCTTTCTGCAACTGAAAGCCGCCTTTGAGCAGGACGCCGAAACCGGGCGTACCGCGTTACGCCGCTTCTTCGTGCTTGCCGAACAGCGCACCGCCCACTTTCGACCCGAATGGGCATCGCTGGTCGAAAATGGCGCAGGTTCAGCCGTTCGTCTTTCGCTCGAACATCTGCGCGCGCTTGACCGAGGCGAACTCAGCTATCTGCTGCGCGCGCAGCATCAGCTAATCCCCGCCAGCGAACCGACCAGTATCGGCTTCTGCGGGCGACTTGACCGTTATGGTGATCCGGCGCTGTACTCGCCGGAAGGACTTCGAACCTCATGACCTCTGTCCGTACTGTCATTATTGGAACCGGTAATTCAGTTGGCAATCATCTGTCCGCGATCAAGAAGCTGGGCGACCGGGTGAATCTGGTCGCGGCAGTCGATCTCGACGCGGCGCGGGTGCAAGCCGTCTGCGCCGAAAATGACATCCCGCGCTGGTACGCCGACACTTCGACCATGCTGGCGACCGAGCAGCCAGAGCTGGTCTGCATCATCACGCCGCCCGCCACCCACAAAGCGCTGATCATCGAGTGCCTGGAAGCGGGAGCCTGGGTGTACTGCGAAAAACCGCTGTGCGCCTCGCTGGCGGAATATGACGAAATCGCCGCCGCCGAAGACCGCACTGGCTGCTACGTCAGCACCGTCTTTCAGTGGCGTTTTGGCTCGGCAGCCAAGCACGTGAAGCGTCTGGTTGAGCAGAATGGACTGGGCAGACCTCTCGTAGGCGTGTGCAATACGCTCTGGTATCGCGATCAGGATTATTACCGCGCTCCCTGGCGCGGCAAATGGGCAACCGAAATCGGCGGTCCCACTGCGACGCTGGGCATCCATCTGATGGATCTGTTCCTGTGGCTGATGGGCGACTGGAGCGAAGTCCGGGCGATGACCGGCACGCTTGACCGCAGTATTGAAGTCGAGGATGTGTCGATGGCGCTGGCGCGCTTTGAAAACGGTGCTATGGGCAGCATCGTCAACAGCGTGCTTTCGCCGCGTCAGGAAAGCTACCTGCGGCTCGATTTCCAGCAGGCAACCGTCGAGGTGAGCACTCTCTACCGCTACAACAACGACCACTGGAGCTTCACTATGCCGGATAAGGCGGTTAATCCAACCGCCGCCGCCAACTGGCAGGCGCTGACCGATAATATTCCCAGCGGGCACGATGTCCAACTGGGCGAGATCCTCGACAGCATGGCGCGCGGCGAACGCCCGCCCGTCAGCGGAGACGACGCCCGCCGCATCCTCGAATTCATCGCCAGCCTGTACAAATCGGCGCAGTCCGGCTTGCCCGTTCATCACGGAGACATCCGACCCGGCGACCCGTTTTACTATGCTATGAACGGCGCGCCGCTGGTGATGGAGCAGCCATGACCATTCGCTTCGCGGCGGTTGGTCTGAGCCACCCACACATCTACAACCAGATTAAGGCGCTGCTGGATGCTGGCGCTGAACTGGCGTGGTTCTGGGGCGCGGAGCCAGAACGGATCGCCGAATTCGGGCAGCGGTTTCCTGCTGTCAGGCAGGCGCGTGAAATTGACGAAATTCTTGAAGACCCAGGCGTTGATCTGGTCGCCAGCGCTGTTGTGCCAGCCGAACGCGCGCCGCTGGGGATTCGCGCCATGCTGCATGGCAAGGACTATTCCGCCGCCAAACCCGCCTTCACGACGCTGGAACAGGTGCGGGAAGCCCGGCGCGTACAGGCGGAAACCGGGCGCATCTATGCCGTCCACTTTGGCGAGCGCTTTGACAACAAGGCAACCGTCCACGCGGGTGAGCTGGCGCGGCAGGGCGCTATCGGTCAGGTCATCCAGACCACCGGCTTTGGACCTCACCGCCTTCTGGGACATATTCCGCGCCCGGAATGGGTCTTTGACTCTCACGGCTACGGCGGCATCCTCAATGATCTCGCCAGCCACCAGATCGACCAGTTTCTGTATTTCACCGGCAGCGCCAGCGCCGAGATCGTCCAGTCGCAGGTCGGCAACCTGCATTTTCGACAGTTTCCGCTGTTTGAGGACTTTGGCGATCTGAACCTGCGCAGCGAGAAAGCCACCGGCTACGTGCGTGTCGATTGGCTGACGCCGCGCGGCTTGGATACCTGGGGCGACGTACGCCTGTTCCTGCTGGGGACGGAAGGGTATATCGAGCTGCGCAAGAACATCGACATCGCCGGGCGTCCGGGCAAGGATCACCTGTTCATGGTCGATCAGCAGTCGGCGCGGTATATTGACTGTTCGGGCGTCGATCTGCCCTACGGGTCGCAGTTGGTGTACGATGTGCTGAACCGCGCCGAAACAGCGCAGAATCAGGCGCAGGCATTTCTGGCGTCGGAACTCAGCCTGATCGCTCAACAGCAGGCGGTGCGTCTTGGGGCGACACCGTAGGGACACGGCATTGCCGTGTCCGTTTTTACGGGAAAGCAAGGCGGACACGACATTGTTGTGTCCCTACAGTATTGGCGGGGAAACCTCTTATGACCACAGGAAATGTCACCTTCATTGAATCGCCGCTGACCGGCGCAGTTTCGTTCGATACGGTTGCGCTGCGCCTGCATCCATCGGACGACGTGGCGATTGCCAAGACCCCGATTTCGCCCGGAGTCATCGTCAAGCGCGGCGGCAGTCCCGATATCATCATCCGGCAGTTCATCCCCAGCGGGCATAAATTCGCGCTCGCCAGCGTCGCCCTGGGCGAACCGGTGCGCCGCTACGGGCAGATCATCGGCTTCGTCACCCAGCCGATTAGCCCCGGCGACCACGTCCACATCCACAATCTGTCGGTGGGTGGCGATTTCGCCCGCGACTACGCTTTTTGCACCGAGGTTCATCCGGTCGAGTATGTGCCGGACGACCAGCGGCGCGCGTTCATGGGCTACCAGCGGGCAAACGGCAAAGTCGGCACGCGCAATTACATCGCCGTCCTCGCCAGCGTCAACTGCTCGGCGCACACCATCCGCGAAATCACCCGCTATTTCACGCCGGAGAAGCTGGCGGCGTATCCCAACGTCGATGGCGTGATCGCCCTGACTCATGCGTCGGGCTGCGGGATGCGCGTCGGCGGCGAGGACTACCGGATTCTACAGCGCACGACGGCGGGTATGGCGCGTCACGCCAACGTCGGCGCGTACCTGCTGGTCGGCTTAGGCTGCGAAACCAATCAAATTCAGGACATTGCCGATAATTATCAGCTTCAGATGACAGCCGATTCGCTCAATTTCCCTCTCAACCTGACGATTCAGGGACAGGGCGGCATCCGCAAGACCGTTCAGGCGGGCATTGAGATGATCGAGCAGCTTCTGCCCATCGTCAACCGGACGCCGCGCACGCCGCAGCCGATCTCGGAATTGGTGGTGGCGCTGAAGTGCGGCGGCAGCGATAGCTGGTCGGGCGTGACCGCCAATCCGGTGGTGGGCTTGGTGGCGGATGAAATTGTGCGCCAGGGCGGGACGGTGGCGCTGGCGGAAACGCCGGAGATTTACGGCGCGGAACATCTGCTCACCCGTCGGGCGATCAGCCGCGAGGTGGGGCAGCAGTTGGTCGAGAAGGTGAAGTGGTGGGAACGCCACGCGGCAAAGCATGAGGTCGAGATCGACAACAACCCCAGCGCCGGTAACAAGGTTGGCGGCTTGACGACCATCCTCGAAAAATCGCTCGGCGCAGTGGCGAAAAGCGGCACGACTCCGCTGATGGGCGTCTACGATTACGCCGCGCCGATTGCCGAGCGCGGCTTCGTCTACGTCGATACGCCGGGATACGACCCGGTGTGTGTGACCGGACAGGTCGCCAGCGGCTGTACGGTGGTGTTGTTCACCACCGGGCGCGGTTCGGTGTTTGGCTATAAGCCCGCGCCAAGCATCAAGATCACCAGCAACACGGCGGTCTACGATCACATGCTCGACGATATGGATTTCAACGCGGGCAGGGTGCTGGACGAAGCCAGCCTGCGGCAGACAGCGAGCGACCTGCTGGATCTCACCATCGCCGTTGCCTCAGGTCAGCCGTCAAAGAGCGAAGCGCAGGGCGTCGGCGAAGCTGAGTTCATCCCCTGGAATCTGGGCAGCACCCTGTAAGACCGCCGGGAGCCTGTCTGAATATTCAGAATTTGTCTTGTCGGGGCGTGCCATACTGCTGCGCCCCGACAGATTTGCAGGCAGCCTGAACGGGCGTCCATTTTTCTCATATATCTTTAACCGTTGGTTTTCGTCGCCTGAACCACCGCACCCTACAATCCACCTTACGCAACCATGCTTCATCCGATGGGTTACTATGTCAATACGATGCTGTAACGATGATCATTGCATTGGCTATCATGCGCCTCAACGCAATGCCCGTTGAATTCTGTGATACAATGCACCCGCCTCGTGACCGTAAGACCGTACAAGTGAATCACAGAACTATCTGAGGGAGCTGCATTTAGTGCCAGATCTTAACGTCCAACTACACCACAACCCAATCGCCATTATCGGCATGGGCGCGATTATGCCGCAGGCGCATAATCTGCGTGAATTCTGGAATAATATCGTTGGGAAGGTGGACTGTATCACGGACGTGCCTCCTTCACGATGGAATGTCGATGACTATTACGACCCCAACCCCTTAGCCCCAGACAAGACATACTGCAATCGCGGCGGCTTTATCCCGGATGTCGATTTCGACCCGATGGAATTTGGCTTGCCGCCAAATATCCTGGAAGTGACCGACGTCTCGCAGATGCTGTCGCTGCTGGTCGCCAAAGAAGCCCTCGCCGACGCGGGCTATCTGATGGGCGCTGACGAAATCCGCGAGCGCACCGGCGTCATCCTCGGCGTTGGCGGCGGTCAGAAGCTGATCACGCCGCTGACCTCAAGATTGCAGTATCCGGTGTGGGACGAAGTTCTGAAAAGCTACGGCATCGGCGACGGTGATCGCCAGAACATCATCGAACGGATGAAACTGGCGTATGTGCGCTGGGAAGAAAACAGCTTCCCCGGCATGTTGGGCAACGTCGTGTCCGGTCGCATCGCCAACCGCTTTGACCTCGGCGGCACCAACTGCGTGGTCGATGCCGCCTGCGCCAGCACGATGGCGGCGCTGAAGATGGCGCTGGGCGACCTGACCGACCACCGCGCCGACATGATGCTGACCGGCGGCGTGGACACCGATAACTCAATCTTTATGTATATGTGCTTCAGCAAGACGCCCGCCTTCTCCAAAGGCACGCAGCCGCGCCCGTTCGACGCCGAGTCGGATGGCATGATGGTCGGCGAGGGCATCGGCATGATGGTCCTGCGCCGTCTGGAAGACGCCGAGCGCGATGGCGACAGGATTTACGCCGTCATTCGGGGCATTGGTTCGTCCAGCGACGGGCGTTATAAGAGCATCTACGCGCCGCGCGGTGAAGGACAGGAAAAGGCGCTGCGCCGCGCTTACGAAGACGCGGGCATTTCTCCGTCCACCGTCGGGTTGGTCGAGGCACACGGCACCGGAACCGTTGCCGGCGACACCACCGAAGTGACAACTGTCATCCGCTACTTCAACCAGCACGACGCCCAGAAGCAGCACGTCGCGCTGGGCAGCGTCAAATCGCAGATCGGGCACACCAAAGCCTCGGCGGGCGCTGCCGGACTCCTCAAGACGGCGCTGGCGCTGCATCACAAGGTGCTGCCGCCCACGCTCAACGTCGAAGAACCGAATCCTAAATTTGATATCGCGAACTCCGCTTTTTACATCAACAGCGAGGCGCGTCCCTGGCAGCCGCCCGCGCCGGATGTTCCGCGCCGCGCCGGAGTCAGCTCGTTTGGCTTTGGCGGGACGAACTTCCACGTCGTTCTGGAAGAATACACCGGCGAGCATCGGAGCGCTTATCGCGTTCACAGCACGCCGAAATCGGTGATTCTTTACGCCGGGACGCCGGGTGATCTGAAGCTCAGAATCAGTGAAACGATGGCGCGCTTGCAGTCAGACGAGAGCGAGCGCCACTTCCTGAACCTGGTCACCAGCAGCGAACAGCCAGCCATTCCGGCGGACGCGGCGCGAATCGGCTTTGTGGCAGCGACGCCAGCCGAGGCGCTGGCGCTGCTTCAGGTGGCGGGCGATATGCTGGGCAGCAAGCCCGACGCCGATGAATGGCAGCATCCGAAGGGCGTCTTCTATCGCCGTGGCAGTCTGAGCCTGAACGGGCGTCTGGTGGCGCTGTTCTCCGGTCAGGGATCGCAGTACCTGGAGATGGGGCGCGAACTGGCGCTGAATTTCCCGGAAATCCGCGAGTCGTTCGGCGCTGTCGATGCGTTGTTACAGCGCGACGGCAAGACCACCCTCTCGAACGTGGTGTTTCCGCGCCCGGCGTTCTCTGCCGACGAAAAGCAGGCGCAGGAAGCCGCCCTGCAAAGCACCGACTACGCCCAGCCCGCCATTGGCGCGTTCAGCGCCGGACTCTACCGCCTGCTTGAAAAAGCGGGCTTCCGCGCCGATTTCACCGCCGGGCACAGCTTCGGCGAGCTAACGGCACTGTGGGCGGCGGGCGTCCTCAGCGATCACGACTACTATGCGCTGGCAAAAGCGCGCGGCGCGGCAATGGCGCCGCCCCCCGACAACACCGGCTTTGACACCGGTTCGATGCTCGCCGTGATGGGCGATGTCGATGCCATCGAGCGCGAAGTCGCCAGTTTACCCGGCGTCTCGGTCGCCAACCGCAACTCGCGGTCGCAGGTAGTGGTCGCCGGGGCAACCGAGGCGGTACAGCGTGCCGAAGGCGCTCTGGCAGCCAGGGGCTTCAAGGTCGTGCCGCTGTCGGTTTCGGCAGCCTTCCACACGCCGCTGGTCGGACACGCGCAAAAACCCTTCGCTCAGGTAGTCGAGCAGACGGCTTTCCAGCCGCCGAAGACGCCGGTCTACAGCAATGCCACCGGCACGCCCTATCCAAACGATCCGGCAGCCATGAAGCAGGTGCTGGCGCAGCACATCCTGAATCCGGTGCTGTTCCGCGACGAAATCGAGCAGATTTACAGCGCGGGTGGGATGGTATTTGTCGAGTTTGGTCCCCGTAACGTGCTGACCAATCTGGTCAAGGACATTCTGGGGGATCGCCCGCACGTCGCCATCGCCCTGAACGGCAGCCGCCAGAAGGACAGCGACCGCCAGCTTCGCGAAGCCGCCGTCCAGCTTCAGGTGCTGGGGCTGGCGCTTGGTTCAATTGACCCCTATGGGCTGTCAGTGGAAATGCCGCCTAAGAAAAAAGGTATGACGGTTAAGCTGAACGGCGCTAACTACGTCAGCGACAAGACCCGCGCCACCTACCGCGAGGCGCTGGCGTCCGGCGGGCAGCAGATCGTAATCAACCCGCAGATGCTGGCAGCGCCAGCCGCGCCGCCGGTTCAGCCGGAAGCGCCAGCCGCGCCGCCGGTTCAGCCCGTTCCAGTCTCGGCGCAAGCCGCGCCGGTGAGCGCGCTGCCCGAACCAATCGACGCCAGTGACCAACCACAATCAGAGCAGACAAGTGATATGACGACTTTACAGACGCTTGAATACAGCCTGGCGCAGTTTCGCCAGCATCAGGGCGAAACGCTGCGCGTCCATGAGCAGTACGCCCAGAGCCAGTCGGAATACTTCCGCATCTTCTTCGATCTGACCCAGCAGCAGCAGACGCTGCTCGCCTCGCAGACGCTGCCGCCGAACGTGGCGGAATCGCTGGCGCAGAACATGCTCCGCTTCCATGAGTACCAGTCAGACACGCTGCGGATGCACGAGCAGTATATGCAGCAGCAGACGGAAATCGCCCAGTCGCTGCTGGAGATCATTCGCCAGCAGTACGCCGGACTGTCGCACGCGCCCGC
This sequence comes from Aggregatilineales bacterium, assembly GCA_030834905.1. Lineage (GTDB taxonomy): Bacteria > Chloroflexota > Anaerolineae > Aggregatilineales > Phototrophicaceae > Flexifilum. The sequence goes on along the minus strand of JAUQWZ010000003.1, from coordinate 95,409 downwards.
CAATGGCAGCCGCAACGGCAGCGGCGTCAAGCCGAAAGCGGCAGCAGCGCCAGCCGTCGAAATCCCGGTGCCGGTGCCAGTAGTGGAACGCCAGCCAAAGCCAGTGACAGCGCCAGCAGCGGCGCAGCCCGCGCCGGTTGTTCAGCCGCTGGTGGCAGCGCCCGCGCCCGAACCGGTGAAAGCTGCTGAACCCGCGCCCGCGCCACAGCCTGTTCCGGCAGTCTCCGCCCCCGCGCCCGCCGCAGTCCCGCAGGCAGCCGGTGGCGAAAGTCTGGCGGCGCTTTCCGAAGCCATGCTGCGGATTGTCGGCGATAAGACCGGCTATCCGGTGGAGATGCTCGAACTGAGCATGGATATGGAAGCCGACCTCGGCATCGATTCGATCAAGCGCGTCGAAATCCTCGGCGCGATGCGCGAAGAATTCCCCGACCTGCCGCAGTTCAGCCCCGAAGAACTGGGCGAACTGCGCACCTTGCAGCAGATCGTCGATTACATGCAGCAGAAGTCGGGCGGCGCTCCGGCGCAGCCAGCCGCAGCCAGCGACAAGGCGAATGGCAACGGACATCTGACGGAAACAGTCGCAGCACCCGCCGCCGCGCCGGTTATCAACCATGCCCCGCAGCCGGTCGAAGCGGTCGCGCCGCTGGCAGCCGAAGGAGCGAATACCGCTGCTTTAGCCGAAGCTATGCTGCGAATTGTCGGTGACAAGACCGGCTATCCGGTGGAGATGCTCGAACTGAACATGGACATGGAAGCTGACCTCGGCATCGACTCGATCAAGCGCGTCGAAATCCTCGGCGCGATGCGCGAAGAATTCCCCGACCTGCCGCAGTTCAGCCCCGAAGAACTGGGCGAACTGCGCACCTTGCAGCAAATCGTCGATTACATGCAGGAGGTTAGCCGTCTGGCAAGCCCTTTTGATTTGGGCGGCAGCGCAGTAACGGCGGCTGAAGCCGTGACGCCGGTTGACGCGGCGCGCGATTCAGTCAGCGAAGCGCTGCCGCGGGCAGCGGCATCTGCGGCACACGGCATCGAGCGCAGCCTGGTTGAACTGCTGCGGCTGCCCACGCCGGACGCGCTCGAATTTGCGATTACTGACTCGGTCTGCCTGCTCACCGACGACGGGACGGCGGTCACCGCCGCTGTCGCCAAACGGCTGTCGGCGCAGGGCTGGCGGGTGGTGGTTTTGAGCCTGCCGGAAACGGTTGTGCCGCTGAACCCGGCGCTGGGCGATCTGGCGCGGGTGCAGCTTGCCAACTTCGACGAAAGCAGCCTGTCAGACGCGCTGGCGGCTGTCAGCAGCCAGTACGGCAGCATTGGCGCGTTCGTCCATCTCAACCCGGCAGCCAATACCCGCAACGGCACGCTCTTTCTGGAGCATGAAAAAGCGCTGGTGAAATTCGCCTTCCTGATGGCAAAGCACCTGAAGCCGCACCTGACTCGTGGCAATGGCACCGGGCGAAAATGCTTCCTGGTGGTCACGCGGCTGGATGGCGCGCTGGGTACAACCGCCGACCACAGCTTCGGCGCGATTTCCGGCGGGCTGTTCGGTCTGGTCAAGACGTTGAGCCTCGAATGGGACGCGGTGTTCTGCCGCGTCCTTGACGTTGCGCCCAACACCAGCGCCGACGGGGTCGCCGACTGCGTGCTGGCGGAGATGTTCGATCCGAACCGCCTGCTCACCGAAGTGGCGTATGGCGCGTTAGGACGAACCACGCTGGTCGCGCGGCAGCCCTATGCCCCTTACTCCAACGGGACACATACGACAAATGGGTAAGATCACAACCTCGACCGTCTTTCTGGTCAGCGGCGGCGCGAGAGGCATCACGGCGCAGTGCGTCATCGAGATAGCGCGGCACTTCGGCTGTAAGTTCATTCTGCTGGGGCGCACCGCCCTGAAGGATGAACCGGCGTGGGCGCAGGGCGTTAGCGCCGAAGCCGATCTCAAGAAACAGGCGATTGCCGACATGCAGGCGCGGGGCGAAAAGCCGACTCCAGCGCTGATCGGCAAAGCCGTCAGCGGCGTGGTGGCGCAGCGCGAAATCCGCCAGACGCTGGCGGCAGTGGCGGCAGCAGGCGGTCAAGCCGTCTACCTGAGCGCCGATATCACCGACGCCGCCGCGCTGTCCGCCGCCCTGAGCAGCGTCGCGCATCTGGGCGCGATCACCGGGCTGTTACACGGCGCGGGCAATCTCGCCGATAAGCTGATTGAGAACAAGACCGAAGCCGACTTCGAGAACGTCTACGCGGCGAAGGTCGAAGGGCTTGAGAACCTGCTCGCCGCCGTCCCCGCCGCCCAACTGGATTATCTGGTGCTGTTCTCGTCAGTCGCCGGGTTTTACGGCAACGTCGGGCAGGCGGATTATGCCATCGCCAACGAAATCCTCAACAAGACCGCCCACCGCTTCAGGACGCTGTATCCCAACTGCCACGTCGTCGCGGTCAACTGGGGACCCTGGGACGGCGGCATGGTTACGCCGCAGCTTCGCGAGTATTTCGATAAGCTCAATATCCGCATCATTCCAGTCGAAGTCGGCACTCAGATGCTGGTCGAAGAACTGCGTATGACTGGCGATGCGCCGGTACAGGTCGTCATCGGCAGCGCCATTCGCCCGCAGCCCGCCCCAACCGGCGGCGGCGAACTGCAAACCTACCACCTGCGCCGAAGGCTGAATCTGGCGGACAGCCCGTTTCTGGCGGATCACGTCGTCAACGCCCAGGCGGTGATGCCGATGGTGTCGGCGATGTCGTGGATGGCGAGCGCCTGCGAGCAGATTCATCGCGGCTATCGCTGTTTCAGCTTCGACAACTATCGTGTCCTCAAGGGTATCGTCTTTGACGACAGCCTTGCCGACAGCTATCTGCTGGAGTTGAAGGAAATCAGCAAGGGTGACGGTCAGATTGTTATCGACGCGATGGTGCGCAGCCAGAGCGCCGAAGGCAAGCCGCGCTTTCACTACAGCGCCCGCCTGACGCTGCGTTCTGAAATCCCCGAAGCGCCGGTCTACACGCTGCCGTTTTCCCTGCCCGCGCGCCAGGAAATCCCCGGCGAGCAGTTGTACCGCGACGGCACGCTCTTTCACGGCTTCAGCTTTCAGGGCATTGACGCGGTGCTGGGGATCAGCGAACAGGGATTGACCATGCGCTGCGTCCTGCCGCACATCGACTCGGATTATCAGGGGCAGTTCCCGATTCAGGCGTTCAACTATTTTATGGCGGATATTGGGTTGCAGAGTATCGGCGTCTGGGCGCGGCGTTTCTATGACGCGGGCAGCCTGCCGCTGCGTGCCGGTCAGGGAAAATTTTACCGGAACGTGTCCTTCGGGCAGACGTTTTACGTCACCATGCAGGTGAGCGCCCACACCGAAACCAACGTCATCGCCCACGTCACGCTCTACGACGAACACCAGCGGGTGTACATGACCATCCACGATCTTGAAGTCACCATGAGCAAGCGGCTCAACGAGCTGTTTCGGAAGAACCGCCTGCCAGAAACAGCGCGATGAACGGACAACACACCAGCGGAAAAATCGCCATTGTCGGGCTGTCATGCCTGTTTCCCGGCGCGGCGACTCCAGATGAGTTCTGGCAGAACCTGATCAACGGCGTCAACAGCACCTCACCCGCCGAAAGCGAACAGTTTGGCGCTGACCCGGCGGTCTACTACGATCCCCAGCGGCGAACCCAGGACACCACCTATTCCCTGCGCGGCGGCTACGTGCGCGCCCGGATCGACATCCCCGAAGGCATGGACAAAGCGGCGGGCTGGACGCTGTACGTGGCGCGGGAAGCGCTGCGAGACAGCGGCTATCTCGACCGGACGGACGTGCTGGCACGCTGCGGGCTGCTGCTGGGCAATCTGTCCTTCCCAACTCAGGAATCGCACCGCGCGGTTGCGCCTATTTACGACACGGCGCTGGAAGGCGCGCTTGGCGAGCTGCTGGGCGCGGACGACTTCGACTTACAGCGCGATCCTCGCCCGGCGAAACCCGATGCGGCGCTGCTGTCACCGGCGGCGGTGGTCGCCAATGGGCTGGCGTTGGGCGGCGTCCATTTTTGCATCGATGCCGCCTGCGCGTCCTCGCTGTATGCGGTCGGGCTGGCGTGTGAATATCTGGCAGCGGGCAAAGCCGATCTGATGCTGGCGGGGGCGGTCAGCGCCGCCGATCCGCTGTTCGTCAATATGGGCTTCACCCATTTTGGCGCTTATCCCGATAACGGCGAAAGCCGCCCGCTGGACAGCAGTTCCGGCGGCTTGATCTCCGGCGAAGGCGCGGGGCTGCTGGTGCTGAAACGCTATACCGATGCGCTTCGCGACGGCGATCACATCTACGCCGTCGTTGGCGGAGTCGGGCTGTCGAATGACGGCAGGGGAAAACACCCGCTGACGCCCAACTCACGCGGGCAAATTCTCGCCTTCCAGCGCGCCTATGCGGGCGATGTTGACCCGCAGACGGTGCAGTATGTCGAATGTCACGCCAGCGGCACGCCGCTGGGCGACAAGACCGAACTCAGTTCGATGGATGAGTTTTTCGGCGGTCACGGGGCTGCGCCGCTGATCGGCTCGGTCAAGGCGAATCACGGTCACCTGCTGACGGTTGCCGGACTCGCCAGTATGCTCAAGGTCATCCTGAGTATGCAGCATGGGTTAATCCCCGCCAGCATCGGCGTGAAAAACCCGCTGACGTCACAGCAGTTTGGCGCGGCGCAGATCGTCAGCCGCAACACCCCCTGGACACAAACGGCGAAAGCTGCCGGAATCAACGCCTTTGGCTTTGGCGGCGTCAGCGCCCATCTGGTGCTGCAAAGCGCCGCCAGCCAGCCTGAATCCACTCCACAGACCCGCCCACCGCGAACGCGGATGGCGATTGTAGGCATGGACGCGCAGTTTGGCGGCTGCGACGGATTGGACGCCTTCGCCCAGACGCTTTACGACGGAACGCAGCATTTTACGCCGCTGCCGCCCCGCCGCTGGAAAGGTCTGGCGGAAGACGCGCCTTCGGGCGCGTATATCGACTCGTTTGAGATCGACTTTTTGCGCTTTAAGTTCCCGCCCAAAGAAGATGACCAGCCAACGCCGCAGCATCTGCTGCTGCTTAAGACCGCCGACAGCGCCGCGCGTGACGCTGGACTGCCGGAAGGCAGCAGCGTGATCGTCATGGTGGCGATGGGTCCTGAACTGAGCCTGCACCAGTATCGCAGCCGCCTCGATCTGTCATGGCAGATCAAGGACAGCCTGCGCCGCGCGGGTATCACCCTGAGCGACGCCGATGAACACGACCTGGCGGCGGCAGCCAAGAACGCCATCAGCCCGCCCGCGCAGGTGAACCAGTACATGAGCTATATTGGGAATATCATCTCCAGCCGGGTATCGGCGCTGTGGAACTTCTCCGGTCCGGCGTTCACCGTGTCGTCGTCGGAAAACTCGGTCTATAAGGCGCTGGAAGTGGCGCAGCTTCTGCTGGCGAACGACGCGCTGGATGCGGTGGTGATCGGCGCGGTTGATCTGGCAGGCGGCGTGGAAAAAGTGCTGCTGCGAAGGCAGATGCACCCGGTCAGCGGCGGCGCGCCAACCCTGAGCTTTGACCAGGCGGCAGATGGCTGGCTGGTGGGCGAAGGCGCGGGCGCGGTTGTGCTCAAACGGGCAGACCGGGCGCAGGGACAGCGCATCTACGCGACCATCGAGAGCTTAGCGATAGCCCCCGGCGGCGACGCCAGCACGGTCGTCGCGACGGCGCAGGCAGCGCTCGCCGCGGCTGAAGTTCGCCCCGAAGCGGTCGGCTACGTCGAAGCCTCCGCCAGCGGCATTGCCGCCCAGGATGCCGCCGAGATCGTCGGGTTGAACCAGGCATACGCCAGCCACACGCCGGACACCACGCCGCTGACCGCGTTGGGCAGCGTCAAAGCCAACGTCGGACACACCGGCGCGGCGGCGGGCATCGCCAGCCTGATCAAGACGGCGCTCTGCCTGTACCAGCGCTTCATCCCGGCAGTCCTCAAATGGACAGCGCCCAAACAGCCGGAACTGTGGGTCAACAGTCCGTTCTACGTCGCGCAGGAATCGCGGACGTGGTTCAGCCGAAACGATCAGCCTCGCCTCGCCGCGCTGAACAGCCTGAGCGAAGATGGGACGTGCGCCCACGTACTGCTGTCGGATGCCGACACGCGCCACAGCGCCGGTGAGCACCGGCATACCTATCTCAAGAGTCGGGATTTTTACCTGTTCCCAATTGACGCCGACAGCGAACCGGAACTGATGCAGCGTCTGAGCCAGCTTGAGGATGGACTCCACAGCGGCGAACCGCTGCGCCTGCTGGCACAACGGGCGTTCGCGGCGTTTCGCCGCAGCGGCAGAGTGGCGGCAGCCATCGTCGGGCGTGACCGAACTGCTCTGCTGCGCGAAATCGATCTGGCGCGTAAGGGCATCCCGGAAGCGTTCGCTCACGGCGGCGAATGGGTGACGCCGGGCGGCAGTGCCTTTAGCGCCCTGCCGCTGGGCGCGGCGGGCAGCCTGGCGTTTGTCTATCCGGGCGCGTTCAACTCGTATCCAGGACTGGGTCAGGATTTACTGCACCTGTTCCCCGGCGCGCTTGACCACCTGAACACGGTCAGCGGGGACGCGGGCAACCGGCTGGCAAGCACGCTGCTCTACCCGCGCAGTCTTGCCGCGCCCAGCCGCGCCGAAGTTCGGGCGGCGCGCCTGAAATTGTCGGAAGCCCCTATCGCCATGATGGAATCGGGTACGACCTTCGCGGCGATCTACACCTACATCCTGCGTCAGGTCTTTAAGGTTGAGCCGAGCGCCGCCTTTGGTTACAGCCTGGGCGAAGGCAGCATGTTGTGGGCGATGGAGATCTGGCGCGACGGCAGCGCCGCCAGCGAGGTCTTCAAGTCGTCGCCGCTGTTCACTTCACGGCTGTACGGGCGCAAGGAAGCCGTTCGCGAGGCGTGGGGGCTGCCAGCCCTGGCAGAGAACAATTTCTGGGCGTCCTACGTGCTGACCGCCTCGCCCGCCAGCGTCCACCAGCAGCTCACCCACGAGAGCCGCGTGTACGTCACCCACATCAACACGCCCACCGAAGTGGTCATCGGCGGCGAACCGGCAGCCTGCGAGCGCGTCATCGAACGGCTCGGCTGCGCTTCTGTACGCGCCCCGTTTGACACCGTCATTCACAACGAAGCCATCATCTCGGAATATGACGAGTTTTATCGCGTGCATCACTGGGATGTTCATAACACGGCGCAGAACATCACCTTCTATTCAGCCGCCGATTACGAACCGATCCGGCTGGAGAGTGGGCTGATCGCCCGTAGTATTGCCCGTGTCTGCTGCAAGCCGGTCGATTTCCCGCGCCTGATTTCGCGCGCTTACCGCGATGGGGCGCGGCTGTTCGTCGAACTGGGTCCCGGCTCCACCTGCACCCGCTGGATCAACGACACCCTGCGGAGCGATAACCGCCCGCACATCGCCGTCCCGATTGACAATCTACGGCTGGACTCGCACGCGGCGCTGGTCAAAATGCTGGCGCGGCTGGTGAGCCACCGCGTGCCGATGGATCTATCCGCCCTGTACGATGAAAATGTGCGCGCCAGCGAGGGCAAACAGCTTTTGAGGACGATCACTCTCGGCGGCGAGCCGGTGCGCGACGTCATCCTGAACGAAGTCAACCGGCGGCAGTTCAGCCGCGCCGCCCAGCCAGCCGCAGCCAGCGTTCTATCGCCCGCGCCGCGCCATGCTCCGGCACTACTGGAACCGGCAGCCGATCACGCTGCGACGCTGCAAAACCGGCTGTCGTGGCTGCGCGAGATGGGGACTGATTTACAGGCGCAGATGCGGAATCCGGCGGTCATGACGCCGCCAGCACCGCAGCCCGCCGCGCCACCGCCGCCGATGCCCGAAAAACCGCCATCCAAACCCGAACCGCGCTACACGCCGCGCCCGGCAATTTTCGACACGGCGAGCCTTGATCAGTTCGCGCGCGGATCGATCAAAGCCTGTTTTGGTCCCGAATACGCCATCTACGATCATAAGCGCGCCCCGCGCATTCCCAACACCGATCTGATGCTGGTATCGCGGATCGTCGAAGTGGACGCGGCGCGGCTGGTGACCAAAACCGGCAGCAGCATGGTGGCGGAATATGACGTGCCGGTGGATATGTGGTTCTACCGCGATAATTCGTCGCCCTTCACGCCCTATTCCATGCTGATGGAAATGGCGCTTCAGCCCTGCGGCTTCCTTTCCGCCTACATGGGACCGACGCTCGCCTTTCCGGACATTGACTTCTATTTCCGCAATCTTGACGGGCAGGGCAAGCTGCTGCGCGAGGTCGATTTACGCGGGCGCACGCTGGTCAACCGGGTAGAACTGCTGTCGTCCACGGTGCTCCAGGGCATCATCATCCAGAAGTACAGCTTTGACATGCAGGTCGATGGCGAGTCGTTCTACACTGGCGTTTCGACCTTCGGCTATTTCACGCTCCAGGCGTTCGCCAGTCAGGCAGGACTCGACCGGGGCAGCCCGCCAGCCAAATGGCACGAAGCCAATGCTGGTGTTAAGCTGGCGCAGGTGGCGGGCAGTCGGGGCGCAGCCTCGCAGCGCCGTTCTGCGCTGGCGCTGCCAAAAGACCAGCTTGCGTTCCTGGATGACGCTCTCATCGATCTTCACGGCGGCAGCGCCGGACTGGGCTACATTTACGCGACCACCAACGTCGATCCGTCCCACTGGTTCTTCGCCTGCCATTTCCACGACGACCCGGTTATGCCCGGCTCGCTGGGCTTGGAAGCGATTGTCCAGGCGGTTCAGGCATACGCCATCCACGCCGATCTGGGGCGCGATTTCCAGTCGCCGCGCTTCGGGAACGTCGAAGGGCAGGAGATGGTCTGGAAGTATCGCGGGCAGGTGCTCGGCGACAGCCAGTGCGTCAACGTCGAAGTCCACATCACCGGCGTCCAAAGAGCCGGTGGGCAGGTTCAGGTGTTCGCTAACGCCAGCCTGTGGAAAGGCTCGCTGCGGATTTACGAGTTCAAAAACGTGGCGGTCAGCCTGAGTGAAGCACAGTAAGACACAGTAAGACGAATGAACAACAGCGCAAACCAGTGGCGAAACAGCGCCTCGATTAAATGAGACAAATCGCGATGCAAAAAAGCCTGCAAACCCACAACGGCATCCGGTCAGCCAGCACCGCCGCTTCATCCCGGCGCTGGGACGGCGATCCGGCGACCGCTGCCTTCGATGAAGCTGGCATCCGGGCGTGCTTCAGCCAGCTCGATCAGCCGATCTACGCCATCGCCCACCCTGGCGGGCGCGTGGGCGTGACCAACGCCGGACGCGAAGCCGCCGACGGCGCTTATCCGCTGCTGGGGGCAGCGCTGCCAGCAGCGCCGGAACAGTTCGGCGATGCTTCCTTCCGTGAAGATCACGGCGTGCGGCTGGCGTATGCCGCTGGCGCGATGGCAAACGCTATCGCTTCCGTTGAGATGGTGATCGCCATGGGGCGCGAAGGCTTGATGAGTGCATTTGGCGCGGCGGGCGTGCTGGGGGCGCGGCTCGAAGCGGCGATCCAGCAGGTGCAAGCCGCCCTGCCAGACGCGCCTTACGCCTTCAACCTCATCCACAGCCCAAGCGAAGAAGCGATGGAACGCCGCGCTGTCGAACTGTTTCTGGATTACGGCGTCAGAACAGTGGAGGCTTCGGCGTTTCTGGATTTGACGCCGCACATCGTGCGCTACCGCGCCGCCGGACTGAGCGCCGACGCGCAGGGCAGCGTCGTCATGGGCAACCGCGTCATCGCCAAAGTCTCGCGCCGGGAAGTGGCGCAGAAATTCATGGAACCCGCCCCCGAACGGCTGCTGCGCCCGCTGGTCGATGCGGGACTCATCACCGAGCTACAGGCGCAGCTTGCGGGGCGCGTGCCGGTCGCGGACGACGTGACCGTCGAAGCCGACTCCGGTGGGCACACCGATAACCGCCCGCTGGTCGTCATCCTGCCGTCGATCATCAGCCTGCGCGACGAGTTACAGGAAAAACACGGCTTTGCCAAACCGGTGCGCGTCGGCGCTGGCGGCGGCATCGGCACGCCGTCGGCGGCGCTGGCGGCGTTTATGATGGGCGCGGCGTATGTCGTCACCGGCTCGATCAACCAGTCGTGCATCGAAGCGGGCGCGTCGGCGCACACCAAAAAGCTGCTCAGTGAAGCCGATATGGCGGACGTGATGATGGCGCCCGCCGCCGATATGTTTGAGATGGGCGTCAAGGTGCAGCTTCTGAAGCGCGGGACGATGTTCCCGATGCGGGCGCAGCGGCTGTACGAACTCTACCGCGAGTACGACTCGGTTGAGGCGATTCCCGCCGCCGAGCGCGAAAAGCTAGAAAAACAGGTCTTCAAGCGCCCGATGGACGATATCTGGCGCGATACCGTCGCCTACTTCATGGAACGCGATCCCGAACAGATCCGGCGCGCCGAAGACAACCCCAAACGCAAAATGGCGCTGATCTTCCGCTGGTATCTTGGCTTGTCGTCGCGCTGGTCGAACACCGGCGAGCAGGGGCGCGAACTTGACTATCAGATCTGGTGCGGTCCTTCGATGGGCGCGTTTAACGCCTGGGTGAAAGGCTCGTATCTGCAGGACCCAACCCGCCGCAGCGCGCCGGACGTTGCCCGGCAGATTATGACCGGGGCTGCCTATCTCTACCGCGTTCAGCAGCTCAAAATGCAGGGGCTGATCCTGGCACCGGTCTATGAGGCTTACCAGCCTCAACCGGCAGTCTGAGCGCCGCCGACAGCGCCGCCAGCCTGCGCATGAGTCTGTCTTACACGCCGCTGCCCGCGCATCCGAGCTTTGATAAGTACTATTCGCTGCCGAACGTCGATGTCTGGCAGATCGATCTCAGCATCCCGCCTGAACCATCGATTCTGTCGCCGGACGAGGCGAGGTGCGCGAACCGGCTGCTGCTGCCCGAAAAGCGCCAGCGCTTCATCGCCTCTCACACCGGTCTGCGGTTGATCCTGTGCCAGTACACCCAGACACCGCCTGACTCGCTGACCTTCGCCTATGGAGCCTATGGCAAACCAAGACTGAACGGTGAAACCGGAATTGAGTTCAACCTGGCACATTCCGGCAGTCTGGCGCTGGTGGTGGTGGCGCTGCAACCGGCAGGCATTGATGTCGAGTTTGTTCGCCCCCTGGGCGATTTCGGACACATGGCGCAGATCGCCTTTTCGCCCGACGAGCAGACCGCGCTGGCGGCGCTGCCGGACGAGCGAAAGCCGCTGGCGTTTTTCCGCACCTGGACGCGCAAGGAAGCCGTCATGAAAGCGCATGGCGAAGGGTTCAGGCTCGCCAGAACCTTCAGCCTGCAGGTGACCGACAGCCAGCAGACCCAGACTGCCGCCGGGTGCGCCATCTCCGATATTCCCGCGCCCACAGGCTGCGTCGCCGCGCTGGCACTGCGGCATACTAACGACATCCCCTGAGTTCTACCCGCCAGCGTCCGGTACCAATCCTGATCGATCAACTGCGGCGGCGTTACGAAATTATTCCAAAAGATTGACTCGTTCTGTGATATATGCAATGCTACTATCGTTCATTGCAATACAGTACTTATAGCCCTCCTCTTAAGCCACTATCAGCCACGGGCGACGTCATACTGTCTGTTGATTGGGAATGTTGAAACGTCAGACGCTTCAACATTCACTTTGTATCGGGTGCGGCACCTGTTCAGACATACACGCCATCCGGGGAATGCTTGTGTGGCGCCCCCTCACTCTCACGACCAAACGCACGACTACCAAAAGGTTGAGCAATGGACTCTCGTGAAGAACGCCTTCAGAAACAGAACCAGCTACAGCAGATCCGCGAGGAAGTCGAACGAGAATTGAAGCAGATCCCCGGCGTCGTCGGCGTGGGCATCGGCTTCAGAATGACCGCCGGGCAGACGGTTGAAGAGATCGTCTTTCAGGTGTTTGTCGAAGACAAGAAGCCCGCCGCTGACATTCCGCCGGATCAGATGATCCCGCGCGAGATTCGCGGCGTCCCCACCGATGTAATGACCATCCCCAGAGGATCAACCCACGCCGACCCAACACCCGGTCAGCTTCAGAAGAAGCGCCGCCCGCTGGCATCCGGCATTCAAATCCAGAACAGCAAGAGCGTCGCCACCACCAGCGGCACGTCCACGACCATCAGGACTTCAGTGGGAACGCTCGGCTGTTTCGTCCGCAAAACCGGTGATAACACGGGCACGTATATCCTGAGCAACGAGCACGTCATGCTGGCGCTCGGCGCGAGTGTGGGCGATAAGATGGCGCAGGATCACTACGTCGATTGCATCTGCTGCGACTGCAACGTCATCGGCAGAATTTCAGAAGCCATCAACAACACGACGGTGGACTGCGCCATTGCCAAGCTCGACTCGGACATCGCCATCGTCAACGAGATCGTCGGCATCGGCACGATTCAGGGCGACGTCCCGGTTTCGACTCTGACAATGGGCGATCCGGTGCGTAAAGTGGGGCGCACCACCGCGCTCACGTCGGGAACTATTTTTGCGATCAGCTCGCCGGTGGAGGTGGATGGAAAAATCTACAATGACCAGATCCTCGTGACGGCTGCCAGTGGGAAGTTCTCTGACGAAGGCGACTCCGGGGCGGTGGTCGTCAATGCCGATACCAAAGTGATCGGGCTGCTGTTCGGCGGTGAGGAGGTCGCCCCGTTTCGGACCTTCGTCCATCCGATTGACACCGTGAAGTCGGCGCTGAACATCACCATCATCTCCGGCAGCGTCAGCGGGGGTGGCAGCAGCGCGCTCGTCACGCGCGGCAGCGAGGATATTCCGGCGCGCAGCCTGGCGGCGGAACACCCGCTGCAATCGTTTGAGACGAAGCTCGAACAAACCGCAGCCGGGCGTAAAGTTCTGGCGCTGGCGCGCCAGCATTTTGACGAAGTCTCGACGCTGATCAATTACCGCCGTCCGGTGACGCTCGTCTGGCGGCGCAAGCAGGGACCGGCGTTCCTCGCCGCGCTGATGCGCAAAGCCAGCGTTCCCGACTACGAAGTTCCGGCAGAAATCGAGGGCGTCAGCCGCCAGAACCTGACGATGAGCCTGGTGGCTGTTCTCGAAGAACACGCCAGCCCGGCGCTCCGGCGCGATCTTCAGCGCTACGGGCTGACTGTGATTGCCGCGGCAGCCGACGCCGACGATCTCGATACCATCCTGGAACGCTTCGGCGCTGCGCTCGAACGGATGGCTGGCGAACCCGATCCCGAAGCAGCACTCGAACCGCACAACACAACGGAAGGGTAGGCGGCATGGCGGGTGAACGCGGCACGCTTGAGAATATCGCGCTGGCGCTGTCCAGCCTGCTCTATCCACTGAACGAGCGCCTGGCGTCGGGCAGCGCGCGCCAGTTGTTCGCGGAACTGGGGCTTCAGTTTCCCCCCGCTTTTGACAACATCGCCGGTGTGAACAACGCCTTGCAGCAAACGGTGAACACCGCTGGCACGCTGCCGAGCCTGATGTCCGACCTGATCGCGGCGGTTGATGCCGAAAATACGTCGCAGATTGTGACCTTGAGCCTGCAACTGGCGGATAAGGTCGTCACCGTCATCCAGAGCATTGACCAGCTTGCCACGGCGATTCGTAATGCTGGAGCAGCCACCGGCTTGCCGCCCGCCGACGTGACGGCGTTCGCCAATGCCCTGCCGCAGCGGCTGCTCGATTACCTGCTGGTGCGCAGCATCGAACGGCTGCCGGGCGCTGCCGAAGCGCTCGAATTTGTCGGCGCGGTCGAGCGGACGCTGATGAACCCCGGATCAGTCGATCCGACCAGCCCGGAGTTCACCCGCTACGCGCTGAAGATAGGCGAACTGCTCAACTTCCTCGCCTCGCCAGCCGACCAGCTTCAGGCGCTGTATGACTGGGGAAGCGCCAGTTTCGACGGCGAGACGCTGTTACACGCCCTCAGCCGGATACTGGCGAACGCAGGTATACCGGCGGTGGTCGATACTTCGGTCAACCCGCCCGTTCTGGACGCGGTTGTGCTGGAGATCAAGGCGCGAACCGATCTCAACCCGCCCGGCTTATCGCTGACGCTCAAGGAAGAAACCGAATTCACCGCCTCGCCGCTGACGCTGGACGGACTCAGCATCACCTTCACCCTCGACGCGGCGGTAGAAGCCGGGTTGGAAGTGGTGCTTCAGCCCGACGATCTGATCCGGTTCATTCCGCAGGGTAGCGCCCGCGCCGAAGGTGACGTCGAGGTTGAGATCGTCGCCACCAATCCCGAAGGCGGTCCTTATATCCTGCTCGGTCAGGTGGATGGCAGCCGCCTGCAAGCGGAACAGTTCATCGCCAAACTCGGCGCTGGGCTGGCGTGGAACGCCGCCGCCGGGCAGGGTGAAGGTGAATTCAAAATCAGCGCCGAGGTGAAAAAGGGCAAGATCGTTATCGATCTGTCGCAGGCAGACGGCTTCATCGGCACGCTGCTCAGCGGTTTCGGCTTTGAATCTGACTTCGATCTTGGCATGGGCTTCTCCACCAAAGACGGCATTTTCTTCTTTGGCAGCAGCACGCTTGAAATTCAACTGCCGGTACACGTCTCGCTGGGTCCCATCGATATCAGCGCCCTGACGATCAGCATCGGCATTCAAAACACGACCTTCCCGATCAGCCTCGCCGCCGATTTCAAGGCGATGCTCGGTCCGCTGCAAGCCGTCATCGAACAGATCGGGCTGACCGCCAATATCAGCCTGCCGGATGATCGCAGCGGCAATCTCGGTCCGGTCGATTTCTCGCTGGCGTTCAAGCCGCCCAACGGCGTCGGTTTGTCGCTGGATGTGGGCGTGGTCAAAGGCGGCGGCTACCTGTACTTTGATTTCGCCAAAGAAGAATACGCGGGGGCGCTCGAACTGGCGTTTGCCGAGATCGTCACCATCACCGCCATTGGCTTGCTGACCACGAGAATGCCCGACGGCTCAAAGGGCTTCTCGCTGCTGATCCTGATCTCGGTTGAGTTCGGCACCGGCATTCAGCTTGGCTTTGGCTTCACGCTGCTGGCGATTGGCGGGTTGGTCGGTCTGAACCGCACCATGCGGCTCGAAGCCATCATGGAAGGCGTGCGCACTGGCGCTATCAACAGCCTGATGTTCCCACAGGACGTGATCGCCAATGCGCCCAGGATCATCAGCGACCTGCGGGCTATCTTCCCGCCGGAAGAGGGCAAATTCCTGGTCGGTCCGTTCGTCAAAATTGGCTGGGGAACGCCGACCCTCATCAGCATCGCGCTGGGCATCATCATCGAGATCCCGGGCAATATCGCCATCGTCGGCGTGATCAAGGTCGCGCTGCCCGCCGACGAAGTCGCCCTGATCATCCTTCAGGTGAACTTCGCTGGCGCAATTGAGTTCGACAAGAAGCGGATCTACTTCTTCGCCAGCCTGTTTGAATCGCGCATTCTGTTCATTACGCTGCAAGGCGAGATGGGCTTGCTGGTCGCCTATGGTGACGACGCCAATTTTGTCCTTTCGGTCGGCGGCTTTCACCCGCGTTTCAACCCGCCGCCGCTGCCGTTCCCCAGCCCGAACCGGATTGCCTTCGACATCGTCAACACGCCCGCTTACCGCATCCGGGTCGAAGCCTATTTCGCGGTCACGTCTAATACGGTGCAGTTTGGCGCGCGCGCCGATCTGCGCTTTGGCTTCAGCAGTTTCGGCGTCGAGGGACACATCGGCTTTGACGTGCTGATCCAGTTCTCGCCGTTCTACTTCATCGCCGAGATCTCCGCCTCGGTGTCGCTGAAGGCGTTCGGCGTGGGTCTGTTCAGCATCCGCCTGAAATTCTCGCTCGAAGGACCGACTCCCTACCGGGCGAAAGGCAGAGGATCGATCTCGCTGTTCTTCTTCGACATCTCCGCCAACTTCGACGTCACCTGGGGCGAATCGCGCGATACCACCATGCCGGCGATCTCCGTCATCGGCATTCTGACCGCCGAATTCCAGAAGGACGATAACTGGACGGCGCTGCTGCCCGCCTCAAGTGGGCTGCTGGTGTCGCTGCGCAAGCTCGAAAGCGCCAGCGCCTCTAATACGCTGGTGCTGCATCCGGTTGGCACGCTGCTGGTGACGCAGAAAGCCGTCCCGCTGGAGACGCAGCTTGACAAAGTCGGCAGCCAGAAGCCCAACGACGCCAAACGCTTCACCATTGAAGTCGCGACCGGCGATCTGACAAAAGCATCCGACAAGGACGAGCAGTTCGCCATCGCCCAGTTCCAGAACATGGACGACACCACCAAGCTGTCGCGCCCGGCGTTCCAGCCGCTTCACGGCGGTCTGGAAGTCTCGGTATCCGGCGCGCAGATGAAGACCGGCAAGACGGTCAAGCGCAATGTACGCTACGAAGAAATTATCATCGACAACAACTACAAGCGTTTCGTGCGCCGCTTCCAGCCGTTCTTCAACGTGCTGTTCTTCCACTTCATGCACGGCGCGAGCGTGACGCTGTCGAGCCTGTCACAGCACCAGACGAAGCAGTTGCAGCCGTTTGCCGACAAGATCAAGGTTGGCAGCGAAGGCTATACCGTCGCTTACCAATCGAGCAATAAGGCGTACAGCGGCACCGCCACCTTCAACAGCGAGAACGCCGCCCGCGAGTTCATGCAGCAGCAGGTCGCGCAGGATACGACCCAGGCGGGCGCGCTGCACGTCATTCCCCACTACGAGGTGAATCCCTGATGGACGAACTCTCCAATTATTCGTTCCTTCCCTGGCTGCGTCAGGGCATCGCCAACCAGATCAGCGCCACCAGCGGCGTCCGCGCCACGATTCCGGTGGAACTGCGCCTGAACGCCGAAAAGCTCGACGGCGGCACCGAGACGATCCCGATCCCGCGTCAGGTGCAGCTTTACGGTCCGGGGGATATCGTCGGCATCGACCAGCGGGCGGTGATTCGCAGCGAGCCGCGCAACTGGATCACCAATTTTGAGCCAAACTACCTGCCGTTTGTCGAGTTTTACGACGAGGATTTTCCCTGGCGCTACACGCCCGCCGCGCCGGATACCAGCCTGCACCGCCTGACTCCCTGGATCACGCTGCTGGTGGTGGAAGAAGGGGTTGAATTTGCCGAGGCGACCAATATCCAGGATCGCCCGGTGCCGTTCATCAGCGTGACCGATACCAACGTCTTCCCGAACGCATCCGAATTATGGGCATGGGCGCACGTCCACATCAACCGCAGCGTGACCGCCAACAAGGATCAGATCACCACCACCGACACGGCGGCGGTGCTCAACCGCTTTCAGGCAGTATTGAACGAGGATGCCGACCTCGCCTACTCGCGGCTGATCTCACCGCGCAAGCTCAAAGCCAATACGCCCTATCACGCCTTCGTCATCCCGACCTACGAAAGCGGGCGTTTAGCCGCGCTTGGGCTTAACCCTGAGGACGCGCCCTCAGCGACCCACTCCTCCTGGGAAGACTACGAGAATCGCGCCGAAGGGCAGCTTCATCCGTACTACTATCGCTGGTATTTCCGCACCGGCACGCTGGGCGATTTTGAATATCTGGTGCGGCTGCTGGTGCCGCGCATCGTCGATCCGCGCGTTGGCAACCGCGATATGGACGTTCTGGCACCGGGCAGCAATCTTCCGGCGATTGACGACGAAGACCTGAACGGCGTCATCAAGCTGGGCGGGGCGCTGCGCGCGCCCACCGCGCCCGATTTTGACGACTGGGACGATCCGACGCCGCACCCGTTTCAGGTGGCGCTGGCGAACTTCATCAACCTTGCCGATGAATACAGCGACAAGATCGCGTCTCAGGCGAACGCCGACGCGGGCGTCATCCCGACGCCGCCCGCCGAAGGCGAGCCGCCAACCGAGCCGGTCGAGGAATATGACGACCCGCTGATCACCGCGCCGCTGTATGGGCGCTGGCACGCGCTGACCAACCGCCTGCTGACCGAGAAAGACGGCTCGCCGGTTGATAACCCCGAAAACTGGGTTCACGAACTCAACCTTGACCCGCGCTACCGCGTTCCCGCCGGGTTTGGCACCGGCGTCGTCCAGACCAATCAGGAAAAGTACATGGATGCGGCGTGGGGGCAGATTGGCGACGTTCTGGAAGCCAACCGGCGCATCCGTGAGGCACAGTTTGCCAGAGGCGTCAGCTTCATGTGGCACGATCAGCACCTCAAAGCGCTGTACGCCACCCAGCCCGATCAGGCGTTTTTTCTGACCGCGCCGGTTGCCCGGCGGGTAGTGGCGCAGGGCTTCACTGTTCAGCACCAGTTGAACCAGAGCATCGTGCCAACCGCGCTGGTATCCATGCCAATGCGCCGCGCCCTGCGCCCTGGTGGTCGGCTGATCAAATCATCGGTCTTTGAAGGAGCAGCCACCCGTGGCAACCTGCTGACCCGTGTCGGCAGCGGGCAGATCGACGCCGTACCGCCCAAGCCAACGCCGGACGCGCTGCCATCACCGGAAGATATCTCCGACATTCTGGTGGACACCGGCACCAGCGGCGAATTTCCGCCCTGGGTGCTCGATCTGCTGCGACGTTTCCCGTGGCTGGCGCGGGCGGTGCTGCTCGTCATGGGTGTGGTCGCGCTGCTGACGGTGGCGCTGTTCTTCACCATCATCTGCGTCCCGGTTGGGCTGGCGCTGCTTTTTGGGTTGTTCCAACTGTATCGCTATCTCCAGCGCGCCCAGCGCGAACTTCAGCGGCTGACCTCGGTTCGTCCCGACAGCCAGACGCCGGAAGCCGTCGATCAACTGCCCCGAAGCCCCGACTTCGTGCTGTCCACGCCGGGCAGCGGCTTTACGCCGACGACCGGCAATACCGACAGCCGGGAAGCAGCGCGCTTCAAGACCTCGCTCAAGGATATCAACACCCTGCTGGCGATCAGTATTCAGACGGGTATTGTCCCGCCGCTGAAGTCGATCAGCCTGAACGCTGTTGGGACGGCGGTTTTCAACGCCATCGACCCGCAGGTCGTGGTGCCAAAGCGAACCTGGAACGCGATTCATCTGCCTGACCGGATCAAGTTTGGCTTGAACCTGCCCATCGCGGAAGTGTTTGTCGAAGCGATGGCGTATCCTGAGTTCGACACGCCGATGTACAAGCCGCTGGTCGATCAGTCGTCGGAACTGTTCCTGCCCAACATCCAATTGATTGAACAGAACACGATCACGCTGCTCAAGACCAACCAGAAGTTCATCGAAGCGTATATGGTTGGACTCAACCACGAATTCGCCCGCGAACTGCTGTGGCGCGAGTACCCGACCGACCAGCGCGGCAGCTACTTCCGCCAGTTCTGGGACGTCAGCAGCTTCTTTGACCCCGATGAAGGCGACCAGGAGAAACTGCGCGAAAAGCTGCGCGATATCCCGCCGCTGCACCGCTGGAGCCGCTTCTCGGCGTTGGGCGCGCACGACCACCGCGAAACCGACGGCGCGGTTGAGGAAGAAGTGGTGCTGGTCATTCGCGGCGAACTGCTGAAGAAATATCCCACCGCCGTCATTTACGCCCATCGCGCCAAATGGCAGATGACAAACGGCAGCATCGACAACACGAAGGAACGCCAGTTCATGGAGGCAGCCGACCTGCCAGCCTCGCAGCAGGCGAACCCGCTGAAGTTCCTGATCAAAACGCCGCTTTACGAAGCCAAAATCAACCCCGATATCTACTTCTTCGGCTTCGATCTGACGGTTGATGAAGCGCAGGGCGATCCCGGAACCGAACCGGACGACGATCCGGGCTGGTTCTTCGTCATCAAGGAGCGCCCCGGCGAGCCGCGCTTTGGACTCGACATTGACAAACAGCCGCAGATCAACGTCTGGAACGACCTGTCATGGGACGACGTGCTGCCCGGCGCTGGCAGCTTCATCGGCACCAATCACGCCTTCGGGCTGGACGATCCGCATGATGACAGCAGCCTTCAGGAGAAGTTTGAACAATACGACGAAGATGTTCAGGTCACCTGGACGCCGGGCACCAACGCTGCCGAATTGGCATATATCCTGTATCAGGTTCCCGTATTGGTCGGCGTCCACGCCAGCGAAATGCTGCCGCCGGAAGCGGTTTAGGAGCGACGATGATCGACGCAAACGAACTCAGCCAGCAGCTAGAGAATGCCCGCCGCGAAAAAGAACGCCTGCGTCAGACGCTTTTTGAAGCGCAGGAGCGCCTCAAGCGCTTGCAGCGCGAGCTGGCGCTGCTTCAGCGCCGTTTCGACCCGCAGCGTGACGACGATCAGGCGAAGCTGGACGCCCTCAAGGAGCAGATTGCCGCCGCTGCCAGCGCCGTTGAAGCGGCGCGGGCGCGCTTCGAGCGCATCACCGGTCTGGAGCGCGAGCTGTTCGCCGCCTGGCTGGATTTCACCGACCCGCGCCAGCGGCTGGGACAGTTCAACGAACGCTTTCCCTTTTTGCTGCTGCCGCTGCGCATCGAGACGCGCTTCAAGCTGGAACTGCGCCAGCTTTGGCTGCGCGTCTATCCTGATGAACCCGCCGTCGATTCGTTCGAGCCGACGCTGTCCGAGTCGGAAGTCAGCAATGGACGGGCTTTCTGGGCGGGCATGTGGGCGGCGGGCGGCGTCGAGGAGCAGGAGCGCGCGGCGTGGCGTGGGCTGGTCGCGGCACACGGCGCGGGACGCGCCCGCTGGATCATCGAGCAGTATCTTCCCACTAACGCCGCCGCCCAGCCGGTCAAGGCTGATCCGTCAGACGTGATTCTGGCGATTCCCACCAATGCCCCCGCCGCGCCCAACGCTGCTACGGCGCTGCTCGATTACTGGCGCGCTGCCTGGCTGGCAGACGGGAACAAGCCGCAGCTTGACGCAGCGCTGGCGGCGCTTGCCGGGCAGGTCGGCGGCGGCGAGATCGCGGCGGAACTGCTCAGACAGTATGTGCCGGTGAACTTCAGCGAGACGCCCACCGACAAGGGCAAGAGTGAAGTCAACCTGACGGCGATTTTCGTTGAGTTCCCCAGCGTGGACGATTTCCCGACCAAAGAGAACTCGTGGTCGCAGTCCGCCAAGGCGCATACCCTGCCTGACCGCCTGATAGTCATTGGCTATGGCGACGGCAGCGAGCCGGTGTTTGAAGTCATCGGCAGCCCGATTCCCTCGCCGCTGGTATTGAGTCCTGACCCATCCGGTGACGCCGCGACGCAGTTTGTCGCCGAAAATGGCGACCTGATCATCGGCGAGGACATGCGCTGGATGACCGATTTCGAGCGCGCGGTTGAAGTCGGCATGGGCTTCCGCATTCCGCTGACCACTGACCAGATGGCGCGCGGCTTTAAGCGGCTGCTGGTGCTCGGCGTGCGGCTGAACAACAACCCGCAGGACGGCAAAAAACAGCTTCAGGAACTGCTGCTGCATCACCATCTCAGCGGCAAGGGCTTCTCGCTGCTGCCGCAGGGCGTGCCGACCAACAACACCGAAGAGAACGGTTCCGGCTACACGCAGGCGGAAGACGCCGACGACACCTTTGATCTGTACGTCAAAGGGATTCAGGGCACAACCGTCACCTCGGACGAGTTGGACAAATCCGACGGGCAGCATCTGGGCGAAGCGCTGGGCATCGATCTCGATTTCGCGCTGCGCCTGCCCAACGCCTCGGGGACGGATCAGTCCGAGGCGAAAGCCATGAATTACGCGCTGTTCCCCGCCACCCTCGGCTACATGCTGACCAACATGATCAAGCCGGGTCCCGATCTGGACGATCAGGCGTTTATCCGCCGCCATTTCGCCCGTTATGTCAGCGGGCGCGGCGCGATTCCGGCGGTGCGAATCGGCAGCCAGCCCTACGGCATTCTGCCAACCACCGCCTTCTCTCGCATCAACTGGCTGCGGCGCGAAAACCTCGACATGCTGGGCGGAACCACCGCCTTCCGGCTGCTGCTGCGGCTGAACACCGTCATCGATACCCTGCTGCCCTTCTGGAAACAGTTGAGCCAGGGCGTCGATTACGTCAGCAAGCGCGGCGATGCCCACCAGATTCTGCTCAAGGTGCTGGGGCTGCATCCGGCTTCGGTCGAATATCACGCCCGCTATGCCGAGAGCCAGATTCACCTGTTCAACCTGATGAATTTGCAAGGCAGCGGTCAGCAGTTCGTCAACGCCCACGCAACCTGGATGGCGACCCACTGGGGCGCTGCCGGAATCGACCCGACGCTCGTCTTTCTGCGCTCGGTGGGCTACCCCGCCGAAGCCACGCCGCCGCTGCTGCGGCTGCTGTTCTGGAACAGCGCCCAGCGGTTGAAAGGGCATGTGATCGACGACCGCCCGCTGTCGGAAGTCGAGCCGATTCGCCCCTACATCCCGGCGCCGGATTCCCGCAATTACCTGAAGTGGCTGCTGGACGCCGCCAGCACCTCGCTGGAAACGCTGCGCAAGCAGGAAGGCTTCATCGACAATAAGCCGCCCACCGCCCTGCTGTATCTGGTCATGCGCTATGGGCTGATCAATTCCTTCCACGACGAGAGCCTGTCGCTCCAGGTCAACCGTCAGGTCATCACGATGGTCGAAGCGCAGGCGCGGCGGATCGAACCGGAGTTCATTCACGTCACCGCCCAGGAGCAGGTGACCGAAAGCCGCTGGGCAGAGCTGTACCAACCGGCGGAGATCATCACCAATCATCCGACGCTGACGCTCGGCGAATACATCGCCCAGAATGTGCGCCAGTTTGAGGGGCGCAGCGACCTGAAAGATCATCTGGAAGCGCTGGAACGGCTGGTCGATGTGCCAACCGCCCGGCTGGAGCGCCTGTTCGCTGAACATCTGGACTGCGTTTCCTACCGCCTGGATGCCTGGATTCTCGGCTGGGTGCATTTCCAGTTGGAGTTCATGCGCCGCCAGCACTACGGCGACAGCGTCGAACAGCAGGGCGGCGTCTTTCTGGGCGCTTATGGCTGGCTGGAAGAAGTGCGCCCGGAGAACAAGGTGTTCCAGCCGGTCGAACTGCCGCCCGATCTGGATGCGGTCTTTAATCCGAAGAACGACGCCGGTGAACCCGATCCGGTTCTGCCGCCGCTGCTGCGCGAGGTCAAAAACGCCAATCTGGGCGATTACAGCGGCGGCTACGTTCACGCGCCGTCGCTCAACCATGCGGTGACGGCGGCGATTCTGCGCAACGGCTATCTCTCCAAGACCAGCCCGGCAGCCCCGGATTTGTTCGCGGTCAACCTGTCATCCGAGCGCGTGCGGCTGGCGCTGTCGTTCGTCGAGGGTGTCCGCAACGGGCAGAGTCTCGGCGCGCTGCTGGGCTACCAACTGGAGCGCGGCTTGCACGACCGCTATGGCGAAGCCGAGGTCGATGAATTCATCTACGATCTGCGCAAGGAGTTTCCGCTGCGGGCAAAGCACCTCAAGCTGCCGACACAGCCGGGAGACGACGCGCCCGATCCTGATGACGCCTCGATTGAAGCGCTGGAAGCCCGCAATGTGGTCGATGGGCTGGAACTGATTGAACACATTAAGACGACCGGGTTAAAAACCTACCCGTTTGGCAAGCCGCTGCCCGACGACGCGACCAACGCGCAGAAGGCAGCCATCAACGCCGAAGTCGAGCGCCTGCTCGATATTCACGACGCGCTCGCCGATCTGGCGCTGGCGGAAGGCATCCATCAGGTGGCGCAGGGCAACTATGATCGCGCCGCCGCGACGATGGACGCTTACGGCAAGAGCAGCTATCCGCCCATCCCCGACGTCGTGCAGACGCCGCGTTCGGGCATTACCCTGTCGCACCGCGTCGGCTTGCAGTTGGAATCCGGCTTGAACCCGGCGACCAGCCCGGTATCGGGCATCGGCATGACGCCCCGCGCCCAAGCCGAGCCAGCGCTCAATAAGTGGCTGGCGTCGGTCATGCCCGCCGATCCGGATAACCTCGTCTGCCAGGCAGTCATCACCGATCCGGTCGATGGCACCGAATCCATCAGCACCGTCACCTGGACAAATCTTGCCCTCCAGCCGCTGGATCTGCTCTATCTCATCCAGCCGCAGAACGAACAGGCGATGGCGGAACTGGATGATCGGGTGCTGGCGCGCGTTCACGGAACGCAGGCGCTGCGCCCGGATACCAGCATCCGGCTTCAGTACACGCAGACGCTCTCGAACGCGATGACCTTCTTTCAGGCTGCGCCGCTAATCCAGAGTCTGCGCTCGCTGGTGCTGGCGTCGCGCCCGCTGATCGCTAGCGACGTGATGCTCTCGGACGAAGCCGCCGAAGCGCAGGCGGAAAACGTGTCCGCCGACCCGCAGCGGGTGATCCTGGCGCGCGACGCCATGATCGACCTGCGCGACGACCTGACCGGCTTCCAGACGGCGATGGAGACGATCTTCGCCGATATTGACAACCAGACGCCGCAGTTGATCGCCGACATCGACACCCACGCCCAGACCCTGCTCGATCTGCTGGTGCGGGCGGCTACCCTGACCGTCCCGCGCAGCGGTTGGGGCTTCATCTATGACTGGAAGCGGGCGCTGTTCACCCAACTGCTGAACCTGATCACCGAACGGCTGGCGCTGTGGGACAACCGCCTGGATGAGTTCGCCATCCTGATCATCGAGTATGACGCCCTCGACCCGACAGCCAGCGACGAGACGCGGTTTGAACTGCTGACCCGCGCCGAACTACTGGTTTCGACTCAGATCATCACGCCGCTGCCCGCCGATCCGGATGACCTGCGCGCGACGCTGGTCAACACCACCCAACCGGCGTTCGTGGTCAAGCGAGACGCGCTCGGCGGGCTGCTGAATACCACTGCTTCGACGGTGTCGGCGCTCTACGCCGCGCTTCAGGCGCAGCTTCCGCTGACCGGCTTCGACACCACCGAACTGGATTTCACCGATTTCACGGCGCGGGTTGTCGCCTTCGCCGATGAACTGCGGGTCGTGGCGACCGCCAGCGCCAACACCGCTGACAAGCGCATCACGGCGGCGCAGGCGCAGTTGGACAAACACGACGCCAGCGCCAAAAACTCCGAACGGGCGCGCGCGCTTGAGGACGCGGCGAAAGCTCTGCTCGGCGACGACTTCCGCCTGATACCGGAATTCACCCTCGACACCACCCAACGCGCCGAATGGGACAAGGCGATAGCCGCCTCTCTGAATGGCAGCCTGTTCCAGTACCAGACCGGCACGCTGGGCATCGATTTTCCGGTGGACGGCTGGCTGTATGGCGTGGCGCGGGTGCGCGAGAAGCTCGGTCACTGGGAACGGGTGCTGATGCTGGCGGGCGCGGCAGGACGCGACGAACCGCTGCTGATACCGGCGCAGTTTCCCTACGCCGACGACGCTTCGTGGATGGCGCTGGAATTTGATCCGGCGCAGTCACGCGAGCAGGAATACCTGCTCTACACCGCCCATTACGCCGCCGCCTGGAACCCAAATGCCAACCAGTGCGGGCTGCTGCTGGACGAGTGGACAGAAGTGCTGCCCGGCGGCGAAGAGACGACCGGCATCACCTTCCATTATGACCGTCCCAACAGCGAGCCGCCGCAGAGTATGCTGCTGGTCACATCCGCCCGCTTCTCCGATGGCTGGTCGTGGGCAGACCTGGTCGATGCGCTCAACGAGACGCTCGATCTGGCGCGCCTGCGGGCAGTCGATCCCGATCAGGTGGCGACCACAACCCTTAACCGCCTGCTGCCCGCCACGTTGATGGGCATGACCTTTTACGAGCAGTCGATCTCGGCAAATCTCGCTATCAACAATGCCGTCCATGACATCATTCTAAAGACGCAAGGCTGACCGATTATGAGCCAACCGCAAATCCAGAACTTCGTCATCTCTGATCTGAACAGCGCCCTGCGCCAGCGCCTGTTTCCGGCGGTCACGGTCTGGAATCGCCTCGAAGGACGCCCGCGAACGCAGACCTTTGACCGGGCGCTGAAGGCGGAAATCCGCGACGCGCTGTGGATGATCACCCGTCAGTGGCAGATGGGCGAATATCTGGGCGACGATGCCGGTTCGCCGGTCTTCGCAAAGCTGCATCTGGCGACCACCGAGCTAACGCAGTATCGCCCGAACAGCCATCCCGCCGAGCCGTTTCCGCAGAATATTCCGCTGGAAGCGATGGTCGAACGCCGACCGCTGCCGTTCGTGCTTGGCGGTCAGCCGATTGGACTTGATCTGCGGCTGCTGATGGGGCGGCAGTGGCTGAAGCTGCTGCGAACGGTGACCACCGATCCCGCCGACCGTGACGCCTATCTGGCTCGGTATCCAATTGAAGCGCCCGACCCGGCTGACCCTGCCGACGCCGCCATCTGCGCCCACCCGGAAGCCTGGGCGATGCTGTCGGCAGTCGCCGGGAAGCACATGGATGGCGGCAGGCTGTACCTGTATCTCAAAGGGGCGGTGGGACGGCTGCCCACCGACGGCATCACGCTGGCGAACCCGGCGCAGCAGGGGCAGGTGGACGGACTCGGCGAGCGCTTTGTGGATTGGTTTGAGAAGCTGATCTTCCAGCCAGTCGATCTGGCGGGCGCGCCGCTGGAAGATGCCACCGAACCGGTCGGACGCGACGCCTGGCTGCCCGACCGGCTGGAATACCAGTTCACCGTCGCCGCGCCGGTTGGCGAGCCGGACGCCGAAGGACAGCAGACGCAGAAAGTCCTCAGCGCCCGCGAGTACTATCATGGGCGGCTTGACTGGTACAACCTGGAAGTTGATCCCACTGACGAAGCCGCCGCCGCTATGGACGCCGACCCCATCACCACCGACCCGCGCGGGACGGACACGCAGACCTTCATCCCGACGCCGCTGGTCTTTGATGGGATGCCGAATACCCGCTGGTGGGCATTTGAAGACCGCCGCACCAACTTCGGCGATATCAAGCCGGATACCACCGATCTCGCCAGGTTGATGCTGATCGAGTTCGGGCTGGTGTATGCCAATGACTGGTATCTGCTGCCGTATCCGCTGAAGGTCGGCTCAATCGCCCTGATTCGCGGGCTGGCGGTCACCAACGTCTTTGGCGAACGCCAGTGGATCGAAGCCGCCGGGCGCGGGTTGGATGACGCCTGGCAGCGCTGGAGCATGTTCACGCTCAACACCAAAGGTTTCAACGACGAACCGGCAGATACCAGCCTGGTGATTCTGCCGACGGTGCCGAAAGTTGAGCAGGGACGCCCGCTGGAGATGATCAGCTTCATCCGTGATGAAGTGGCGAACATGGTCTGGGCAATCGAGAAGTACATCCCCATCGCCAGCGGACAGGCGAAATCCGGCGACGAGGCGGCAACCGAGTTCCGCCAGTTCTTACAGCGCCCGTTTGACGCTCAGATCGCCGAATTACAGGCGCGGCTGGCGGAACTGGAAGCCATTCCGCTGGAAGACCGAACGCCCGAAGAAGCGGCTGAACTGGCAGAGCTGATCGACACCCTGCGCGACATCCTGCCGCCCGACCCACAGGCACCCATTCGCTACCGGGTGATGAACAGCGTGCCGGAGAACTGGATACCCTTCATTCCGGTGCATCAGGAAGGCGATAACCGCCAGATTCAGCTTCAGCGGGCAGCCATGCCGCGTATCCTGCGCGGCGATCCCAACCCGCCGCTGCGCGTGCGCCCGCGAACGTCGCTGCTGCGCGTGGGCTTGGAACAGCAGCCGCGCGCGCCCTACCTGCTGCATGAGGAAGAAATCACGAGCGCTGGCGTGGTGGTCAAACAATCCATGCAGCGCACTCGCTGGAACGATGGTCGCGTCTGGACGTGGCTGGGCGCGCAGAAACAGACTGGGCGCGGTGAAGGCTCCAGCGGCTTGGCGTTTGACCAGATCATCGACATGCCCAGCAGCCGGGCGCAAACGTAATTAAAGCCGCCGCGTCAGGGGTTGTGGGGTTCTTCAAGCTGGCTGAGTATGGTTTTGGCGATTGAGCCGAGGGCTGCCAACTGCTCCGGGCTGAGCACGTCGGTCACGTACTGCTGTACTGCCTGCTCATAGTGGCGTTTGGCTTCGGCGGCAAGCGTTCGCCCGGCATCGGTCACCCGGATGACCGATCCACGATTATCCTCGACGCACTCCTCACGTATGACCAATCCCCGCGCTTCCATGCGCCGAAGCTGGTGCGAAAGTCGGCTCTTTTCCCATTCGAGACCACAGCGCAGGGCAAGTGCCCGCACCGATTCGTCTGGCGTCTCGGTGAGCGCCGCCAGAATCTCATAGTCGGCTTCAGACAAGCCGGTCTTGCGGGCGAGTTCACGGTTGAGCCGTTCGGTCAGGCGTACCCGCATACGCTGGTAGCTGACCCAGGCGGTGGGTTGGGTTTGGGTGAGGGCATGATTTTTCATACGCGGATTATACACGAAATATGGTTGACAAGTCAACCAACGTTGTTATAATTGTTGATTAATCAACCAAAGGATTTCCCGATCATGAGTTATGGTCACCCCCTGCAATTTGGCACCTTTATCACGCCGTCGAACAAAGCGCCGGACGCCGTCGTGGCGCTGGCGCAGCGCAGCGAAGCGCTGGGCTATGATCTGGTAACGTTTCAGGATCATCCCTATCAGGCTGCCTTCCTCGATACCTGGACGCTGCTGTCGTGGGTTGCCGCCCAGACCGAGCGCGTCCAGCTATCCGCCAACGTCCTGAACCTGCCGCTGCGGCTTCCGTCAGTGCTGGCGCGTTCGGCAGCCAGCCTCGATCTGCTGTCCAAAGGTCGCGTCAATCTTGGGCTGGGCGCGGGTGCCTTCTGGGATGCCATTGAGGCGATGGGCGGGCGGCGGCTTTCGGCGGGTCAGGCGGTGGATGCGCTCAGCGAAGCCATCGACATTATTCGCGGCGTCTGGGATGCTGGCGCGGGACCGTCGCTGAAGGTGACCGGCGAGTACTACCGCGTTTATGGCATGAAGCGCGGACCCGCGCCCTATCACTACATCCCAATCTGGCTGGGCGCTTACAAACCGCGAATGCTGCGGCTGACCGGGCAGAAAGCGGATGGCTGGCTGCCTTCCTACAGCTACATGAAGCCGGGCGACCTGAAATCTTCCAACCAGATTATTGACGAGGCTGCGCTTGAGGCAGGACGAGAGCCGCGCGAGATTCGCCGGCTGCTCAATATCTCCGGGCAGTTCTCGACCTCGCGCAGCGGCTTTCTCACCGGGACAAGCCAGCAGTGGGTAGACGACCTGCTGCCGATGATCCTTGAGGACGGCGTCGGCACGCTGATTCTGGGAACCGATGATTCGCGGACGATGGAGCAGTTCGCGGGCGAGGTTGCGCCCGCGCTGCGCGAAGCCCTCAACCGCGAGCAGCCGCAGACTGCCAGCGAGGCGGCGATTCGCCCTACGATTGTCCGCGCCAAGCGTCACGCGGGAATTGACTATGACGGCGTTTCGGAATCGCTGGCGGACGCCGTCATCGAGCCGGGCGACGTTGGCTATGCCCGCGTCAAGTCCACCTATATGCGCGCCGGAACGCCGGGAATCGTCTTTCAGGTGAAAAACGTCGATCAGATCGTCGAAGCGCTGAGCTTCGCCCGTTCCCACGCCGACCTGCCGCTGGCAATTCGCAGCGGCGGACACGGCATCAGCGGCAGATCGACCAACAAAGGCGGCATCGTCATCGATTTGTCGAAGCTCAACCGCATCGAAATTCTGGATGAAGCCACCCGCCGGGTACGCCTTGAGCCGGGCGCGCGCTGGAAGGACGTTGCCGCGGCGCTGGCACCCTACGGCTGGGCGCTGAGTTCGGGCGATTATGGCGGGGTCGGCGTCGGCGGGCTGGCGACTGCTGGCGGCATTGGCTGGCTGGCACGCCAGCACGGACTGACCATCGACCATCTGCGCGCCGTCGAAATGGTGCTGGCAGATGGTTCAACCGCGCGCGCCAGCGAGGGCGAGAACGCCGATTTGTTCTGGGCGGTACGCGGCGCGGGCGCTAATTTTGGCATCGTGACTGCGTTTGAGTTCGAGGTGGATGAAGTCGGCAATATCGGTTGGGCGCAGTTTGTGATGGACGCCAGCGCCCCGGCTGACTTCCTCGAAAAGTGGGGCGCGTTGGTCGAGTCATCACCGCGCGATCTCACCAGCTTCCTCATCATCAGCCCGCCCCGTCGGGGACAGCCAGCTATCGCCCACGTGATGGCGATGGTAGACTCTGACCAACCGGAGACGCTCATCAGCCGCCTTCAGCCGCTGGCTGAAATTGCCCCGCTGTACGATCAGAACGTGGTTATCACGTCGTATGCCAATATCATGGCGAACGCTGCCAGCGACGACCATGACGGCATAGGCGAACCCGTTGCGCGTTCCGGGCTGCTCAACCATATCACGCCGGAATTCGCGGCGGCGGCGGCAAAACTCATCACCAGCGGCGCGGTCCATTTCTTCCAGATTCGTTCGGTGGGCGGGGCTGTGGCAGACGTAGACCCGGATGCAACCGCCTATGCGAATCGAATGGCGAATTTCTCTGTGGTCGCCTTTGGCGGCAATCGGGAACGGGTGAACCTGTTGTGGGATGAACTGGCTGATCAGTTTGATGGGCTGTATATCAGCTTTGAGAGCGATCTGCGCCCCGAACGCCTGAATGATGCCTTCCCACCGCGGACAATCGAGCGCCTGCGCGACCTGAAGCTGCGTTACGATCCCGACAATGTGTTCCAGGACAATTTCAATATTGCGCCGGAGAAACTACTAAAATGACAACACGCCGAAAATCACCGGTTGAAACCGAAGCGATCCAGCCCCAGATGTGCAGCGTTGACGTGAGGCAGCACATCTTACGGCACGTTCCTTTTTTCGCCATGCTGTCTGAAGAAGACATCGGGCGCATTAATCAGAGCTTTCGAGAGCAGGGCTTCGAGGCAGGCGAGCCGATCTATTATGCTGGCGATCCGGCTGCGCGCCTGTACGTCGTGGCGGCTGGCAAGGTCAAGCAGATGCGCCACAGTCTGACCGGACAGGATGTGCTGCTGGACATCTTATCAGAAGGGGATTTCTTCGGCAGCCTGTCCATCCTGGGTGATGAAACGTATCCTGATACCGTCCTGGCGCAGACCGGAATCTGCGCTCTGAGCATTGACTCCGAAGGATTCCGCGAAATCCTGCAAGCCTATCCTCCGGTAGCGCTGGAGGTGCTGAATATCACCGGACAGCGCCTCCGGGGGGCGCAGGAAGCAGTCCATCAGTTGAGCGCCTATTCGGTGGAGCAGCGCCTTGCCTATACCCTGCTCAAGCTGATGGATAAGCTGGGAGAAGCACAGGAGGTTGGCGTGCTGATCCAGATGCCTCTTTCCCGCGACGACCTCGCCGCCATGACCGGCGCAACCACCGAAACCATCAGCCGGATCATGAGCCAGTTTCAGAAAGCCGGCTGGATAAAGAGTGGGCGGCAGTGGGTCGCCATCCGCGATAGCGAGGCGCTCAGGGAAGTGGCTGCTGGCGGTTAGGCGGAGGTGAGAAGGTAGGGGCGCACAATGATGCGTCCTTTTTTGTTTGCTAACGACGTTGCGATTAATTGCGCCAGATCATGTAATTACAGATGGTCTTCCTCTAAGCTGTTGACAGCTTAATTTAAGCGCATCATACAAAAGGAGACTATCGATGTTTAAGAAGTTCCCGTCAGTCAATCGCCTGGTCAGGTTGTCGCGCGTTTTGGTGCCCACCCTCGTGATCGCAGGGGCGCTCACGTTCGCCGTGAACCCGCAGAAAGCGGAAGCCCACTGCGACTCTGCTCAGGGTCCGGTGGCGATCGCCGCTCTTCGCGCGCTCGAAACCAACGATGTAAGTCTGGTGCTGCCTTATGTCGCCCCTGAAATGGAAGTAGAACTGAGCGCCGCTTTTGAGGAGGCAACTTCCGTCCGCAGCATGGGTGGTGACGCCCAGAAGCTTGCGGATAAGTACTTCATCGACACGACCGTCCGGCTGCATCGCCTGGGTGAAGGTGCGCCCTTCACAGGTGTAACCGATGAGTCCGTACCGGAAGCGATTATCGCAGCAGATGAGGCGATGGAGAGCGGATCGCCAGAGGCGGTGTACGCATTCCTGAACGAGGCGATGCAAGAGGGCATCGAAGCGAACTACCACAGAGTGGTGGAAGCCCGTGACCATGCCGCTGCGGAAAATACGGTTGAGGCGAACCGCGAGCGTGTTGAAGCAGAACTGATCTTTGAAAAGTACATTTACGAACTATACCTCACTATCACCAGCCCGGTTGGACACGAGGGCGAAATCGAGGCTGGTCACCAGCACTAATTGAATCGTTCCTTCCGAGAAGAGCCTTGTCCATATATAGACAAGGCTCTTTCTGTTTATAACGAAACCTGTGCGGTTAATTGCGCCAGATCATGTAATCGCTGCTCGGAATGTCGTAAGCTGGAGACATAGTTAATTGAACACAGGAGTATTGACAATGAAGACCATTCTGCGAAGCCAGGAACTTTCGTGCCCCTCGTGCGTCGCGAAGATTGAAAAGGCACTCAAGGCGATTGATGGCGTTGAACAGGCGGCGGTGCATTTCAACACGGGGCGTATCGAAGTGGAGCATGACCCGGAAGCCGTGAAAAGCGATGCGCTGATCAAGGCTGTTCGCGCCGTTGGTTACGAGTCGAAGGTTGCCCCGTTCTAAGCCCCAGACCGGGGGAGCAGGCACGCTCGCTTCCCCGGTCGTTTTGGCACAGGAGAGTGATTCAATTGAACACGATAAAAACCTGGATTGAAAATCCTAAGCTGCGGCGGCAGGCGTTGATGGTTGCCAGTGGTCTGTTGATCGCATCTGCCTTTGCCGCTGACAACCTGTTCGGCTGGCAGCAGGGCTACAACATCCTGATGACCGCCGCCGCGCTGGTGGCTGGCTCTGATATTGCAGCGCGGGCATGGAACAGCCTGCGCAGCCGCCACGTCAGCATCGAACTGCTGGTGACAATTGCGACCGCGGGCGCGCTGGTGATTGGCGAAGTCTGGGAAGCGGCGGCGGTGACGTTTCTGTTCCTCTTTGGGGCTTACCTGGAAGCGCGAACGCTCAACCGCACCCGCCAGGTGCTTCAAAGCCTGCTCGATCTCGTGCCTGCGACCGCCATTGTCTGGCGTGAGGACAAGCAGGTGGAAGTCCTGCCGCACGAGGTGAGCTTTGGGGAGACGGTCATCATTAAGCCGGGCGGAAAAGTGTCGGTAGATGGCGAAGTCATTGATGGACGCTCTGCCGTAGATGAAAGCATGATCACCGGCGAGTCGATCCCCGAAGAAAAGGCAGTTGGCAGCCCGGTCTATGCCGGGACGGTCAATCAGGGCGGGCTGCTTAGAGTGCGGGCAACCGGCGTCGGCGCGGATACGACGCTGGCGCGCATCGTGCAGCGCGTCGAAGAAGCGCAGGAAGAAAAAGCGCCGACGCAGCGCTTCATCGAGAAATTTGCCGCCTACTATACGCCGTTTATCATCGGCTTGAGTCTGGTGGTGTATGTTATCGTTCGGGATCTCGATCTGGCGCTGACGCTGCTGGTGATCGGCTGCCCCGGCGCGCTCGTAATCTCCACCCCGATTTCGGTGGTGGCGGGCATCGGTCGCGCTGCCAAAAATGGCATCCTGATCAAAGGCGGCGAATATCTGGAGAATGCAGGCAAAATTTCGGTGCTGGCGCTTGATAAAACCGGGACGCTGACCGAAGGCAAGCCGCGCGTCACCGATGTCATCGCCTTAATCCCCGAACCGGTTTCGATGGGAACGGTTGCCCTGGCAGCCAGCCCATTTGAGACAACTGCCGCTGCGCCGGGGCGTTGGTCGGCGGCACAGATGGATGTGCTGTACTGGGCGGCAGTAGCCGAGGCGGGTTCGGAGCATCCTTTGGCGCGATCCATTCTTGCCGAGGCAGAATCGCTGGGCGAGATTCCGGCGTCCGAGCATTTCGAGTCCTTTACCGGGCGCGGCATCTACGCCGTTTATGATGGCAATCAGGTCGGGGTGGGCACGCCAGCGCTGATGGAGGAGTTGGACGCAGACGTACCGTTGGAAGCACACGAGGCGCTGGATACACTGAAATCAGCCGGTAAGACGGCGGTGCTGATTTCGCTTAACGGCGGCATCATTGGCGTGCTGGGCATCGCGGATACGCTTAGAGCCAATGCGCCGGAGATGATCCGAACGCTGAACCAGCAGGGCGTGAAGGTGGTCATGCTGACGGGCGATGATGAGCGTACAGCACAGGCGATTGCGGCACAAGCCGGGATCACCGAAGTGCGCGCGGGGCTGCTGCCAGAAGACAAGCTGGACGCGATCCGCGAGCTGCAAGCCGGAGGGCGCGTGGTGGCGATGGTGGGCGATGGCATTAATGATGCGCCAGCGCTGGCGGCTGC
This sequence comes from Aggregatilineales bacterium, assembly GCA_030834905.1. Taxonomy (GTDB): domain Bacteria; phylum Chloroflexota; class Anaerolineae; order Aggregatilineales; family Phototrophicaceae; genus Flexifilum. Next base: position 61,123 of record JAUQWZ010000003.1, on the reverse strand, counting down.
CGATATCGGCATCGCAATGGGCGCGGCAGGCACAGACATCGCCATTGAAACCGCCGATATCGCGCTCATGGCAGATGACCTGATGAAAATCCCGAAGGCGATCCGGCTGTCGAAAGCGACCCTGAACAATATCCGGCAGAACGTCGTCATCGCACTGGTGACCGTGACCGCGCTGTTAGCGGGCGTGCTGCTGCGTGAGGTGCATATGGCGGGCGGCATGTTAATCCACGAAATATCGGTGCTGGTGGTCATTCTGAATGGGATGCGGCTGCTGAGAGAGTAGGCAGCCCGGCGGTGGCTTCAGCAGTACTCTATGAAAACGGCGGAGATGTCTCCGCCGTTTTCCATTCAATCGGTTCGCATCGGAACCGGGTAAGCTGAGGAGGTAGGATTCGAACCTACGAATGGCGGATCCAAAGTCCGCTGCCTTACCACTTGGCGACTCCTCAAGATGGTGTAAGTATACTGGAAACCACGATACCCGATCAAGGGCGGGGCAGGCTGCCGCCAGAGCTTGTCGCATCAAGAGCCTGTTTTTACTGGCTGCAATTTGTTAGTCCGCGATAGGCTTTATGTTAGAATGAGGAATGCGTTGGTTTACGCGCGGGAGTCTGAATGACCGATCAAGTGAACCCGTCCGAATCGGTTGAGAACTTCATCAAGGCGGTGTACAGCCTACAGCAGCAGGAGGAACGGGTTTCCACCAATACCCTCAGCGACGCCCTGAATATCTCCGCGCCGTCGGTGACCGATATGGCGCAGCGGTTGGTCACGGCGGGGCTGGTCGATTATCAGCGCTATAAAGGCGTTGTGCTGACGGCAAGCGGGCGCGAAATGGCGCTGCGCGTGCTGCGCCGCCATCGCCTGATTGAGCTTTACCTGGTGCGCGAACTGGGCTACGCGCTGCGCGAAGTCCACGAAGAAGCGGAAAAACTGGAACACGCCGTATCCGAGCGTTTCATCGAAGCCATCGCTTACAAGCTGGGCGATCCCAATTTCGACCCTCACGGCGATCCCATTCCGGCGGCAGATGGCACGCTGACTCAGCGCCAGTTGATGCCGCTGACCGAACTGCCTGAGCATGTCAAGGCGTCGGTTTCGCAGCTTAAATCGAGCAGCCCTGAAATGCTCCAGCACATTCTGGATCGCGGTTTTACGCTCGATTCAGAAGTGGAAGTACTCGCGCGTGACCCGTTTGACGGTCCTATCAGCGCCCGTGTAGACGGTCGCGAGCGCATCGTTGGCTTTAATGTCGCCGAGTGCATTCTGGTCGATACCGGCGGCGAGGCGAAATAACGCCATCTGGCGGGTGTCGCGCGCTGCTGCTTCCTTCCCCTGGCATAATTCCGATCAGGTGCGTTGTAGTGTTTTCGGTTGAGTGATGAGGATTATAGTTGTGAGATCGCTGGTAACAGGCATATTTTCGGCGCGAAAACCGCTTCGGCGCGCTTGCGCGAGTTCAATCGACACCCGACTCTTTCAGCGCTGCCTGCTGCTGCTGGTCGTGCTGTTTGCCGCCTGCCAGCCAGCGGCGGTGAACCAACCGCTGCCGCCGGGCGCTGTCGCCAGCACGCCGGTTGCCGATCTGCCCGTCAATGCCCGCTTTCAAACCAGCGCCACCGCGCTGCCAGATGACATCATTCACGCGGCAGACGCCGAATTTCTGCTGCTGCAAAATATCTACCAGCGGGTCGCGCCGTCAGTCGTCAATATCGACGTGACAATTGAGGGAATGCCGCTAACGCATGTCGATGTCGCCAGCGGGTCGGGCGTCGTCTATGATGCTGACGGCAACATCATCACCAATGCTCACGTGGTCAGCGACGCTAACGAAATCCGCGTCACCTTTAACGATGGTTACGTGGCGACCGCCGAACTCGTTGGCTTGGATCTGTACAGCGACCTCGCCGTTATTCGCGTGGACGTGGACGCAAGCCACCTGGTGCCGGTGATTATCGGCGATTCCGATGCGGTTCGGGTGGGTCAGCGCGCCATCGCCATTGGCAACCCGTTTGGGCTTGCCAGTTCGATGACGGTTGGCATCGTCAGCGGGTTAGGGCGGCAGCTTCCGTCCGCCACTCTGATCGACACGACCACCATCGGCGGCTTTAACAACCCGTCGATCATTCAGGTGGACGCCGATATCAATCCCGGCAACAGCGGCGGTCCGCTGCTGAATTCGGCGGGCGAGCTGATCGGCGTCAATACCGCCATTCGCACCGAAACCGGCGTCTTCGCGGGCGTTGGCTTTGCCGTTCCGGCGCGGACGGTGCAGCGCGTCATCCCCGAACTGATCGAGAACGGTCAGGTGGATTATGCCTGGATCGGCATTTCGACCGTTCCCGCCGACGGCGGCTACACGGTGGCTGGACTTGCCGAAGCGCTGAGTCTGCCGGTGACGGCGGGCGTTCTGGTCACTCAGGTGACGCCCAACTCTCCGGCGGCAGAAGCTGGCTTGCGCGGCGGCACGCGGATCGCGCGGGTGCGCGGCGTCGATATCTGCGCCGGTGGGGATATCATCGTCGCCGTCAACGGCGATTACCTGAGCACAATGGATGAGCTGGTGTCGTATCTGGTCGTCAACAGCCGCCCCGGCGACACGCTCAATCTGGTGGTCGTGCGCGGCAGCGAAACCTTTGAAGTGCCGCTGACGCTGCGAAGCCGCCCATCCGATAGTACCGCGCTGCCGCTGCTGGACTGCGGCGAGTAGGCGTTCCAGCCAACGACTGAGTCAACCACATGACCAACAACTTTGACGCGCTCATGGCGCAGCTTCAATCGTCCGATGTTGGGCAGCGCAGTCAGGCGGTGCTTCAGCTTCAACCCGGCACCGCCGACGACAGCGCCGCCCTCGCCGCGCTGGTCAATATCCTCTGCGCCGACGCGAACCTGAATGTTGTCGAAGATGCCACCTGGGTGCTGGTACGTTTTGGTACGGCGGCGGTATCTGCCCTGCTGCGCGCGCTGCCTGCCGACGATGCCCGCGCCCGGCACAATATCGTTCACGCGCTCGGCAAACTTTCCGATGCCCGCGCGGTGCCAGCGCTGATCGCCGCCGCGCAGGATGCCGATCCCGCTGTCCGGCTGAAGTCAGTCTACGCGCTTGGGCAGATTGGCGATGCGCAGGCAATCGACGCGCTGATCGTCCGGTTGGATGATGAGGTACAGGATGTCAGTTGGGCGGCGCGCGACACATTAGAAGGGTTTGGCAGCCATGCGCTGCCTGACCTGATTCGGGCATTGGCGGCGGAATCGGCGCAGGTGCGCGAGCTGTCAGCCAGCCTGCTGGGTGATACTGCCGATGCCAGCGCGGTTGAGCCGCTTTTAGCCGCTGTCGAAACCGATGACTGGCAGGTTCGCGTGGCGGTGGTGGAAGCACTGGGGCAGATCGGTGATGCTCGCGCCCTGCCGGTCATTGAACAAATGATCAATGACCCGCATCCACCGGTGCGCGCTATGGCAAAAACCGCCGTTGCCCGGCTCAAAAAGCGCCGCAGCCAACACGCAAAAGATGATTGAATCACCAGAAGCGCGGTAATCGTAGGGACACGGCATTGTCGTGTCCGCCGTTTGCTGCGAAATCTGAAGGAAGCATACTGGCATGAGCAAAAGCATCGACCTGTCAGTTTCGATCTCCGAGAAACTTCTCAATCAGGCGCTGCTTCTGGCGCAGCGCCTCGGCATGTCCCCGGATCACCTGGTTGAGCGCGCCCTTGAGAATTTCATCAAGTCTCATCAGGCGCAGCTTGATTCAGATGCGCCGCCCAGCGTGGAAACGCAAAGCGCCGCCAGCACACTCGCTGTCAATCAGGGCGACATCTATTGGGTGCAGTTGGAAAATCCGAACGGTCTGGAGGCGAGTATTCCCCATCCCCAGGTGGTCATTCAGGATGACATCCTCAACCAGAGCCGCATCCACACGGTGGTTGTCTGCGGGCTGACCTCGAACGTAGGGCGCGCCAGCGCTCCCGGAAATGTGCTGCTTGATGTGGGTGAAGCCAATTTGTCGAGGCAGAGCGTGGTGGAAGTGTCGAAATTATCGACGGTCGCTAAAACGCAGTTTGGGGGCTATATCGGATCGCTCTCTAAGCAGCGTGTGAACCAGATATTGGCGGGAATGCAGTTCCTGCAGCGGTCTTTTCTTTCTCGCTGACCCGGCTGTCCGATTTGAGTTCGTCACCCCATGGACGGCGGAACTGGCGAACGGGTACAGCGCAGTCAGGCATAATCGGGGGCTACAAAAAAATTGAGGCGGCATGTAGAGTCATGCCGCCTCGTTTTCGCAGATTTGGGAGTGAACCCCGTACACAGGGCACTCACCGAAGGTGGTGCCTTAGCTGGGGTTCACCCCCATATGACTGCTACTTGACACAAATCACCTCCTTTGCAACTCACCTGACGTTGCTGGAAGTATATGCAAAATCGCGCCAAAGCACAATTAAGATCATTATATTCTAATGTGCTTCATACGCGCTTATTCAGTTCAGACACACTGTTGATGGATTTCATACGCGACTGTCATAGAATATGAGATAAACCCTACTATTAAAATCTGAGGGAATCACATATGGATTTGAATAAGTACACCAACAAGGCGCAGGAGGCGATCTTAAAAGCCCAGTCTCTTGCCACGGAATACGGGCATACCGCGCTGGAGCCGCTGCATCTGCTGCTTGGGCTGCTGGGTCAGAAAGACGGCGTCGTGCCGGAGGTCATCGCCAAGATTGGCGCGCGCCCGCAGACGGTGCAAACCGAACTGGAACAAATGCTGGCGGATCGCCCGCGCACCTATGGCAGCAACGCCCAGCCTAATCTGGCGCGGGCGGTGGTTGACGTGTTCAACCGGGCGGAAAAAGAAGCCGCCACCATGCACGACGACTACGTCAGCACTGAGCATGTGTTGATCGCGCTGGCGGAAGACCGGCAGGTGGGCGGCGTGCTCACCCGTCACGGCGTCACCCGGGACGCGATTTTGCAGGCGCTGACGGCGATTCGCGGCGGGCAGCGCATCACCTCGCAAGACCCCGAAGGCACTTACCAGAGTCTTGAGAAATATGGGCGCGACCTGACGGCGCTGGCGCGGCAGGGCAAGCTCGATCCGGTCATCGGGCGCGATGACGAAATCCGCCGCGCGGTGCAGGTCATCAGCCGCCGCACCAAGAACAACCCGGTGCTCATTGGCGAAGCAGGCGTGGGTAAAACTGCCATTGTCGAAGGGCTGGCGCAGCGCATCGTCAACGGCGACGTGCCGGAAGGCTTGCGCGACAAGCAGATCATCGCCCTCGAAATGGGATCGCTGCTGGCGGGCGCGAAATATCGTGGTGAATTTGAGGAACGCCTCAAGGCAGTGTTGAAGGAAGTCTCGGACAGCGGCGGGCGTATCATCCTGTTTCTGGACGAGCTGCATACCATCGTCGGCGCGGGCGCGGCTGAAGGCGCGGTCGATGCCAGCAACATGCTCAAGCCAATGCTGGCGCGCGGCGAACTGCGCTGTATTGGCGCGACCACGCTCGATGAATATCGCAAATACATCGAAAAGGACGCCGCGCTGGAGCGCCGTTTCCAGCCGGTGTTCGTTGGCGAGCCGAGCATTGAGGACACCATCAGCATTCTGCGCGGTCTGAAGGAACGCTACGAAGTGCATCACGGCGTCCGCATTCAGGACAGCGCCGTGATCGCGGCGGCAACCCTGAGCGCCCGCTACCTGCCGGATCGCCAGCTTCCCGACAAGGCGATTGACCTGATCGACGAAGCGGCGGCGCGGCTGAAGATGGAGATCGACTCCAAGCCGCAGGCGCTGGATAACGTCGAACGCCAGATCATGCAGCTTGAAATCGAGCGCGAGGCGCTGAAGAAGGAGCGTGATAAGGCGTCGCAGGCTCGTCTGGAAGCGATTGAAGGCGAAATCGCCAATCTGCGCGAAGAACTGAACGCTCTCAGCGCCCGCTGGCAGAAAGAGAAAGTGGCGATTGAGGCGATCCGCGCCGCCAAAGCGGGCATTGACGAAGCCAAAGTCCAGCTAGAGCAGGCAGAGCGCCGCGCCGATCTCGAAGGCGCAGCCCGGCTGCGCTACGGCACGCTGCCCGAATTCGAAAAGCAGCTTTCCGAGGCGGAAGCCGGACTCAACCAGATGCGCGCTGACGGCGGCACCATGCTGCGCGAGGAAGTGGACGCCGATACGATTGCCGAAGTCGTCTCGCGCTGGACGGGTATTCCGGTGGCGCGGCTGCTGGAAGGCGAAACCGAGAAGCTGCTGCACATGGAAGATCGCCTGCACGAGCGCGTGATCGGTCAGGATGACGCGGTGCGGGCGGTGTCGTCGGCGGTGCGCCGCAGCCGCGCCGGCTTGCAGGACCCGAACCGCCCGATTGGCGTGTTCCTGTTCCTCGGTCCGACCGGCGTCGGCAAGACCGAGCTGGCGCGTTCGCTGGCGGAATTCCTCTTCGATGACGAAAACGCGATGGTGCGCATCGACATGAGCGAGTACGGCGAGCGCCATTCGGTCGCCCGGCTCATCGGCGCGCCGCCCGGCTACGTCGGCTATGAGGAGGGCGGTCAGCTCACCGAATCGGTGCGCCGCCGTCCATACTCGGTGGTGCTGCTGGACGAAGTCGAGAAGGCGCATCCCGAAGTCTTCAACGTCTTTCTACAGGTGTTTGACGATGGTCGCCTGACCGATGGGCAGGGGCGGACGGTCAATTTCACCAACACCATCATCATCATGACCAGCAACGTCGGCAGCCACCTGATCAAGAGCATCACCGGCGCTGACCAGAAGACGCTGCGCAACGCGGTGATGGACGAACTCGATCATCACTTCCGACCCGAATTCCTCAACCGGATGGACGACATCATCGTCTTCACGGCGCTGACGCAGGAAGACCTGACGCGCATCGTTAGCATCCAGCTTCGCCGCCTGGAGAAGCTGCTGCGCGAGCGCCGCATCACCTTTGAACTGACGACCGACGCCAGGCTGCTGCTCGCCGAAAGCGGGTTTGACCCGGTCTACGGCGCGCGCCCGCTGAAGCGAGCCATTCAGCGCTATCTGCAAGACCCGCTGGCGATCCAGATTCTCGAAGGACACATTCACGAGGGCGATCACGTCGTCGTGGATGTCAGCGAGGACGGCGAAGGCTTGAGCTTCAGCGCTATCCCCGCCACTGAGACGATGTAACCAGCCAAACAAGCGTACATTGTAGGGGCGACCCACCGGGTCGCCCTTTTTGTTGTGTATAGTCATCTCAAAGCGAAAGGATGCTGCATGTCGGTACAGGGACGCATCGGAATGCCGATGGGGGAGTTCATCCGCCTTTACGACAAAACGCCTTTCGACTTCATTCATGGCGAGCAGCGTGTGCGTTCTCTGAAGCTGGCAGGACAGGCAGACGTACAGACGCGGTTGCCGCCATTGATGTCAGTCTGGCACGTTTTTAATGACATCTATACTTGCGCTGCTGGCGAAATGCTGTCACGATGCTCAATAAGAGGCACTTTCCTCGAAGGAGACTTCCACAGGCATCATGAACAAAATACGCTTGTTCTTCACATTCCTGCTGTGCGTATCCCTATCCAGTGTTCTCACAATTTATGCTCAGGAAGACCCGAACTGCCCCGGGGCGCCGCTGCCCCGCCTCACCGTAGGCGCTCAGGCGCGGGTGCTGCCGGGCGACGCCAACAATGTTCGTGACTTGCCCAGTCGTGCGGGAGCGCTTGTCGGCAGCATTCCCGGCGGCGAAGCCTTCAGCGTCCTCGACGGTCCCGCCTGCGCTGACGGCTTCAACTGGTGGCAGGTTGAATACGGCGACCTTTTTGGCTGGACGGTGGAAGGCTCAGGTACGGAATACTGGATTGAACCCTATGAAGCCGCCGCCGAACCCACCGAAGCGCCCGCAGTCGAGCCGACCAACACTCCACTCCCCGAACCCGTCCCTGATTTTGAGCCGCCGGTGGAAGCGCTGAACGTGCTTGAAGTTGGCGTTCAGGCGCGCGTCATCAACGACGATCCCGACTCCGATACCATCACGCTCACCGTCCGCGCCGAGCCGGGACGCAGTGGCGCGCCGCTGGCACAGGCGCAGGAAGGCGATCTGCTGACTCTCATCGGCGGACCGCAAGAAGCCGCCGGGCTGCGCTGGTGGCAGGTCGAAACGGCGGGTGGCACCGAAGGCTGGGTGATTGAAGGCTTAGTCAACACAGAACGCGACAATGCCTATGAACGCACGCTGCTGCCGCTCTGCCTGGCGGACGGCGAGCGCATCGCCTACCGGGTGGGTGACTACATCGTGACCAGCGCTCTTGACGGCAGCGACGCTTGTGTCCTGGATTACACCAATGCACTCGCGTGGATGACGTTTTCTGACCGGACGTTCCGCTTCGATAACATCTTCCTGCCGTCCCCCAATGGCGAATACTTCCTCTACAGCGATCCCGGTCTTTATCGCATGAAGTATGACGGCAGCGAGCGCCTCGCCTTGACCCGTGACTTTTCCATTGACTGGGCAGCGTGGTCACCCGACGGGCAGCGGATTGCCGTCGCCACCGGCAGTTCTATTGTGACTCTTCGCGCTGATGGCACTGGCGCGGCGGCGGTGACGCGCGATCCCGGCAATTACTCATGGGTTGGCTGGCAGTCGGATAGCGAAACGCTGGTGTTTCTGGAACAGGATCGCTGGGGAGACCAGATCGGGACTGCTATCGAATTCAGCTTTCATCGGATCAATATTCGTGAGGGCGGCTTGCGCGAAATCTTCGACGCGCCTGAGGGTTTCGACCTGTTCAGCGCGTCTATTTCGCCCGATGGCACCCGGTTCGCTGTCAGCGGCGTGCAGTACGGGCTGATTGACGGCATGAGAGGCAACGAGCCGATTCAGTTGTATGATATTGAACATCCTGTCCGTTCGATTACGCAGGTGATCGACCTTGAAACAGAGTCCGTTATTCTGGACTCAGATGTCCGTTTCTATGGTCTATCATGGCTGCCGGATGGCAGCGCGCTGGTCAGCACGGACTTCTACGAAGGCGCTCTGGACGTGCTGCCGGTGAACGGTGACGCGTCCTCCGAGCTGGAATTCAGCGGTGACGTACTGCCATCGGAGTATTTGGCAATTCTGGGCTGGGAAAGTGATACCGTTCTTCTGACCTATCGTGGTTTTGGCTTCCAGGTCGAGCCGTCCGACTACGGCATCTGGGCGGTTGACGTCACGACCGGAAATATCGAGCGGCGCTGGTCAATTACGCAGGCAGAATAGCCGGAACCATACAACACACAACAGCAGAGGCGGCGTGCTGCCCGATTTCAGCGTGTCCGTCAGCGATATTTTCCCCGGATAACGCGCAGCCGACTCAATAACGTAGGGCGACTCAGCGAGTCGCCCCTACAACTTCTTCTACCGCTATTACCTCTTTTACTGTTTCTACTCTTCTTTAATCCTTCGGCACTGCCAGCGCCAGCGCTTCGCCGACGTTGCGCACCTGTACCAGCTTCAGATCTTCCGGCACATCGGTGATCGGACGGCGCATCTTCGGCATCATCACCCGCTTAAAACCCATCTTCGACGCCTCGATCAACCGCGCCGAAATCTGCGAGACGGCGCGCAGTTCGCCGCTTAAGCCGATCTCGCCGATGAACGCCATATCCGGCGGCACCGCCTTATCGTAATAGCTCGATGCCATCGCTACCGCCATCGCCAGGTCAGACGCCGGTTCGTCAATCTTCAAGCCGCCGATGACGTTGATGAAGATGTCGTGCTCGTGCAGCTTCAGCCCGAAGCGTTTGGTCAGCACCGCGCTGACGATTAAGAGGCGGTTCATGTCCACGCCGTTGGGCGTGCGCCGGGGGTTGCCAAATGTAGATGGACTGGTCAGCGATTGCAGTTCCACCAGCAGCGGGCGCGTCCCTTCCATCGTCACGGCGATTGCCGTTCCCGGCGCGTTCAGCACGCGCTCTGCCAGAAAGGCTTCCGACGGGTTCGGCACTTCGATCATCCCCAGCGCCGACATCTCGAACACGCCCACTTCGCTGGTCGCGCCGAAACGGTTCTTCACGCCGCGCAGCAGCCGGAACGCCTGAAACTGATCGCCTTCGAGATACAGCACCGTATCGACGATATGCTCCAGCACTCGCGGTCCGGCAATCGCGCCTTCTTTGGTGACGTGACCGATCAGGAACACGCAGATGCCGTTGGTCTTGGCGAGCATTTGCAGCCGCGAGGCGCACTCGCGCACCTGGCTGACGCTGCCGGGCGACGACTCGCTCTCATCTGTGTAGACCGTCTGGATCGAGTCGATCACCAGAATGGTTGGGTCAAGCTGGTTGACCTGCTCGAAGATATCGCCGAGACGGGTTTCGGTCAGCAGGAACAGCTCATCTGACTGTAATTCCATGCGGTCGGCGCGCATCTTGATCTGGCGGGTGCTTTCTTCGCCGCTGACATACAGCACTCGCCCAACGTGGTTCGCCAGCGCCGCGCACGTTTGCAGCAGCAGGGTCGATTTCCCGATGCCCGGTTCGCCACCGATCAGGATAATGCTGCCGGGCACCAAGCCGCCGCCTAGCACCCGGTTGAACTCGGCAATCGGCACGTACAGCCGCTGCGCCTCGACCATGTCAATGTCGGTCAGGCGCTGCGGGCGGGTCGAAGGCAGCATCACGCGCTGCCGCGCCGCGCCGCTGTTCCGGCTCACTTCCAGCACCTCTTCGACCATCGAATTGAACTCGCCACAGGCAGGGCAGCGCCCCAGATAGCGCGGCGATTGTTTTCCACAGTTCTGACAAACGTAACGCGAGCGTGTTTTAGCCATCTTTTCCGCTTTAGAAAACTGAACAAATGGTCTAGCGATTATAGCACAGAATTGTGCTGCGTTTGACCTGAAAAGCACCCTCTCACCGACACGACATCGTCGTGCCCGCCGTTCGCCGCCCGCAGGTCTTGTCGTTTCAGTTTTCAACTCGTATACTCGCGCTTTGATGACGACTTTGCCGCTGGAAATCCCTGTCGTGTTATCCGCTGCCTGAATGACGCTGGAGCATAATCATGTCGAACGAGGAATCCGTCAGCCCGTCAAGTGTCTATACCGGAATCGCGCAGCAACTGGAAACCGCGCTGGCAAGTATCCCCTCCGGGACGCTGGCGGTGCGCTTTTTCCACGTCATGTCGAGCAACCTCACCTACATGGTGGCGCGCAAGGGCGCGCTGCAATCGATGGTCATTAGCAATCTGTCGGGGGAAATTGACGATCTCGACGCCTACGCCGCCAACTTCGGCAGGATCACCGAAGTCTTTAAGTCGGTTGTTGGCGGCGCGGTCGATACGCTGTCGGCGGCGCAGGTGGAACACCTGACGGTGCTGCTGACCAACGTTCACCTGCTGTTTATGCTGTTTCTGCTCCACGACCGCACCGAGGGCAACAAAGCCGCCTTCGAGCTGCTGGCGTTTGCCCGCGACGCCTTTACGCTGCTCCGTCCGGTGCTGATGATCCCGCCCGGCGCGAAAGCGCTGGCACGCCTATCGCAGATCCTGGTCAGCGCTATGGCGTGGTAGTTGTCCGGTACAGCCACTTCGTGTAGGGACACGACACCGTCGTGTCCGTTTTGACTGCGCCAACTATAAACGTTGTTCGCCCACCCACGCCCGCAGCTTGTCCAGCCACGCCGGGTCATCGGCACGAATGCCGCTGGCGAACAGCAGCACGCGCCGGGCGATCACTTCATCGAGGTCGGCGTCCGTGCCGCCGCTGCGCGCTACAATGGTCAGCAGATGGGGGGCGCTGCGGGTGTCGCCGAGTGCCACCAGCAGCGCCGCGCCGGTTGAGATGCGCAGTTCGGCGTTTGCCTTTTCGTTGGCGATGTCCAGAAAATCGGCGGTGGTCGTCCAGCCGGGGATATCGCTCATCTCGGTTTGAAGCGCCTGCGCGAAGCTGAGGTTCCAGCCTGCCAGCACGCCTTCGCTTTCGGACACCAGTTCAGCCAGCGCCTTTTGTACTGCCAGCGCCTTGTCGGTCAGGGTTTCGCGCCGCAGGGCTGCCGAGGCGATCTCCGCCGCTTCGCTATCGCTGAGGGGGAGGCCGTGTGAGAGCAGCGGGCGCTTGAACTGGCGCAGCAGGATCGCCAGCAGGTCATCCAGCGGGGCGCGCTCGTAACCGGCGGTGCGGTTGGTGCGCATCAGCTATTCGGGTCCCTTCCCCAGTTGTTCGAGTAACCACGCATGCTTCTGCATCAAGCCTCGAACAATTTCACGGATTTGCTGCTGTCGCTCATCTTCTCGCCGTTGGACATACTCGAGAATAGCCTCATGGAGTACATCATCGAGATCACGACCTTGCGATGATGCAATGCCGTACAAGCGGGACGCGAGTGCCCCATCCACTTGAAGCTGCATAGCCGTTCGCCTCCCCATCCTTTGCCCTATTCTACCGCACTTCACCCCCCGCCGAGCAGCCAGCGCTGTGCCGCCAGCACGCCGCGCAGGTTCTGCTCGAACTCCGGTTCCGTCCAGGTGCGCAGCTCTACGTCCACCGACGGGATGCCCAGTCCGTCCACCCAGTTGGGCGCGGTGCCGGTCACGCGGTAGGCGCTGAAGGGCTGCCCGTAGCGATAGCCTGCCGCCTCGCCCAGCGCTGCTGCCAGCGCCTCGGAATCGGCGCTGTCAGGGCTGTCGCACGCGCCCGGATAGACGCCGTTCGCCGCGCTGTGGTAGAACACCACGGCGGCGGGGCGCAGCCCACGGATGTATTCCGCCAGCGCCAGCGTCTCCGGCTCGGAAAATGCCGTCGCCCCCGCGTCCACCGCCTGACTCCGCCAGACCGCGTCCGGCGACCAGTCGCAGCCCCAGTTGCGGTTGAGATCGACGCCGTTGGCGTTGAACCGTCCCGCCGCACTGCGCCCGTAGGGCAGCCCGTCCGGGTTCAGCGCCGCCACCAGCACCAGCGCCAGACCCGGCTGGATATCGTCAGGCTGTGCCTCAAAATGGGCGGTCAGCGCGTTAATGAGCCTGACGGTGTTGGCTTCCCAGCCGCCGTGAATGCCACCGACCAGCATCAGCACCCGCGTGCCTTCGCCCAGCCGTCGGGCGGTGATAGCGCGTCCTTCAACCGACGTGCCGATCACGCTCGCGGCGGATGATAGAGCAGCGATCCCGGCTGGCGCGGGTTCGGGCGATGCCGTCAGCCGGGGGCTGTCCGGCGCAGCCGCATTGCGGGTCAGCGTCGGGGGCGGTGAAGGCGTCAGCGTCACGGTTGGCGCTGGCTGGGTCGCGATTGAACGATTCTCGCGCGTTGGAAAGACCGCCAGCGCGGGCGCTTCGGTTGCGGTTGGGGCGCTGGTCGGGGTTGAATTGTCAGAAACATCCTGACAGGCAGCGCAGATCAGCAAAGATACGATAAGATGGATGTGTCGAAGACGCACTAGTGACTCCGTCGTTCTTGCGAAGGTGACGTTATGATGCGACGATGGTTTTCCGCGCTTATTCTGTTCGTTCTGTTCGCCGCCTGCCAGCCGACTGTGCCGGTAGTCGTCGTTCCGACGCTGGCAGTCCTGCCCAGCCCCACGGCTACCGATATTCCCACCAGAACGCTCCTTCCGACCTGGACGTTCACTTACACGCCCACCGATACCCCAACCCTGACGCCGTCGCTGACCTTCACGCCGTCCAATACGCCTACGGCTACCTTGACGCCGAGCGACACCTACACGCCGACGCCCACTATCACGCCCAGTTTAACGCCGTCGCTGACGCCGACCCATACCCCCACCAGCACCCTGACGCCGTCGCTGACGCCAACCTTTACGCCCACTTTCACCGAGACGTTCACGCCGACGCCGTCCTACACCGCCACCCTTCCCGCCCAGATTATCTCCTTTGGCGCCAATATGACCAGTGTCACCCCCGGCGCGTCGGTGCAGTTCGCCTGGTCTGCCCAGGCGGATACCGTCCGCATGGAGCAGTATGACCAGAACAACGTCCTGCGCCAGACCATCCCAGCGCTGCCGACCACCGGCACTATCACCGTCGTCGTGCCGTCCAACCAGGGGCAGGCGCTTCAGTACCGGCTGGTTGCCTCGCGGCTTGGGGTGGATACGGTGCAGGCGCTGACGATTACGGTGGTCTGCACCACCGTCTGGTTCTTTGGCGATCAGTATGCCCCGCCCGGAACCGGCTGTCCAGCGGCGGGCGGCGCGGTGGCGGATGGCGCGTTCCAGCGCTTTGAGCGCGGGGCGATGATCTACGTCGCCGCCAACGGGCTGAACCGCGTCTACGGCTTGCAGAACGACAGCGCGCGCTACGTCGCTATCGCCAACGGCTGGGACGGCTCGACCTTACGCGCCGATCCCGCGCCGGCTGGCTTGACCATGCCGGAACGGATGTTTAACTGGGTGTATTACAACACGCTCGCGCCGGTGGGGTCGTGGAACAGCGCTCTGGGCTGGGCAGTCTCTTACGCCGACAGCGGCGCGCGCGCTATCCAGTGGGAAGGGACGGTGGGCGGAACCAGCCCGTTCTTCATCGACGCGCCCGCCGGTGAGGTGTACCGCTTCAGCGGCGGCGACACCGGCACCTGGCAGCGCGTGAAGTGAGTCCCTCAGCTCTCCCTCAGTGGGAAGGGGTGACTGCGGCGGGCGCGTCGTCATGGTGGAGCCAGTCGTCATCGTCGTCATCATCGTCGTCGTCACCCGCCCAGGGCGGCACCATGTGGAACGTGCCGTCGGGGTACTGGTAGCGCATGATGTAGGCTTTGGGCTGCTCGATGCGGGGCTGGCGGGCTTCGAGCTTGAGGATGCGGTCGATGAGGCGGGAGAGCGCCATCATCTGGGTGGTGGGCGGGACGTGGTCGAAGGTGGTGGTGACGCGCCCGGCAAGGACACGGACGCTTTCGAGAAGCTGTTTGAGGACGTCGTCGAGGATGGTATCGGCGCGTTGGGCGTCGCGGCGCAGGATGGCTTCAAACTCAGGATCGTTCATGAGAAGGTGCTGTGGCAGTTTGCCTTGTTCCTGTGCTCGCCATGCATGCAGCGTGCGTGCGGGGACGCCCGTTTGCTGGCTCGTGCGGGCAACCTTGCCGCCATTTTCAGCCAGCTTTTCTAAGATGGTCGCTTTTTCTTCCGGTGTGTAGCGTCTGGACATGCGTACCTCCAAGCACTAAGCGAAAAGCACTTGAGGCTATCATAGTACAAATGTTCTGCTAGATGCGGACAATTTGGACGGCATTTTGGACACAAAAAAGATGAGGAAAATATATAGCAAGCGATTACAATTTTGCTTCACTATAATCTCGTGTATGATAGTAAAACGTATGTGCTGATTTATGACATTTCCAGCCTTCCCAACGGAATGAGTGGTCTCGTATGAATTCCAAATCGTTATTCACGTTTATAGATCTGTTCGCAGGAATTGGGGGATTTCGGATTGCTTTCGAGAGAGCGGGCGGTAAGTGTGTTTTTTCATCCGAGTGGGACAAATTAGCACAGGAAACATATCGAGCGAATTTCGGCGAAGTTCCCGCGGGAGACATTACAAAAATCACCGCAAGTGAAGTGCCGGAACACGACATTCTTGCTGCGGGATTCCCCTGTCAGCCGTTTAGCATTGCGGGCGTAACCAAACACAATGCACTAGGTAATGCTCACGGATTTCAGCATACCACACAGGGTACACTTTTTTTCGACGTAGCCAGAATAATTGCAGAAAAACGACCTAAAGCCTTCGTCTTAGAAAATGTGAAAAATTTGCGATGGCATGACAAAGGTAAAACGTTCAAAGTGATGATGGAAACGCTCAAGGACGAACTCGGCTACTTTGTTTATGATAAGACTATTGATGCAAAAAAGGTGGTCCCCCAGCATCGTGAGCGAATCTACATTGTTGGTTTTCGGGAACCCCGTGTGTTCGAGTTTCCTGAACTATGGGATATACACCCACGTATGAGAGACATACTTGAAGCAGATGTTGATGCAAAGTACACCCTCACAGATCGTTTGTGGGAATATCTCCAAAACTATGCTGCCAAACACCGTGCAAAGGGCAACGGCTTTGGGTATGGTCTCGTTGATCTGGATGGAATATCTCGTACATTGAGTGCTCGCTACTACAAAGATGGCGCGGAAATCTTGATACCTCAGCTTGGCAAAAACCCCCGAAGACTCACGCCGCGTGAATGTGCGCGGTTAATGGGATTTCCTGAGAATTTTCAGATAGTTGTAAGTGACACGCGGGCATATAAGCAGTTCGGGAACTCGGTTGTCGTGCCTGTAGTAGAAGCCATCGCCAAGGAGGTAGTTCGGAGTCTGAAATGCGAAAGTACCAACATCCCGGAATTGCCAGTACCCCCTCGGGAAACCCCTCTAATAACCGGTTGATCGACAGCATCCGTAAGCGCCTGCTTATTTGGTCGCAGACAAACGCAAAAGACTATCCCTGGCGAAATCCTGTAGAAGAATGGCATGGCTTAATAGCGGAAATACTGCTGCAACGTACAAAAGTTGCCAGCGTTGTGCCTGTTTATGAGAGGTTTCTTGCGCGTTTTGGGACACCATCTGAACTTGCGGTTGCCTCGATGGAAGAAATCGAGCAGATTATTTACCCGCTCGGGCTACGATGGCGTGCCCCCCTGCTGAAACAACTTGGAGGGTATTTAACCCAGAGTGGGGGAAAAATTCCGAGATCCTTGACTGAATTACAAACACTACCAGGAGTGGGAGCCTATGTAGCTGCTGCTTGGTTAAGCATCTTTGGCGGTGTTCGCAGCGTAATTGTGGATGCAAATATAGTCAGATGGTTGTGCCGACTGATTAATCAACCATATGACGGTGAAACTAGGCGCAAGAAGTGGCTTCTTGATATGGCAGAGTCCTTTACACCACAAACAGAATGGAAGGAATACAATCTGGCTGTGCTGGATTTCACAATGGAAATCTGTACCTCGAAGCCCAAATGTGAACGGTGTCCACTTGCGGACCTGTGTGAGTACGGGCAAGTCCATCTCTCAAGCAATACACAGAATTAGGAGAACAAGCACATTATGGAAATGGCAGATGTTTTTTCATCCATCGCATATAAGGAGCTAGTACAAGTTGATCTCCCAAAAAGGGATTCTAACGAGCCTGATCTCCCGAAAAGGGGTTCTAACCAGCACGAGATCAATGGAACAGCGGCTCTGAGAAAATTCTTTAGGACTTCAGAGAAGGTTGCTGGGAGCATTAAGTGGTTCTATTTTGCTGATGACAGAGAAACCCTTAACAGCGATGGGGAATTCACCTTTTACGATGCCCGTGCAAAAAGTGCAGAGCGCACGGGACGAACAGAGTGGCATTTATATTACAAGGGGGATTTTCTCAACAATGCTGAAATTGGTGACCTTTTCGTTCTTGCTAAAACCCATCAGAACGAAATTTATGGATTAGTCTTCCAAAAGGACTCTGGTTGGTTTCGTGCAGCCAGCGTACTTTTTGAGGTTGCTGCTCCTAGGAAACAACTTGTACTTATTCCTGACGAGACTTTGCAGAAACAAACAATTGAGTATACCAAACGGAGAATACTGGAAGAACTTCAGCTTGACATAGTAATCCCCAGCGCGGAACGCGACCGACAACTTGTAATAGACCGTTTCAATCATACATTTCCAAGTACTAAAGAAATGTCACAATTTGCGCGAGAGCATACTGAAGTTGACCCAAACAACTGGGATGCAACACTAATTAAGTGGCTCAACAGGGAAGAAGAACTGTTTTTTGCATTAGAGCAGGTTATTGTCGGAGAGCGCTTGATTCGTGGCTTCCACAGTGTTGACGAATTCGTCCAGTATTCACTTTCTGTCCACAACAGGCGCAAATCCCGTATGGGTTATTCTCTCGAACATCAGCTTGCTGCTCTCTTTGATGCGAATCATATTCGCTATGATCGTCAAGTGCGAACGGAGGGGAAAAACAAGCCCGATTTCATCTTTCCAGGAAAGCCTGAATATCACGATCCTCAGTTTGATTCCTCGCTACTTGTTATGCTTGGTTCAAAGTCCACACTAAAGGAACGTTGGCGCCAGATACTTACTGAGGCTAACCGAATTCCTCACAAGCATCTCTGTACTTTGGAAACTGGTATATCAACTGCACAAACCAATGAGATGCAGCTTAAACAGGTAACGCTAGTCATTCCACTGGAACTTCACAGCACATTCACTGCTGAACAGCAAAACACGATCTTGTCTGTTGATGATTTCCTTGATTTTCTACGCTTTAAACAACAGCAACTACAATAGATGGGTTAAGTCGTTCCAAAATGCCGCCAATAATGTCACCCGCTGTCCCGCCTTTCATGCTACGCTGAATCATCGACCTTCTTTGCGTCTTGGCGGTTCAAATGTCTTGGTGTTCTTGGCGTCTTGGTGGTTCAAACATCTTTGCAGAATTGCAGCAGTTTTCCGCGCATTGCAGCAGTTTTACAGACCATTTGAGGGAAGAATCGTGGATTGTGCAGCAAAAAAATTGTGTTGTGCAGCAGCAGCAAAAAGGGCGGCGGATGATCATCACCCGCCGCCCCTACTCAGTACTCAGCACTCAGTACTCAGTACTATCTTTACCCAGCACTATCGTTACTCGCCGTTCGCCGTCACGTCCACCGTCGGCGCTTCCCAGTCCGCGCCCACCACGTCGAGGTCGGGATAGTCCATTTGCAGGCTGTCCAGCGCCGCCTGCGCCAGATCGGTGCGGTAGGTCACGCCTTCCCCTTCGGCGGCAGCGCTGATGATGCCGTAATCGAGCGCGATCTGGGCGGTCGTCTCAAAGGCGTCCGCGTCCATGATGCCGATGCCGTCGTCCGAGGGCCAGATCAGCTTGTTGACTTCGTTCATCATCCACGCCTGATGCCCTTCGCCGAGCGTGGGACCGGCTTCCAGCACGAAGCCCGCGCACTCGCCCGGGTTATCGCGGCAGTAGACCCAGCCGCGGAAGCTGGCGCGCAGGAACTGGATGGCGATTTCCTCGTTGCCCTCTTCCGCCAGCCAGTCGGCGCGGGCGAAGATGGTGTCTTCCAGCATCGCCGTCCCGTACTCGTTGAAGTCGAGCACGTTCAGGTCGTCCAGCGTGTACAGCGGGAACTCGCCGCCGTCGCCAACCGTCTCCAGCACCTGCGCCATCTCGTTGTAGGTCATGGCGCTGGCGGCGTCGATCTCGCGGTTCAGGAAGGCGTTCATGTCAAACGCCTGTTGGGCGATGCTGCCGTCGGTTTCCATATCGGGAA
This sequence comes from Aggregatilineales bacterium, assembly GCA_030834905.1. Lineage (GTDB taxonomy): Bacteria > Chloroflexota > Anaerolineae > Aggregatilineales > Phototrophicaceae > Flexifilum. Next base: position 41,897 of record JAUQWZ010000003.1, on the reverse strand, counting down.
CGTCGAAACCGGCTTTGGTGAGCGCGGCGTAGGTCGGGTACTGGTTGCCGCAGCACCACACGCCCACCACGCTGTCGCCCAGGTCTTCAAACGTCGTCAGACCGCTGTCTGCCCAGGTGATCTGGCGCATACCGCTGCGCTGGTACACCTGAGCGATGCTGATGACGTCGGTTCCCGTCTCGCGGGTGGCGAGCAGGTTGCCCACCCAGTCGGTGCCAAACTCGACGTCGCCCGCCGCCACCAACTGCTGCGGGTTGATATCCACGCCGGCGGGGATGATCTCCACGTCCAGCCCTTCTTCTTCATAGTAGCCGAGCGCCGACGCCGCGTAATAACCGGCAAACTGCGCCTGCGGCACCCACTTGAGAACGACGCTGACCGGAACGAGATCGTCTTGCGCGCTTGCGACAGAGGCGAGCGCCAGCAGCATTACGACCGCCAAGAGAAATACTTTACGCATAAGCCTTCTCCTCCTCAGGTTCTAGATATAAGTCTTTTATTTCTCGCGGAACGAGACGTGCCACGAAAGCATCGCCCGTTCCACGGCAGAAACCACCAGGTAGAACAGAATGCCGTACAGCGACGCCACCAGAATCGCCGACCAGGCTTCCGGGTACTTGAACAGCCCGGCGTCGTCGCGAATGCGGTAGCCCAAGCCCGCCGTCGAGCCGCCGAAGTACTCGCTCACAATCGAGCCGATCATGCCAAGCGTCGTCCCCACTTTGAGCGCCGAGAAGATGTACGGCAGCGCCGTCGGCAGCCGCAGCTTGCGGAAGATTTCCCACTGGCTGGCGGCATACGAGCGCATCAGTTCCAGCGACAGCGGATCAACCGACGTCAGACCGCGAACGGTGCTGATCATCGCCGGGAAGAAGGTGAGCACGACGACGATGGCGATCTTCGACGCCGGGTTGAGCGCGCCGAACCAGTTGTTGAAGATCGGCGCCAGCGCAATAATGGGGACGGCGTTGATGGCAATCGTCACCGGCAGCAGCGCCTTGCTGAACGACAGGAAGCGCGCCGATACCATGCCGGTCAGGATGCCCGCCCCGCAACCGATCACGAAACCCCAGAAGGCGTTCAGAAACGTCAGCCAGCCCGCCGCGATCAGGCGGGGATAGACTTCGACCAGCGCGCCGCCGATCACGCTCGGACGCGGCAGCAGGAACTGCTGGATTTGCAGGGCAACCGTCAGGAATTCCCACGCCAGCACCACCAGCACCGCCACGATCAGCGCCGCGCTCTGCTTCTGGATCGCCCGGAGGTACACCGCCAGGCGTGTCCAGGGCTGCCACAGCACCACGACGGCGGCAATCGCCAGATACTCGAAAACGGTGCTGACCGTCAGCGCGTTTTCCAGCGCCGCCAGCGGGCTGGTTTCGTCCGTCTCGTCAAGGAACACCGCCTGGTCGATACCAAACGCCGCGCCTAACGGATTCCAGTGAAGCACAATCGCCGCCAGCATGATTACACAGTACAGCGTTAGCACCAGCGCCGATACCCGCAAAAGTGGGTGTTGTGAAGCCCTCGCCTTAGGGCGACCCGCCGGATCGCCCCTACGGAGCGTCCCGCGTATCAGCACGAACGCCAGCAGCGCCAGCCCCAGCGCCATGACGCTCTGGAGTCCGCCGTTGCGGAACGATCTGCCAAACTGAAGCTCGTACAGCAGCAGCGGATTCTGGATGTGATGGGTGACGACGATCAGGAAGATCGTCACCAGCGCCAGCATATCCCGCCCGAGCGTGCGGTTGTCAAAGCTTTCGAGGATTTCGTCCGCCGCCGCGCTGTAGACGGCGTCCGACGATGCTTCCATATCACTCTGCTGGTGCTGAGTGAACGGTCTGCCGTTGAGCGAGTCTTCCATCAGGTCTGGACTCCCTCGCGCAGCGCGTGACGTACCCGGTTGCTGAGGTGGAAGAAGTCGTCCAGATCGCGGGTTTCCGGTCCGCGCGGGCGCGGCAGATCGATGTTGATGATCTCGGCGATCCTGCCGGGGCGGGGCGACAGCACCACAACGCGCGACGACAGATAGACCGCCTCGCTGATGCTGTGGGTGACGAACATGACCGTCATCCGTTCCAGGCTGCTCCAGATATGCAGCAGTTCGTTGTTCATGCGCTCGCGCGTCATCTCGTCCAGCGCGCCGAACGGCTCGTCCATCAGCAGAATACCCGGCTCAAATGCCAGCGCCCGCGCAATGCTGACGCGCTGCTGCATCCCGCCGGAAAGCTGCCAGGGATACTTGTTCTCAAATTCGCCCAGTTCGACCAAGCGCAGCATCTCACGGGCGCGCTGGTCGCGACGCTCTTTGTCATACTTCATAATTTCCAGCGGAAGCTGCACGTTTTTGAGGACGGTGCGCCAGTCGTAAAGGGTGGCGTTCTGAAAGACAAAGCCGTAATCGCGGTCTTTGCGCGCCTGCGCCGCCGGTTTGTCATTGACCATCACCCTGCCGCCGGAAGGCTGGATGAGATCGGCGATGATGCGCAGCAGGGTGCTCTTGCCGCAGCCAGACGGACCGATCAGCGAAATGAACTCCCCTTCCTCGACTTCAAGGTTGATGTCCTGAAGGGCGGTTACCGTGGTTCCGTCCGCCGCGCGGAAAATTTTATCCATGTTCTGAACAGAAATAATTGATGCCAAAGTCTATTGTCCTCTTGGTTCTACCGACTGCATATAGCTTGTATTCACGGACACGACAGTGTCGTGTCCCTACAGCAACCTGCCGCCTCAAGTTGTTAATCGACAAGAAGCTGACAGCTAAGAACTATTCGCTGTCTTCCACTCGCCAGCGCACCACCAGCCGTTCGACCAGCGCGACGACGGCGAAAAAGAGAATGCCCACCAACCCGGACGCCGCAATCGTCGCCCACAGGCGCGGCGGTGACTGGTTGTAATAGCGGGCGAAGTTGAGAATGGCGATGCCCAAGCCGTTCTGAATGCCGGACGGCAGCTCGCCGATGATCGCGCCGACGACGCTGGCGGTTGCCGACAGCTTGAGGGCGGTGAAGATGTGCGGCAGCGCGTTGGGCAGGCGCAGTTTGAACAGGATTTCGCGGCGGCTGGCGGCATACGACTGCATCAGTTCCAGCGCGGTTGACGGAACCGAGGTCAGACCGCGCAGGGTGTAAATAGTCACCGGGAAAAACGTCAGATACGCCGCGATGATCGGCACCGAAAGCTCGACGTTGCCCGCGCGTCCCATCCAGATGACGATCATCGGGGCAATTGCCAGAATGGGCACCGTCTGCGAGGCGACCACATAGGGCAGCAGCCCGCGCTGGAGCAGCGACGAGTGGGCGAACAGGATCGCCAGCGCGAAGCCGATGAACCCGCCGAGGAAGAAGCCGCGTATCGCCGCCCACAGCGTGAACGCGCTCGCTTCGATCAGCGTCTGATACAGCGGCGGACCGTTGCGCTGCGCCGGTTCGGTGAAGGCAGCCAGAATATCGGTCAGGTGTGGAAGCTGGGTGTCGTTGAGGATGCGCAGGTCAAGGCTGCTGCCGCCGACGCTGACCACATAGCCGTTCGCCTCGCCAAAGGCTTTGGCGCCTTCCCACGCCAGCGCCAGCAGGACGACAATCAGCACTGACATCAGCGCTGCCCGCAGGCTGCTGTAGTCGGGGGGTGGACTTTCGACACGCGCCAGAGTAGGAATAGCCGCATCGCGGGAGGAGTTCGTCATCGGAAATAAACCCTGATCCACGGACGTGAGCGCAAATTAACGACTGTTACAGAATGTTACTTATTGTATCGGTCAGTTTATCAATTCGCCAATCGGTCAAACCAGGCAAATCTGACTGGGGAACTATATCCGATGAGTCAGGCGGGGGTAGGTTCTCACCCTGTCTTTATGTCGGCTGTGCTATAGTTATGGCGTGTCGTTTTCCGAAAACCCTCTCGCTGCCGCTGTGGTGAGCCAACGCTGCATGTCAGCCAGCTTCAGGCATTTCCGCGAGTATGGTTATACACGATTGGATGTGAGAAAGATTATGCACTACTTCCCGCTGCTGCTTGGCATTGCGCTGCTTTTGATCGCGAACGTTGACGTAAGGGTGGTCAGCGTAGTTCCCGCCCTGGAAACCGCCCCTGTCCCCTACGATGGCGACGCGGCAGACGATCCCGCCATCTGGGTTCATCCCACCAATCCGAACCTGAGCACGATCATTGGTACTGATAAGCAGGGCGGACTCGCCGTCTATGATCTGAATGGGGACGAAATTCAGTATCTTTCTCTGGGGACGATCAACAACGTGGACGTTCGCTATGGTTTCCCGTTAGGCGGAGCTAACGTCGATATCGTGGCGGCAACCAAATCGGACACCGACAGCATCCTGCTGTTCCGGGTGAATCCCGAAACGCGGCAGCTTGAGGACATCGCGGCGCGGGCGATTGTAACGGGCGTTTCCCCGTTGAAGGGGCTGTGTATGTATCACAGTTGGATCAGCGGCAGCTATTACGTGATCGTGACGACCTACGAACGCGGCGAAGTGCAGCAGTGGGAACTGACGGACAACGGCAGCGGCAGGATTGACGCAGCGCTGGCGCGCTCGTTTACGCTTGGCTCGAATGTTGAAGGCTGCGTCGCCGATGATGAGTTAAGCCATCTCTATCTGGGGCAGGAGGAACACGGCATCTGGAAGTATGGCGCTGAACCTGTCGATGGCGAGATGCGGGAGCTGATTGATACGACCAGCGACGACGGCTATCTGATGCCCGATGTCGAGGGCTTGGGTTTGTACCTGATGAGCGATCAATCCGGCTATCTGATTGCCTCAAGCCAGGGAAATGACGAATTTGTGATTTACAGCCGGGAGACGGGTGATTATCTGGGGACGTTTAATATCATACCGGGGAACAGGATTGACGGCGTCACCCACACCGATGGTCTGGACGTGACCAGCGTCGCGCTGGGCGACCGCTTCCCGGATGGCGCTTTTATCGCCCAGGATCATGAAAATACCCTGCCGGACGCTTACCAGAACTTTAAGGTTGTCTCGTGGCGAAACATTGCCGAAGCGCTGCATCTGGAAATTGACTCCTCCTGGAATCCACGCGCCTACAGCGGGCAGAACTAGCGGAACCGATGGCGGCTGAAACCATGCTCTCTGGTATTCGCGTGCTCGATTTCACCCGCGTGCTGGCGGGTCCGTTCTGCACGATGATGCTGGCGGATATGGGCGCGGACGTGATCAAAGTGGAGAGCTTGCAGGGCGACGATACCCGCCAGTGGGGACCGCCCTGGTTTGGCAGCGGTGATGAGCGCGAGAGCGCCTATTATCTGAGCGTCAACCGCAGCAAGCGCAGCCTCACCCTTAATCTCAAAACTGACGCCGGACGCCAGATCGCGCGCGGGCTGGCGGCGCAGAGCCAGATCGTCGTCGAGAACTTCAAGCCAGGCACGATGGCTGGTTTCGGCTTGACTTACGACGACCTGAGCGCCGACAATCCGGCACTGGTCTACGGCAGCATCACCGGCTACGGACAGGCGGGTCCCTATCGCGAGCGCCCGGGCTATGACTTCGTCATTCAGGGGCAAAGCGGCTTGATGTCGATCACCGGCGCTGTGGACGGACAGCCGCACAAAGTCGGGGTAGCGATTTCCGACGTGATCGCCGGGCTGTTCGCGATTTCGTCGCTGCTGGCGGCGCTGCGCCACGCCGAACGCACCGGACAGGGGCAGCAGGTCGATATCGCGCTGCTGGATACGTCGCTGGCGGCGCTGGTCAATATCGCCAGCAGCGCCCTGATCACCGGACAGCCGCCCGCCCGTTACGGCAACGCTCATCCGAACATCGTCCCCTACCAGCCGTTTCGCGCCGCCGATGGTCAGTTCACGCTGGCGGTGGGCAACGACCGTCAGTTCGCGGCGCTGTGCCAGCTCATCGAGCGACCCGATCTGGCTGCCGACAGCCGCTTCAGCACCAATCCCGCGCGGGTGGAAAATCGCGACGTTCTGACCCCCATTTTGAGTACGATCTTTTTGACTCGTTCCGCCGCCGAGTGGGTGGAGGCGCTGCTGGCGCGCAATGTCCCCGCCGGGCTGGTCAACGACGTATTGACGGCGCTGAACGACCCGCAGATAGAGTCGCGCGGGCTGGCGCAGGCGATGCCTTATCTGGATGACGTGCTGAAGCTGGTGGGTCCGCCGGTGGGCTTTTCGACCACACCGGCGATGGCGCGGACACCGCCGCCCGCGCTGGGACAGCACACCGACGAGATACTGCGCGATCTGCTTGGCTGCGACGAGACCACTATCGCGCAGTACCGCGCGGCGGGCGTCATTTAGAAGCAGATAACCCTCGTCGTGAGGGTTTCGCCTGATGATGGATTCGGAGAACGGCGCGATCCGAAGTACAATCAAATTAACGGGATGCTGGCGTTTTTGCCGGTTTACAGGTAGGTGGGCGTGAGGTCGAAATTTCAGCATAACCGGGTGATAAAGCGCGGATTGGAGATCGCTTTTCGAGGAGAGAAGCAATGACTGACACCTTGATCGTTCGTCCTGACATGGATATCGATGCCGACGTGATCGATATAATCCTTCGTTATCCGCCGCTGGTTTCTGATCGTCACCACATCCAGGTGAAAGTCAATGACGGGGTGGTATCGTTTATCGGGCACACCTCAAACCCCATTAATCGCGGTTATCTGGTCGATAGGGTGATGGCGCTGCCGGGGGTTGTGGATGTCAACGCTGAAGCGCTGTATGACGATGTGAACATCAGCCTGGCGACCGGACAGGTGCTGCCGACAGGTGTCATCGCCAATACCTATTACGGGACGGTCGTGCTGTCGGGCAAAGCCCCGGCGGATGTGGATACGGTCGCGATGCGCGTGGCGCAGGTTCCGGGCGTGGTGCGCGTGGTGACCACTTTCGGCGAGGCTGTACTCTAACGAATGACGCCGACAGCGCGGGCGCGGCGGTTACGCGCCTGCGGTTTCAAACGTCCCTCGCTGCTCGATGCCCACCTGTCCGATGCGCAGATAGCCGCCAATGTCGTCTGCCACCAGACGCACCTGAACGGCGTTTTCTGGTCCCAGGTAGCGCTGGTGCCGGCTTATCGTCAGTCCGTCGCGGGTGACGTCGTATGTTTGCCACGTTTCGGCTTGCCAGTCCCACAATGAAAGCGGCACGCTGCGCCCGCCAACGTTCAGGTTCTCGATGACAATCCGCAGCTCGCTGACGGTATCGAGTACCGCGCCCGGCAGCGGCGTGAAGCGGAAGACGACTTCTTCGCCGGGCTGCATGTTCAGTTCGACCGGCGCGACCTCGGCAAAACCCAGATACTCGCGCACTGCCCAGGTGAACCGTTCAGGCGGTATGACGACTTCTCGCCTCGGCACTTCCAGTTCAGTTTCCAGTTCAATCAGGTAAACCGTTGAGTTCTGAGCGCTCCAGTTTGCGCCCACCAGATCTAACGCCACCGGCGGCGAATCGACCCATCCGGCGAGATAGATGTGATCGCCGCGCCCGGTCGCGCGGTAGGAGTCGTTCACCAGCGACGACAGCAGCCACTGCTGGCGCAGGATAGCCTGCTGCTCCCTGGTTTCTACGTTCGCGCCCCGGCGGATCAGGTTCATGTCGTAGCTCTCGGTTCCGAGGATGTCGATGACACTCTGCTCGGACGCATTGGCGGCGAACGTCGTTCGCGCGCTGAAATAGGGGGTCGTGCTTCCCGGCAGATAAGGCGAAGGCGCGGCAATGCCTTCGCCCGGCAGCGTCAGGTCAAAGGTGGCGACATCTCCCGGCGCTAACGGCTGGTTCAGCCGCAGCGACTGCCCACGAGCGAGGATGACCGGATCGTTGAGCGCCATGTCGCCGTCGTTGCGCACCGAGCCGCGCACGATCTGCTGTCCGTCGATAGCGCTGTCGTAGGCGACTGAAGCGCTGCCGCTGACCGGCGGCTTATCGATCATGCCGCTGAGGTGAAAACCGGCGACGAAGCTGGCGTCCACGGTGAAATCGACCGCGCCAAACTGTTCCGCCTCACGAATATCGACGCTGGCTTGAGCGCCGCGAGCGAGCATGTTACCGGCGACGTAAGCGGTCGGAATCGGGCGCAGGGTTTCCTGATTTTCCAGCAGCAGGCTGTATGGCGCGCGGCGCGGCGAAAGCAGCCCGATCAGCCCTTCCACGCGGGCGCGATCCGAATCCGTCCATGTCTGGACGACGGCGAGCCGGTTGAGGGTGGCTTCGTTGCCGCGCAGATTCGAGCCAAAGACCCACGACGCGACGCTGAAGATCAGGATGAAGACCGGAATGGTGATCCATGCCCACTCGCGCCGGTTGATGCGGCTGAGGACGGCGTAGTTGATGGGTCCAATCAGGGCGATATAGGCGAACAGGAAGCCGCACAGCGGCAGGATATCCGGCAGCGGGTCGAAGCCGGGCAGGATTTCGACGGCGCGCGCCGCCTGTTCCCAGTCGCCAAAGCCATGCGACCAGCCGGGAGTCGAGCCGGTGGTGGTGAACAGCGCGTACCACAGGTCGGGCAGGCTGCCCCAGCCGCGCAGCGGTTGGGTGTTCGGATCGACGGTCAGATAATCGACCACGCCTTCGCCGAGGAAGCGTCGCGCCAGCAGTGGGTCGCCGTCGGGCGTGCTGATCAGCGTCCGCGCTTCGGGGATCAGGCTGCCGGTGCTGATGACCGTCTGCTGATCAAGCGTGCTGACAAGGCTGTCGCTCAGGCTGAGCCATTCGCCCAGCGGGGCAAGTGTCTCCAGCGTGGCGCTGCCTTCCGGGGTCAGCGGCAGCAGATCGGTTAACCCGGCGGCGGTAGCCTGCCAGTTGGGTCCGCCGGTGACGACCAGATGCCCGCCTGAGACGATCCAATCGGTCAGCGCCTGCTTTTGAGCGCTGCTGATCGCGCCGCTGTCCACATCGGTGAACAGCATCAGGTTGACGGCATCCAGCGCCGGAGCGCGATCCGGCAGGTTTTCGACGTTCCAGTTGCCCTGAAAGGCGCTGAAACCGCCGAGGCGCGCGCCGGTGAGATCGATTGAACCGGCGGCAGACTGGGTGAGGACGACGTACAGCCGATCCTGCGGGCTAATCGAGCGCACGCCCGCCGCCTGAGACGCGATGACGACTCCGCCGTCGTCGATCAGTTCGACGCGGATTTGCGAGGCGAACGAGTGCGCGGTGATATACAGAAAGACCGTCTGGCGCGCGCCGCTGGGCAGGGTAATCGGGGTGCTGAAGGTGTTGGTGACCGCCGCGCCCGACGTTTCGGGGCGCACGACCAGATGCCCGCTGACGTCTTCGCCGTCGTTGCTGGCGCGGATGATGACCGGCAGCCAGTCATACTCGCGGAAATTGCCGCCAAAGCCCGCCTCTACCGACAGCGTGATGATGCCGGGCAGCGTTTGCGCGGCAGGCGCGGCGAGCAGCGCGCTGTGGCTGAAAAAGATGAGCAGGCAGAACAGAAAAAGGCGCAGCTTGGTCATGGTGCCAGGAAGTCCGTACCGATGCTGAACGATCGTCAATAGTAACTTGTTTGTGCTGACAATACGATTGGCGGCGGGGAAAGGTTCACGATGTATCTAGGGGCAGACACACGTGTCTGCCCCTCGCGCCGTCTACTTCCCAAACAGGCGCTCGTGCTCGGTGCGGATACAGAGGTTCTGGGCAAAGTTGAGTCCGGCTTCCAGCGCCCGGCGGGCGGCGAAATCGTCCACCACGTCAAGCTGCGCCCAGACGGTTTTGGCGCGCACCGCGATGGCTTCTTCGACCACTTCCATCAGATAGTCCGATTTGCGGAACACATCCACGATGTCAATCGGCGCGGGAACGTCGGCAAGGGTGTCGTAGACCGGCGCGCCTTCCAGTTCATCCAGGAACGGATTGACGGCATAGACGGCGTAGCCTTGCAGGATGAGATACTCGCGCACCGCGTAGCTGCTGTAATAGTGGTCGCTCGACTGCCCGACAATGGCGATCACCTTCGACTCGGTTAACACCCGCTGCCGCGCCTGCTCGTTATCGTTCAGATTATCCGCCATTCGCGCTCTCCATTTCATGACTCACAATCGGCAGTCGGGAATCCAATTCTGTCCACTGGTCTTTGACCCATGCCATCGCCGGGTCGTCGCTGTTGGCGAGCGATTGGGCGCTGCCAGCAAGGAAGTTGAGGTAGTAGGTGGTGTAACCATGCGCGCTCACAACCGGATGGTAGCCTTCCGGCACAAGGACAACGTCGTGATTCTGCGCCATCATCACCGCGTCAATGTGCCGGTCGTCGGTATATACCCGTTGATAGGCGAAGCCATCCGGGGGGTTGATCTTGTAGAAGTAGATTTCTTCGAGATCGGCTTCCAGCACCTTGCCAGCGGCGTCCACTTTGTGATGATCGTGTTTGTGGGGCGGGTAGCTCGACCAGTTGCCGGGGGGCGTATAGACCTCGCACGCCACCAAAAACTGACAGTCGAAGCCCGGCGGGATGATGCTGTTGATCTGGCGTGAGGCGTTGCCGCCGCCGCGCAGCTCAATCTGGCTGTCGTCGGGCGTGATCAGCTTCGCCGGATGATCCTCGTCGGTCGCTACCCAACACGACGCGACTTCAAAGCCATCCGTCAGCGCCTCGATCTCATAGTCGGTGGCGCGTGAGAGATAGAGCGCATACGGCATTCCGGCAAAGACATTCAGCCGCCGCCCCACGTTCATGAACTCGCCCGCGCTGGTGCGAATGTGACACCTGCCGCCGAGGATCACGTGGACGATCTCGTTCTCGCCAGTGCTTCCGCGCCAGCGCTGCCCGGCATTCAGCCGCCGCGCCTGCATGTTGAGGTAATCCCAGCCCGCGCGCTGGGGGGTGACTTCGGCAAACAGACCGGCGCTGCCGTTGTCCTGTGAGCGAAGCAGCATCATTTCGGCTGTGTAGACCATTTTGTGTCCTCTTTCCTACTTCTGAATCTCAGCGCCGCCGCAGGGCTAATCGTCTGAATCAACCCGCTAACCCAACCCGCTTCAGATAATCGAGACACGCGGGCAGGTCGTTGAGATAACCCGCCGCGTTGCCGGCATTATTGCTCGGCTTGCCGCACTCAAACGCGCCCCAACCGCTGTAGCCGATCTCGTCCAGCGCTTGTGCAATCGCCGTGAAATCGGTGAAGCCCTGTCCCGGCAGGCGGCGGTTGCTGTCTGCCAGATGGACGTGACCGATCTCGTGTTTGTGTTCGTGAATCGCCTGAATCAGATCGTGTTCTTCCAGCGCCATGTGGAACAGATCGGCGACGATTTTGACGCGCGGGTGATTGGTGCGTCGGGTGATGGCGGCGGACTGCTCCAGACGGTTGAGGAAGTGCGTCTCGTAGCGGTTGATCGATTCGAGGTACAGATCAACATCCATTGCATCCGTGTAGTCGGAGAGCGTGCGCAGGTGGGTGTACAGCAGTTCCGCTTCCAGTTCAACCGCCGACATATAGGGCGAGAGATCGGGCAGCAGCGGCGCGGAGAAGTGCGGCACGAAGATAACCCCGGCAGCGCCAATGTCCGCCGCGTTCATGATCGACTGGCGCAGTTCTTCGAGCGCGCGTTCACGTTCCGCCGGATCAGGATCGAGAAAGCGCGACTGCCCGCCGTGATTGACCGCCGCCGCCTTGACGCCGGTTCGCTCGACGGCTTCGACAATCTGCGGCACTTTCTCGGTTAAGCCGCGCCCCCAGAACTCAATACCCTGAATGCCAAGCGCTTTTGCCTGCTCAAACTTGTCGAGGGCGCTGCGCCCCGGCAGCATATCTTCCTGAACGGCTAACCCAACGACCAAGTTCCACCTCGCGATCCCAAATAAGGGAAAAGTATACCAAGAATCCGGAACGATCCCATGAACCTCAAGCGTTTATACAGAATAAAGCCCCAATGGTATATTTCCAATTTATATATTATTGATAATCATCATATTAATATACATGTGATATATAATTCGATATACAGCATCACGAGACAAGTGAATATGTTGTCAGGTGTACGTCGCTCATGTCCTGGCTGCTTGACCACAGCCAAAGACATTATAGCGCCTTCGCTTGTCCCTGCCTCATCGACGATCCCGGGAACGGACTGTGTTGTGATCCGGGTTGGCTGACTCTGTGTATGTCTGGTGTGACCTTCGCGACAGATGTTAGTAGAAAATTGAAAGGACACAAATTTAATGAAAGCTGTTTATGTCAGACAATGGGGTGGTTCCGATGCCGCGGTCATTGAGGAGGTCGAACCTCCAAAGCCGGGTCCGGGTGAGATACTGGTGCGCGTCAAGGCGACCAGTATCAATCCGGTCGATTGGAAAATCCGCGAAGGGTTCTTGCAGGACTATATCGCCTTACCGATTCTGCTGGGTTCGGATGTGGCGGGGGATATTGAAGCTCTGGGCGAGGGCGTGGAAGGCTGGGAGGTTGGCACGCCGGTCTACGGCATGAAAGGACTGCGGGGCGGGGCGTATGCCGATTACACCACGGTACTGCCCAACGAGATCGCCAGAAAGCCGCAGACGCTCAGCTACGCCGAGGCGGCGGCGACTCCACATGCCGGGCTGACCGCCTGGTTCGCCCTGTTTCTGGCGGCGGATCTGCGTGAAAATCAGCGCATCCTCATTCACGCGGCAGCCGGTGGGGTAGGACATTTTACGGTGCAGCTTGCCAAAATGAAGGGTGCTTACGTCATCGGCACCGCCACTACGCGCCATGAAGCGTTCCTGCGCCAGTTAGGTGTCGATGAATTCGTTGATTATGCAGCCACCCCATTTGAAGATGTGGTCAAGGACGTTGATGTTGTTTTTGATACGGTCGGCTTCGGCACCGCCGAGCGCTCTCTGCCAACATTGAAGCCCGGCGGCACGCTGGCGTGCATTGTGACCCCGCCCCCCTTCGAAGCCGCCGCCGAGCGCCAGATAAACGCGAAGTTTGTCAGCGAGCAGCCGACGACCAGACTGCTGACCGAACTCGCCCAGATCATTGATGCGGGACGGATCAGACCGTACTTACAGCAGACGTTCAGGTTCGACCAGATTCATGACGCGCTTCAACTCAGCCAGGGGCTGCATGTGCAGGGCAAACTGGCGGTGACGATGGACGCATAAACCAGTTCAGGCAGCCAGCGCGCGGGCGCGGTCAGTCGAAGTCCGTCGGCAGACCGGGACTGCGGTAATGCTCAAAGAAGCGGGCGATCTGCTCTGGCAGCACCCGCGCGACCGAAAGCTCCGGCAGCGCGTCTTCGGCGAACCAGTCCACGCCGTTGATCTCGATATTGTGCTCGTCGGCGTAGCGGGTTTCGTCGGTCAGTTGGCACAGGAAGTACAGCTTATAAGCATGGAACGGGAAGGGCGGGTGCGGGTGCTTGTTGCGGTCATAGACGGCAAGCAGCCTGACGGCGCGCGTGTGGTAGCCCGCCTCTTCCCAAATTTCGCGGACGACGCTTTCGCTGGCGCTCTCGCCGATATCCGCCCAGCCGCCGGGCAGCGTCCAGCGGTTGTTATCCAGCTTCTCCTGCACCAGCAGGATGCGATTTTCGCGGAACACGACGCCGCGCACGTCCACTTTCGGCGTGGCGTGTCCTTCCTGCGCGTTAAACTGGAGTTTGACGCTCTCCATTGTGCTGCCGTTGGCGCTTCCCGCTGCCATCATCTCGGCGGCAATGTCGAGGATCATCTCATAGCGCTGCTGGTCAAATGGCTGCGGCTGGTAGTGCAGCCCGGTCTGGGCGATGGACTGGAGGCGCTGCGCCCAATCCAACCATGATGGTACGGTCATTACGGAACACCCTTTGTGCAAAACTCAAGCGGACACGACATTGTCGTGTCCCTACATTCTCCGACTATTCTACGGTGGAAGGGCGGCGCTTGCATACAATACCACCGCGCAAAACGGACACGACACTGTCGTGTCCCTACGGCGTGATTGTCCACTTGTGACCGATCAGACGGTATAATGCCCGCCGATGCAGACAAGAGCGCGGATAACATGGTTGTGAAATTTAAGGCGGCTTTCGTGTTTGTGCTGCTGGCATGCTGCCTGACGCTGGCGGCATCGCCCGCGACAGCGCAGACGCAGTGCGGCTTTGCCGACAGCATCCAGTTTCCGGTGGATACGTCGGCTTTCAGACTGGCGCAGGATTTCGGCGCGCCCAGCCCGCGCCATCAGGGGCGCTTCCACACGGGCGAGGATTGGTACGGCGGGCGCGGCAGCAGCTACGGTCAGCCGGTGATGGCGGCGGCGGCAGGGCGCGTGACCTTCTCGTCGCCCAACGGCTGGGGGCGTGACGGCGGCGTGATCATCATCGACCACACCTTCCGCGACGGCACAAGCGCTTACAGCATGTACGGGCATATCACCGACGCGACCGGCATTGAGTTTCCGGCAGTGTTCACCTGCGTCCGTCCGGGCGACGTCATCGCCGCCGTGGGCGATATTCGCCCCGCGCCGCACCTGCACTTCGAGATTCGCACCGCTAACCCCAACCTGCCGGGCGCGGGCTATGCCTGGGACAATCCCGAAGCGGACGGGTGGCGGCGTCCGAGCAAATTTGTCCTCAATATGCAGATGCAGTTGAGCGAGTCGTTCCTCTGGCGGGCGGATATTGCGGACGGAACCGGACCGATTACCCCGCCGATTCAGCTAGAGGACTACAGCCTGCTCTTCCTGGATGCTAACCGCGTGATGCGGGCTTCATCGGACGGACGTATTCTCTGGCGGGCTGTGCTTCAGCGTCCGGCGGTTGGGCTGCTGCCTTCCGGCGACAGCGCCTTGATTGCTTATGCCAGCGGTGACATTCAGCCGGTCAACCGAGATGGCACGCTTGGGCAAAGCTGGCAAACCGGCTTGACGTTCGACAGCCCGCCGATGCCCGCCTGGGGCGTATTCCTGTTTCATACCCCACAAAACGAACTGGTCGCGCTGGACGCCAGCGGGCGGACGGCGCTGTGGCGGCTGGCGGACGTGCCGCCGGTGCAGCGTTGGGTCAACAACCAGACGCTGCTCGGTCTGATGACCGGGACGAACGAGATGCTGACCATCTCACCCGACGGGCAGATGCTGGATCATGCTTCCCTGCGCGAGCCGGGCGCGCTGTCGCTGGCGCCGGATGGCGGATTGATGGCGTACACGCGCGGCGGCTTGTGGACGATTGCAGATGACGGCACATGGGCGCTGGAAAGCGACGTCTTCCCGCAGGGCGGCAGGACGGGCGCGCTGGCATTTGACGCCAACGGCACGCTCTACCTGTTTGATGGGGCGGTCATGCGCGCCTATTCCAGCGACCGTTCGGCATTATGGCAGTCGGAACTGCCCGACATTAGCGGCACAACCTCACTATCAGTTGAAGGCAGCATCCTGCTGCTGACCAGCAGCGCCGGGCATATCGCCGCGCTCCAGGCGGAAACGGGCGCGGTCTGCAATCGCGGTCGCATCTGGGGCGATTGGCGCTCGCGGCTGTGGCAGCGCCTGAATGACGACGGCGTGCTGCGCCTGTACGTCGCCGATCAGATCGTCGGACTCGACTGGAGCGAGTTCCTGGCGGTGTGCGGGTGAGCGAGGAGGGGAAAGTAAAAAGTAGAAAGTTGGTGTCATCAGACCTGGCATAGAAAGGAGTTCGACATGGCGCTGTCAGCAAAAGAACGTGAAGAACTGCTCGAAACATTGAAAGCCCGTTTTGAGAAGAACATGAGCCGCCATAAAGGTCTTGAATGGGCTAAGGCGCAGGCGAAGCTGGAAGCGAATCCCGACAAACTGCGGTCACTCCATGAAATGGAGAAAACTGGCGGTGAACCGGACGTTGTTGGACATGATAAAAAGATGGACGAATACATCTTTTATGACTGTTCAGAGCAGAGTCCGAAAGGACGCAGAAGTATCTGTTATGACCGTAAAGGGCAGGATGAGAGGGAAAAGAAAGGCGTGCATCCAGCAGGCAACGCGGTTGATATGGCAGCCGACATAGGTGTTGAGCTTTTAACGGAGGAACAATACCGGGAGCTGCAAGCGCTTGGCGAATTCGATACGAAAACGGAAAGCTGGGTGAAAACACCGGCTGATATCAGAAAGCTAGGCGGCGCTCTCTTTTGTGATCGCCGCTACGGACATGTCTTTGTGTTTCATAACAGCGCGCCCTCCTTTTATGCCGCAAGGGGATTCCGTGGCTCGCTGAGGGTTTAGGTTTTGCAGCAACCGCCATCTGAGAATCGCAGATGCTGCCACCGCTTGCCTATGTTCGCCGGTAGTACTCAAACCAGTGACTAATCGCTTCGTGCGGCAGGGCGTGGAGCGTGTTGCCGTCGCGCCCGGTCATGGTTTCGGCGGCGACAAGCGCGTTGAGGATGGCTTCTTCGACGCTTTCGACGGCTGCCAGGAATAACTCGTTGGTCGCTTTCTCGCCTTCCGTCAGCCGCGTGACCGGCTGCTCGATTTCGGCGGGTTCGTGCGCCCAGCGGTTGGGGGTCGAGAAGGCGATCACGAAATCGCCGCTGCCGTCGTGCGAGACGGTGCCGGTGCGCGCCAAGCCAAAAGCTGCCCGCGCTGCCAGCCGGGTGAGCTGGCGCGAATCCAGCGGGGCGTCGGTTGCCAATACCATCATGATCGAGCCGGGACCCGGCTGCGGCAGGTGATCTTCCAGCAGATGCAAGCCAACCGGCACGCCCAGCATCATCAGTTCGGCGCGGCTGCCGTGGTTGGTCTGCACCAGCGCCCCGACGGTATAACGCCCATCGAGCGCCATCCGCGACGACGTGCCGATGCCGCCCTTGAACTGGTAACACGCCGTCCCGGTGCCTGCCCCGACGCAGCCTTCCGCCACTGCCCCGCCCGATGCGCCGTCGATGGCTGCCCAGACGTGCGCTTCGTGGACGTGCCGCCCGCGCAGGTCGTTGAGGAAGCCGTCATTGCACTCGCCCACCACCGGACTGACGGTACCCGCTGTCAGTCCAATGTCCGGATTCTGGCGCAGCATGTAGCCGATCAGTCCGTCGGAGACGCGCCCGATGTTGAGGGTGTTGGTCAGCAGGATCGGCGTTTCGATGACGCCGCGGGTGCGAATCTGCTCGAAGCCGGTCGCCTTGCCGAAGCCGTTGATGGTAAAAACGCCCGCAGGCACTTTTTCGCGGAAAAGGCTGCCGTCGTGGGGCAGGACAGCCGTCGTGCCGGTGCGAACCGGTCCTGTGCCCTGCTGAAGCGCTCCTTCGCCGGAAATAAGCGTGACATGCCCGACTTTGACGCCCGGCACATCGGTGATTGCATTGAGGGTTCCGGCTGGCAGCCGACCGGGAGTTATGCCAAAATCGCGGAGACGCATGAATGACCTAACCAATGTTCTGCGGTGCTGTCTGCTCCAATACTTCGTACAATTCTACCTTCTGCGGTCCCAAAAAGGTATCTTCTGGCAGCGCTGGAAACGGCAGGGGCAGACACGCCGGTCTGCCCCTGGGGGATGATCATTTTTTAGGCTGCTGCTTACAATAAACCCTCGACGCTGTCCGTGTGACTTGTGATTATGCCTGTAGCCTGTTCCTTTGATGTGTTATTGGCAGGTGCTGCCGCCGGAAACGCCCGTCGCAGTGGTCTCGAACGTCAGAAGCGCCGTCGTCCTTTTTCGCTTAGGCGCGGTGTGTCAATCGGTGTCCTGGAGCGCCTGCCCGCTGCTGGCGTTCCGGCTCTGTAGCTGGGGGTGAGGGTTGTCAAAATCGGCACCGCCTATGTCATCTGAGGTCAACTGAATCTACCTGTATTTTAGCACATTTATTCTAATTCTGCAAGAACTTGCGTTCTAAAAAACAGGCTCATAAACGCTGTAATTTCTTGTAACAGTCTGATAAAAATGAACGGCTGACTCTATGCCCGTCATTCAGATTGGCGTACACTGAAGGCAGTGTTTGCTGTCATCCCCATCGCCGGGGGTATCTAAGGCTGAACCCATCACTGGCGTCAGGGTAAAAGGAGTTGCTTTGTGGTTCGTTCCCGCTTCGTTGCAGCTATTCTGATAGCGATGCTTCTCATAACTGGCTCAGTGCTGGCGCAGGATCAGCCGAGCATTAGCACTTTTTCGGGCTATATCGATTCCCAGGTGCCGATGAAAGAGTACCCGCTGGAAATGCAGCCGGGGCAGGCGGTTCTGGTGATAGCCGAGGCGACCAGCGGCGATCTGGACACGGTCATTTACCTGCTCGATTCTGAAGGCGCGATTGTCTCCAGCAATGACGACCGCAGCAGCGACAGCTACGACTCGGCGCTGGGCTATATTTCCGAGGAAGGCGGACGCTACACCCTTCAGGTAACCCGCTATGAAGGCTCCGAAACCAGCGGTTACTACCGGGTGACGATCAAGATTGGCGACGAACGGGTGCTGGACGAACTGAATTCGCTGACCCGGATTCAACTCAGCGGCACGATGCGCACCGCAGATACGCCGCACTTCCGCATTCACTACACCTTTGAAGGCGTCGATTCAGTCGATCAGCCTTTCGTCGATGCCGTTGTCGTGGCGGTCGAAGAAGTGTGGGAGACGACCATCGAGGAGATGGGCTGGCCCGCGCCGCCGGACGATGGTTTGCTGGGCGGCGACAGCCGTTACGACATCTATCTGATGGATCTGGTTGGCAGCGGCGAAGGCGCGCTGGGCTATACGTCGCCGGAGTCGATTGTGGGCGATAACCCGAACTCGAATGATGTGGTCGAGACGCGCGCCGGAAGCAGCTATATCGCGGTTGAAAACGACTTCGATAACGTCGATGGCGGCACGCCGGTCAGCCTGATGCGCGCGACGGTGGCGCACGAATTTCACCATGCAGTTCAGTTCGGTTTCGACGTGAATGACCCGCACAACTGGTACTACGAGGCGACTGCCTCGTGGATGGAAACCGTCGTCTTCCCGAAGGATGAGGACGCGACCGGTTATGTTGCCTACGCCTACGAATATCCCGAACTGTGCTTTGGGACGGAAAACGATCCCGGCGAAGGACAGTTGATGTACGGAGACTGGACGTTCCTCCAGATGCTGGTCGATCTGTATGGCGATAACGCCGTGGTGGATTTATGGACGAGCCTTGCCAAGTACGATGGTTTCGAGGCGCTGGAGCAGATGCTCGCCGCCCACAGCGCCGATATTCCGACGACGCTCGCCAGCTACCGGCTGAAGAACCTCGCCCGCGATTATGATCTCGCGCCGGATTTTAATGCCGCTGTCTGGCTGGAGAACGCCATCACCGATATTGGGCGCTGGGCGTACACCGGCGAGGGGGTGCAGGAATTGGGCGCGAATTACTTCAGCGTGTCGATGAGTGCCGGAACTTACTATGCCGGTTTGGTTAACGATGGCGGCAGGCTGAACCTGTGGGCGGTCGGGGTGACATCCGACAAGGTGGAAGCCATTCCTCTGGGGCGCGGTGGCAACTTCGATACGTCCAAGTATGACGAAACCTATCTGATGGTCTTCAATCCGACCTACAGCGAAGCGATCAACGACTGCACCTATGCCCGCTATGACATTGATGTGACGCCTGCTAAAGGCGTGCCCGGCGATGCGGTCTTCAGCTTCCCCACCCGTTATTTCGAGCCGCTTGGGTAAACCCGGCGGCAGGGAAGCGAACACGACGGTGTCGTGTCCCTACGAACCGTTCTGTAGGGACAACTCGCCGAGTTGCCCGTCATGCAAGCCACAATAACACAGGGCGAGTCACCGACTCGCCCCTACAATCCTTGTTCTTTCAGCTTATCGTTAACGCGCTGGCTCGGCTCGCCCCGACATTTCACCGAACAGTTCAAATGGCTTTACAGCAGCCCTGCCGCCTGCTCGGCTTCGGTCAGCGCGCGGTCGAAGCGTTCCAGACCTTCCTGCACCGTCTCGCGCTCGATCATTAGCGGCGGGCAGAAGCGCAGCGTGTTTTCGCCGCAGCCGAGGATGAGCAAGCCGTTGCTCATGGCGGTCTTTTCGACGGCGTTGCGCAGCGCGCCTGCCGGAGTGCGCTTCTCGTCCAGCACCAGTTCCGCGCCGACCATCAAGCCGTGTCCGGCGACTCGCCCGTACTTCAGCGACGGATGATGGGTTTTCATTTCTTCCAGCGCTTCCATGACGTAAGCGCCCTGTTCGGCGGCGTTCGCCATGTAGCCCTTTTCGATCAGATCAATCGTCACCAGCGCCGCCGCGCATGAGATGGGGTTGCCGCCAAAGGTGGTGCCATGCGCGCCGGGGGGCCAGCTCATCACGTGTTCGCGGGCGATAATCGCGCCTAAGGGCATTCCGCTGGCGATACCCTTCGCCGAGCAGATGATGTCCGGCTCAACGCCAGCATGTTCAATCGCCCACCATTTGCCGCTGCGCCCCATGCCCGACTGAACTTCGTCGGCGATCATGAGGATGCCGTATTTGTTGCAGAGGTCGCGGATTTCCTGCACGAAACGCGGATCGGGAACCAGATAGCCGCCCTCACCCTGAATGGGTTCCATGATGATCGCCGCTACCGAATTGCCGGGGACGGTGCGCTTGAAGACCACATCTTCGATATAGCTGGCGCAGATGCAGTGTGCCTCGCAGGCTGCCTGTTCCCGTCCGTGCATACAGCGATAGGGATTATTGTATGGGACGTGATGTACGCCGGGGATCAGCGGGAAGAAGCCGTCACGCTGCACCACTTTGCTCGCCGTCAGCGACAGCGCGCCCAGCGTGCGCCCATGAAACGCGCCGTAAAAGGCGATGATGTGCTGGCGTTTGGTGTACCAGCGGGCTACTTTGATCGCGCCTTCGACCGCTTCCGCGCCGGAGTTGGTCAGGAACACGCGCGCGCCTTCGTCGAACGGGGCAAGGGACGCCAGCCGTTCCGCGAGCCGCACCTGCACTTCGTAATAGTAGTCTGTGCCGGCAATATGAATAAATTTCTGTGCCTGCTCAGTAATCGCCTGGACGACCTGCGGGTGGCAGTGTCCGGTCGCGGTGACGGCAATTCCCGCCGCGAAATCAATATATTCGTTGCCGTCTACGTCCCACACGTGCGCGCCCAAGCCCCGATCCATGACGAACGGATAGCGAGGCGTCATCGATCCTGACATCGTTATATCGTCTCGGGCGATGACCGCTTGAGCGAGAGGTCCGGGGCGAAGAGAGGTTTCTGCTGCCATGATGATACTCCAATACAACATTTTAAATAGCTGATCGTGATAGATCGTGCCGCTGATTATAAGCCATCTGTTGAAGGCGCGGCAAAGAAGCGGACTTAGCGTAAGCGAAAAAAGTAGAAAGTTGAAAGAGGAAAGTGAGAGGCAATTGCAGCCCAAGCGACAGGTCGCTGGGTAACACTAACAGCGATATGCTCTGGAACGTGGCGCTGTGGGGGTGACTGTTGGTATAAACAGGGAAAGCAAAGGAGTTACTTGGCTCGCTCACCGCCTAGAGGAAACGCGATGAAACTGGCACTGATCGGCTTTGGCACCGTTGGGCAGGGGTTAGCCGAAATCCTGCGCGACAAAGCGGCAGACCTTCAGGACAAGGAAGGTTTCGACGCGCAGATTGTCGCCGTCGTCACCCGCGCGCGCGGCTCGCTGTATCGCCCGGATGGACTCGACATCCCGGCGCTGCTTGGTGCGATGGAACGGGGCAGCCTGAGCCATTATCCCGATCAAACGGGCTTGCAGCGCGATTGGGATGCGGCGAAGATCGCCCGCGAGAGCAGCGCCGACGTGCTGGTCGAAGTCAGCCCTTCCAACTTACAGACGGGACAGCCTGCGCTTGACCTGTGTTACGCGGCGCTGGACAGCGGCAAACATGTGGTGCTGGCGAACAAAGGACCTGTCGCCGCCGCCTACGGAGAACTGCGCCAGCGCGCGGAAAAAGCGGGCAAACGGCTGCTGTTTGAGGCGACGGTGATGGCGGGCACGCCCTCGCTGCGGCTGGGGATGCAGGCGCTGGTAGGCTGTAAGATTGCCGAGGCGCGCGGCATCCTCAACGGCACGACCAATTACATCCTGACCCGGATGGAAGGCGGGATGAGCTACGCCGAGGCGCTGGCACAGGCGCAGCAGCTTGGCTACGCCGAAGCCGATCCAACTGCCGATGTGGACGGCTGGGACGCGGCGGCGAAGGCGATCATTCTGTCGGCGGCGCTGTTCAACCAGCGGCTGACGTTTGAGGACATGGACGTGAAGGGCATCAGCCAGATTACAGCGCAGGACATCGAAGCGGCGCGGGCAGCCGGGCAGCGCTGGAAGCTGATCGCGCGGGTGACGCCCGAAGGCGGCTCGGTGCAGCCGCTGCGCCTGCCCAACGATCACCCGCTGGCGAGCGTGTCCGGCTCGACCAACGCCGTCACCTATTCCACCGATCTTCTGGGCGAGGTGACACTGGTGGGATCAGGCGCGGGTCGCCAGCAAACCGGCTTCGGGCTGCTGTCCGATCTGCTTGACATTCACCGCTTATGGAGAAGCTGAAAAAAGAATGCGTCTCATTTCCAAACGGACGCCGTAGGGACACGTGCATACTGCGAATGCTGCATACTGCGTATGCTGCATACTGCGTATGCTTTGTCGTGCCCGTTCCCTTCAATCAAGCGGCGGACACGATATTATCGTGTCCCTACAATCTGCGGCGGTTTCTAATCACCTTGTCCATTATTAAGGAAGCTAGCGGTTGATTTTTCCCTGCGTCTGTGAGGTTTGTCTTATTGATAGAGTTATCATCCATGCGCTAGTATAATATGGCAGTCATCATTCATTTTCGTTGCAGCCGTTTTATCGAATTCATAGCGCGGCTGTAGAGTCGGGTTACAGCAACTATGACAAAGGTTCCAATTCTTGTCGTTGAGGACGATATTAACCTGCTGGAAGGTATCCGCACCGTACTGGAGCTGGAAGGCTACCGCGTTCTGATCGCCGAAAATGGCGAACACGCGCTGGGCGTTCTCAAGAATACGATGCAGCTTCCCGAACTGGTCGTCTCCGACATCATGATGCCGCACATGGACGGCATTCAACTGCTGGAAGAAATCCGCAAGATGCCGGGATGGCTGACGATTCCGTTCATCTTCCTGACGGCGCGCAGTGAAAAGGGCGATATCCAGCGCGGCAAGCAGCTTGGGGTCGATGATTATCTCATCAAGCCGTTTGACGCCGACGATCTGCTGATAGCGGTGGAATCGCGGCTGAACCGCCACCGGGCGCTCAATGCTGCCCATAAGGGCGAGATGGAAGAACTGAAGCGCCGGATTCTGACCATCCTCAACCACGAATTCCGCACGCCGCTGACGTTTGTGGTCGCCTATGCCGACATGCTCAACAACCAGCAGACGACCAACCTGTCCGCCGATGAACTGCTGACCTTTCTCAAGGGCGTGAATATCGGGGCGGTACGCCTGCGCCGGTTGATCGAGAACTTCATTCATCTGGTAGAAATGGAAACCGGCGACGCCCAGGAAACCTATAAGATTCGCCGCGCGCCGATCAGCGACATCGGCATCACGCTGCAACTGGCGCACAGCGCGGTCTTTCAGGAAAGCGTCAAACACACCTGCACTTTTGAGATCGCCGAGAATCTGCCGGTGTTTGTGGCGGATGCCGAATATCTGCGGACGGCGCTGATTCAACTGCT
The DNA here is from genome assembly GCA_030834905.1 of Aggregatilineales bacterium. Taxonomy (GTDB): domain Bacteria; phylum Chloroflexota; class Anaerolineae; order Aggregatilineales; family Phototrophicaceae; genus Flexifilum. Next base: position 18,346 of record JAUQWZ010000003.1, on the reverse strand, counting down.
CGACAACGCCATCAAGTTTTCGCCGCCGGAACAGCCGATTGCTATGGGCGTCAAAGCTGAGGGCGGCAATCTGCATCTCTGGGTGCGCGACAGCGGGCGCGGGATCGCGCCTTCCGAACAGACGCGCATCTGGGATCTGTTCTATCAGATCAACCGCGCTTTCCATGAAGATCAGGGGACTGGATCGGGGCTGGCAATCGTTCGCGGCATCGCCGAACTGCATGGCGGGCGGGTGGTCTGCGAAAGCGCGCCGGACGCGGGCAGCACCTTTGCGCTCATTTTCCCAATCATCAAGCCCGACGCAATGGAAACGCAGGAACTACCGGCAGCGTCCATTAAGCTGGCAGCACCGGAAACGCTTGCAACACGCGAATCGACCGCGACATCCAAAAAACCGGCAGTGACCGAAACGCCCGCAGCACTCGAAACGCCCGCGCCACCCAAAGAGCCGGCAGCGCCTGAAACGCCTGCGCCACCCCAAAAACCGGCAGCGCCCAAAATGCCCGCGCCGCCGAAACCCCCCACAAGCTGACGGCGCAACACGCGCGCTCTCGATTGCGTATAGGGTATGCGGATGGAGCATCCAGTCCATCATCCTTACCGGCGCAGATGTGCGCGCCGCCTGAATAGGCTATACTAATTAGCAACCATTCAGCCGGTACGCAGTGATCAGGAGAACAACACTTTATGGCTTCGCTCGTCGAAAAAGTAAACACGCTCATCAATGCCAGCCTCCACAGCATTGTGGATAAGGCGCTTCAGCAGAACTCGGTTGCAGTGATGGATGAGTACATCCGTCAGGCAGAGAAGAACCTGGAAGCGCTGGAAGACTCGGCAGCCACGGTTGGCGGAACGGTTCGAACGCTCAAGCGGAAATACGAAGAATTTTCGCAAGCCGCCGAGAAGCTGGATCGAGACATTGATACGCTTGTCATCAAGGGCAAGGATGATCTCGCTGCCGCCGCGCAGGCAGAACTGAATACCAAGCAGCAGCTTGCCCAGGAATATTACGAACAGTGGCAGCAGCAGGAACAGCAGTACCAGTCGATGCTCGATATGCGCGTCAAGCTGGAAGGGCGGCTGACCGCTATCCGCCAGGAGCGCGAGCACCTGCGCGCCCTGATCGAACTGACCGAGGCGAAGAAGGTCACCACTAAAACCATCAAGAGTCTCGACAACCTGGCGGACGTGGGCGACAAGGAAATCAGCAGCCTCGCCGACCAGATTCGCGGGCGGCTCGATACCGAAGATGCGCGGCTCGATATGGCGACTCGCAACATTTCCGACCAGATCGACGAAGCGGTGCGCAGCGGCGAAATTGACCGCCAGCTTGAGGAACGCCGCCGTCGTCTGCTGGGCAGCAGCGGTGGCGCGGGCGCAGGCGACGAGAGCGCGGGCGCTGCCGGAGAGAGCGCTGGCGGGTAGAGACACGGTATGAAATGCAACCTGGCTTCGTATCCGGCGTATAGACTCATGAGGTACGAAGAGAGAGTAACCAATGCCTGAAAATGAAGTCCGCAACCGCGCGCTCGGCGCGATACTGACCAACGCCATCCTGAGCTGGCAGATCCTCGTGACGTTCATCCTCACGGGAATCCTGATGGTTGTTGTGCCACAGCCATTTGACTGGTGGCAGCCCTGGTTCTGGGCAGTTGGCGGGGCAATTGCCGCCCTCGCCTTTGTCGTCTCGAACCTGACCGATCCGGAAGCGTCGCAGGCGGCGGTTGCGCGCGAGTTTGAAAGCCGGTTCGACCTGCGCCAGATCCGCAGCAACAGCTCGCGGCAGCGGTTGGAACGGGCGCTGGAATACCGCCGCAGTATGGTCGCGCTGGTCAAGCGCCACAGCGGGGCGATGCGCACCCAGCTTCAGCACACGGTTGCTGATATCAACGACTGGATCGCGCATATGTACGATCTGGCGCTGCATATCGACTCGTTTGAGAGCAATGAACTGGTCGAACGCGACCGCCGCACCGTCCCACAGCAGCTAGAGAAGGCGCGGCTTCGCGCCCAGCAGGAAGGCGATCCTGCCGTTCGCCGCGATCTTGAAGAGCAGGTGCGCCAGCTTGAGCTTCAGCTTTCCAACCTGGAAGCGACTGTGAGCAGCATCAAACGCGCCGAGATTCAGCTTGACAGCACCCTGTCGTCACTGGGTACGGTTTACGCCCAGATGTCGCTGCTCGGCACGAAAGAAGTGGATAGCTCCAGCGCCCAGCGGCTGCGGCTGGACATTAAGGACGAGGTCGCGGGCTTGCAGGATACGATTGACGCGCTGGACGAGGTGCAGGCGCAGCGGCTGCGGCTGCAATAATCCAGATCGATTATCGTCAATGGCGAGGGGCGCAGCGTACTGCGCCCTTTTGAGTCGCAGGGACTGCGACATGGTCGTGTCCGCCGTTCATTTCGGCTCGTTTTCGTGGGTGACGCGGTAATGCGGCGTATCGACCACTTCCAGCGGCTTGTTGCGCCGCCCAAGCGCCTCGCGGTGTTCCTGCACGACGTAATCCGGCGCGACGGACTCAAACAGCCGCATCCCCGCCAGGATAATTCCCAGATCGTCTAGCTGCCCCAGACCAAGAATCACGTCGGGGATGAAGTCGATGGGCGAAATGACGTAGATGACCGGCGCAATGCCGATCAGTTTTGCCCAGAACGGCACGCGCGGGTCAAACAGCAGCCGGAATGTCAGCAGTACCTGATCGAGTATTCCACGTAACATGGGTTTCCTCTTTTACGTTAATGCAATCTGAAATAGTGTATCATGTCCGCTTCGGGTTGGCTATAGTCGTCACAAAGTCTGCGACCCAGGTGAACACCTGCTCGCGTTCCACGTCCTGGGTGAGAATGTGACCGCTGTGATCGAGGATATGCCGCTGAATGGTCGGGCTGCTGACGCCCCAAGCGATGGCGTCGCTCTGTTCCACCACTGCCGTAACGTCCCCGCGCGAATAGACCAGCAGCAGCGGCGCGGTCACCTGCGAAAGCTGCGATTCGGCGCGGCGCGACAGTTCAAAAAGCTGCGCCACTGCCGCGGTTGACCAGCGGTCATAGCGCACGCGCCCGCGTGCCGGTTCGCCCCGCCGCGCCTGTTCGTCACGGATGATTTGCGGCAGCGAAGACCGATCTGGCTGGTTGGTATAGGGCAGCGGGTACTTCACCAGATTCGCCCTCGCCATCAGGCGGCTGCTAAAGCGCAGCGGTGCTGCCAGCGCCGCGACTCCTGCGATCTGAACTTCGGCTGCCAGCAGCAGCGCCAGCAGCCCGCCCATTGAATGCCCGATGACCACGACCGACTGGCAGACCTGCCGCAGCAGGTGATAGCCGTCGAGGGCGCTGGCGTACCAGTCCTGCCAGGTTGTTCGCGCCAGATGCGTTGGGTCAGTGCCATGTCCTGCCAGCCGCTGCCCATAAACCGTGTGCCCGCAGTCGCGCAGATGCTCGCCCAGCCAGCGCACTTCGGCGGGCGACGCCGTGAACCCGTGAAGGCACAGGCAGCCGGTATCGCCGCCGGGAAAGAAGAAGGGTTCCGCGCCGGGCAGGTAGGGTGCCGGTTTATTCATCTTCGGGGCTGCCACTGTGCCATTCCCATTCTGCGTTATACTCTGAATTAGAGCCGATAACACCTTGATACCAGACGATGAAGTTACGCTTTTTTATCACCCTATTATGCCTGTTGTTTGCCTCAATCGCCGCTACCGGTCAGGGCATTAACCTGCCTTCGGAACTGTTCGTGCTCACCAATGAGGGGCGCATCGAACGCTACGGCGTGAATGCCGTCGGGGCAGTGCCAGTGACGCCTGAGGATATATACGTCATTGACTTCGGACTCGATGCCCTGGGCGAACGACTTGCCTACCGCACCGAAACCGGGATCACTATCCTCGGGCTGTCCGGCGGCAGCGGCGTGCCGCTGGAAGGCGCTGAAGCCAGCGTGCCGCCGTATCGCGGCTTGGGCGATACAATTGCCTGGTCGCCCACCGGCGACGCGCTGGCATACACCACGCTGGATGGCGTGCGCGCCTTCATCGAAACCAGCAGCGGTCCCCGGTTCATCGATCTGACCGATGGCATGTACCTCAGCCTGAGCTGGTCGCCCGGCGGGACGTTCCTGGCGGCGGAAGCCGAAGGCAATATCTGGTGGATCTACCGCCGCACCGAAGATACCATGACGCTCGCCAGCGCGATTCCGTCGTCGATTGGCACCGCCTGGGTGAGCAATGCCGAGATCGTCTTTGCGCCGTCCGATGGCGGGCTGCGGCTGATGAACCTGGAAGCCGCCAACGCCCAGACGGCGCTGCTGGACGACAGCGTGGAATACCGCCTGCCGTCACTGACCGCCGACGACAAGCTGGTGTTCTTCGCCCGCGCTAAAACCTCCACCAGCATTCAGCCGGGGTACGGCATTCTGATGCGGCTGGCGCGCGGGGCGTCTCAGGTGGAGACGCTCGGACAGCGGGCGGTTTCATTGTCGGGTTTGCAGTGGGCACCCGATGGCAGCGTGATGATCGCGTTCCAGGGTGGGGTGCTGGCGCTGTTCAACCCGATCACCGGCGAAGGCGTGCCGCTGCCGATCAACAACGCGGTTGCCTTCGACTGGGTGCCGCTGCTGGCGCCGCCCATTCCGTTCACGCCGCCCGCGCCAACGCCAACGCCGGCGGTTCTGGGCGGAGCCATCGAGGTTACGGTGGAAGCTGCCGACGTGACCGAGGAACCGATCCCGGCGGCTGCGTTAGTGGTTCCCGTGACCGGGCTGGCGCTGTCCGCCGAAAGCTACTTCATCGCCCGCGATCAGCGCGGGATCGCCCAGGTGTGGCAGATGCCCGCCAACGGCAGCGACGCCTTCCGCTTCACCGGCGCGACTACGGACGTGGGCGAATTTGCCATTTCACCCAACGGTCGAAATATCGCCTATGTGACCGATGGCGAATTGTGGCTCCAGCGTTTAGAGGTGCCGCAGCCGCAGTGGCTGGCGACTCTGAACACCTTCGCGCCGATTCTGCCCACCTTCAGCCCGGATAGCACCCGACTTGCTTACACCGAAGAACGCACCGACGCCAGCGCTGGCGGCATCTGGACGGTGGCGCTGGATGGCAGCGAACCGGCGCGGGCGCTGGCGAACGACCGGCGCACGTTCCGCCGCCCGCAGTGGTCGCCCGATGGGGCGCGGCTTCTGCTGGACGTATACGCGGAGCAGCGGGTTACGGCGGGCGTCCTCAACCTGGAAACTGGCGCGATCACCGAAACCGTCCCCGACGCGCCGGATGACGTGCGCCCGCTGACGTCCCGCTGGCTGCGCGACGGACATATTCTGACCTACATTGACGCGGGCTTTAACTCGTCGCTCGATCCGGGACTGTACATTTTCGATTCGGTTGCGCCGGCGACGACGCCGGTACAATGGCTGCCGCTGCCGGAGAACATCCTTGTTCGCGACGTGGTTGAAATTGAGCGTGACTCGTACCGGGCGCTGCTGACGACCGGCGGCACCGCGCCGCTGCGGGTGCTCGACCTCAGCGGTATTCGGCAGGAAGAAGTGATGACGGCGCGCAGCGTGGTTGGACCGCGCCTGTCACCGGATGGTCGGTTCATCGCTGGCTATGACTCGGTGGCGGATATTGACGGAGTCTCTCAGGGAAGCCTGCTGTTCATTGATTTGCAGCTAGGCGGGCAGTTCTATCTCACCACGCCGGAAAGTGTCTGGGGATTTCAGTGGACGCGATAGAAGGACAGCGCCACTTGCAGTTCACAGAATTCTCATCTCGTTCGACTATGATCGACCTTTGCCTTTAGCACGCTAGGATATCGCTATGGCTGGAGAACGCATTCTGCTCATTGAGGATGAAGCACGCATTGCGCAGTTTATCGAGCGCGCGCTCATTTACGAAGGCTACCGCGTCAGCGTTGCCCGTGATGGGCAGAACGGGCTGACGATAGCGCGAGACAACCCGCCTGACCTGGTCGTGCTTGACTGGATGCTGCCGGGCTTGGATGGTCTGGAAGTGTGCAAGCGGCTGCGGGCTGCCAGCGACGTGCCGATTCTGATGCTGACGGCGAAGGACGATATCAAGGATCGCGTCATCGGGCTGGACGCGGGCGCGGACGATTATCTGGTGAAGCCGTTTTCGGTTGATGAGCTGATGGCGCGCGTGCGGGCGCTGTTTCGCCGTTCGACGCCGACCTCGCGACCGGAAATCCTGCGCTTCAGCGATCTGACACTGGATACCGGCACTCACCGCGCCTACCGGGGCGAACGCGCCATTGATTTGACGGCGAAAGAATACGAGCTTCTGGAACTGTTTATGCGCAACCCGCGCCAGGTGCTCACCCGCGACGTGATTTTTGACCGCGTCTGGGGCTATGACTTCGGCGGCGAGAGCAACATCATCGAAGTGTACGTGCGCTATCTGCGCCAGAAAACCGAACAGGATAACGAGCCGCGCCTTGTCCATACGGTTCGCGGCGTCGGTTATGTGCTGCGTGAAGAAGAGTAGTAAAAGGTTTGGTGCTGGCAGAAGCATCGCCTCATGTCCCCGTTGGCGTTTGATGGTCTGCCATCAAAAGATGTGTGATGACGATTCGTAGCAAACTGATCCTCTGGTATTCAAGCCTGCTCGCCGTGATTCTGCTCGTCTTTGGCGTTGGGCTGTTTGGCATTACCCGCTACGTGCTGATCAGCAGCGTTGACGGCGCGCTGCACCGCACCGTGGGCGAGGTTCTGAGGAACACCCACGTCAATTCGTATGGTGAGTTTGGCGGTCCTGTGAGCGTGGTGGTGCTGATTCCCGAAATTGACCTGCTGCACGCTTCCGGCGTGATCGTGCAGGTGTGGGATGGGACGGCTGACCTGCGGCTGCTGCGCGCGTCGTCGAGCGACTTTGAGGAGCCGATGAATCATGCCGCGCTTCAGCACGAGATTGATCGCCCCGCCCGTCTGACGAACGCCAGCCTGCCGAATGATGTTTATATCAATGGGACGCAGTGGCGCATCCTCACCCAGTCGCTGGAGCGTTCGGGCAAGCGCATTATCGTCCAGGCGGCTATCCCGCTGGATATGGTCAACCGGGCGACGCAGGGGCTGCTCGGCGTACTCGTCGTCAGCGTGATTTTTGCGCTGACCGCCTCAATCGTGCTTGGCTGGGCGCTGACCAACCGGGCGCTGAAGCCAATCGACGCGATCACGCGGGCGGCGTCGCAGATCGCCCGGACGGAAGACCTGTCTACCCGCCTGCCGTGGTCTGGACCGATGGACGAGCTGGAACGGCTGACGTCCGTCTTCAACCACATGATGAACCGGCTTGAGCATCTGTTCAGCGTCCAGAAGCGGTTTGTGGCGGACGTTTCCCACGAACTGCGCACGCCGCTGACGGCAATCAAGGGACATCTGGAGCTGATCAAGCGCTACGGCATGGATGCCGAGTCGCTCGAAGCCTGCGAGAGCGAAGTGGATCGCATGTCGCGGCTGATCACCGATCTGCTGCTGCTGGCAAAGGCGGACTACGGCGGGCTGACGCTCAATCTGGAGCCGCTTGATCTCGATACCATCATCAGCGAGGTCTACCGCGAAGCGCGGGTGCTGGCGAAAGACCGCAGCCTCAAGCTGACGATTCATGATTTTGAGCCGGTGCGTATCAACGGCGATGCCGACCGGCTGAAGCAGTTGATCCTCAACCTGATCAGCAACGCGCTGAAGTTCACGCCCGATGGCGGCGAGATCGCCATCAATCTGCGCAAGAGCCTGCGCACCGCCGTGATTGAGGTGCAGGATACAGGCATCGGCATCAGCGAAGAAGATATGGCGCGCGTGTTTGACCGCTTCTTCCAGACCGATTCATCCCGCGTGCGCGGCGTCTCCGGGCGCGGAGAAGGCGTCGGTCTGGGGCTGTCGATTGCCAGATGGATTGCAGAGGCACACGGCGGACAGATTACGGTCAGCAGCGAGATTGGCGTTGGCACCACCTTCAGTATCGTCATCCCGCATCTCGACGATCCGGGCGACAAAACCAACGAGCAGCTTACCCGCCCCCGCATGAGCCTGCTCCGGCGCGGCAGCTATTCTCCGGCGCAAAAAACGCGGTCTTGAGACGAGTCCGGACACGACATTCTGGTGTCCGAATCAAGACAACGGACACGACATTGTCGTGTCCCTACATTTGCGTTATCGTGCCGCTACGCCTGCTCCCCCTGACAATCCAGGTGGGCGATGCTGCTGAGGAGAATTTCGCGCAGATGCGCGTCGCTGAGGGTGTAATAGACATGACGACCGTGTTTCGACCAACTGACCAGCCCCTGTTCGCGCAGATATTTTAGCTGGTGTGAAATCGCCGATTGATCCATATCCAGCGCTTCCACTAAATCGGAGACACAGCATTGACCGTCCGCCAGCATTTTGACCATACGAACGCGGGTCGGATCGGCAAGCGCCTGAAAAAACCGGGCGATCAAACGCGCCTGATCCAGCGTCAATGTATCGATCTCAGCCCGAACAGTTGTCATACGTCATTTCCCTGAACTCACCCTGCCTAAATCACGTTAGCAGACTTTGACGATCAGTGTCAATAGAGGGGAAACCGCCGCCCGCCAGCAGACCGGCTGACCCGACGTTTTCCCTACGCTGCCGCGCCAGCTATTGAAGAGTCGGCGTGGACTGAAGTATCATGCTGCCTCTTTGGTACCATTCCAGAGCGCAGAGTCCTCAGCAGCGGCGTCGATACGCCGCCGGAAGCCGGGGCTGACTAGACATCACGTTGGCTGAGTTATGGGAGCTTTTAATGTATCGAGTTCGTTTGCTGCTGGCGGCTGTGCTGCTGGCTGTCGTTTCGTTCCAATTCACCGCCGCCCGCGCCCAGGATCTGGCATTTGACCCTACAGTCTGCGCCGACTATAACGATGGCGGTGAATTAGGCGACGAGTGCCTGGAGATGATCGAGGCATTCCCAAGACCGCCGCTTGACCCGATTGAGCAGGATCGCTTTACGCTGAGCTATTACAGCTTCTGGCGGGTGGGACCCGAAAGCACGCCCAAATTTGATGGACCGAACGGTAACCCGATTGGCGACATTCCAGCCGGATTTAACTTCGTCCACGCCATTGACCTGAGCGTGGACGGCTGGCTGCAAATAGACGGCGGCGACTGGATTCAACGCGATTCGGCGCGGTTTGCCCAGCCATCGTATTTCACTGGCGCGCGCATCACCAACGAGCTTGAGTACCCGTTCGCCTGGGTGCTGGATCTGAGCCAGATTGCCGTGTCGGAGTATCCGGGCGGACCCTGGGAACCCGATACCGGGCGCTTCCTGCAGCGCTACGAGCGCGTCAACCTCTTCGCCGAAGCTATCGACGAGGACGGCTGGAAATGGTACATGATTGGACCCAACCAGTGGGTGGAACAGCGCTTTTTGGCGAAGGTTCAGCGCATCGAACGACCGGAAGGCGTCAGCGGGCGCTGGGTGGCGGTTGACCTGTACGAGCAGACGCTGGTCGCCTATGAAAACGACACGCCGGTCTTCGCGACGCTGATTTCGTCCGGGCTGGAGTACCATGAAACCCCGGAAGGCTCGTTCGCCGTCTGGGCGCGGCTGCCGCGCGATGGCATGTCGGGCGCAACCGGCGCGCCCGATGCCTATGACGTGCAGAGCGTCCCCTGGGTGATGTATTTTGAAGGCGGCTTCAGCCTGCATGGAACGTACTGGCACGACCTGTTTGGCTACCGCCAGAGTCACGGCTGCGTCAACCTGAGCATCAGCGATGCCAAATGGGTTTACGAGTGGTTCAACGGCGCGGAACCGGACGAAGACGGCGAGATCATCAACCCGGTATACGTCTGGAGTTCGGGCGAGTACGGTGTGACGGCGACCGGGTTGTAAAGAAAAGCCTCAACGCAAAGCCGCGAAGTAAATAGGAAAGACACAAAGGAAGACGAACCGGAACAGCACTGGGCTATTCCGGTTTTTTGATTCGTTTTATCGAACCATCTCCTCGTACACCGCCACCGCTGCCTGAGCGACGCGGGCGTGGGTGAAGTGGGTAATGGCGCGGTCGCGTCCTTTGCGGCTGAGGGCGGCGTAGAGAGTCGAGTCGGCGCGCAGGCGTTCGAGGGCGTCCGCCAATGCTGCCGCATCGCCTTCGGGCACCACCAGCCCGGCGTCGCCGATCACGCCGGGAATCGCCCCGCTGTCCGACCCAACCACCGGCACGCCGCTTGCCATTGCCTCGACCAGCACCCGCCCGAATTGTTCTTTCCAGTTGGATCGCGTGAGCGAAGGCAGCGCCAGCACGTCAATGTCATGGTAGCGCGCGGGCATATCGGTTGACGTGACCTGATCGTGAAAGACGACGCGATCTGCCATACCGAGGCGTTTCGCCTGAGCTTCGAGCGCCGGGCGCAGCGTCCCGCCGCCGAGCAGATACAGCCGCCAATCGCCAGCCAAACGCGCGGCGGCATCCAGCAGGACGAACAGCCCTTTTTCCTCGATCAGCCGACCGAAGTAGCCGATGGTAAACGGGCGTTCCGGGCGCTGGCTGGCAGGCTTGAACAGATCGGCGTCGGTGCCAAACTGGGGGATGACCGCCAATTTGCCCGTATAGCCCTTCGCGCGCCAGACCTCGGCGGCGCTGTCCGTCCCGGCGATCAGATAGTCTGTCCGGCGCAGCGCCCAGCGCTCGCCCCAACTGAACGGCGGCGGGTAGCGCCGGACGATATTCTGCCAGCTAAAGATCAATGATTTTGCCCCGACGCGGCGCGCGTGGTAGAGCGCCTGCCACGCCGCCAGGTTATAGGGTTCTTCGTCAATGTGGACGATCTGCGGGCGAAAGCGCGACATCCACCAACCCAACTCGCGGTAAAAGTGGAGATGAAAGCTGCCGTTGAGGACGATGGGCAGCGTTTCCAGCCGGTAGCCGTCGGTATAGGTGCGTTCCAGCGGCATATCGCCGCGCTCGTCTGCCCACGACGGCGGCACCAGCGCCAGCAGTTCGACGCCGCCCCGCGCGATGGCTTCCAGCTTGCGCTGGTAGATGCCGACGATGTTGGCTTTGGAGAGGATGAGAACGCGCATGTGGGCGATTGGCTTTAGCTGCTGGCGATGAACAAGTCATCGTATTGTAATAAGCGATGGGGAGAGATGATAGAGGCGAAACGCGCAGACCCATAAGGACGAGTCACCGACCCGCCCCTATGACCAATTTGCTTTGAACCGTCCGTGATAGAACGCTGGCAGTTGTTCGCCCGTCTTAGCCGCCCTTGGGCTTACTGCCCTTTTTCGACTGCCCGACGCCGCCGGAGCCTTTAGAGGCGCGCGAGGTCGTACCGCTGCTGCCGACGATGGTCGATCCGCTGTCGAGCGCATCTTCATCGTCCCTCTTGCCGCGTTCATCTGCCGCGCGCGCTTTATCGCCGGGCAGCACGCCTTCGTCCTTCATGATCTGCGCCCGCCGTGTCCCGCCCTGACCAGCGCTGGATGGACTTTGGCTGCTGGGCGCTTTCTTCTGAGTCGATTGTGTATCTTTTTTAGTCGCCATCATCATTCTCCCTATAAAACCTGAAGACGTGATCGTCGTCTGCGCCGGCGTCGAAATGGATCATCGACACTCATCTATTGTAATCTGATATTTAATAATTTCAACATTTGGTCGTGTGCCGTATTCGCCCGGCGGGTGCTACAATGGGACGATGTTTTGGCTGCTTTACAAAGGACGCTGATCATGGCTCGCAGTTATGACCTGCTGTGCATGGGGCGCAGCTCAATTGACCTGTATTCAAATGACATCGGCGCGCCGTTTGAAACCATCACCAATTTCGCGGCGCTGGTGGGCGGCTGCCCGACCAACATCTCGGTTGGCACGCGGCGGCTGGGGCTGAAATCGACCCTGCTTACCGGCGTCGGCGCAGACCCGGTCGGTCAGTTCATTCTCCATTTTCTGCGCGGCGAAGGCGTCGATACGACCTTTACGGTCACCAAGCCGGGACATATCACCAGCGCGGTGCTGCTCGGCATCGAGCCGCCGGACAAGTTCCCGCTGGTCTACTACCGGGATAACTGCGCCGACATCGAACTGACCATTGACGACGTGCTGGCGTCGCCTATTCCCGAAGCGCGGCTGCTGCTCATCAGCGGAACCGGGCTGTCGAAAGAGCCGAGCCGCAGCGCGACCCAGTATGCCGCCGAATGGGCGAGCGACGTTGGAACGGAAGTGGTGCTCGATCTCGATTACCGACCGACACAGTGGCATGACGCGCGCGCCTATGGCATCACCACCCGGGCGACACTGCCAATGGTGGATATCGCCATCGGCACCGAGGACGAAGTGAAAGCCGCTGCCGGGGCAGAAACAGGCGAAGCTGCCGTCGAACGGCTGCTGCAAGGCGTGCGCAAAGCGGTGGTCTACAAGCGCGGTGGCGACGGTTCCAGCGTTTATACCAAAGACGGGGCGGTCTACCACGCCAGCGCCTTCAAAATCAAGGTGCTCAATACACTCGGCGCGGGCGACGCCTTCGCCAGCGGCTTCATCTACGGTCATCTGAACGGCTGGGACTGGCACAAGGCGGCGCGGATGGGCAATGCCACCGGCGCGATTGTCGTCACGCGGCAGGGCTGCGCCAACGATATGCCAATACTGGACGAAGCGCTGGCGCTGGTCGAGTCGCAGGGCGGATTCTGAAAAGTTTTGGCGCACAGGCGCATGGATCATATACGAGGAGGGGGTTATGAGCCAGACTGCCATAAAGCGTCTTTATCTGATGCAGGTGGGATCGATGCCGGAATACCAGATTCCGATTGTGTGCTATCTGGCGCAAACGGATGACGGCAGGAATATTCTGATTGACACTGGTCTACCGGAGGTTATGCCTGAAGAAGAAGCGGACTTCGAGAATGGGCGGGACGTTATCGAGCAGTTGGCGAGCATTGGCTTAAAACCGGACGATATTGATACCGTCATTTCGACGCATTATGATCTCGATCATGCCGGAAGACACGCGGCATTTACCAGGGCGCAATATGTTGTTCAGCGCGCGCATCATCTGGATGCGGCGAGCAACCCGCGTTTTGCTGCCGTTCGCCCCCAATGGGATCAGCCGATGGAGCGCATTCGGCTGGTAGACGGGGACACCGAACTGCTGCCGGGGCTGGAACTGATTGAGACGAGTGGGCATGTGCCGGGACATCAATCAGTACTGGCGCGGCTGCCCAAAACGGGGACGGTTTTACTGCCGATTGACGCTGTCCCTTTCGGCGCGGGCTTTACCCGTGACGAGCAGGACGACGGCAGTAATCCGGACGCCGAAGCGATCCGCGCCAGCACGATTAAGCTGCTTGATCTAGTCGAGCGCGAGCATATCGGGCTGGTGATTTTCGGTCATGACAATGGGCAGTGGGAAACACTCAAAAAAGCGCCGGAGTTTTACGAGTAAAGCAGCGTTTAAGGTGATCAGGCTAAAGCGAAAGCAGACACGGTGGTGTCGTGTCCCTGCAACAGTCGTTTTGCCTGGTTCACCACAAAGGGCGGGAAGCAGCCATGCGGAAAACACTGATCTTCATGCTTTGCGCGGCGCTGATCGGCGCGTGCAGCCCGGAGCGCGTGGTCGTTGTGCCAACGCTGATGTCGCTGCCGAGCATCACGCCGTCAGAGACGTTCACCGCGTCCCCCACGCCCAGCGACACGCCGACGATGACGCCGACCCATACCGAGACGCCGACGGAAACTCCCACGGAAACCCCAACCGACACCAGCACCCCGACTCCGACCGACACGCCGACAGCGACCGCTTCACCGACGCAAACGCAGACGCCCTCACACACGCCGACCTACACGCCATCCAGCACCGACACGCCCACGCCAACGGCGACTCCGGCGGGCAACGCCGTGGTCAACAACGCCCAGGGCTTGAACCTGCGCCGGGGACCCGGCAACAGCTACGACATCATTGTCACGCTCGACGACGGGACGCCGCTTAATGTCATCGCCCGCACCGATAACAGCCAATACTATCAAGCCGAAACCATCGACGGCTTGACCGGCTGGGTATTTGCCCAGTTCGTGCAAACCACCGCCGATGTGCTCAGGCTGCCGGTAACCTGGATCAGCCCGACCGCCCCGCCGAATGTGATTGTCGGCGGCGGGCAGTCTGCCGGTGGGTTCGCGCTTGGCGGTCATGTGCTGGATCTCAACGCCAACACGGTCGCCACCGCCCGCAGCGCGGGTATGACCTGGGTGAAGATGCAGTACCGCTACAGCGTTGGCGAAGGCACTGCCGGTATCGCCGGGATGCTGAACAGCGCCCGCGCCAACGGCTTTCGCCTGCTGGTGAGCATCGTCGGGCATCCGGCGCAGATGGGCGATTTTGACGGCTATATCGCCGCCTACAGCCAGTTTGTCGGCGAAGCCGCGGCGCTCGGCATTGACGCGATTGAAGTGTGGAACGAGCCGAACATCGACCGCGAATGGAACGCCGGACAGATCAACGGTGCCAACTACACCCGGCTGCTGCAAAGCGCCTACAACGCCATCAAGTCGCGCAACCCGAACGTGATGGTTATCAGCGGCGCGCCCGCCCCGACCGGTTTCTTTGGCGCGGCGGGCTGCGGTTCCGGCGGCTGCAACGATGACGTATTCATGCAGCAGATGGCGGGGGCGGGCGCGGCGCAATATATGGACTGCGTTGGCATCCACTACAACGAAGGCATCGTGCCGCCCGCGCAGAACAGCGGCGATCCGCGCAGCGAGTACCCGACGCGCTATCTCGGCGGCATGATCAACCGGACGGTGGCAGCCTTTGGCAGCGAGCCGATCTGCTTCACCGAACTTGGCTATCTCTCGCCTGAAGGCTACGGCGGGCTGCCGTCAGCGTTCGGCTGGGCAGCGAATACGTCGGCGCAGCAGCACGCCCAGTGGCTTGGCGACGCGGCGCGAATGGCGCGACAAAGCGGGCGCGTGTCGCTGCTGATCGTCTGGAATGTGGACTTTCCGTTCTGGGGCGAAGACCCATCCGGCGGCTACGCGATTATTCGACCCGGCGGCGGCTGTCCCGCCTGCGGAGCGCTGGCATCGGCAGTGGGGTGAGAAAAATATGCAGTATTCGCCCTCATTCCTTCACGGCAGCGACGATATGCGCGGGCGAAGCGAAGATAACTTCCCCATCGGCGGTCAGGAAGGGCGACAGGGCGTGCTGCGATTCCGCCAGTAAGCGCTGGTACTGTTCGTCGTCGAGCTTGTCCGCCAGCACCCATCCTTTGATGTCGGTATAAACCCAGGCTTCAATTGATGCAAACCGGGCGGATCCAACATGCGTTGTGATCTGCGCGTGAGGGATACCCGCGTCGCTGAAAAGTGCCTGAAGCGCGGCGACATCCCCCAGACTGAACGGTGCGCGCACTCCATTCGCGGCTTGCTCGCCAAAAAGACGCTGGAGCAGATCGACCATCGCCGCGTATCCCGGCGTATGATCGAGCGAATCCCAGACGGCGACCGCCAGATGCCCGCCGGGGCGCAGGACGCGGTACATCTCCTGAAGGGCGGCGCGGCGATCTTCAAAGAACATCAGCCCGAACTGGCAGACGACCGCATCGAAGCTGTCGTCATCAAACGGCAGCGCCTCCGCCCGACCTGACTGCCAATCCAGGGACGGCGCTTTGCTGGCAGCTACGGCGAGCATACCATCATTAATATCCAGCCCAACGACTGAGCCGCTTTCGCCAGCGCGCTCGGCAGCGGCGCGGGTGAGCACGCCGGTACCGCAGGCAACGTCGAGGACGCGGTCACCCGGCTGAATATCCGCCGCGGTTACAACCCGATCTGCCCATTCCAAAAACAGCGCCGGAACGAAAAACTCGTCGTAGATTTCAGCGGCACGCCGGTTCACCTGCCCCCGGTCGATTACTGCCATAGCCCACCTCCCATTTTTTCCAACTCGGCTGTTGGTTCCAAAACACCGTATACTGGGAATGGTTGAGCGACCAGTTCAGAAAATAAACCGCCCGGCTGCTTGTGAGAGGCGAATGTCGATGTCAGCTTATGGTCAATACTGCCCGATGGCTAAGGCGCTGGAAATTCTTGGGGATCGCTGGACGCTGCTGATCGTTCGGGACATGATCACCGGCACGACCCACTTCAACGAACTGGAGCGCGGCTTGCCGGGAATCTCGCGGGCGCTGCTGGCGAAGCGGCTGCGTCAGCTTCAGGATGGCGGCGTGATCCAGAAGCGAAACCATCGTTCGGGTCGCCAGACGACCGAATATCATCTGACAGAAGCCGGGTTCGCGCTGCGGGATGTCGTCAATGGGCTGCTCGATTGGGGCGCGGCATGGGCGTTTGGCGATCCGACGCCGCAGGAACTCGACCCGCTGCTGCTGTTATGGTGGATGCACCAGCGCGTCAATCGGGATCAACTCGCCGACGACCGGGTGGTGGTGCAGTTTGACTTCTATGGCGCGGAAACCGGCAGCTACTGGCTGGTGCTGACTCCCGACGATGTCACGCTCTGTCTGACCGATCCGGGTTACGAGCTGAATGTGCTGGTGACGGCTGACCTGGCGACTTTCTTTAAGCTGTGGCTGGGGCGAATCAGCTATCAGGATGCCATCCGCGATTCAAGGGTTCTGGTCGAGGGCATACCGCGCCACGTGCGCGCCTTCCCGCGCTGGTTTGCCTGGAGTCCGGCGGCGGGGGCAGTGCGGGCGGCGCAGGAAGCATAAGGTAGGGACGCTGCATGGTGGTGTTCACTTCGGGGAATAAGAAGCGGACACGACGGTTGTCGTGTCCGCGACACATGTTGACCGCGTGAAGAGGGTGGTTGGTTTACCCGGCGGCAGCGGCGACTGCCTTCTCGACGCTTTCTACCGGGCTGACGCCAATCTGCACGTCCTGCACGACGCCATTTTCATCAATGACCCAGTGTGACCGGATTGTGCCCATATACTTCTTGCCATACATCGACTTTTCGCCCCACGCGCCCCACGCTTCCAGCACCTTGTGATCGATGTCGCACAGCAGGTCATAAGGCAGGTTTTCCTTGCGCTTCCACTTCAACTGATCTTCAGGCGGGTCGTCGCTGATGCCCAGCACGACCACGCTGCTTTTCTGAAGCTTCGGAAATTCGTCACGGAAGCCACATGCCTGCGTCGTGCAGCCCGATGTGCCCGCGCGCGGATACGAAAACAGCACGACTTTGCTGCCGCGAAAATCGCTCAGTCTCACCCATTCGCCGTCCTGATTTTGCAGTTTGAAATCGGGGGCTTGCTCGCCAATCTGGGGCATAAAAATTCCTCCTGAAGGTATGCGTTTGACCAATGTTATATGGATAGCTGCGTATAGTAGCCTATCCTCGGCGGGATTACACAGCGGTGGTGTTGATATTGAGGGTTTTCAGCGCGCGGCTCACGCTGCCGCCGGGGCTGACGCCCACCTTGCCGTCGATGACGATTCCCCGTTCATCAATCACAAAGTACGAGCGCTCGATGGCGAGGAAGCTGAGCAGGCTCAGCGGCGGCTTGCGCCACGCCCCCCACTGCTGCAAAACCTGATGGTCGGGATCGGACAGCAGATCGTAAGGGATACGCTTACTCGTCCGCCACTGCTTCAGCGCTGCTGGCGCATCGGCGCTCAAGCCCAGCACGATTGCATTGGCGGCTTTGAAGGTTTCAAATTCATCCCGAAAGCCACATGCCTGCGCGTTGCAGCCGCCCGTATTCGCCTTCGGGAAGATAAACAGCACAACTTTGCTGCCGCGAAAATCGCTCAGGCTCACCCATTCGCCATCCTGATTCTGGAGACGAAAATCCGGCGCGGTTTCCCCGACTTCTGGCATTTCAACCTCACTTTACAGGCAATATGCCGCACAGTTTAGCGCCTCATCATGAGAAGCGGTTTAAGATATGGTATGCTCTTGCTATTATAGCTCTCCGGCGCGGGAAAACCTCGTGCTTTAGCGCGTGGATGAAAGCGCACGTTTGTTCTTGTGTTGATAGAGAATATTGGCTATAATAGAGGTTGTGGGCAGATGCGGAAACACCTACCCACGCCTCCAGCGAATGGAGCGCCGAAAGCATGAGTGATTCTATCACCGTTCGCAAGATGTACAAGTACAGACTGTACCGCGCTGACAAGAAAGATCGGAAGCTGCGGCACAAGCTGTTTGTTGCGTCTACGGTCTGGAATCACTTCATCGCGCTCCAGAAACGCTACTACCGTCTCGCCGGAAAGTACGTCACGCTGCACCAGATGAACAAACACGTCCTCAAGCTCCGCAAGACACAGCGCTTCGTCTTGTGGCGTGGTTTGCACTCGCAGGCGTGTCAGGATGTGTGCAGGCGCATTGACGATGCGTACCAGCGGTTCTTTAACAAGCTGGCGA
>JAUQWZ010000036.1 GCA_030834905.1 Aggregatilineales bacterium | reverse complement strand
TGTGGGATACATTGTCAGTGGGCGATTAGACAGTTCGTTACCTCACCGCCGACCACCTAGGGTACTGTTGATGGAACAACAGGTTCGTAACGCTTGCGCGTTGAACAATTACTCAGGACGCTTTGCACGTCGCACATCGACCGGGTATTCGGTGGTTGTGTCGCCATCGGTCTTACGCAGCATCACCCCGAACGAGTAAAAACTCAGGATCAGCGACGGCTGCTCGTTCAGCGCCGCCGCCAAGACCCGCCCATTCCAGTCGGATGGATGGTTCATCAAGCTTGCCTTTCTGTTTCAGTTCACGAGAGAGGGTGGCGATATGGCGCTCCAGTGCTGCCATGAGATCAGGCGTGGACTTGAGAACGTCCAGACCCGCCATCGCATCGCGCATGATGCCGTTCGCTTCTTCGATAATTTCAATGGCAAAGGCGATGTCCTCCGGGTCCCAGGAGAGCGGTTGGATTTCGGACAGAGCCTCATCGGTACAATCGACCAGCGAGTTGCCGGTGCAGGAAAACATCCAGCCGAACAGCCAACTAACCTGTCGCAACGCTGGATCATTTTGTTCGTGCAGACTGCGGGCAATGGCGCTGCCGACCTGGTGGATGCCTTCCGGCACCTCGATGCGATAGCTTTCGCCTTCGGGGATATCGATGCCGAACGGCGCGAGGATCGGCAGCAGGTCGCTGTGAACGGCGTAGAACTCCGGGTCTTCGAGATCGATGCCCACCGCGACCAACGGTATCCCCCAGCCGATGGTTTCGATGTCATCGAGCGGGATGCCTTTCGCGGAAATTCCTCTGCAGAGCAGCCGATCCAACTCGGCATACGGCGCGCCTGCCCGCATCCGCTCAATCGCTTCCGCATAGATATCGGGGAACGCGCCGCGAGTGACCTGCAAGGCAATTGTCAGCGGGTCGGTCTCGTAATCAATCTCGTCTTCAAAGTCGTCCCAGAACGGATCGAACGTGGCAGCCGCCGACGCCAACAGCAGCAGCGGATCAGCGGTCAGAGCAACCGCCAGTTGGTCGTAGATCGCCGTGATCGCGTTCATACGCCGAACTCCAGCACGCTTGCGGTCAAGAGTGGGATTGGCGTGAGATTCGTCAGCTGTCGCGCCGCCGCCGCGCACCGTCCGGTATAGGTGACGAGTTCCGTCACGGCTTCGACCAGCGTCTCGCGTGGGAGGCGCGCCGTCCCGGTGATCAGGTGGGGCTGCTCGCGCAGCAACCCCATCCCCTTCAGCTCAACCGGCGCGATGGACGAAAGACAGAGACGCAAGTCGTTCAAGCTGAATGCAATGCCGCCCATGATCTTCAGCCTTTGCGCCCTGGCTGCGGCAGAAACTCAACTACGCGCAGCCCGTTTTCCTCACGTTCCCGCAGCGTGGCGTTTGCGATTTCCGGGTAGCTGGATTTGAGCAGGCTGCGGATGGCTTCATTGTTTATGTGGAATCTAAATCTTGTCAAATGACTCATGGTTTTTCCTCCTTGGTTTAAGGGAAACAAAAAGCCTGCATCCCATCGGATACAGGCCTTACTGGACTGGATGAGCCGTAATACTTACCCTTTGCGTCCGGGTTGG
>JAUQWZ010000035.1 GCA_030834905.1 Aggregatilineales bacterium | reverse complement strand
CCAATCGTCAGTTCTGGGAAAGTTGGCGCGCTGGTGTGCAGGTCAAAGCCACCTTAAGCGCTCAACTCCCGCCCCTGCGGGTGCTGCTGGTGATGGATAATCTCATTGGTCACAAAAATCCTGAGTGGCTCATCTGGTGTTGACAGTGGTCCTGCCCTCACGGCGAATCCTGTGAGGGCAGTTTCAGAGACTATAAGCTTGTGGAGAGTACTTCCGAATGGGCTACGGGTGATTATGCGCGCCGGGTTCGTCACAGTGGCGAGGCCAGATGGGCGTATTCCCCTGCTCCGCTGCCCAGCGCGCCCCATATTGATCACCGGGACCGGGTATCCGATCCTGCTGTTCCGGGTTGTGGGCGTGTTTGCCGGAGCCGACATCAACACACTCCCCACTGGGAACATGGATGTGACCGGCGTTATGTGCCCCCACTGCAGTTGCCAGAATGAGGCTGAATATAACCACCAGCAGCAGGACAATCGCCAAACTCCATTTTCTGCTCATCCTCGTCCTCCTCAGGAACTCACCAGCATTCTGATTTTGTAATTTGTGGTACAGTATCATCTTACGAAGACGTCTCCTACCCGTCACCACCCGTGGCGGGTGGACTCTGCACCTGATCGGGGTGGATTTCCGATAATCAATACAAACCTTCATCTGGATTGAAAACCCTGTGGAACCGTTCAGTGATCTACCCCCTGAGCCTCTCGAACCGTTCACCAGACGTGAATGCGAAATCCTGCTGCTTATGGCGCAGAACCACTCGAACTACGAGATTGCTGATCAGCTCTTTCTGTCCCTCAATACAATCAAGTGGTACATCAAACGTCTCTACGGCAAGCTGGAGGTGCATACCCGTTCGGAGGCTGTAAAACGCGCAGCTGTCCTTAATCTTCTGTCGGCTGATCCAGCTGCTGAAGCGAGCCTTTCAGGGTTTCCATCTCGACTGCCTGCCTGGACAACACGCTTCGTCGGTCGTGAACATGAACTGAACGATCTGACGCGGCTCGTATGGAATGAGCAGGTGCGCCTGGTCACTCTGCTTGCTATCGGAGGAATGGGCAAGACGCGCCTGGCTCTCGCCTGCGCCGAGTCGTGGCAGGATCGCTTCCGCGACGGCGTCTTTTTTGTCCCACTGACTTCTCTGACGTTACCCGATCAGCTGCTGTTTGCGATTGCCGGACGGATTGGCTGCGTGTTTCAGGCGGATAAAAGACCGCCCAAACGCCAGTTACTCGATTTTCTGAGCGGTAAAAACGTGCTGCTCATGCTTGATAACTTCGAGCATCTGCTTGAGAGCAGTCCCGTGGTCTCCGAAATCCTGGAAGCCGCGCCAGAGGTTCGTGTACTGGTGACATCGCGCGAACGGCTCAACCTCGTTGCGGAGTCGGTCTTCACCCTAAGCGGATTGAATTATCCGACACAGAACGGGGACAATCTCTTTTCATACGCTGCAATTCGCCTGTTCCTACAGACCGCCAAGCGTGTGCAGCCCAACTTCATTCCTGATGACCCCAACTCAGTCATGCGGCTGTGCCAGCTCGTACAGGGCATGCCGCTTGCGATTGAACTAGCGGCGTCCCACATCCGCCTGCTTTCGACCGGTGAGATCGTGAGCGAGATTGAACGCAGCCTCGATTTTCTTGGCGTCACTGCGAGGGATCTTCCCGAACGGCTCCGCAGCATTCGCGCAGTATTTGAATGGTCGTGGGGACGCCTGACCGCCGAGGAACAGGCTGTTTTTCGTCGTTGGGCAGTCTTTCGCGGGAGTCCAGCGCGCGAGGCAGTGACTGTAGTGACAGGAGCAAGCCTGCCGACCTTAAGCAGTCTTGTCGACAAGGCACTCCTCTGGCGTAATCCCCTAACCCATCGCTTTGAGACGCATGAACTCCTGCGCCAGGCAGCGGAGGAGAAGCTGGAGCAAGCTGGTGAAGTAGCGAGCATCCGGGCTCGCTTTAGCCGATTCTACCTGTCGCTCCTTCAGGCACGTCAGACGCATTTTCAGGATAGTAGGCAGATTGATGCAGTCGCTGAGATTCGCCACGATGTTCCGAACATTCTCCAGGCGTTACAATGGGCTGTGCAGGAGCGCAATTACGCTCTGCTCAACCCGGTACTTCACAGCCTCTGGCTCTATTATCACATCAGCGGCCAGCTGCAGGATGGATGGACAGTTTTCTCGGAAGTAGGAACAACGCTTCAGGAAAGTCAGCCCGATCCCAGGAGCAAGGGCGTATTGGGCGCACTGCTCGCATATCAGGCGCGATTATGCGTTGAGCTGGGACACCATGATATGGCAGATTGGCTTGCGGACCAAAGCCAGCCACTACTTGACCACTCAGGAACTGACGATGACCGTGCATTTCTGGCGCTTACACGAGGCTGGCGCAACATGCTGGCGTGGCGGGCGACCGAGGCGATACGCCCTCACTTTCAAAGGGCGCTGGCGCTCTATCAGAAGTCAGGGAACATGTGGGGAACCGCGCTTGCCCTGTATGGAATGGGCGGGAGCTGCTTTGGTCGGCTGGGCGTTGATGAGCCGAACCTCGATGAAGCCAGACTGTTCACGGAACAGGCGCTTGCAATTCAACAGACTTTGGGGGATGTCCATCATCTGGCACGAACGTTCAAGCAGCTTGGAATGATTGCCGATCAGGCGCGGGAATACGACCGGGGCGAACAATGGACACTTGAAAGTCTCCGCCTGAACCAGTTGCTTGGAAACCGATTACGGCAAGCCGGGGACCTCAACAATCTGGCGGTGAGCGCCCTCAATCAATGCGAGTTTGACAAAGCCATACGGTACGGACAGGAGAGCCTCACGATTTACCGTAATTCAGGAAAGGCAGAGGGCATTCTTCAGGCGCTCGGAAACCTTGCCGGAACCTATCGGCGTGCGGGGCAGTACGTCCAAGCGCATACCTATGCTGCTGAGGGAGTAGCACTTGCCCGGGGAACCGAACATACGAACTGGCTGATCAATTGTCTGCTCACTCTCGGCTGGTGCGCGAGAGCATTTGGCGCTTATGATGAGGCAAGACAGCACTTTGCACAGGTTGTCCAGATAGGTGCGTCGTCCAACGAACCACAGGATATGATTGAGGGATTGATACAGGTAACTGCCGTTGCACTGGAGCAGCGAAACCTGTCCGATGCACAGCAGATGCTGGCACAAGCCGACAAGATGGCACGTGAGGCAGACTATGCACCTGGGCTTGCTTGCGTACATGAACTGATGGGTAATCTCGCCTACGTGGAAGGCGAAATTGTCCAAGCGCGTGAACTCCTGGAAAGAAGCCTCTCGTACTTTGAAAGTGGCGCTGCCCAACGTCTCCTCAGTGAATATGAGCAGAACGAACATCTTGTCACAAATTTCCTTCTTCTCGCCAAAGTAGAGCTTGCAGCAGGTCAGGCTGACGCAGCCCACAACGACTATCGCAAGGCACTAACGGTGGCGTGGCAAACCAATAACATTCCGGCTGTCTTGAGGGTGTTGTCCGCGATCGCCGAAGAACTCCAGGCGCACTCCAGGCATGAGTCCACAGCCGGGTTGGCAGCTGTAGTCGCGTACCACCCTGCAACCTACGCGGTCGATAAGAAGCGAATGAGAGACTTGCTGGAGAACCATTTTCCGCAGATACCTGCGCAGGCGGTCACCGTCTCTGGTCAACACCAGAATCAGATGCAGCTCGCATCACTGGTAACTTCTTTGCTCGCACAAGACAGATAAGTACATGACGCCCATCTCTCCGGCTGCGCGCTGCACAAATGATTCTGGCAGCCCAGCGCGTCAACTTGGCCGTTCACTACCTATTGTCACCCTCGAAGATGAGGATGGCTTTCTCAATATTGTCGTCCGCCCTGACGTGTATGTGCGCTACCGCAAGGTGCTGCGCAGCACCGCTTTCATCATTGTCGAAGGCATCATCGAGCGGCAGGGATTAGTCACCAATGTCGTCGCGAGGGAGATACGAGCGATGATAAAAATGGTGTGATAACAAACGCTCAGCCTTGCGCTGGCAGTTCACTTCCACGCTGAGGCAAAAGCAACTAGCCGTGGGATGCAATATGAAGCACCTTACGTCATGCAGACTGCATCGACTGCTTGCTATGGTGAACTAATCGCAGATTCGCCTATCAAGTACTTCGAAATCCACAATTGAGCTATATTGAAGATGTATCGAAAGGAAATCAGCAGTGCTCAGTCTGAAATTCAACCGCATACCACCTCAGAAATTCGGCGGAAACGTTGCCTGGCGCGAATCGATTGAGCTTCCGCCCCGTCATCCGCTGCGCGGATCTGGCACTGAGGGGCGCTGGTTTGTGGATAAAAACGGCGTCATTTATGTGATTTGGCGGGCGAAATCACTCATGGGAGGAATCGTCAATGTGATAGGCACCAGCAAGCACGGAGACTTGCCTGCCTTTCGCGAGTTCATTGAGGGAATGAGCGAAGTTGTCTAGCGGCAAATGCGCCATCTGCCTACCGCTGGCACGATCCGGCTGTGCAGACAATTTATGTATGGTCCTGCTCTGAATTCTGCGGCAGTAGGTACGAAACTCGCTCGGCAGCCGTCAATGCGCGCCGTGTCTTCGTTTACACTCACGGCGCGGGCTGAGTCGTCGGCAATCCGCACACACGACAGAACGACTCAGATACTGGCAGGTGGTGCTAACGCTGCGGTCGTCTTCCCCAGTTACAGACTCTCCTCTGAAACCAATAGCCAATAGAAGAGATCATATGAATATCGATCCAAATCAACTGGAAGTCAGAAATAACCCGGAAGAAAATCGTTTCGAGGTGATCCTTGGAGACGCTATCGCCATCGTGGAATACATGATCGCCGGTCAAAACATCATCTTTACGCACACGGAAGTTCCCCGAGAGTTTGAGGGACTGGGCATTGCCAATCGAATGGCACGCTTCGTGCTGGACTATGCCAGAGACGATGGTTACAAAGTACAAGCGCTTTGCCCATTCATCAGTGCGTACATCCGCAAGCATCCGGAGTATCAGGCAAACACCTGGGGATATTGATATTCTACGGTGCCACCCGGATATAACAACCGGCAGGCATCCCGACATTGTCGTCCACACTGATGTGTATGTGCGCTACCGTAAGGTGCTGCGCGGCACCGCTTTCATCATCGTCGAAGGCATCATCGAGCGGCAGGGTTTGTTCACCAACGTGGTTGCCAGGGAGATACGACCGATGGTCAGCACAATACAGTAATGAAAATCAATATAGTTGAAGCTAGATTATGTAAGTACTACTTCTTTTTAGAAGTTCCGCAGTTGAGGGAAATGAACTAAAATTGAAGGTATGAACCCACCTAAATGTAGTGAACAGGATTACATCAATTTTCTAGTGGCAGCACAGCAAGTGCTGGACATCGACGCCCTGAAAGATTTGGTCTCAAAAAAGTGGTAAGCCCTCGTGACCGCCGCCGAGCGGTCGAACGGTTGGTGACAGAACGAGGGCTGTCGCAGCGACGTGCATGTCAATTGGTCAGGATGCAACGCTCAAGTGTGCGCTACGCGGGTCACGCCCGCGCAGACGAAGCGGAGACGGTCGCGCTCATTCGGGAATACGCCCATGAGCAACCGATGTATGGCTACCGGATTATCGCGGTGGTGCTCAAGCACGCTGGTTTTCGGATCAACCGCAAGCGGGTCTACCGCATCTGGCGACAGGAAGGGCTGCAATTGCCTCGTCGGATAACAGGGAAACGACGCTTCGGCGACTCGACCGGCAAGCTGCGGCGTGCCAGTCACCCAAACGAGGTCCGGATTGATGGGCAATAGACCCGGAATTGTCAGTTCGAAAGCATCGGGCAGACAGTCACCATCGCTGTCTTCAGGCGTGATGAGACATTGCACCGGACTGCGACGCCAATTGCTGGCATTGATGTTCGACCCCACTAATGCTTCCGGTATCGGACCGTTCAAATTGCCCCACCAATTCCCGGTAAAATCGAACACACTGCTTCCACCAATCGCTGAAACAATGGTAGATGGTTTATTCTCCAGGATGTCACTGGCAGTCACCTGCACAGTCGGTGGCGATCCACTCACCGGGTCGCCAGAAGCAGCGCTTAGAAGCACACTGCCGCCTTCCTCGCCTGCGGAGTTGTACTCAAAGTACGCACTAATCTCGTTTAGAATGCCCGACTCTATGTAGAAGACACCACCGCCCTCGGCGTAGTTGCCTATATAGTAGTTTCCTTCACCATGAAGACTGCCGGTGGAGGATTCGTCACTGTATCAGTCGGTAGTACAAGCGGTGGAGTCGTAGCGGTGTCAGTCATCAGGACAGGTTCGGCAGTAGCTGCCACCTGGGTAGGGAGCAGCGCACCGCGATTGTAGATCGCGCCGCCATCATCCGCAGGCGCAGCACCAGAGGCATTGCCCCCGCTTACCGTCACGTTTTCCAGCGTCAAACTCCCGTTGGCAGCAATATGCAAGAGGCGGAAGGCAGGCGCTGCCGCGCCACGGTTGATCACTGCCCCGTTGCCAACAATGGTAATATCGCTGGTGATGGACGGCAGCCCATTTGCACCATCGGCGGTGTTGCCAACTGCTGTAAGGGTGTAGGTGCTGTCTTCCAGGCAAATTGTATCAGGTGATGCGCCGTTGCCGTTCCCGGCGTAGATGGCATTCACCAGCCCAACGGGGTCCGCTGCTAAGACGGTTATCGTGCAGCTAACGGGTGGAGTGAGTTCTACGTCCGGTATCGGTGCGACATACGACCACGCGATCACACTCGTCACCTGTGTGTCGATCAGCTCGTAACTGACTGATTCAACATCAACGCGATATAGGTTGCCATCAATATCCCATGTAACAAACTCCGCTGTGTTTGGCGACCAGATGATCGGGTTTTTGTTATCTGCAATCTGGAAACCTAAGTCGATGGGGATGACCTGCTGTGTGACCGTATCATAGACGTTAATTGAACGTATGCTTTCGTCTGCGCTTTCGCTATCCGTCGAACCCACTGTCCAGAAAGCGACAAAGCGCGAATCGAGTGACCAGACTGGTTTCCGAAACAAATCGAGGTCCCAGTTATATCCACCCGTATCCAGTTGGCGTTCAAGCACGGTGTCATAGAGGCGAAAATCATCAAAACCTTGATCATTGATGGTGGAATACCAGAAGTAACGATCATCGGGCGACCATGAATAATAGCCAATCGAATATATGTGGGTAGGTCCGTCGATGTCTTGCCCGCTTAAAATCCATGGAACACTATCTGTGATGACCCCGACGTTACGCTCAAGGCTGAGATCGTATATCACCTCGCCGCGTGTTGAACTTATACATACACCATCGGGTGGGATGACAGGCTCATTAGGACAGCTTTCATAAAAGAACTTTATGAAGTTGTTGGAAGGAATAATGTATTGGGTGGCAGTGTCGTAGGCAAAGGGGAGGTCGGGTATGGATGGTGTCGGGGGAAGCGAAACTGGAACCTCTCGGAGAACGTTATTTTCAATTTTGAACATTGCAACAACGTTAGACGTGTCGATCTGTCTGACTATAAGCGTTTCATTATCGAGCCAACTTAGTTTACATGGGTCCCAATCTGAGTTCCACGCGGTAGTGGCAAAAGTTTCGTCCGTCGGCGTATAGGCAAATGAAAGTGCTGTCGGGGAAGCGATCTGTGTAAATGCGTCGAATAAACCGTTGGGCGATAGCGCACCGCAGATAGTCGGTTCTGCAGGTTGGTCAGTGATTGTGAATATGGAGTAGCTATTGAGCGCTCCGGTTGAATACAGAAATGCCCGGATGTACTCACTGCTCGTTTTTCTTACGTAGATAAGGACGGTATCTTGATCTTGAGCTTGTCCAGAGACCGTCATCGAGATGAATAGCATGAAAAGGATCACGAGTGACTTCATTTCGATTAGCTCCCACTCAAGTAAGCAGTATTTGACGCAACACTGCAAGGCAAAAACTGGCGACCTTCAGAACGGAATTGAAGCACAACGTAAGAGATGCGCTTATTTGGGTCATTGGGATCTGGTACAGTGGCATCTATCCACCCAGGACGATTTGCGCCATTTTGAATATCAAATGTTGAAGTTTGTCCGATCGAGCGCGTCGTAATGATGACAAACTTATAGTCATCCCAAAATTCACTATTCTCTACGTAGGCAATACCATCACTGGCATCACCGGTGAACGAGCGCACCGTATAGCGGTAATCCTGACAATGCTCTAGCTGGCTGATGTTGCCATTACTGCCCCAGGTTGTCCCGGCAGGCGGCAATTCAGTACAGCCAACTCCATCCGGTGGAAAGGTATGCAAATTGCCCTGACTGCTTTCGATGAAGATTGCCCAGAACATGACCGAGCGCACTCTTTGCAGCGGCTCACCCGCGCCGAAGCTCATGTAGGTGAGTGGGAATTCTTATGCCTCCGTGCAGAAATGCACAGGGCACGGCTCGATAACGTCAGCCAGAGAATGAGTGAATTGGAATCTGTTGAGGGAGATAAAAATGATTCTGATGAGGATCAAGCCCATCAGAATCATATGCCCCATAGGAGATTCGAACCCCTGTTTTGGCCTTGAGAGGGCCACGTCCTAGGCCTCTAGACGAATGGGGCGTACTGGCGAGCATTCTAGCAGCAACGCCTCGATGAATCAAGAGACGAAATTCTCTGTTATCATCCGATTGACCAGTGCGAAAACAAAAAGCGCGCCATCGCTTGACAGCACGCTTGTATCGCAGTGCGCCCAGAGGGATTCGAACCCCCGACCGTTGGTTCCGAAGACCAATGCTCTATCCACTGAGCTATGGGCGCAGATTTCACCCTAATTGTACCGGACTCTCCTCGCCGGTCAACCGGTAACATTGCCCGACGCGCTACCAGATCGAGTCCGGGAAGGTGGAAATCCCGGCTGACGCGCCAATCCGCTTATACATCTGGAAGCCGGTAAACGGGTGACCGAGGATGCCATCGTGAATTGCCCATGAACGCCCGCGAACGCTTTTCCAGGCGTCCGGCTGACGAAATGGGTTGTCGGGTACGAGCTTGTAATGCACCGCGCCACCTGGCTGAAACTCATGATGAATACTCACCATTTCCTGGTAGCCGCGAACGTAGTTAAACCCATAACGCTCGAAGACGATAGCATTATGGTAGGCAAGCGGCTCGATCAGGAACAAATCATGACCGAGATTCGACACAAATTCTTCAAAAATCGGCACGAGCTGCTTAAAGACGCGCAGCCCAGCGCGCACCTGCCCCGGCGCGAGTCCGGCTCGCATCGCCGCTTCTTCGGCGGCGAGATTGCGCGACGTCGTCCCCAGCTGGGTTGAATTTCCGTCCTGATCGCGGTCAATGTGAAAGCGCGGCGCGTCGGGATCGTTCACCACGACCAGCAGCACCAGCAGTTGATTGTTAAAGGTATCGGCGACATTCAGGTAGAACATCGGGTCAAGATCGGTTGCGCGCCGCTTCACCGACATTTCGAGCGCCCGGCTTCCCGCCGGACAGCGAATCTGCACGACCGGCTGATTATCCACCGTCAGCGTAACCGGATCGATCCCATAACTGCGCAGCACCCACTCTGGCAGCATCGTAAGATAGATCGCGCGCTTTTCTTCTTCGGGCAGATTGTTGACGCCGCGAATGGAGTTGGGCCACATCATCGTTTATTCACGAAAGCGCTCCTTCATCGCCTGACGTATTTCGCGATCGCTATCGCGCTTGGCGATTGCCTCACGCTTATCGTAGAGCTTCTTGCCTTTCGCCAGCGCGATTTCGACCTTTGCCTTCCCGCGTTCGAGGAACACCATCGTCGGCACGCAGGTATAGCCGCGTTCTCGAATGCGCGTGATAATCAGGCGGATTTCGCGCTTGTGCAGCAGCAGCTTGCGCGGGCGCAGCGGATCGACATAGCCGTAGATGCCCGCCTGCTCGTAAGGCGTGATGTGAACGCCGATCAGCCACAATTCACCGCTGCGTTCCTCGACAAAACCATCCTGCAGGTTGATGCGATTGGCGCGAATCGACTTGATCTCTGTCCCCGTCAGCACCAGCCCGGCGCGATAAAGCTCCTCCAGATGGTAATCGTGGCTGGCTTTGCGGTTGCGCGCGATAACCTTGATACCTTCAGTCGTCATGACGACGTATTCTCCAGTTGTAGTTCGTCCTGAAGCTGGCGGATCGCCTCTCCAAGAACGACATCCAGCCCATTTGGATCGGGCTGCATCGGAATATCCGGCTGCAAGCCCACCTGATCAAGCGGTTGGTGATTGGGCGTAAACCATTCCGATGAGGTGACATGCAGTGATGAGCCATCCGTCAGCGGGAAGATCTGCTGGACGGTGCCTTTGCCGTAAGTAGTGGTGCCGATAAGAATGCCCCGGCTTTGATCCTGAATCGCCCCGGCGACCAGTTCCGCGCCGCTGGCGGTTCGTTCGTTGATGAGTACCGCCAGCGGGATATCGACCGCCACTCCCCCACCCCGGGCATTGTGCGCCTCTTCGCTGGTGTTGTCGCGCTCGTGGACGATCACGCCGGTGTCGATGAACTCATCGGCAACAGTAATTGATTCCTGGAGCAAGCCACCGGTATTGCCGCGCAAATCGAGCACCAGTCCGGTGATATCGGCAGCCCGCAAATCTTCGACTGCGGTGATTAGTTCTTCCGGCGTCCGGCTGGTAAAGCGCATGATCTGCACATAGCCAAGTTCCGAGTCTTCCTGCAGCACCCGCCAGACAATCGACGGCACATTGATGACCGCGAACGGCACGAAGGCAGTGAAGCTCTCGCCGGTCGCCGCCCTGTCCACTGTGATTTCGACGCCGTTGCCGTCGCGAACCTCGCCGCGCAGCATCTGGTCAATCGTATCCTGCGGCAGCGTCACGTCCACCGCCTGTCCATCAAGCGCTCGCAAAATATCTCCGGCTTCGATGCCCGCCGCCAATGCCGGACTATCCGCAAAGGGATACAAGACCAGCTCGCCCGCTTCGCTCCGCTGGATCTGCACCCCAATACCGCCGTAGGTTCCGGCGAGCACATCGGATTCACTGGCGGCTACTGGCGGATCGATAAAGAAGGTATACGGATCGGCAAGCGCGCTAAGCATACCCCGTACCGCCGCATACTGGCGCGTTGGAAAATCAGGCTGCTCGCGGACGAAATGCGAATCCAGCAGCGACTGCACCTCGTCAAGCAGCGGATAGCTGTCAGCATCGGAGGCAGATGCCGACACGCGCACCGGCAAGCCGGCTAGCTCTCGAAAGAAGAAACCCGCCGTAAAGATGAGGGCGATCCCCACGCCGCAGACCAGACCAAGAAGAATTGATCGCCACAACTGGCGGGATTTATCTGAACTATTACGCATTTCAAGTCGCTTCACCATTATTATAGGAATAGTCAAATTCTAACATCGCACGCATGAAAGCAAAATGGGTGCTTTCCTTTGACAAGGTAAACTATGCCGCTTAAACATGATCCGCCTTTAGTGTTAGTCGCTGACGACGAAGTCAATACGACTGTCATGCTGCAGCACATCTTCGAGCGCGCTGGCTATGGCGTCGAGCGCGTGACCAACGGCGTCGCCGCGCTTGACGCCGCCAGGCAATTGCTGCCCGATCTCATCCTGCTCGATATCCTGATGCCGGGACTCAACGGCTTTGAAGTGCTGCGTCTGCTGCGCGAAGATGAGATGACCACGTCCATCCCGACTATCATGATCACGGCAAACGCGCGCGAACCCGCCGACGTTGCCCGCGGCATGAACCTCGGGGCGGACGACTATCTGTATAAGCCCTTTGCCCCGCAGGAACTGCTGGCGCGCGCCCAGAGCAAGATACGCGCCCGACAGCTCGAAGACGCGCTCCAGCGGCGGGGTCGGGAGCTTGAAGCGCTGCTGGAAGCCAGCGAGAAGCTCAACCAGCATCTTGAATTGAGCGAGCTTCCAGACCTGATCCTTCAGCTTGTGCAAAAACTGCTTCCGGCGGACTTCTCGGCGCTTCTGCGCCTTGACGAGGACGGCGCGGTCATCGATCCCCACGTTTTGACCCAGGACAGCCAGCACGAGCCGCCAGCGCTGCCCACCCGAGACATTATCAACCGGATTCGCGCCAACACCCGCCCGCTGTTGTGGACGGTGGAGTCGCCGCTGCGCGGATACGAAAGTGGGCTTGCCACCGTCCTGAATCATGGCGGTCACGATCTCGGCATCCTGGTGCTGGCGACTCGTGAACCCGTGTATGAGGAGCGACACCGACGCCTGTTTGAAGGCATCGCCCGGCAGGCGTCGCTGGCGCTCAGAAACGCCCAACTGTACGAGATCCAGGCGAATTACGCCCTGCACCTGGAGGACATGGTCGCCGAACGCACCACCGAGCTGGAATCCGCCCAGAAGCTGCTGATCCGGTCGGAAAAACTGGCGTCAATTGGACACCTGGGCGCAAGCATCGCCCATGAGATCAACAATCCGCTGATGCCAATCCGCAATCTGCTCGACGAAATTGTGGACGACCTGGAGCAGCAGGACGTCAACTTTGACCGCAAAGCGATTCAGATTATCCGGGAAAGTCTGGAGCGCATTCGGGGAATTGTCAGCCGCCTGCTCGAATTCGCGCGCGACTCCGGACCGGACATGCAGGCGCTCGACGTGAGTTCGATTCTGGAAGGCGTCATTACGCTGAACCGGAAGTTCTTCCAGCACGAACGCATTGAAGTGCAGGCGGATCTGCCGACCATGCCACTCGTCTACGGCAGCAAAGACCAGCTTGAACAGGTCTTTATGAATCTGGCGCTCAACGCTCAGGCAGCGATGGAAGGCGGCGGTACGCTGAAGATTAGTGCCCATTCTGAAGAAGACAAGGTCGTCGTCACCTTCTCCGATACCGGCTGCGGGATTCCGGCGGCGCACATCGACCGCATCTTCGACCCCTTCTACTCGACCAAACCCAACGGCACCGGGCTGGGGCTGTTCGTGAGCTACGGTATCATTCAGGGGCATCATGGCAGCATCGAGGTGACAAGCCAGGAGGGGCGCGGAACTACCTTCCAGGTTCACCTGCCGACCCACGCCAATTCTGCGTAACAAAAAGGGCGCTGTACAAGCGCCCTTTTTGTTGTCTACGCTAACGATTACTGCGCCCGCCAGCGCGATTCAAATTCGGAGTCATCAAATTCGTCTGACGCATACTCTGCCGCGCTCTCGCGGTCAACAGCGATCAGCCGCAGCGTGCGATCCATATCACAGTTGAGCAGCCGCACGCCCACGCCGGTGATATTTTCCGGCAGAGTCTCGGCTTCATTGGAAACCAGCACCATGACCGTCCGAAGCGATTCGCGAAGCTCCAGCCCTTCATTCGTGCAAACACGGGCGACAACGGTTTCGCCGAACTCGGTTTCCAACTCTTCAACCGCGCGCTCGTCAACGGCGAACGACTGAAGCGCCGTGACCAATCGCTCGGTGAAATCAACGACCTGCGCCTCTGCTTCTTCGGTGCTGGCGGCGTCTATCGGTTCGGATGCCTCGTCAGTCGCCGCCTCAGATTCAGTCGGTGCTTCCGTCTCGGCTTCAACCGGCTCACTCGTCGCCAGTTCCGCGATGCCGGACACCGTCGCTACTTCAGCGGGCAGAGTGGCTGCTTCCTCAGTCGCTGCTGCTTCGGCAGGCGTCGCAGCATCAGTCACGCCAAGCGCAATCGCGGGGACATTGGTGGTGGCTGCTTCGGTCGCCTCAACTTCACCCGGCTCAGTGCTGTCGGCGGCTTCCGTCACGGACGCGATACCAACGCCAGGCGTCGCCTCGACTTCCATCGCGGCGGTTTCAGAGGCAGTAGCATTCAGTTCAACTGCCTCAGTTTCAGACGGCAGCCCCGCGCTCATGGTAACCGCTGGCTCAACCGATTCGGTCACCTCAACGGTTGTCTCACCCAACGGCGTGATGTCGAGGAGCATGACTTCCGTCGTCGCGGGTTCAACTGCCTCGCCAGTAGCTTCCTCGGTCGCAGGAACGGCGATCACGGCGGTGGGCTGTTCCATTGTGGCAAGCACTGCAATGCTGGTGGGGGTTGGCGCGGGTGGCTGGTTCAGGTTGGGCAGGATCAGCACCAGCGCGATCAGCAGCAGCGCCACAATGCCGACCACAGCGGCTATCGGCAGCCAACTGCTGGAGCTTTCCTTGCGAGGGGCAACCTCTACTGGCGTATAGCGCTGCTCCTCGAAATAGGAGTCGTCGTCAGCAAATTCAGGTTCAAGATCCTCCGTCTCGGCGCGCACGCCAGACGTCGGTGTATCCTCATCGCCAGGTTCGGGATACTGCTGGTTGAGGGTGGCTAACAGGTCCGTCGCGCCGGGATAGTCGCGATCCAGGCGGATGACGTGATCCAGCGCGCGCCGCGCTTCGTCGGCATCGTCAACCGCATGGGCATAAATCCACCATGCGTCCACGTTGTCACGATCATTCAAAAGGATAGGTTCAAGCACCGTGCGGGCTTCTTCGGACTTGCCCGCCTCCACAAGCTCATAAGCCCGTGTCAATGCAAGACTGCGCATGTCGCTCATGCTGGTGCTCCTGGGGAATGAGTACCGCTCTGATTTGCAGTGTACAACGAAAGGGCGTCCTCCCGCAATAAGAATTAAGGCTGACGAGCATAAAGAAACAGGGAATTGTTACAATGGCTTTTCGTATCGAAAGGCGCAGGTGGGGAATCAAAACGGGTGAGATAAATTCTCACCCGCTGTGTCCCGGAGAGGACTCGAACCTCCACGCCGTTAGGCACTACCCCCTCAAGATAGCGCGTCTGCCAGTTCCGCCACCGGGACGTCTTAGAGGCGTATTATACTTACCCCGCCTTGCATGTCAATCCTTTTGTACAGTCACTTCATCGGTTACGATTGGGGCATTATTGCTTCGTTAGAGGTGAGGAAACCTGCTATGCGAATCGCACTGGACGTTATGGGAAGCGATGATTGTCCCGCCCCTGATGTCGAAGGGGCGGTACTCGCCGCCCGCGAGTATGGTGATACCATCCTGCTGGTGGGTGAACAAGCGCGCATCCAGGCAGAATTGGGCAAACACAACACGTCAGAGTTAGACCTGATCGTCAAACACGCCAGCGAATTTGTGACCATGACCGACAAGCCGGGTGTCGTCGGCAAGGCAAAGCCCAATTCGTCGATGCACGTCGGTATGAACCTGGTCAGGGATGGCGAAGCCGACGCCTTCGTGACCGCAGGCAACACTGGCGCGGCGCTCAGCATCGCCACCCTGTTTACGCTGCGCCGGATCCCCGGAGTCAAGCGCCCTGCCCTCACCGCCATCATCCGAATTCGCGGCAACAGCGTCATCGTGCTGGATGTCGGCGCGAATGCTGATTCGCGGGCAGACTGGCTGGCGCAGTTCGCGCTCATGGGCAAAGTCTACGCCAACAGCGCCCTCGGTCTGGCAAATCCCCGTGTCGGCGTCCTCTCGAACGGCGAGGAAGAAGGCAAAGGCAGCCAGCTGGTGCAGGATGCAACCGCCCTGCTCCGCGCCGCCGATATTAACTTCATCGGCAATGTCGAGCCGAAAGAGCTGCTCCGAGGCGGCGCGGATGTCGTCGTCTGCGACGGCTTCGTTGGCAACATCCTGCTCAAATCGCTGGAAGGCGGCACGAGCATGTTAGTCGATGCCCTGCGTGACGAATTGATGAAGGGCGTGTTAACTAAGGTGGGCGCGCTGCTGTCACGCCCGGCATTCCGGCGCGTGCGACAGGAGATCGATCCATTTGAGGTCGGCGGCGCGCCACTTTTAGGAGTGAATGGTGTTGTCATAATCGGTCATGGACGCTCAAACGCCAAAGCGATCAAAAATGCCATCGGTCAGGCACGCAAGGCGGTCGAAGGCGGAGTGATCGAATCAATTCGGACAGGAATTACAGACGCCACAGATGCAGATGAACCTGCAAGCTTGTGAAAGGAGAAGGCAGCCCGCCAACGGCGCTGTCAAAGAGGGATGATGGAACTACTACGGAATGGTCGCCCCCGCGTGGTGATTACCGGAATGGGATCGGTCACCGCCCTGGGTCCAGTGAAGAAGATGTGGGAAAGCCTGAAGAACGGCACGTCAGGCATTCGCCGTCTGGAAACGATCAATGTCGAGCACGTGCCGGTGAAAATCGGCGGGGAAGTGCGCGGCTTTGAGCCGACAGACTATATCGAGCACAAGGAAGCGCGCCGCATGGGACGCGCCTCGCACTTCGCCGTCGCCGCCGCCAGCATGGCGCTTGAAGACGCCGGGCTGACCACCGAAAAAATCGAGGCGGAAGGCGAACGTGTGGGTGTCTGGCTCGGCACGTCGCTTGGCTCGCACGAGATGGCGGAGCAGAGCACCTACAAATACAAAACCAGCGGCTATCGCAAACCAAACCCGCTGACACTGATCAACTCACTGCCGAATATGCCAGCGCACTATGTCAGCCGCTTTTTCCGCGCGTTGGGTCCGCTTAGCGCCCCCTCGACGGCGTGCGCAGCCGGTACGCAGGCAGTCGGCGAAGCATCGGATCTGATTCGCAATGGACGCGCCGATCTGGTGATTACCGGCGGCGTCGAGTCTGTCCTTCAGGATTACGCGCTGGCAGGCTTTGAGGCAATGGACGCGCTTGCCAAGAACTACAACGATGATCCGGCAGGAGCCAGCCGCCCGTTTGACCGTGACCGCGAAGGCTTTGTCTTCAGCGAAGGCTGCGGCGTGCTGGTGATTGAAAGCCTGGCGCACGCGCTCAAACGCGGCGCGCGCATTTACGCCGAAATTCTGGGTCATGCCTCGGCATCGGACGCCTATCACGTCGCCGCGCTCGATCCCCAGGCAGGCGGCGCGACCCGGTCGATGCGCTGGGCGCTCGAAGACGCGCACGTCAACCCGGAAGATATTCAGTACATTAACGCTCACGGCACGTCCACACAGGCAAACGACGCCATGGAAACGCTTGCCATCAAGCGCATTTTTGGCGAGCACGCCTACAATATCCCGATCAGCTCAACCAAGAGCATGTTGGGGCACGCCCTCGGCGCTTCCGGCGCGATTGAAATCATCGCCTGTGTCATGAGCATGGTCGAACAGGTGCTTCACCCGACCATCAACTATGAAAACCCCGACCCGGAATGCGATCTGGATTACGTGCCCAACGTCGCCCGCGATATGAAGGACCTGAAGTACGTGCTTTCCAACAGTTTTGGTCTGGGCGGGCAGAACGCCTCCATTGTCCTCAAGACGCTGTAACCCGCTGGCTCGATAACCACTGATAACCGGGGCGCAGAAATAATCCTGCGCCCTTTTTGCTGCCCCTGCCCCGCGTCCACCATGAAGGCGATCCGCACATTTCCAACATTGAGGCTATAATGGTTGGCATTGCGCAGGTGACGAGGTTTTCGAGACACCGATGATCGAGCAGCTTCAAGTGATCGACGATCTGATTGCCCGCCGTGAGATCAAGAAGGCTGAAATTCTCATTGCCCGATCTCTGCGGGCAGCCACATCGCCCGAAGAACGCGCGCCGATGCTGATCCAGCGCGCGCACGCGCGGCTGCTCGGCGGGCGGGTTGACGACGCGCTGCACGACCTGAACAAAGTGCGGGAAGAACTGCCCGATGCCTTTGAGCGCCCGGAAACGCTTGAGCTTTTCGGCGATGCGCATTTTGCCCGCTTTGAACTTGCCAGCGTCGGTTTTGCTGACCGCAACGACACCACCCAGGCGCTGGATGCCTACGACGTCATTCTGAGCCAGCACCCGCTGTACGACAATATTGGCTGGATACTCTATCAGCGCGGGCGCATTATGCTGACCGAGAACCGGGTTGAGGAAGCCGTCGCCTGCTTCCAGAAGACGCTGCTCAACCCAAGCCGTCTTCCGGCGCTGACCGCCTACTGCTTCGAGCGACTCGGTTTCGTCGCCTTTTATGAAGAACGCCAGCCCAAACAAGCCCTCGCCTTCCTGAATAAGGCAGTCGATACCTACCCGAACTCCGAACCCCGGCTGTGGCTGGCGCAGGTGCATACCCTGCGCAGCCGAATCTTCCGCGAAATGCACGATCACGCGCAGGCGCTGCAAGCCGCCGATACGGCGATTGCCGTTGCCCTTGCCGCTGGCAGCGAAGGCAAGCCCGGTCTGGCGGATGCTTCACTCACGGCAG
Source organism: Aggregatilineales bacterium (assembly GCA_030834905.1). GTDB lineage: Bacteria > Chloroflexota > Anaerolineae > Aggregatilineales > Phototrophicaceae > Flexifilum. Next base: position 8,095 of record JAUQWZ010000035.1, on the reverse strand, counting down.
CCGAGGTTGTCGCTGAACTTGACGGACGCGAGAAAGATGTGATTGGCTATTTGCAGCAGTTTTTACAGAACAATAAGAAACCGCTGGGTATCGACGTAACCTGGTCGCGCGTCCATGAGATGCTGGGCGACGTTCAATCGAAGCTGGGACAGCCCGCCGCCGCGCTGGCGTCTTATCAGGCAGCGCTTGAATTCAACCCCTACCACCCGTGGGAACTGTCGCTCTATTACCGCATCGCGCGCTGTCATTATCATCTCCACGAGTACGAAAAAGCGGTCGAGACGATTGAACATCTGCTGGAAGCCGCCGCCACCGATGGGCAAACTATCCACGATTACCGGGTCTACAATGTGCTTGGCAACGCTCAGTTCGCCCTCGCCCGCTACGACGAAGCGCAGCAAACCTACCGCCAGGCGCTGGAGATCGCCCCGTCCAATGCCGAAAACCTCGACCGGCTTAGGGAGTATTACCGCTTTTCACAGGAGCGCAGCCAGGCTTTCTAGGACGCTCAACCTGGGTTACAATGGGGTGTAGTGAAAACGAGCGGATTGGTTTGAATGACACGTACTGTAACTGTAGTAGGCGGGGGTCTTGCTGGCTCTGAAGCCGCCTGGCAGCTTGCCGAACGAGGATTTAACGTTATCCTCTATGAAATGCGCCCTCAAAAGACAACCGGCGCGCATGTATCCGACCGCCTGGGCGAGCTAATATGCAGCAACTCCTTCGGCTCAAAGCTCAAAGACCGCGCCTCAGGGCTGCTCAAAACTGAACTTGATCTGCTGCGTTCGCTGTTGTTAAGCTGCGCCGAACGGGCGGCTGTGCCTGCCGGTGGCGCGCTGGCGGTAGATCGCGAGCAGTTCGCTCAGATGGTCACCGAAGCGCTGTCGTCGCATCCAAACATCCGCATCATCCGCGAGGAATGTACCGAGATACCGTCGGGTCCCTCAATTATCGCCACCGGACCCCTCACATCGGATGCTTTGGCGGCGAAGATCGCCGCGCTTTCGGGGCAGGAATACCTCTACTTCTACGATGCCATCGCGCCTATCGTCTCGGCAGACAGCATCGATATGTCGATTGCCTTTCGCGCCAGCCGTTACGAGCGCGGCGACGAAGACGAAGGCGATTACATCAACTGTCCGCTGAGCCAGGACGAATACGAGCGCTTTGTCGATGCGCTGCTTCAATCGGAACGGATCGAACTGCGCGATTTTGAACTGGAAGACCCACATTTCTTTGAAGGCTGCCTGCCGATTGAGCAGATCGCCGCCCGGGGTCGCGAATCGCTGGCGTATGGACCGATGCGCCCGGTTGGGCTGCGCGATCCGCGCACCGGCAGACGCCCGTATGCTGTCGTCCAGCTTCGGCGCGATAACCTGATCGGCTCGCTCTATAATCTGGTTGGCTTCCAGACCAACATCAAATGGGGTCAGCAGCGCGAAATCCTGCGTCTGATTCCGGGGCTTCAGAACGCCGAGTTCGCCCGGATGGGGCAGATGCACCGCAACACATTTATCAATGCCCCTACCCTGCTGCATCCGACGATGCAGTTTCGTGGGCGCGATGATCTGCTGTTTGCCGGACAGATTACCGGCGTCGAGGGATACATGGGCAATGTCGCCACCGGGCTGCTGGCGGGAATGAACCTCGCCCGCCTGCTGGACGGCAAGCCTGCCTGGGTTCCCCCCGAAACGACCATGCTCGGCGCGCTCTGCCACTATGTCACTCATGCCGAGCCGAAGCACTTCCAGCCGATGAAAGCGAATTTCGGCATCCTGCCGGAACTGCCGACCCACATCCGCGATAAGCGCCTGCGCTACGGCGCGTATGTCGAGCGCGCGGTAAGCGCGCTGGAGGCGGCGATGGCTTCGCTCGATGATGTCTATCTGGCAGAGGTCGTTTCCTGACCCCGGAAACCAGACCTGCCAAACATAAGGATGTTGAGTGGCGGACTTAGCCCTCTGGCTTTCGACGCATCACCCGCTGCTGGTCACCTCTGCCACAGAAACGTTAGCGCCTGCCTCTGACGAGACACTCAAGGCACAGGTTGCCGAATCGGTTGCCGCCTTCTTCGACAGCCTGATTCGCGCTGCCCAATATGACGACGCCTCAAGACTGTACCCGCTGCTGGTCGATTGGGTGGAAACGCGCAGCGCTCCGACCGAAGACGACCCCACTGTGATGCTGCCTATCCTGACGCGGCTGAAACAGGCGGCGCAGGTCTTGATTCAGCAGCGATGCAGCCCGGAAGACGCCGTCGATCTGCTGCTGAAGCTCGACCGATATGTAGACGATGCCGCCACCAGGCTGGCAGCGCTGGAAGCCGAACTGGTTCTGAATCAGCTCAGGAATCAGCTTCACAGCGCCGAAATTCAGATTGAGAGGCTCGATAAGAGTAAATCCGACTTTATCGCCATCGCCGCCCACGAACTGAAAACCCCGCTGACCGTCATCGAGGGCTATGCCGGTATCCTGCGCGGCATGTCGGAAAGTCCAGATCAGCAGGCAATCGCCAGCGGTCTGGAGACAGGGGCGCAGCGCCTGCGTGAAATCGTGGACGACATTATCGACATTTCTATGATCGACCTGCGCCTGCTCGATCTGCACATGCAGCCTGTGTGGCTGCATCACATCCTCGACGCCATCGAAGGCAGGGTGCGCGGGCTGCTGCGGCAGCGCAGCCTCAGCCTGATGATCGAGCGCGAAGCGATTCCGTCGGCTGTCACCTTTGCCGACCCGGAACGGCTGCGGCTGGCGGTGGAAAAAGTGGTGAACAATGCCATCAAATACACGCCCGACGGCGGGGAGATTCTCATTTCGGCGCGTGAACTGTCCGGTTTTGTCGATCTGATGGTGCGCGATCAGGGAATCGGTATTGCATCCCGCGATCTGCTCAGAATATTTGACGCCTTTTCATCCACCGGCGACGTATCGCTGCATTCCAGCGGCAAGACCAAGTACAAAGGCGCGGGTCCTGGGCTGGGTCTGCCCATCGCTAAAGGGATTATTGAAGCACATGGTGGTACGATCTGGGCAGAGAGCGCGGGCTTCAGCGAGGCTGATCATCCCGGCAGCACGTTTCACATCATGATTCCAATGCGTAATCACCCGCCGCCGGAAGCGCAGGCGGGAAATATTCGTTACGACTACACAAGTGAGGAGTAGAGTGCCAAAGCCAGCCAATCGATTATCATCCCTTCCCCCTTATCCATTCGCGCTGCTCAACCAGCGGATACGCGAGTTGAACGCGCAGGGACACGACGTCATCAGCCTCGATATCGGCAGCCCGGATCTGCCGCCGCCCGACGCCGTGATTGAAGCACTGTATCAGTCCGCCTGCAATCCGGATCATCATGGTTACGCGGGCTACAGAGGCACGTCCGAATTCAGAGCCGCGATTGCCGACTACTACCGCAAACGCTTCGGCGTGGAAGTTGATCCCAACAGTCAGGTGCTGCCGCTGCTTGGCAGCAAGGAAGGCATCGTTAACCTCAGCCTCGCCTATCTGGATCGCGGCGACGTGGCGCTGGTGCCGGATATCGGCTATCCATCCTATTCGATGGGCGTTTATCTTGCCGGTGGCGATGTCCATTGGGTGCCGCTGCGCGAGCCGGACTACCTGCCCGACCTGGCAGGCGTACCCACCGACGTGCTCCAGCGCGCCCGGCTGATCTGGGTGAATTATCCCAACAACCCGACCGGCGCAACTGCCGATCTGTCCTTTTACCAGCGGCTGGTGGATTTCTGCCGCGAGCATGACATTCTGCTGGCATCGGACAACCCCTACGAAGAAGTGACCTACGACGGCTACCGCGCCGGCAGCGCCCTACAGGCAAAAGGCGCGCTGGATGTCGCGGTCGAGTTCATGTCGTTCTCAAAAACCTACAATATGGCGGGCTGGCGGCTCGGCGCGGCGGTTGGCAATGCCGACGCCATCAAGAACCTGCTGCAAGTCAAAAGCAACGTGGACAGCGGTCACTTCCACGCCGTCTACGACGCCGGTATTACGGCAATAGAAACAACCGATCATGCCTGGATTGAGGCGCGCAACGCCGTCTATCGGAGCCGCCGCGATACAGTCCTCGCCGCCCTGCCGGAAATCGGGCTGAAGGCGCAGACGCCAAAAGCCTCGCTCTACGTCTGGGGGCGCGTCGAAGATGACGACTGGGACGGCGCGCAGTACGCCGAGCAGTCGCTGGTCAACGCGCACGTCTCGTTTGCTCCCGGCATGATTTACGGTCCAGGCGGCGGGCAGTACGTCCGCATCAGCCTGTGTCTTAAAGAGGACCGGCTGAAACAGGCGCTCGAACGCCTGAAAGTGTGGTACGCTAAGCGATAGGTTCAGAGGCGGGACAACCCCGCCTCCCCGCTGTCAAACTCTCGCCACAACAGCGGGCTTACGCCTGCTGTCCGGCATACCAGCCAACCAATTCCCACTATTATCGAAATGAGCGTCAGCGATCATTATGCAGCAAAACCAACTTGAACCCGAACGCGCCTTTCTGGTCGGAATCGCCATTAAGGGCAGCCGACCGCTGCTCAGTCTTGAAGATTCGCTGGACGAGCTGGCGCTGCTCGCGGACACTGCCGGGATGCAGGTAGTCGGTACGGCGACTCAGAACGTCGCTCAGATCGATCCGGCGACCTTCATTGGATCAGGCAAAGTCGAAGAGATCAAGCTGTCCGTCGAGGCGATGGGCGCGCACACGATTATCTTTGACGATGAGCTGTCGCCCCGCCACCAGCGCGGGCTGGAGAAGGAGTTTGGCGATACCGTCAAGGTGCTTGATCGCTCGGCGCTGATCCTCGACATCTTCGCGCAGCACGCCCGTACCCATGAAGGCGCGCTGCAAGTGGAACTTGCCCAGTATGAATATCGTCTGCCGCGCCTGACCCGCCAGTGGACGCATCTCGCCCGGCAGGCGGGCGGCGGCGGCGGGCGCGGCGGCGTGGCAGGTGTTGGCTTGCGCGGTCCAGGCGAGACTCAGCTTGAGGTTGACCGCCGCGATATTCGACGGCGTATCAGCAAGCTCAAGGGCGATCTACAGCAGGTACGGATGCACCGCAGCCGCCACCGCGCCCAGCGCGACCGGGCGGGAATCCCGCTGATCGCGCTGGTGGGGTACACCAACGCCGGCAAGAGCACGCTGCTGCGCGCGCTGACGGGCGCGGACGTATACGTCGCCAACCAGTTGTTCGCGACGCTTGACCCGACCACGCGCCGGGTCACGCTGCCATCCGGTCGCCACACGCTGCTGACCGACACGGTTGGGTTCATTCAGAAGCTGCCGACAACGCTGATCGCCGCTTTCCGCGCGACGCTGGAAGAAATCAACGAAGCCGACCTGCTGCTCGAAGTCGTCGATATTACCCATCCGAACGTGCTGGAACACATCGAAACGGTTGAGGACACGCTCGCCGAAATTGAAGTACCGCCCATCCCGCGCATCCTCGTCTGGAACAAAATCGATCTGGCGGCAGATCAGCCGCCGCCAGCGCTGCCCCGGGGAAGCCAGTACGCCGCTACAGTGACGGTATCCGCCAGCACCGGCGCTGGCTTGGATACGCTGCTTGAGACAATCGAAAAGGCATTGGCGAAGACTCTGGTCAAGATCCGCCTGCGAGTGCCTTATTTGCGCGGCGATCTCGTCTCGCAGCTTCATGAGCTGGCGATGGTTGAAGACCAGCAGCATACCGAAGACGGCATTGAACTGACGGTGCAGCTTCCGGCAGCGCTCTACGAACGGTTCAAAGAGTATCGCATCAGAGGATGATCCATGTTCAAACGTATTGACCGATCCCCCTCGCTTGCCCGGCTGCTCGAACGCATGTCGTCCACCCTCGCCCGCCAGCGCGGTCTGCCGACGGTCATTGGCGTGCTGCTGATCGCGATCAGCTTTGTGGTCGATCTGGTGAATCAGGGGACGCCGTCGCCAACGCTGGATCTCATCTGGTCGATCACCCACCATCTCGGCTTGATTATTGCCTTTATCGGGCTGTTGATGATCGAGCCGCTGGGCGGTTGATGGACTACCGGATTCTGGAAACGCCCGACGCCTTCGAGCAGGCGTTAGAGGTTGAGAGCGCCATCTGGGGGGTAGACCCGCGCGACTGCGTGCCGTCGAGTCTGTATCGCGCCCTCAGCCACGCTGGCGGCGTCACGCATGGCGCTTACGATGGAGACACGCTGGTTGGGCTGGCGCTCGCCTTTCCCGCGCTGCGTGACGGCAGGCTGATCCTCTGGTCAAACATGACCGGCGTTCTGCCCGCCTACCAGGGGCAGGATATCGGCTTCACCCTCAAACAAGTCCAGCGCGATTGGGCGCTGGAACAGGGTTACGCCGAAATTGGCTGGACGTTTGACCCGCTGCGACGCGGCAACGCTAACTTCAACCTGCACCGCCTCGGTGCTGCCGCCAGTACCTATCTCGTCAATTTCTATGGCGAAATGCCCGATTCGATCAACGCCGGAACCCCTTCAGACCGGCTGGAAGCCATCTGGCGGCTCAACGAGCCGCGCGTCAAAGCGCTGGCGCGGCATCAGCCCGTTCAGATCGACTACCCGCCGATCCAGCCGAACAACATCATCCTGACGAATGGCGTCTTCATCCCGGCGGCGCTGGATGCGGGCGGCGCAACCCTGTACGCCGAAGTACCGGCGTCGCTGACCGATGCCGCCGTTGACGTCCAATCGTGGCGGCTGGCACTGCGCCAGGCGCTTCAGGCGGCATTTGCACGCGGCTGCTGCGCCACCGATTTTATCGCCAGCGAATCGCACCACTGGTACGTTCTGCGGCGGTCATAAATCCCCCATCTTCCTTTATTTCAATGTATTACGGTAAAATTTGTGAACGCGCTCTCTGTTCGTCTATAATGACTGTCGGACATCCATTGTTTACCCAAAATTAACCCGGAGGTTTTTTCCAATGCAGGCTCGATTCAGTCCGGTTCTACTATTGTGCCTGCTGCTGGCACTGATCATCCCGTTTAGCGTGATGGCTCAGGATGCAGCGGCGCTGCCCGATCTGGAGGGGGAGGAGATAACGGTCGCGGTTGAGAACGCTTATCCGCCCTACAACTTCATCAACGACGCCGGTGAAGCCGTCGGCTGGGATTACGACACCCTTAACGAAATCTGTGCCCGCCTCAACTGCACGCCGGTGTTCGTTGAACTGGCGTGGGATGGAATGCTGATCGCGGTCGCCAACGGCGAAGTCGATATCGCCGGTGACGGCATCACCTACACCGAAGCACGCGACGAAACGGTCGATTTCAGCTCGCTCTTCCAGACCTACGACGAGACGCTGCTCATCCGCGACGACGAAGACCGCTTCAGCACCGTCGAGGAACTGCTGGCGCTGGACGATTACCTCGTCGCCACGCAGGTTGGCACCACCAACGAAATCACGGCGCATGAACTCTTCGGTGCCGACAACACCCAGAGCTACGATGTCTTCGGCGCTGCCGTCGAAGCCCTGCTCAATGGCGATGTCGATGCGGTGGTCGTTGACCGTCCGGCTGCCGAAGGCTACATCACCGAACGCGGCAGCATGAGGACGCTGGATGAATCCATCAGCGGTATTCTGGGGCTGGCGTTCGCCTTCCCTCCCGGCAGCGACCTGGTCGAACCCATCAACGCCGCCATGCAGTCGATGATCGATGACGGCACCTGGGATGATATCTATGCCCGTTGGTTTGAGACCGGCGAAGAAGTCGTCCTGCCCGATCTGGAGGGGGAGGAGATAACGGTCGCGGTTGAGAACGCTTATCCGCCCTACAACTTCATCAACGACGCCGGTGAAGCCGTCGGTTGGGACTACGACACCCTTAACGAAATCTGTGCCCGCCTCAACTGCACGCCGGTGTTCGTTGAACTGGCGTGGGATGGAATGCTGATCGCGGTCGCCAACGGCGAAGTCGATATCGCCGGTGATGGCATCACCTACACCGAAGCGCGCGACGAAACGGTCGATTTCAGCTCGCTCTTCCAGACCTACGACGAGACGCTGCTCATCCGCGACGACGAAGACCGCTTCAGCACCGTCGAGGAACTGCTGGCGCTGGACGATTACCTCGTCGCCACGCAGGTTGGCAC
>JAUQWZ010000002.1 GCA_030834905.1 Aggregatilineales bacterium | reverse complement strand
GCGCATGAACTCTTCGGTGCCGACAACACCCAGAGCTACGATGTCTTCGGCGCTGCCGTCGAAGCCCTGCTCAATGGCGATGTCGATGCGGTGGTCGTTGACCGTCCGGCTGCCGAAGGCTACATCACCGAACGCGGCAGTATGCGCACGCTGGACGAATCCATCAGCGGCATTCTGGGGCTGGCGTTCGCCTTCCCTCCCGGCAGCGACCTGGTCGAACCCATCAACGCCGCCATGCAGTCGATGATCGACGACGGCACCTGGGATGATATCTATGCCCGCTGGTTTGAGACCGACGGCTCCGCGGAATAAGTTGTACCGTTTCCAATGGGGTGGTCGCTGACCACCCCACTTTTCTAGTAGCAAGAGTCCAAACAATGGCACAATCAAGCACAGCAACGCCTTTGCAGCCCGTAGGCACCCCTCGCCAGTTGTTCAATATTCGCGGATTTTCACGAAATCTCGTCCGGCGGCGAAGCTGGTTAATCGCCTTTATTATCCTCGATATTCTGGTTGCCGATCTTATTATAACCAGCGCCACCGTACAGGATGCCTGGCAGTACATCTGGCCCGGAATCAACGTCACGGTTCAGATTACGATCTGGTCATTTGTGCTGGCAATCGTCATCGGCATGATCGCGGCATTGATGCGCATCTCCAAAAATTTTATTTTCTACAATATTGCGACCCTTTATGTGGAGCTTTTTCGAGGGCTGCCGCTGCTGGTCATCATCCTCGTCTTTGCCTTCGTCGTCACCCCTGCCCTGATTGATGTCATCGGCGGCACCGATCCGGTGGTCGATGCCGCCGGGGTAGTCGTCTCGCCCGGAAATCCCGGAATTCCGTTTCTGGATGATATGCTTCAGCGGCTGGTGGGCATTCCTGAAGAGAGAATCGCAACGACGGCACTGCGCACCCGTGATATCGATCCGATCTGGCGCATCGTGCTAGCCTTCGCGGTGACCTACGGCGCGTTCATGTCGGAAGTGTTTCGCGCTGGCATCGAGAGTATCGGTAAAGGTCAGATGGAGGCAGCCCGGTCGCTCGGCATGAGCTACATCGAAGCTATGCGATTCGTCATCCTGCCACAAGCCGTTCGGAATGTGCTGCCAGCGCTCGCCAACAACTTTATTTTGCTGCTCAAAGATACGTCGCTGGCGTCGGTGGTGGCGGTTCCCGAAATTTCGCATCTGACACGTCAGTATTCCAGCAATCGCTTTCGCTACCCGGAAGGCTTGGTGGTGCTGTCGTTTATCTACGCGAACCTGACGATCATCCTATCGGTGTTCGTTTACATCCTTGAATCGCGCTTACACGCAGACCGCCGGGAAGACTGAACCATGAGCACCAGCGAACCTATCATCCGTATTGTCAACGCCAGCAAGAGCTTCGGGCGTGTTCACGCGCTCAACCGCGTCAGCCTGGACGTGGCTGCCGGTGAAGTCGTGGTCATTATCGGACCCAGTGGCTCTGGCAAAAGCACGCTGCTGCGCTGCATCAACCGGCTGGAAACCATCGATCACGGCGAAATCTGGGTCGATGGCATTCACCTCGATCATAAAGCGACCAATATCAACCGGGTGCGCGAAGAAGTCGGGATGGTGTTCCAGCAGTTCAACCTGTTTCCAAACCTGACCGTGTTGGGGAACGTGATGCTGGCGCAGCAAATTGTGCGCAAGCGCGACAAGGACGAAGCCGAACAGGTAGCGCGTGACCTGCTGGCAAAGGTTGGAATACCGGAGAAAGCCGACGTTTACCCATCCAAGCTCTCCGGCGGGCAGCAGCAGCGGGTGGCGATTGCTCGCGCTATGGCGATGAACCCGAAGATCATGCTGTTTGACGAGCCAACGTCAGCGCTCGATCCCGAAATGATCAAGGAAGTGCTGGACGTGATGCTCGATCTGGCAAAACTGGGCATCACAATGGTGGTCGTCACCCATGAGATGGGCTTTGCTCGCGCCGCGGCTAACCGGGTCGTGTTTATGGACAACGGCGAAAAGATCGTCGAAACGACACCTGAAGCCTTGTTCCACAACCCCGAACACGACCGCCTCAAGTTGTTCCTGAGCAAGATTCTGAAATAGCGTGTCGTAAAGGTGTTTGTCGGGGCGACTCGGCGAGTCGCCCCGACAGAATATCCGACTACCCGGCGCTGGCTTCTGCTGGCATGGGCAGTTGGGCGGAATACAGATCGGGGACAAACATCGTGTGGACAAACAGGCGCATGTCCTCGGTAATCGTCAGCCCGGCAAGCGGCGCTTCCAGATCGGTGAACACCACCACTTCCACCTGTTCGTTGGTGCAGCCGCCATTTTCACGACACTGCTGCGGGTTCACCCGCCCGACCACGCCGCGCGTGCCAATCGAATAGGCAAAGTACAGGTAGCTGTCGGCGGCAAGCTGCAAGGTGGTCGTGTTCTGAAGTCCGCTGACCAGGACGCGGCTTTGGCTGTCATCGCCTAATGCGTCGAGGTCATACCACTCAATAGCGCGGCGCGTGCTGCCGTTGTTGCCGACATAGACAATATTCTCGTCGAGCACCAGCCCGGTAGGCGCTGCCAGCGTATCGACCAGCGTTTCCATTTCACCGCTTCGGCTGAGGCGCGCCAACGAATTTCCCCTCAGATTGGTGACGAGGAAGTTTTCTTCATCTTCATAGACGATGCCCCACGGACCTTCCAATTCATCCCGGATCACTTCGAGGGAGCCGCGCGTCACCAGCGACAGGGTATTGTTGCCGTAATCCGGCACCCACAGCGCCAGATCATTGCCCTCGCCTTCGGCGTACATCATATGGGCATTGCGCACTCCGGCGATATAGGCGCGCGTGCGCCCAGTATCGGCGTTGATCTCGTAAACAGTGGTATCGCCAGTGCAGGCGGTATACAGGAAGTTGTTGTGCCAGACAAAACCGTTCGGGCGCTGAACGTTCGCCGTCAGCACCGATAGATCCGCCTGAGTGAGGGCTGTAAATTCGCCCCCCGCCTGAATCGTCGCTTCCGGCTGGTTAGCACCCGCAGGTACTGCCGTCGGCGTCTTGGTGGGAGCCGTCGTTGGCGTGGTGATGGCGTCCTGCGCGATGGCAGCGCCGCCGATGCTTAAGCTAAACACCAAACCTGATAAGACTGTAAATCGTCGAAGTCTGTTTGCTTTCAACACCACTCTCATTCCGATTGACTATACGAAAACAGAAGCCGGTCACGGAAGTGGCACCGCCACATATACATGCGTGCCAACCCCTTCACTGCTCTTCAGCCAGACGCGACCACGATGATTTTCAACAATGGTTTTGACGAAGCTCAATCCCAGCCCAGAGCCGCTGACGTGTTCGACGCCTCGTTGTTTCGCCCGGTAGAAACGGTCAAACACCCGTTCCTGGAGTTCGGGTGAAATCCCGACGCCGGTATCCGCCACTTCAAAGATTAGATGTCCGTCCTGCTGATAGCTGGACAGGCAGACCGAGCCGCCAGCCGGGGTAAACTTTATCGCATTCTCCACCAGATTGACAATCGCACGTTCAAATTGTTCGATGTCACACATCAGATTCGGTACGTCATTTTCGACGCGGCTGCTTAGCTGCACCTGCTGGTCGGCGGCGATATGGCGCAGCTCTTCCACGGTATCGTCAATAATGCGGGTCGGTTGGCATGTTTCGAGCCGCACCGCGCCGTTCCGGATGCGTTCGAGATCGAGGATGCCGCGAATAATACGGTGCATCCGCTGAAGCTGCTTCTCGATCACATCAATCGACTCGCGAGTTTCCTCCCCCGCCCCATCGTAAATATCGTCGCGCAGCAGCTCAATGTTCGCCATCGCCGCCTGAAGCGGATTCTTCAGGTCGTGGCTCGTCATTCGCACCATTTCGCTCTTAAGACGATCCAGTTCCTTCAACTGGGTAATGTCGTTGAGAACCGCCACCCATCCGGTCGTCCGCTGGGTTCCCAGCGGCGCGACGTGACACAGATAGGTTCGTTCGCCAAGCACAACCTCATAACTGTAAGCACGCTGGTTCTTCATCGCCCGCGCGGCTGGCAGCCATTCACGCGGAAAAGCGGTGGTCGGCAGCAGGTCATAGAGTGCCGCCGTCTGGCTGTCCTGATTGGTCGAAAAAAGCGCCCGCGCGGCGGGATTGGCGAAGATCAGCCTGAAGTGACGATCCACCGCGATCACCGGGCTTTCGGTGCTGGTGAGCACCGTCTCCAACTGCCCGCGCGCGAACTCAATCTGCTGGTTCAGTTCGACCTGCTCGGCAAACAGGCGGCTGTGAGCGATAGCAACCGAAGCCTGAGTGCCGAGAAGCTGGAGCAGATAGACATCTTCACGCTCGAACAGCCGCCCATGCCTGCCCGAAACTACCAGCAGCGCGCCAATTGCCTCGCTGCCATAGACCAGCGGCGTGCTGATCACCGAACCGAACGTCTCTCTTGCCAGCGGCAGTTCGACTTCGCCCTTCCAGTCGCGTCCGTAGTCGTCAAGCTGAACCACCTGCTGAGTCTCCACCGTTCGCCCGGCAAGCCCTTCCCCTACCCTGACCTGCACGCCCGAATACTGCCGCGGCAGGTTGTAAACGGTTTCGAGCTTGAGCAGATGATCGTATTTCAGGAAGATGCCCGCGCCATCTGCGCCGAGCAGCGCCGCCGCCTGGCTGGCAATCTGATCCAGCACCAGTTGAATCGCGCTCTGGCTGGTGATCGATGTGCTGACCTTGCGAATCGCCTCGACCTGCGAGTTGCGTTCCGCCAGCGGGCGGATAATCTCCTGACGCAGGATTGAAAAGCTGATGATCAGCGTCGCCAGCGCGCTCACTGTAACGGATAACGACAGCGTCTGTAGTTCTGGATTTAGAAAGCCGAGACTTTGCCCAACGACAAACGCCAGCACGCCCGCCTGAAGTCCGCGCGTGCGTATCTTGCGGCGGTAGCGCCACAGCAGATAGACCGTCCCGCCGTCGAAGATGAGATAAAAGACCACCAGCAGCGGGCGCGCCTGATAGGACAGCGCCTCAACTCCTGACACAGTCGAAGCGGCAGGCGCGTTGCCAGCGATCAACAGCAGTCGGTAAATGAGGATCAGCGCCAGGCTGGCGAACGTCAGCAGTCGGAAGCGCCGCGTATGAATCTTGACCAATCCCGCGGTCAGGGCGTACACGGCGACACTGGAGCCGGTAAACCCAACTTCCATGACGCTGAAGGCTGCCGTCAAAAACACCGAGTCCGGATCGACCAGTGTCACCGCCTGCGCCAGCAGCGATCCGACATTCCACAAGGCGACCAGAAACAAAAACGCCGCAAAGAACTGGTTCAGTTCCTTACGGGCGTCATTCCACAGGATGATGATCAGAAAGCTCAGCGCCAGCGCGAGCGTAATGCCATTGAGCAGCAGCGTGACTGTGTTGAGCGCCGTCATCAGCGAGCGCGGTTTAGATAACCACTGACATCGACGCCGGAGGCTGCTTCTCGAAGCGGTAGCCAATTCGGTGTTCGGTCAAAATGTAGACGGGATTGGTCACGTCACGCTCAATTTTGCGCCGCAGCTGGCTGATATAGACGCGGGGATAATACACGTCGTCCATATATTCGCGCCCCCAGACCTGCTCCAGCAGATCGCGCTGCGGCACAACCCGACCGGCATTCTCCATCAACACCGCCAGCAGCTTGAACTCAGTCGGCGTGAGATGCACCTTGCGGTTACTGACGTGTACGTGCCGCCGGTGCAGGTCAATGCTGAGATAGCCGTCATCATAGCGCAGTTCGGCTTCGTTGGTCGCCATATTGGCGCGGCGCAGCAGCGCCTGCACGCGGGCGGCAAATTCATTCAGGCGCACCGGCTTAATCAGATACTCGTCCGCGCCGCATTGCAGCCCTTCGATGATGTCGTCTTCGGTCACTGCCTGTGCCGACAGCATCATCACCGGCGTGTCCGCCACCTCACGGATTCGGCGGCAGACCGTCAAGCCATCCATACTTTCCGGCATGACAATATCGAGAATTACCAGGTCAGGTCGCTCGGAATGAAACGCGCGCAGCGCTTCCAGCCCATCGCGGCATAGGACGGTGTCGAAGCCATCACGCTTCAGCTTGCGACCAAGCGCGTCTCGAATAGCGGGTTCGTCGTCAACAATCATCACTTTCATACTTTTCACTATAGCATTGCCTTCTCGTTCATGACAATAGGGCAATCGTCCGGTAAAGTCTTAATGAAACCGCTATAATGGCTAAGGTGATGCTGACGCTGATGCTCAACCAATACCCGCATTTAAGGCAAAGTGTCAACACAGCCTCATCAATTGTGAAAATCTCGACGAAAGGGTTTGGATGCCGCGCCGCACACACCTCAGCCTCATGACGTGCCTGTTTATCGCGCTGCTCGTCAGCGCGTGCAATCTCAGTACCAGCAATGTGGTTCAGGAAACACTGGAGGTCACGGGAACTCGCACCATCAGCAGTCTGGTGACTCTCACGCCTAACACCACCGGCAGCGCGCCGACCACGCTGCCATTGACCAATCTTGCCCCCACTCTGAGACAGCCAACATCGGTGGTTCTGGTGCCGGTAACGGCAGTGTTTCCAACGGCGGTTGCCAACACCGCCCTGCCGGTGAGCATCGTGATTCTGTCGCCAGTTCCGGGCAACGTCGTTGCCGGTAACGTGCAGGTGCTGGGCGCGGCGGCGCATCCCCAGTTCCTCCAGTACCAGCTTGAGTTCGGTCCCGATCCCAATCCATCGCAGCTTTGGTATCAGGCGACCAACGTCGTCCAGCAGCCGATCATCAACGGACTGCTCGGCGTCTGGAACACGACGGCAACGCAGGATGGGCTGTACCAACTGCGCCTGCGCGTGTTCCTGCGCGACGGCACTACCCTGTCAACCGTCGTCGGTAATGTGCGCGTGCAAAATAACCAGCCAACGCCGGTGCCGTCGGCAACCCAGAACGTCCCGCGCCCCATCGCCGCTTTTACCCAGGACGTGGCATCTGGACAGGTGCCGCTGACGGTGCGCTTCACCAATCAGTCCAGCGGCACGATCACCAACATCACCTGGAATTTCGGCGATGGACAGTCCAGCAGCGAATCCAGCCCGGCACACACCTTCAACGGCGCGGGGCTGTACAACGTCACCCTCACCGTGACCGGACCAGGCGGCGCGTCGAATGTGTCGCGCCAGATCAGCGTTCAGAGCCAGAGCGCGCCAACAGCGGCTTTCACGCAGGATACCACCAGCGGCAGCGCGCCGCTGACCGTCCGATTCAGCAACCAGTCATCGGGCAATATCACCAGCCTCCTCTGGAATTTCAGCGACGGTACGGTCAGCACCGAATCGAACCCGGCGCATACGTTCAGCGTACCCGGAACCTATAACGTCTTTCTGACCGTCACCGGACCGGGCGGGTCTGCCAGCACCACCCGGCAGGTTGTCGTCGCCGGACCACCTACCGCCACCTGGACGGCGACCTGGACAGCCGAGCCGCCGACGGCGACTTTCACGCCCGAACCATCGGCGGAACTGCCGACCGCGACCTGGACACTTGAACCGACAGCCACCGAGACGCTGACCGAAACGCCAACTGAGACACCGGCGGAAGCGCCAACGGAAACGCCGACTGAGACACCAACCGACACCCCGCTGGTGGAAAGCGTGATCGACCCGATTCCACTAGTGCCCGATCTTGCGCCGAGCACCGAGACGCTGCGAAACTATTACAATAGCGAAGCGGCGCAGGGCGGCAGGCAGGTTTCGCGCTTCTCGATTGCCGGTGATGAGACGCTGACGCGGCAGGGCGTGCTCGATCCGTTCGCCAGCGGGGGCTATAACCTGGGCGCGAACAGCCAGCTTCAGGGGCTGGTCGATTTCTATAACACCGAAGCCGCCAACACCTTTGGTCGCGATGGGGCTGCCACAGGCGCAAACTGGACGGCAAACGAGCTTCTCAACGGTGCCAGCGATGTCTGCCCCGGGCAAACCCATCTCGCCTGCGAGTTGAGCAGCAATAACCCCGCCGTACTGCTGATCAGCGTCGGTTATTACGACGCGCTCAACGGAACTCCGGCGGACGTATTCGAGGCAGCGCTGCGCTCGATTGTCGAGACGGCGACGGCAAGCGGCACGATTCCGGTGCTGCTCACCGTTGCCAGCAGCGATCAGCTCGATCCGCAGGCGGTCAACGCGATAAACACCACAATTCTAAATGTCGCCAATCAGTACCAACTGCCGCTGATCAACGCCGGGCTTGCCATCAATCAATCGCCTAATGGCTTCAGCGAGGCGGAAGGCGGCGGTAATCTCGACCTGGCGAGTCAGTACGGAGTCAACGCGGTCAACCTGCACATCCTGCAAACGCTGAAATCCCTGCTTGACATCGTAGCGCCGGGGACGGTTCAATAGACAGAGACAGACTGCCTGCGCTGCAAGGCGCAGGCACTTCCTTCAGGAAAGTACGTTTTGAATGACACGATACGTTAATGCGCGGGCGCTGTTCGCGCTGCTGATACTGACGCTCATCGCCGCCTGCCGTCCCACGCCGGAATCGCCCAGCCTGCTGATCACGCTGGTCGTCGATGGGCGCGAGCGGGCAATGCCGCAGTCGGTCGCCATCACCGTCGGCGAAGTACTGCGCCAGGCGGAGGTCGAATTGGGCGCGCAGGACGATGTAAACCCGCCGCTGTTCACCCAGATCACCGACGGCATGAGGATCACCGTTTCTCGCATCACCCAGGAAACCGAGTGCGAGGAAGTGGAACTGCCCTACCAGCAGCGGGAGATTCCTTATGAAGCCCTGCCGCCGGGAGAAACACGCCTTCAGCAGCCCGGACAGAACGGCGTCCAGCAGGTGTGCTACCGGATCACCATCCGCGACGGCGTTCCCAGCGAGCGAGCGCCGACCAGCAGCGTCACCCTGGTCGAGCCGCAGGACGCCATCATCTACTATGGACCGTCCGGCGATCTCGATCCAGTGTCGATCAACGGCACGCTGACCTATATCAGCAGCAACAATATCTGGCTGATACGCGGCAGCAGCACCGACGGCAAACGCCAGCTTACCGACACCAATGATGTCGATGCCGCGCGCGGATTCAGCGTCACGCCCGATGGACGCCAGATCGTCTATGCCCGCCGCGTGCAGAATAATCCAGCGGTCTTTAACCGTCTGTGGCTGCTGGGCGATACGACTCGCGACGCCGATCCGGTCGCGCTGGTGCCAGAGAACGTGCTCGCCGCCGACTGGATTCCCGGCGCAGCCAACACCGTCAGCTATTCCACCGGCGAAGCAGTCCTCGAAGCGCCCGGCGTCCGCGCCTATAACGACCTGTTCAGCATGGAAATCAATCCGCAGACGGGCGAAGCCCTGAACGTGCGCCCGCTGGTGCGCCCCAATTCCGCCGTATTGTACGCCTGGTGGCCCACCCGCTATGTCTGGTCGCCGGATGGCAGCGAGCTTGCCTGCGTCTACGCCGATTCGGTTGGGCTGGTCGATCTCCAGACCGGTAACTGCCAGTCGTTGGTGAGATTCCCCGTGTTTGAGACGCAGCAGGCGTGGTCATGGCGTTCCACCGTCTCGTTTTCGCCCGATGGCAGCCTGCTGCTGACCACCATTCACGGGCAGCCCACCGGCAATGAGCGCCCGGAGACAAGCCCCGCCTTCCACGTCGCCGTAGTGGACAAGCTGGGCACATTCACCGCGCCGGTGGTCGAAAACGCGGGTATCTGGTCTGCGCCGCGCTATTCCCCTGCCGTCACCGACAGCGCCAGCGGGCGGCAGCATGGGTATATTGCCTACATGCGCGCCCGCGATCTGTCCAGCAGCATCAGCGGCAGCGGGCAGTACGATCTGGTGGTGGCAGATCGTGACGGCAGCAACGCCCGCGTCATCTTCCCGCCCGCCGGACAATCAGGTTTAACCACGTCGCTCAATTTGCCCTTCACCTGGAGTCCTGACGGCACCCAGATTGCCTACATCTATCAGGGCAATCTGTGGGTCATCGACGCGGCTTCGGGCATAGCCCACCAACTGACGCTGGACGGCGGCGCATCCAGCCCAATCTGGACGCGATGAAACGAGAGCATCTGATCTTCATCGTGACGCTGGTGCTGCTGTCTGGCAGCCTGATCACGGCGGGGGCAACGGCGCGCGAGCGCGATGAACAACTGCGCGGCTACGCCGATGCCACGCAGACCAGCGACCTTCCCTTCTGGATGCCGCGTCTCGGCGTCAATGCCGAACTGACGCAGTATCCGCCCGGTGACCTGTCTCGCCAGCTTGATCGTATGGCGGCGGCGAACATCACCTGGGTACGGCAGTTCTTCTACTGGGATCAGATCGAACCCGAACCGGGCGAATACGACTGGACGCAGACCGACGCCGTGGTGGCGGCTTTTGCCGAACGCCCCGATCTCCATCTGGTCGCCGTCCTGATGAACACGCCCGCCTGGGCGCGCGCCTCTGTGCCAGAGGCAGCCAGCACCGCCCCGCCCGACAATCCGGCGGATTTCGCCGGTTTCGCCCGCGCCTTTTCCCGCCGCTTCGGCGCGACGGTGGATCACTACCAGATCTGGGACGAGCCGAATCTGGATGATGCCTGGGGCGGCTTGGAACCTCGCCCAGCGGATTATGCCGCCCTGTTAAGCAGCGCCTACGCCGCCATTCACAGCGCCGACGAAGGCGCGATGGTCATCGCCGCCGCGCTCGCCCCAACCACCGAACAGCGCGGCGATAACATCAGCGACGTGCTTTACCTGCGCGACTTGTACGCGCTGGGCGCGAAGGACTATACCGACGCATTCGCCGCCAAGCCTTACGGCTTTGATTCGCCCCCCGACGACCGGACGGTTGAACTCGATACTCTGAACTACTCACGCATCATTCTGCTGCGCGAAGAAATGGTGAAGGCTGGCGACGGCGCGACGCCGCTGTGGGCAAGCAGTTGGGGCTGGAACAGCCTGCCGGGTAACTGGTCGGGCGAGCCATCCATCTGGGGGAGCGTATCAGCCGAGCAGCAGACACAGTACACACTTGCCGGGCTGGAGCGAGCCGAACGCGAGTGGACGTGGTTGGGCGGGTTGATCCTGCATCACTGGCAGCCAGACGCGCCCGCCGATGATCCGAAGTGGGGCTTCGCCCTCATCGATCAGGACGATACTCCGACGGCGCTTTACGACGCCCTGGCAGCACGCCCGGCGCAAACTCGCGCCGCTGACGGCTTGTATTTCGCCACCAATCCCTTCACGCGCTACAGCGGCGTCTGGACGTTTGGCGAACTCGGCGCGGATATCGGCTGGGTGCAGGACAGTCAGCTTGAACTGGATTTCTCCGGCAGCGACGCTGCTTTGCTGCTGCGCGAAGGCGATTACGTGGCTTTCCTCTATCTCACGGTTGACGGACTGCCCGCCAATGCCACGCTGCGCGACGCATCCGGCAGCAGCTTCATCAGCCTGACGAGCGCCAGCAGCCTAACCGAACGCCAGCTTGTGCCGGTCGTCCGCCAGCTTGAGGATGGCGACCACACCCTGCGTATCATTGCCGATCGCGGCTGGGATCGCTGGGCGATTGCCGGATTCGCGGTCAGTTCAGGCGATCTGACCGCGCCTTATGACCGGCAGATCGCGGCGGCGCTGTTTACGGCTGTCATCGCCGGGCTGGCATCATTGGCGAGCGCGGCGCAAATCCGATGGCAGCCTCTGGCGCGTTCGACCAGCCGCCTCTGGCGCAGCCTGGGCGACGCCGGACAGCTTGCCGCCAGCGCCATCACCTCGGTGGCGCTGCTGCTTGGGATGCTGCTGACCTGGGGCGACGCCGTCCCGGCGGTTTTCCGGCGCGAGCCGGTGCAGTTCGGGCTTGCCATCGCGACCGCCGGGCTGCTCTATGTCGAGCCGGGAGTCGTGCTGGCGCTGGCGGCGGCTGTCGTCCTGTTCGTCGTCTTCTATCATCGCGCCGATCTCGGGCTGATGCTGGCGCTGTTTTACGCGCCCTTCTTCCTGTTCCCGGTGGATCTGTACCGCTTCAGCTTTCCGATGTCGGAACTGCTGATGATCATCCTCGCGGTGGCGTGGCTGCTGCGCCAGTTGGCAGACTGGGGGCGCATTCGACAGAGCGCCAATGCTGGCTACCCTGCCCCATCGCTGCCTGAACGCGCGCGCCAGTTTCACCCACTCGATTGGGGCGTGCTGGCGTGGGTTATTCTGGGCACTGCCTCGCTGGCATGGGCGACCTACCGAAGCTTTGCCATCACCGAACTGCGCACGCTGATCTTCGAACCTGCCCTGTTCTATCTGATTCTGCGTTCCATCCGGCTGGATCGGCGCGCGCTGCTGCGTCTGATCGATGCGCTGCTGCTGGCGGCGGCGCTGGTGTGCCTGATCGGGCTGTTCCAGTATTTGCGCGGCGAAGCCGTCATCACCGCCGAGGACGGCGCGCGCCGTCTCGCCAGCGTCTACGGCTCGCCCAACAATGTCGGGCTGCTGCTAGGGCGTTGTATTCCGCTGCTGCTGGCGTTCGCCGTAGCGCCTATCGACCGGCGACGGCGGCTTGGCTCGGCGCTGGCGCTGGTATTAATGCTCGGAACGCTGCTGCTGACTCAGAGTGCTGGCGCGATCTTCCTCGGCGCGCCAGCCGGAATCGCCGCCGTCCTGCTGCTGATGTACGGCAGGCGGGCGCTTTACGCGCTGCTGGGGCTGGGCGTAGCTGCGGGGGGCACGCTGGTCGTTTTGATGCAGGTGTCCGCCCGCTTTGCCCGCGTCTTCAACCTGACCGAAGGCACAACCTTCTTCCGGCTGCGTCTGTGGCAGAGTACGGCGCAGATGCTGGCAGATCACCCCATCACCGGGCTGGGGCTTGATCAGTTCCTGTACGCCTACCGCGGTCACTACCTGCTGCCGGACGCCTGGCAGGAACCGAACCTGTCACACCCGCATAACATCTTCCTTGACTGGTGGGTGCGGCTCGGTATTCTCGGCGCGGCGCTGCTGATATGGATTCAGGTGGCGTTCTGGCGCGGCGCGTTCCGGCTGTACCGCCGCGCCCGCCAGCAGAATGGTGTTGAAACCGCCGCCATCGTCGGGGTCATGGGCAGCATGGCGGCGCTGCTGGCACACGGTCTAATCGACAACAGCATCTTTGTCTTTGACCTCAGCTACATCTTCGTGCTGCTGCTGGGCGTGGTCGCTTCGCTTTCAAGTCAAACGGACTCATTTAACTCCCCTTGAAGTTATGGTACACTTCTGCCGTTTTGCGACCTTAATATACGAGAGGTAACACGTTGCGCGTCTTAATCACCGGGGCTGCCGGGTTTCTGGGTTCTCATCTCTGCGACCGGTTTCTGAATGATGGTCACGAAGTCATCGCCCTGGATAACCTGATCACCGGCAATACACGTAATATCGCGCATCTGGCGGGCAACCCGCG
Source organism: Aggregatilineales bacterium (assembly GCA_030834905.1). Classification (GTDB taxonomy): domain Bacteria; phylum Chloroflexota; class Anaerolineae; order Aggregatilineales; family Phototrophicaceae; genus Flexifilum. The sequence goes on along the minus strand of JAUQWZ010000002.1, from coordinate 184,666 downwards.
CTTTATGTTCCTGAAGCACGACGTCACCAACTATATCTACGTCAACGGTCCGGTAGACGCCGTCCTGCATTTTGCATCTCCCGCCAGCCCTATCGATTACCTGAAATATCCGATCCAAACCCTGAAGGTCGGCTCGCTGGGCACGCACAACACGCTGGGTCTGGCGATGGGCAAAGGCGCGAAGTACCTGCTGGCGTCCACTTCGGAAGTCTACGGCGATCCGCAGGTGCACCCGCAGCACGAAACCTACGTCGGCAATGTCGATACCATTGGTCCTCGCGGCGTCTACGACGAAGCCAAGCGCTTCGCCGAAGCGATCACGATGGCATATCACCGCTTCCACGAACTGGATACGCGCATTGTGCGCATCTTCAACACATATGGACCGCGTATGAGGCTGGACGACGGGCGCGTCGTGCCAAATTTCATCGGGCAGGCGCTGCGCGGGGAACCGCTGACGGTCTACGGAGACGGCTCGCAAACGCGCAGCTTCCAGTATTACACCGATCTGGTCGAAGGCATCTGCCGCCTGCTGGCGTCCGATTTCGTCGAGCCGGTCAACATCGGCACGCAGGAAGAAATGACCATTCTGGATTTCGCCCATCTGGTCAACCAACTGACACGCAATCCGGCGGGCATCGTCTACCGCGAAGAGAACCGCATCCCCGGCGACCCACAGACCCGCCGCCCGGACAGCACCCGCGCCAAAACCATCCTCGATTGGGAACCGAAGGTCGGGCTGGAAGAAGGGCTTGAGAAGACTATCGCCTATTTCCGCGAGGTTGTGTGACCGGACTCACCGCGCCGCGCATCTCCCACGGCGGCACCGTCCTGCCGCTTGTCTGGGGATGCGCGGCGGCTGTTTTAGGACTCCTGATTGCGACCCAGCCCATCGAGGCAGCCTGGCTCGCCTTGTGCCTCGTCGCTTTCGGGCTGCTGGCGGCGGTGACGCCGCTGGCGGCGCTGGTGATTCTGCTGCTGCTGGCACCGTTAAGAACGCTCATCGCCACCGAATCGGCGCTGAATCTACCGCTGGATATTGGTCAGTTGGCGCTGGTTGGGCTGCTGGCTGCCTGGCTCGCTTATCGCATCGTCCACCGGCGCAGCCTTCTTTCCCTGCGCTGGTCGCCGGTTATCGCGCCGGTGCTATTGTTCTTCGCCGCTGCCAGCCTGAGCGTGTTCAATGCTTTTTCGCTCGGCGCGTGGCTGAATGAGTGGCTGAAATGGGCGCAGGTTCTCATCCTGATTCTGCTCTGCCTCGATCTCGGACGCCAGCGGGCGTGGGAATGGTTGGTATTTGGCTTGGTGCTTTCGGGGGCAGCCAACGCGCTGGTGGGCTGGTATGAATTCCTCGGCGGCAGCGGCGCGCTGCATCTGTTAATCGGCGATCTGCAAGTCTATGGGAATTTCTTCCGCGCTTTTGGCACCTTCGGACAGCCCAACCCCTTCGGCGGATTCATGGGCTTGACCGCCCCACTTGCCATCACGGCGGCGCTGGGCTACGGCGCGCGCGGGTGGCGTCAGTGGCGGGTAGCGCGGCGCGTCAGCTTCACCAACATCGCCGCGGCGCTGCTCTATCTGACCGCAGCCGGGCTGCTGGTTTCCGCCGTTTTCATCTCGTGGAGCCGCGGCGCGTGGCTCGGTTTTGGGCTGTCCGCAGGCGCGATCCTGTTCGCCCTGCCGCGCCGCTTCTGGCACAGCCTGTCACTTGTCGCCGTCGTCGGTGTTCTAGTAGGTGGGTTGTGGATCAGCGGGCGGCTTCCCGCATCGATTGTCAGCCGCATCGGCAGCGTCTTTGCGGAAACCTTCGCGACTTCCGACGTGCGCGGCGTGGATATCACTTCGGAGAATTACGCGCTGGTCGAGCGCCTGGCGCACTGGCAGGCGGCGATCAACATGGCGACTGACCATCCGTGGCTGGGCGTGGGCTTTGGCAATTACGAAGCCGCCTATCCACAGTACCGGCTGATCAACTGGAAGTTCCCTCTGGGGCACGCCCATAATTACTACTTGAATGTTTTAGCTGAGACTGGCATCATTGGCTTGGTCGCTTATATTGCCCTGCTATCAGGGCTGCTCCTGTTCACATGGCGAACACGCCAGCATCCGGATGCGCTGGCACGATATACGGCAGTCGGTTTGCTTGGCTCGTGGACATACCTCGCCGCGCACAGCCTGACCGATAACTTATACGTCAACAATTTATTCCTTCACTTAGGCGTTATGATGGGTACGGTAAGTCTGCTCTACAGTGAGCTAAAGAGCGCCGGGCGCTTGTTGAGGACAGTATGACCCAGACGGATAGTTTAGAGATTCGCAGACCCGCCATGCGAAACCCACTTGACCGCCCAATCGGGGCAGTCGCGCATCGCTTCGGCGGCAGCCGGTCGAAAGAAGTAGAACGCTTCCTCAAGTTCGCTATCGTCGGCGCTATCGGTGCCGTGATCGACTCGATGACGCTTTTCATTCTGCAAGCAACTGTCCTCGCGCCGATCGATCCGGATAAGGACTTTAAGGTTGCTCTTGCCAGCACTATTGCCTTCTTCGCCGCCGTCACCAGCAACTTTCTATGGAATCGCTACTGGACATACCCGGACTCGCGCTCGCGTTCCATGCGCCGCCAGATGGCACAGTTCACCTTCATCAATCTGGTCGGCTGGCTTGGGCGCACCCTCTGGATCAGCACCGCTTACAAGTGGCTTGGCGCGCTGCTGATGCCCATCCTGCTGCCTGAAATCCAGATGTTTCGTCCCGGCTACGTCCCGTCAGAATCGGCAGAAGCCAAGCTCGGCACGATGGCAGCCTGGCTGATCGGCGTCTCCGTCGTCATGGTCTGGAACTTTCTTGCCAACCGTTACTGGACCTACAACGACGTGGACTGAGAGCTGAGTCAAAAGTGCAAAGTCGAAAGCTGTCAGAAGTGTTTACTTTCGTCTTTCTGCTTTTCACTTTCAGCTTCGTTTACTCAGTCCTCAGTCCTCAGCACTAAGCCCGTGATCGCCATCGACTATACCCCGGCGTATGAACAGGGCGGCGGCATTGGGCGCTACGTCCGCGAGCTGGTCGCGGCGCTAGCTGAACTCGATTCGCAGACCGATTACCGCCTGTTCGTGGCAGGCGCGGGGCACGCTTCCCTTCCCCCTCAACCGGCTCCAAACTTTAGCTGGCGACCGGCGCGGATTTCGCCGCGATGGTTCGCCCGCATCTGGCACCGCGCCCGGCTGCCGCTGCCGGTAGAAGCATTCGTCGGCAGGGTCGATCTCTACCACGCCACCGACTTCGTGCTGCCGCCTACCCTGCCGGGGACGCGCGCGCTGCTGACCGTCCACGATCTGTCGTTCGTGCGCGTGCCGGAAACCGCCAGCCCCAGCCTGAAAGCCTATCTCGATGTGGTAGTGCCGCGCTCTGTCAGCCGCGCCGATCATGTGCTGGCGGACTCGACGGCGACCAAAAGCGATCTGGTGGAACTTTACGGCACGCCCGCCGAAAAAATCACAGTGCTGTTAAGCGGCGTCGATGAACGCTTCCGACGGGTGGACGATGCGGCGGTTCTGGCGCAGACGCGCCAGCGCTACAAGCTGCCAGCCACGCCCTACATTTTTTCGGTGGGCACCGTTCAGCCGCGCAAAAACTACGGGCGATTGATCCAGGCGCTGGCGCGGCTGCGCGGCGGCGGGCAGGATGTCGATCTGGTGATCGCGGGCGGCGCAGGCTGGCTGGAAGACCCCATTTACGAGACGATTCGCCAGCACGACATGACCGGACACGTCCATTTCATCGGCTTTGCCGACGAAGCAGACCTGCCAGCGCTCTACAGCGGCGCGGTCGGCGTCGCCATCCCGTCGCTGTACGAGGGCTTTGGTCTGCCGGTGCTGGAAGCAATGGCATGTGGCACGCCGGTAGTCACATCGAACGTCTCATCGCTGCCGGAAGTAGCTGGCGACGCCGCGCTGCTGGTGAGTCCGACCGATCTGGATACCATCACCCACGCGCTGGAGCAGCTTCTGACCGACCCCACGCTGCGGCAGGCACTGGTACAGCGCGGCTTGGCGCGCGCCAGTCAGTTCACCTGGGAAGCCGCGGCGCGGCAGTTACAGCAGGTTTACGGCTTCTTAATCCATTCCTGAGTTGAGACTGGCTATAATCCTTGCAAGGACACTAGACCACAACTGACGAGGAAATAATGTCACGACAACTCACGATTGACCCTAACAAGCCCTGGTTTATTTTTGATACGGCGGGCGACTGGTTTGCAACCAAACTTGGGCACTATCTCTTCGACCCACGCGGCGATTACGTTGGCTTTGTGATGGGCGAAGCCTACGACGTTTACACCACCTCCGGCGAGTGGATCGGCAATCTCCACCACGACGGACGTATCGTGCGCAAACGCAGCGCTAACCGCCCGCCGCTGCTGAAGAAACTGCCCCCCAAGCCCGCCAAGCCAGAGAGACTGCCCTCCCGCGCCCCGCTGCCGCCGCAGTCCGGCGAGCTTGGCTTTGATAAGGTTGACGTGTTAGAGTGGGATCCTGAGATCTTCAAGAAGATTTCCGACCTGACACCCGATTCGGAGTGATGAATGGACGGAGCGCGTCCGCTTAGGAAAATCAGCGAGTCTACGTTTACCCTCAGCGCCCTGATGGGTCCCCAGGATGCCAACTCCCTGGGTAACGTTCACGGCGGCGTCATCATGCGTCTGGTGGACGAAGCCGGTGGGCTGGTGGCAATGCGCCACGCGGGCAAGCCGGTCGTCACCGTCGCCATCGATTCGATGACCTTTGTCGAACCCATCCTGATGGGTAATCTGGTGCAGTGCCGCGCCCAACTGACCTACGTCGGACGCACGTCGATGGAAGTGCGCGTCGAAGTGAGTGCCGGGAACCCGCTTGAGCGCAATGAACGGGTCACCAACATGGCGTATCTGGTCTACGTTGCCCTCGATGTGGACGGACGCCCCACCGAAGTGCCGGGCATCGACTTCGACAGCGACGAGGAACGCGCCCGCGCTGAACAGGCTCGCGCCCGACAGGACTATCGCAAACGGCAGCGTGAAATCGACCACCGGATAAAATCATGATCGAGCAGCCGCCGGATTTGGAAGGGTTAGAGCAGGACTCGGCGCTGCTGCGAATTCTCAGTCAGGCGGGCGCGCGGCGCATTCTGTCGGCGCAGACGCCCGATCTGGGGATTGCCGAAGCGCCCCCTTATCCGTTCATGGCGCTGGTCGGACAGTTTGAAATGCGAATCGCGCTGCTGCTCGCCCTCATCAACCCGGCGGTCGGCGGCGTGCTGCTCATCGGACCGCGCGGCACCGGCAAGACAACCGCAGTGCGCAGCCTGACCCACATCCTGCCGGATGTCGAGGTCAGTGACTGCGAGGACGGCGCTCTGCCCGGCGATATGGCGCACCAGAGCGCCCAGTATCTCTACCCCGACTGCTGGGAAAAGTATCAGGCGGGCGAGTCGATCTCGCACTATGAGCCGGTGCGCCTGGTGGAACTGCCGCTGAACGCGCGGCTGGAGGACGTGGTCGGCGGCATCAACGAGCGCGTCGCCGTTCAGCAGAACAAAATCCGGCTTGAGCGCGGCATTCTGGCGCGCGCCGATAACAATCTGCTCTATATTGACGAGGTAAATCTGCTCAGCGACGAAATCGTCGATGCCATCCTTGACGCGGCGGCACAGGGGGCTTACACCGTCCGCCGCGGGGCAATGGCGGGGACGTATCGCTCGCGGTTTGTCCTCATTGGCTCGATGAACCCCGAAGAAGGTCGCCTGCGCCCTCAAATTCTGGATCGGTTTGGGCTGCGGGTGAATGTGCGCGGCTTGATGACTCGTGATGAGCGTCTGGAAGTGTACCGGCGCGTCTCCAGCTACCGCCAGAACCCCGCCCAGTTTGTCTACCAGTGGGAACTGGAAACCGCCCAGGTGCATGAAGAAATTCTGCTGGCGCGCGAACTGCTCAAGGAAACGACTCTTGCCGACGAGGCGGTTGAAGTCGGGCTGGATCTGGTGCGGGCGCTGGACATCGATTCTCATCGGGCGGAATACACTCTGTTTGAAGCTGCCCGCGCTCACGCCGCCGCCGACGGGCGCGATCTGGCGACCCTGAGCGATGTCCGGGCTGTTGCGCCGTTAGCGCTGCGCCAGCGTCACAGTGAATTCATGGTCAATTTCTTTGAAGCCCAGCGTCAGGAAGACGATCAGATTCGCGCCCAGATTGACGGGCTAACCCACCCCGCAGATTGAAAGAGAATGAAAGAAGATTGAAAGGCGTCCCTTGCGCATTTCCGGTTTGATCCTGTTCTTCATTTTCCTGCTGATTCTGGCTGCCTACCTGCTGCCCTGGGTCGTCAATCCCGGCGTCAGCCTCAGCCCCGGCGGCTACGATCTGGCAGAATGGACGACCATTCATCCGGCTGCGCCGGGCGAAAACCCGCCCCTGCTGACCGGGCTGCTGCTCCGGCTGCCGCTGGCGTGCGCCGCGGTGGCGCTGGCATTTTTCATTGCTCCGACAGCATCAAATCGGCTGCTGGCTGGATTGATCGTGCTGCTGATGGCAGCAGCCCTGCTGCCGCCGTTTGAAATTGTCGGCGATCCGGGGAATTGGAACTATCGACAGCAGCTTATGCTGGCGGTGATAACCCTGCTTGCGGGGATAGTTGGACTGACCGGCTGGTTTGCCGGGCTGCGACGGTTTATCGGCAGCGGTATCGCCTTCGTCGGGGCAGGGGCTGCGCTCTTGGGTTTCACTCGCGCTCTCGCCTGGATGCAGGCGTTTGATCTGCCCGCCTCCGCTGGCGCGGGGGCGTTCCTGACAGCTTTGCTGCTGCTGGGGCTGCTGGCGGTTGGCTTGCGAACAGGGCAGCGCGGCGTTCAGCACCACCCTGTTCGCGTAAGCCAGCACTAGCCAGCCGTCATGTGCTGGTCGATGTACGCTACTGCTTCACCAACCGTGGTAATCTTCTGAGCGTCTTCGTCGCTGATCTCGCCGCCGAACTCTTCTTCAAACGCCATGATGAGTTCCACGAGGTCAAGCGAGTCCGCTTCCAGATCTTCACGGAAACGCGCGCTCGGAGCTACACGGTCGGTATCCACGCCCAGCAGATCAATCACAATCGTGCGGACGCGTTCTTCAGTCGAAGCCATTTGGTTTCCTCCAGTTGTCGCCGGGTTGGTTCAGTTCCATGCCGGAACATTATACCGATAAACATTGGCGCTGCCAGTGTGCGAGAATGTCGATTCGAAACTTGGCGCGCACGATCAGGAAACTGAGCCGATTTTCGGCGGCTGCAGCGCTCGTGTACGGTTGACAGTCGTCGCGCTCATCGGGTACGATTGGCGCTCGCCACAAGAAGGAACACCGTCACATGTCTAAAGTCACGGGATCGATTGAGGATCGCAAAGTCGAGCATATTCGGATCAATCTTGAGAAGGATGTTCAGTTTCCACGCCTGACTACCGGACTTGAACGCTATCGCTTTCTTCACCAGGCGCTGCCCGAACTGAACCTGCGCGACGTAGACTCATCGGTCAGCCTGTTCGGCAAGAAGCTCAGCGCGCCGATTCTGATTTCCTCGATGACCGGCGGCACCGAAGTTGCCATGCGCCTGAACCAGCATCTGGCGGCTGCCGCGCAGGCAAACAACGTCGCGCTCGGTGTTGGCTCGCAGCGCGCCGCCATCAAGAATCCCGATCTCGCCTACACCTATCGCGTCCGTGATATCGCCCCCGATATCCTCCTGTTTGGCAATCTCGGCGCGGTTCAGTTCAACTACGGTTACGGCGTGGATGAGTGCCGCCGGTCGGTCGATATGATCGAAGCCGATGCGCTTATCCTGCACTTCAACGTACTTCAGGAAGCGGTTCAGCCAGAAGGCGACACCGATTTCGCCGGGCTGCTGGCAAAGGTGGAACAGGTCTGTAAAACGCTCGACGTCCCCGTTATCGCCAAAGAAGTTGGCTGGGGATTCTCCGAGGAGAACGTCCGCGATCTTGCCAATGCCGGCGTCGCCGCTATCGACGTGGCGGGTTCTGGCGGCACGTCATGGAGCGAAGTCGAGTATCATCGCGCGCCAACCGCCTTCCACGCGCGGGTTGCCGCCGCCTTTGCCGATTGGGGTATTCCAACAGCGGAAGCGGTAGAGTATGCCGTTCGCGGCGCTCCTGATCTGCCCGTCATCGCCAGCGGCGGCTTGCGCGATGGCATTGATATCGCCAAGTGCATCGCGCTCGGTGCCATCATGGGCGGTATGGCGGGCGCATTCCTGAAAGCCGCCGCTGACTCGGTGGAAGCAGTAGACGAGTTGATTCGCGCAACTGCGGCTCAGCTTCGCGTCGCCATGCTTTGCAGCGGCGCTCAAACCATCACTGACCTGCGCAGCGTCACACTCCTGAAAGATGAGGGATAGCTATCGTGCTCGACTCATTCGCCCACCGCTACTTGCACGAACTGGATGCAGTCATGCGAGAGGTGGTGAATTCGCGCCTGCGCGAAGCCGAAGCAGAAGCGCCCGATTTTGCGACTCTGCTGCGCTACCCGCTGGGTTGGGCAGACGAATATAATCAACCTTTCAGCCACCGTACTGGCAAGCGCATCCGCCCGCTGCTGCTGCTGTTGTGCGCCGAAGCTTCCGGCGGAGACTGGCGGCAAGCGCTGCCCGCCGCGGCAGCAGTCGAGCTATTACACAATTTCTCGCTCATTCATGACGACATTCAGGACGACAGCCCCACCCGCCACGGTCGCCCAACCGTGTGGAAAATCTGGGGGCGCGCCAATGCTATCAATGCGGGTGACGCGCTGTTTGCCCTGGCTTATTCGGCGCTTGAAGGGCTGGCTGATTCTGGCATTGAGCCGCAGACTGTGCTGCGGGCGTGGCGTATCTTCAACCGCACCAATCTTGAACTGACGCGCGGGCAGCACCTCGACATGGGCTTTGAGCACCGCCCCACCGTCACCACCGACGAATATCTGTCGATGATTCGCGGCAAATCGGCGGCGCTGGTGTCGGCATGTGCCGAGATCGGAGCGCTCATCGGCAGCCAGAATGAAGACACCGCTCTGCATTTTGGCAGCTATGGGCTGAACCTCGGGCTTGCCTTCCAGATTCGGGACGACATCCTCGGCATCTGGGGCGATCCGAAAGTGACGGGCAAATCCGCCGCTACCGACATCCTCTCGCGCAAGAAGTCGCTGCCAGTCCTCTACGGCTTGCAGCACAGTGAACGACTGGCGGCGCTGTATCAGCAGGAAAAATTTGAGGGCGATGATGTGTTGGAAGCGGTCACGATACTAAGCAGTGTTGGCGCGCTGGAGTTTACCCAGCAGCATGAGGCACGCCACTACAGCGCGGCGCTCGAAGCGCTGGAACGCGCCGAGCCGGTCAGCACTGCCGCCAAAGCGCTGGTCACGCTGACGGAAAGCCTGTTCCAGCGGCAGGCGTAAGAGAGAAGTTGAAAGTGCAAAGTGGCAAGTTCAAGGTTAAAAGCAGCCCGTGAAAGGATGGCGGCTTTTTCACTTTCGACTTTTCACTTTTCACTTTTGACTATGCTCCTACACCAGCTCGCGGAAAATCATGTTACTCAACAGCCTGCCCTGCTCGGTCAGCCGCACGCGCTCGTCACTGACATTCAGCAAGCCGTAATCGACATAGCGCTGAAGCGTGCCGCCGTGAAGATCGAGCAGATCGACGCCAAAGCGCCGGGCAAATTCCAGCCGCGGAATGCCCCGCTGGGTCAGGCGCAGCCCCATGATCAGCGTCTCGGAGATTTCGGCGTCCCGGCTGACAATGGTGGCGTTCTCGGTTGCCGGGCTGTAGGGAAAGGGATAGGCATCGGTCGCCTCACGCAGCGCGCGGATATATTTCTGCGGCGACAGCAGCACCGAATAGCGCACCCCATTGGCAAAGCCATGCGCTCCGGGACCTAGCCCGGCGTAGGGCAGATTCAGCCAGTACTGAAGATTGTGGCGGCACTCTCGCCCCGGCAGTGACCAGTTGCTGATTTCGTACTGCTCAAAGCCGTGTTCCGCCAGCACCTCGCTGGCGCGTTCGTACATATCTGCCGCCAGATCGTCGTCGGGCGCGGGCAGCCGACCGCCCTCCACCCAGGCATTCATGGCAGTGCCGGGTTCCAAGCCAAGCGCGTACAACGAAATGTGCTCCGGCTTGAGCAGCAGCATCTGCTGAAGCGAAGTCTCCCAGCTATCCATCGTCTGATGAGGGAAGCCGTAGATCAGATCGAGATTGATATTGTCGAAGCCAGCGCCGGCCGCCGCCGAAACTGCTTTAGCGACGGCGTCATTGTCGTGCCGGCGGCTGAACAACTTCAGTTCGTTTGCGTTGGCGGTCTGCATCCCAATGCTGATACGGTTCAGCCCGGCGCGGCGCAGGGCAGTCAGATAGTCACGGTTCAGGTCGTTAGGGTTGGCTTCCAGCGAAATCTCGGCGTCGGGCTGCACCGCGAAACTGCGGTTGATCGCCTCCAGAAGCGTCACGAACTGCTCAGGCGACAGCAGGCTGGGCGTGCCGCCGCCGAAGAAGATCGTGCCGACGCCCTGACCCGCGCCAACAATTTCGATCTCGCGTTTCATCGCCTTGACAAAGTCGTCGATAAGATGCTCAAGGTGGATGTAGGTGTTAAACGCGCAATAGCTGCACTTAGCAGCGCAGAAAGGAATGTGTAAATACAAAGACAAGGAATCTGAAATAGAGGGCATGTTACAATGAATCATCGTATCGTCACGGGGCTGATTGCTGTATTTTGACAGGACACCTATAATAAATCAAGTTCATTACTTTAATTCGCAATCATCATAATGTACTCATCTAGCTGAAGGCAAATGGAATGCCTGAAACAACTCATTTCACCGGCATGGAGGGTGACAGCACCAACGATGCCGCGCTGAAAGCCAATTTTGTACTGCACAATCGTTATAAGATTATGGGGGTTCTCGGCGGCGGCGGGATGGGGACGGTCTATCAGGCGCGCGATCTGAACTTCACCGACGTTCGCAAGCTGGTTGCCATCAAGGAAATGCACACCGTCGCCACCGACGCGGCGCTTCGGGCTTCGATGCTCAAGACCTTCCGGCGCGAGGCAAACATCCTCGCGACCCTGACCCACCCGGCAATCCCCAAGATTTTCGACTTCTTCGATCTGAATGATCGTGCCTATCTGGTGATGGAGTACGTCAACGGCAGCGACCTTGAGCTGCTGATGTCGAAGACCAAAGAGCTGCCCAGCGAGAAGATCGTCGAGTGGGCAATTGACCTGTGCGACGTGCTGGAATACCTGCATAATCAGAAGCCCGATCCGATTGTCTTCCGCGACATGAAACCGTCAAACGTGATGATCGACAGCCTCGGCAAGGTGCGGCTGATCGACTTTGGTATCGCCAAGTCATTTGTCAGCGGAATCAAGCACACCATGATCGGCACCGAAGGGTATTCGGCTCCTGAGCAGTACCGGGGCGATGTGACGCCCCAGAGCGATATCTACAGCCTGGGCGCGACTCTGCACCACCTGCTGACGCGAAAAGATCCGCGTCTGGAACCGCCGTTCAGCTTCCACGAACGCCCGATTCCGAGCTTCAATCCCAAAGCGCCGCCGGAGCTGGTCACTATCGTTGAAAGGGCGCTCCAGTCCAATGGTCCTGAGCGCTTCCAGTCGTGTGCCGAGATGAAAGAGGCGCTGGTGCAGGTGCGCTATCGCAGCCTGAACATCACCATGCCATCACCGACTGTGGCGACCAACGGCGAAACGGGGACAGGCTTCTTTGACGACGAAAATGCCCCAACCGGCGCAATTCAACCCAAGTGGACATTCAAGACCGAAGACGAAATTCGGTGCAGCCCAACCTCGGCGCGGGATCTGGCGCTGATAGGGTCTTATGACACCAACATGTGGGCGGTCAAGCTTCAGACGGGCGAACTGGTCTGGAAATACCCCACTCGCGGCGGTATCGCTTCGTCCCCGGTCATAGACGAGGGCAGCAAGTTCTGCGTCTTCGGTTCGGAAGACTTCTCGCTCTACGCGCTCGATTACCGCACTGGGCGAATTGGCTGGAGCTACGCCACCAAAGATCGCGTTCGCGGCACACCGCGCGTCGAGCATGAGCACGTCTTCTTTGGCAGTGACGACGGCAAAGTCTATGCGCTGGGCATCGCCACGGGACGCTACCTGTGGAGCTACGACATGAGCAGCCCGGTACGCAGCCGCCCATTTGTGACCAATGAACTGGTCATCGTCGGCGCGGAATCGGGCGAGATTATCGCGCTTGGCTTATCCGGCACTCGCAAATGGAGCTATCGCACCAAGCGCGGGGTCATCTCGTCACCCTATGTCGATATGGCAGAGGGTATTGTCTACGTCGGCTCGACGGATGGCAATATGTACGCGCTCGATGCCACCAACGGTTACAACTCGTGGCGCTTCCGCACCAACGGACCGATCATCTCATCGCCAGTCGAGCATAAGGGCTATGTCTTTTTCGGTTCGGCGGACGGCAACTTCTACTGTCTGAACGCGCAGTCGTCGCGCGAGCGCTGGCGCTTCACCTGCGAGAAGCCCATCGTATCATCGCCTATCGTGTATCGGAATTCGGTCTACTTTGGCGGGACGGACGAATATTTCTACTGTCTTGATGCCGACAACGGCAAAGAACGCTGGCGATTCAAGACTTCGGGCGCGATCACATCCATGCCCTACATCTCCGGTGATATACTGCTGGTGGGGTCAATGGATCATACGCTGTACGCTTTCCCATTGGTCAGCTAAACGATGCTGCCGCGACTGCCGCATACTGTGGAGTGAGAAGATGACCTGGTTTCGCCGGATATTCAGCCCAAGCAGCAATAATGTTCCCGAAAAAGAAGCCGAAGCAGCGGTGACGCCAGCCGTCAGCGAGTTACCTGAGACGGCTGCCAATGCAGAGGCAGAAACCAAAGAACTCATCGACATTCGCTCGACCGCCGATGTCGCCGTCCATACGGTAGTCGATGGGGCAACCCGACCGCTGCCGCAGGATACCGTCCTGCCGCCGATGGGCAACGAGCACGCCAGCTTTGGACAGCTTACTGACATTGGCAAGGTGCGAACCAATAATCAGGATGCGGCATTCTCGTTTTTCGCCACAACGCGCAGCGCCGACGAATGGCCCGATTTTGGCTTGTTTGTCGTGGCGGACGGCATGGGTGGGCATCAGGACGGTGAGAAGGCTTCCGCCATCACCGCCCGTTCGGTGGCGAGCCAGATTCTTGACGCGCTGTATATGCCGATGGTTCACGGCGACAACCGCGCCAACGAGATACCGGTCAATGAAGTCCTCATCGAAGCGGTGCAGCAGGCAAATTCGGATGTCGTCGCCAAAGTGCCCGAAGGCGGCACCACCATCACTGCCGCCGTCGTCATCGGCGACCTGGCATATATAGCCCATGTCGGTGACAGTCGCATCTATTTGATCCACAAAGGTATAATCGAACAAGTTACCCGTGACCATTCGCTCGTCCAACGGCTGATCGAACTCGGTCAATTGACGCCGGAAGAAGCCGGCGATCACCAGCAGCCGAATGTGCTCTACCGGGCGCTTGGTCAGAACGAGAACGTCGAAGTCGATACGCTCACGCGAAGACTGCCGCCGAATTCCCGCCTGCTGCTGTGCAGTGACGGACTTTGGAATCAGGCAACAGATAATGAAATCCTGGACATCGTAACCAAACATCAAAACCCGCAGGAAGCGTGCAACAAACTGGTCGCGCTTGCGAATATGCGGGGCGGGATAGACAATGTTACCGCCGTGTTATTGAAACTTCCCGGCTAACCAGAACGGCAAGATAATGCCCGTCGATTTTGACCCCTATATCATTCTTGGCATATCGCCCGATGCGCCAGCAGACGAAATCAAAGCCGCCTACCGACGGATCGCCCGGCGGCTTCACCCGGATGTCAACCGCGCGCCCGGCGCTGGCGTGCAGTTTCAGGATATTACCGTCGCTCACGATCTGCTGACTGATGCCATGCAGCGGCGACGATATGACGACTCCCAGCAGTCGAAAGACCCCAACAACCTCTACTTCAGCCTGCGGGTGATGCCGAGCAAGCGCTCGATTATGCCGCTGTCGGAACCACAGGTGCTCTATTTGCTGGCAGAAATCCTGCCCGACCCGCGCGCGCAGGAAGGTCAGCACAAGCGCGAGTCGCGGCTGAACCTGACGCTGGTACTGGATCACAGTAATTCCATGAGTGGCACGCGCCTTGACCGGGTGAAAGTTGCCGCGCACCAGATCATCGACCAGCTTACGCCCGAAGATGTGTTCTCGGTGGTGTCGTTCAACGACCACGCCGAAGTGGTGATTCCCGCAACCACGGTCACCGAAAAGTCGGCGCTTAAGGCGCGAATCAGCCTGATGATGGCATCTGGCGGCACTGAAATTTATAAGGGACTGGCGGCAGGTGTCGAGCAGAACCGAAAGTACCTGGCACCGCGCCTGGTCAACCACGTCATCCTGCTGACGGACGGCAATACCTACGGCGATCAGGATCGCTGCCTTGCCCTTGCCCGCGAAGTGACCAGAGAAGGCATTAGCATCAGCGCGATGGGCTTGGGACAGGAGTGGAACGATAAATTTCTGGATGAACTCGCCTCGTTGACCGGCGGCTCGTCAGCTTACATTAATTCCACCAATTCCGTCGTCAAGTTTCTCAACGACCACGTCCGCAATCTGTCGAACATCTTTGCAGAACGGGCGCATCTCTCCATTGCCCCAGACCCCGATATTCGGCTGGAATCGGCGTTCAAGTTGTCGCCTAATCCCCAGCCGCTGTCGGTGGATGAAGGCAATATCCCGCTTGGCAGCCTCCAGCTTAACCGCACGATCTCGGTGCTGCTGCAATTTGAAATGCCCGCGGAACTACAGTTTGGCTTTCGTTCGATAGCCCGGCTGGTCGCCTCCGGCGACGTGCTGGCGAACCGATTGCAGAAATACCAGGTTCTCAGTGATTTTTCAGTTGAAATTACCCCCGAACCACAGCAGGAAGACCCCCCAGCCGCCATCCTGGACGCGCTGGGCAAGCTGACCCTCTATCGGATGCAGGAGCGCGCTCAGGAAGCGCTCGAAAACGGCGATGTCCGCGAAGCAACTCGCAGGCTGGAAAACCTGGCAACACGGCTTCTGGAACTCGGCGAGCCTGAACTGGCGCAGCAGGCGCGCGCAGAAGCGCAGCAGGTCGCCTACACCTATAATCTCACTGACAAAGGACGAAAGGCGCTAAAGTATCAGACTCGCACACTTATATTAGGTGCAAGCGTGGAAATTGGTGACGAATGATGATATGTCCGTATTGTGGATATCGTAATCGCCCCGGATTCTTATATTGCGAAGAATGCGGTCAGCGTTTAGCGGAATCCCTTTCAAGCACGACAGTGCCAACACGCGAGCTGGATTTTGACACTGATGAATTTGCGTCGCGCTCCACCTGGGGAACGGCGCGTTTCGACCAGCAGTCGTTCATCATTCTGCACATTCGTGATGCCGACGACCCGATTACACTCCAGCCGCAGCAGCGAACGGTTCTGGGAA
This sequence comes from Aggregatilineales bacterium, assembly GCA_030834905.1. Taxonomy (GTDB): domain Bacteria; phylum Chloroflexota; class Anaerolineae; order Aggregatilineales; family Phototrophicaceae; genus Flexifilum. Next base: position 169,088 of record JAUQWZ010000002.1, on the reverse strand, counting down.
GGCAGGATACCACCAGTCCGCAGCAGCCAGATTTTGACCTGACACCCTATGGGGCGCTGGAAAAAGGCGTATCGCGGATTCACGCCGCCATCAGCCGGAACGACGATACACTGACTATCGTGGATATGAGCAGCGCTAACGGTACCCATCTCAATGGGCAGCGGTTGATACCCGATCAGCCACGCGTGCTGCGTGATGGCGACGAAATCCGGCTTGGCAAATTGATAGCGCACATTTACTTCAAAACATAAACATGACCGTGATAAATCGCGCAGGAGCTATGAATGATTACACTCTTAGTGCATATCAGCAACGCAGAACCCGTCAAGGTTGACGTCGATGAACTGCCAAAACCAAGCGATCAGGCGCTGATTGGCAAGAATCCACGTGAAAAAGGAGATAAGGAGATCATCTGGCTGGAAGATGGCGTCCAGACGGTGGTTTTCCCCTTGTGGCGTGTTACTTTCATCGAAGTTCTGCCGTCAGAGACGGAAGATACGGAATTCCCACTACCCTTCCGAAACGATTGAGCGAAAAACCGATGGTCACACCAAAAATCCCACGCGCCGCCCAGCGCGATGGAAAGCGTATCCTGGTCGTAGACGATGAACCCCGGATGATCAATTTTATCCGCATGAATCTTGAGCTTGAAGGGCATCAGGTCATCGAAGCGCACAACGGCTTGGAAGCACTGGAAGCCGTTCGCACCAAACTGCCGGATATCGTGCTGCTCGACGTGATGATGCCTGAGCTTGACGGGTTCGAGACGCTGCGAATGCTGCGTGAATTCACCAACATTCCGGTCATCATGCTGACCGCCAAAGGCGACGAGAACGATAAAGTGTATGGGCTTGAGCTTGGCGCTGACGACTACATCGCCAAGCCGTTTGGTCCGCGTGAGCTTTCCAGCCGCATTAAGGCAGTCCTGCGCCGCGCCGATATGCCGTCCACCGCGCCCGACCGGGCGATCCTGAAGATTGATGACCGGCTGAGCGTCGATTTCAACCGCCGCGAAGTCATCGTCAACGGTGAACGTATCAAGCTCCGTCCCACCGAATACCGCCTGCTGTACCACCTGATCGAGAACGCGGGTTGGACGGTACCCCACGATCAGCTTCTGGCGAAGGTGTGGGGCTACGAGTACCGCGATGAGGCGCATTACGTTCGCCTGTATGTGAACTATCTGCGCGAGAAGATCGAAGAAGATCCGTCCAATCCCAGATACATCCTCACCGAACGGGGCGTCGGCTACCGGTTTGTCGATTTCAAACACAACGAGCCGTCCTGAGCCGCCACAGCCCCCATCTTAATGCTGACAATTGCGAGGGCGGCTCATCAGGTCGCCCTTTTGCGTCCGGTTCAATGCAAGCCGCTGTCCCCCTGAAAAGCCTCTTATACCCCTCATACAGAAATTCAATACCCATCTGATATTGGCAACATACAATGATAGTATGTCACACGTGAAAACAAGTCATGCAGAGAGGTATTGGTATGAGTAAAATTGTAGGTCTTGACCTGGGTACAACGAATTCGGTGGTCGCCGCGCTCGAAGGCGGCGAACCGGAAGTTATCGCCAACGCTGAAGGCAGCCGCACGACTCCTTCCGTCATCGCATTCACAAAAAGCAACGAACGGCTGGTTGGACAGGCTGCCAAACGTCAGGCAGTCGTTAACCCCGAAAATACAATCTTCTCGGTGAAGCGCCTCATGGGGCAGTCACTGAACGACCTCAAGGGCGAAATCGCCTCGCTTCCCTACACTGTGGAAGCGGGTCCCGCCGGTGACGCGCGCGTGAAAGTGCCTGTCAACGGACGCGCCTACACACCGCAGGAAATCAGCGCCTTCATTCTGACCAAGCTTAAGAACGACGCCGAAGCCTTCCTGGGCGAGCCGGTCACAAAAGCCGTCATCACGGTTCCGGCATATTTCAATGACAGCCAGCGCCAGGCGACAAAAGACGCCGGCAAGATTGCCGGGCTGGATGTGCTGCGTATCATCAACGAGCCGACGGCGGCAGCGCTGGCATATGGCTTGGATAAGAAGCACGCCGAAACTATTCTCGTCTTTGACCTCGGCGGTGGGACGTTCGACGTCTCGATCCTCGAAGTAGGCGACGGCGTCATCGAAGTTCAGTCTACCAGCGGCGATACCCATCTGGGCGGCGACGACTGGGATCAGGTCATTGTCGATTGGCTGGCAGATGAGTTCAAAAGCGACAGCGGTATCGACCTTCGCGGCGACCGCCAGGCGCTTCAGCGTCTGAAGGAAGCAGCTGAGAAGGCGAAAATCGAACTGTCGAACACCGTCCAGACGGAAATCAACCTGCCCTTCATTACTGCCGACGCCAGCGGTCCGAAGCACCTGACGACGACGCTCACTCGCGCCAAATTCGAGCAGTTGAGCGCTCAGCTTCTCACCCGTATTCGCGGACCGGTCACACAGGCGCTGGCAGATGCAGAGATGGACAAGAGTCAGCTCAATGAAGTGGTGCTCGTCGGCGGCGCAACCCGTATGCCGATGGTGCAGGACTTGATTCAGGAAATGCTCGACAAAGCGCCGAACAAGAGCGTCAACCCTGACGAAGTGGTCGCCATTGGCGCAGCTATTCAGGCGGGCGTGCTGGCGGGCGAGGTCAAGGACGTGCTGCTGCTCGACGTGACCCCGCTGAGCCTGGGCGTAGAAACGATGGGCGGCGTCATGACGCCTCTGATCGAACGCAACACCACCATTCCGGTGCAGAAGAGCGAAATCTTCTCGACGGCAGCCGATAATCAGACGGCGGTAGACATCCACGTCCTGCAGGGCGAGCGCCCGATGGCGGCGGATAACATGTCACTCGGCAACTTCCGTCTCGAAGGGTTAGCGCCCGCGCCGCGTGGGCTGCCGCAGGTGGAAGTCAGGTTCGACATCGACGCCAACGGTATCCTCAACGTCACCGCAACCGACCAGGCAACCGGCAAGGCGCAGAAGATCACCGTCACCGCGTCCACCAACCTCAACAAGGATGAAGTGGAACGATTGGTGAAGGAAGCCGAACGCAATCAGGTTGAGGACGAACGGCGACGCCAGCTCGTGCAGGCGCGCAACGAAGCCGACGCGCTGGTCTACCAGGCGGAAAAGGCGCTGACGGAACTGGGCGACAAAGTGCCGGTGAATGACCGGAGCATGATTGAAAACCAGATTCAGGCGGTGCGCGACGCGCTGGCGAAGGACGACGCCCCCGCCATTCAGACGGCGATGCAGGCGCTGCAAAATGCCAGCTATGCGCTGACTCAGCAAATGTACGCCGCCACTGACGCCAACGGCGGCAGCTACCGCCCCGAGGGCGAGACCCACGGTGAGGATGTGGTCGAAGGTGATTTCAGCGAGGCGTAATTCAGCCTCATCAGCAGGAGCATAAATGACGCAGGGGGACGAGTTAATGGCTCGTCCCCCTGCGCGATTCTACCGGCAGACTCGTATCCTATACCGCTTCGCCGGACGGTACATGCTCGGCACGCAGTTGAGCGTAGTCGCTCTGGAACTGCTCCAGCAGGGCAGCTTTTTCTTCATCTGGCAGGAAGCTGGCGCGAACGGCGTTCAATGCCAGTTCGTCCAGTTCGTCCAGCGAGATCAAGCCCTTCTCAACTGCCTGCGTGTACTCATCAACCAGTGATGTCTGGTACATGCTCGGCATATCGCTGCCCAGGAATACCAGCAGCCCTTCGTCGTACAACTGGCGCAGCGGGAATTCGCTCACGTCGCTGATCCAGCCCATGCGCAGGGCATGGGTGATGCTGAAGCCTACCGCTATCCCCTGCTCTCTGAGCAGCTTCAGCGCTTCCGGCGAGTCCTGAATGCCGCGCGCATCGACCACGCGATTTGGCACCAGCGTCTCAACGGCGGCTAACACGCCCTCAACGCCCAGACCATCGCCCGCGCGCACAACTCTGGCAACACCTTTCTTCTCCGCAGTACGGAACGCGCGCTCGAACTGCCCCACGGGCTGCGCTTCTTCGCGACCGCTTAAGCCCAGCGCGACAATGCCACTTTTGCGAGCGCTGACAGTGGTCGATGCGCGGGCATAATCATCGGCGCGGCGCGGTTCTTCGCGGGGAACCGTCAGCACCCATGCCATTTCCACAGCCCAACCACGGCGCGCGCGCTCGCGTCCGTCATTAATGGCGGCTACAAAATCCTCGAATGTCAGCCCAACACCGTCATACAGCGAGGGATTCACCGAGATTTCGGCATACCGGACATTCTGCTTGGCTAAGGACACGCCCACATCGTAGACCACGCGGGTGAGATCGTCGGCGATCTGGAGCCAGCTTGCCGCCATGCGGGTGATGTCGCCCAGCCGTTTGTAGTCCGGTTTCGCCAACAGGCTGACCCAATCGTTGAAGTGCTTGACCGACGCCGAAATTTCGTTCGCCTCCGCGATCTTCAGCAGTGATTTCTGCTGCATCGCGCCTTCGAGCGAAAGCAGCGGCTCAACCTTCGGCATGGCTTGAATGTAACTGGCGATAGACATGGCTTATTCCTTCACTTCCGTTGTGATTACTGGCGTCACAGGCGTGTCCTGGACGTTGTAGCCGTTGTTGTGCTGCCGGGCGCGACCAAACTCAATCGCCTGCTTGACGAGTTCCAGGAACAGCGGATGCGGCGCGTTCGGACGGCTCAGAAATTCCGGGTGAAACTGGCTGCCAACCATGAATGGGTGATCGACAATTTCGGCAATTTCGACTAGTTTGCCATCCGGGCTGATGCCGCTGAATCGCATCCCGTTCTGCTCAAACACTTCGCGATAATCATTGTTGAACTCAAAGCGGTGGCGGTGGCGTTCTTCAACTTCAGCCTTCTGCCCGTAAGCCGCCGACGCATGTGATCCCGGCTGAAGCTGGCACGGATAGACGCCAAGCCGCATCGTCCCGCCAAGATCGGTAATGCCGCGCTGTTCCAGCATCATGTCGATGACGTAGTTCTCACTGGTGACCTCAAATTCGGCGCTGTTGGCGTCTTCCAGCCCCACCACGTTGCGGGCGAATTCAATACACATCGTCTGCATACCCAGACACAGACCCAGGTATGGAACTTTGTTTTCCCGTGAGTAGCGTCCGGCAAGGATCTTGCCTTCGATGCCGCGATAGCCAAATCCGCCCGGCACGACGACGCCATCAGCAGCCTTCAACACGTCCCAGCCTTTGCCCTTCTCCAGTTCGCCGGAATTGATCCAGTCGATTTCGAGCTTCCGGTCGCAGGCAACCGCCGCGTGAAACAATGCCTCTTTCACGCTCATATAGGCGTCATGCAGTTCAACGTACTTGCCCACGACGGCAATATGCAGCGGCTCTTTTGCCGAGTGCATTCGCTCAACCATCTTGCGCCACGCCGCGAGACTGGGCTTGGCTGCCGAAAGCTGAAGCTGCTCAACCAGAAAGTCGCCCAGACCGGCATCTTCAAGCGCCAGCGGCACGCTGTAAATCTGCTCGGCTGTTTCCAGCGCGATCACAGCGCGCTTGTCCACATCGCAGAACTGAGCGATCTTGTCGGTTACATCTTCGCTCACCGGATGATCGGTGCGGGCGATGATGACGTGCGGCTGAATCCCCAGGCTGCGCAGCTCGCGGACGCTGTGCTGGGTGGGCTTCGTTTTTAATTCGTGGGTCGCGCCAATGTGCGGCAGGAAGGTCACATGAATAAACAGCGTGTCGGTGCGCGGCAGGTTGTAGCGCATCTGACGAATGGCTTCCAGAAATGGCTGCCCTTCGATATCGCCCACAGTGCCGCCAACTTCGACGATCACGACGTCGGCGCTGCTTTCTTTCCCGACCAGCATCACCCGGCGTTTGATCTCATTGGTGATATGCGGGATCACCTGAATAGTGCCGCCGAGATAATCTCCCCGCCGTTCCTTGTCGATCACGTGGCTGTAGACCTGCCCGGCGGTGACGTTGCAGGCGCGGTTGAGATTTTCGTCAATAAACCGTTCATAGTGACCGAGGTCGAGGTCGGTTTCAGCGCCGTCGGCAAGGACGTAGACCTCGCCATGCTGGTAGGGACTCATCGTCCCCGGATCGACATTGAGATACGGATCGAGCTTCTGGATGGCGACCTTGAAGCCGCGCGCCTTCAGAATCGAGCCAATGGCGGCAGCCGTTACGCCCTTCCCAACCGAGCTGACCACGCCGCCTGTACAGAAGATATACTTGGGATTGGACATAGAGACATCACCTCATCCACAAAAGCGCGGCGGGGAGACTGCTCCCCGCCGTAACTGACTGTACTCCGCTAATATCGCACAGGCTTCAAACCAGGTTCCCCAGGTCATCGGCTGTGCGCCGCATATCGAGAAACACCAACCCGAGTTTCGCGCCTTCGCGCACCAGCGTGGTCAGCACCGCTTCTTCACCGACCGACATCAGGATCACGTAGCCGTCATCCCCCTTCACGTGAACCTGCTCCAGCAGCCCGCGCCCAAGTTCGCCGGCGATACGCTCGCCAAGCGAAATCATCGCGGCTGACATCGCCGAAACGCGATCTTCTTCGACGTTCGCCGGAAGCGATGAAGCCATCGTCAATCCGTCAACGCTGACGACCGCCGCCGCCTCGATTTCAGGGGTTGCGGTTTGTAAGTCACGCAGACGCTCGACCATCAATTCGGTCCGCGATTTTGCCATGGCGTGACTCCTCTCAATGCAGGGGTGCTGGGGCGCTCTTCGATTACTATGGCTATTATATCGAACATAGGTGAATCATCAAGATAGCGCAGGCTGACCGACTCCAATCCAGCCTGTTCATCACCACAACATCGGCTATACTTTGAGAGTGTCAAATGAGGTAACTGAGGTCACATGCACGATTTTCCTCACGAAACCCGTCAGGTGAACAACGGTCGCGCTCGGTCGGTGGAGATCGTTCAGCAGGTGGCTGAACGGATCGCCGTCAGCGTGAGCCAGGTCATTGTCGGCAAGCGCAACGAAGTGCGTATGACGGTGCTTGGGCTGCTCAGTCAGGGTCACATTCTCATCGAAGACATCCCCGGCGTTGGCAAAACCATGATGGCGAAGGCGCTGGCGCGCTCCATCGGCTGCACCTTCAGCCGCATTCAGTTCACGCCGGATATGCTGCCTTCAGACGTGACAGGTGTTTCGTTATTCAACCAGAAAACACGCGAGTTTGAATTCCGCGCCGGTCCGATTATGGCGCAGATCGTCCTCGCCGATGAGATCAACCGCGCGACGCCAAAAACACAGGCGGCGCTGCTGGAAGCGATGGAAGAGCATCAGGTCACGGTGGATGGCGTGACCTACACGCTGCAAGAGCCTTTCCTGCTGCTTGCCACCCAGAACCCGATTGAGTATGAAGGCACATTCCCGCTGCCGGAAGCGCAGCTTGACCGTTTCCTGGTGCGCATCCAGCTTGGCTACCCCGCGCCCAACGAGGAAATGACCGTCCTGACCTCGCAGCAGCACGAGCATCCACTCGCCAACACCTATCAGGTGGTCAGCGTGCAGGAACTGCTGGCGGCGCAGCAAGCCGTCCGCGACGTGTACGTGGCGGACGAAGTCAAGCGCTATATCATCGATCTGGTCACTGCCACGCGGCAGCACCCGGATGTGTATCTCGGCAGCAGCCCGCGCGGGTCGCTGGCGCTGTTCCGCACCTCGCAGGCGCGGGCAGCAATGGCGGGGCGCGATTACGTCGTCCCCGACGACGTGAAGGCGCTGGCTGAAGTCACGCTGGCGCATCGTATCATCGTCGGTCCGGCAGCCCGAATCAAGGACATTTCATCGCGCACTATCGTCCAGGATATCCTGACCGCGACACCCGTCCCTGGTGCAGTCGCGCGCTGATAATGCCTAACCGCCGCAATACCGTCTACAGCCTGTTGATCGTCAGTTTACTCGCCGGGCTGTTCACTGGACGCTCGTTCTTCTTCAACCTGTCCTACTTGCTGGGGGCACTCCTGATCGTCTCGCTGATCTGGTCGTGGAGCGCCGTCCGCTGGCTGGCGATTTCGCGCCGGACGCGGACACGCCGCGCTCAGGTCGGGCGGAATCTGGAAGAGGTCTTCGTCGTCACCAATCGCTCGTGGATGCCCAAGCTGTGGCTGGAAATCCGCGATCACTCAAACATGCCTGGTCACCGCGCCAGCACCGTCGTGCCAGGCTTGGGTCCGCGCTCCAGCTACCGCTGGTATGTCGAGACTCCCTGCACCGTTCGCGGGGAATTCACGCTCGGTCCCGTCAGCATCATCAGCGGCGATCCGTTCGGCTTGTTCGCGTCACCGCGCAAGCTGGCGGCGACTTCAAGCATCATCGTCTATCCGCAAACGGTGTATGTCGAAGACTTCGAGCTGCCGATGGGTGTCCTCTCCGGCGGCGATGCCCAGCGGCGGCGCGCGCAAAATATCACCACCAACGCGGCAGGCGTGCGCGAGTACGTGACCGGCGACGCCTTCAACCGCATCCACTGGGCAACCACCGCCCGCCGCGACCGGCTGATGGTCAAGGAATTTGAGATCGATCCGATGGTGGACATCTGGATGTTCGTCGATTTCTCCGCCGCGTCGCTGTGCGAGCATCCGAACCTGAAGCGCATCAATGGCAGCGGCGCGGTCATCCCGATGAGTCCGGATATTCCGCCCTCAACCGAAGAATACGCGGTGGTTGTGGCGGCGTCGCTGGTGAAGTTTTTCGTCGATCAGGAACGCGCGCTTGGCTTTGCTGCCTACACGCCGCACCGTGAAATTCAGCAGCCCGAACGCGGCAACCGCCAGCTGCTGCGCATTTTGCAGTCGCTCGCCGTCGCCCGCAGCTTCACCAATTACTCGCTGGCGGAAATGCTGTCGCTGGAGACGCCCTACTTCACGCGCGGCACAACGCTGGTCATTGTCACGGCGTCGCTGGACGCGCGCTGGATCACCGAGGCGCAGGTGCTGGCGCGTAAGGGTATCCGTCCGGTCTGCGTGTTGATTGACCCGGCTTCTTTCGGTGGCGGCGTGCCCGCGGAGAGCATTCAGCCGATGCTGCGGCTGGCGAAAATCCCAACTATCGTCATTCGCTACGGCGACGACCTGACGGCGGCGCTCAGACAGCGTCCGCTGTAGTCCGTTCCCACCAGTCAAATTCCCCAACCGGCACAAATCCCGCCCGTTCAGCCGCTTCTATCGCCAGCGAATCATCCTGCCGGATCACCGCCCCAGCCGTGGTGTGACTCCGCTGAAAAATCAGCGCCCGCGCCGCCTGAAAGGATGCCGCTGAAAACGCCCCTTCAATCCATACGCCGCCGTAAGTGAACGTCTCGACAGTGACCAGACGCGCGCCGTCGGGCAGTGAAGGCGCGGGCGCAGTAACAGGCTCGCCGACGTACAGAACCGATGGAATCGACTGCGGTGCGAAGCCGCACCAGGCAAAGGCACGCTGCGAGGGGTAATTGTCCGTTCGGATGAGCGCCCGCGCGTATCGCAGATCAAGCGACAGCGCCGCGCGCAACGACGCCAGCACCAACTGCCGGGCGATGCCTCGATTCCGCCACTGCGGATCAACACCCAGCAGATCCACTTCCCAACGCGCCAGCCCGTCGAGGGCGACAGTCACGAAGGCGTCCACGAATCCGGCGATAACCCCTGCCTGTTCCGCCACTAACGTCGAATGCTGCGGGATCAGCCGGGCGATACGAGCCGGATCAGGGTTGTTTTCAAGCTGGCTGGTCTGCATAATTCTCGCAATGGACGATCCATCATCCGCAGAAGCGCGGCGCACCTGAAAGCTCATAGGCGACAACGACTCCATGACTACACGCAACCGCTACCTGTATCTCGCCGTCTTCACCAGCGGCATGACCACGCTCGCCGTCGAAATGACGGCTTCGCGCCTGCTTGGCAGCGTCTTTGGCACCAGCAACCTCGTCTGGGCAAATGTCATCGGCTTAATGCTCCTGTATCTGACAGTAGGGTATTTTATCGGCGGGCGCTGGGCAGATCGATCCCCACATCTGACGACGTTTTACCGCATTCTGCTGTACGGAGCATTTTTGAGCGCGCTCATCCCACTGGTCGCCCGTCCGGTGCTGACGACTGCCGCAAGCGCGATGGTCGGCGCGGAAGCCGGGCTGGCGCTCGGCTCGTTTGTCTCGGTGCTGGTGCTGTTCGCGATTCCGGTGACGCTGCTCGGAACGGTGTCTCCGTTCGCCATCCGTCTCGCCGTTACAGACGTTGCCAACGCTGGCAGAACGGCAGGGCGAATTTACGCCATCAGCACCCTCGGCAGCCTGCTGGGCACGTTTCTGCCCGTGGTGCTGATTATTCCCGAACTCGGCACCTTTCGCACCTTCCTGCTGTTCGCGGGCATCCTGTATGTCGTCAGCCTCATCGGCATGGGGCAGCAGCAGGGCGCGCGGGCGCTGCGCTTCGTCTGGATGCCGGTTGTGATCGCGGCGCTGTCGGTGCTGGCGCTGAACGGACCGCTGCGGCAGCCCGAAGCTGGCGCGGAAATCCTGTTTGAGGACGAAAGCGCCTACAACTACATTCAGGTGCAGCAGGACGCCAGTGGCAACCGCTATCTCTATCTCAATGAAGGACAGGGTATTCACAGCCAGTGGCATCCCGACGTTTACGGCTACGGGCGCACCTGGGACTTTTTTCTCGCCGCGCCCTATTTCAACGCCCCGCCCTATTCGCCAGAGAATGTCCAGTCGCTGGCGATTATCGGGCTGGCAGCCGGTACAATCGCCCGGCAGCACACCCACGTCTACGGCGATCTGCCCATCGACGGCATTGAGATTGACCCCGCCATTATCGAGGCGGGCGCGCGCTACTTCGACATGAACGCCAGCGCCATGCCCAGTCTGACCGTCTATGCCGAAGACGGGCGTTACATGCTCAACCAGCTTGATCGGGACTTCACCACCATCGGCATCGACGCTTACCGCCCGCCCTACATCCCCTGGCATTTGACCACGGTGGAGTTCTTCGACGAAGTGCGCGATCACCTCGCCGACGACGGCACCGCCGTCATCAACGTCGGGCGCACCGCCACTGACCGCCGCCTGGTGGATGCGATGACCAGCACGCTGTTAGCGGTGTTCCCCTCGGTTCACGCGATGGACGTGCCCTACTCTTTCAACACGATTCTCGTCGCCACTATGCAGCCCACAAGCAGCGACAATCTGGCGGCGAACCTCGCCGCGCTGCCGGAAGACGCCGCCCCGCTGCTGCGCGATACACTGGCGCTGGCGTCGGAATCGCTCGTCCCCACCCACGAATCGGAACTGGTCTTTACCGATGATCGCGCGCCAGTCGAGACGCTGGTCGATTCGCTGGTGCTCAATTTCCTGCTCTCCGGCGGCGCAGATACGTTAAGGTCAGGTTCATGATGACAGCAGCGCCTGCTCCCGAATCCACCACCAGCACGAGTCTGCGTCTGGCGAACATCTTTCTCGTGGTCTGCTTTCCGGTGCTGCTGGTGCTCATCAGCGTCCGCATGATCATGACGCCCGGCTTCCTCGAATTCGAGTACAACCGCCCCGATTTTCCTGAAGACGTCTACGGGCTGACGCGCGAACAGCGCCTGTATTACGCGCCCTTCGCCGTCGAATATCTGCTCAACGACGCCGAAATTACCTACCTGGGCGAGCTTGAGTTCTCCGACGGAACGGCGCTGTTCAACAGCCGCGAACTGCGCCACATGCGCGACGTTAAAACGGTCACGCAGATCGCCTTCGCCGTCGGCGTCGTCACCGGTCTGCTGGCACTCGCCGCAGCCATTTATCTGCGGCGGCGCTCGCGGGATATGCTCAGGCGAAGCTTAATGTCTGGCGCGCTGCTGACGCTCGGCATCGTTGCCGCGATCATCGTGGTGGCGCTGGTGAACTGGGACTTCTTCTTCACCGGCTTCCACAAGCTGTTCTTTGAAGGCGGCACCTGGTATTTCCTGTATTCGGATACGCTGATTCGTCTGTTTCCTGAACAGTTCTGGTTCGACGCCGCGCTGACCATTGGCGCAGTCACCGTCGCCGGCGCGGTGACGACGCTGGTCGCGCTGCTGCTGGCGGGCAGACGACATTAGCAACAGCCAAGCCCTGACATTTGTCTTTGACATCCCCCTTAGGCGGTGTTAACCTTAATGGTTAGTGTTAGATAGCTGCGTGGCACAACGGATGAAGTTATTAGATACGCTCGGCAAGTGGTTGATCCCCGGCATCGGTATCAAGCGCTGGATTCTTCTCCTACTTGCCGGTGTATTCCTTGCCGCCATAAGTCTGGCGCTGACCATCCTCAAGCTGGCAATCGCCGATCAGACCGTCGAACAGATGGCGCGGATAAGCTGGTTTGAGATGGTGGTCATTCTGGGAATCGGGCTGCTGTTCATCGCCGTCGCGCTCATCCGGCTGTCCACTTCCATGCTGGCACCCTATCGCCGCCACCAGCACGGGCGCGTCATCGATGTAGTCTACGCGCACAGCAAGCGGCAGAAGGGCTTGAAGATCGCCGCGATTGGCGGGGGAACCGGCTTGCCGTCGATCCTGCGGGCGCTGAAGCCCTACACCAGCAACCTGACCGCGGTGGTCACGGTTGCCGATGATGGCGGCAGTTCCGGCAGGCTGCGCCGCGATCTGGGAGTACTCCCACCCGGCGACCTGCGCAACAATATCGCCGCGCTCGCTGACGATGAAAGCCTGATGACGCGGCTGTTTCAGCACCGCTTTAAGCAGGGCGATCTCGGCGGGCACGCCTTCGGCAACCTGTTCATCAGCGCGCTGGCGAGCGTCACCGGCAGTCTTGAGAGCGCCCTGATCGAAACCGAGCGCGTGCTGAACATTCAGGGGCGCGTGTTTCCGGCGACGCTTCAGGATGTCGTCCTGGTCGCCCAGGTGCGAACCAGCGGCGGCGTCCAGACGGTGCGCGGCGAATCGAAGATCTCTGAGGCACACGGGGAGATCGAAGCTATCCAACTGGAGCCAAACGACGCCCAGGCATATTCCGGCAGCGTCGAAGCGCTGCTTAACGCTGATCTGGTGGTGGTCGGTCCTGGAAGCCTGTTCACCAGCATCCTGCCCAACCTGCTCGTCAGAGGGATAGGCGAAGCGCTGCGCTCAACCAGCGCCTTTAAGGTCTATGTCTGCAATATCGCCATGCAGCCGGGGGAAACGCAGGATTACACCGCTGCCGATCACATTCTGGCGCTGGAGAAATATATCGGGCGCGGCATTTTCCAGCTTATTCTGGCGAACAATGCCTACCCGACCGAGAACGCCGGACCCAACACGCGCTACGTGCAGCCCGCGCCGGAAAATCATGAAGTGCTGCAGCGCTACCAGATTCGCTACTGCGATCTGGTGGACACCGAACGTCCCTGGCGGCATGACCCACGCAAACTGGCGGCAGCAGTGCTGGGCGCTGGCGTAGCTGACCCAACGATGCATTCACAGGCAAAGCCCGTTCTTGCCTGATGCAAAACACAAGACGGATTACTCACTTTAAGGAGATTCACTCATGGCAGTTCGTGTAGGTATCAATGGTTTCGGGCGCATCGGGCGTCTGGCGCTGCGGGCAATGCTCGAACACTATCCGGGCGAGATCGATGTCGTGGCATTTAATGACCTCGGCGATCTGGACACGATGGCACACCTGTTTAAGTACGACTCAAGCTACGGTCGGTTTGACGGCACCGTTGAAAAGGGAGACAACTCGCTGGTCATCAATGGCGATAAGCTTCAGGTGCTGTCACAGAAAGACCCCGCCGCCCTGCCCTGGGGCGATCTGGGCTGCGATGTCGTCATCGAAAGCACCGGACGCTTCACCGACCGCGAAGGCGCGGGCAAGCATCTTCTGGGCGGCGCGAAGAAGGTCATCATCTCTGCCCCGGCGAAGAACGAAGACATTACCCTGTGCCTTGGCGTCAACGATGACAAGTACGATCCGGCGAATCACCACATCATCTCCAACGCTTCCTGTACCACGAACTGTCTGGCACCAGCGGCGAAAGTCGTCAACGACAGCTTCGGCATCAAGTCGGCGCTCATGACGACTATCCACAGCTACACCAACGACCAGCAGCTTCTCGACCTGCCGCACAAAGACCTGCGCCGCGCGCGCGCTGCCGCCATCAGCATCATCCCGACGACAACCGGCGCTGCCAAAGCCGTCGCGCTGGTAGTTCCCGAACTCAAGGGCAAATTCGACGGCATCGCCTTCCGCGTGCCCACCCCGACCGTCTCGGTGGTCGATCTGGTGGTGCAGCTTGAGAAGAATACGACGGTAGAAGAAATCAACGCCGCCTTCGAAGCCGCCGCCAACGGGCGTATGAAGGGCGTGCTCGGCGTTTCTTACGAGCCGCTGGTTTCTATCGACTATAAGGGCGACAGCCGTTCCAGCATCATCGATGCGCTGTCCACCCAGGTCATGGGCGGCAACATGGCGAAGGTCGTCACCTGGTACGACAACGAATGGGGTTACTCCTGCCGCACCGCCGACATGGTGCATCTGGTCGGCACCAGGCTCTAAAGCTGTTGGCAGCCGGAAGCGAGCGTAACCAATGCCACAATTCAGGCGCAGGGGCGCGGCTTCAAGCGCTCCTGCGCGTCACCGGCATCGCGCGCCTTCCGCTGCCCCACCCTTTGGCTTTAGAGGCGAAGGCGCTGATCTCCTTCGCCTCTTTTCGTGCATAAAGGTAGAAATCATGGACAAACAGACCATTCGCGATATTGATCTTCACGGGAAGCGCGTGCTCGTGCGCGTGGATTTCAACGTGCCGCTTGAAAACGGACAGATTACTGACGATACCCGCATCCGCGCCGCTGTGCCCACGCTCAAGGCGATTTTGGAGCAGAAGCCGCGCGCGATAGCACTCATGTCACACCTGGGTCGCCCAAAAGGCGGACCCGATCCGAAATACTCGCTGGCACCGGTTGCCCCCGCGCTGGCGGCGCTGCTCGGCACAGACGTGCAGTTCGCTGGCGAAACCGTTGGCGAGACGGCGGAAAAAGCGCTCGCAGCGCTGCCGGAAGGCGGCGTGCTGCTGCTGGAAAACACCCGCTTTTATCCCGGTGAGGAGAAGAACGACGCCGACCTCGCCAGCAGAATGGCAAAGTTGGGCGACGTTTTCGTGAACGACGCTTTCGGCTCGGCGCACCGCGCCCATTCTTCCACCGTCGGCGTCACCCAGCACCTGCCATCGGTTGCCGGGCTGCTGATGGAGAAGGAAATCAATTATCTGTCTACCGCGCTGGAAAACCCGGAGCACCCGTTCATCGCCATTCTCGGCGGCGCGAAGGTGTCGGACAAGATCGAAGTCATCGAATCGCTGCTGGGCAAGGTTGATAAGCTGCTGATCGGCGGCGGCATGGCGAACACGTTCTTCAAGGCGCAGGGACACAACCTCGGCAGCTCGCTGGTCGAAAACGACGCCGTCGAAACCGCCCGCGCCCTGCTCGCCAAAGGCGCTGACAAGCTGGCGCTGCCGGTTGATGTAGTCATCGGCGACAAATTCGACAACAGCGCTCACACCAATACCATCCGCGTCGAAGAAGGCGTGCCCGATGGATGGGGTATTTATGACATCGGTCCCTATACGGTCGAAGTGTTCCGCACTCATCTGAACGGCGCGCGTACCGTCGTCTGGAATGGACCGATGGGCGTGTTTGAGCTGGACAAATTCGCTGCCGGAACCCGCGCGGTCGCCAAAATACTCGCCAAACTCACCCAACAGGGCGCGACCACCATTATTGGCGGCGGCGACTCGGCGGCAGCGGTTGAAGAAGCCGGTCTTGCCGATCAGGTGACGCATATTTCCACCGGCGGCGGCGCGAGCCTCGAAATGCTCGAAGGTAAGACGCTCCCCGGCGTTGCCGCGCTCAAGGATAAGTAGAGCCAAAGACAGTTGACATTATATGGGGCGCGGCAGGCTGTCGCGCCCCTTTCCTCCAGGAATATCTACAACGCAGGCGGCGGTTCAACGTATAATGGGTTGTGTACATGCTTTGCGGCTAAATTGCGCGCGTTGAGACACAGCGCCGAGACGACCCGCCGCAGCGTCCAAACTGAACAACCGGTTAAAGCTGTGTAAGGAGCAGTCATGCGTGTACCAATTATTGCCGGAAACTGGAAGATGAATAAGACGCTGGAGGAGTCGGTTCGTTTTGTCAAAGACCTGCTGCCTCTCGTAGAGCCGTTCAGGAACGTCGAGCGCGTCGTTTGCCCGCCGTATATCGCCCTTGCGGGCGTCGCCGATGCGCTGATGGGTTCAAACCTGAAGGTCGGGGCGCAGAACCTGCACTGGGAAGAAAAAGGTGCTTACACCTCGCAGATTTCGCCGACCATGCTCGATGGTCTGGCGGAGTACGTCATCGTTGGTCACTCGGAATGCCGCGAGTACCTGCACGAAACCGACGACATCGTCAACAGGAAGGTGAAAGCTGCCCTGGCACACGGACTGAAGCCGATCCTTGCCGTAGGCGAAAACCTGGCGCAGAACGAAGCCGGGGAAACGCTGTCCTTCGTCAGCAGCCAGGTGCGCGCCGGGCTGGCTGGCGTACCGGCTGAAGAAATGGCAAATATTGTCATCGCCTACGAGCCGATCTGGGCGATTGGCACCGGCAGGAATGCCAGCGCCGATCAGGCAAATCAGATCATCAGGAGCGCCATTCGCGACACGGTCGAAGCGCTCTATGGGGCAGAGGTTGCCGCCGCGCTCCGCATTCAGTATGGCGGCAGCGTCAAGCCCGGCAACATGGCGGAATACATGTCGCAGCCCGATATTGACGGCGCGCTCGTCGGCGGCGCTTCGCTGGTGGTGAGTGATTTCGTGGCGCTGGTAGAAGCCGCCGCGCGTGTGAAAGGCGCTTAACACTGGCATTTCTGGATTCGCTCGCTCCCTGGTTGTTGATCGCCGCCCTGCTGGTGGTGATGCGGCGGCTGGAGCGCTGGCTGCATCAGCATATCTTCAAAGTAGGCTGGCTGCTGACCAGGAATCTTGAGACGACGACCATCCTGTATTACCTGATCTTCCTGCCCGGCGTCTTTGCTTATGAGTTCGTCCTCTGGCTCGTCGCCGGCATCTTCAATGTCCGGGCGGAGCGCGCCATTGCCTGGCCCGAAGCGCAGGCAGTCGCCGAGCTTCGCCTGAACTTTATCCGGCTCAGCAAGACGGCGGGTTCTCTCAAGACCGCCATCATCAGCATTTCGCCGCTGATCTCCGGCGTTCTCATCATCGGCTATATCGCCAACAATGTCCTCAACGTCAGCGGTTTCGTGCAGGCAATGGGCGACGGCAATCTGGAAAACCTGGGCGCGGCGCTGGCTATCCTCACGTCCACGCCCGATTTCTGGCTGTGGGTGTATCTGATCTTCGTCATCGGCAACACGATGTGGCCCGATTTTAAGGCGCTGCGCGGCTGGAAGCCCATCGTCACCGCTGTCATGGTCGTCGTGGTGCTGCTGTACATGGTGGGACTCGGCGAAGCGCTCATCAGCCGCACGCTGATGGTGCCCATCCTTCAGGGCATCAATATCCTGTCGGGCGCGCTCGGCGTGCTCATCGTCACGAATCTGTTCTTCACCGCCGTCCTCGGCGCGGTTGAGTCGCTGATCGAGCGAATTACCGGCGACAGCGCCACCTTCCAGAACGGCAAGCTGGTTGCCATGCGCCGCGCCGAAGTGCTGCAAATGCGCCAGCAGCAGCGCGAGCGCGAAGCCAAACAGGCGGCAGCCGCCAAAACCCAGCGCGCGGTCGGTCTTCCGTCGATCTACAGCTTCCCGCTGCCCATACCGGGCGGACCCGGCAAGGAACCGGAGCCGATCATCGTCCGGAAAGAGGAAGCGCCCGCCCTGCCAACCGCAAATACAGGGCGCGCCGGACCGGCGATGATCACCGGAACTGCCACCGTCATCTCGGAGTCAACCGTCGAAGAGCCGCCGGGCAGCCCTGCCCCACCGCGGCAAAATCCGGCGAAGGACGCCCAGAAGTCAGATGCTCAGGAAGAAGCCGACGAGCGCTTTTGATTGAGCCGTCCCAGCAGCAGGAATCCGACGATGATGATCAGCCCCATGGCGCTCAGCGCGATGAGCTTGAACATCTGGCTGCTGGTCACCAGCGTCAGCACGCCAAACAGCGCGCAGAACAGGTAATAACCCAGCACGATCTGGCGCTGGCTGAAGCCGCGATCCAGCAGTTGAAAATGCAGATGCCCTCGATCTCCACTGAATGGACTCTGCCCTTTGCGCAGGCGGTTGAATATCTGCCAGGTCGCATCCAGCAGCGGCAGCCCCATAACCAGCAAAATGGTCGCCATCTTCGCCCCGCCGATGATGCTAAGCGTACCCAACAGATAGCCCAACAGCGGCGCGCCGCCGCCCAGAAACAGCCGCGCGGGGTTGAAGTTGTAGCATAGAAAGCCGAGCGCCGCGCCCATCAGCGCCAGATGCAGCAGGCTGACGCTGGTCTGCGCCGGTTCGACGCGAAAGGCGCTGTTGATGAACAGCATCGCCCCGGCGATAAACCCTACGCCGCTGGCTAAACCATCCAGCCCATCCAGCCAGTTGACCGTGTTCATCGTAAACATCATCCAGAACAGGCTGATGGCGACGGTCACAAAAAAGGACCACGGCGCGGTCTGCTCGCCCGTGAACGGGTTGTTGAAGTATTCGATGAAGATCTGAAACAGGATGGCAATGGATGCGGCGAGAAACTGCCCGATGAACTGCGGCAGCGGCGGCAGATCCACGATATCGTCGATGACGCCGAAGATGAAGATCACCGTCGCGCCAAGCAGCAGCCCAATCAGGCGAATCGTCTCATACGGATCGAGGCGCGGAACGGGCAGCGCCTGCGCCACCAGCACCGCGCAGACGAAACCGCCGTACAGCACCAGCCCGCCCAATTTGGGGACGCGGCGGGAATCGCCTTCGGTCGTATGCCGCCCGCCATATTTCGCCGTAACGTTGTAGCGCCGCGCTAACCAGATAGCGACCGGCGCCAGCAGCAGCGACGTGCCCAGCGCCAGCGCAAAGACGATGAGGAAGATAACGAGGTAATCCAAGAGTGCCTACGTGCCGTACTGGCGGTCTCCCGCGTCACCCAGACCGGGCACGATGAAGCCCACGTCGTTCAATCGCTCGTCAATGGCGGCGAGATGAATCGGCACGTCGGGGTGCGCCTTCGTCAGCTTTTCCACTCCTTCCGGCGCGCCGATCACCCCCATGTATTTGATGTGCGGCACGCCCGCTTTCTTGAGGATGTCGAGCGTCGCCACCGCCGAGCCGCCGGTCGCCAGCATCGGGTCCAGCACCAGACAGATCTGAATATTGTGGCTGGCGGGCAGGCGGTTGTAATACTGCACCGGGCGCAGCGTCTCTTCGTCGCGGTACAGCCCGATATGCCACACCTGCACGCTGGGCAGCAGTTGTAACACACCTTCAACCATACCCAGCCCGGCGCGCAGCACCGGCACCAGCCCAATGTGTTCTTCCGCTTTGTAACCCGCTGCCATGCCCATCGGCGTTTCAACCGGTTTGGCGGTCAGTTTGAGGTCAAGCGTGGCTTCATAGCACAGCAGCATTGCCAGCTCGCGCATCAACTCACGAAAACTGCGAAAATCGGTATCCTTATCGCGTAACAATGTCAGCTTGTGCAGGATAAGGGGGTGCTGTGAAACATGTACCTGCGTCATGCGCTTCTCCTGTGTAGTACGGGACAGATTGTAGCCTCTGGAGGCAGACAAAACAACGGTTGCGCCAGCGCCCACGTAGGCTATACTTACAATTAGAACATTTATCCAGTTTTTGCCGGAGTGAGAGTACGTGTCTGACGATGCACGCCTGATCAGTGGAAGAACGCAGACTGATGAACGCGAGAACATCGCGCTTCGTCCGAAACTGCTCAAGGACATCGTCGGGCAGGATCGTGTCCGCGAAAACCTCAAGATCATCATTGAGGCGGCGAAGCTGCGCGGCGAACCGATGGATCACACCCTGTTTTATGGTCCGCCCGGTCTTGGAAAGACATCGCTCGCCTACGTGATTGCCAACGAGATGAACGTCGCCATCCGCATTACAGCAGGTCCTTCGATTGAGCGCCCCGGCGATCTGGCGGCGATTCTCACCCATCTCAAGCAGGGCGACATCCTGTTCATTGATGAAATCCACCGCCTCGGTCGCACCATTGAAGAGGTGCTGTATCCGGCGATGGAAGATTTCGCCCTCGATATGGTCATCGGCAAGGGTCCGGCGGCGAAGAACGTCCGGCTGAACCTGCCCCGCTTCACTGTGGTCGGCGCGACCACCCGGCTTGACCTGCTGGCGGGTCCGCTGCGCGATCGCTTTGGCGCGCGTTTCCGCCTCGATTTTTACGAGCTGCCCGCGATGGAATACATTATCAACCGCGCCGCCGGCATGATGAAAGTCGAAATCAAACAGGAGGGCACCATTGAAATCGCCCGCCGTTCGCGCGGCACGCCGCGTATTGGTCTGCGCCTGCTGCGCCGCGTCCGCGATTTCGCCCAGACGCGCGCCAACGGCATCATCACCGGACCGGTATCGGGCAGCGCGCTCGATCTGATGGACATCGACCATCTCGGTCTGGACGACATTGACCGGCGCGTCCTGTCGTGCATCATCGATAAATACAGCGGGGGACCGGTCGGACTTTCGACTATCGCCGCCTCAATCAGCGAGGACGCCTCGACAATCGAAGAAGTCTACGAGCCGTATCTGCTGCAGCTAGGCTTTCTCAAGCGCACCCCGCGTGGGCGCGAAGCGACCTATCTCGCCTACGAGTATCTCGGTCGCCAGATCAACAACCCTGAGCAGCCGCCTCTTTTCTAGCGAAAAACAACCGTGAATCTTTCCGATTTTGACTACGAACTGCCAGAGTCGTTCATCGCTCAGACACCAGTAGAGCCGCGCGATTCGTCGCGGCTGATGCTGCTCAACCGCCAAACGGGTGAGATCGAGCATCGCGTCTTTCGCAATATTATCGATCTGATTCATCCGGGCGACGTGCTGGTACTGAACAACACGCGCGTCATGGCGGCGCGCCTTCAGGCGACCAAAGCCGAAACCGGCGGCGCGGTCGAAGTGCTGCTGCTGCGCCAGCTTGACGTCCGGCGCTGGCATGTGCTGGTCGGCGGGCGGCGGGTGAACCCCGGCACCGCGCTGGTCTTTGGCGATACCGGCATCACCGCCGAAGTAACCGAAACGCTTGAAGAAGCCGAGCGCGTGGTGCAGTTCAGCCAGCCGATCAACGACCGCCTGGACGAAATGGGAACAGTGCCGCTGCCGCCATACATCCACGTTCCGTTAGCTAATCCCGAACGCTACCAGACGGTCTACAGCCGTCAGGAAGCCTCGGCAGCCGCGCCTACCGCCGGGCTGCACTTCACCGACGAGCTGCTGCTTCAGCTTCGCCAAAAAGGCGTGTTGTTCGCCTACTGCACGCTGGAAATCGGCTTAGGCACGTTCAAGCCAGTGGCGGTGGAACGCATCGAAGACCATCACATTCACAGCGAGCGCGCCATCCTCACGGCGGAGAATGCGCGTATCATCAACGAAACCAAGCTGGCAGGCGGGCGCGTGATCGCGGTTGGCACAACCGTTGCCCGCACGCTGGAAACGGCGGGAATCTTGAGCGAAGGCGGCGATCCGGCGAACCCGGCGCAAAGCGTTGATGCCTGCCCCTGGCGTCCGGTTATCGCCTTTGAGCGCGACACTAACCTGTTCATCTATCCCGGCTACCGCTGGCGCGTGGTGGACGCGATGGCAACCAACTTCCACCTGCCAAAATCGACTCTGCTGATGATGGTCAGCAGCTTCGCCGGACGCGAAAACATCCGGCACGCCTATGAGGTCGCCAAACAGGCAGGCTACCGCTTCTTCTCGTTTGGCGATGCCATGTTTATTGCTTGAAAAAGAAGTACCGAGTACTGAGTGCTGAGGTTAGTTTTCAGCAGACCGTTATCAGCTTTCCCTGCTTGCGAATAGCTAAGCGCTCGCAATCATCCTTCATCCCTTGTTCTTGTACTTCTTTTACTCTCCTTAACTTTCTTTCCTCAGTACTCGGTACTCAGTACGCTTCTTTTAGTGAATTACGGATTGACGTAATATGCCTGCAAGCGTAAAATAGGCGCTTCTTGTTTCGGCTTCTTTTATCCATCTTCCCCGTTGTGGCTGCCTGAAGTAACACCCGTGGACGCGGCGGTGAAGTGAAGAGTGGAGATCCACAATGTATGCAATCATTCGGACGGGCGGGCGGCAGTTCCGCGCTGAAGTCGGGAAAACACTCGACGTTGAGCGTTTGCCGAACGCAGTAGATGACACCCTTGAACTGACCGACGTGCTGCTGGTTGGCGATGATGACAAGACCGTCATCGGCACGCCGCTGGTCGAGGGCGCGGTCGTGAAGGCAACCGTTGTTGACCAGTATCGCGCCAAGAAAGTTATCGTCTTTAAGTATCGCCAGCGCACCAAGTACCGCGTCAAGCGAGGGCATCGGCACTACTACACGCGCCTGCGCATTGATGCAATTAACGCCTAGCTTTAACGGGAGTGAGTAAAAATGGCTCATAAAAAAGGTGGCGGTTCCAGCCGCAACGGTCGTGATAGCAACTCGCAGCGCCTGGGCGTGAAGAAGTTTGGCGGTGAATTTGTCATTCCCGGCAACATCATTGTGCGCCAGCGCGGCACCAAGTTCCATCCGGGCAATAACGTTGATATCGGCAAGGATCACACGATTTTTGCCGTCGCCGAAGGCTATGTCGTCTTCGAATATGCGCGCGGCAAGGGCGGACGCAAGCAGATCAGCGTCTATCCCGAAAATCCTGCGCTGAAGCCCGCGCAGTAGGCAACTATCCGGTTATCGCCTGATGGACAGACCATCAGGCACTAAGCCTGATGGACAGACCATCGGGCACTAAAGAGGTTATAAAATGAAAGAGGGCATCCACCCCACCTGGTATCCTGAAGCCGTTGTGACCTGCGCCTGCGGCAACACCTGGACGACGGGCGCAACCGTCCCCCAGATTCGGTCTGATATTTGTTCGGCGTGCCATCCATTCTACACTGGCGAACAGCGTATCGTGGACACGGAAGGTCAGGTTGACCGCTTCCTCAAGCGCCTTCAGGTGCGCGATGCCAAGCGCGTCGAAGCGGAAGAGCGCGTCGCCGCCCGCACGCCAATGGATCTGCCGGTTGCCGAACTGGAAATCAACAAGCGCTATGCCACCATCCTCACCGAGAATGGCGTCAATACGGTGGCAGACTTCATCGACAGGCTCGAAACCGGCGGTGAAGAAAGCCTGCTGGAAATCCCCGGCATCGGTCGCAAGGTTCTCAGCGATCTGAAGAAGAGCCTCCGCGCGCGCGGATACGAACTGCCGAAGGCAGCCGAAGCCGCTGCGGAGTAAATCGCAATATGGTAAGCTTCAGGCAGGCATCCCAAAACAGGATGCCTGCCTTTTGTTTGCCTGCATCCGCCCAAAGGAACTCGCAACATGATTCATCGGACTGGTCAGATTGAGGTCATTTGCGGCAGCATGTTCTGCGGCAAAACTGAAGAACTGATCCGCCGCGTGCGCCGCGCCATTATCGCCAAACAGAAGGTGCAGGCATTTAAGCCCAGCATTGACGTTCGCTATGGGCTGGAGCGCGTCACCAGCCACGACGGGCAGAATATCGAAGCGCAGCCAGTCGCCGGTGCCGCGGAAATGGCAGCCGCCATTGAGCCGGATACGACAGTCGTGGCAATCGACGAAGTGCAGTTTTTCCCGGAAGACATCGTACCGTTCATCGAAACTCTGGCGGCGCGCGGCATTCGCGTCATCATTGCCGGTCTGGATATGGACTTTCGCGGCGAGCCGTTTGGCGTCATGCCGCAGCTTCTCTCGCGCGCCGAACAGGTGACCAAGCTGCACGCCATCTGCGTCGTCTGCGGCGAAGAGGCGAGCCGGACACAGCGCATCGTCAACGGACAGCCCGCGCGCTACAGCGACCCGATTATTCTCGTCGGCGCTTCTGAGCGCTACGAGGCGCGCTGCCGTTCACATCACATCGTGGCGCGGAATTAGGTAGTTGACGAACCGCCCCTAAATCCCGTAGAATTACTTTGCAAAGCTAAATAAATTGCGTTTAGCACAAACTGAACACCGTGTACAGGAGGGTTACACATGGGCGTAGCAAGCGCGAGGCTGAATTCAGCTTCAACCAGTATTCCAAAAGAGAAGTCTGGCTTTTGGCTGCGCAGCCGCAACTGGGATCTGGCGTTCATCTCGCTGAGCGTCATCTTCGTTCCGATGCCATACATCTTCTATCTGCTTGGTATACAGTTTGGTCTGAACGAAGACGTCAGCCGCAACCTCGTCAACGGTTTCGTGGCGGTTGCCATCGGCGGTCCGCACATGATGTCCACATTCCTGCGCACCGGGCTGGACAAGGACTTCAACAAGCGCTATCCAATGCTGATTCGCTCGTCAGTTATCATTCCAATCATTGTTGTGTCGCTGGCGTTCCTCAACTTACAGCTTCTGCTCACCGTCTTCTTCTTCTGGGCGGCGACTCACGTTCTGCATCAAATTACCTACATCGTGGAGCTTTACAACCACAAGGAACACAAGATCGTTCGCGGCGGCAGCGCTGTGTCGCTCACCGCCCGGCTGATAGACTACGGCATCGTCATGACGTGCCTGTTCCCGTTCGCGGCGCTCAAGATCAGCACCGGCAGTTTCGACATCGGCACGAATGACCTCGCCCGGGTAATCCCGGAGTTCTTCCAGCGTCCCTGGCTGTTCTACGTAGCATCAACCGCCTTCGTGGTGGCGGTAGGCGCCTTTGTCATTAAGTCGATCATCGAATACCGCGGTGGCTACCTCAACTGGCCCAAGACGGTTTTCCTGGTGCTGACGGTGGCGGTCGCTTTCACCATGCCTGCCCTGCCCAACCTTGACACCGCCTTCCAGGGAATGAACACCTGGCACTCGTTCCAATATCTGGCGATCACGTTCTACATCATCAAGATCCGGCAGCAGTACGGCGACTTGCGCAACAGCGCGCCGCTGGTGGCTCGCTTTGCCGAGAAGACCAAAGACTCAAAGGGCCTGTTCGCCCTCAGCACGCTGATGCTGGTCGGCTCGCTGGTGGTCTTTGGCATCGTCTACACCATCGCGCCGATCATCCGACCCGGCATCGACGGCAATGCTCACTTTGACACTGCCTACTACACCGCCATCCTCTCGTTCCTGTGGATACACTACTACCACGACCACTTCCTGTTCACGAACTTTGAGGCGCTTGACGAAGCTTACGGAGAAAAAGCGGCGTAAACCGTTCGTTATCTGAGTCCATGAAACACACAGGGGCGTCGTGTCAGCCAAATTTACACAACGCCCCTGCGCTGTCTAAACCGATTTCACACACTACGAGAACGAGAAAATCGCCCACTGCATCGGGTCAACCGCCACCCCATTGACCCACATTTCCCAGTGTAAATGAGGTCCCGATACACGCCCGGTCGCGCCCATCGTGCCGATAGTCTGCCCGGCGCTGACCATCTCGCCAAGCTGTACATAGCGCTCGGTCTGATGCCAGTAACCGGAATACACGCCCCAACCGTGATCGATCACCGTCGCCATGCCGCGCACGTTGAGCGTATCCGCCACCACCACGCGCCCCGGCGCTGGCGCGAAGATCGGCGTACCCGGCACGCCGCCAAAATCGGTTCCGGTATGAATGCGCTGAACTGCCCCGCCGTTATACGACCGCGAATTGCCAAATGAGGACGTAATCGTAGCAGCGGCTGGCAGCCCCATCGCGCCAACAAAGTAACGTTCGGGGTTGAACCGGGACATAACCTGGCGCAGGGCGTTCATTTCGGCGTCTTCCACCGCCGGATCGAGCAGGTTCGTTCGATCCTCAATCAACAGAATGTCGGTTTCCAGCAGGTAGCCGCCTGCCACCACCTGTATATTGGCGCTGACGGGTATCTGCGCGCCGCTGGCGTCAGCCACCGTCAGCGAGAGTGGATAGACGCCCGCCGCGGTGCCAACCGGCACGCCCACCAGCGCCGTGCTGCGGGTTCCGTCGGCTTCAGAAGCAAAGTTCAGCGGGCTGTTCAGAAAGGTTCCACTGACCGAGGCGGCAGTGCCGGTCATCACGCGGAAGCGCCCGGTTTGACCTTCGAGCAGTACCAGCGGCATTACTTCCAACCCGGTCACCGGCGCGGGCAGGTCAATCGCAAGCTGCGGCGGGACAATGTCGGGAATAATAAGGGTTTGCCCGGCATAGATCAATTCGCTGTCGGTCAGGCTGTTCGCCTGGGCAACCGCGTTGACCGTTGTGCCATACGCCATCGCGATGCGGAACAGCGTTTCGCCGCTCAGTACGGTGTGAATGACAGTGATAGGCTGCTGAGAACTGGCGGGAACGTCGATAGCCGCTGAGAGCAGCGCCGGTTCGGGAACGTCCGCCGCCGGGGGCGGCTGCGAAACTTCGACTGGCGCGGGAACGCCCGGCACGATATTCAGCACCTGCCCGATATGCAGGCTGTTCGGATCTGCCATGTCGTTGAGTGCCGCCAGCTCGGCGATTGAAACGCCGTACAAACCGCTGATACTTTGCAGCGTTTCGCCAGGCTGGACGGTGTGCGTCTGAACGCTGACTCCCGGTTGGACGGGAACCAGTAGGCGCTGCCCCACCTGAATACTGTTGACATTGGCGATGCCGTTGAGTTGGGCGAGATCCTGGGTCGTAACACCGTACTGGAGCGCGATGCGAAACAGGTTTTCACCGCGCTGGACGACGTGGATGGTAAGGGCTGGATTATCCTGAGCAAAGGCGCTCGCCGTCAGCAGAAGCAGCAGTGTGAGGGCAATGACCAGCCGCTTGTTCATCCAGAAGCCTCATGAAACTGAAGCCGGTCGCCGATATTTACACGATCCAGAATGTCAGGATTGGCTTCGACATAGTATCGAGCAGGCGAAGCGGGCGCATAATACGGTCGCCAGGGTTTGGCAAGCTTTTTGTCTACCACCCTGCCCGACGCATCCAGCCAGACCACTCCAATGGTAAAAAACATGAAAAACATGTGGATCGCCGTTTGAACCACGCTTTCGCGGTCAGTCACAAACAGCAGACCCTGGCTGTGCGGCAGGCGCGGGGCGAACTGCAAGCCCTTGAGATGACACCAGTAGCTTGCACACCATTTCGCCCGCGCCAGCACGACATCGCCCGTATCCGCGTTGCGGAGTACGCGCCAATCACTCATGGAATAACCAGCACCTGACCCACATAAATGCGGTTCGGATTCAGGATGCCGTTGTACTGAATCAGGTTGGTCAGCGAGACGTTGAAGCGCAGCGCAATGTTAAACAGGTTGTCGCCCAGCGCTACCCGATACGTCCTGATGACCGGCGGCGTCACCGTCGGACCGACGGTACCTGACGGAATGACGATTGCCGTCGGCAGCGGCGGGAGCGAAGGCGCGCCCGTTGGGACGGTAAGCCGCTGACCGTAGTAAATCAGGTTGCGGTTGACGATATTGTTGAGCTGCGCCAGCGTCGAAGTCGTCGTATTGAAGCGCACCGCAATCGCTGAAAGCGTATCGCCGGGGCGCACGATGTAAGACTGAGTCGAAGGCTGCGCCTGCGGCACAGGCGTCAGCGTTGGCACAGCCGTTGGGTTGACCACCAGCGTCACCTGCCCTTCGGGGGCTGGCGTCAGCGTCACCGGGGACGCCAGCCGCACCGGGATCACCAAGCCCTGTCCCACGAAGATCAAGCCGTTTGAGTTCAGCCCATTGGCGGAGATGATGGCGTCGATGGTGCTGCCATACAGCGCTGATAGCTGCGCGACCGTATCGCCTGCCCGTACTGTGTGAACGATGTTGCTTGGGAAGGTGCCGCGATCCACTGTCGGGCTTGGCGACGGCGTATTGGTTGGTCCCGAAGGCGTCGGTGGAGGAACCGTATTGGTCGGCGTGAGCGCTTCGGCGGTCGGCGGTGCCTCAGTGTCGGTTGGTTCGACCGCTTCGGTGGGTACTGGTGTCTGGGTTGCGGGTTCGCTGGTGGCGTCCTCAGGCGTTGCCGTCGGCGGTTGGCTGGTCGAGGTCGGCGGGATAGGAGTCGCGCTTGGCGTCGCGGTGGATGGAGCGCTGGTAGCGCCAGCGCTGGCGGTCGTCAGTGAAGCATCGTCGAGATAAATGACGTTGTTCTTCACAGCAGCGCTCACGGTCGAACGAACGAACACCGTGACCGAGCTTGACTGAGCCGCAGCCGTGATTGAATAAGGCACGAAAGCGTCATACTGGGGGCTGCCGGCTGCCGACCAGACGATGGTCGTGCTGTCAGGATTAGTGCCGCCCGTCGGGTCAATGCCGACCTGCATGATCACGCCGCCCGGCTCCTGGCTTGAATTCACATCGTCAAGCGTAGTTGACCAGACGTAAGCGTAAACCTGGAAGCGGTATTCCGTCCCTGAAGTGATGCCGCTGACGGTCTGGTACACGCCGCCGCTGTGGGTGGCAAAGAAGGTGAAATACTGCTGGGCGTCGTTTCCGCTGCGGATGCGAGGAACACCCAGCCCATTCACATCATCAGATGCCGGGTAGTATTCCGGCTGGATGAGTTCGGAAAATGATGTACCCGATCCCTGAATGTGCCAGGGAATCCACCCCTGCGCCACCCGTCGCGGCGGCTCGCCTGAAAGCGTTTGGAAAGGTGGCTCAAAACCGGGGTTAGTGAGGAGATTGCCCCCCTGCGCGTGTGCTGTCGTCCACATCAGTAAAAACAGCGCCACCACGATCAGGATGTGGAATACACGTGTTCCCTTCATCGGCTTCTCCCAAGAGGTGCGGCAGTTAAGAAGACTATCTCAGTGTACTACATTTTATTGCTTGCGATCTAACACTCGCTCAATGCTTTCTAAAAGCTGCGTGGGTCCAAATGGCTTGGTGATGTAATCGTCTACCCCGGCTTCACGAAGCGCCGTGACCTTCTCTGAAGCCTGCGCCCGCGCCGTGACGACAATGACAGGTATGTGCCGCGATTTTGGATTCTGCTTCAGGCGATTGTAGACTTCCCAGCCGTCCATTTCAGGCATCATGATGTCCAGCAGAATGAGATCTGGCGGCGACTGCTCCACCATCGCCAGACCCTCTTTGCCACCGCGCGCGCCAGTCACTTCCAGCCCCTGCCGCTGAAGCAGTAGCTGCAAGAGTTCGATCATGTCCGGCTCATCTTCAATGCACAACACTCGCGTCATGCCTGGGTTCCCATTCGCAAGAGGATTATTACAGCGCAGCGAACTTCAGGGAGTCTACCACAGACCGCTTTCTTCTGTCTACCAAGCCTGCCGCTTGTCTTATATACTGTAGATATTCGCCTTTTCACAACACCATCAACAACGCCTGCTGCTCATGTCAAATGCAATCGTTGGACTGTGTACAATCGATCTCTATCTGCCGGGCGTTGCCTCGCTGAAGGAAAAGCGCAGCATCCTCCAGTCGATGATCAAGCGAATCCAGAACACCTTTAACGCATCCGCCGCCGAGGTCGGGCAGCAGGATATCTGGCAGTCTGCACAGATTGCCTTCGCGGTCGTCACCAACGCGACGCCGCACGCAAACCAGATGGTGAGTGAAATCCTGAACTGGATCGAGAAGAACTATCCGCATGTCTCGGTCGTGGGCGAACGGATTGAAATTCTGTAGCCAGCCTCGCCCTGGCGCGCGCAAACCGCTTACATTCTGTGAAATCAGGTGCGTTATACTATGCGCCTAAGTTCAAAACTGCGATTATTTTTGGAGGCTCGTCGGTGAATCTTCACGAATACCAAACCAAACAACGCTTCGCTGAATATGGCATTCCTGTCCCCATGGGCAGTACGGCAACCACGCCCGATGAAGCGGCGGAAATTGCCCGGACGCTCGGCACTGTGGTCGTCAAGGCGCAGGTGCTCTCCGGTGGGCGTGGCAAAGCAGGCGGCGTCAAACTTGCCAGCACGCCTGAAGAAGCGCGCGAAGTCGCGAACCAGATTCTGGGCATGGAAATCAAGGGGCTGACTGTGCATCGGGTGCTGGTTGACCCCGCCGCCCACATCGAGAAGGAAATTTATCTTGGCATCGTCAATGACCGTTCAGCCGCCAAGCCGGTGTTGATCGCTTCCTCTGAGGGCGGCGTTGAGATCGAGATTGTCGCCAAAGAGAACCCAAAAGCGATTGTGCGCGAGCATATCGATCCGGTGCTGGGACTGCACCACTATCAGACGATGAACGTTGCCAGCGGCATTAACCTGCCCCGCGAGCACTGGAACGCCTTCAGCAGTATCGCCCTCAAACTATGGGAATGTTATCTGGATAGCGACGCGACGCTGGCGGAAATCAACCCGCTGGTGATCACTGCCGAAAACCAGCTTATCGCCCTGGACGGCAAGATGGTGATCGACGACAACGCGCTGCTGCGGCATCCCGAATTTGAGGCGCTGCGCGATACCACCGCCGAGCCGGAAGCCGAGACAAGAGCGCGCGAGGCAGGCATCGCCTACGTCAAGCTTAACGGGCAGATCGGCTGCATGGTCAACGGCGCTGGTCTGGCGATGGCGACGATGGACATGGTCAAGCTCTATGGCGAAGCCGACGGCATCGGTCCCGCCAACTTCCTTGATATCGGCGGCGGCGCGCAAGCTGACCGCGTGGCGGCGGCGCTCCGCATCATCCTCTCCGATCCTAACGTCAAAGCGGTGCTGTTCAACATCTTCGGCGGCATCACCCGTGGTGACGAAGTGGCGCGCGGCTTACTGACCGCCTACAACGAGATCAAGCCGGACGTGGCGATGGTCATTCGGCTGGTGGGCACGAATGCCGAAGAGGGCATGGAACTGATCTCTAATTCGGGAATCCCGAATCTTACCGGCGCGTCTACGCTCACTGAAGCCGCGAGAATGGCAGTAGCCGCAGCGAAGGAAGGAATGCAATAATGGCGATTTTTGGCAGCAAAGACACGAAGGTCATCGTACAGGGCATTACCGGACGCGAAGGGCGCTTCCAGACGCGGCTGATGATTGAGTACGGCACACGGGTGGTCGGCGGCGTGCGCGCGGGAAAGGGCGGCGAGTGGGTCGAGGGTGTCCCGGTGTTCGACACCGTT
The DNA here is from genome assembly GCA_030834905.1 of Aggregatilineales bacterium. Taxonomy (GTDB): domain Bacteria; phylum Chloroflexota; class Anaerolineae; order Aggregatilineales; family Phototrophicaceae; genus Flexifilum. The sequence continues at coordinate 137,981 of JAUQWZ010000002.1, read as the reverse complement.
AAAGGCGCGGTGGATGCCACCGGCGCGGATACCAGCATCATCTACGTCCCCGGTCCCGGCGCTGCCGACGCGATGTACGAAGCAATCGACGCTGGCATTCGTCTGGTGGTCTGCATCAGCGACCCGGTGCCGATCATGGACATGATGAAGGTGTCGGCATACCTGAAACAGCATCCCGAAACGCGCTTGATCGGACCCAACTGCCCCGGTTTCCTGACGCCATCTGACCGCGTCAAGGTCGGCATCATTCCCGGTTATGTGGCTACCCCCGGTCCGGTGGGCGTCGTCTCCAAAAGCGGCACGCTGACTTATGAGGTCATCTACGCGCTCACGCAGGCGGGTCTGGGACAGTCCACCTGCATCGGCATCGGCGGCGATCCAATTCCCGGCACGAATTTCATCGAAGTGCTGGAGATGTTCGAGAGCGATCCTGAAACCGAAAAGGTCGTCCTGATTGGCGAAATCGGCGGACGCGCGGAAATCGACGCCGCCGCCTACATCAAGTCGCGCATGACCAAACCGGTCGCCGCGTTCATCGCCGGTCGCAGCGCCCCGCCCGGAACGCGCATGGGACATGCAGGCGCGATTGTCGAAGGCGGCGAAGGCTCGGCTGAGGATAAGATGAACGCCCTGCGCGAAGCTGGCGTTCGCGTTGCCGACAATCCCGAACAGATTCCGAGTTTGCTGAAGTAGGCAAAAGCAATTTGTGGTTTTTTGAGGTAGGGGCGTTGTACGAACGGCGTTCGCGCGTGAACGCCCCTACCCCTTCACCAGTCCTCCGTGATAGACCAGCTCGTACACCTTTCGACCGTCGCGGCTGATCCATTCTTTACCCGTGAAGTGGCTGACATCACCCTCGTTAGTATCGTGATCCGCTGCGTATCTGTTATTGCATTGAATATTGCATTGAAGCGGCACTCACCGCCCGAATAACGTACAGAAATTTGTCGGGTTGGTTTCACAGGCGCTCAACCCTGCCGCCGCTGCGAATATCACCGCCGCGCAGATGCCGATGCCAAAAATCAGCACCAGACAGCCGCACCACTGCGCCGGTCCGCCGCTGACTAACCCGACGAACAATTCGAGGATGTCGCCCGCCGCGCCCAGCAGCCCACCGACGATCTGCAAGCCAAACAGCAGCACCCCGCCGACCAGGCACAGGACGCACGAGCCGCAAATCAGCAGCGGTGCCGAACTGAGATCAAGCGATTGCAGAAATTCCATTTTGTTTAGTCACCGCTGCATGAGACATTAGCGACGCTGATCAGCGACCATTCCGCCTCGGCGCTGTCTCGCTCGTAGCATTCACAGGACACCGCCGGATCGGCGCTGCCTGTCCAAAGAATAAAGCGCGTATTGCTTTCAACGCACACGGCATTCTCGGCAGGCTGCCGCGCCGTGGTAGACGACACCCCCAGCCCGCGCTGATCGGCGTCCATGATCAGCCAGATACGCATCATTTGACCCGGCGCGCCGCCCTGCGGAATCGCGATTTCGCCCTGCGTTGCCAGCACCAGACAGAAGCAGGGCGTCAGCAAGAGCAGGAACCACAGCGCCACCAGCGCCGCGCAGCCAGTTCGTCGTGCCCGGCTCTGTTTGGGCGGCGACGGCGGGGTGACATTCGTTTCGTTGTTCTGGGTCATTGACCTTCATTTTCCAGGCTTGGTTTCGGCGCAGACAGCTTACATTCTAGCGCGTGTTGCGGCTGTGCCTAACTTTCGCGCCGGTCAGCCGAGGCTTATTCGGCATAGCGCATCACGATAACATCGTTCGGATCGTAGCTGACATGGATGAACAGCGGCGGCGCGCCGTCGCCGCCAGTCAGGATGCGCGGCAGCAGATGCGGCAGGTCTTCCACCAGATCGAGCGACATCACCGCGCCGCGCGGAATCCAGTGGAGCGTGCCTTCGTCGTTGGGCTGCACCTGCCGCGTCTGACTGCGGGCGGTGAACACAAACAGAACGATGCCGGTAGTTTCGCCCGCGTCAATGTTGTAGACGGCGCGCAGATGCAGATCGGTCACGTTCAGCCCGGTTTCTTCGCGGATTTCCCGACGGGCGCTGGTCAGCGGATCTTCGTCCCGTTCGATATGTCCGCCAACCCCATTGTAACGATTCGGGAAAACCCGCCGGTGAGCGCCGCGCTTCATCAGCAGCACATCATCGCCGTTCAAGACAAAACACAGCGTGCGCGGTATGGTTAACCAGCGTCCATCAGTTGCGCTTGCGCCCTGCTCATACGCGCCCATAGGTAATCTATCCAATCCGTTCCGCACATATATTCATACGATTTGCACCAATCAAATCGTTCAATAATTGCTCTGACTACCGGAGCATGATACGCTTATACGGTTATGTTCCGGCACTCAAACAGGTCACCCTTGCATGACGCTCACCAGCGCCCCACCTCCCAACCTGCGTATCGTTCCCACGGCGCGTCTGTTCCCTCATGAGGATCATGACTCGCAGCGTTCTGACCCGCTGATCCAACGCATGAGCACCGATCTCTATATGATCAATCCGCCGATTGTCGCGCCGATGGGCAATGACGACTATGTCATCCTTGATGGCGCAAACCGCGTGTTTGCATTTGCCGCGCTTGGCTACCCGCACGTACTGGTGCAGGTTGCCTCCTACGACAGCGGCTACATCCAGCTTGAAACGTGGCATCATCTGGTCGGCGGCTGGTCGAATCCCGATTTTATCGAACATATTCGGCTGCTGCCCGATATTCATATCACCGACGGACACAGTTTGCAGGCAATCGCCCATATTACGCTCAGAGAGGGGCAGATACTGGCGCTTCGCGCTACGGCAGAGACGGTTCACCAGCGTAACGCCGCGCTGCGCCAGTTCGTCGGCGTGTACCAGCGCAACGCCGCGCTTTACCGCACCGCCCTCGATCTGCCGGAAGACAACTGGGCAATACACCCCGATGCTATCGCGATGGTGGTATTCCCGCACTACAAACCAGCCGACATTATCGAGGCGGCACAGCAGCACGCCTTCCTGCCTGCTGGCGTCAGCCGTCACATTGTTTTTGGGCGGGCGATCCGGGTCAACTACCCCATTGCGCTGCTGCGCGATCCGAACACCTCGCTGGCGGAGAAAAACGACCATCTGCTGGCATGGATGCAGGACAAGGTGGCGAAGCGGCAGGTACGTTATTATGCTGAAGCTACCTATCAGTTTGACGAGTAAAGCCAATGGCACAGACGGTGAAACAGGCGCTGGCAGAGATGCAGCTATACACCGATGACCAGCGCTACAAACTGGTACATCTGCCCGCTAGGGCGGTGCTGGCGGCAGCCTCGGTGCTGGCGGAAATCGGCGAGCCATTTGGCGTCATCATCGTCGATAAGGATGAGGTCACGCTGGTACTGACCGACGATGACCTGCAGGCATACGCGCACCGGCTGCCAGGCTTTACCGCCAGCGCCGCCGATTACCGTTTGATCACGTTTGACATCGAACTCGATCCCAACCTCACCGGCTTCATGGCGCAGATCAGCGCGGCGCTGGCACAGGCAGGCGTCACCATCCTGCCGTTTGCCGCCTACAACCGCGATCATCTGCTGGTTCCGGCGGGGCAGTATGAGCAGGCGACGGCGGCGCTGCGAAACTTGCGGACCGCCCCGTAAAACGGTAAAACTGCGGCTTCCGTTCCCTATCTTCTGAACTGGTTACGCTGATGATGGATTTACCGTTTTACGAGAATGGGCAGGTCCCCAAGCCCCGCGATGAAGTCAGGATCGAAGACGTGGAAACCGTCGTCTATCCCGACCGTTTCCGTCTGTACATTCACATTGTGGTCACGCCATTTCTCGAACGCCCTAACCTGCTTATCACCGCCCGCGCCAGCGACAGCCGTATAGTCGCCGAACTGAGCGTCATCGAAACGATGCACTTTGACATGGAATTCACCATGCACCTACGCAACCTTCAGGAACCGGCGGGTGAATATTCCCTGACCATCGAACTATACTACGAAAGCCGCAACCCGCCGCACGACCGCCGGGTGATCACTTTCATTGTACCAGAGGCAGCCGAGTAGCCATGCTCTGGCTGAGCCATGAGCAGGCGCGGGCGCTGGTTGCCCATGCGACCGCCGACGCGCCCAACGAGGCTTGCGGCATCATCGCTGGCAGCGCTCATCGCGCTGTCGAAATCATCCCGATTGCCAACGCCGCCGCCAACCCGCGACAGACCTACTACATGGATGAGAAGGCGCTGGCACCTGCCATGCTCTCGCTGCGCCGGCGTGGATTGGATCTGCTTGCCTTTTACCACTCGCATCCATCCGGCGACCCGATTCCGTCTCCGGTGGACGTGCGCTGCGCAACCTACCCCGACACCCCCTATCTGATCGTCGGCTTGAAGGGCGAGCCGCGCCTGTCGGCATGGCAGATCAGCCAGAACGTCGTAACGCCGGTCAGCCTGCACATCGGCTTCGCCCCGCCAGATACGACCGGCGCGATTGAACTCAGCCAGGCGCAGAAGGTCGCCATTTTGCTGAGCGCCTTAATCGCGTTTGCGCTGGTGATCATGATATCCTTGTCCTTATTGCCACCTGCGCCCCCGGTACCCTAGCGGAGTGTCCATGTTTGTTCAGGTTGTTATTGCAGGTTTGATTGGTATTTTCGCGGGCGGACTCATCAACGTGCTGGCGGATGAACTGCCGGAACGCCGCCCAATGCGACCGCCGCGCTATCCAGACGGCGCGCCGCGCCCGCCAATTGCCTGGCTCGGCATCACGGCGTTCTTATTCGGCAGGCGCACCTCTCCCAACGGCTTTGACCTGCCCTGGCGCCATCCCCTGACCGAAATCACCACCGCTGCCCTGATGATCCTCGCCGTCCTCAGCGCCGCCGACGAACCCCGAATGACGACGCTTCAACTCATCTTCTGGCTGATCTACATGGCGATCTTCGTGTTGATCACCGTCATCGATCTGGAGCACCGGTTGATTCTGTTCGTCGTCATCATTCCGTCGTGCGTGCTGGCATTGATCGATAGTGTCGTCACCGAATACGGCGCGGACACCGGCGGGGCGCTTCTCGGCGCGGCGCTGGGTTTCGGGGTGTTCTTCCTGCTCTATCTCGGCGGATTTGTCTTCACCTACATTATCGGGAAGCTGCGGGGGCGCGAGATTTACGAGGTCGCCTTCGGCTATGGGGATGTGATGCTCATCACGCTGTCAGGGCTGATTCTGGGCTGGCAGCCGCTGATCGTCGCCATGTTCATTACTGTGTTTCTGGGGGCATTCGGGGCGCTGCTGTATCTTGCCCTGCGGCAGCTTGCCGGGAACAAATACCACCTGTTCACGCCGCTTCCCTACGGGCAGTACATCATCGTCGCCACGATTGCCATGCTGCTGTTCGCGCCCGAAATCACCGTGTGGCTGCGCGGCACGCCCTAGCCCTCACCCTGAGAGAGCCAGGGTGCGAATGAAGTTCGTAACGGGGATGAGGGCTAGACCTGTCGCTCGATAATGCCGCCGCCCAGACACAGGTCGCCGTTATAGATCACCGCGCCCTGACCGGGCGTGATGTCGCGCAGAGGTTCGTCAAAGGCAGCGTGAAAGCGATCATCCCCTAGCGGCTCGATCAGCGCCCGCATTGGCTTGGCTTTGTAGCGGATTTTCACCTCGGCGTAGAATGGCTCGACCGGTGTTACGCCGCTGATCCAGTTAACGCGCCGCGCGGTTAGCTCCGACCTGCCAAGCTCATCTGACGTGCCAACAACCAGCGCGTTCACCTGCGGGTTCATGCCAATGACGTACAGCGGTTCAGCCGCCTGCACACCCAAGCCCTTACGCTGACCAATCGTGTAGTTTGACAGCCCCTGATGCTGACCGATCACTTCGCCATTCCTGCGCACGATCGGTCCCTCGGTCATCACTTCGGGCGCGTACTGGCTCAGGAAGCGGCGGTAATCGCCATCGCCCAGAAAGCACAAGTCCTGGCTGTCCTTCTTGCTGGCGGTGGGCAGCCCGAAGCGCTCGGCAAGCTGGCGCACTTCCGGCTTGGCATACTCGCCCACCGGAAACAGCGCGTGTGATAGCTGCGGCTGACCGAGCACGCTCAGAACGTAGCTCTGGTCTTTGTGTTCGTCCAGCCCTTTCCTGAGCTGAAATTGCCCGTTTTCGGCGCGCGAAACCCGGGCGTAATGTCCGGTCGCCAGATACTGCGCCTCCAGCGCCAGCGCGTTGTTCAGCAGGAACTCAAAACGAATCTGGCGGTTACATTCCAGGCAGGGGTTGGGCGTCACGCCGTCGCGGTGCTGGTCGATAAAATACTGCACCACTGTGCTGCGGAACGTTTCCTTCGTGTCCAGCACGTAGAACGGGATGCCCAGACGGTCGGCAATGCGACGCGCATCCGACATCTGATCGGGCGTGCAGCAGCGGTTATGCGCGCCGCCCGTCATCGTCGGCTCCGACCACAGCCGCATCATCATGCCAACCACGTCATAACCCTGCTCGACCAGCAGCGCCGCCGCCACCGAGCTGTCAACGCCGCCGCTCATGGCGACGACGACGCGAATGTCCTTATTACTCAACGTTCAATCCTCAGTAACTCAAACACCGCCTACGCCTTATCCCGTAAGCGATGCAATTTTTCTACAGTCTGCGCAATCGTCTCGACGACATATTCGATGTCGTCTTCGGTCGTATCCTTACCTACGGTGAGGCGCAGGCTGCCAAGCGCCTGACCTGCCGGAAGCCCCATCGCCAGCAGCACGCCCGACGGCTCAGGGTTGCCGGTCTTACATGCCGAGGCGCTGCTTGCCGCAATTCCATTCAGATCGAGGTGCATGAGCAGGGTATTGCCGTCCAAGCCATCAATGACGAAGCTGGCGTGTGAAGGCAGCCGCCGCGCAGCATGTCCGGTCAGCACCGCGCCAGCGACGCGGGTCATGATCCCGTCGATAAGCTGATCGCGCCGCGCCCGCAATTGGGCGACGCGCTCATCCAGTTCGCGGTACGCCAGTTCCAGCGCCTTCGCCATGCCGACAATGCCCGGCGTGTTCAGCGTGCCGCCGCGCCGCCCCTGCTCGTGGCTGCCGCCCGCTTGATGAGGCTCCAGTTCGATGCCCTCGCGGACGAACAGAGCGCCAACACCCTTCGGACCGTAAAACTTGTGCGCTGAAATAGTCAGCAGGTCAGCGCCAAGCGCCTGCACATCCAGATTTAGCTGACCCGCCGCCTGTACAGCGTCGGTGTGAAAGAGCGCTCCGCGTTCATGGGCTGCCGCCGCCAGCGCGGAAACCGGCTCAATCGTCCCGATCTCGTTATTGGCGTAAATGACACTCACCAGCGCCGTATCGGCGCGCATGACGCTGGCGGCTTCGCCAGCATCCACCATGCCATCGCCATCCACCGGCAGCAGCGTACACTCGAAGCCAGACTGCGAGACAAGCGCTTCGACAGTCTTCAGGACGGCGTCATGTTCAATTGGCGTCGTCACCAGGCGCGCGCCGCGTCCCTGAATTCGCGCGCTGATCGCCGCCCCGCGAATGGCGAGATTGTCGCTTTCGGTGCCGCCGCTGGTAAAGACGATCTCTTTCGGCTGGCAGTTGAGCAGGTTTGCCAGCGTCTCGCGCGCGTCTTCGACTGCCATTTCGGCTTTGCGCCCCGCGCCATGTGCCGATGCCGCATTGCCGAAAACATCAGTAAAATATGGCAGCATCGCTTCCACCACGCGCGGGTCAGTTGGCGTGGTCGCGGAATGATCCAGGTAGATGATGCGCCGGGACGTTCGGGAATCCTTCATTTTTCGCCTGTGTCAATAACTTTGTTTATTTTACCTGAACAACGATAGCTTGTCAGGCTTCGGCTTTCGGGCGGTTTGAACATGCGCAATCGCTCGTTAAGGGGTAAAGTAGTGCGGATTTTCACACGCTCACTACAAACAGCCATTCAAGGCTGTTTTACGATTAGGAGAGTATTATGGCGATCATAGAACATGTTCACGGACGTGAAGTCCTGGACTCGCGCGGAAACCCGACGGTAGAGGTTGAAGTCACCCTCGCCGACGGCTCGTTTGGTCGCGCGATTGTGCCTAGCGGCGCATCGACCGGCGAGCACGAAGCGCTGGAACTGCGCGACGGCGACAAGAGCCGTTATGGCGGCAAGGGCGTGCTGCGGGCGGTGCAGGCAGTCAACGGTCCGCTGGCGGATGCGCTGCGCGGGACGTATGCGCTGAACCAGAAGGAAGTGGACGAAACCATGCTGGCGCTTGATGGCACGCCGACCAAGAGCAATCTCGGCGCTAATGCCATCCTCGGCGTCTCGATGGCAGTTGCCAAAGCAGCCGCGGCTTACGCCGAAATCCCTCTTTATGCCTATCTGGGCGGCGTTCACGCGCACGTCCTGCCGGTGCCGATGATGAACATCATGAACGGCGGCAAACACGCGGCGGGCAGCACCGACTTTCAGGAGTTTATGGTCATGCCGGTCGGGGCGTCGTCTTTCCGGGAAGCGCTCCAGTGGGGCGCGGAAATTTACCAGGCGCTCAAGAGTATTCTGCACAAGAAGGGGCAGAATACCAACGTTGGCGACGAAGGCGGCTTCGCGCCCAGCCTCGGCAGCAACCACGCCGCGCTGGATGTCATCATGGAAGCGATTGATAAAGCCGGTTACAAGGCGGGCGAGCAGATCCGCATCGCCCTCGATCCGGCGACCTCGGAACTGTACCGCGACGGCAAGTACCATCTCGAAATCGAAGGGCGCGTGCTCGAAGGCGCGGAGCTGGTCGAATTCTGGAAGAAATGGGTTGACCAGTACCCCATCATCTCCATCGAAGATGGCTTGGCGGAAAATGACTGGGACAACTGGAAGCTGTTGGCTGCCGCCATTGGCGACCGCGTCCAGATCGTCGGCGACGACCTGCTGGTGACCAACGTCGAGCGCGTGCGGCGCGGCATCCGGGAAAAGGCAGCCAACTCGCTGCTCTTCAAGGTCAACCAGATCGGCTCGCTCACCGAAGCATTAGCCGCAGCCCAGATGAGCCAGCGTCATGGCTGGACAGTTGTCACCAGCCACCGCAGCGGCGAAACCGAAGACACCACCATCGCCGATCTGTCAGTGGCGATGAATGCCGGTCAGATCAAAACTGGCGCTCCGGCGCGCAGTGATCGTGTTGCGAAGTATAATCAACTGCTGCGTATCGAGGAGGAACTCGGCGGCGCGGCTGAATACGCGGGAATTGGCGCGTTCACAAACCTGAACCTTGACCTGTAGTTAACGAGGAAGTTCGCCTTGGTAAGAAACCGTATGCACGGCAAACGCACGAAAATTGTCGTGACGATTGGACCGACGTCGCACGATGAAGAAACGCTCCGGCAGATGATTCGGACGGGTATGGACGTTGCGCGCATCAATTTCTCGCATGGCGACCATGCGACGCACGCAAAAGTGATTGACGATGTGCGCCGAATCGCTGAAGAGGAAGGCGTCGTCGTCGCCATCCTGTCCGATATTCAGGGTCCCAAGATCCGCATTGGCGTGATCAAGAAAGAGCCGCTGGTGCTGAAGCCCGGCGATTCCGTCACGCTGACGCTCGACAAAGCGGATGGCACCGATAACACCATACCACTGCCACATCCCGAATTCGTGCGCGATATCAAGGCGGGCACCCAGCTTTTGCTTGACGACGGCAAGCTGGAGTTCATCGTCCGGGCAACTGCCAGCCGGTCGTTGATCTGTGAAGTGGTGATTGGCGGGGAACTGACATCGCGCAAGGGCATTATGGCTCCCAACGCGCGGCTGACGCTCTCCGCCATCACCGACAAAGACCGCGAGGATATTGAGTTCGCTCTCTCGAAAAACACCGACTATATCGCCATGTCGTTTGTCCGTTCTGAAGACGACCTGCGCGAAATCCGCTGGCTGGTGCGGCATTTGGGCGGCAACGCGGCGGTGATCGCCAAGATCGAAAAGCACGAGGCGCTTGAGAATATCGAAGCCATTGTAGACGCCAGCGACGGTATCATGGTCGCGCGCGGCGATCTCGGCATCGAGATTCCGGCAGAAGAAGTGCCCTTCCATCAGAAGCGCATCATTCGCCTGTGTAACATCGCTGGAAAGCCGGTCATCACCGCCACCCAGATGCTGAACTCGATGGTGGATAACCCCCGCCCCACCCGCGCCGAAGCCAGCGATGTCTACAACGCCATCCTCGACGGCACCGACGCCGTCATGCTGAGCAATGAATCGGCAAGTGGTCAGTATCCGGTGCGCGCGGTGGAGACGATGGTAAATATCGCCGCTATCGCCGAGCAGAACATTCTGCTGCCGAGCCAGCTAGCCGAGCGTGCCCTTTACAAGCCCAACCCCGAGGGACGCGAAGCCATGTCGGACGCCATCAGTCAGGCGACCACGCAAATTGCGGCAGCCCTCAACTGCAAGGCGATCATCACCTCTACGATGTCGGGTTATACCACCCGCCGCGTGGCAAAGGAGCGTCCAAAGACGCCCATCCTGTGCGTGACGCCCAATGAGATTACTTATCGACGCATGGCGCTGACGTGGGGGGTCTATCCACTGATGGTGCCGGAATTCAGCACCATTGACGAGATGATCGGCACTGTGGTTCGCGCCGCGCATAACGCCAGGCTGGTTCAGCAGGGCGATCCAATCGTTATCATCGCTGGCGTGCCGTTCGGAATTGGCGGTCAGACCAACTTCCTGAAGATACATACCGTTGGGGAAGCAGGCGAGCTTGAAGTGAAGCCGTAGCCGCTAAATCTCGTCACTTTCGACAAACTCAATCGACTCGGATTTCCGGGCTGCCCGCGAACGCGGCTCATAATTTGCCGGGGCAGCCCACTGGTCGGCGGTGACCGCGCGCGCGTGCCCGCTTGCCACCCGGTCAGTCGTGTAATTAGGCTGTGCCGAGGCGCAGTAGGGGCACAATTCCCACGCCAGTTCCAGCATCCGCCCGCAGCGAATACACGGCTTCTTCAGGCGCGTGTGGCAGTTTGGACACGCCTGCCATTCGACCTGTACCCGCTGCTTGCAGCCGGGGCAGACCGGCTTTTCCTCAATTTCCTGAAGCAGCGCTTCTTCTTCGAGCGAGCGCTCATAGGCTTCAGACAGCGTCTCGCGCGGGCGCAGGAACAGATAGATCAACAGCCCTGGAATGGTGAGCACCGCCACCATAATGGCGACGATAAACTGCGCAATCGCGTCGCGAGAGCGCGCCCGCATATCGCGGAATGTCCAGATAATCATCGCCAGCCAGAACGCAGCCAGCGTCATGCCGCCGTAGACCAGCAGCCCGGTGAACAGGCTGCCAGCTTCTTCCAGATTAACGGGCATTATTTCTGCTCCAACAAGACGTGTCTGATACTTACCTCAATCGCAGTATAACGTAGTCCCGCCTGCGCGCGCCAACAGATACCTTAAGATAAGCGTCCGGCACAGCCAGCGCCCGCGTTTACCCTTGCAGCGACGGATCGCCCAGCGGGACAGTGTCGATTCGTTCGCTGGCGAGCAGCGATACCTCGCTCACGTAACCGTCATAATCGTGACCCGACGAATACACCCGCAGCGCGAGAATCCGTGCCGGGCGCTGTTCCAGCGCGAAGTAGGCAAACAGATTGTCGCTGCGATAGCGATACCAGACGTTGCCGTTGACCAGCTCGTGCGCCTGCGTACAGGTCGAGCAGTTCAGTGACAGGCTTGGATCGGAGTTCCAGAGGTAGAAGCCGTGATGCCACAGTTCCGCGTCGTCGTCGTTCGCGGGAATGTAGTGCATTTCCAGCATCAGCACGCACTCGCTGCCCAGGTCACCGCAGCCATTCAACGATTGGTTCATCAGCTTGAAGGTGACATCCAGCGACAGCGACTGGTACTGCGAAACGTCCACCCCACCCTGTCCATTAGACGTGAGCGCCACCGAACAACTGCTTTCGCCATGCTGGTCGCTGCCAGTGCGGCTGAAATGCAGCGCCGGGCGTCCGTCTTCCATCGCCAGCCCAAACGAGCCGAGAATGCTGTCGTTGGCGGTGTTGAAGCACCCCCAGGCAGACGGCGGCGGGCTGGATGCGAATATATTTGTCTCGTCAAATGTGCTGTTGGCGATCAGATTGGTATAGGGTGCCAGCCGGGTAAGCTCCTGCGTGTTCAGGTTGTACATCACCCGCTCGCCATCAGCCAGCAGCGGCGCATAGCCCCCAACCGTTAGCTCCGCCAAACCGGAAATCGTCTCAACCCTCACCTGCGCCGGGTTCGCCGTAATGCTGTAGCGACCACTTTCGTGGATTTGCACTGTTGCCCCCTGCGCCGTCGTCATTCGCAGTTGAATCTGGGGGATGTCGTTGTCGGGAATCAGCAGTTCAAGCCGCCCTGAAATCTGCCCAAGATGGATCACGTAGTCGGCGGTGCTCCAGTTAAAGCGCGGCTGCGCCACTTCGGTCAGGAACACCGACGAGTCGCTGGTCAGCGTGACCGAAGCGAGGATGCGCGGTTCTGCTTCCTGCTCGTCATAAAACGTCAGCATCGCCTGACCGCCGGCTTCGGTATTTACGGTGGTGCGGTTATCGAGATCGAGCGAAACCCGAACGGGGGTAATGTCGAGATTGGATTCGGTGACCAGGGTCGCGCCCCGCCCAACCGTCAGCGTCGTCTGCATGGGAATGGTGGACTTGAACAGGAAGTAGTGCAAGCTCAGACCACCGACCAGAAACACAACACAAAACAGGGCGAACGCCAGCAGGAGCACTCCCCAGGCGATATGCTGAGTGCTTAAATGCCCACGTTCAGCGGGTGGTGTATTGATGACCGCATCGGACACAGTCTTTCCTCGTCAATCCAATGACACATATGACAGCCAGACAGCGATTATAGCATATCGCCGCGCAGGGAAATGACCTCGGATTTATCGCGTGTCGGCGCGTTCCGCCTATCTCGACGCATGAAAAGCAGTCATGTATAATGTTGAAGAAAACAAATAGTCACCTTTGGAGCGTAAGTCATGTCTGGACATAGTAAATGGTCAACTATTAAGCGCAAGAAGGGCGCCGAGGATGCAAAACGGGGAAAGATATTCACCCGCATTGCCCGCGATATCGCGCAGTCAGCCCGTGAAGGCGGTGGCGATGAAAGCGCCAATCCACGCCTGAAGCTGGCGATTCAAAAGGCGAAAGCCGCCAACATGCCGAAGGATAACGTCGAACGGGCGGTGCTGCGCGGGCTGGGCAAGCTGGATGGCGCGGCGGAGATGGAAGAAACCACTTACGAGGGCTATGGTCCTGACGGCGTCGCCTACCTGGTCGAAACCCTCAGCGACAATAAGAACCGCACGCTCTCTGAAATCAAGCACACTTTCAACCGCAGCGGCGGCAGTCTGGCGTCGGCAGGCTCGGTGTCGTGGCAGTTCGAGCAAAAAGGCTATATCGCCCTGACGGGTGATAACCTGGAGTTTGACGAAGTGTTCATGGTTGCCGCCGAAGCGGGCGCGGACGACGTCGTGACTGAGGACGATGTGGTCGCCGTCTACACGCCGCGCGAATTGTTCGCCGCTGTCGAAGGCGCGCTCACCGGCGCGGGCTATGAGGTCGAAGACTCGGAACTGCGCTGGGAAGCCAAGAACGAAACGGCGCTGCCGGTAGATAAGGCGATGCAGAACATGCGCCTGATGAGCGACCTCGAAGACCTGGACGATGTGCAGTCGGTGGCAAGCAACCTGCAAATTACCGATGAAGTCATCGAGGCATTTGAGACTGCCTGATGCTGACACTCGGAATCGATCCCGGAACGGCGACCATCGGCTATGGCGTGGTGCGTGAACTGCCGGATGGCGCGCTTCAGGCGGTGAAATACGGCGTAATCACAACATCCCCGTCGCAGCCGATGCACGAACGACTGCAGGTTATCTTTGAAACGCTGACCCAGATCATCGAGCAGCATCAACCGGAACGGGCAGCCGTCGAATCGATGTTCTTCGGCAAGAACGTGACGACCGCCATCACGGTGGCGCAGGGGCGGGGTGTCATTCTGCTTGCCCTGTCGCTGGCGCGGGTGCCGATCTACGAGTACAAACCGAACTTCATCAAACAGTCAATTTCGGGCTATGGCAGCGCCAGGAAGCCGCAGATGCAGGAAATGGTTCGTATGCTGCTGGGTCTGGACTCAATTCCGCGCCCGGACGACGCCGCCGACGCGCTCGCCATCGCCATTACTGATATTCACAATTCGCGCTATGCCGCGCTGATGGATTAACCGATACCATGATTGCCAGCCTGCAAGGGAAGCTCGCTGACCTTCACGCCGATCACGTCGTGATTGTCGTCGGCGGCGTGGGGTTCCGTGTTTCAGTGCCGATCAACTCGGTCGCCGCGATGGTCGGCGAGGAAATTTACCTGCACACGATTATGCTCGTGCGCGAAGATTCGATCACGCTCTACGGTTTCAACACGCCAGCGGATCGGGAGCTGTTCGAGCGCCTGATCAGCGTCAGCGGCGTCGGTCCCAAGCTGGCGCTCTCCATCCTCGGCGTCATGCCCGTCGAACGCCTGCATTCCGCCGTCGCGGGCGGTCAGCCGGAGGCGTTTACGCGCGTGCCCGGCGTCGGCAAAAAGACGGCGGAGAAGATCATCTTTGAATTGAAGGACAAGCTGCGGGGCGTGGATGGACTCATCGTCGCTTCCGCCTATACCGACGTCAACAAGGATGTGATAGACGCGCTGACCTCGTTCGGCTACAGCATTGCCGAAGCACAGGCAGCCATTCAATCGCTGCCGCCAGATATGCCCAACGATTTTGAAGAACGGATGCGCCGCGCGCTTCAGTATTTCGTCTAAAGGACATAATCTATGTTAGCTGAACTTATCGGGCAGCGCGTGGACGTGCTGGATAAAGGCTGGGTGGAACTGGTCGATTTTATGCCCCACCCCGCCAGCGGCATCTCCGGCGATCTTGCCATCGTCAACGCGGCGCGGGTTAGCTTCATGGGCGAAAGCAAGGGACCGGAAGCCGATAAGAAGCTGCTGTTCTACCTGCTGCGAAACGCGCATACCAGCCCGTTTGAGATGTGCGAGTTTAAGTTCCGGGTGCGCGCGCCGCTGGTGACCTACTGGCAGTGGGTGCGTCATCGCACCTTTCATTATCAGTCCGCCAACGCCCAGTCGGGGCGGTATACCCCATTTGAAGAAACCGACTTCTACGTGCCGAGTGTCTGGCGCAGGCAGTCGAAAAGCAACAAACAGGCGAGCGAAGGCGAGCTTGATCCCGAAGTCAATGCCGACCTCATGGACAAGCTGCAAGCGTATTACGAGCAGGGTTATCACCTGTATGAGGAAGCGCTCGGCGCGGGAGTTTCCAAAGAAATGGCGCGCCTGTTCCTGCCGGGCTTCAGCGTCTATTACACCTGGGTGATCAAGGTGGATGCGCTCAATCTGATGAACTGGGTTCGGCTGCGCATGGCGTCAGACGCGCAGTACGAAATCCGCGTCTACGCCGAAGCCATCTACCAGCACTTTTTCAAGCCGATGCTTCCCTGGACAGCCGAAGCCTTCGAGCAGTATGTGCTCAACAAGGACATGGCATAGCGGTTACCGCGCCATATCAAGCGCGCCGGTCAGCAGCAGCATGACGGCAACGCTAAGTCCGAGGCAGCCCAGCACAAAGAACCAGAACAGCGCCCGGCGCGGCGGCGGCGCTGTACCCGCGAAACCGACCATCAGCACCCACCCCACCAGATACACCACGACTCCGGCGGCGGTGGATACCAGCGCTGGCACAATGCGGGTGTTGAAATCAAAGAAGTAGGTGAGGTAGATATTGTCGATGATCGGCGTCAGCAGCAGCGTGGTGGCGATAGCGAACAGCGCCGCCAGCGCAATCCGCGCCAGGCGCGGCAGCCGCGTGAGGCGTTCACCGAAACGAAGGATGGCGGAATCAGGTGGCAGCGCCTCGGTTGTGGTGGAGTCAGTCATCATCAGTCCTCATCTTGATTGATCATGTGTTCCGAAGCGCGTTCAAAATAGCTTCGCATGAAGGTTCGCATCGGTTCCTCAATGCCCACTTCGTCCACCGCTTCGAGCATGTACTGAAGCCACAGATCGCGCCGCCGCCGGTTGATGGCAAACGGCATGTGGCGCATCTTCATGCGCGGGTGCCCACGCTCCCCGGCGTAGTGCTGCGGTCCCCCGAAGAACTGCACCAGAAACAGAAACTGCCAGCGCTTGCCTTCTTCAAGGTCATCGGGAAAAATCACGCGGAGTTCGGCGTCCTGCTCCACGCGCCGGTAGAAGACGTCTACCAGATGGCGAATTGTCGGCTCACCGCCGACCAGATCATAAATCGTGTGTTCCATAGGTGATGAAAGAGTCTCTGGACAATTCAATACCGCGAAGTACAATGGCAGCGACTAGGCGGCAACTTAATTATACGACATCCTGCACATCAAGGAGCATCAATAATGCAGTCTCTCTTGCGCAGGATCGGGCAGATTTGCCTGATCGCGCTTGTTCTCAATACTACTGCTCTGTTTGCACAGGAAGAGATTACGGCGGTTGGGTCGGGCATCGTTGCGCCGATTGTCGAGGCGGCAGCCGAGGCAAGTGAAGCAGCGGTCACCGTCAACGTAAGCGGCACCGACCGCGGTCTGACAGCCTTCTGCCAGGGGGAAGCAGACCTGGCACTGGCAACCCGCCCTCTTTCCACCGATGAAGAATTCAACTGCACCATCGCTGGCGTTGAGTATCTGGAACTGCTGGCGGGCTACAACGCCATCGCCCTCATCTCCAGCGCCGACGCCGCGTACAATCAATGCCTCACCAGCGACGGGCTGCGCACGCTGTTGGCTCCCAGCGCGCAGGGACAGGTGAACGACTGGTCGCAGGTCAGCGCTACCAACCCCTCCAGCCTGCTTTCGCTGTACATTCCGGCGGAAACATCACCGATCTATGCCGCGCTCGACGCGCTGGTCGATGGCGTGGGTATCCGCAGCGACGTACAGACCACCGCCAGCGACGACGACACCATCAGCGCCGTCTCGTCTGATCCCAACGCGCTGGGCGTCGTCAGCTATGCCAGCGCGGCGGCAGCGGGCGACAGCGTGCGCGCGCTTCAGATAAACGCCGACAACGTCGGCTGTTTTTCTCCGTCGTTGGAAACCATTGAAGGACGCGAGTACACCGGCGCGGACCGCCTGTTCGTGTATGTAAACAGCGCCAGCCTGAGCAAACCCGGCTTGAGCGACCTGCTCAACGCCATCTTCAGCGAGGACGCCCAGAGCACCATCGAGGCATTGAATCTGGCTGCTCCATCAGCCGATACAACCGCCGCTAACCAGCAGATCATCACTGAGAATCGGCTTGGGCGCAGCTTCTCCCGCGACATGGACGCCTTCACCATTCCAGCCAATCTCATCGGGGCGCTGAGTGTTGGCGGATCGCCGATACTCAACGACCTGCTGCAAAACGTGACCGCGACTTTCACGGCGCAGCAGCCCGGCGTCACCCTCGATCAGAGCTATCGCGGCGAGCCTGAAGGCATCCGCCGCCTGTGCAGCGGCGAACTGGATATCGCGGTTGCCTATTCCGATCTCACCGCCGAGCAGACCGAAAGCTGCGCCGCTAACAATGTCACCACCCTGCCGGTGGAACTTGGCAGTCAGGTGGTCGTGCTGGTCGCGAACGCCCAGTCCGATTTTCTGACCTGCCTGACCAGCGAGCAGGTCGCCGCCGCGTGGAGTGCTTCGTCAGCCGATACCGTCACGACCTGGAATCAGGTCAGCGACGAGTTCCCGGAGACGCCGGTCACGCTGTTCGCGCCCGACGCGGGCAGCAGCACCACCGACCTGCTGATGTTCGCGGCGACCGGCGCAGCCACGCCCGCGCGCATTGACGTGAACCTTGACAATGACGTGATCTACCGCGCCGCCGCCACCGCCAACGTTGAAGGCGGGCTGACCTACATGAGCTGGGCGGAATACCAGACGGTTGCGCAGAGTGGGCAGGAAGGCATCACCCTGGTCGCCATTGATGGCGGGAACGGCTGTGTCGAACCCTCCGCCGAGACGTTCGCCGCTGGCGAATACCCGCTGGTGCGTCGCGCTCACCTGCTGGTGAACCGCGCCTCGCTTGCCCGACCGGAAGTGCAGTCGCTGTTGTGGTTTGTCGTCAGCGATGAAAATTACGCCTTCATCAGCAGCGCCGGACTCGTCGGCGTGTCATTCGCCGATCTGGAAGACGTGCGCTTCGAACTTCAGGATGCCTTTGAACAGGCGCAGGCGGAAGCCGCCCAGATCGCGGCTGAAAGCACCCCCGAAGCGACTGATGAGCCAACCGGTGACGCCGATGAGGCGACGCCGGAAGCCACCGAAGCAGCCGAATAGTCGGTCACTACCAATTCTGAGCGTTGGGGCGACGGGCGAGCCGAAGGCTCGCAGTCGCCCTTTTCGTTCACCGTCTCTGCTGTTCAGCCGCGGGTTTGTGCTATACTACCCACCGCTGGTTGCCGATTCCCCTGCTGGATTGGAGCACTTATGCGCGGCGAACTCGTCGCGATTGACCTGGAAACCACCGGGCTTGATGTCGCACGCGATGAAATCATTGAAATCGGCGCTGTTCGCACCCGCGACGGCGAAATTCTGGATGAGCTTTCCGTCCTGGTTAATCCGGGGCGCGCTATTCCCGCCAACATCACCCACATCACCGGCATTCGCACCGAAGATGTACTGGATGCGCCCGGCATCCAAACGGTTTTGCCACAACTGCGCGCCTTCGTGGGCACTGCCCCCTGGATCGCGCATAACATCAGTTTTGATTCCGCCTTTCTGTACCGTCACGGCATCCTGCGTTCAAACGTCCGTATCGACACCTACGAGCTGGCGTCGGTGCTGCTGCCCCGCGCGCCCCGTTACAACCTCACCAGCCTGAGCAGCCTGATCGGCGTGGACATCGAAGCGGCGCATCGCGCGGTCTACGATGCGCGCGCGACAGTGCGCCTGTACTGGCTGCTGTGGCAAAAGCTGCTCGACCTGCCCTACCCGACGCTGGTCGAAATCGCGACGGCAGCGCAGGATCTGGTCTGGGATGCCCGCGCCCCGATTGAAGCCGCCCTGCGCGAGCGCGCTGCGTCGGAAATCGTGGGCGCGCCGCCGCCCATCAGCGCTCTGTTCAGCCCCGATCCGGTCGAGCATCGCCCACTGAAACGACATGAATCGCGCGAGCCGATTAACGAGGATGAGATCGCCGAAATCCTCAGCGACGGCGGCGCTTTCTCGCAGGTGATGCCCGGCTATGAGCACCGCCCCCAGCAGATCGATATGGCGCGCGCTGTCGCCAATGCCTTCAACGACGGGCAGCATCTGATGATCGAAGCCGGTACCGGCATCGGCAAGTCGCTCGCCTATCTGATCCCGGCGCTGATGTGGTCGGTCGCCAACGGTGAACGGGTGGTCGTTTCGACCAACACCATCAATCTACAGGAACAACTCATTCTCAAGGATATTCCCGCGCTCGGTTTTGTGATGGATATCCCGTTTCGAGCCGCCATCATGAAGGGACGCGCCAATTACCTTTGCCCGCGCAGGCTGGCAACTGCCCGCCGCCGCCGCCCCACCAGCGCCGACGAATTACGCACGCTGGCGAAGATCCTTGTCTGGCTGCTGGAAAGCGACAGCGGCGATAAGGGTGAGATTTCGCTGCGCGGCGTCGAAGAACACCTGACCTGGCAGCGCCTGAGCGCCGACGACGAAGGCTGCTCGCTCAACCGCTGCCAGAGCATGATGGACGGCACCTGCCCCTTCTACAAGGCGCGCAAAGCCGCCGACGCCGCCAACCTGCTGGTCGTCAACCATGCGCTGCTGATCTCGGACGCCGCCGCCGACAACCGGGTGCTGCCCGATTTCAACTATCTGATTCTGGACGAGGGACACAACTTTGAGGATGCCGTCACCAACGGCTTGAGCTTCCGTGTGGACGAGCCAACGCTGCGCCGCCGTCTGGCTGACCTCGGCGGGCTAAAGCGCGGGCTGCTCGGCAACCTGCTCAACAGCCTGCAGGCGGGCGCGCCAGATAAGGAAATCAAGCGCTTCGAGTCGTATATCGAAGGCATCGGCGACGCGGTGACCGTCATGGAAAGCCACGTTCGGACGCTGTTCAACGCGGCGCGCGCCCTGGCGCAGGAACTGACCAGCGGGCGCAGCGACTTTGCGCAGCAGATCCGGGTGACGGACAGCGTTCGGTCGCATAGTACTTTCCCCGCCATACAGGCAGCCTACGGCACGCTGGAGGCGTTTCTGGAGGTCATCGGCGATGCCATGCACCAGCTTTCAGTTGCCTTAACGCGGCTGGAAGGCTACGACATCCCCGATTATGACGATCTCGTCAACGGCGCTGGTGCCGCTGCCCAGTATTTCGAGGAAGTCCACAGCCAGCTACGCGCCTTCGTCACCGAGCCGGACAGCAATACCATCTACTGGCTGCACGTCGGGCAGGATAGCGAGCATCTGTCGATCAACAGCGCGCCGCTTCACGTCGGTCCAATGGTCGAAAAGTACATCTGGCAGGCGAAAGAATCGGTAGTGCTGACCAGCGCCACCCTGCAAACCAACCACAGCTTCGACTATCTTCGCGGTCGGCTGAACGCCGAAACAGCGCAGCCGCTGGAAGTTGGCTCGCCGTTCAACTACCGCGAGGCAGCACTGGTCTACGTACCGAACGACATTCCCGATCCAAATGACCGTAACCGCTTTCAGCAGGCGGTCGAACGGAGCATCATCGATCTGACGGCGGCGCTGAACGGTCGGGTGATGGCGCTGTTCACCAGCTACGCCCAGCTCCGACAGACCGCGCAGGCGATCACGCCGCGCCTGGCGCTGGGCAACATTACCGTCTATGACCAGAGCGACGGCAGCAGCCGCCAGGCGCTGCTGGATGGCTTCAGGACGGCGGAAAAAGCGGTGCTGCTCGGTACCCGCAGCTTCTGGGAAGGGGTGGATATTCCCGGCGAGGCACTGAGCGCCCTCATCATCGTGCGGCTGCCCTTCACGGTACCGACTGATCCGGTCTTTGCCGCCCGCGCCGAAACCTATACCGACGCCTTCAACCAGTACACTGTCCCGGATGCCATCCTGCGTTTCCGCCAGGGCTTTGGCAGGCTTATCCGAACCCGCACCGACCGGGGCATCGTGGTCGTGCTGGATAACCGCGTGCTGACCAAAAACTATGGAGCCAGCTTTATCGAATCGCTGCCTGACTGCCGCAAAGTGTACGCTCCGCTGGCGGAACTGCCGGACACAGCCGTGAACTGGCTTAACGCCACCTAAACCTCTCTCAACCCATATTACGAATGTTCTTCACTCGTAATTTGTGTTAGGATTTAACCTGTTGTCTACAGCTTCGAGAAGGTCGATGCGTACACCTGCCGGCAAAGAATGTCGCTATTATTACGAAGATTTCCATCGCGGGCGCGATTTACAGGAATGTCGGTTGATAAAGCAAAATCCCGAATCACTTCCGTGGCGTCCTTTCCTCTGCGCCCGCTGTTCCGTACCCGATATCCTGAACGCCAATGCCAGCCCGAACCTTGAACTGGAACTGACGGTCAAGCCGGTGCTGCTGGGGCTTGGGCGGCGGCTGGAAGTCAAGGCATCGTGCAGCCGGCATAACCGCGCCATCGAAGATCCACACGTCGGATGCCCGGAGTGCAACGCCGAACGCCCCGGACTGGACGTGTTCTGGAAAGCGCTTGATCAGACCGACGAAGGCTGACATTGATGGTTAGCGCCGTAGACACTCCGTTTCGCGTTCTCTACTGGTCAGGCTCGGACTCACCAGCATGGTTCACCGACCTTTGCAGCCAGTTGAGGTATGAGCAGCTTACTCCGAAACGGCTTCGCGGCAGTATCCGCAGCGTTCTGCAAAAATTGCAGGCAGACGCCATTATCGCGCCCTATGAACGCGCCGTAGGCAAGACCTTTCGTGCCATCATCGAGGCGCTGGCGCTGCCCTACCGCCCGCTGTTGGTATTCATCCTGCATGATGACGTCGCCAGCGCTCCGGCGGATCTGCTGCTGCCGCCGTTTCAGTACGCGATTCAGCAGTCCGTCACGATGGCTCTCAGCCAGCGCGCGGCGCAGCTCAACCTGCTGCGGGAACAGGAAACACAGCAGGTCAGCCTTTCGACCATCAGCCAGCATTTTGAGGAACACCAGCGGCTGGCGGAAGAACTGAACCTGCTGAAGAACGCCATTGTCCGCAACGTATCGCATGAATTGAAAACGCCGCTGCTTCAGGTAAAATCGGCGGTGTCGCTCATGGCTGAAGACAGTGGGTCAAGCACGCTTCCAGGCTACGCCACCGGAGCCGTCGCCCGTCTGGAAGCCATCATCAGAAATATCACCCAGCTTGCCGATGGTCTGGATATTGAACTATCTCCGATCACAGTTCAGGATTCCATTGACCACGCCATGCGCGGACTGCGCCGAAGCTGGGATCAGAAGCCCAAGGTTGAACGGGTGGCGCTGAAGGTCGAAAACCGCCTGCCCCCGGTGATGGGCGACAAGCAGGGACTGGGGATCGTTCTCAGCCAACTGCTGGATAATGCGCTCAAATTCAGCGAGGATAGGGTCGAATTAATCGTCCGGCGCGAGGGGCAGTCGGTCATCGTGTCGGTGCGCGATTACGGCATCGGCATCCCGAAGGATAAATCCGATCAGATATTTGAGTCGTTCTATCAGATAGACAGCGCGTCTACCCGCCGCTTTGGTGGCACTGGCGTCGGCTTGGCAATCGTGCGCCTGATCCTCGACCGGCATCTCACCCAGATTGAGGTGGTGAGCGAAGTAGGATACGGCAGCACCTTCAGTTTTCAACTGCCGATTGCCACCAGTCAGAGCCTGCAAAGTCTCTAGTGGCAGCCTGCCAAAAAGCGACATGAGAAATGGGTTATTCTTAAGCTTTTTCAGGGGCATCGCAGTTGACTTTGGACATTCATTTCAGTAGAATGTATTTATAATATTCAATTTGTTCTGAATTACACAATCTGTCGAGAGCGATTTGAATAAATGGATAGGAACCTGCTATCATGACGATTGAGCCAACGCTAGGAACCATTTCCCCTCCCCTAGCCGACGCCGGTATGCTCCCTCAGGCAGTACAGGCAGCCTTGCAGACTGTTGAAGACACCATGTATTCCGTTGTCGCCAGTGACGTGGCAGTACTGCGCGATGCCAGCCGTCACATACTCGGGGCGGGCGGCAAGCGCATCCGTCCGCGAATCGTGCTGCTCAGTTTCGCAGCCGTCGGCGGCACAGATTATCGGGATGTCGTTTCGGTTGCTGCCGCGGTCGAGCTGGTGCATACCGCCAGCGTGGTTCACGACGACATCAACGATCACGGCGTTGTGCGCCGGGGTCGCCCATCGGTGAATTCAATCTGGGGGCGAACCTTCGCCCTGCTCACCGGTGACTATATGTTTGCCAAAGTATACGAACTGATGGCGCCACACCGGAATCTGAATACCATCTTCTCCGACGCGACCACCGCGCTGGTGGAAGGCGAAACGCTTCAGGCAAGCGCGGTCAAAGAGAATAATTTTTCCCGGCAGGTTTATTACGACATCATCGCCCGTAAGACGGCAGCCCTCTTCAGCGCCGCCGCGCGTCTGGGGGCTATCATGGGCGGCGGGGACGAAGCCCAGAGCGAGGCGCTGGCGCAGTTCGGCTTTAACATTGGCATGGCGTTCCAGATCGTGGACGACGTGCTCGACATCGTGGGCAGCGAAGACGAGCTTGGCAAGACCGCTGGCATCGACATTCAGCAGGGACGCGGCTTCGCCGTTGCCTACACCAACAATGGCGACGCGCCCGATCCGGTGGCGTCGATCAAGGCGAAGGTCATGCAGGGCGATGCCATCCAAAAAGCGCATGAACATGCTCACCATTTCGTCGAAGCCGCGATTGAGGGACTCGGCGCGATCCCGGACTCGGAGAGCAAGACGGCGCTCATTCAGCTTGGCAGGTCGGTGGCAGATCGCAGCTTCTAGCGGCTGCGCCTGCACGTTCCCTGCCCTAGTCCATATATCAGATAGAATCCAGCAGCCTGCAACTGCTGGATTTTTGTTTTCCGCCGCCTTGCTATAATCTCTCAGTCCTTCATACGAATTGTGATCACCCATCTTCAGGAGCGTGACCCGTGTACAAAGTTGTCTCCATTGAACAGATGCGTGAAATCGAAGCAGCAGCCGATGCTGCCGGAACCAGCTATGACCAGATGATGGAGAATGCCGGACGGGCGCTGGCAGAGCGCGTGAAGCAGATTCTCGCAGATGCGCCCAAGCCCGACAATACCAGCGTGACCGTTCTGGTGGGACCGGGCAAGAACGGTGGCGATGGGCTGGTCGCGGGACGAATCCTCGCCCAGGATACGAGCGCTCAGGTACGCTTTTATCTTCTCAAACCGCGTGACGAGGACGATCCGCACTTCGCCGCGATACGCGCCGCCAGCCTGTTCACGGCGGTCGCCGGAGATGACCAGCGCTACCGCGTCCTCACCAACATGATCGCCAGCGCCACCGTCGTCATCGATGCGCTGTTTGGCATTGGTGTCAGCCTGCCGCTGCGCGATGACGCCGCCAAACTGCTGCGAAACGTCCAGAAGGCGCTGCTCGAAGCGAGCACTTCGGACGAAGCGCCGCTGGTCACCCCGGCTGAACCCAGCCCGAATCGCGGCAATCGCCCCTATATTCTGGCGGTGGACTGTCCCAGTGGGTTGGACTGCGACAGCGGCGAACTGGACAAGAACGGACTTCACGCCGACGAAACAGTTACCTTTATCGCCGCCAAACGCGGGCACTTTATCTTTCCCGGCGCGCAGGCAGTCGGCAGGCTGACGATTTCGGGGATCGGTATCTCGCCCAACACCGCCGGTCTGCGCGACGAACCGCGCCAGATCGCTGACGCAGCCACTGCGCGCGAACTGCTGCCCGCGCGCCCGACAGACGCCAACAAAGGCACTTTCGGCAAGGCGCTGATCGTCGGCGGCTCGATCAATTACACCGGCGCGGCAGCCCTGTGCGCTATG
The DNA here is from genome assembly GCA_030834905.1 of Aggregatilineales bacterium. Lineage (GTDB taxonomy): Bacteria > Chloroflexota > Anaerolineae > Aggregatilineales > Phototrophicaceae > Flexifilum. Next base: position 112,941 of record JAUQWZ010000002.1, on the reverse strand, counting down.
TCCGCCTACCGGTCGGGCGCGGGGCTGGTGACCGTTGGCGCTCCTGCGCCGGTCATTGCCGCGCTGGCGGCGCGCATCCTCGAAGCAACCTGGCTGCTGCTGCCGCACGATATGGGTGTCATCGCCTCGTCAGCCGCAAACGTCCTCAAGGACGAGCTTCAGTCGTATGATGCCCTGCTGATTGGTCCCGGCATGGGGCGCGAAAAAACAACCGGCGAACTGCTGCAAACGCTGCTGACCCGGCACAATAATCAGTCGCTCCCGCGCCGATCTATCGGGTTCGCCGCGCCAAAGCCGGACGACAGCGCCGACTCGCAGGCGGAATCAATCAGGCTGCCGCCGCTGGTGATCGACGCCGACGGGCTAAACCTGTTGAGCGAAATGGATGAATGGTGGACGCTGCTGCCCGAAGGCACGATCATCACCCCGCATCCGGGTGAGATGGCGCGTCTGGCAAAGCTTGAAACCGGGCAGGTTCAGGCAGACCGCTGGGGTATCGCCGCGCAGAAAGCCGCCGAGTGGAAAGTCGTTCTGGTGCTCAAGGGCGCGCACACGCTGATCGCCGATCCCGATGGGCGGGTAGTCGTGCTGCCGTTCAAGGAATCAGCGCTGGCGACGGCGGGCACCGGCGACGTGCTGGCGGGGATCATTGCCGGTCTGCTGGCACAGGGGTTGAAGCCGTTTGATGCGGCGCTGGTCGGCGGTTATGTTCACCAGCTTGCAGGCGTTCAGGCGGCATGGGCGGTTGGCAGCAGCCGCAGTGTTGTCGCCGGGCATGTGGTGGATTCAATCGCTCACGCTTTCCGCACGCTGGAAGCCTGACGGCGTATGCACCGCGCCAACAAAAAAGGACGCTCCAACGAGCGTCCTTCGTCATTCAATTCATGGTCAGGGGTTGGGGTTGGTAGATTGCAGCCCAAATTCAGCCCGCCTGCGCGCCGCCGCTTTTCCCGCCGCCAGACTTTCGGCAACCGGATCGGTCGGTACAACCGACTCGACAGTGCTGCGGATATTCTGCCCGGTTGCGGTCACCGATTCGGTCACCTGCTGGCGAAAGGCTCGCCCGCTGACGGGCACTTTGAACAGCGCGACCAGCCCGCCAACGACCAGACCCAGCAGCAGACCAAAGACCAACATACCGCCGTCAAGCGTAGACTCACGATGCTCGTTCAAGATCGGAACTCCCTGAGCTGCGCCGGATTGCCCGACGGATGCCAAATAGATTGGTCACCAGCACCGCCGCGCCAGCGACAAAGCCCTGCGCCTTGATGATTGGCTCGGCAACATTGCTGCTGACGAATTCAATCGTCCCCTGCGCGGTCTTAACCGTTTCCTGAGCGTTATCGAGCACCGGCTTGACTTCAGTCTGAAGCAGGTTGATCAGCCGGGCAACCTGAAGGATGAGAATCGCCAGCGCCAGCACGATGAGAATGCCTTCCAGCGCCAGCAGGATGATGACGACATCGCGCACCACCCGCACGACGGTGGCAACCGTTTCGTTGTTGGTCGCCGCGAGGATGATGCCGAGGACAAACACCAGCAGGACAGCACCGATCAACCCCCCTGCCCCGATCAGCACAATCCGCCGGGGGTCAAAACCGGATGACTTTTCTTCTGGCGCAGGTGGTGTAGAAGGAGTAGTAACCGTTGTAGCCATGCGCTTCCTTTTAGCGTGTATACCGTTTACGCGGTCGTTTCGCCGTGAGTAACAGGATAGTCGTCAGCAGGAGTATGGCACCGAATGCGGCGGAAACAATGCGCAAAGTCCCAATATTCAGTACATTGATATTGAACAGGACGCCCGCAACGTGTCCAAGTCCAAAGCCTACCCAGCCGCCCAGCAGAAAGAGCGCCAGACGCCGGGCATCGCCGCCGAAAATGAGATGGAACACAGCACCCAGCAAAGTTGCTACAATGAAGCCAAAGATAAGTGTAGGACCGGGCAACGCTTGCATCTCCCTGAAGCAGCCATGTTGAGCAATAATGATTGTAACACACAAGTTGAGAATTTGAACACCAAATTGATTTGGTTATAATCAGGTCTTATGACAACTATCGATCATCGAATCCTCATCCCTGCTCCACAAACCATCGTGTGGGCATATATCAGCGACCTCAACAATAACCCTGCCTGGCAGCAGGAGTGTAAGGATATTTCCTACCTCACCTCACGGCGCGAAGGTCCCGGCACGCGCTGGCGCTACACGACGGATAAGCGCCGCGAGTACGTCGTCGAGATCACGGCGTGGTATAACGGTCTGGGCTACGAATATATCTACGTGGATGGTCCGGGCTATAAAGAGAATCGCGGTCGCATTCGCCTTCAGGAAATCGCCGAAGGCACCATCGTCCAGTGGACGTTCACTTACGAGATCGGCGGCATGTTCGCCGGAATGCGCAACCATAAGCGGCAGATCGAAAGCACCATGGCTGCCAGCCTGAAATCGTTGTATCGCGCCATCAAGCAGCTTTCGTCAGACACCAAAGCCGACCCGAAGTCGCTCATGCGCGACGCGCCAGACGTCGAAGCCCGTTCCCAGTACCGCCCGCGCCATCCGTCGCAGGCACCTAAGCTTCAGGACGAGGATGACGGGCAGTTTCGCCCTGAGCATCCCGCCGCCATCTTTGACGAGCCGCCGGTTGCCGAAGGAGACGCCCAATCGCTGGCAAGCTTTGATTTCGATGAGCCGGAGCTTGATGTCGAGGACACCCGCCCACGCGCCCCGGTCACTGAACTCGTGGCAGCCGAAGCAGCGCCAGACGAAAGCCAGCGCGAACCGGAATATTTCATTGACGAGAGCCGGTTTGCGCCCCCGCGCGAGGCTGAAGACACCCTGCCGGGCGTTTTGAGCGCAGCCGAACCCGAAGCAACGCTGTCACCTGTCATGCCCGAAGCCGACAGCCTGGAAACGTCGGAGCCAGCGCCCGTTGAACCTGAGCCGGTGGAAAGCGAAATGGGCAGCGAAACGCCGGTGGAAACGCCGCCCGCCGCTGACGAGGAACAGCCTGCTGCGGAGTCCGCAGGCAGCGGGTTACCGGTCGTGGAACCGATACTGCTGCCTACCGCCAGCCCTGAACACAGCGGAGAGAGCATCTGGGAAATATTCGGCGTGCCGCGTCCCAGTGAGACCCAGGAAGCCGCCCGCGCGCCGCGCCCCGATCAGACTGCCGACACCACACCCGAACCGGTATCCCAACCGCCCGTCAAAGCGGGGCAGGGACTGCGCATACTGGTGCGGCGCAAACTCGTTCGGCTGCGCCGTCCGTTTTAGGGCAGCAGCAAGGCGCGCCCATTTTTGTCGAGGTGTTTATGTAGGGACGACTCGGTGAGTCGTCCGTTTTTTCGCGCAGCCTGCCGGAATCAAAAAGCCCGATCCGGTATGGATCGGGCTTTCGTTTCGAGTTTTGGACTAGCGGTTGACGAGGGTAACGGCGCTTGCCTGCTTGCCCTTCTTACCGTCCGTCACCTCATACTCAACTTTGTCGCCTTCGTTGAGGGAACGGAAACCGCTGCTCTGAATTTCGGTGTAATGAACGAACAGATCGGGACCATCTTCCTGGGTGATAAACCCATAGCCCTTGTCGCCATTAAACCACTTAACTGTACCCTGAGTACGTTCTGCCATTCTGAAATTCCTCCTGGAATTTGTGGTTTGCTATAGCCTTCAAGTACACAGATTCCAAAATTGCGAGGAAGTCTAGGAGGTACTCTCGGTCGACGATGAAACCCACAGCACCGGTCTTCATGAGGGAAATGAGGTGCTGCAAAAGTTATGTCTTTGTTATGGCATATCAGGTGCCTAACCACAGCACCTATGTGGTGAAGGCTAAAACGCCTTACCAATTCCCACATGCAGGAAGTAGTATACCATACAACTGAACGGATACTATCCCCAATTTTCGCCGGAAGTGGGGAAAATCGCGGTCATACAGGGGCGCAGCCTATGTGCCGATAAATCCCCTTTCCTGTTAGTTACACTTGACTTACCCATTCCGGCACTGCTGTGCCTCGCCTTCCGCCCCGGTGAATTCGACCAGTTCGCCATCATCAGAGAGTTCAAGGCGTTTCGGCTTCTCGTAGACCGCCGCCCTCAGTTTGGCGACTTCATCTTCAATTGCGCCGTCGCGCGACTGCGCCAGCGAAGCCAGGATGGTGTGCAGCGTGAACACGCCGCCCCAAGCCATAAAGAGGGCACCAGCGACAGTTTCATAAGGGGTATCGCTCATCAGTATGAGCAGCGCCAGCGACAGGATCAATCCCGCCAGGTCGAAACTCCAGATCGTCCAGCGGCGGTTGCGCCGGTCAATGCGCTGGCGCGCGATTTCATACAGTTCGTTTTCAGACATTTGCCTTACCTTCGCGTATTATAGTGTCTATACGCGCTGACCAGCCATCAGGTTGCGCCTGAAGGTCGAGTCGTGCTGAAATCCTGGACTAGCTCGGTTTTTGTGCTAACCACTGCTCAACCGTCATACAATGAAGACGCAGGACATCATCATTTCAGGGGGAACACATGCGCTACCACTCGCTCTGGCTTCTTAGCGCGGTCTTGAAATCAGCCGCGCTGGTCGGGGTTATCCTGGTTATGATCTTCTTCATCGTATTCCTGATTGGGAGTATTCAGACGGTCACTGCCGCGGCAGCCGCTGTCGAGCAGACCGCCAGCATCGGCGCTTATCTCACCGCCGCGACGCCACCCATTCTGTTCCTGTTCGGCGGGCTGTTCGGGTGTCTGGTCACGTTCGCGGCGGGCGCGCTCGTGATGCTGTTGGTCAGCATCGAGGCAAATGTGAGCAGCATCGAAAACCGGTTGGCGGCTGGTGAACCCTACAACCGGTCACTTCATGGCAGTTGGGACACATCCCCGCAGCCCAAAACGCGCTCGCCGCGAGTAAATTAGCCGCCAGACGGCGCAGGCGTGCAGTACACATTCTCTGAACATCTTCGAGCGTCTATCGCGATGCGACGTGCCTGTCTGCTTTAAGGCGCTGACCACGACCGCTGGAGTACCTGATCGTAGGCAAGCACCCACGGAGGACGCAGGAAGCCCAGCGCCCGGACATCTTCAAACCAGAACCCAAACGGTGAATGACGCGCATACGAGCCACCGCCCAACACCCGGCAGACTCTGCCCATCGCGGTTTCCGCCAGTTCGGCTATCGCGGTCTTGCCTACAAGAGTATCGCGGAGCGCCAACGCTCTCTTCTGCTCGACCGCGCGGATCATCCCCTCGTATGCTTGCTGAATCAGCCAACCTTCCATCTCGACCCGCGCCCACTCCACCTGCTCATACGCCCGCAGAGATGCACGTCGTTTTTCCAACTGCTGGCGCGCCGTCTCAATCGCCGTCTCCACAATCCCGACGATGACGGCAGCAAAAGAGCAGTAGATGAACGGGTTGGCGGCTTCGCCAAGCCCACGAACATTACTCTGCCACGCGATTCGTGTGGCTGGAAAATCCTCGAACAACATGCCATGGCTTTGCGTGGCAACCATGCCATGACCATCCCAGGGTGCCGTAAGCCGAACGCCCGTTGAACCATCCCACGGAACATCCCGCATGTCGAAGAAGAACAAATCCGGTTCTGGCTCACCTTCGGCTACAGCCGTTGTAATCATGAAGGAGGTTATGCCTGAACCACTGCCAAAGTGCTTTTGTCCTGTAATCCGGTAGTTTTCTGAAGTGTCGCGCCGGGCAATGGCTTTGGTCTGGAAGATGTCGCCCCCACTGCCCGGTTCCGACGTAATGGTTCCCCACCATGCCCCTTCGGCTGCGCGTTGTGAGCAGAAGGCGCGCTGTGCCTCCCACGCAGGTTGATCGGACGATGGCACTTGTGGCGTAGCGAACCAGAACGAAAGCACTGAGGGATGCATGGTACAGACCAGCGCGACCGAGGAGTCCCCTTGCGCCAAAACACGCAGTAACTCGCAGATCGGGCGGGTGGACTGAGACATGCTTTCCCACAGACCGCCGTGTTCTGCCAGCACCCCGGTCAGATGCAAGCCTGCCGCTTTCAACTGGTCAAAATCAGCCGCGACCAGTTCTCGCCGCGTCTGGCGCTCGTGCCGATCCCGAGCAAACTCATGCGAAACTGCTCGGACATTCTCCAGGACGGACTGCACATTCATGTTCGTCTCCTGCCTCAGCAGCCTGCTGTGTGGCTCTAGGTGCTACCCAATGACCATGTTCACTATATGTGGATAACGCCAATACAGCCAGTGGGCACGAATCGGCGCAGGTCAGCGTCTTGTGATCAACAGCATATGTACAACACCGATTGTGTGGGCACATCCTTCAAAAGCAGGAGTTTAGGAAAGGGCTATGTTAGTGGGGGAATTCTATGTACCAGATTTCTGCAACGAAGGGCTATCCCGGCAGCTTGACACGAATAAAAAACGGGAGCAACTTGAAGTCGCTCCCGTTTCGCCCTACTTTCTTTGGGTGGGTAAAGGGACTTGAACCCTCGACCTTCTGATCCACAATCAGACGCTCTGACCAACTGAGCTATACCCACCATACTACCAAGCAGTATAGCATGGCATTTTTCCAAAATCCAGATCAATTTACGGGGAATCTTCCTCAGCTTTCCGCGCGGCGATCACCCATGCCTGGCTGCGCGGACACATCTCCTGCTTCGCCTCAACCGCGAAGCCGTAGGCGGCAAACCAGTCGGCATACTGTGCCCGCTGGTCGGCTGGCGGATGGCGCTGCCCGGTAATACGATACAGCCATTCCAGCACGACCTTCACCAGCCCGCCCCCACTGAACGCCGCGCCGGGCACGATCACCAGGACGCCGTCCGGCTGAAGCACCCGCCGCGCCTCGCGCAGCGTTTCCGGCGCGACGATAAAATCGGATGGAAAGGTGCAAACGATGCTGGCGAACTGCTCGTCCGCGAACGGCAGCGCCTGCGCTTTTCCCCTCGCCAGCCGCGCTGGAACGCTCCGGCGAAGCAGCTTTCGTCGGGCGATTTTCCCCATGTGGGGCGATAGATCGAAGCCGATGGACGCACGCCCGGCGGCGGCGAGATCAAGCTGAAGGTTGCCGGTGCCATGCGCCAGTTCCAGAATCAACCCATGCGGCTGAATGTGTTTGAGCGCCGCCCGCTGCCAGCAGCGCCACGCGCCGAGCGACACCACCTGGCTGACGGTATCGTAGGTGAAGGCAAGCTGGTTATACAGCAGGTGAAACCCAAAGCGAACCAGCCGCCACCAGACGCGGGCAATCACACGGTCATTCCGAGGCTACGCTTCCAATCTATTCACCACCGACCGCGCCACATCTGGCTTATCGGTGATGATGCCGTTGACGCCCAATTCGATCAAATCGCGCATCCGCGCCGGATCGTTGACCGTCCATACGTTGGTCAGAGCGCCCAGATCCATGTGACGATTCATCAGGTGATCGGTGACAATTTCGTGCAGCGGGTGCATGAAAGCCATTTCGAGGGCGGCTTCCGCTGCCGCGTCCAGCTGTTCGGGCAGCGCATAGAGATAGGCAAGCCCGCCCGGCAGTTCCGGCATCGCATGGTTGAAGTGTTCGAGGGCGCTCAGGCTGAAAGACGAGACAATCACCCGTTCCTGCGCCTGATGCCGACGAATGCACGCGGCGACGGCAGCCTCAACACCATCGGTTTCGGGAGACGTATTGTCAGCTTTCTTGATCTCGACATTGATGAGGAAGTCTTCCGGCATCGCCTGAAACACTTCGTCCAGTGTGGGAATGCGCGTACCGAGGAACGGCACGCCAAACCAGCCTCCGGCATCCAGCGCCTTCAGTTCCGCCAGCGTCTTCTCGGTCACGACCCCGCTGCCGTCGGTGGTTTCATCAACCGTATCGTTGTGTATGACAACCAAATGACCGTCCTTCGACAGCCAGACATCCAGTTCAATACCATCTGCCTCCTGCTCAACCGCAAGCAGGAAGGACGGAATGGTGTTCATCGGGGCGTATGCCCGCGCGCCGCGATGCCCGAACACGAGCACGTTGTCTACATATCGAGCGTGCAAGAGCGAGAGATCGTTCATATCTTTACCTGAATATCGTCGCCTTCGATGCGAACTTCATAGTATTGGACGGGCACTAGCGCCGGTGGTGTCAGGTTTTTGCCCGTCCTCAGGTCAAAGCGCGCGCCGTGTTTGGCACATTCTAACTCTGTACCATCCAGAAAACCGTCCGAAAGCGGGTATTCTTCGTGGGAACACTGGTCTTCCAGCGCGTAAATCGTGCCACCGACGTTAAAGGCGACCACCCAGGTGCGCCCGATCTGCGCTACCAGCCGCTCGCCGGGTGGAACTTCGCTCAATTTTCCAACCGTGACAAAATCCGCCATTTACTCCTCATCCTCAGCTTCGTGTTTGTGCCACTCGCCCAATCCATACAGCGCGACTGTCAGCACTTTGAGCGAGAGCAGCGCGCATTTCACGCGGTTCATTGAAAGTGGGATGCCGAGCATATCGAAGACGTCCTGCTTGCCGATCTGTCTGACTTCGTCCAGCGTCTTGCCCAGAATTTCCTCGCCAAGCATCGATGCTGCCGCCTGGCTGATCGCGCAGCCTTCGCCATCCCAGCCGATTTCGGCGATGCGATTGTCCTCGTCCAGCCGCAGCGTCAGCCGCAGCCGATCTCCGCATAGAGGATTATTGGCTTCATAGTCAATATCCGCCGGATCGAGGATGCCTCGGTTGCGTGGATTCCCCCCATGATCGAGGATGTTCTCACGGTACATGTCGTACATCACAATTCCCCTCGCGGCTGTTTTGTCGCCTTCACTCTGAGGTTCACCAGCAGGTGCAACCGCCGACAATATTATCCCGCCTCCCGCCATTTGCGAATGGCTGGTTATGACCGCGCGAACGTCTTTTTTGCCTTGTAAAGCGCCTCAATCAGCGTGTCCACTTCGGCGGGTCGGTTATAGAGATAGAAGCTGGCGCGGGCGCTCGCCGAAATCCCGAAACGGTCGTGCAGCGGCTGGGCGCAGTGGTGCCCTGCCCGTACCGCGACGCCCTCGGCATCCAGCATCTGCGCCACGTCATGCGCGTGAATACCCTGCATAGTAAACGTCGCCACGCCGCCCTTCTTGCTGGCGTCCGGTCCGTACAGCGTGATGCCGGGCACTTCCGCCAGCCGGTCAAGGGCGTAAGCTGTCAGCGTATGTTCGTGCGCCTGTACTCTTTCCATGCCCAGCGCAGTCAGGTAATCAACCGCATACCCCAGCCCGATCATCTCGGCAATTGACGGCGTGCCCGCCTCGAACTTGTATGGCAGGTCGTTCCAGGTGCTGCCTTCCAGACTGACGCGGCTGATCATATCGCCGCCGCCCATCCAGGGCGGCATCGCTTCCAGCAGATCGCGCTTGCCGTACAGCACGCCGCTGCCAGTGGGACCCAGCATCTTGTGCCCGCTGAAAGTGAGGAAATCGACATCCAGCGCTCGCACGTCAACCGGCATGTGCGGCGCTGACTGTGCTGCGTCCACCAGGATCAATGCGCCCGCTTCATGCGCCTGCCGCGCCATCTCAGCAATCGGGTTGACCGTACCCAACACGTTGGAGACGTGTACGACCGTCACCAGTTTGACCGGTTCGTCCCGCAGCAGGTTGGCGTAGGCTTCCAGATCGAGCGTGCCGTCCGGCAGCACCGGCACATAACGAACGGTGATACCCTTTTCCATCGCCAGAAGCTGCCAGGGCACGATGTTCGAGTGGTGTTCCATCTGGGTCGAAACCACCACATCGCCCGGCTTCAGGTTTGCCCTGCCCCACGTCTGCGCGACCAGGTTGATACCTTCGGTCGTGCCGCGCGCGAAGATGATTTCGCGCTTATTTCCGGCGTTGATGAAACGGCGCAGCTTGATACGCGCCCCTTCGTAGGCGGCGGTCGCCTCTTCGCTCAGCCTGTGAATGCCGCGATGGACGTTGGCGTTGTAGCGGCGGTAGTAATCGTCGAGCGCGTCGATGACCTGTACCGGCTTCTGGCTGGTAGCGGCGTTATCGAGGTACACAAGCGAAACGCCGGGATGGTGCTCCTGTTGAAGGATCGGAAAATCCGCGCGTACCGATTCAACATCATACGGCGGCGCGAGTGTTGGGTCATTCATCATAGTTTCTCCTGAAAATGGAGAGCGACACGAGGGGCATTCTTCAAATGCAGGGGCAGGATGAAACCTGCCCCTGCGGGAACAGCATCATCTGTCTACTTGATCTGGCTGATGCCGACAATCTTGGCTTCAAGTGAAGCGCGCAGGCGTTCCTGCACGCGCTCAAATGGAATCCGATCCAGCAGTTCCTCGAAGAAGCCTTCGGTCACCATCAGCTCGGCATCGGCGCGGGGAATGCCCCGGCTCATGAGATAAAACACCGGCTGCTCTTCGAGCGTGCCGAAGGTCGCCGCGTGCGTGCAGCGCACATCGTCGGCTTCAATTTCGAGTCCGGGGATGGCATCCATCCGGGCGTCTTCGCTCAGGACGAGGTTACGACACGCCTGGAAACCGTCGATCTTCTGCATCTTCGGCAGCGATTTGATCATGCCCTGCCAGACGGTGCGGGCGCTGTCTTTTGCCGCGCCCTTGAACAACAGGTCGCTGCTGGTCAGCGGCGCGTTATGCTCCTGCTGGGTGTCCTGATCGAACAGTTGATGACCATCGGCGAAGAACATACCCGATACACGTCCGACCGCGCCCTGACCATCAAGCTCCATTTCAATGAACTGCTTGATCAGCTCGCCACCCATGTTCCCCAGAATCCAGTCCAGGTTGGCGTCACGTTCGACGCGGGCACGCTGATAGCTGAATTCAAACGTCTGGCGGTTCCAATCCTGCAAGCCAACGTAGCGCAGGTTGGCGCTCGCGCCCACCAGCAGTTCGGTCGCGCCCACGTACAGGGACTGCGACTCGCCGGGGGCAGAGAGGTAATCGACCAGAATCGTCGCCTGGGCGGCTTCTTCAATCGCGACCAGCATGTGTCCCATCGTCGCGCCGTCGCCGCTGTTGTACATCACGACGTGGAACGGCAGCTCGACCGCCGTACCGCGCGGCACATACAGGAAGACACCATGCGTCCACAGCGCCGCGTGCAGCGCCGCGAATTTGCCCTCGAATGGCAGGACGGCTTTGGTCATCAGGCGGGGGCGAACGAGATCTTCGTGATCACGACAGGCAGTCGCCAGATCGGTGAAAACCACGCCCTGCTTTTTGACGGCTTCGTTTAGCTCGTAATACACCAGCTCGCCGTCCACGAATACGATAATGCCGCCCTGTTCGTCGCCAATCAGCGGTTCCAGGTTGGCTTGCGGCACGACATCGAGCGTTGGGTTGGGGACGGCAATCGGTCTGCCTGCTTCGCTCCAGTTAATGTGCCGGTAGTCAGTACGACGCCACGCTTCATCTGTGAAGCCAGGCATCGGCAGTCGTTCGTATAAATCCCATGCAACCAGGCGGCTTTCGCGCAGCCACTGCGGCTCCGACACGCTCAACGCCTCAACGTCATCACGGGTGTACAGCGGCGCTTCGGGCGCGGTGGAGCGGCGTTGTCTCACTGCAACCACAGCATTTGTCTCCTTAGGTATCGTTTCGAGAAACGTGCATTTTGAGAAAATGCACGAGAATGTTCACAGCAGTAGGGGCAAGGCGTGCCTTGCCCCCTACACAGGCTGGTTCGCGTTTCGACTAACCAATCGATCCTTCAAGCTGAATCTGGATGAGGCGGTTCAGTTCCAGCGCGTATTCCATCGGCAGTTCCTTCACCAGCGGCTCGATAAAGCCGTTGACGATCATGGCGTTGGCTTCATCCTCGCTCATACCGCGCGTCATGGCGTAGAAAAGCTGATCTTCGCCAACGCGGCTGACCGACGCTTCATGTCCCATGGTCACGCGCTTGGCATCCACTTCAATCGTCGGGTAGGTGTCCGAACGGCTGAGGTCGTCCAGCAGCAGCGCGTCGCAAACGACGTTGCTCTTGACATCGTCCGCGCCTTCGACAATCTTCAGAAGACCGCGATAACTGGCGCGCCCGCCGTCCTTGCTGATCGACTTACTGATGATCTGGCTGGTGGTGTTCGGCGCGAGGTGCGTGATCTTCGCGCCCGCGTCCTGATGCTGTCCCTGTCCGGCAAAGGCAATCGACAGCACCTCACCATGAGCGCCCTCACCCGCCAGGATGACCGCCGGGTACTTCATCGTCACCTTGCTGCCAAGGTTGCCGTCCACCCATTCCATCGCGGCGTTCTTGTAGGCAACGGCGCGCTTGGTCACCAGGTTGTAGACGTTGTTCGACCAGTTCTGAATGGTGGTGTAGCGGCAGCGCCCGCCGTCCTTGATGATGATTTCGACCACGGCGCTGTGCAGACTGTCTTCGCTGTAGGTTGGCGCGGTGCAGCCCTCGACATAATGAACGTAGCCGCCCTCTTCAACGATGATCAGCGTGCGCTCGAACTGCCCCATGCTCTGGGTGTTGATGCGGAAATACGCCTGAAGCGGCATTTCAACGTGCACGCCCTTAGGCACATAGACAAACGAACCGCCCGACCAGACCGCGCTGTTGAGCGCCGCGAATTTGTTATCCGCCGACGGAATGATTGTGCCGAAGTATTCCTTCACCAGATCGGGATAGTCGCGCAGCGCCGAGTCCATATCGGTGAAGATAACGCCCTTGTTCTCAAGGTCTTTGCGGATGCTGTGATAGACCACTTCCGACTCGTACTGCGCCGTGACACCCTGAAGGTATTTCTGCTCGGCTTCAGGAATTCCCAGCCGGTCAAACGTGCGCTTGATGTCTGCCGGCACGTCGTCCCAGTTCTTGCCCTGTTCGTCGGTCGCCCGCACGAAATAATAGATGTCGTCAAAATTGATACCGCTGAGGTCAGCGCCCCAGTTCGGCATCGGTTTGCTCAGGAAGAGGTCATACGCCTTCAGGCGGTATTCGGTCATCCACGCCGGTTCGTTCTTCATGGCGCTAATCTGGCGGACGATGTCGGCGTTCAGCCCCTTCTGGCTCTTGAAGGCATAGCCGCTGGTCGAGTCGCGAAACCCGTATTTCTCTTCATACGAATTGCGAACGCCGCTGAGGGCGGATTCTGCTTCTGTGAGCTGCTTCTCGCTTGGTATAAATTCGACCATTCTAAGCTCCTTTATTCCGATACCTTCTCGCGGATCCAGTCATAGCCCGCTTCTTCAAGATGCAGCGCCAGTTCAGGACCGCCGCTTTCGACGATCTGCCCCTGATACATCACATGGACATAGTCCGGTGTGATGTAGTTGAGGATACGCTGGTAGTGCGTGATCACCAGAATGCCGAGGTCGGGACCGCGCAGCTTGCTCACGCCTTCGGAAACCACCCGCAGCGCGTCAATATCAAGTCCAGAGTCGGTTTCGTCCAGAATGGCGATAGACGGATCAAGCGTCGCCATTTGCAGGATTTCAGCCCGCTTCTTCTCGCCGCCGCTGAACCCTTCGTTCAGGTAGCGCCCGGCGAAGCTGTGATCCATCTGCAGCATGTCCATCTTGGCGCGCAGCAGGCGGCGGAAATCGGTGACCGAGATCCCCTTGCTTTCAGGATCGACTGCCTTCATGCGGGCGTTAATCGCCAGCCGCAGGAAGTTCGCCAAAGTAACGCCGGGAATGGAAACCGGATACTGGAATGCCAGGAACAGCCCGGCGCGGCTGCGCGCGTCGGCTTCCATTTCGAGCAGGTTGTCACCCTTAAAGATGACCTCGCCCTCGGTGACTTCATACGCCGGGTTACCCAGCAGGACGTTCGCCAGCGTGCTCTTGCCCGAACCGTTCGGACCCATCAGCGCGTGAACTTCACCCTGCTTCACGGTCAGGTTGACCCCGCGCAGAATTGGCTTGTCTTCAATTGAAACGTGCAGATCGCGAATTTCGAGTGCAGCGCCCATACTTAGGACGACCTCCTCCAAGATTAATTGCGGTTAAATTTCCCTTGTACCCACAGGCACACAATGCCGCTAGTATAGCAGTCCGAGAGAGGGGTGTCAATATTTTTATTATGGATATGATAAAAATTGACGACTGGGCTTTGCCGTGTTAGGATGAGATAGTAGAATTCATCAGGGTTAAATACTGAGGAAACTCATGTCGCAACAAGTCAAAACAGAAGAAGGACTGCGCGAAGCGCTGCGCGTGGTCATCGACCCCGAAATTGGCATGAATGTCATCGAACTGGGGCTTTTGCGCAGTGTCGAAATTGAGCCGGATCGCGGGCACATCGTCATGATTATGACGACCCCCTTCTGCCCCTACGCCCCGCAGCTGCTCGAACAGTCACGACGTGCCGCCCAGGAGTATCTGGGTACGCCAACCACTATCGAAATGGGATTGGAGATGTGGGATCCCAGCATGATGGAAGAAGGCGCTGCCGACGACTGGGGTCTATTCTAGCACGTCGCAGTACCGTCCGAAGGCAGCCGCAAGGCTGCTTTTTTTTTACACTGTTTTTAGCACAATTTTACAGCAATGCTCGGTTTGCCTGCGTATAATCTCCGCCCTGCCGGTTCACAAGTTGGTGGCTGGTAAATCGTGCTTACCTTTGCATATTCAGGAGTTTTCCTCATAATGAAACCTGTTGTTAAGCTGATCGGTCTGCTTTTGACCATCTTCGCTTTGACCGCTGTCACCGTTGTATTCGCGCAGGATGACGTCAAGATCCCGGAAGCAGTGGATACCATTGCCACCGGAGACGAAATCACGGGCGAACTGGATGAAGACAATCCTATCGTCGCCTACTCATTTGAGGGGGCAGCGGGCGATATCGTCAGCATCAGCCTGGAATTTGAAGACACGGACGGCTATCTGCTGCTGGCAGATGCCAACGGCGACGTTGTTGCCAGCAATGATGATGCCGCTTCTATCTATTCGTCGCGCATTCCCGCTTTCGTGCTGCCCGAAGACGGCACCTATCTTATCGGCGTCAGCACCTACAGCTATGTTCGCGGCGACATTCCCGAAGAAACCGCCGAGTTTACGCTAAGCCTGACCGCCCCGGAAGTGGTGATACTTGAGATCGGCGGCGAGGTAGAAGACGAGACGAGCGAAGATGCGCCGCAGGCGTATTATTTCGTTGAACTCGAAGCGGGGCAGCTCATCGTCGCCTCGCTCCAGTCAGACGACTTCGATACAGTGCTGACCATTGATCCTGCCGCTGGACAGGATACCTTTCAGATGTACAACGACGACTTCGGCGATGGCACCAATTCGCAGGTCGGACCCGAACTGATCACCGAAAGTGGACTCTACACGATCACAGTCGCCGGCTACTTCGATGACACCGGCAGCTATTCGCTGCAGATCGCCGAAGTGGAGCCGATTCCACTCACCGCAGGCGAAGCTGCGCGCGGCGAAATCACGCAGGACGCGACCGAACATTACTACTCATTTGAGGCTGAAGAAGGTCAGACGCTCACCATCGCCGCCGAAGCGCTGGGCAGCACTGACCTGATGCTGACACTCTTCAGTGCCGACGGCGAGTGGCTCGACTACAACGACGACAGCGATGAATTGAATCCAGCCATTGAGTATGATGTGACCGAATCCGGCACCCATCTCATCCTTGTTTCAGCCCTGGGCTTCTTTTTTGACGACAGCGACCTGGGCGAATTTGACATCAGCGTGACGGTTGGAAGCGGCAAATAAGACCGTTTGCCAGTATCGGCAGGTATTCAGACAGAAACAGGGCGCACATCAGTGCGCCCTGCTGCTTTTCCGGCTGAATTTACCACCATGATCTAGCGTGGGCGATTATTGGCGATGAACTCCTGCGGATCGACGTAGTTGCGGAACAACGTATCCCGGTCTTTCTTGGGCCAATGCGGCGGGTTCAGTTCCAAAATGTTGGTCGGGCTGAGGTCAAAGTGCAGATGGTAGGCATAACGACCGTAGGCGTTGCCCACATTGGCGATCTGTTCGCCGCGCGCGACGCGCTGCCCAACGGAGACATTCATGCTCTCAACGTGGGCATACCGCCCGTACATGACCATGCCGCTGCCCGGTAGTGGATCGTGTTTGATGATGACGACATTGCCCCAGGTTGCCAGCCGCGCCGAGAAGGTGACGATGCCGCTTGCTGCCGAATAGACCGGCGTGTGCGCGTCGGCATCGCGCGGCAGGTTCAGGTCGGCTCCAGTGTGGTAGGCTTCGCTGGCAGTGCCGACAAAATAGAGCCGCCCAAACGGGCTGGCATCGAGCCATTGTCCGGGCCAGACCTTCGCCGAGCGGCGCTCGGCAGCGGTGCCAATCGGGGCGTCATAGCCATCGGCGTAGCCCGGCTGGACGGGCACGCCATCGCCCGGCACTTCGATCACCTTGCGCCAGCGCATGGCGTCAAAAGCGATCTCTCTGCCTGATTCGCCGGTCAGATCGTTCACAAAGACGGTGCCGGAATTGATGGCTTTCACGTCGATGTCAAAAACTCCCAGCGAAACCCACTTATTGCTGTGCGCCTCCTGATCCAGCGTCACCAGCACTTCGGTGGATGAACCCCGAACACCGTGAATCTTATAGCGGGCGTTCTGGGTAGTGGCGTGGCGCGCTGGCACAAATGCCGCGACTTCATATTTGCCGCTTTCAGTCAATCTGGCAGCCCACCTGGCAGCCGCTTTGCTGATCTGCGCTTCGGTCGCTTTATAGTAGACCTGCCAGCCCCACGTTCCCTGAAACGTCTGCAAGTCCTGCTGTCCGGTGAAGGAGAACGTGTTGTAGCCGCTGTCGCCCGGCTTGATCACCTGTTCCTCGCCATAAACGACCGTTGGCGGTGGCGCTGGCGGCGGCGTTCCGACCTGGATCGGGCGGTTGACGGCGCGCCACTCTACCGGACCGATGACGCCGAAGCGCCACCAGCTTAATCCACGCGCCCCGTGTCGCTGCGTGGCGAGCGTATGAGCAGATTCAATGCTGCTCGCGTCGGCATCGCCTTGCAGCGCGGGAATAATCGGCTTGCCATAGCTGCCCCAGACGCGATAGGTTTCTTCCAGCACGCTTTCGGCTTCCCGGCGCATAGTTTCCCAGTACACCTGCGGATGAACGCTGTTGACAAACGGCGACCATTCCTGCGGGAAAATGCTGTCATAATGATGCGACCGCGGATCAACCGAAATGCCCATGTGAAACGAGCCGGGGATGGCGCGGCGGATTTTGGTCATGAACGGGCGAATGCCCGCCTGCCCACCCGACCAGAACCCGGCATAGGGTTCAACGTCCAGAATCATCGACTTCACACCCGGACGGCTGCACGCCTGGATAATGAGATTTGTCTCAGCATTCACATCAAGCCCGCGCGGCACACACCACAGGTGCAGCTCAAGCCCAAACTGCGACAGCGTCTGAACCCAGCGGTCTATACTGGATGGTCCGTCGATGGCGAGGTTGCGTTTGGTATCCCAATAGCCCATCCACTGCGCGCCCGCCTGCGGGGTGTAGTCGCTGGATTTCACCCACACCTGGGTCACGTGCGGCGCGTAAGTCTTGATGGTTCGGGCAACTTCTTCAATTGAGTTCTCGCCAATAGAGTCGCCGCGCCAATGCCAGACGGCAACCTGATTGTCATAAGGGGTCGTCTGCGACGTGATAGGAGGCTTCGCGGAGACATTCTCAAAATTGATGACGCTGGTCGAAACCCACCCACCAATGCCGTACTGCTCGATCCACACCCAGCCATCGCTGGTTCGGCTTGCCGGGAAGTGCGACACGAGGGTGAAGTTACGCAGATCGCCAATATCACGATACTGCGTTCCAGGTCCGTTGCGTATATTCACGAATGCCTGCCGTGTGTTAGCAATCGCTGTCTGTGCCGTACCAGCCGAAGCGGGCTTTGGCATCGGCGAAGGGAAGTTGCTCATAAGGGTCCTCCTACCTGGGAACGGTAAAGCAACTGGCTATCCTTAAGTGTACCGTTAAGTTTCGGTATGTGCCGTTACAGTTCGCCAGCCCCATTATGAAATAATTGCTCGGAAGTCACCTCGGTGGCGGCAATGAAGGGGGAAAATCGCGGTCATGCAGGGGCGCAGCATGCTGCGCCTCTACGGAATTTGTCGCGGCAATTCTGGCTTGCATAGTGCCTCGCGCTCAAGTATACTTCGCCAGTATCTAAGCGGGGCGTGGCGCAGCCTGGTAGCGCGCTTGCATGGGGTGCAAGAGGCCCCCGGTTCGAATCCGGGCGCCCCGACAATCAGGTTGTGTTGACATTTATACTCAACCAGAGTGCCAGGAACAGGTGAAAGTGTCACACAACCCAGCCCACCAACCACTGGTGGGCTTTTTTTGTCAAAACGTCCTAGCTTAATTGTTTTCAGATTGTTAGAATACATACGCTGCAAATTGAACCTTCTTGCGTTGGAAGTAGTAAAGAGTGTAACTGACCTCGATCTGTACCATTAGTTCCCGCAAGATATGGACACATGGCAGCGCTGTAAATTTATAGTAGTTACAAGGAGTGAAGCACACATGAAGGCATTAGTTCGGTATTT
Organism: Aggregatilineales bacterium; assembly: GCA_030834905.1. GTDB lineage: Bacteria > Chloroflexota > Anaerolineae > Aggregatilineales > Phototrophicaceae > Flexifilum. Next base: position 94,466 of record JAUQWZ010000002.1, on the reverse strand, counting down.
GGTGTTAGGCGCCCTCCTGGTCATGGTTGGTGCTCTCGCCGTTGCCCCACTCGCCGCGCAGGATGGTGACGGTGGCATCATCATCGAGGGGAACCTCGGTGGCGACCCGGCGACGTTCAACCCGATCATCGCCAGCGACACCGCCAGCCGCCGCATCACCGCGTTCATTTACCCCGGTTTTGTGGCAGTTGACCCCTCCCAGGCAGTGATCGTGCCGTCGGACCCGCCGCTCGCGGGTGGCGCGATTGTCCAGGACTGGGAAATCTCGGAAGACGGTACGGTTTATACCTTTAATCTGCGCAGCGACATGTCATGGAGCGATGGCACGCCGATCACCGCTGGCGACGTCATCTATACCTGGACCGCTATCCAGGCTGGCGCTGAGGGTATTGTCGATACCCCGCTGTCCTTCGTGATTGACCCCACCGGCGAAACCGGTATTCTGAGCGTGGAAGCGCCCGATGACAACACTGTTGTCGTGACGTTTGCCAGCGCGGAATGCACCGCCCTGGGTAACGCAGGCGTGCTGTATCCGGCTCCGGCGCACGTCCTCCCCGAAGATGTCGCAGACCTGAACGATGCCGAATTCAACCTCAGCCCGAGCGTTGGCGGCGGCGTGTTCCTGTTCAGCGAATTCCGCCCCGGCGAGCAGGTTTCCCTGCTTGCCAATGAAGACTATGCTGATGCCGCCAATGGCGTGCAGTCGGAAGGCTTCATCTATCGCAACGTGCCCGATCAGACCGTGATGGTGGAGCAGTTCCTGGCTGGCGAAACCAACGTCATTGATGGTCCTGACGTGTCCCGCCGCACCGACATCCGCGCTGCCGAAGGCGTGCAGGCATACGACTATCCCGGCAACTCCTGGGACTACCTGGCGCTGAACCTCGCCGACCCCGGCAATCCACAGAACGGTCTGGACGAGAGTGGTCAGCCAATTGACCAGGGCAACCACCCGATCTTCGGTGACGTGGCTGTTCGTCAGGCGCTGGCGCAGGCGATTGACGTGGACTCGATCATCAGCGCTGCCGTGTTTGGTGAAGGCGAGCGCATGACCTCGTTCATCATCCCGGCGTCGTGGGCATATGCCTCCGAGCTGCCGACGATTGTGTTTGACCCCGAAGCTGCCAGCGCTGCGCTTGAAGCCGCTGGTTGGATCGACGAAGATGGCGACGGCGTGCGTGAAGCACACGGCGCGATGTTCGCTGAAGACGGCGCTCCGTTTACCTTCACCCTGTACACCAATGAAGGCAACACCCGTCGTGAAGCTATCGGTACGCTGGTTCAGGACCAGTTGGCGCAGGTTGGCGTCCAGGTCGATTTCCAGACCATCGACTTCAACACGCTGCTGGATATCATGGACAGCCAGACATTTGACTCGCTGATCCTCGGCTGGCGCAACGGCTATCCTGACGATCCGGATGCCACCCAGTTGTTCACGCCCGCGTCGGACGTCGTCGGCGCTGGCAGCAACTTCACCTCCTATTCAAACCCCGAATTCGTGGCGCTGAATAACCAGGCGAAGGCGCTGCCCGGCTGCGATCCCGCCGAGCGTGCAGAGCTGTACGGTCAGATGCAGGAAATCTTCCAGCAGGATCTGCCCTACATCCCGATGTTTGCAATTAACGGTATGTATGCGGCTGGTGGTGCTGTTGAAGGCTTCGGTCCGTATCCGTCCCAGTTGTACTGGAACGTCGATACCTGGAGCGTGGCTACCCCGTAGTCTGATTTTTACCCTGGGGGGAGGCATGTCCTCCCCCCTTTGTCAGTATTGCAGGAAACACTGCTTCCCTGCGCACAATTCATCCCGGGAAAGCGCCAGAACGACCAAAACAGTTCCGCGCTTTAAGTGAGAAGTAACGTAAGCCATGCTCAAGTATACGCTCCGACGTTTGATCCAGTCGATTCCAACCTTTTTTGGAATCACGATTTTCTCTTATCTCCTGATGACTGCCGCCCCTGGTGGTCCTGTCGCCGCCCTGACCTTTGACCCGCGCACTACCCCGCAGCAGCGCGAACGTGTTGCCGCGCAGCTTGGTGTCAACGATCCGTGGCCCATTCAATACCTGCGCTGGCTGGCAGGTGACGATTGGATGCGCTGGGACAGCGATGGAGATGGTGTCGCCGATAGTTCATTCCTGCTTCCACTTGACGCCAACGGCGACGGCGAGCCGGAACCGCCGGGGATGCGCAGAGGCATCATCCGCGGTGACTTCGGACGCTCGTTCTTCTACCGGCGCGACGTGATGGGCATGATCGGCGAGCGCGTCGCAGCAACGCTCGAACTGGGCGCTTCGGCACTCTTCTTTGGAGTAGCCATCGGGGTTCCGGTCGGCATTCTGGCTGCGGTGCGGAAAGGCGGCTGGTTTGATAACGTCACCCGGGTCATGGCGGTTTGCTTTAATGCCATCCCGATATTCTGGTTAGGACTCATTCTGATCCTCATCTTCGGTTCGTGGATGGGAGTACTCCCGATGGGAGGACGCACCCCGCCCGCGCTAACCGGCGGCATTCCGCCCATTTACGAACGGCTGCAATACCTTATTCTGCCGACGTTCGTACTCTCAACCGGCGCAATTGCCATTTATTCCCGTTATATGCGCGCCTCCATGCTCGACGTCATGAGCCAGGACTACATGCGAACGGCAACCTCCAAAGGGCTGGCGTCTCGAATTGTCTGGTTCAAACACGGCGCTCGCAACGCATTGATCCCGCTGGCGACGTTCCTGGGACCCGCCATCACCGGTCTGCTGGCTGGTGCCGCCATCACAGAGACGATCTTCTCGTGGCCCGGTCTGGGACGCTTCGGAGTCGAGGCGGTGAAATCCCTCGATTATCCGGTGGTCATGGCAGTAGTCATTATTGGAGCGATTGCCACGATGCTCGGCTACATTCTGTCTGACATCTTTTACGCTGTCATCGATCCACGCATCCGGTTCGACTAAGAGAAGGCAGAAAGACGATGGCAACCACAGTCGCAAAACTCAACGTACAGAAGCGGAATGCACAGGTCGGCGAATCGCTGACTCGGCTGGCGCTGCGCCGCCTGAAGCGTGATAAGCTCACGCTCATCGCGATGTTCATTCTCTTCATGCTCGTATTTCTCTCGTTCACGGCACCCATCACCACAAGCTGGCTGGACGTGAGCGCAACGCGAACCGACGCATCACGGACATTCCTGCCGATTGGCGCTGAAGGGCACATCCTCGGCACCGACGACCTGGGACGTGATCATCTGGCGCGCCTGATGTACGCGGGACAGGTATCCCTCAGCGTTGGCGTGCTCGCCGCGATCCTCTCGATCACCATCGGCGTCAGCCTGGGCATTGTCACCGGCTATTTCGGCGGCTTTGTCGATGACATCGTCAACTGGATGATCGCCACGCTGACCTCAATTCCGTCATTGTTCCTGCTGCTGATCGTCTCGGCGGTTATGCTGAACAGTTCAAGCTCCCCTACCCTGACACTGATCCTGGTGCTGGGCTTGCTTGGCTGGACGAGCACGACTCGTCTGGTGCGCGGCGAAACGTTCTCCCTGCGCGAACGCGAGTACGTCATCAGCGCCCGCGCCATCGGCGCATCGCCGCTGCGGATCATGTTCTCGCACATTCTGCCGAATCTGTTCTCCGTCATCGTCGTGACGATGGCGATTGACATCGGCAGCCTCATCCTGGCAGAAGCCGCCCTCAGCTTCCTCGGTCTGGGCATCAAGCCGCCGACGCCAAGCTGGGGCAACATGCTCACCAACGCGCAGTCGTTCTTCACACGCGGCGCGCATCTGGTGATCATGCCCGGTCTGATGATTTTCCTGACAGTGCTGTGCCTGTACGTGATTGGCGACGGCGTCCGCGACGCTTTCGACCCGACGGCGAAGGACTAGCTTCAGGCTCGCCGCCTTAAATCAGAAACCCGATGCGCGAGATGTGGGGCTGCCCACATCTCGCGCTTTTGTTTAGAGGAACATATTGCGGCGGTAGATTTCGTCCGGGCGGCGGTAAATGTGAGCGACATCCTGCGGCGACATAAAGACCGGCTCGCCCACCGCGCAGGCACCCGCGAAAATAGCCGCCGCCTTGACGCACATGGCGGTAATGTTGAGCGCGTCCACCGGCGTTTGTCCGAGGGCGATCAGCCCGTGATTTGCCATTAGAATAACTTTTGGCGATTCGCCTTCCGCCTCGATATACGCCCGCGCCCGCTGGCGGATGGCGCGCGCCAGCGGCAGCCCGGGATCAGCATAGGGGACAAAGACCGAACGCGGACCGCACAGCACCACTTCATCGGGAAACATCCGATTCGCGGCGAACTGCTCGGCGCGGCTGCTGCATAAAATCTGGTTCACGGCGACCGGGTGGGTATGCGCGATGCAGCTTACGCCGCAGTCCGCCAGCAGCGCCGCATGGAAGGTCGCTTCCACCGAAGGCTTCGCCGTAACAGCCGGATCGACCAGCGCCGCCTTCACCGCGTCGCCTACCGCCTGCCCCGAAAGCGACGACTCCAGTAGTTCCAGCACCGGCGCGAGCCGCACCGCCACGAATCCATCCGGCTGGATGTTGGACATTCCGCGCCCGCTGGCTTTTATCCAGAACGAGTCCTCATCAATGCGGCAGGAGGTATTCCCCTCTCCAATGATGACGTAATTGAGTCCGGGCTGTCCCAGCGTTCGGGTCATTTCGACAATCGTATTGAGTGTTGAATCGCTCATTGCTTCTGGCTTATCTCTTTGAACCGTTGATATACCTCATCCCACTGCGCGACCTGCTTCGGCTCATAGGTGGTCAGCGGGAAGGACTTGCCAATGATGCCCCGCGCCGCCGCCAGATCGTCGATCCATCCGAGCGCGATCATCTGCACGCAGGCATTGCCAATGGCGGTTGCCTCGATAGGACCCGCCACCACCGGACGATTGATCGCGTCCGCCGTCATCTGGCACAGCAGCGCGCTGCGCGTGCCCCCGCCAATGATATGCAGTCTGGGGATGGGCTGCCCGCTAAGCGCCGATAAATGTTCGAGCACCCCCCGGTACTTCAGCGCCAGGCTTTCGTATATCGTCCGCATCACCTGCCCTTCCGTCTCTGGCACAGGCTGATCGGTTCGGGCGCAGAACTCACGGATGCGGGCGGGCATATCGCCGGGTGGCAAAAACGAGGGATCGTCCGGGTTCACAAACGAGCGAAATGGCTCGGCTTGCTCCGCCAGCCCCGTGAGCTGATCATAGCTGTATTCGGCGCTCCGTCCGCGCCAGGTCGCGCGGCACTGCTGCGCCAGCCACATGCCCGCTACGTTCTTCAGCAGCCGGAACGTGCCATAGACGCCGCCTTCGTTGGTGACGTTGGCTTCATAACTGGCGTCGTTGATGACCGGATCGGTGATCTCAACGCCGATCAAACTCCAGGTACCGCTGCTTAGATACGCGGCGTTTGGGCTGGACAGCGGCACGCCGACCACCGCGCTGCCGGTATCGTGCGACGCTGGCAGAATGACCGGTATGCCCTTGTAATCACCGAGCCGCGTTCCCGGCGGGACGATCTTCGGGAAGATGTCCGAATCGATGCCGACTGCCCGAAGCAGGTCTCGATCCCAGTCATTCGTGCGCGGGTTGTAAAACTGCGTGGTGGTCGCGTGGGTGAACTCGGCGGCTTTCTGACCTGTCAGCCAGTAGTTGAACAGATCGGGCAGTCCGAGATACGTCGCCGCCGCGCCCAGCAGTGGAGAGTGATCGCCCGCCAGACTGGCAAGCTGGTAGAGCGTGTTCAACTGCATGAACTGCACGCCGCTGCGCTCGAACACTTCGCGGCGGGGAACACGCTCAAATACCCATTCCATCGCGCCGTTGGTGCGGCTGTCGCGGTAATGCACCGGGTTGCTGACCAGCCTGCCATCGCGATCCAGCAGGGCGAAATCCACCCCCCAGGCGTTGACGCCGACGCTCGCCGCGCCATCCGCCGCCTTGTCTATGCCCGCCGTCACTTCGTGCCACAGCCGCAGAATATCCCAGTAGATTTGCTCGCCAGCGATAACTGGCGTGTTGGGAAAGCGGTGTACTTCTTCACTCTGAAGGCGACCATCTTCCAGCCACACCCGGATAACACGCCCGCTGTCGGCTCCGAGGTCAACCGCTATCACATGCGCCATACCACCCCCCTTAGCGAACGTAAGCAGCCGGAACACCGCCATCCACCGTCAGCATCGCGCCGGTCGTCTTGGCGCTGCGCGGTCCGGCGAGAAAAGCGATGGCTTCAGCGAGGTCTTCGGGCAGGATTTCGACTTTCAGGGTGTTTCGCTTGCGGTAGAAATCATTCAGGTCTTCCACCTGCAGCCCATACTGCGCCGCGCGCGCTTCCTTCCACTGGGTATCCCAGATGCTGCTGCCGCGAATGACCGCATCCGGCAGCACCGAATTGACCCGAATACCGAACTCACCGCCCTCTTCCGCCAGACAGCGCGCCATGTGAACTTCGGCGGCTTTAGCGGCGCTGTAAACACTGGCACCCTTGCCCGCCGCCACGCTGTTCTTGCTGCCAACAAACACCAGCGATCCGCCAATACCCTGCGCCTTCATCACTTTGAAGCTTTCGCGGGCGAACAGGAAGTAGCCTTTGACCAGAATATCGATCTGCTTCTGGAAGTCCGCCAGCGACGTCTCCTCAATCGGCGCGCCGCCCGCGATGCCGGCATTGTTGATCAGAACATCCAGCCCACCATACATCAGGACGGTCGAGCGCAGCGCATTCTGCACCGCTGCTTCGTCGGTCACGTCACACTGAACGAAGATGGCGCGCTTACTCCCGTAGCGCTTTTCAAGGTCTGCCGCCACTTCGCCGCCGCTTTCGGCATTGATGTCCACGATGACGACGTGAGCGCCGTCCTGCGCCAGCCGGTAAGCCGCCGCCCGACCAATGCCGCTGGCTCCGCCAGTAATCAGCACCACTTTACCGGCGAAATCGCGGTCGGGCGGTGCCAGCCTGAGCTTATAAAGCTCCAGGGGCCAGTATTCAATGTCGTAGGCTTCCTTCGCCGACAGGCTGTTGAAGCCGCCCAGCGCCTCGCTCGCGCCGATGACTTCAATCGCCCGGTGATAAAGCTGGCGGCTGACGTCGGCATTGGTCACGTCTTTGCCCGTGTTCACCATTCCCAGACCGGGAATCAGAATGACGCGCGGCGCGGCATCGCGGATTTCGTCGCCCTCAACCTTGCACGTCTCAAAATACTCGGCGTAGCGCTGCTCGTAGTCCTCCACCCCCTGCACGACTGCCGCTTTCAGCGCCTCAATACCTTCAGACGGCTGCCAGGCCACAAACAGCGGCTGGCGCTTCACATGCACTAGATGGTCGGGACAGGCTGCGCCAAGCTGGCTGATCTGCGGGCTGCGGCTGCTGCCGACGAATTCCAGCACGTCGGCGCTGTCGTCATACTGCAAAATGGCGTGCCGCCGCTCGGACACCGCCCCGCGAATGGTCGGCAGCACCTGGGCGACCATTTCGCGCCGCTGCTGCTGACCCATATCGGAGGCGACCAGGTCGCCAAAAACGCGCTTGCCGCGCTTCTTCTCGTTCAGGTAGTCTTCCGCTTCCTGAATGATAGCAATCGTATGCTCGTAGGCTGCCTTGCTCTCCGAACCCCAGGTCACCAAGCCGTGTTTGCCCATGACGACACATTCGATGTTCGGATTGTCCAGCACCTTCTGCCCGATCCATTTGCTGAGCGTAAAGCCGGGGCGAATGTACGGAACGTATGCCATACGCTCTCCGTAAACATCGCGTGCCACCGCCTCAGGATCGGGCGCGGTCGCCAGGCTGATGATGGCGTCGGGATGGGTGTGATCGACGTGTCTGGCAGGCACAAACGCATGAAGCAGCGTCTCGATGCTCTGGCGTGGACGCCCCGGCTCAAAGACCGTCCGTTCGAGATAGGCGACCATTTCCTCGTCGGTCATTTCCTCGCGCGCAAACAGCGGGCGGATTTCGTCCATGCGCAGCAGCGCGAAACCGCGCTCTTTGATGGTGAGGATATCCGAGCCGGACGCTTTCACCGCCAGCACTTCAACCTCGCGTCCGAGATGATCGGGCATGAATAATTTGGTGCTGGTGTTGCCGCCGTAGATATTGACCACCGCGCGGTCACTGCCCAACAGGTTGCTCCGGTAAACCAGCCCGTCGAGATCGGGCAGGCGGGCGGCGTCGGCATCGTTCCATAGGTTGTGTGGCATGAAGTTCCCTCGGAAAAGAAGATAAAGTTTCGTTTGCTTTCGTTATCTTACAGTGTACCGCGATTGTGCGGGCTGGCAAAAAGGAAGTCCCGCTTCCGGCGCTACCGCTGCGTCGTCACTACATCCACCGCAGTCCCACGCTCCCGGAACTGCTCGATCATCTCCAACGGCGCGTCATCGGCGGTTACAACCCGGCTGATTTCCTGCGGCTTGATGAAGGTGTAGGGCGCGACCTGCCCCCATTTGCTGCCGTCGATCACGGCGGCGCGCACGACACAGCGCCCCGCCATCGCCGCCTTGATCTGTGCTTCGTCGGCGTCAACGTCGGTCAGCCCCTCGACGAGCGAAATACCGCGCGCGCCAAAGAAGCCAATATTCATGTTCACATCCGGCAAGCCTTCCAGCCGCCCGACAATTGAGATTGAATCGCGCCGCATTCGCCCGCCGGGCATCAGCACCTGAACGTGCGGGCTGTCAAGAAAGCTCTGGGCGATAATCAGGCTGTTGGTGACAACGGTCAGCCGCCGCAGGCGCTTGAGCGCGTCAACCATCGCGTAAACGGTTGTGCTGGCATCCAAGCCCACCGTAAAACCGTCTTCGACCAGCGCCGCCGCCGCCGCCGCGACCGCTTCCTTCGTCCGGCTGTGCTTTCCCAACCGGACGTGAAACGAGAGTTCCGGCACCAGCGCATTTGTATGCCGCACCGCGCCGCCATAGGTGCGTTCCAGCAGTCCGTCGGCTTCCAATGCCCCCAGATCCTGCCGGATAGTGACGGCGCTCACCTGCATCTTCTGGCTCAGTTCCTGAACCGACACCCGCCCCTGCTGCCGAAGCTGTTCCAGAATCAGGCGGCGGCGTTCCTCGACAAAAAGTGCCATCGGCGCTATGCTTTCCCTGAAAATACGACCAAACGTAATCAAACGAAAGTACTTGTCTTTTGATTGTAGTAGCCTGCCTACTTTTTGCAAAACAGGATTGACCATGCATAACCAATACTATGCCCCATTAGCTGAACAGCTCACCAATCGCGGAATCGATGTTGAGGCGGTCAAAGAGAAGCTCAAGCGGCAGCATATCGAAACGCCCTCGTGGGGATATGGCAACAGCGGCACGCGCTTCAAGACCTTCCCCTGGGAGGGCGCGGCGCGCACCATTCAGGAAAAGCTGGACGACGCCGGCTACATTCACCGCCTGACGGGTATTGCGCCGTCAGTCGCCATCCACATCCCCTGGGACAAAACCGACGACTATGATGCCCTGAAGGACTATGCGAAGGCGCAGGGCGTCGCCATTGGCGCGGTTAACCCTAATTTGTTTCAGGACGAAGCCTATAAGCTGGGCAGCATCACCCACCCCAGCGGCAGCGTTCGCGAAGAGGCGATTGCCCATCTGGTCGAATGCTGCGAAATCATGGCGAAAACGGACAGCACGCTCCTCAGCCTGTGGTTTGCCGACGGCACCAATTACGCCGGTCAGGACAGCATCCGCGAGCGCAAGCACCGCATGGAAGCGGCGCTGGCAGCCGTCTATCCGTATCTGCCCGCGGGCAGCCGCATGTTGATCGAATACAAATTCTTCGAGCCAGCCTTTTATCACACCGATCTGGCGGATTGGGGCATGGCGTATGCCACGGCGCTCAAGCTGGGCGAGCAGGCGCAGGTGCTGGTCGATACCGGGCATCACGCGCAGGGAACCAACGTCGCCCACATCGTCGCCTTCCTGCTTGACGAAGGTCGGTTGGGCGGCTTCCATTTCAACGCCCGGCGCTATGCCGACGACGATCTGATCGTTGGGACGAACAACCCGTTCGAGCTGTTTGAAATTTACACCGAGTTGGTCGCGGCGGAAGACCGCGCCGGTAACGTCGCCTACATGATTGATCAGAGCCACAACATTGAGCCGAAGCTGGAAGCGATGCTGTTGAGCGTCCTCAACTGCCAGTCTGCCTACGCCAAAGCGTTGATCGTGGACTTCAGCACGCTGCGCCAGCGCCAGCAGCAGGGCGACGTGCTCGGCGCGCAGCAGGTGCTGGTGGATGCGTTTGACACCGATATTCGTCCGCTGCTGGCGCAGGTGCGCCTTGAAATGGGTCTGCATCCTGATCCGCTGGCGGCTTATCGCGCCGACGATTACGCCCGCCGCATGGCGGAAATTCGCGGCACCGCCGACGCGGCTGGCGGGGGCTTCCCAACATGACGGACGACATTCTGCGCCAGCAGATCGACTACTACCGCGCTCGCGCCAGTGAATACGATGAGTGGTTTTATCGCCTCAAACGGTATGACCGCGGCGAAGCGCTCAACCAGCAGTGGTTTGATGAAGTGGAAACAGTCGTTCAGACGCTGCGCGGGCTGGGCAGCTTTGACCACGCGCTGGAACTGGCGGCGGGAACCGGCATCTGGACGGCGCATCTTGCCCAGATGGCGGAACACGTCACCGCCGTCGATGCGTCCGAAGAGATGCTGACCATTAATGTTCAGAAGATGCACCCCGCCCACGTCCGCTACGTGCAGGGCGATCTGTTCGAGTGGCAGCCCAGCGAGCAGTATGATCTGGTCTTTTTTTCCTTCTGGCTGTCACACGTTCCCCCGGAACTGACCGCCGAATTCCTGGACAAGGTGTTCAACGCTGTTCGCCCCGGCGGGCATGTCTTTCTGGTCGATTCGCTGCCGGACGAAAGCTCCACCGCCGCCGACCAATCGGTGACCACCAGCGCGCAGGCACGCCAGATGCGCCGCCTGAACGACGGGCGCGAATTCCAGATCGTCAAAATTTACTACCGCCCCGAAACGCTGACGCCGCTGCTGCGCGCTGCCGGTTTCGAGGCAGACGTTCAGACGACGCGACGCTACTTTATTTACGCGCATGGCATAAAGCCGGTCGAGCCAGCCTGACCGGAAGCCTTATTGAAGGGAATCTCCACCATGAACTACCGTAATTTTGGGCGCACCGGATGGAAGGTCTCGGAAATCAGCTTCGGTGCCTGGGCGATTGGCTCTGCCTGGGGCGAAGTGGATGATACTGAATCGATGGCGGCGATGCACCGCGCCCTCGATCTGGGCGTCAATCTGTTCGACACCGCCGATGTCTACGGCGACGGGCACAGCGAGCAGTTGCTGGCGCGTCTGAAGAAGGAGCGCAGCGAGCCGTTTTACATCATCACCAAAGCCGGGCGGCGGCTTGACCCACACACGGCGGACGGCTACACCGCGCAGAACCTGACGCGCTTTGTCGAACGCAGCCTGCGCAACCTCGAAACCGAGCGCCTCGATCTGGTGCAGCTTCACTGCCCGCCCACCGAGGTCTACTACCGCCCCGAAGTGTTCGCCGCGCTGGATGATCTGGTGAAGGCGGGCAAAATCGGCTATTACGGCGTCAGCGTCGAAAAGGTCGAGGAAGCGCTTAAGGCGATGGAATATCCCGGCGTGCAGTCGGTGCAGATCATCTTCAACATGTTCCGTCTGCGCCCGATTGAGTTGTTCTTCCCCGAAGCCAAACGCCGCCAGGTCGGCATCCTTGCCCGCGTCCCGCTTGCCAGCGGCTTGCTCACCGGCAAGATGACGCCTCAGACCGAATTTGCCGACGACGATCACCGCCGCTTTAACCGCCACGGCGAGTCGTTCGACCGGGGCGAAACCTTCTCCGGCGTCGATTACGAAATCGGGCTGGCGGCGGTTGAGGAACTCAGGCAGATCGTTCCGCCGGGCGTGACGCTGGCACAGTTAGCGCTGCGCTGGATACTGATGTTCGACGCCGTCTCGTGCGCGATTCCCGGCGCGAAACGTCCATCTCAGGCAGAGGCGAATATCCATGCCGCCGACCTGCCGCCGCTGACCAGCGAACAGATGGCGACAGTGCAAGCCATCTATGACCGTTCCATCCGCGAGCAGGTACATCAGCGCTGGTAACGGACGCCAGAAACCAGTCGTCACGTAACAGATACTGCCGTAGGGACACGTGCATACTGCGAATGCTTCCGTCGTGTCCGTTTCATGAACGCTGAGGCGGACACGATAATATCGTGTCCCTACTTTTAACCTGCTACTCTTGACTGCTCTCTAATTCCCCGCCGACTCTACGGGCAGCACGCCACTCCGGCTGCATGAGGTGTAATCAGCCCCGACAACCACTTCAAAATCGTATTGGCGGTCTGAACGCGGGTCGAGCAGCAGATTTTCAAACTGGACGTTCAGCATCCGCGCGAGCTGTTCGAGACTGCTGCCCTTGCTGCGCCCGGTATAATCGGTCAGGGTGGTGCTGGCAAAATCGGTCGTTGGCGCGGCGCCCATTGCGACTGCGTTGAAGCCTTCCCAGCCGAGGCTTTCCGCCGCGACACGATCCCAGTCGGGGTTGGTCGTGCCGTTGTAGACAGCGACGGTCGGCGCTTCGAGAGCGATCTGACTGCTGGTGGGCGGCGTGTAGAAGTTTTGCAGAAGCTGCCGCAGCGGGTCGTAATTTGGCAGTTGGACGTTCTCACTGCTGGGCGTCGTCCAGGGCGTGGTGTGGTAGGTGCGGATGAGCGCGTAAGAGTCGATATTCGCAGGGTCGAGGCTGGCGGCAAGCGGCACTAATCCCAGAATATCCGGCAGCGTCAGGTTGGTCTGCACGTACTGAATCCCCTGACTCCACAGTTCCGGCACCTGAGACAGCAGCCCCTGATTGCGGGCAGCACGCCAGGCGGCGCGCAGCACCTGCATCTGGCGGGGACCGCGATCAAAGTCGGAACTATTCCCGCGCGAGCGCGCGTACCACAATGCCTCCGCGCCTTCCATGTGATAGTAGCCAACCGGCAGCACGTATTCGCCATCTTCGTTGATCCGCACCGCGCCTTCCGGCACTTCAGATTCCATCAGCGGCAGGTCTTGTATCGCGCAGTCCACCGCCAGATCGATGCCACCGACCGCATCCACAATTGCCTTGAAGCCGGTCAGATCGACCATCGCGTAATAGTGGACGTTGATGCCGAAGTTGTACATCAGCGTTTGACGCATCAAGCCGAAGCCGCCGTCGGTCCAGCCCACCGCTTCACCGCGCACGTAGGCATTGTTCAGGCGCTGCATCGTCCAGCCGGGGATATAGACATACAGGTCGCGGGGCAGCGTCAGCATGGAAACCGTTCCGGTCGTCCGGTTGATCGATACCACGATCATCGTGTCTGTCCGGGCGATCTGATCGCCGGTGATCTCATTATCGTTGCCCAGCAGCAGGATATTCATCAGGTCATAGTCCTGACGGTTCAGCGGCTCAACCGGCGTGGGAATGGCGGTCGGGGCAGCCGCGCCTTCCTGCGGTGCCTGATAGAAGAACGGCGTCGGCAGCGCCCGTGTCGGCTGGTTGGGGTCAAGTGTCGGCACAACCTGATCGCCGGGCTGCGGCGTGTTGGTGGCGAAATCCTGAAGTATTTCGACTGATCGCTTGGCGTGTCTGACAACCGGCACGCTCGCCGACTCGGTTGCTTCAGGCGTGACTTCGTCAGTAACCAGCGCCAGCGCGGTTGCTGTCTGCGCGTAAAGGGGAGCGCGGGCGGCGGCGCTGCTCTGCTCATTCAGGTAGCGGATACCCTGCTGTGCCACCTGATAGCCAAAATAGACGATGCCGACAAGCAGCAGCAGCGGCACAAGCCGAAACGCGAGGAAACCAGTTACGCGGCGTCCACGCGAAGTTTTCCTGACCGACATAGTGACTCCGGGATGATTGATGGCAGCACTACAAACGGCGGGCAGTGTAGCACAAAGCCCGCCATCGCGCGATGACCGACGAGAACGTCAGGGGAAGATCAGTGGGATAGCGCAGGTTTCGGGAGCGCCGCCAGCGCTGTCCACGACCATCAGCCGCAGCCAGTGCAGCCCATCGTCAAAGTAGCCGGTATTCACCTGCGCCAGCGCCCCGCTGACGACCGCCGTTTCCACCTGATCATAAAAGCTGTAGAGGTCGCTGCCGTCCGGGCGGATCTCAAGCTGGTAATACTGGAAATCCTCGACCAGCGCGGTGCCAAAGACGGTAAAAATCTCGGATACCTGATCGCCAGCTTCCGGCAGTGCGATCTGCGCCCGCAGGTCGGTGCAGCCCTGGGCAGGTGGCAGCGCCTCAGGCGTCGCTGCTTCGGCGGGAGGCGCGGGCGGCACAATCGCCGGAACGAACGGCACGTGCAGCGTCATACCCATGTAGATGCTGTTTACATCCCGCAGGCAGTTGGTATCCCGAAGCTCGCCCACGCTGCGGAACACCGCCTGCGCAATGCGATACAGCGTATCGCCTTCCTGAACAAAATAGGTCGCCCAGCCTTCGGGGAAAGTGCAGTCCGTCAGGCTGACCTCGCCGCCAAGCAGGAGAGGCGTTGGCAGCGCGGCAGCGCCCCCCAGCACAATCGCCGTCGGCAGCGCCGAAGTGGTCGGATGTGCCGTTCGCGTTGGGGTATTCGACGGTTCGCGCGTGGCGGTAGGCGTGCGGGTTGGCGTGCTGGAACGGGTGACGGTGGCGGTGTTTGTCGGTCGGTCGGTCGCCGTATGGGATGGTGAAGCGGTGTGCGTCGGCGTGTCTGACGGTTCGGGGGTCGCCGTCGGCTCTGGCGTGTCGGTTGGCAGCGGCGTCCGAGTGTTGGTCGGGCGGGTCGTATTGGTGGGACTTGGCGTAGCTGTATTTGACGGGCGTCGTGTGCTGGTCGGACGCGACGTATCTGTCGGTGATGGTGTATCGGTGGGCTGCGGCGTGTCGGTATCGGTCGGCGCTGCCGTTGGCGCAGGCGTGTTCGTCGGTCGGCGGGTGTGCGTCTGGGTTGGCGTTGGCGTACTCGTGGGCACCTTTGTATTCGTCGGCTGCGGCGTGTCGGTCGGCGTAACCGTAGGCGTATCGGTAGCTATGGCGGTTGGCTCGTCGGTTGGCGTTCGCGTGGGGCGATCTGTTTCCACCGGTGCTGGTGTTGTGCCAACAGCGGCGATCTGGGTGTCAGCCTGTGCCGCAACCGTCGCGCCGGTCGAAGTCTGGGTAGCATTTCGTTCCCGCGCCATATCGGTCGCAACCAGGCTCAGCGCCACAATGGTTTCGGTTATGTCCCCGGTGGGAGTCAGGGAATCGGCTGCCACCGCAGTTGGCGAGATGTCGGTCGGTCTGACCGTTGGCGGCTCAGTTGATGGTACATCGGTCGCGGTGCTTTCGGCGCGTGTGGGGCGCAGCGTGGGCGGGACTGTGGGCGGCGTGGTTGGCTGTGCCGAAGCCTCCTCGCCAGCCCCGGCATCCTCTGAAGTTGGCGCTTCCGCCACGACAATGGTGCTGGTCGGAGAAAGCACCGTCCCACCGCCGGTATTGGACAGTGTCAGGATAATTCCGAAGATGACTGCCAGAGCAAGAACCGCCACAGCGGCGATTGCGACGATCAATTCGTTGCCAACGTCTCGGCGCATCTACTCGCGCTCCAGGTGGGCTTCCGCGATATCCGCCAGCGGAAAGATGAAGGTAATCGCCGTTCCGACGTTCGGCTGCGTCTCCAGCCAGATTTCACCGCCGTGCGCCTCGATCAGCGCTTTGGCGATAGCAAGACCAACACCGGTATCGCCCAACCCTTCGATCAGCGGGTTTTCGGCTTTATATTTACGGGCGAATACGCGCGGCTCGTCTTCGGGGGCAATGCCGCCGCCCCGATCTTCTACCGAGACGAGCAGGCTCGGAACCGGTTCCTGATGACCGTTGCGCTGGCGCTCAACTGAAGTCGTCGTCGCGGTGACGAAGATTTCGCTGCCGGTCGGCGAGGCGAGATAGGCGTTGGTCAGCAGTTGACCGACGATCTGCCCCATCGCGTCGCGGTCAGCCTGCACCAGCGGCACGTCGTCGGCGAGGTTGAGGTGAACGGTCAGCCCTTTTTCGCGCAGTTGGTTGGTGGCGTTTGTCAGCGCGTCTTCGATGATTTCGACCACATCCAGCGGCTCTGCCTGAAGCGTAAAGCTGCCCGCGTCCAGGAAGCTGATCTGAATCAGGTCGTCTATCATTGAAGCGAGCCGGGCAACGTTGGAAGCCACGCGCTGCATAAATTTGCGCTGCATCTCGCCGAGAATACCCGCCGATTCGTTAAGAATGAGTTCGACATAGCCGACGATAGACGTCATCGGCGTGCGCAGTTCCTGCACCATGCCGAGCACAAGCTCGGGGTTTTCGGGGCGGTAGGCAAGCTGCTGCTGGGTTCCTGCCGCGCGAATCTGCATCACATCCAGCCGGTCTTCCAGGATAGCAAGCTGATTTTGCGCCTCGTTTAGCTGGCGCTCCAGTTCGCCGCGCTCGCCCGCCATCTCGTCGATCATCCGGGTCAGCGCGCCAACGCCGTCCTCGCCAAGCTGCTGGAGCCGGTCGCGGTCGCCTTCGACACGCGCGCGAAGCTGCTCACGGTCATTCTCAATGGCACGATTCTCGGCAAGCAGTCGGTCGCGTTCCTGCGCGATCTGCCCGCGTTCCTCCACAAGCTGCTTCAACTGCTGGCGAAGCGCCTGCTGCTCTTCGTATTCCTCGGTCAGTTCCTGTTCAAAGCCGGTCAGTTCCGCCATCAGGCGCGCCTGCTGCTCTTTGAGCGTCTCATAGCGGTTGTTGGCTTCGTCACGCTCGCCGCGCAGCTTCTCGCGCTGTTTGCTCAACGCCTCGCGGTCGCTTGCCAGATGCGCCAGTTCGGTCTGAAGCGTCAAAATCTGCTTTTCGCGTTCGCGCTCAAGCTGGAACACGCCCTCAATCTGAGCGCGCTCATTCAGCAGCGTATCCCGTTCCCGCCTGATAGAGTCGAATTTGCGCTTGACGGCGGCGTTTTCGTCGTAAATCTCGGTGATCAACTGGGCAAGCGCCGCCGTACCGCCCTGCACGCCTAGCTCGTTAAGCTGCGCCTCGACCGCGGTCAGCTTGCTGCTCAACTGCTCGCGCTCGTTTTCCAGCAGCGCGGTATCCTGCGTAATCTGTTCCAGCACTTCGTGCAGCGCTCGCGGCTCATGCGTGGAGCCGTGTTCCCGCATGTCATCAAGCTGTTCCCGCAGGCGGTCGCGCTGTACCAGCAGTTCATCCTTTTCGCGCCGCAGCGCCTCAATCATAGTCCTGAAGACCGTATCCGAATCGTCCGAGGCAGCGCCTGCCAGGGCGGTTTCAGCTTCGCGCAGGCGACCCGCCAGCCGGTCGCGTTCTTCCAGAAGATACGCGTGCTCGTCATTCATAGCGATGATGCGCTGCGAAATCGACTGGCTCTCCTCAGTGTCATCCAGCGACAGCGTCACCCGGCTGCGCTCGTCGTCCAGTTCAAGCTTGAGTTCGGTGATCTGGCGGGATAGCTGCGAAATCTGGTCGCGCGCCGCTTCCAGTTCGCCCTGAAGATCCTGCCAGGCTGAAAATGCCGAGTCGCTCTCCACCTCTTCGGGCGAAACCCCCTGGATCATCGCCTGAATGACGCGGTTCTCCGCCTGCATCCGCGCGTCACGCGCGGCGTAGCTCAGCCCCAGCAGGCTGGCGGCAATGATGCCGGTTCCTTTCAGCAGTTCCTGCTCGGCGTCGGTCAATTCGCGCCCGGAGTACGGCATACCGATGACCAGAATCGCCCGCAGTTCGCGCTCATGCACCAGCGGCTGGAAATAGGTCGGTCCCACAGGCTCGATATCGAGGCGGGTATAGAGATCGTGAAGCTCTTCTTCATTGCGGTCGGGGTAAAGTGGGCGCTGCACCTTGCGCTCAATGGCGTTGACCAGCGTCGGCTGCTCGTCAAGGTTCAGTGAAATACTGGTGATCGAACGCCCCATCACCTTGTCAACACCGGTGGTGACGTCAGCGTAATTCGCGTCCTGCACCGTCAGCAGCGCTGCCACATCCGCTTTCAGCACGTTGCCGGTCGCGGTGACGATGCGTTCGGGGATATTATCGGGCGTGGACTGTTCCAGCATGATGCCCAGCGCCTTCATCAACTGCGCCGATTCACGCTCAGCGCCACCTGCCAGCGGCTGTTCGAGCGTCGGAGCCGGCATCTGGCTCATTGGCGGCGCGGTCGGCGCATAATCGGACGGGTGTCCGTAGGTACGCGCTTCCAGGTTGCTGACCACCATCCGGTAGATGACCGCTGGCAGAATGAGCAGCGCCGAAAGAAACGCCAGCCGCACAGCCCCGGCATAATCGCCGGTAAGCTGCCCCTGCCCTATCTGGAGCAGCGCGTAGCCATAACCCAACGCCAGCACCGCGAAACAAACCATTTTCAGCGGCGCATCGGTGACGTAACGAAAATACAACATTGTCAGCAGCAGCCCCAGCCCGGCGAAAACCAGCGGGATAAACGTCCAGGTGGTGCCGTAGCTGCTGGTGTTAAAGTCGCTGTTCCGGTAGCTGTTCAGCCAGTCGATGCCCATAAACACATAGCCGATAATGACGACTGCCAGCAGTACCAGCAGCAGCGTGTTCACGCCGCGCCCCCAGCGATCCTGATCCGCCGTGATAAATGCCCAGCCAAGCAGCAGAATCGTGACGACGTGCGCGAAGCGTTCCATCGGCGGCAGAATAGCGTCGGCGCTCTGGTTGGAAAGCAGCGCAATCAACGCGCCGATCATGAGCAGCGCCCAGACAACGACGATTCCCAGCGTGGCTGATGTGTAGACACGCGCCGCATGTTCGCTTCGGGCGCGCATCCGCTGCCCCAGCGCCATGAAAAATGCCGCCTGGCTGATTGCGAAGACGGCAAGGTAATACAGCAGATCGCCCGGTGGGCGGACAAGCAGGTTGAGAAATTCGGCAGATGATGTCACGTCAGACCACCAGAAAGATTAATATTCTGCAATGTGAGTATACCATATTCTAATTTTCGTACGTGTTGATTTATGCCTGAAAGACCGTTAATTTCGTCGTGACTGCGGTTGACGACACCGCATCTGCCCGCTACACTGGTAGGCAATGTCAACCGCGCACGAAACTATCCCATCTCCCCGCCGCACTGCTTTTAAGCGCCGTCTTGCGGCTGCAATTCGCAAAGCGCCCTTTACTATCGCAGTCGCGCAATCCATCTGGCGCAGAACGCGCGTACATTTTTCGGTAGGCGCGGTCGGCGTGGTCTTTAACGACCAGCGTCAGGTGCTGCTGGTGGAGCATGTGCTGCACCCGCATTACCCGTGGGGGCTGCCGGGCGGTTGGGTCGAGCGCGGCGAAACACCGCAGCAGGCGGTCAGGCGGGAGCTGCTTGAGGAGCTTGGATTAGTGGTCGAAGTGGGTCATGTAGTGGCGGCAGAACAGGGATTTGGACAGCACCTCGATCTCGCCTATCTGTGCAGCCCGCGCAGTCCAATCGGCGCGCTCAGCGGCGAACTGCTCGCTTTTCGCTGGGCGGCGCTGACCGACCTTCCGCCAATGCACCGGTTTCATCGTCTCGCCGTGTTACGCGCCAGTGAAGTAAGAGAGTTACGAGTCTAGGCTTATGGCAACAGGTGGTCTAAGTGGACTGGGCACGCGCCGCCGACCGAGACGGCTGCCCTTTATTCCGATCATTTCCTGGCTGTTCATTCTGGCGGCAGCCGGTTTGTTCGCGCTGGAGCTGATTCGTTTCAGCCAGCAGATTGATACGCTCAGCACCGACGTTACCGTAGCCGGTGTCAACGTCGGCGGCTTATCGGGTCAGGATGCCGTCAGCCGCTGGGAACAGGCATACGCCCAGCCGATTACGCTGTGGTACAACGACAGCCCGATCCTGCTCGATCCGGCGGCGGTTGGCTTCCGCACCAACGAGCAGTCGATGCTGGCGGCTGCCCGCGCTGCCAGTGAAGCCGAATCCTCGTTCTGGTCGCGCTTCTTCAATTATCTGCTGGGTGGCAGAACCGAACGAGTCGTGAGTGTCGAACTATCGGCGGACTATCAGGAAGCGCTGCTGCGCCAGTTCCTGGAGGATATCGCCGCCCGCTATGACCGTTCCGCCGGTGAAGCCAGCTTCGACCTGCAAACATTGTCGCTGCGCGCCGGTGGACAGGGGTTGCTGCTCGATATTGACGCCGCCGAACGCATGGTAGATGCGGCGCTGCGCGACCCTAACAACCGGCAGGTTGTGCTTCCGGTCAGCGGAACCGACGCCTCGCGTCCGAGCATTGACGCGCTCCGCAGCCTCATCATTGCCTACCTGGATTCGGAAGGCTTTATTTATGATGGGCAGACGACCGTTGCCTCGGTCTTCATCATGGATCTCCAGTCAGGCGCGGAGGTCAACATTCTGGGGGATGTCGCCGTCTCTGCCGCCAGCACCGCCAAAGTGCCGATCCTGACCAACTTTTACCGCACGCTGACCTTTGCGCCCAGTGATGATTTCGCCTTCATCATGGCGGAGTCGCTGCTGTGCAGCAACAACTCGTCGTCCAATTATCTAATCGAATACTCGGCGCAGCGCGACATTTTCGCCGGGCTTGCTAATATCAATAATATGCTCCAGTACCTGGGCATCCGCAACACCTACATTACCGCCCCGTTTGACCTCGGCGATGGCGTGGTGCTGGGTTCGATTCCCGCGCCGACCTCCGCGCCCAACGCGAATTTCAACACTGGCGCCGACCCGTTCAACCAGACCACCGCCGAAGACCTTGGTACGCTGTTCAGCCTGATCTACGACTGCGCCTATTTTGGCTCTGGGCTGGTAGCCGCCTACCCGGAAGGCGAGTTCACCCAGAACGAATGCCGCCAGATGCTGAACCTGATGAGCGCCAACGACCTCGAACGGCTGCTGCAGGGCGGCATTCCGGCAGACGGCATCATCTCGCACAAAAACGGCTGGCTGTCCGACGTACACGGTGATGCTGGTATCGTCTTCCCCCCGAACGGGCGCAATTATGTGATTTCGGTGTTCGTGTGGCAGGACGGCGAGTTCTTCACCTTTGAGCGCGCCTGGCCCCTCATTGAGGGGATCAGCCGGGCAGCGTGGAACTACTTTTCGCCCGAACAGCCTCTCGTAGCCAGCCGGACTGATCTGCCGCCGCAGGCACAGGACTGCGCCGTTTTCCGCCCCAATTACGGCGAGGTTAATCTCGATAATATCAACGGCTGGCGCGGCGGCAATCGTGGAATCCCGTAGTCAGTAACTGCCTACCGCCTCGCTTTTGGTGGCGTAGGTATAGAAGATCGAGGCTAGTCCGGTATCTCGCAGGACAGCATGAACCGGCTGCGACGGCTGTGCCAGCCGCAGGCTGCCAGCCATTTCACGGGCGCGCTTGTAGACCTTTAGCAGCGCCCGCAGCCCGGCTTCGTCGATGAAATCGACTCCCGAGAGATCAAGCACTAGATTGGCATTCCCACGCTCGATCTCATCGAATAGTGTTTCCTGTAGGGCAGCCTCAGCCGGTGATACCAGCCTTCCAACAGCTTCTATGACCGTCACGTTGTCGATGCGCGAGATTTGCAGTTGAACCATAAAACGCTCCTGAGAGGGAATTGGTATGGTTTCTCGAAGCTTACCCTGTCTAATTCTATGCTCAACTTCCGGCAGGGGGTACAATCAAATCGGTTTTGTCGAGGATGTCACAAACGCAGATTATGGATACTGGAATCACAATTCTACTGGCGGTGTTATTCAGCCTGATGCTGTTCCTCATCCAGCGCACCGAAGCCAGGCGGCGGAAGTGGGTTGCGCTGGGGATGCTGTTAGGCGGTGAACTCATCCGCCGCTACGTCTGGTTTCGGGACGTTCACAGCGAAGCGTGGGCAGCGCTGATCGCTGCTATCGTGCTGAATCTGCTGTTCTGGATGCTGATTGGTCGCTACAACCCGGTGGGCAGCAGCGACCAGATTCAGGTCATCGGTATGGATGATTGAGGAACGTTCCCCATTCAGGGGACTGGCGTTCGCTTCCGCGCCGCTACCCAATCACGTTGAGGGGGATAACGTCGTCGTTTTGCAGCATGACGACGCTGATGCGCGCCGCCACAATTTGCGCGAGTGTCTGGAATGCGCGCCCCGCGGGTGTCTCTGGCGAAGAAGCCACGACCGGACGACCATAGTCGCCGCCAACGCGGACGCCAGCTTCCAGTGGGATACGCCCCAGGAAGGTCAAACCGAGTTCCGCCGCCAGCTTTTCACCGCCGCCTTCACCAAAGAAATCGCCCGCCATGTTTTCGACCACGCCCAACACCGGCACATTAAGCTGCTCAAACATAGCAGCGCTGCGCAGCGCGTCCGAAACGGCGACGTCCTGCGGCTGGGTGACAACGATGGCGCCCGTCAGCGGGAACGACTGCGCCAGAGAAAGCGGCGCGTCGCCCGTCCCCGGCGGCAGGTCAACGATCATGTAATCAACCTCGCCCCATTTGACATCGGTGAAGAACTGGCGAATGGCGCTGTGCAGCATCGGTCCGCGCATGATCATCGGCTTGTTCGGGTCAATCAGAAAGCCGGTGCTCATCAACTGGACGCCGTAGGCTTCGATAGGCAGCATCTTCTCGCCTTCGACCCTCGGGCGACCACTGCCTACGCCCGCCATCATCGGGATGTTCGGGTTGAGAATATCGGCGTCGATCAGCCCAACCCGCGCCCCTGCCTCGGCAAGCGATACGGCGAGGTTAATAGCGACGGTGCTCTTGCCAACCCCACCCTTGCCGCTGGCGATGGCGATGATGCTGCGCATCGGCACGTCGAGCCTGCCGTGAATGTTCCGGTCGGTCGGCACCTGTGAATCCCAGTTGATTTCGAGCTTCTCAATGCCGGGAATTCTACCGACTACCGCCGTTGTACAGCGCTCCTGAAAGACGTGCTTCAGCGGGCAGGCGGGCGTGGTCAGGACAAGCGTGAATCGGGCGGTGCTGCCTTCAACGGTGAGGTCGCGCACCATGTTCAATGAAACGATGTCGCGGTGAAGTTCAGGCTCAATGACGGTACTCAGCGCCGCCATAATCTGGCTGTTGATGTCGTTGCTCATGTGTACCCCTATCGGCACTAGCTGGGTGTATAGTTCGGATAAGTATAACCGACATGAGCATAATTAGTCAGTGCCATTTGTCACAATGGACACCGGCAGATGGCGTTTTGCGCAGCAGTTTTCAGAGCGATGGTCTGCGAATACAGTTAAATAGAAATCATATTTTCTCAAGCAGCGCTAACTCTTTATGCAGCCAGATAAGTTGCAGCACTCTTGCTTTTCGTATAAACTACTTACAGTTACGATTAAGGAGGCTTACATGAGCGACCCGAATCTCGCACTCCCTACCCAACCGAACATTCTGGAAAACATCAGGGAAGGCATGACCGTTCACGACAGCAGCGGTAAGGATTTCGGTAAGGTTGAACTTGTCTACCTGGGTGAGGATGCAGGGCATGTTCAGCCATACGGACCAGGCGCGCCAACCGTTAACGATCCAACAAAGCGCCCTGCGAGTTTTGTTACGAATTTCGTTCGAGCGGCATTCGGGGACGACGTCCTGCCGGAGATCCTGCGCACCCGCCTGCTTAAAGAGGGATTTATCCGCGTAGACGCCGCCGGTCTTTTCGCCGCCGATCGCTACGTCATACGCGGACAGATCGGCAGCGTGACCGGCGATGACGTTCACCTGAACGTCACGCGGGACGAACTGCTCAAGCGCTAAAGCCCGCACATCAGGAACAAAAGGAGAAGCACAGTGCCTGGATATAACGTCAATATTGAAGAGGCAACCCTGAAGAACGAGTACTTCCGTCAGGTGCTGTTCACCGGACCCAAAAGCCAGTTGGTGCTCATGGCGCTTCGCCCCGGTGAAGACATCGGCAAGGAAACACATCCCGATACTGATCAGTTCATCCGTGTAGAAGCGGGTGAAGGAAAGGCGGTAATCGGCGGGCAGGAATTTAGCCTGCATGACGGATCGGCGGTGGTCAT
Source organism: Aggregatilineales bacterium (assembly GCA_030834905.1). Lineage (GTDB taxonomy): Bacteria > Chloroflexota > Anaerolineae > Aggregatilineales > Phototrophicaceae > Flexifilum. The sequence continues at coordinate 70,449 of JAUQWZ010000002.1, read as the reverse complement.
TCCCGCCGGATCTGAACACAACGTTATCAATACCTCAAACAGCCAGATGTTTAAGCTGTATACCGTCTACACTCCGCCTGAGCATCCTCATGGCACGATTCATCGCACAAAGGCGGATGACGAACATCACGATCACTAAGAATGTGTTGACAAACCATACCTGATCTTCAAAAATGCCCCTCACTTCAACGTGAGGGGCATTTGCATTGTTCCGGGTCGGCGCTGGCTCGTTAGCCTTCGTCCTGGTCTTTGGCGTGTTTGCGCGCCAGCGCTGCTTCGCGCTTGCGGCGGCGTTCTTCGCGGGCGGCATCAGCATCCGTCGTTCCGGCGGCGGCAGGCGCTGCTTCAGCGGCGGGCGCAGCGGCTTCGTCCTGCTGCGCGGCTGGAGCGCTGGCAGCAGCTTCAGCGGCGGCAGCCGCAGTTTCGGCAGCCTGCGCTTCGGCGGCTGCCTTCTTCTTCTTTTCCTTGATCACGTCGATGTGTTCCCAGCCGCCGCGCGCCTCAGCTTCTTCGGCGGCAGTCGTCGGAGCAATCGTCTTCCAATAGCTGAACTGCTTCGACAGCCGTTCCTTGTCGTGAATATGCGTCCACGTCCGGTCAAAGCTCGCCAGCTCGTAGTCGTGATCCATCTTGATGGCATCGAACGGGCAGAACTCGGCGCAGTAGCCACAGTTCATGCAGATATCGATGTCAATAAAGAAGGCTTCCGGCTGCGCTATAGGTCGCTTGGTGACCGGGTCTTCGGCACGCACAATCCAGATACACTGCGGCGGGCACACTTTGGCGCAGATGCCGCAGGCGGTACACCAGTCGTGTCCCGGACGATCAGGATGATCATAGTCTTCCACCACCAGAAACGGCACAAAGCGGAAGCGCTCTGGCACCGCCAGCTTCTCTTCGGGATACTGCACAGTGTAAATACCAGTGGCGTCAACGCCCTGGCGCGTCTCGAACTTATCGCCGGTGTATCGCTTCAGACCATAGCGAACGTCCGCCGTATAGGTCGCAACAAAATGCTTGAAAGTCACGCCCAGGCCCTTCAAAATGCCCAGTCCGTACATGATCGCTCCTTCTCTGTCATGTCCATGAGGGCGTATCAGACCGCGCCCTCATGCGAGTTCTGCTTCGTTAACGGTCTGTCTCGCCAAGTACAATATCGATGCTGCCGAGGATCGCGACCACATCGGCAACTTTTTGTCCCTTGCACATCTGTCCCAGCGGAGTCAGATTGATGAAGCTTGGCGCGCGCACGTGATAGCGCCAGGGGTTCTGCGGTCCCTTCGGATCGCCCTGCGACACCACGTAGTAGCCCAGCTCGCCCTTCGGATTTTCAACCCGCCCGTAGGCTTCGCCCAGCGGCACGCGCGGCATGTAAATCGATTTGTTGCCAGCGAAGAAGTCCTCGCCCTGAGTGCGCTCCAGCCGTGGCAAAATCTGCTTGAGGATGCGAACGCTCTCGCGCATCTCGTCCAGCCGGATCAGATAGCGGTCATAAATATCGCCGTGGTAGCGCACCGCCACGTCGAAATCGAGTTCCGGGTAAATGCTGTACGGATCGGCGCGGCGCACGTCGTAGGGTACGCCGCTGGCGCGCAGCAGCGGACCCGCGCAACTATAAGCAATCGCCATTTCAGGCGGCAGGTAGCCCACGCCAATCGTGCGCGCCTTGATGATCTCGCTGTCCGTCAGGAAAAAGTCCAGTTCATCAATCGAGCGCGGCAGGCGCTCATTGATCAGCTCGGTCAGATAATCCATCGTGTTAAAATCGCGCACCTGATCGTTGACCAGATTAGCGACGCCGCGAATACGCTCCGGCAGGTCTTTATAGACCCCCTGGAAGCGCATGTAATTGCACATCATCCGCGAACCAGCAACCGCCTCGAAGAAATCGAGGATCTTCTCCCGTTCGGCGATAGCATACAGCGATGGCGTGAAGAACGCGCCCAGGTCATTCAGCAGGAAGCCAATCGCCCAGTAGTGGTTGACCAGCCGGTTCAATTCCACCATCAGGACGCGAATGACTTCCGCGCGGTAGGTCGGTGCCTGGTAACGGTTGCCCATCGCCAGAAGCTGCTCTACCGCCAGCACGTAGCCGTGGTTATTCCCCATAGACGAAATATAGTCGAGCCGGTCAGTGTAGGGAATGTTCGCCAGCCAGGAATTGCGCTCGCCAATTTGCTCATGGTTGCGATGCAGATAGCCCATGACCGGCTCAAGCGATTCAATCGTCTCGCCGTTCAGGGTAACGATCATGCGGAACACGCCATGCGTGCTGGGATGGTGCGGACCCAGATTGACGACCAGCCGATCCGTCTTGAGCTTTTCATCGGCAGTCAGCTTTTCAACATCAACGCCAAGCCCCATGCCGCTGTACAGCGCTTCTTCCGATGTATCGTTCAGGCGCGACAGATCGAGGTCGGCGGGATATTTCACGTTCTTGCCAAAGGCGTTCAGTTCTTCGGCGCGACGGACATAGCCCTTGGGCCAGCGGCTGTCGAACGGTTTATGTTCTTCCTCGTAATACGGCTCTTTCCAGTCCTTGCGCATGGGATGACCGTCGAAGCCTTCCCAGAGCAGGATGCGCTTCAGGTTCGGATGCCCCCGGAAGGTGATTCCGTAGAGATCGTATGCCTCGCGCTCCTGAAAGTCCGCGCCGGGCCACACGTCAATCAGCGACGGAATTTCCGCGCCTTCACGCGGCGTCTGTGCCTTAAACACCAATGCCGGTCCGCCGGACGTGCGATAAGCATGGTAGACCATTTCCATACTGTCTTCCACGCCCAGATAGTCTACAGCGGTAGCGCTGGAGAGATAGTCAAAGCCATACTGGTCGCGCATGGTACGCGCGACCTCGACCAGGTGATTGCGGTCAACCAGAACGCCGGAATAACCCTGACGTGTGTCATCCTGCACCCAGTCGGGAAACTGCTGCTTCAGCGCCTCAATCGCCGTCTTAATATCACCGGCGTTTACCGTCTGAGGCGCAATAGAGGTTTGATCGGTCATAACGTTGATTAGCTCCCTTGCTGCAACTTTGCGTCACGGGCACGCTTGCGCTCAAGCGCTTCCATACGTCTGCCGATCCGTTCAGCTTCTGCTGCGGCATCCGTCACGACTGGAGCAGCAGCCACCGCGACGGCTGCGCCTGCAGCCGCTTCCGTCCGTTTCGAGACGTCTTCCAGAACCGCCGCCGGTAGTTCGCGCACGCCGTAGGATTCACCACGGGCGGCGCGTTCCGCCTGCACGCGGATCAGTTCCATCTGGCGGGGATCGATGATCTCAGGACCGAGGATCGGAATCGGCACCGGGTCTGATGGACCTACCCCATACCAGGGCACGTCGTCCATATTCGCCAGCGACTGCCCATCGATCTTCTTCTGGAGCGACACCAGACCATACATCAGCGCCTGCGGGGTTGGCGGGCAGCCGGGTACATACACGTCCACCGGCACGTACTGGTCAATGCCGGAAACGACGTGATAGCCCTCTTTGAAGGGACCGCCGCCGCTGGCACAGGCACCCATCGCCAGAACATATTTAGGTTCGGGCATCTGGTTGTACAGCCGGACAATCGGCACGACCATCTTCTTGGTGACCGTACCGGATACGATCATCAGGTCCGACTGACGCGGGCTGGCGCGCATGACTTCCATGCCAAAGCGTGCCAGATCGTAACGCGACGCCGCGGTGGCGATCATCTCAATGGCGCAACATGCCAGTCCAAACAGCATCGGCCACATCGAGGATCGGCGGCTCCAGTTATAGATTTTGCTCAGACTGGTGATGGCGAGATTTTCCTGCATCTCCACCGGAATGGGAAATTCCGTGTCGTGCAGCTCTCGCATACTGAGGTCACTCATCGAGCGTTTGCCTCCTCATACCATTCCTGTAAGATCGCCTGAAGAATACCTTCATTCACAAGCGATATATCATCAGCGAAGTTCGGCAACTCAACAACCCAACGATAAAGCTGATCTACCCCTACGCTGTCGAGGTCCACATCGGGATACGTCTCGATCAACTGGAGCGCGATTTCGTAGGATGAATCCCAGTAAAGTTTCTGAGGCTGAGAGTTAACGTTCATCATGCCTCATTTTAACACAGCTTGACCGACAAAAATATGACCGCAATCTGAGTAATTCACCGGCGCTTAACTGGCGGGTCAAGCAGCGGCTGAACCGCCCTACTCGCGGTTGTCAATTTGCGCCCGCTGAAGCCTGCCGCTGTAATCGACGTAAACCGATTTCCACTCCGTGAAACTGTCGAGCGCCGTCTGCCCTGCTTCGCGCATTCCGTTGCCGGTGCCGCGCGTGCCGCCAAATGGAAACTGGATTTCCGCGCCGGTCGTGCCGTGATTGATGTAGACAATGCCGGTAGTCAGATCGCGGATGGCGCGGAAGGCAGCGTTCACGTTTTCGGTGAAAATGCTGCTGGAAAGCCCGTACGCCACGCCGTTGCTGACCTCGACTGCTTCTTCCAGCGAGCCAACTTCGACGATCGACAACACCGGACCAAAAATCTCTTCCCGCGCAATTCGCATGTCCGGTTTCACGTCGGCAAACAGGGTCGGCTGGTAAAAATAGCCCTTGTCCGTCTCGACGCGCGCGCCGCCGATGACCACCCTGGCACCTTCATCGCGCCCGATGCTAACGTACTTCTCGACCTTCTCCAACGCCTTCTGATTAACCAGCGGACCAACTTCAACGCCATCTTCAACGCCGTAGCCAACCTTCAACGCCTGCACCTTCTCGCGCAGCGCTTCGATCAGGCGCTCCTTGATGCCACTCTGAACGATCAGGCGGCTGGTGGCGGTGCAGCGCTGACCGGTGGTGCCAAACGCGCTCCAGGTGATCGCCTTGACCGCCAATTCGAGATTCGCGTCGTCCAGCACGATGATGGCGTTTTTGCCGCCCATCTCCAGAGACACCTTCTTGCCCAGGCTGGCGGCTTTGGTGTACACCTTCAGCCCGGTTTCGGTGGATCCGGTGAATGAGATCACGCGCACGTCGGGGTGAGAAACGAGCGCATCGCCCGCCTGCCCTGCCCCATGTACGAGGTTCAACACGCCTTTGGGAAGTCCGGCGTCTTCAAACACTTTCACGAACTCAGCCGCGGTCTTGGGCGTGTCCTCGCTCGGCTTCCAGACCACCGTGTTGCCCGCCACCAGCGCCGGAAGGATCTTCCAGCTTGGAACGGCAACCGGGAAATTCCAGGGCGTCACCAGCCCGACGATGCCGACGGAATCGCGCAGCGCCATGCCAAATTTCTCCGGCATTTCCACCGGCGCGGTATAGCCTAACAGCCGCCGACCTTCGCCGCCCATGTAGTACGCCATATCAATGGCTTCCTGAATATCGCCGCGCGCTTCGGAGAGGACTTTACCCATCTCCTGCGTCATGGTCTGGGCAAGCGCTTCCTTGCGCGCTTTGAGAAGCTCCGCCATCGCGAACAGGATTTCGCCCCGGCGCGGCGCGGGCAGTAATCGCCACTCGTTGTAAGCCGCCTTCGCCGCCTTCACCGCCGCGTCAACGTCAGCGGCGCTGCTGTTGGCAGCCTGCGCCAGCAGCGCTTCGGTCGCCGGATTATAGGTTTCGAAGGTCGCGCCATTCTGCGCCGCCACCCACTCGCCGCCGACAAAATTCTTCACCAATTCACTCATAAAACACTCTTTTCCTGGACTTCTACACCCGTTATGCAGTTTCGTAATTTACAACTGTGTTAATGCGGCAGACAGCGCGCCGCCGCAGTTCAGCAGAAATATCGGGTTTCTCGGCAAAAAAGACGCCGCTGAGTATAGAAATTCTGAGCGTATTTGTCAACAATTTCACAAACCATGCTGGCTTACTATCCGCGCGCCTTCGCTGGCAACCGTCGTCGCCTGAGCCTGACATTGAATACCCGCCTGCGTGTAGGTCGCCTGCATGGCTTCGGCAGCGCGTCCGGCTGTTTCAGCGCTGGCACAGACGGCGCACAGCGTCGGTCCCGCCCCGCTGATGATGACTCCCAGCGCCCCGGCTGCTTTCGCCGCCAGGCGTATTTCGCGCAGCAGCGGCATCAGGTGAGCACGGGCTGGCTCGATCACGCCGTCGGATTCCATCGCCGCCGCCATCTCTTCCAGATCACAGCGATAGATGGCACTGATAAGACGCGCCATGCCCGCCGTCTGTGACACCATTGCCTTCAGCGGCACATTCTGCGGCAGCACTGCCCGCGCTTCGACGGTCGGCACTTCAACCGCGGGCGTGACCAGCGCCAGATGCAGCCCGGATGGAACGGGCAAGCGGACGATCTGATCACAGGCGACGCCATAGACCAGCGTGATGCCTCCCAGCAGACACGGCGCGACGTTATCAGCATGATAGCCGCTAACCAGCGCTTCCCCATCGAGACAGGCAGGTAACAGCGATTCCCGCGCCAGCGGCTGATCGAGAATGGCGTTGACCGCCACCGCCGCCGCCACCGCACTCGCCGCGCTGCTGCCCAGACCGCTGGAGCGCGGCAGCCCCTTATGGATGGTCAGCCGGACGCCAAACGAAGCATTCGCCGCCCGGAGCAGGCTGGCGGCAGCCACGCCCGCCGTGTTTCGCTCTGGCTCAAGCGGCAGCTTGCCGTCGTCGCCGCTGATCTCAGCAATCACGACGCCCGGTTCATCGATACGTTCGGCAGTGACCGTATCGCCCGGCTCGGATACGGCAAGACCAAGTACGTCAAAACCAACCCCCAGATTGGCGACGGTGGCAGGGGCAAAGGCGCTGGCTTTTCGCATGAGAGGTGCTATCCTTAGGTGCAGGCGCAGGGGTGAGTAATCGCCCCTACCATACATCATCCATCTAAACAAAAACAACCTACTGAGGCGCGTATGGCGAGCATCTTACAATGTATGGACTGCGGCAGACAATACCCCACTAACACGGTCATCTACAACTGCGAAACCTGCAGTGGACTGCTGGACGTGAAGCACGATCTCGACCACTGGACTCGCCGCGCCGACGAACTGCGCGCCACCTTCGACCAGCGCCTCGGCTCGCTGGACGCGCCCTATAACAGCGGCGTCTGGCGCTACAAGGAACTGGTCTATCCCGACGTTGACCCGTCGCGAATCGTCAGCCGCCCGGAAGGCAGCACCAACCTCTATCACACCCCGCGTCTGGCAAGTTGGGCAGGCGTTGAAACCCTCTACCTGAAGCATGAGGGCGAAAACCCCACCGGCTCGTTCAAGGATCGCGGCATGACCGGCGGCTTAACCCAGGCGCGCGTTCTCGGCATGAACAACGTCGCCTGCGCTTCTACCGGAAACACGTCGGCTTCACTGGCGGCTTACGCTGCCTGGGCTGGCATCTGCGGCATCGTCCTCTTTCAAAACAAAGATGTGGCGCTGGGCAAGCTGGCGCAGGCAGTCGCCTATGGCGCGACCTGCATCCGCATCGACGCCGACTTTGACCGCAATCTGGAACTGGTGCGTCAAATCTCGGAAACGCTCGGCATTTACGTGCTGAACTCGGTCAATCCCTTCCGGCTGGAAGGACAAAAGACGATCATGATCGAGGCGCTCCAGCAGCTTCGCTGGCAGACACCCGATTGGATCGTCTGCCCCGGCGGCAACCTCGGCAACAGCTCGGCTTTTGGCAAGGCGCTGCACGAACTGCATGAGATCGGCGTGATCGACCGAATACCGCGTCTGGCGGTGATTCAGGCGGAAGGCGCGAACCCACTTTACCAGAGCTACCAGCGCGGTTTCGACCGGCTTGAGCCGGTACACGCCGAAACCGTCGCCACCGCGATTAAGATCGGTAGTCCGGTCAACTATCCCAAAGCCGTCCGCGCCATCAAGTGGACGAACGGCGTGGTTGAGCAGGTCAGCGATTTTGAGATCATGGAAGCCAAAGCGCTGATCGACGCGCAGGGCATCGGCTGCGAACCGGCGTCGGGCTGCACGATGGCGGGCGTGCGCAAGCTGGTGAATTCGGGCGTGATCAAGCCGCATGAAACGGTGGTCGGCGTGCTGACAGGACACATCCTCAAAGACCCGGACGCGACGATTGGCTACCACCGCGACGAACTGCGCGGCATTCACGGCACATTCCGCAATCTCGTCCACGACGCCGAGCCAACCGCCGAGTCGATTCGAGCGATTCTGGGCGGAGAGATCACCGCGCCGCAGGCTTAACGAGCGAGGGCGCAGCGATGCTGCGCCCCTACTTCCTTCTTTGTGTCCTTCGTGTCTTGGTGGTTTAAAACTCTTTTCTACGATCTGAACCGCAGTTCCCACTGGTCTTCAAGGCGCAGCTTGTGCGGGTTGGTATCGACCACCCGCAGCGCCTGTTCCAGATCGGCGATGATGTCGTCGGTGTCTTCGATGCCGACGGCGAAGCGCACCAGATTATCCTTGATACCGAGTTCAAGCCGTTCTTCAGTCGTCTTTTCGTAGTAGCTCATCAGCGCAGGCTGCTCGATCAGGCTTTCGACGCCGCCGAGACTCGGCGCAATGTACGGTATCCGCATCCTGTCGATGAACTGACTGGTCGTCTTCAGGTCGCCCTTCACTTCAAACGTGACCACGCCGCCGAAGCCGCTCATCTGCTCCGCCGCAACGGCGTGATCGGGATGCGATGCCAAGCCGGGATACCAGACGCGCTCAACTGCCGGGTGGCGTTCCAGATAGCGCGCCACCGCCAGCGCGGTTGAATTCTGCTGCCCCACCCGCACGCCCAGCGTCTTTAAGCCGCGATCCAGCAGGTAGGCAGCATTCGGATCGACGATGCCGCCCAGCACACCGCGCGCGTCGCGCAGCGCCTTGATGTGGTCGCCCTTGCCGACGACCACGCCCGCCAGAATGTCGTTGTGCCCGGATAGATATTTGGTGGCGCTGTGGATAACCAGATCGATACCCCATTCCAGCGCCCGCTGGTTGACCGGCGTGGCGAAGGTGCTGTCGATCATCGTCATCACCCGGCGCGACTTGCCGATGCTGGCGATTCGTTCGAGATCGGCGACGCGCAGATACGGGTTGGTTGGACTTTCAGAGATGATGATACGAGTCTTGCGAGGGATGATCGCCGCTTCCAGGGCGTCGTAATCGCCCATCGGCACCACCGTCGTTTCGATGCCTAAACGCTTGAGGAAGGTCTGACAGAACTGGCGGGTGCGCCGGTAGCAATCATCAGTCATGACGATGTGCGCCCCGGACGGCAGGATGGTGAGCAGCACCGAGGTAATCGCCGCCATGCCTGAAGCATAGAGCACCGCGTCGTCGCCGCCGTCAAGCGCCGCCAGCTTGCGCTCCACCGCCGAGACGGTCGGGTTGCCATAGCGCCCGTATTCCTCGCGGTCGTCGCCATCGCCCCAGGTCTTGCGCTCCATGAAGTCGATCAGTTCTTCGGTATCACGAAACGTATAGGTCGCCGTCTGAACAACCGGGTTGGTCAGCGAATTGAAGGCTTTGCGCCGCTTGGTGCCGCCGTGAACGGCGCGCGTGCTGCTGCCGCCTTCGGCTTCGCGGTCATGGCGTGGCAAAATATCGTTCAGGTTCATGTCGTCAAGCATGGGTTTCCCTCCAGTTCACCGATCATCGGATAGTGCGTGTTTATCCGAGGGCTGGAAATAAAAAAGACCTCGGCACATCGAAGTCTTTTATGGAGGTCGTCCTGTTGTGACGCTCTCATCTTCCAGAAACATTCTGCCGGACTTGGCACCTTCCCAATTAAGGGGGTTGCCGCGGTTTCGTAGGGCCGATCCCTCCACCGCTCTGGATAAGAGACTTCTCAATATGTGGTTGTTAACAAACACAGGAAAAACTATAGCATGAACGAGGGTCGAGCGCAAGTTTTTTGATGCGGGTATACTTAGGGAATGTTGACACCGCCGCCTGCCCCAACCGGCAGGTCTGATATTCATAACAGGGTATTCGCGATTGGAAAAAACAGTGGAACTCATGGTGATGAGTGGCGTGGATGATGGCTTGCTGCTGCGCTACTCCACCGAGGGAGACGGATTGGCGGAGGCAGAGGCGTGGGTGCTGCGGTTGGGTCGCCGGGACGATAACGACGTCTGCCTGCGCCACGACACCTACAGCTCGCGCTATCACGCCCGCCTGCATTGGAAGGACGCCCGCTGGTGGCTGGAAGACTGTGACAGCAAAAACGGCACATTCGTTGAAGGTGACGAGGACGACAGCCGCGTCGGCGGCACGATTCCGATTGAGACGGGACAGCTTTTCCGCGTCGGGCGCACCTGGCTGCGCATCCAGCAGGCAGAATAAACCATGCCCGAAATTGCACTCAAAGACATCCTCATCAACGCCCGGCAGGAATCGTTTCGGATGCAGCACTATTATCTGGGCGTGGAGCATCTGTTCATCGGCTTGCTTCAGATCAACGGCGGTCTGACCAACAGCCTGATTGAAGACAGCGGCTTGACCACCGACTATGTGACCGACGCGATCCGCCGCCAGATGGGCAAAGGCACCCGCCAGCGCCTGTGGGCGGGCTTGCCCAATTCGCCGCGCGCGGATGTGGTGCTGAGCATTGCCAACGATCTGGCGCTCGAAGAAGGTCGCCAGGAAATCAGCGAGCGCGATCTGCTGCTGGCGATCTTCGAGGAGAACGACAGCATCCCGGTGCGGGTGCTGCGCAAGCTGGGCTTGAACCCGGCGTCGCTGGCAAGTACTACCCGCGAGCATGTGACGCCGTTTGACAGCCGCCAGCCCTATATCACCGTTGAATTCAGCGAAAGCTTCGAGCCGACCGACTCGCTCAATGAACAGCACCTGTTCATCCTGCGGCGCATGTTCTACGGCTACAGCCGCGTGCGCGTCGAACGGCAGCTTACCGGCGGCTATACCCCGGCGATGATCCTGGTCGTCACGCCGATTCAGGGCGATAACGTCGAAGACGCGGCGGTTGTCGTCAAGATCGACCGTTCGGACACGATTCTGGACGAGGCGCAGCGCTACGAAACCCATATCAAAAGCTCGCTGCCGCCGCTGACCGCCCGCCTGGAAGACAAGCCAACCGCCGCCGAAACGTCGGACGTGGCGGGACTGAAATATACCTTCGTGGCGGGCGATAACAACAATGCCCGCGACCTGCGCGTTGTGGCGCAGGAAATCGGCGCTGGTGGGCTGGGGACATGGCTGTCTCAGGAACTGTACCCCGCCTTTGGCAAAACCTGGTGGATGCAGCGCCGCCCGTATCGCTTCCAGGTGTGGGCGGAATACGACTGGTTGCTGCCGCCGCTGCTGACGCTCGAATACGTGCCAAGCGACGACCAACCGCAGGTGAAGGTCACCATCAAGGAAGCGGCGCGGCGGAAAAAGCTCGAACATCTGGAATATGGCGATCTGGTCGCCGTCGAGAATTACACTATCCAGCGCGTTTACCGCGACAAGAACTCGATCCAGCTTGCCGTCGGCAAAGGCAGCGAAGCAGCACGACGCGCCTATAAGGTGGAAGTTCAGAACCTGAACATGACCAGCGACGCCTATTTTCGCGGCGAAGTAGTGGAACGGCTGGTGGGGCGCGTGTGGAAGACGCGCGCGGAAATCCTGTTTCTGGCTGCGCACGCGCTCGAACCAGATTTCGACGCCCGCGCCGAGATGATCCCAGGCTTTAATAAGGGCGAGAAGCTGCTGAATCCCCTCATCGCCTACGAAGACCTGATGGATCGCTACGTCAACGGCTCGCTGAGCAAAATTCACGGCGATCTGCACCTGGGCAACATTCTGGTGGGACCGAACCAAACGCCGTTTCTGATCGACTTCGCCCAGACGCGCAACGGTCACACGCTGTTCGACTGGGCGTGTCTCGAAATCAGCCTGCTGAATGACGTGGTGCTGCCGGTGCTGGGCGAGGATTGGGAGTCAGCGCGGCAGGTGATGCGGGTGGTCGCTGCGCTGCCGGAATACCATCTGCCGCCCGATACCCACGTCATGCTTGCCGAAGCGGTTCGCCCGCTGCTGTCGGTGCGGGAAATCGTGCGCGAATGCCTGGCGACCAGCGAAAACTGGTCGGAATATTACATCGCGCTGGCGCTGTCCGCGCTTCGTGCCGTCACCTGGGAAACCATGTCCATCGGCGGGCGGCGGCTGATGTTCCTGCTTTCCGCCTATGCGATTTCGCAGCTTCGCTCACGACTGCGGCAGGCTGGCTCGCTGGATACGCTGTCGAACGATGAAACCGACGTAACCGACTTCTAGCGGGCAGCGATCAGTAGTCAGCGAACAGCTTACAGCAATTAGCGGTTAGCAAAAACCAGAACGCGAAGTTGTAGAGGCGCAGCATGGTGCGCCCCTACGATTTTCTTCGTGTACTTCGTGCCTTTGTGGTTCAGAGATAATTGATCACCGTCTGACCGAATTCGGTGGTACTGACGGAGCTGCCGCCGCGCGGCGCAATGTCGGCAGTATATGCCTCAGCGCCCAATGCCTGCTCAACGGCGGCTTCGACGGCGCGGGCTTCGGCTTCCAAGCCCAGGCTGTAGCGCAGTAGCATCGCCGCGCTGAGAATCGCGCCGGTCGGGTTCGCCTTGTCCTGCCCGGCGATATCCGGCGCCGAGCCATGCACCGGTTCGTATAAGCCCATCGTCCCAGAGCCAAGCGACGCCGACGGCAGCATTCCCAGCGATCCCGCCAGCACCGAAGCTTCATCGCTGAGGATGTCGCCAAACAGGTTGCTCGCCACCAGCACGTCAAAGCTCGCCGGGCGGGTGATCAGGTGCATGGCGCAGGCGTCCACCAGCACGTGTTCCAGCGTCACATCGCTGTAGTCCTCGTGAACATTGACGACGGTTCGCCGCCACAGACGCATGGCGGCAAGCACGTTCGCCTTATCCACCGACGACACTTTCCCGCGCCGCCCCTGCGCCGCCCGGAAGGCGATATGCGCCACCCGTTCGACCTCACCCACCGTATACAGTTCGGTGTCATAGGCGGTGTCGCCGTCGCCCTGTTCCTGCCGCTGCCCGAAGTAAATGCCGCCGGTCAGTTCGCGGACAAACAGCATATCGACGCCTTCCAGCAGTTCCGTCTTGAGTGGAGTATGCTGCGCCAGCGCCGGGTACGCCTTCACCGGACGCAGGTTGGCGAACAGCTCAAAATGCTTGCGAATTCTGAGCAGCCCCTGCTCCGGTCGCACCGGCGCGGTCGGGTTGTCCCATTTGGGTCCGCCCACCGCGCCCAGCAGGATAGCGCTGGCACCTTCACACAGCCGCAGCGTCTCGTCAGGCAGGGCGCTGCCGGTCTGGTCGATGGCGATGCCGCCGATCAGCCCATCTTCAAATGAAAACTCGTGTCCAAATTTGCTCGCGACTTTTTGCAGAACGCTTATCGCCTGCCCGGTCACTTCCGGTCCAATGCCGTCGCCGGAGAGCACTGCGATTTTTGCTGTTGTCATCGTCGTCGTCCGTCCCTATGCCCTATCGCCATACAACCATAAAAGGCAGCCCTGCCCTGCTATCGATTCTGCCCGTATCAGCCGGTCAATCGCCAATTGCCACCGGGTCATCCTGCTCGGCGACGCACAAGCCATACTCCACGCTGTCCACCAGCGCCAGCCAGCTTGCGCGGATGATGTTCTGCCCTGCCCCGACGGTGCTCCAGCGTTTGCTGCCGTTCTGGGTGTCGATGAGCACCCGCGTGGTCGCCGCTGTGCCATTGTTGCCATCGACGATACGCACTTTATAGTCGGCAAGCTGGAAATCGGTGATCTGCGGATAGCGCGGCATCAGCGCCTTGCGCAGCGCCAGGTCGAGCGCGTTGACGGGACCATTGCCTTCCGCCGCCGTGTGAACGATGTCGCCGTCAATGTCGAGCTTAACCATCGCCTCCGCTATCGAGCCGCGCCCCTGTCGATCCTCGACAATGGTCGTGAAATCGATCAGCGTGAACAGCGGCACGTAGTCCGGTCTGGCGCGGAACAGGCGAATAGCAACCGACGCTTCCGCACCTTCAAAGACGTAGCCTTCGCTTTCAAGCTGCTTGATCTCGCTCAGCACCTGTACGGCTTCCGCCTTGCTCACGTCGAGCTTAAATTCCTCAGCTTTGCTGAGCATGTTGCCCTGTCCCGAAAGATCCGAGACGAGGGTGCGCATTTCGTTGCCCACTAGCTCCGGCTTGATGTGCTGGTAGCTGTCCACGTTGCGACGAATGGCGGCAACGTGAACGCCGCCCTTGTGGGCGAAAGCGCTCTTGCCGACATAAGCCAGGCTGCTATCCGGCGCGACATTGGCGATCTCCGCCACCGTCCGCGAGACAAAGGTCAGATGGCGCAGCGCGCCTTCAGGCAAACACTGGTAGCCCAGCTTGAGTTCAAGATCGGGAATGATGCTGCACAGGTTGGCGTTGCCACAGCGCTCGCCGTAACCATTGATCGTGCCCTGCACCTGCACCGCGCCTGCCTGCACCGCCGCCAGCGTGTTGGCAACCGCCAGTTCACTGTCGTTGTGGGTGTGAATGCCCAGCGCCGCCTCAGGAAAGGTTTTGCGCACCAGTTCAAAGTACTGCCCGACTTCCGAGGGCATAGTGCCGCCGTTGGTATCACACAGCACGACCGCGTCCGCGCCGCCGAGAATCGCCGCCTGAATGGTATCCAGCGCGTATTCCAGATCGAGCTTCAGCCCATCGAAGAAGTGTTCGGCGTCGTAGATCACTTCCTTGCCCAGAGACTTCAGGTAGCGCACGCTCTCGCGGATCATGCGCAGGTTTTCGTCGGGCGTGGTTTGCAGCACGTCGGTGACGTGCAGCATCGACGTTTTGCCAAAGACGGTCACCACCGGCGTATCAGCATCGACCAGCGCCTTGATGTTGGCATCGTGCGCCGGGTCGCTCTGCTTGCGGCAGGTTGAGCCGAAGGCGGCGATCTTGGCGTGCTGTAGTGACAGCGACTTGACCGCGTCAAAATACGCCACGTCTTTCGGGTTCGAGCCGGGCCAGCCGCCTTCGATATAGGCGACGCCCAGATTATCGAGCAGTTCGGTCACCCGCAGCTTATCCGCCAGTGAAAACGAGATGTTTTCGCCCTGCGTGCCGTCGCGCAGCGTGGTATCGTAGACTACAACCTGCCTGGACATCGCTTTACCCCGCCACTAATGCCGTATCAACCCGCCGTGGATTTCCCGCCTCGTAGGCGGCAGTTTCCTGCTCCAGACCCAGCAGATAGCCAAGCTGATCCACCCCATTGAGCAGGCAGTGTTTCGAGAAGCCGTCAATCGGGAAGGTTACCCCTCGCCCGTCCGGCAGGGTCAGCGTCTGCGATTCGAGGTCAACCGTCACCTGCGTGGTCGGGTCTTCTTCCGCCAGGCTCAGAAGCTGACGGTGCGTGTTCTCGTCCACCACAATCGGCAGCAGCCCGTTCTTGAGCGAGTTGCTGCGGAAGATGTCGGCAAAGTAAGTGCTGATGACTGCCTGAAAGCCCGCGCCCACTAACGCCCAGGGGGCGTGCTCGCGCGAGCTGCCGCAGCCGAAATTGTGCCCGCCTACCAGCACCGACGCGCCCTGATGTTCGGGGCGATTGAGGACAAAATCGGGCTTGGGCGAGCCGTCAGCCTGATAGCGCCAGTCGGAAAACAGCGCCTGCCCCAATCCCGCCTTATCCGTCACCTTCAGGTAACGCGCCGGGATGATCTGATCGGTGTCGATGTCATTCACCGGAACGGCGACGACCTTGCCCGTGAATGTTTTGATCGGTTCCATATTACGCATACTCCCGTTCGCTGACCAACTGCCTCGGATCGGTGATCACGCCGGTGACGGCGGTCGCGGCGGCGGTCAGTGGGCTGGCGAGGAAAGTGCGCCCGCCTTTGCCCTGACGTCCTTCAAAGTTACGGTTGCTGGTGCTGACGGCATACTGCCCCGGCGCAAGCTGGTCGCCATTCATGGCAATGCACATCGAACAGCCCGCCTCGCGCCACTCCGCGCCCGCATCCTTGAAGACCTGATCCAGCCCTTCGGCTTCCGCCTGCGCCTTCACCTGCTGCGAGCCGGGGACAACCATCACCCGCACGCCTTCCGCCACCTTGCGCCCTCGAACGATCTTCGCCGCTTCGCGCAGATCGCCAATGCGCGAGTTGGTGCAGCTTCCGATGAACACCACATCCACCGGCTTGCCCAGAAGCTGCTGACCGGGCTGCAAATCCATATAGCGCAGCGCCTTATCCAGCGCCTGCTTCTGGCTGAGGTCGCTCAATTTATCCGGGTCGGGCACGTTCGCCGTAATCGGCATCCCCATACCGGGATTAGTGCCGTAGGTAATCATCGGCACGAGATCGTTGGCGTCGAGGCGAATCTCATGATCGAAGGTCGCGCCGTCGTCGGTCGGCAGCCTGCGCCACTGCGCAACCGCCGCGTCAAAGTCAGCGCCCCGCGGCGCTGCCGGACGCCCGGCAATATACTCAAATGTCGTCTCGTCGGGCGCGATCATGCCCGCGCGAGCGCCGCCTTCGATGGACATATTGCAGATGGTCATCCGCCCTTCCATGCTCAGCCCACGAATGGCTTCGCCCATATACTCAAAGACGTAGCCCGTTCCGCCGCCGATGCCGATCCGAGCGATGATGGCGAGGATGATGTCCTTTGCCGTCACACCTGCGTCCAGCCGACCATCGACGCGCACCGCCATTGTCTTTGGCTTGTTTTGCAGCAAGCACTGGGTCGCCAGCACCATCGCCACTTCACTCGTGCCGATGCCAAACGCCAGCGCGCCGAACGCGCCGTGAGTGCTGGTATGGCTGTCGCCGCAGACAATCGTCATACCCGGCTGTGTCAGTCCCTGTTCGGGTCCGATAACGTGGACAATCCCCTGCTTGCTGGTTCCCAGGTCATACAGTGGAATGCCAAAATCGGCGCAGTTCTTACGCATCACGTCAAGCTGCGCCGATGCCTGCATATCGGTCACCGGAATGACGCCGAACTGGTTGCGCGGCGTCGTCGGCGTGCTGTGATCCATCGTGCCCAGCGTTTTATCGGGGCGGCGCACCTTCAGCCCGCGCTCGCGAAGTTGGGTAAATGCCTGCGGCGACGTGACCTCATGAACGAGATGCAGGTCAATGTACAGCACCGCCGGTAAATCTTCGCTTTGTGGGCGAACCAGATGGTTCTCCCATACCTTCTCAAACAGAGTCTTAGAGGTCATCGTTTACTCCACCTACCGAATCCTTGCGAGCACCAACGCGCCATCAAGCGTGAAGGTGTAGTCTGGCTGAATTTCAAACGCGGCGCGGACTTCGCCCGGCGCGATATTGAACAGAGTTTTGATCATGCTGACATGCGCCGCAGGCGTCGCCATACGCGCTGCCCAGGCGTCAAAATTGAGTGGCAGTCGCCACCGGAAAATCACCTCGGCGTCGAAGCCCGCATCGTCCAGCATCGTCTGCCACTGCCCGATGGTGTGATCGCGGACATGAGACGGATCTCGCAGAATTTCAACTGTCTGCAAGTAGCTGTCTATGACCGGTTCATCCCGCGCCACGATATCGCTGAGGATGAAGCGCCCGCCGGGCTTGAGCGCCTGCCGGAACTGGCGCAGCGCGGCAGCGGGATTGCCCCAGTGATGGGCGCTGTAGCGCGAAACGACCAGATCGAATTCACCTTCGTCAAACGGCAGACGCTCGACATCACCCGCGAGTGTGACGACGTTGCTCAGATCGCGCTGGACAGCAAGCTGCTCCACCTGTTCGAGCATCGTTGGCGTCAGGTCATAAGCGACCACCTGCGCCGCATATGGCGCGAAGGCTAACGCCGTGTGACCCGCGCCGCACCCCGCATCCAGCACCCGTTCGGTTCCGGTGAGCCGCGCCGCCGCGACCATCCGGTTCAGGTCTTCGCCGCTGGCGTGAACAGCGCTGGTGCGGTAGTTTTCCGCTACGCTGCCAAATTGCTTCTGCACAAATTCCTGCACGTTTTCCATTGATTACCTGTACAGGGCAAGGCGCGCCTTGCCCCTACGTCCTCTCCGTGTCCTTTGTGTCTTCGTGGTTCAAATTCTTGATCCTGGCGACCTGGCGGTTCAATGCTTTCTTACGTCAGCGCCACCGTCGCGGCTTCGCCCTCGGGCTTCTGCGTCTCGGTGCCCAGCGCCGCCAGCATCCGGTTGAGCGCCGCCATGTACGCTTTGACGCTGGCGACAATGACGTCGCTGTCCGCGCCGTAGCCGCCAAACGAACGCCCGCTGCCATCTCCGTCAGCCGGCAAAATCCGCACCGTCACCTCGCCGAGCGCGTCGATGCCTTCGGTGACGCTGTGAACGCTGTACTCGATCAGCGTGGCTGGGTTCTGGATGACCGCATCGACAGCCCGATAACACGCATCGACCGGACCTGTGCCAACCGCCGCCTTGATGAAAGTTTCGCCGTCGGCGTTGCTGATCCTGGCGGTGGCGGTGGGCATTCCCATCGTGCCGCAGGTCACCTGAATGTCCTCAAGCCGGAAAAACTCCTGCGGCTTATGAAGTTCATCCGTCATCAGGGCTTCGAGATCGGCGTCGGTGACGTTCTTCTTGGCGTCTGCCAGCACCTTGAAGCGCTCGAACACCTGCGACAGTTGTTCCGGCGCTAATTCGTAGCCCAGTTCCTGCAGGCGCACTTTCAGCGCGTGCCGCCCGCTGTGTTTGCCCAGCACCAGACGGCTCTGCGTCCAGCCGACGCTTTCCGGCGTCATAATCTCGTAGGTACTGGCGTTCTTCAACATGCCATCCTGGTGAATCCCTGCTTCATGAGCGAAGGCATTCGCGCCGACAATGGCTTTGTTCGCCTGAACCTGCATCCCCGTATAGTTGCTGACCATGCGGCTGGTCTTGACGATTTCGCGGGTGTTGATGTTGGTGCGCAGGTTGTAGAACTGAGGGCGTGTTTGCAGCGCCATGACCACTTCTTCCAGGCTGGTGTTGCCTGCGCGCTCGCCGATGCCGTTGATGGTCACTTCGACTTGACGCGCGCCCGCGACCACGCCCGCCAGCGTATTGGCGGTCGCCAGTCCCAGGTCGTTGTGGCAGTGTACCGACCAGACCACGCCGCTGCCCTTGCCTGCCCCCGGCGTCTCGGCGATCAGATTCGAAATCGTGTCGTGCCATTCCTGCGGCGTCACATAACCGACCGTATCGGGAATGTTGAGCGTCGTCGCGCCACATGCCACCGCCAGCGTGCAAACTTCGATCAGAAATTCAGGATCGGTGCGCCCCGCGTCCATCGGGCTGAATTCCACGTCGTCGCACAGGCTGCGCGCCAGCGTCACGGCGCTGCGAATGCGCTCCAGCGCCTGCTCGCGCGTCAAGCCCATCTGATATTTCAGGTGAATGTCGGAAGTGCCGAGAAAGGTATGGATACGCGGCTTGGCGGCGTCTTTCACGCCTTCCCAGCAGGTGAGGATGTCTTTTTCGACGGCGCGCGCCAGCCCGCAAATGACAGGACCGTCGGGCGTGCCGACTTCCTGAGCGATCCGCTGCACCGCCGCCAGATCGTCCGGCGAAGCTGCCGGGAATCCGGCTTCGATGATGTCCACGCCCAGCCGCGCCAACTGCCGGGCAATTTCCAGCTTTTCGGCGCTGCTCAGGGTGCAGCCCGGGCTTTGCTCGCCGTCGCGCAGGGTGGTGTCGAAAAATACAACAACGTCTTCGTCAACCGCTTTGGTAGTCATGTCGGGGGTATCCTTTCAAGGCTAGTAAATAGTCGTTACGAAGGTCAGCAAGGTCGTCTTCCGCCAAGTGGATCACCCCCTCTCGACAACACCAGGTTCGTCAGTCATGCGTCTTTGCCTCAAACTGATATTCATCCACATCGCAGACCGGCACGTAGCCAACGGTCTGGTAGATGTGGTTGGACGTTGGATTGCTCAGATCGGTGAACAGTGTCACGAATGAGCGTCCACCATCAATCAATTCCTGACTTAAGGCTGCCGTCAGCGCGCTGGCGTAGCCGCGCTGGCGATACTCCGGCGGTGTATACACGGGACCGATGCGAATACCGTGCGGCGTCAGCCCGCCGTAGCCTGCCATTGAGACGGGTTTGCCATCGTCAACCCAGAAGCGCATCCCACGCACTTTGGGATCGCTTTCCAGACGCAGGCGTACGTTCCGCTCGGCGTCTCCTCGCGGCGAGCCATCGAGCGCCTCGGCGGCGAAATCCATCATCCACTGCGTCATCGTTTCAAAATCCTTCTCCGCCGCCGGGCGGTACTCACCGCTGACGTCAGCAGCGGGAATGACTTTATCGACGCGAAACAGCCGTTCCTTACGGTTCAGGTGAGGCGAATGTCCCGTCAACTGCTGCCAGCGGTCGGCAAATGCCGCCGCCAATTCCTTCAACCCGATCACGCCGGGAAGCTCATCGTACACTGCGCGAGCATCTCGGGCGAAGGCTTCTACGACGTCATCGTGCGCCAGCCGTGACAGGATGAAGTTATACGGCGGCGTCCGAATTGCCACGCCGACGATTTGCCCCTTATCCTCACAGTAACCGAGATACGGAGCTTCGTCATAGTTATTGGGCAGCTTCAGGCTGGAGCAAATGCCGAGGATCAGGCTGTGCGCCGCTTCGTCCAACATCAGAAACGGTTCCACCCGTTCGGTAAATGTATGGATGTCGTCCAGCCGTATCACGTCCATCACATTGCTCCAGACTACCTACTGAAACCTCACCCCTGATTCGCTTCGGTGCAACCTTCGGTTGCCTTGTCTTCCCCTCTCATGGAGAGGGGATTGAGGGGTGAGGTTGCTACGCTTCCTGCCTGATCGTCTTGGCGTTCAGGAAGGGCATCATCTCGCGCAGTTCCGAGCCGACCTTTTCGATCAGCAGGTCATGCTCCTGGCGGCGGCGACCTTTGAAATTCGGCTGTCCCTGCTTGTTTTCCTCGATCCACTGCTTGGCGAACGAGCCGTCCTGAATCCTGGTCAGCACTTCCATGAAGTGTTCCTTCACCTGCTGCTCGACCTGATCGCCGACGGTGTAGCCGCCGTACTCTGCCGTATCGCTGACGCTGTACCACATGTAACTCATGCCGCCCTCGTACATCAGGTCAACAATCAGCTTGAGTTCATGCAGGCACTCGAAGTAGGCGATCTCCGGCTGATAACCCGCCTTGACCAGCGTCTCGAACGCCGAACGGACGAGGGCGGTCACGCCGCCGCATAGCACCACCTGCTCGCCGAACAGGTCGGTTTCGGTTTCTTCCTTAAAGGTCGTCTCGATCACACCGGCGCGGGTGCAGCCAATCGCGCGGGCATACGCCAGCGCAACCGCTTTAGCGTTTCCGGTCGCATCCTGATGCACCGCCAGCAGACCAGGCGTACCCGCGCCTTCCTTAAAGACTTCGCGCACGCGGTGTCCCGGCGCTTTCGGCGCGACCATCGCCACATCTACCGAGTCGGGCGGCGTGATCTGCCCGAAGTGAATGTTGAACCCGTGAGCGAACATCAGCATCGCGCCGGGCTTCAGGTTCGCGGCAATCGACTCGGTGTAAACCTGCGCCTGAATGGTGTCGTGAATCAGAATCATGACGATGTCAGCGCCTTTGGCTGCGTCTGCCACCGACCGGACTTCCAGCCCTTCCGCTTCTGCCTTCGCGCGGCTCTTGCTGCCTTCGTGCAGCCCGATGACGACCTTCGCCCCGCTGTCGCGGGCGTTGAGCGCGTGGGCGTGTCCCTGACTGCCGTAGCCGATGATCGCTATTGTCTTGCCATCCAGCAGCGAAAGATCGGCGTCCTTATCATAATAGAGTGTTGCCATGAACTGTTGTTCTCCGTTTTGCCGGGGGATACCCCCTCAACTGCCGATATATGGGTGTTATTCCGTAGGGGCGCGCGCATCTTCGATGCGACACATGCTGCGCCCCTACATCTCTTACTTTCCTTACTTCTTTTACTGTCCCTACTGCTCTCTACACGCTGTACGCCTGGTAGGCATGTCCATTGCTGTTGGCGGGCACGACCGGCTCGTACTGCGAGTCGAGTATACGGACGCCGCGCCCCATGGCGACGACGCCGGTGCGAACCATCTCGACGATGCCCAGCGGCTTGAGGTCCTCAATCAGCGCCTCGACAACATCTTCCTGCGCCGTGATCTCGATAATCGCCACTTCGGTGCCAATATCGACAATACGCGCCGGATAGCGCTCGCACAGAACGGTCAGCCGGTTGCGCGAATCGGCGTCGTTGGAGCGCACTTTGATGAGCGCCAGATCGCGGCTGACGTGCGGCTCCTGCGAGACAATGGATACCTCGATGACGTTGATCAGCTTGTTCAGGTTGGAGGCGATCCGGTTGGCATCGGCGCGGGTGGAATCCACACCAATGGTCATGCGCGAGATGTGCGGGCGGTGCGTCCGTCCAACCGTCAGGCTGTCCACGTTGAAGTTGCGGCGGCGAAAAAGACTCGCCACGCGGTTGAGGACGCCGGGCTTGTTTTCGACCAGCGCCACCAGGATATGCTTCTTCGGGATATTGGTATAGGTCTGTTCCATTATGACACTTGCTCCTCGCCGGGTTTCGGACGGCGGATCATGTTGTGCAGGTCTGCGCCCGCCGGGACCATGGGGTACACGATTTCTTCCTTCTCGACCATGAACTCGATCAGCGCCGGACCATCAATGCCGCGGGCAAATTCGACCGCTTCCATGACCTGATCGCGGCTGGTCACACGCATCGCGGGAATGCCATAGGCTTCCGCCAGCTTCACAAAATCGGGGTTAAACATCGGCGTAGCATGGTAGCGGTGTTCGTAGAAGAATTCCTGCCATTGGCGCACCATGCCAAGATAGTTGTTGTTGATGATGGCGATGTTGACGTTGATATTCTCCTGCTTCGCCGTCGCCAGCTCGCATAGCGTCATCTGAAAACCGCCGTCGCCGACAATCGCCCACACTTCCTCGTGCGGCATACCGAACTTCGCGCCTATCGCCGCCGGCAAGCCAAAGCCCATCGTACCCGCGCCGCCGCTGGTGATCAGCGTTGACGGGCGCTGGTGAGGGTAATACTGCGCCTCAACCATCTGGTGCTGCCCGACATCGGTGACGGTGATGGCATCGCCGCCGGTGCATTTCCACAGGTCATTGATCACCTGTGCGCTCAGCAGCACTTCGGGCGATTCACGGTTGATGATGTCGCGTTCGTCGGAGTCTTCCTGCCAGTCGCGGATACGGTTCAGCCATTCGGCATGCTGCGTTTGCTGCACGCCGGGCAGCAGTTGGCGCATCACCGTTTTCACGTCGCCGACGATGCCAACATCCACTTTCACGTTCTTGTTGATTTCAGAAGCGTCAATATCGACGTGGATTTTGCGCGCGTTGGGCGCGTAGGTCTTCAGGTTGCCGGTCACGCGGTCGTCAAACCGCATTCCGAGCGCGATCAGCAGGTCGGCTTCCTGAATAGCCAGGTTGGATGCCGCTTCGCCGTGCATTCCCATCATGCCAACCGTCAGCGGGTGATTCTCCGGGATCGCGCCTTTGCCCAACAGCGTCAGCGTCACCGGAATCTGCGCGCGTTCCACCATTTCCCGCAGTTCTCCCACCGCGCCCGCCATGACAATGCCGTGTCCCGCCAGAATGATCGGACGCTTCGCCTGGTTAATCAGGTTGAGCGCCGTTTCCACGTCTTCCTCGTCGGCGGTTTCCGGTGGACGATAGCCGGGCAGACGGATCGGTTCTTCTGGATAGACAAATTCGATTTTTTCGATCTGAATGTCTTTGGGAATATCGATCAGCACCGGACCCGGACGACCGGTACGGGCAATGTAGAACGCCTCACGGATCACGTAAGGCAGCTCGTGGATGTCCATCACCAGATAGTTGTGCTTGGTGATAGGCAGCGTGACGCCGGTCACGTCGGTTTCCTGGAAGGCGTCCGAGCCAATTGCGCCGCGCGTAACCTGCCCGGTGATGCAGACAATCGGCGACGAGTCCATCATCGCCGTCGAAATCCCTGTGACCAGATTGGTCGCGCCGGGACCACTGGTGGCAATCGCCACGCCGACCCTGCCGGTGGCGCGCGCATAGCCATCTGCCATATGGCACGCGCCCTGCTCATGCCGCACGAGGACATGGTGAATTTGTGGATATTTGGTCATGGCATCATAGGTCGGCAAGATAGCGCCGCCCGGATAGCCGAACATGACTTCCACGCCTTCGCGCAGCAGACATTCCATCACAATTTCAGCGCCGCTTAATAACATATGCCTTCTCCAGTGTCATTGACTTCACGCCGCACAATGTCTATCGTTGGCAACACGACTTAATGTGGTGTTGACCGCTGTACACAACCAAAACCTGAACACAACCTAGTCGCCCGGCTCGGTCTGCCGCACGTAGGTCAGCCAGCCATACGGGTCTTTTGCCCCGCTGGTGATAGCGAAAAATTCATCCTGAATCGCTTTGGTAATCGGACCGCGGCTGCCCTTCCCCACCGGCAGCTTATCCACCGAACGCACCGGCGTGATTTCCGCAGCCGTTCCGGTGAAGAAGATTTCGTCGGCGATGTACAGCATGTCGCGCGGAATCGGTTCGTAGCGCACTTCCAGCCCTAGCTGACCCAACAGCTTCAGCACACTGTCGCGGGTCACGCCCATCAGAATTGAGGAATTGAGGCTCGGTGTGTACACCACGCCGTCATAAATCACGAAGATATTCTCGCCCGCGCCCTCGCTGACCTGCCCGCTGTAATCGAGCGCGATGCCCTCGTTGAAGCCGAGATCGTGCGCTTCCATAGTGATGAACTGGCTGTTGATGTACTGCCCGCCGATCTTCGCCATCGATGCAAACGTGTCCGGCGCGATCCGCCGCCACGAACTGACGTGAACATCGACGCCGCTGTCAATGGCTTCCGCGCCCAGATACCGTCCCCACTCCATGGTGAAGATAAAGGCATCGGTTGGGTTCTTGCGCCCTTCGACGCCCAGAGGACCCGCGCCGCGCATCACAATCGGGCGAATGTAGCAGGCTTCGTGTCCGTTGCGGCGCACCGTTTCGAGAACCGCCGCGTTCAGTTCATCCTCGGTAAATGGCAGGTCGATGCGGGCGATCTTGCACGAATTCACCAGGCGGCGTGTATGCGGCTGAAGGCGAAAAACTGCCGGACCATCCGGCGTCGCGTAGGCGCGTACGCCCTCAAACACACTGGAACCGTAGTGCAGCGCGTGGGTCGTGACATGCACCGTTGCGTCTTCCCAGGCGACGAATTCGCCGTTTCTCCAGATATAGGGTGCTGGCATCCTGATTCTCTCCTCTAAGGAATATAAAACGCGCTTTCCGTCTTAAGCCGAGTAACCCCGGTTGTAAATCTCGGAAAGCGCGTCGTGCGTGGGCTGCTGCGCGTCGTCATCCTGCGGCGGCTGTTCGCTGGTGGCAAACGAGTCCTGATACGCCTCAGTCCATGGGCTGGTCGGATAATCCTGCATCATACTGGCTTCCATATTCGCTTCGTACTGCGGGTACATGACCATCTCTCCACCGAAATATGCAACAAAAAAGCCCCCTGGCTTGGGGGCTTTTGTCTTGTTTCATTCAACCGGCGCTTTCAGACACCACCCAAGTCACTATAATCCGCCGCCGCTAAGGACGAGGACGATAATAATGACGATAAGGCTGAGGCTGAAAGACTTGCTGCTGGACATCAGACTGTCTCAATTACTGTACAATGCAACCAAGCGTAACGATAATCCACCAGCCTGTCAACCTCTTTCGCTGGCAAATGCCAAAGTCCGTAAAAGTTCGTACAACCTGTCACACTGCGTTTGTGCAACCCGCCCAACTGTCATTCGAGCAGACGGCGGGCTTCTTCGATTTGCTCGCGCACCGCATCCGGCGCGGTGCCGCCAATGGCTCTGCGCCGGGCTACCGAAGCGTCGAAATCGAAAACAGCGCTGGTATCGCTGTCGAACAGGTCGGATAGTTCCCGCAGGTCTGCCAGCGGAAGCTGCGAAAGCTTCACCCCGCGCTCGCCCGCCAGCCGCACCGCCCTGCCCGATACATGATGCGCCTGACGGAACGGCATCCCCTTCTTCACCAGATAATCCGCCAGATCAGTCGCCAGCATATTTTCATCCAGCGCCGCGCGCATCCGGTCAGGGTTTAGCCTGAGCGTGCGGATGATGGCGGTTATGACCGGCAGCAGCTTGTTCATGGTATCGACCGAATCGAACAGCGCCTCTTTGTCTTCCTGCAAATCCTTGTTGTAGCCGGTTGGCAGCCCTTTGAGCGTGGTCAGGAAGCCGGTCAGGTTGCCGATCAGCCGCCCGGTCTTGCCGCGCATCAGTTCCATCGGGTCGGGATTGCGCTTTTGCGGCATCAGGCTTGAGCCGGTGCTGTAGCGATCATCGAGGGTGACAAACCCGAACAACGGATTGCTGAAGATGATCAGGTCTTCGGCGAGCCGGCTGAGATGGATGCCGATCATGGACAGCGCATACAGACTGTCGGCGACGAAATCGCGGTCGCTGACGGCGTCGAGGCTGTTCTGGGTGTAGCCCTCGAACTGAAGCTCTGAATTGAAGCCCAGCACCATGCGATCAATGTCAAGCGGCGTCCCCGCCAGCGCGCCCGAACCCAGCGGCAGTTCTTCGGCGTGAATGATGCTCACGTCCACCCGCGTTCTGTCTCGCTGGAGCATCCAGAAGTAGCTCATCAGCCAATGCCCCGCTGTCACTGGTTGGGCGGGCTGCATGTGGGTGTAGCCGGGCATGACATCCTCAACGTGGGCGGCTGCCTGTTCGACCAGCGCCTCTTGCAGCGGCAGCAGCCGGTTGTTGATTCCAACCATCTCGCGCCGCACCCACAGACGCATATCGGTCGCAATCTGATCATTGCGGCTGCGCCCGGTGTGCAGCTTGCCGCCTGTCTCACCGATGATTTCGGTCAGCCGCCGTTCCACCGCCGTATGAATGTCCTCGTCTTCGGGTTTGAGCGCAAATGTGTCCGCCTCAAATTCCGCCAGCACCTGCTCCAGTCCCTGCTCGATCTGTTGGGCTTCCGCTTTGGTGATCACGCCCGCCTTGACCAGCGCCAGCGCATAGACGATGCTGCCACGAATGTCCTCGCGATAAAGGCGCTTGTCATACGGCAGACTGTCGTTGAGCGCCCGCAGGTCGTCGTCCGATGGCTCGCTGAAACGTCCACCCCATAATGTCATAAATGCTCACTCACTTTCGGATACAGCCGCCTATATAAATCGGGACAATCGATCACCAGATCGTGATCGTCGAAAGGGATAACCGCTTAATCCCGCTTGAACTTGCTGTAGTCTGGTCGGCGGTAGCGCGTCTGCCCTGTCCCCATAATGCTCAGCAGCGCTTCCACCTTCATCGGCAAGCCAAACAACTCGATGAAGCCCTCGGCGTCCTGCTGGTCGTAAACGTCTTCCTCACCGAATGAGGCGTAGTCCTCGCGGTAGAGGCTGTAAGGACTCTTGC
The DNA here is from genome assembly GCA_030834905.1 of Aggregatilineales bacterium. Classification (GTDB taxonomy): domain Bacteria; phylum Chloroflexota; class Anaerolineae; order Aggregatilineales; family Phototrophicaceae; genus Flexifilum. The sequence goes on along the minus strand of JAUQWZ010000002.1, from coordinate 43,071 downwards.
GTCCGGCAACAGTGACGTTGCCCTTGTACAGCTTCAGGCGTACAGTGCCAGTCACGTTTTCCTGCGTCACGTTGACGAACGAATCGAGCGCTTCCCGCAGGCGGGTGAACCACAAGCCGTTATACACCAGTTCGGCGTACTTCACGGCGAGAATGTCCTTGTAGTGCACGGTGTGCTTGTCCAGGCAGATGCTTTCCAGCGCCTGATGCGCCCGGCGCAGCACCGTACCCGCGGGCGTCTCGTAGACGCCGCGGCTCTTCATGCCCACCAGACGATTCTCGACCATATCCATGCGACCAATGCCGTGTCGCGCCGCAATGTGGTTGAGGTGGACGAACAGCTCGACCGTCGGGAGCTTGTCGCCGTTCACAGCTACCGGCGTCCCCTGCTCAAACTCGATTTCGACGTATTCCGCTTCATCGGGCGCGGCTTCCGGGCTGATGGTCAGCTTGAACATCTCTTCTTCAGGCTCGTTCCAGGGATTTTCCAGCGGACCCCCTTCGTGGCTCATGTGGAACAGGTTGCGGTCACGGCTGTAGATCGATTTGAGCGTGCTGGTGATAGGCACGTCGAATTCCTGGGCGTAGGCGATGGCGTCTTCGCGGCTGCGAATGTCCCACTCGCGCCAGGGCGCAATCGTTTTCAGGCGGGGGTTAAGCGCCATGACGCTCACTTCAAAACGCACCTGATCGTTCCCCTTGCCGGTGCAGCCATGCGCCACCGCGTCAGCGCCTTCGGCTTCGGCGATCTCAACCATGTGCTTGGCAATCAGCGGGCGCGCCATCGATGTACCCAGCAGGTAATCACGTTCGTAGATCGCGCCAGCCCGCATCGTCGGGTAGACAAAATCGGTCAGGAATTCTTCGCGCAGATCGCGAATATACAGCTTGCTGGCACCCGTCCTGATCGCTTTGTCCTCTAACCCGTCAAGTTCCTCCTCCTGACCGAGATCGGCGGTGAAGCAGACGATCTCACAGCCGTAGTTGTTCTTCAGCCAGGTAACGATCACCGACGTATCCAGACCACCACTGTAGGCGAGGACAACCTTCTTGACATCTTTGACTGGCATCATGTTCTCCGTGATTGACCTGAGTAAACAAAAAGACCCCGAACGAACTGGTTCGAGGTCATGCACCCACAATTTGTCTGCATCAACTGCCGGACAGCATCATTCCCCGATACGTATGTGAGTATCGCGACGACGGTTGCGGCGGTTGATGCGGGCGTAGAAATTCATGGGCAATAGCATAGCGCGGGTGGCGAAGATGTCAAGAGCCTAGTCCAACTCCACATCGTCCGCCGATTCTGCGGGCGTGCGCCAGTAGATGCCCTTCTCGCGCGCCATGAAGCGCCAGTCCACCAGTTCGCGGCGCAGCGTGGCGTAGTCCTCGTTGTGGCGCAGGATGATCTCATTCACCTCTTTCTCGCTGTAGCGCCGGTCGATCTCGAACTTCTCCACCAGCCAGCGCAGCACAACCAGCAGGCGTTTATGCCCGGTGGGTATCTGCGTGATTCGATCATCCTTGACGAATGTTCGCAGCACTTTGGCTTCCGGGTCTGGCGGAGCATCGTCTACCAGTGACGCCAGGCGCTCGCGGGTGAACAGCTCGCGGTTGGCAAGGTACAAAGGCTTCGGATTGAACGAATACAGCCGGAAGTTCCCCTCGGCTCTCACCGTCACCAGTTCAAGCTCCTTGAGCTTGGCGAGGTGTTCCGAAACGGTCGGCTCGCGCAAGCCGGTCAGTTCGGCGAGATCGCCGACAGTGTGATCGCGGTTCGCCAGCAGACCGATAATCCGCAGGCGCGATTCGTTACCCAGCACCTTGAAGAACGACACAAGTGTCTGAAAATCTGCCTGTTCCATAGCCCTCATCCCATTTCGGTATTTTCCTAATTAGGATTATACCGAAATAGATACATTTGTAAAGAGTACATTGTTGTCAAGGCTTTGTTCCGTAGGGGCAAGCCGGTGGCTTGCCCTGGGCGACTCGCGAGTCGCCCCTACACGTCCCGACGCCATCGCCAGCATCTGCCCTTTCAACGCTATAATCAAGCACTGGTTCAGCCACTGCCCGGAAGGAGCGAAACAGATCATGAAGCAACTGAGAATGGGTGTCATCGGCTGCGGCGGTATCGCTCAGATGATGCATCTGCCGCATCTATTCGAGTACGACCAGTTTGAAGTGGTGGCGGCGGCGGATATTCACCCGCCAACGCTGGACGCGGTCTGCGATCACTTCCACATTCCACACCGCTACACCGACTGGCGCGATCTGCTGGCGCGGGATGATATCGAAGCGGTGGGACTATTTCACGGCGGATCGCACGCCGAGGCGACAATCGCGGCGCTGGACGCCAACAAGCACGTACTGGTCGAAAAGCCGCTGGCATGGAACGTCAGCGAAACTGAAGCCGTCGCGGCGCGGGCAGCAGACAGCGACCGCATCGTGCAGGTAGGCTACCACAAGCTCTACGATCCCGGTTTCAGTTATGCCCGCGAACAGGTGCGCCAGATGAGCGACCTCGGCTACGTGCGGATCAGCGTGTTTCATCCCGCCGACGAACTGGGACGCTCGATCTACCGGATCAGAATGGGCGGGGATCGTATCGTCGAAGGACACGTCGATGTGGGAAGCTGGGAATCGCAGGTGGACGCTCAACTGCGGATATTCACCGAAGGCGAGCTTCAGCCGCAGGTCGATGAAGCGCTAGGCAGCCGCAAGGATGATTCTCGTCTGCGTCTGGGCTACGGCGTCCTGTGCAGCAGCATTATCCATCAGATATACACATTGTTTGGCTTCCTGGGTGAACCCACCCGCGTGCTGCACACCGACATCTGGCGCGATGGGCTGTCGATCCACACGCTGATCGAGTATCCCGACGACGTACACGTGTCGCTGGACTGGCAGTATTTGCCCTACTTAAAGGATTACCGTGAAGAATATGCTTTCTTTGGCAACCACGAACGAGTCTACTTAACCATGCCGTCGCCGTATTTTCGCAACTTTCCCAGCCCGGTGACGGTGCAGGGGCACGACGGCGAACTCGCCTGGGAAAAGCGGGTGGTCGTCAGCTATGACGAGGCGTTCCGCAGCGAACTGCTCGCTTTTTACCACAACGTGCGCGACCAGCGCCAGCCCATCAGCAGCGTCGAAGACGCGCTCAAACACGCCCGCTTCATCCAGCAGATCATCGACGCGGCGGAGTAGCGTTGGGCAGAACGTTCAGCATTAAGGGCGCGGGAAGCCGCGCCCGCGAGGAACACAGCATCAGGCGTCGCTGGGAGCAAGCTGTTCCGAACGACGGAGTCGGAGCGCGATAACAACCTGCGACAGCGTTATGATGACCACCAAAGCCGGAATCACCAGCAGTTCAAAGCGCCGAATATCCAGCGGTTGGAAAACGTAATACCAAATGGCGGCGATAATGATCAGCCAGTATGGTTTTGCTATTCTGGCTATCGACGGCGCGAGCAAAGCTAACTGGTATAAGCCGGTGATGGGCATCAGCATGAACAGCGCTGACGTCGACAGGATGTGACGCAGCAATAATGAACGCTGGAGCAGCGCCGCCACCAGCACCGTGACCGAAAATGGAACTGATGCGGGCACAAGACTCGGAATCCAGTTCAGATAGCCGACATAACCTCTGTATGCGACCATCGTGATAATCCAATCCGGTATCCACAACCCAAAGACAAGCAGGCTCGCTAGCAGCCACAGCAGCATGATGATCACATACGCGCGCAGCGCCCGACCGCAGTAAAGCAGTGTCATCAGCGAAATCGGGATAGCCAGAACCGGGTGTATACAGGAGAGCGCAAAGTAAAGACCGGCGCGGCGCGGCTGCTCATTTTGCAGCGCGCGCAGTCCGAGCGCAATCCATGCGACAGTCCACAATACTGACTGTCCCATCAGCGACACAGCCAGCGTTTCTTTAAACGCGAAAAACAGGACAGTGGCGAAGAACACGCTGAGACCGAATCGGTTTAGCGCGTAGATCACAAGCAGAAATTGCACAATCGCCCACACCACATAGGCAGTTTTCAGAGGAAGCAGTGTGAGCCACCCAAAAATGAAGATGCTGTAGGCTGGGTAGGCGAAGCGGTGTTCGTCCGTTACCTCGTCTTCGCCCCAATAAATCCGCTGTGTTTCCAGCGTTACTGCGTCACTGTATGGCGAAATGCCTTGCAGCGCCGCTTTAGCGCCCTGATACGGCGCGGTGGTATCAGTACGATGTCCCTTCACGTGTCCGTGAGCGATAATTACCAGGCAGAATCCAATTATCGCTGCAAGCGCAGCGAGACGGCTAATTACAATAGGCTGCCAGCGAGGAAGTGAAAGCTGTAACATGCTCGGCAAAGTTCGGATTCGCGCCTGAATGATCTGCCCGCTTCGCTGCCGGCGCGAGGTTTCACATAAGCAGATTGAAGGAATAAGCAAAGGATACAGCACCGCGCCGCATCCTTTGCGTTAAGCTTTCGACACTTACTCTTCCAGCGTGCTCAGGTCGCCTTCCGGCTGCCCGGTGGCGCGAGCCTTAAGCACCCGGCGCATAATCTTGCCGGAGCGCGTCTTGGGAAGCTGCGGCACAAACTCGATCCTTGCCGGTACGGCAATCGGTCCGATCTCATGCCGGATATGGTTCTTGAGTTCATCCAGCAGCGCATCCGAGCCTTCCAGCCCAGCCTTCAGGATACAGTAGGCGTAGATAACACTGCCGCGCACCTCGTCGGGCATACCGATGACGGCAGCTTCCGCAACCGCTGGATGGCTGACCAACCCGGACTCCACCTCGGCGGTTCCCAGACGATAGCCGCTGACCTTGATGACGTCGTCGTTGCGCCCGATGATCCAGAAGTAACCGTCGTCATCCTTGCGAGCGCTGTCGCCGGTAATGTACCAGCCCTGATCCTGATAAGTCGTCCAGTACTGCTTGACGAAACGATCCGGATCTTTGTAGACGGTGCGCAGCATCCCGGGCCAGGGCTGCTTGATTACCAGATTGCCGTCCACGCCGGGCGGACACGGGACGCCGTGATCGTCCACGACATCCACTTCAACGCCCGGAATGGGGCGGGTTGCGCTGCCGGGCTTCAGCCCAACTGACGGCACCGGCGAGATCATGAAACCGCCGGTTTCGGTCTGCCACCACGTATCCATAATCGGGCAGCGCTCCTTGCCGATGACCTTATAGAACCAGCGCCACGCTTCAGGGTTGATCGGCTCGCCCACCGACCCCAGCAGGCGTAAACTGCTCAGGTCATGGCGGTTGGGCCAGGCGTCGCCAAAGCGCATCAAGCCCCGAATCGCCGTCGGCGCGGTATAGAGGACGGTCACGCCGTATTCTTCCACTATCTTCCACCAGCGGTTGGGATATGGCTGGTTGGGCGCGCCTTCATAGAGGATGCTGGTCGCGCCGAGAATCAGCGGTCCATAGACGATGTAGCTGTGTCCGGTGATCCAGCCCGGATCGGCGGCGCACCACCAGCGGTCTTCATCCTTCAGGTCAAACACCCATTCGAGCGTTGCCGATGTATAAACCTGATAACCGCCGTGAGTATGGAGTATCCCTTTCGGCTTGCCGGTGGTGCCGCTGGTGTAGAGGATGAACAGCGGGTCTTCGGCATCCATCTCAACCGATTCGCAGTTGCCGTTGGCAATCGGCAGCGCCATCAGATCGTGATACCAGTAATCGCGTCCCTGCTCCATGGCGATGTCGTGGGCGGTGCGTTTGACGACGATCACCGTCTCGACAATTGGCGAACGGCGCACTGCCTCATCGACCACGTCTTTCAGCCGCACGATGTTGCCGCGCAGCCACGCGCCATCGCAGGTGATAAGCACGCGGCTCTGGGCGTCCTCGATGCGGTCAGCCAGTGCATGCTCTGAAAAGCCGCCGTAGACGACGCTGTGAACCGCGCCGATCTTGGCGCAGGCGAGCATGGCGATCACCAGCTCAGGGACGCGCCCCATGTAGACGGTTACGCGGTCACCCTTTCTGACGCCCATACCCTTCAGCACGTTGGCGAATTTATTGACCTCGCGCCACAGCCGCCAATAGGAAAACGTCTGCTTGTCGCCCGGCTCGCCTTCCCAGACCAGCGCCAGCTTGTTGCGCCGCCAGGTCTTGATATGCCGGTCAAGCGCGTTATAGGCGATATTCGTCTTAGCACCAACAAACCACTTGTAGAATGGTGCTTCGCTGGCATCGAGCACCTTTTCCCAGGGCGCGAACCAGTCCAGTTTTTCCGCCTGCCGCGCCCAGAAGCCTTCGAGATCGCCCTGCGCTTCGGCGTAGAGTGATTCGTAGTCGCGGACGATAGCGTTTTCTTTTACGCTGTCAGAGGGGTAATACCACTCACTGACAGGCGGCGCAAAAGTCTCCTGTGCCATAAAAAACTCCCATTTTCAAGAAATGATGTGACGATGTGCCAGATCAAAGTATAGCGCAGTTTGCGCGTGAGGGTTCACGCAAATAGGGGCAAAACCGTGTGCTAGCGCGCCGCCTGCCTTCCGGCGACATTGACCTGATACCAGTCGCACAGGTGCTTCAGCGGGCAGGGCGCGCATTTGGGCGTGCTCCAGACGCACAACTGCTGCCCGTGTTTGAGGGTGGCGACGTGGAAGTTGAACAGGATGTACGGGATTTTCGGCAGCATGTCCAGCAGGAAACGGTGCGCCGCCTCGGTGCCGACCTTCGGACCGATCAGCCCAAGCCGCTGGCTAACGCGGTGAACGTGAGTATCGACCGGCAGCACCGGCTTAGCGAAGCAGAAAAGCATCACCAGCGAGGCGGTCTTTATGCCTACGCCCGGCAGCGACATCAGCCAGACCAGCGCTTCGTCAATCGGCAGGTCGTTCAGGAAGTCGATGCTGTAGGCTCCGCGCGTCTCGTAAATGATGCTGAGCGCCTTCTGGATATTCGGCGCTTTGGCTTCGGCGAAGTTTGACGGCGCTATCGTCTGGGCAAGTTCGGCAGCCGGCGCGCTCTGAATCGCTTCCCACGAGCCAAAATGATCGATCATCCGCTGGTACGCCAGCGCCTCGTTGTGCTGGGTGGTGCGATGGGACAGCATGGTCGAGATCAGTTCGTGCATTGGTTCGCGGCGCGGCACCAGCGGCTGCTCGCCGTAGGTCTTGATCAGGATGTCGTAGACTTCCATCAGTCTGGGATCTGAAAAACTGCTTAAGTTGGCAGCCATTACCATTTTCCCCACAATGAAATGTCTGCCGAAATTTTACCGCGCAATGAATCAGAATGCGCTAAAGGTCGGAGATACCGAATGCTCCATTTATGGGCAGCGGGCAAAAGCCCGCCACCCACTGGTCATCAACGCTATGTTACGACTGCCCGCGCGCCGTTCGTGCGCGGCATCGAGTCAATGTCACCCTCATACGTCAGGGCTTCCCGTCCCCGTTCATTGGTGCGGATGCGGATAACATCGTCAACGGGGTAAACAAATATGATCCCATCTCCGATCTGCCCTGTATGTGCCGCGTCGCAAATGGTCTGGATTGTCTTTTCGACGTTGTGCTCGCTGAGAATGATGTTGATTTGGATGCGTGGCAGCAGATCAATCTGATAGGATCCGCTGCGCCCGTTCAGCATGATGCCGCCCTGGCGCCCATGCCCTCTGATTTCAATCACATTCATGCCCACGATACCAATCTGCCGCAGGGCGTCTTTCACATCATTCAGCTTCTCTTCTCGGATAACCGCCTCAATTTTCTTGAACATAATGTCCCCCGTTCGTTAGACGCGCAGCCTGTACTGCCCGTATCTCATTAGCGAAGTCGTTCACATGGATATCTCGGTTAATCGGAACGCTCAGGCGAAGGCGCGTTCCCCGTGTTCGCTGATATCAAGCCCAACCTCTTCTTCATTTTCGGTGACGCGCAAACCGAATACCCGGTCAAGAACTTTGGCAATCACAAAGGTCATGCCAAAAGCAAAAACCACAGCGACAAGGACGGCAACCGCCTGTATGACAAGCTGCCCAGGATTGCCATAAAACAATCCATCAAATCCTGCCGCATTAACGCTGGTCGTCGCGAAGAGACCTGTCGCAAGCGCCCCCCATGTACCGCCCATTCCGTGACATGCCCACACGTCCAGCGATTCATCGAGCTTCATCCTCTGGCGCAGCCGGATGGCGTAATAGCTGATGGGAGCCGCTATCGCGCCGATGAGAAGCGCTGAAAGGGGTGTTACAAAGCCTGCGGCGGGCGTAATCGCAACCAGTCCAACCACCATGCCGGTTACCACGCCCAGAGGACTCGGTTTGTTATCGCGCCAGCTTAGAAACATCCAGACCACACCTGCTGCTGCTGCCGCCGTGTTGGTGGTTACAAGCGCATGAACGGCTAGCCCATTGGCACCCAGCGCGCTGCCCCCATTAAAGCCAAACCACCCCATCCACAGTAAACCCGCGCCGAGCATCGTAAAAGGAATGTTGGCTGGTTCCAATGTTCCGCTGCCATACCATTTGCGCCGCCCGATCACCATGGCAAATGCCAGCGCTGAAAACCCGGCGGTGATGTGTACCACCGTTCCACCCGCAAAATCGAGCGCGCCCATCGTCCGCAGAATCCCGCCGACTCCCCAGACCCAGTGCGCGACCGGATCGTAAACCAGCGTTGCCCACAGGAGCGTGAAGATCAAAAAGGTCTTGAAACGCACGCGCTCGACAAATGCGCCGGTGATCAGCGCGGGCGTAATGATGGCGAACATCATCTGAAAAGCGGCAAACGCCATGTGGGGAATTGTCGCCGCGTAGGCGCTGTTCGGCTCAGCACCGACACCCGCAAAGCCGAGGAAGTCAAATCCACCGATGATACCGGCATTGGTGGTGCCAAACGCCAGCGTGTAGCCAAACAGCAGCCACTGAATGCTGATAACCGCCAGGACGATGAAACTCAGGTTTAGCGTCGAAAGGATATTCTTTTTCCGCACCATGCCACCGTAGAAAAAGGCAAGCGCGGGCGTCATCACCATGACTAAAGCGGTGGCAACGATGATCCAGGCAGTATCACCGGTATCAATATTCATGTTTGTGCCTCCTCAAAGCGAATTATGGTCAAGTAGGGCAAGCTCGGCGCCGTTGTCGGAATTCACCAAATGTCACTTTCGCGCAGCAGAACGTCAATGAAAAGTTCGATTGAGAAGCTGTCGAGTTGGCTGGCTTACTGGTGAAACTCTGTAAATTCCTACGGCGTTGATCGAAGTATATAAACGAGGCGCGGCGGCTCGATTAGCCAGAATGGACGAAATCCATATCGGCTTTTTTATGGCTATATAACAAGCGTGGTCGCGCTATGGCTGAATCTCACAAATCAAAATGATGCTTATCGGATTTGCCTAAACGCTGCGGCATCTCATTTATTGGTTTGCTGTACGGAATAAAAACAAAAAGCACGGGATATACACCCGTGCCTGATCCTCATGCGCTTGAATATATTGCCCCGTTAAGTCAGGAACTATACGCCGCTGCTGCTCTGAAGGAGAGCTGCATCTTCTTCGCGCGCCACCCGCTGCCCTTCGACGATATTCACCCGCGTGAGCAGATAGCCGCCGATGATGAAAAACACCACCAGACTGACAATCGCCGGGCGACTGCTGCCAAAAACGGCGACCGCGCCCGCGAACAGCAGCGGACCGATGATCGACGCGAAGCGATCCATAACGCCATACAGCCCGAAGAACTCGCCACTTTTCGCCGCCGGACTCATGCTGGCGTACAGGCTGCGGCTGAGCGCCTGGCTGCCGCCCTGCACTATCGCCACCATCCACGCCAGAAACCAGAACTCGACTGTTGAGTTGACGAAGTAGCCCCAGATAGCGATGATGGTGTAAATCGCCAGTGACAGCAGAATGGCGCGGCGGGTGTCCAGCGATTCGGCGGCGCGGGTGAAGAACCGCCGCCCAAAGGCGAGCGCGAACAATGCGCCAGCAATCTGCACAGCGACGATTATGCCGACGATCAGCGGCAGGCTGCTTTGCCGCGCCGGGGGCAGCACCACGAATTTTTCCAGGACAACGGGGGGAGGATCACTATCTCTCGTTGGGTACGGGCGGATAACAAGCTGATGAACGCCCGGCTGATCTGCCTCTACAGTAAAAATGTTGCCACTACGCGGAGACTCCGAATATGTGGCGATAAAGTACCTGCCTTCTTCATCCAATACCACCTCGTTGTCAAGCGTTACATTCCAGGTGTTTAAGTCCGAACCGGTAGGGTAATGAATCTCAACCGTCTGTCCGTTGAAGTCCAGCGTAAAGTCTACGCCATCGAATACTGCTGGATATTCACCTTGCCCTAAAACAGAGCCATTTCCAAGTGTTTCATAAGGAGGCGGCTCCCCACCGGTTACTGCTGCTGGCAGTCCGGCGCGCGCGCCAATACCCAGTAAGGGCAGCATGATCACGTTAAAGACGATATAGGCGAGAAACAGCGGGCGACGCTTTTCGTTCTTGCTCGGCAGCCTGCCGAAAATCAGGCTGAAGGGAATGCCGACAAACTGCACCAGCAGCAGGGCAAGAATGAGTTCAATCGAACTGAAGCCAAGCTCAGCGCCGTAAATCGCGGCGACGCCGATGATCGTGCCAATGGCGTCATTGTAGATGAGAAAAGCGATCAGATACTTGAACAGGTCGCTGTAGTGACGCACGTCCTTCAGCGTTTGCCACAGGCGGCGAAACCCCGCCCGTACCACGGAATCGCCGGGGGCGAGCCGTTCGGTCGCCGTCTGCGGCTCAGGGACGTCGCGAAAGATAGGAATCGAGAACACCGCCCACCACAGCGCCACGCTGAGGAATGACAGCCGAGGTCCCCAGGTGCCGGGCAGCACAAAAATCATCACCGCGTTGATAGCCAGCAGCAGCCCGCCGCCGAGATACCCCATAGCGTAACCCCGCGCCGAAACGCTGTCCTGATCTTCCGGCTTGGCGACATGCGGCAGCAGCGCGTCGTAAAAGGTGTAGGCGGCTGTGAAGCCAATGCGCCCGAAGATGAACAGAACCGACGCCAGCAGCCAGTCGCCGGTATCGACCAGCACCAGCAAGCCGGTTGCCACGATGCCGATGCCTGACAGCACCGCCAGAAAACGTTTCTTGCCGCGCGTGATGTCAGATATCGTGCCGAGGATTGGCGAAAGGATGGCGCTGATGAACAGCGAAACGCTTAACCCCACGCTCCAGTAAGCGGTGGCGGCTGCCTCGTTGGGCAGAGTCGCGCCGGCGACCTGACTGTAATAGATCGGCAGAACGGCGGCGAGTATCGTCGTCGCAAAAGCGGAGTTTGCCCAGTCATACAGCGTCCAGGCGCGAATTCGGCGGCGATAGGTGTGGAGATCGACAGGAACGGCTGCTGCCATGATTTTCCTCGTAGCTGTTTGATGAGCAATATCAGGGGCAATTATAGCCAGCCAGTGTTAAATGTCTGCTGATCTACGTCTGTTTCGTCAATCTCAAGTAAGATACAATCATCACATTCCTTACTATATCCGTAACGGAAGGTAACGCACAACTATGAAGCGAATTGCAGTCTTGACCAGCGGCGGTGACGCGCCGGGCATGAATGCCGCTATCCGCGCGGTCGTGCGCACAGGACTCTTTCTAGGTGCCGAGGTTTTCGGCGTGCGTCGCGGCTACGCCGGTTTGATGGAAGCCGATATGCAGCAGTTGGGCGCGCGCGATGTCGGCGGCATTATCCAGCAGGGCGGCACCGTACTGGGCAGCGCCCGCAGCGAGGAATTCAAAACCCCCGCCGGACGCGCAAAAGCGCTGGCAAATCTGCGTGAATTCAGAATTGAAGGCTTGGTCGTCATCGGTGGCAACGGCTCGCAAACCGGCGCGTATGAGCTGCACAAGATGGGCTTTCCGGTGGTTGGCGTCGCCTCCACCATCGATAACGACCTGCTTGGCTCGGATATCACCATCGGCGTCGATACGGCGCTCAATATCGCTCTCGAAGCCATTGACCGGCTGAAAGTGACCGCCGCATCGCACCGCCGCGCCTTTATGGTGCAGGTCATGGGGCGCAACTGCGGCTATCTGGCGCTGGTGTCTGGCATCGCCGGGGGCGCGGAAGCAATCGTCATCCCCGAAGTGCCGACCAATCCCAGCGCGATTGCAAAAACGCTGCGCGACGCCTATGCTCGCGGCAAAGCCAACGGCATCATCGTCGTTGCCGAAGGCGCTTATGACGCCGACGAACTCGTGGGCTATTTCAAGGATCACAAAGAAAGTCTTGGCTTTGAGCTGCGCGCCACGACTCTCGGACACGTCCAGCGCGGCGGCGCTCCGGGCGCGTTTGACCGCCTGCTGGCGTCGCGGTTAGGGGCATCAGCCACCCAGCACCTGTGTGAAGGCACGTCTGGCGTGCTGGTCGGCATGATTAAGAACCAGCTTGCCACCACCCCACATGAAGAGATCGCGGGCAAGACCAAGCTCATCGACAAGGACCTGATGCGCCTCGCCGATGTGCTGGCGCGCTAGATTTTCTGACTCGCCAGTCGTGAAGCGGCGGGTTCGTCCAGCAGCCATACCAGCCTGCCGTCCGGCGGATTGATCATCTGCGCGGGCAGTTGGGCTGAATTTTCATCACCTTCAAGCACGCTTTTCACCGTCTCAGCTTTTTCCGCGCCCGAAACCAGAAAGATGACATTCGAGGCAGCGTTGAGAGCCGGGGCGGTCAGCGTGACGCGCCAGGCATCCAGGCTGGGAACATGGTTGGCAACCGCCCAACGCTTCTCCTCGCGCAGCGCCGTCGTGCCCGGAAAGAGTGACGCCGTATGACCATCCACGCCTAATCCCAGCAGCACCAGATCAAAGCGCGGCTTGCCTGTGTTCATCCGGTTGCGAAAGAACTCGCGCAGGGTCTGGTCATACTGTTCCGCCGCCTGTATCGGTGGAAGTTCGCCGTGAATGCGGTAGATGTGATTGATGGGAACTGGCACGTGGTTCAGCAGTGTTTCGCGCACCATGCGCGCGTTGCTGTCGGTGGACTCAGGTGGAACGCAGCGCTCATCGCCCCAGAACACGTAGGCATTACTCCAGTCGATAAGGCTGGTATATTCCTGTGTCGTCATCAGTTCATAGGCGCTGCGCGGCGTGTTGCCCCCGGCAAGACAGACGACAAAACGTCCGCGGGCGGCTATCGCTCTTTCAGAGATGGTGACGACGCGCTCCGCCAATGCCCGGTTCAGCAGTCCGGCGTTCTGGTAGATGCGAACTTCGCGGCTCATGAGTGTCCTCCACAGCCCAACCGCCACTCGCGCCCGTCAGTTTTCAGCAGCGAGTCGGCTTCGACGGGACCTTCGGCACCGGGGCGATAGCTGACCAGCGGCGGCGACTGGGGGGTTTCCCAGCCGCGCAGCACATAATCAATCAACCGCCACGACAGTTCGATCTCATCCTCGCGGGTGAACAGCGCCGCGTCGCCGAGCAGGGCATCCAGCAGCAGGCGCTCGTAGGCGTCGGGCAGAATCATATCCTTGAACGAATCGCGATAATGAAATTCCATATCAACCGTCTGGATATCGTGGGCTGAGGTCGGCATCTTCGTCTCGAAGCTGAGGTGAATGCCCTCGTCGGGCTGGATACACAGCGACAGCATGTTGGGCGTCAGCTTGCGGTTGCGCGGCAGGTTGAAATACTGGGTCGGCGGGCGGCGAAACTGGACGATGATTTCACTGGTTTTGCGCGCCAGCGACTTACCCGACCGCACGTAAAACGGCACGTCCTGCCAGCGCCAGTTGTCGATAAACAGCCTTAGCGCCCCGTAAGTGGGCGTCTGCGAGTTCGGGCTGACGCCGGGCGTATCCAGATACCCTTCATACTGCGCTCTCACCGTATCGGTAATCATGATCGGGCGAACGGCGCTCAGGACTTTCACCTTTTCATTGCGCAGCGCGTCAGCATTGAAAGACGCGGGTGGCTCCATCGCCACCAGGCACAGCAGTTGCAGCAGGTGATTCTGGAACATGTCCCGCATCACCCCCGCCTGATCGTAGTACCCGGCGCGGCTGCCGACATCCAGATCCTCAGACACCGTAATCTGGACGTGATCGACGTAGTTGCGATTCCAGATTGGCTCGAAAATGGCATTGGCGAAACGGAAAAACAGGACGTTCTGCACCGTCTCTTTGCCGAGATAATGATCGATGCGGTAGACCTGGTTTTCACGAAATGCCTCGTGTACCGCGCGGTTGAGCGCCAGCGCCGAGTTCAGGTCATAGCCAAACGGCTTTTCGATAACCACCCGCCGCCAGCCGTCGGTTTCGTCGGCAAAGCCAAGCGCCTCAAGGTTATCGACTACTGGCTCGTAGTAGTTGGGCGCGGTCGCCAGGTAATACAGCCGGTTGGCGTGGATACGTTCGAGATCATACAGAAACTGATGCAGCGTCTCGTAATCAGCGCGCGTCGCCAGATCCCCGCGCGAGTACCAGATCCGTTCGGCGAACTGCTGCCAGACCTCTTCATCGTAGCCGTCCTTTTCCGAATTCTTCACGCCCTCGGACAGCAGCTCTCGGAAGTGCTCATGCGACCACGGACGGCGCGCAAACCCAACGATGTTGAGATCGGGCGGCAGCCGCTTGCGCCGGTACAGGTTGTACAGCGCCGGGATGAGCTTGCGGTGTGTCAGATCGCCGGAAGCGCCGAAGATCACTATCGTAGTCGTGCCTGCGCTGCTGTGCCCAAGCATAGTTAGTCCTCACGCTTGATTTCATGCCCGCCGAATTGGTTGCGCATGGCTGCCAGCAGCTTCGCCGCGTAGCTTTCCTCCTGACGGCTCACAAAACGCGCCAGCAGCGAAAGCGTAATGACCGGCGCGGGTACGTCAAGTTCAATGGCTTCCGCCACCGTCCAGCGCCCCTCGCCGCTGTCGGCAACCCAGCCTTTAATGCCGTCGAGATCAGGGTTATCCTTGAGCGAGTTGGCGGTGAGATCGAGCAGCCACGAGCGCACGACGCTGCCGTACCGCCACAGCTCGGCGATCTGCGCGACGTCCAGATCGAGTTCGGTTTTGCGCTTCATCACCTCGAAGCCTTCGGCAAGCGCCTGCATCATGCCGTACTCGATACCGTTATGCACCATCTTGACGAAATGCCCCGCGCCGTGTGGTCCTACATGTCCCCAACCGAGATCGGGCGCTGGCGCGAGGGTTTCAAAGATCGGGCGCAGGCGCTCGACCGGTTCATCCAAGCCGCCGATCATGAGGCTGTAGCCCTCGGTCAGCCCCCAGACGCCGCCGCTGGTGCCGACATCAACGAAGTGAAAGCCGCGCGCTTCGACCATCTGGGCGCGGCGAATAGACTCTTTGTAGTTGCTGTTGCCACCATCAATGATGGTATCGCCCGGTGAAAGCAGATCCATCAACTGGTGAATCATGTTTTCGGTGACATCCCCGGCGGGAAGCATCACCCATACGGCGCGCGGCGCGTCGAGCTTGCTCACTAGATCGGCAACCGTTGCCGCTGGCTTAGCGCCCTGCTCTGCCGCCGCCTGGACTGGCTGTGGGCTGCGATTCCAAACGAACACTTCATGCCCGCCCCGAATCAGGCGCACCGCCATATTCCCGCCCATCCGACCTAAACCGATCAGTCCAAGCTGCATAGTATGGCTCCTTATGATAATAGTGCTCGCTGTGTATAAGGCGGCTATTATCCCGCGTCACCTGTCATTCTACAACCATGATCATCGTCATCTTGTCTGTTATGAATGCGTTGTAGGACTAACAAAACTATGGCACAATCGGCGAATCAGATTGAATGTAATGCAAGGGAGTGACCCTCTGTGCACGCCTCAAGTACCACGAACCGACCATCTGAAACGCTGTCCAGCCGTCCACAGGGGCTGGATGCTATTTTTTCGCCATCTGCTGTTGCCGTGATTGGCGCGACCGACCGCGCGGGCAGCGTGGGGCGAACCATCCTGTGGAATTTGATCAGCAGCCCGTTCGGCGGTACCGTTTTCCCGGTCAACCCGAAGAAAAGTAGCATCCTCGGTATCCAGGCATACCCCACCATTGCCGCCATCCCTGACCAGGTTGACCTGGCGGTGATCGTAACGCCTGCCAAAACCGTTCCGGGCATCGTTGAGGAGTGCGCGGCGGCTGGCGTTAAAGGTATTATTGTCATTTCAGCAGGCTTTAAAGAACGCGGACCCGAAGGCGCGGCGCTCGAAAAGGAGATTCTGGCGACGGCGCGGAAAGCCAACATCCGCATTATCGGACCCAACTGCCTCGGCGTGATGCGCCCACTTGGCGGACTGAACGCCACCTTCGCCAGCGCTATCGCCCGCCCCGGCAACGTCGGCTTTATCTCGCAAAGTGGCGCGCTGTGCACCGCCGTCCTTGACTGGAGCTTTAGCGAGAACGTCGGCTTCAGCGCCTTCATCTCTATCGGCTCGATGCTCGATGTCGGCTGGGGCGACCTGATCGACTATCTCGGACGCGATCCGAATACCCACAGCATCGTCATCTACATGGAATCGGTTGGCGACGCGCGTTCGTTTATCTCGGCTGCCCGCGAAGTGGCGCTCAGGAAACCGATCATCATTATCAAGGCGGGACGCACTGCCGCCGCCGCGCAGGCTGCGGCATCACACACCGGCTCGCTCACCGGCAGCGACGAAGTGCTGGACGCCGCCTTCCATCGCAGTGGCGTGCTGCGCGTGGATCGCATTTCGGACGTGTTCTACATGGCGGAAGTGCTCGCCAAGCAGCCGCGTCCAAAAGGCAACCGCCTGACCATCATCACCAACGCGGGCGGTCCTGGCGTGCTCGCCACCGACACGTTGATCACTGGCGGCGGCGAACTGACCGATCTGTCTGAATCGACGATGGCAGAACTCGACGCGCTGCTTCCCGCCCACTGGAGCCACAATAACCCGGTGGATATCCTCGGTGATGCCGGTCCCGATCAGTATGCCAAAACGCTCGAAATCGTGGGCAAAGACCCCCACTCTGACGGCGTGCTGGTTATCCTCACGCCCCAGGCAATGACCGATCCGACACAGACAGCGGAACGCCTGCGCAGCTTCGAAGCCATTGAGGATAAACCCATTCTGGCAAGCTGGATGGGTGGACCTGAAGTATCGGCGGCGGAGTCGATCCTCAACCACGCCAACATCCCAACCTTCCAGTTCCCCGATACCGCCGTTCGCATGTTCAATTACATGTGGCGCTATCAGGACAATCTGCGCAGCCTGTACGAGACTCCCATTCTGCCGGAGGACTCGTTTGAAGAAACGCCAGACCGCGCGCTGGTCGAAAGTATTCTCAGAAAGGCGCGCGAATCGGGACGCGATATCCTGACCGAATTTGAATCCAAACAGGTGCTTGCCGCTTACTACATCCCAACAGTGCCGACCAGCGTGGCGAAGGACGAAGCCGAAGCCGTCAGACTCGCCGAAGAAATCGGCTTTCCGGTTGTACTCAAGCTCAACTCCGAGACGATCACCCACAAGACGGATGTTGGCGGCGTCCAGCTTAACCTTGCCTCAGCCGACGCCGTCCGCGAAGCCTACCAGCGCATTCAGCAGTCGGTGGCAGAGCGCGCGGGCGCGGAACATTTCGGCGGCGTGACAGTCCAGCCGATGGTCAAGCTGGACGGCTATGAGTTGATTATTGGCAGCAGCGTTGACCCACAGTTTGGTCCAGTGCTGCTGTTTGGCACCGGCGGTCAGCTTGTCGAGGTCTTCAAAGACCGCGCGCTTGGCTTGCCGCCTCTCAACACCACGCTTGCCCGCCGCATGATGGAAAGTACGCTCATCTACAAGGCGCTGCAAGGCGTGCGCGGACGCCCGCCGGTCGATCAGGCGGCGCTGGAACGGTTGATGGTTCGCTTCAGCCAGCTTGTCGTCGAACAGCCCTGGATTAAGGAAATCGACATCAACCCGCTGCTGGCATCGGACGAGCGCCTGATCGCGCTTGATGCCCGCGTGGTTGTCCACCCGCAGGACGTTCCCGAAGAAGCGCTGCCGCGCCCAGCCATTCGCCCTTATCCCACCCAGTACGTCGCCTCGTGGCAGGGAAAAGACGGCGCGCAGGTCACTTTCCGACCGATTCGCCCCGAAGACGAGCCGCTGGTGGCGAAGTTCCACGAAACACTGTCCGAGCGAACGGTGTACAACCGCTATCTGCAAGCCATGAACCTGAGCCAGCGGATCGGACACGAGCGCCTGTCGCGCCTCAGCTTTATTGACTATGACCGCGAAATTGCGCTGGTCGCGCTTCGCCGGAACAGCTTCAACGGTGATCGTGAGATTATGGCAATCGGGCGTGTCAGCAAGATTCAGGACAGTGATCGGGCGGAATTTGCCATCCTCGTCTCTGACCGCTTCCAGCATCAGGGACTGGGCAAGGAACTGCTCAGCCGCCTGATCACAGTGGCGCGTGACGAGAAGATCCACCGCTTAAGCGGCAACGTCCTGGCAGACAATCAGGAGTTCATCCGTCTGGTCGAGAAATTCGGCTTCACGCTGGCACCAACCGAGCGCGAAGCCATCCTTCGGGCGGAACTTGAATTGTAACCATTGCGGTTTCAGCGGGATCTGTAGGGGCGTAACGTGTTACGCCCCTGTTTTATTTGATAAGGAGTCACTCTAAATCGGCTAGGACTGCACCGCGTTCAGCCGCGCCATCCAGTCCAGAAGCTGCGCGCGGGTGGGCGCGTTGGTCGCGCCGCCAACCCCGGTCACCGAAAGCCCGCCGCAGATGTTGGCGTACTGCACGCTGATTTCGTCTGGCTGCCCTTCGACAATTCGCCCATACAGGTAACCCGCGTTGAAGCAGTCCCCTGCCCCGGTCGTGTCCACCAGCTCACCAGCGCGAATACCCGCCACGTGCAGCAGCCCGGACTCAGTCGTTACCCAGGCACCGTTGGGTCCGTCCTTCAGCACAACTTTGGCGACCCACTCATTCAGCTTGTTCGCCGCGTCCTGAACCGATTCCAGTCCGGTGATCAGCCGCGCCTCACGCGCGTTTGGCATGAAGATATCGACATGCGCCAGCAGCCCGCGCCAGTCGCAGCCGCTTTTCAGCAGAGGACCGTCCTGGCAGTCCATCGAGATAGTCGCCCCACGCGCCCGCGCGGCGTCAAAAATCGGTTCAATGCGCTCCGGCGGTTCCAGCCCCCCAATGTGCAGATGCCGGTAGCGGCTGGTTTCAACGGCGCTCAGCCAAAAGTCGTACAAATCAAACGGTTCGTCATCCACATAGGTCACGAAGGCGCGCTCGGAATGAAGCGGCATCGAAGTCGTCACCCGCCGGTACGGCGTATCAACCCTGCGCGCCAGCGAT
This sequence comes from Aggregatilineales bacterium, assembly GCA_030834905.1. Lineage (GTDB taxonomy): Bacteria > Chloroflexota > Anaerolineae > Aggregatilineales > Phototrophicaceae > Flexifilum. The sequence continues at coordinate 23,765 of JAUQWZ010000002.1, read as the reverse complement.
AGATCGATGTCCTCTTTCAAGGCGAGATCGCGGACGTACTGGCTGTACGGATCGTCGCCGAAAATGGCGGGCCAGCCGACGTTTGCCCCAAGCCGACGCAGCGCCGCCGCAGTGATATACATTGCGCCGCCGGTCGAGGTAATGCTGCTGCTGTAAACTTCCTGCCCAAGCGCGGGAAATTCCTTCAGTCCTGAGAAAATGATGTCGAAGAAGTAATTACCGAGGAGGAGGATGTCATACATGGTTTGCTGCTGTTCTATGCGTGATTTTGCGTATCTGAAAAATCCGGGTACTCTGTGGTGAAGACCTGAGACTTCATCTCAACCACAGCCGCTATTCTACCCCGACTGCGCCGCTGAAGATAGGCAGTTTCTTCATTGCGGGCTGGCTCGTTTCATCCGATAAAGTGCGGCAGGTGACGCCAATGCCAGCACCCGCAAGCGTGAACCTTCCTGACCCCACGTAACAGTATATAAACCTTCTAAAATACCCTCTTGCAGCACACTTGTTCTTTGATGTATACTATTGACTCTGTGCATCAGTGCTGATCATCACACTTCACTCATGTCACTACATCTATAGTGTGGGTAATCGCGCGCGATCACCTCTCCGCACCTTAACAACTGCATATCCCCAGCACTTGTCCTTTCCAATCACAATCTCCCCAGGAGGAACCACATGCACTTGTGTGCTCCAGATAAGATTGTTCAACGACTGCTCCCCGTTCACAACCCGGACGCGGAAGACCGCGCGCACGCCTGGAACGAATGGCTCTCAGGCGGCGGCAGCGAGCCGGTTCGCAGGTTTATCCGGTGGACGAACGGTACCTCAACTGAGGATGACGAAATCCTTCAGGAGACGCTGATCATCGCCTATGTCAAAGTAGAGCGAGGCTTGTACGAGGATCGCAATCTGCCGTTTACGGCGTTCCTGAAGAAGATTGCCTGGTACAAAATTATGGAAGCGTCTCGAAGAAATGCAGGGCAAGTTTCGCTCGACGAGTTGTACGAGTATGCTTCCGAAGAAACTCACGAGCACGAACGCGCAGAGTTCTGGAAAGAGCATGAAGTTCTGCGCCGAGGACTGGAAGAACTGCCACCCAGACGCAGCCGCGTGATGCTGATGTACGAAAATGGCTACAGCACCGCTGAAATCGCGCAACTGCTGAACATCCGCGAGGAACTGGTACGCAAAGAAAAGAGTCTCGGGTTACGCCAGCTTCGCGAGACGGTCACCATGGCGCTGGCAGGCTAGACGAATTTTTGAGGGCATCTGGGCGGGTCGTTCTACAGGTTTCCGCCCGCCCAGGTTCTCTCAAGCGGTGAATTTTTCGCAGCCAGCAGCGGCATTCAAGCCGCGCAATTGAAACCAATTTCCGCCCCAGTGACCATCGGTTGGTGGGGCTGTAAAATCAGCTAATTTGCCCGGCGGCAGCGCTGTAGCAGGCGCTTTATGAAAGCCCCGGCATCATCCAAAATACCGGTGTTCCAACGGCGGCGTTTTAACAACCCTGTAAGTCCACGTAATGGGTTTTGCTCGCCAGTGTCGATAATAGCGGGAAAACACCGGTGATGTTTCCGGCTTACGCGGCGCTTTTCAAAAGCGTACCGCCCTACCCTCAACACCGGCGCAGCGTTTAGCAGACGTAGCGCTGTTGGGATATGCAGATGAAAATCCGGATCGCCGCGAACGGCTGGAAACCTGACGGCATCCCAAACCACTCACCTCGTAAGGAAGCGAGTCCTCACGTCGTTATTCTGCCAGCGCCGCGGTATAACTGGTGACCTGTCCGGGTTTTGAACCGCCCGTCACACAATTACGTACAGACTCCATGTAGCAAAGCACCCTGTCACACAGAGGAGTATCGCCTTGTCCATCAATAGCGAGTTTACAGTCGCTCATGCGTATACTTACAATCGCACAAGCGCCGTTCGCTGGTTGATTTCGCATATATGGCGCTATCGATGGCTGTTCATCCTTGCGTTCTGCCTCTTTATCGTCGCTTATTCAACCTTCACCTATACCCGCAGCATCCTGATCGGCGAGGCGGCGGACGTCATCCTCAATTCATCGCAGTATCCCGATGCCGGTCAAGCCCTGCTGGTTATCGGCGGCAGCGTGCTGCTGCTGCTGGTAGCGGATGGTCTGTCATCGCTGATTGCCAGCCTGTCCATCGAGACGCTGGCGCAGCGCCTCGAACGCGACGCGCGCGAAGAACTGTATATCAGCCTACTGGGCAAGAGCCAGACCTTTCATGATCGCCAGCGGGTCGGCGATATCATGGCGCGCGCCACCGACGACGTGCGCCAGATGAACGGGATGATCAACCCTGGTTTCCTGTTCATCTTTGATATGGTGCTTGGTATCGTGGTGCCGCTGACGATTCTGGCGACTATCCGCGCCGAACTGCTGCTGGTGCCGCTGCTGTTTGTCGTCAGCTACTACATCACCGGACGCCGCTATGCCCGCCGCCTTAACCCGGTGGTTGAAGCGCAGCGCGAGAAGTTCGGCGCGATGAATGCCGGACTTGAAGAGAGCATCAGCGGCATCGAAGTCGTCAAGGCGAGCGCCCAGGAAGCCTTCGAGCGCCAGAAGTTCCGGCATAACGCCCGCGAGTACCGTAAATGGTTTGTCAAGCAGGGCTACACCGAGGCTGGCTATCTACCGCTGCTGCTCTACGGCATCGCCCTCGGCTTCACCTTCCTGCACAGCCTGTATCTTTACCAGCAGGGCATCGTTACGCTGCCGGACATCATCGCCGTGATGGGCTTGATGGGTGTACTCCGCTTCCCGGTCTTTATCTCCATGTTCTCGCTGTCGCTGATCCAGCTTGGCGTCGCCAGCGCCCGTCGTATTCTGACGGTGATCAACGAAGAGACGGAACTGGACGAAAACACCGACGGCTACACCAATCCAATCGAGGGCAGGATCGAATTCAAGCATGTATCCTTCGGCTACGAAGACGGTATCGTGCTGGACGACGTGAGCTTCACTATCGAGCCGGGCGAAACCGTCGCCATTATCGGACAGACCGGCTCTGGCAAATCGACGCTTACCGAGCTGATCAACCGCACCTATGATGTCACCGGCGGGGAGATCCTGATCGACGGTATTGACGTCCGCGAATGGAACCTGACTGCCCTGCGCTCGCAGATCTCAAAGATCGAGCAGGATGTGTTCCTGTTCTCGCGCAGTATCAGCAACAACATCGCCTTTGGCGCGCCCGATACGCCGCAGGAACAGATCGAGCAGGCAGCGCGCGAGGCACAGGCGCACGACTTCATCCTGTCGTTCAACGATGGCTACCAGACCGACATCGGCGAGCGCGGCGTCACCCTGTCCGGCGGACAGCGGCAGCGGCTTGCCCTTGCCCGCGCCTTCCTGAGCGACCCACGCATTCTGGTCCTCGACGACTCGACCAGCGCCATCGACAGCGCCACCGAGGACGAGATCCAGAAGGCGATCCGTCGGGCACAGCAGGGACGCACTACGCTGCTCATCACTCACCGGTTGTCACAGATTCGCTGGGCGGATCATATCTTAGTGATCGAGGGTGGCAGGCTGGTTGCCCAGGGCAGCCACGAAGACCTGCTGCGCACGTCCCCCATTTACCGCCGCATCTTCTCGCGCTATGACGTCGCGCTGCCGCCGCTTGAACCGGCGCTGGCGCAGTAACAAGGAGACGTATATGGGCTTCATTATGGACGGTCTGGATGCCGAGTCTTACGACCGGACATACCGCGACCGCGATCTGGTCAAGCGCATCATCACCTACTTTCGCCCGCAGCTAGGGCGTATTGGCGCGGTCGCGCTGACGATTCTGCTGAGTTCACTCGTCAACACCGGGCTGCCGATCTTCATCTCTGACGTGCTTGACCGCCTTGAAGCCGCCCCGGAGACGGTGAATCTGATTGTGACCGCGCTGATCATCACGGCGCTGGGCGTTACCGGTTGGGTATTCAACTTCATTCGCCAGCGCTTCCAGTCGGAAGCCATCGGCAATGTCGTGCTCAAGCTGCGCGAAGATGCCTTTGACGCCGTTCTGGAGCGCGATCTGTCATTTTATGACACCATCCCATCGGGCAAAATCGTCAGCCGCGTGACCTCTGATACGCAGGCATTCTCGCAGGTGGTGACGCTGGCAACCGAGCTTCTCAGCCAGTTCCTGCTCATCCTGCTGCTGATCGGCTACCTGTTCAGCGTCAACGTGCAGCTTACGTTCGTGCTGCTTGCGATCTCGCCGTTCGTCGTCATCACGGCGCTGCTGTTCCGCAAGATCGCCCGCAACACCGTCACCCAGTCCCGGCGCGTGGTAGCCATCGTCAGCAGCCACATTCAGGAGACAGTAAGCGGTATCCGGGTCGCCAAGACCTTTCGCCAGGAAAACGCCATCTACCGCGAGTTCCTCGATGTGAACGCCCGGGCGTATAAGGTCAACCTGCGGACTGGCTATACGTTCAGCAGCATCTTCCCGATCCTGAACATCATCGCTGGCTTTGGCACCGCGGCGATTGTTTATTTTGGCGGTCGCAGCGCGCTCGAAGGCGCGATCTCGGCGGGTGCCTGGTATCTGTTCATTCAGGGGCTGGCGATGTTCTGGTTCCCGCTGACGAGTATCGCCTCGTTCTGGAGCCAGTTCCAGCTAGGGCTGGCGGCGGGTGAGCGCGTCTTTGCCCTGCTTGATGCCGAGTCAAAAGTCGTCCAGACCGACAGCGTGAAGCTGCCCGCCATTCGCGGCGAGATCGATTTTCAGCACGTCAACTTCCAGTACAACGACAACGAGACCGTCCTGGCGGACTTCTCCCTGACCATTCATCCGGGCGAAACGCTGGCGCTGGTCGGACACACTGGCGCGGGCAAATCGAGCATCGGAAAGCTGGTATCGCGCTTTTACGAGTTCCAGGGCGGCACAATCGCGATTGATGGTTATGACATCCGCACGCTCGATCTGGCGGACTACCGTTCGCGTCTCGGCGTGGTCACGCAGACGCCGTTCCTGTTCGACGGCACTGTCATGGAGAATATCCGCTATGGCAAGCCGTCCGCCAGCGATGATGAAGTTATCACCGCCGCCCATCAGGTGGGCAGTGGCGACTGGATTACGGCACTGCCGCAGGGGTTAAATACGCCCGTCGGCGAGCGCGGATCGAGCCTGTCGATGGGACAGCGCCAGTTGGTGGCGCTGGCGCGCGTGCTGCTGCAAAACCCGTCGATCTTCATCCTCGACGAAGCGACCGCCAGCGTTGACCCGCTGACCGAAGCGCTGATTCAGGAAGGTCTGGATAAGGTGCTGGAAAACCGCACCTCTATCGTCATCGCCCACCGCCTGTCAACCATCAAGAACGCCGACCGCATCATCGTAGTCGAAAAAGGGCGCATCATCGAACAAGGCAGCCACGAGCAGCTTCTGGAACGCGGCGGGCACTATGCCGAGCTGTATAACACCTACTTCCGCCACCAAAGCCTGGAATATATCGAAAGCACGCGGCTGTTGGTGGAGGACAAACCTGTCGTCCGCGCCGTTGTAGACTGAAGCCGACTGTTTATCGCTACTGCCGCTGAATGATTCGCCTGCCGCCGCCAATTTTGAACATCGCCCGGCAGGCGAACGTACTAATCAGCACGACCACGACTGACATATGAAGGACGTAATTATGCGGTTCAGGTACATCCTGTTTGTGCTGGCGCTTGTGCTGGCAGCCTGCTCTGGCGCGGTGTCATCGGCAGCCGACCTGCCGGCTGGAAACCCGGAAACCGGCGCCCAGCTTTTCACCGAATCCATCGGCGGCGCGCCCGCCTGCGCCACCTGCCACACGCTTGATGGGTCGGCGCTCACCGGACCCAGCCTGCTGGGTTACGCCGAACGGGCAGCGGCGCGCAGCGATGAAATGTCGGCTGACGAGTATACCCACGCCAGCATCGTGCAGCCTTCAGCCTCTATCGTCAGCGGGTTTGGCAATGCCATGTACAACCAGTACGAGCAGCGCCTGTCGGCACATCAGCTTGCCGATCTCATCAGCTATCTATTGACACTCTAAAGGAGATTCAGATATGGACATCGTACATGTGGTGCTGCGGCTCATCCATATTATTGCCGCTTTCATCTGGTTTGGTGCTGGCGCAGCGACCCTGTTTTACGTCGTGCCGGCAGTCTCGGCGGCGGGCGATAGCGGGCTGCGCTTCATGAAGACGCTGCTTATCCGCACGCCTTACGCCAGGACATTCCCCGCCGCCGCCGGTGTGACGATGCTGGCGGGTATTCTGCTGTACGCGGTGAGCGACTCTGCCAGCTATTTCAGCACCCTTGGGAATGCCGCGCTTGGAACCGGCGCGCTTGCCGGAATTCTGGCGGGCATTCACGGTGGGGCGAGAACCGGGCGCGCTACTCGCGAATTGGGCGAAGCACTCAATCAGCACGTCTCCGATGGTGTGGCAGCCATTCCCGCCGGAGGAGTAGCGACCCTGCGCGAACGCGCCGACCGGCTCGCGGCAGATGCCCGCGTCAGCTTTATACTGATGGTGATCGCGCTGCTGGGCATGTCAATCGCCCGCTATCTGTAGCCGCAGGCAAGCAGGAACCGATGACCACAACCATTGACGAACTGTACCAAGCTGCCAAAGCGGTGCTGAACCCGCGCCGACTGACTGAATATGCCGAGGTCGGCGGCGTGGGCGCGGCGCTGCTAACAGCCGATGGCAACCTCTACACAGGCGTCTGTATCGATACCGCCTGCTCGATGGGATTTTGCGCCGAACATGCCGCGGCGGCAGCCATGATTACCGCGGGCGAAAACCACGTCCTGAAGATGGTTGCCGTCAACTGGAATGGCGATATTTTACCACCCTGCGGGCGCTGTCGTGAATTCATCAGCCAGCTTCACGACGACAACATTCACGCGGAGGTTCTGGTCGCGCCCGATGTTGTCGTCACGCTCGAAAAGCTGCTGCCCTACAGCTGGCGCGGCTGAAAGAAAAGCGGCAAGGAGTGGGCAACAACCCACTCCTTGCCGCTCGCTGTAAATTATAACAACTTAAGGCTCGAACACATCACGGACACTCAGCGTAAAGCCCGGCAGAACATCCTCGCCATCCAGCACCCCGCCACTATCAATCTTGCGCGTGATCAGGCTGCCTTCCGGCGATAAGTGGCAAACATCAACCACTTTTGTATTCGGGTAAACAATCCACACAAAGTGCGTACCACATTCCAGCAGCGATTCCGCTTTATCTAACAGCTCGCGCTCGCGATTGCTTGGCGAGGCGACTTCAACCGCCATATCAGGCGCGATAGTCAACTGTTTGGGCAAGGGGGCTGCCTGGCGTTCCTGTGAGACGAACGACACATCTGGCGCATACGCATCACCGTTCGGCAGGCTGTAACTGACTGAATCGGTGAATACGTAGCCCAACTTCCGCGCCTTCACAAATTCCCGGAGCGAGCTATAAATGTTTCCGACCAGCAAATTATGCGTTGGGCTGGGGTATGGCACTTCGTAGATAGCTCCATTGATAAGTTCAAAGCGTCTATCTTTGTTTTCTGGCAAGGCTTCAATCGCGCGCAAATCTGCGACGGTGTACACTCGTTCCTGAAGCACCATCTCGGTCCTCACAAATCATTGTCGTCTCATTGTAGCACGAGTCGCCGGAACGCGGCGCTGCTGGCTGCGCTCGCATCATACAAAACGGCGCGCCCGTTTGAGCGCGCCGCCCTACCCTGTTCTTCTGTTTAACGTTAACTTTATCGCCCTGCCACCCAGCGCATGGCTTTGGTCGCCAAATGATCAAGCGCCTCGACGCTCTGGGCGATGTGTTCCTCTTTGGTATCTTCTTCTTTGGCGTGAGAAAGCCCGCGCAGACTCTGGACGAACAGCATCACCGTCGGGACGCCCGCCCGCGCCACTTCCGCCGCGTCATGCAGCGGTCCGCTGGGCAGGCGGTGCGACGCGCCGGCGACTTCACGAATGGCTTCATCCGCCATCTCGATCAACTGCGGATCGAACGGAATCGGGTGAATTCGCCACAGGTCGCTCCATTCCACGCTCACGTTTTCTTCCTCGGCAAAGCGAAGGCTGGCGTCCTTCGCCTCTTGCAGCATTGCCGCCAGCGAGTCCGCGTTCAGGTGGCGCTGGTCAAGCGTGATGTCACACTGCCCCACTACCGCCGTGACGATGCCGGGCATAGTTCTGACAAAACCCACCGTGCAGACGCCGCCGTGACGCTTGCCGATCTCGCGGATTTCGAGCGCCAGCTTTGCTGCCGCGCCGAGCGCGTCGCGGCGTTTGTCCATCGGCGTGCTGCCAGCGTGCGCCGACTGCCCGATAAAGCGGATGCTGTGTCGCTCAACGCCAAACGTCCCCAGCACTACCCCCAGCGGCAGATCCATGCTTTCCAGCACCGGACCCTGTTCGATATGCAGTTCCAGGTACGCTTTGGCGTTTTTGAACTGCCTGTGCGCCTGTTTAGCAGTATCCAGACTGATGCCGTACTTGCCAATGGCATCAACCAGTTTAATCCCCTGCCGGTCGATCAGTTCGCGCAGGTCATCAGGATTCATCGTGCCGGAAGCGGCGCTGGAACCGAACAGGCTGCGCCCGAAGCGCGCCCCTTCTTCATCTGCCCAATCGACCAGGCGGACGGTCACGGGCGGCTTCCCCTCGCTCGCAATCCGGCGCAGCACTTCGAGTCCCGCCAATACGTTCAGGCAGCCGTCCAGCCAACCGCCGTTGGGCACGGAGTCGATGTGCCCGCCGATCAGCAGTTCCTTTTCTGACTCGCCCCTCAGTGTCGCCCAGACGTTGCCCGCTTCGTCCGTTTCGATCTCAACCGGAAGCTGCTCCAGTTTTTCGCGCAGCCAGGCGCGCGCCGTGTCCCAGGTTTCGGTAAACGCGACGCGCTGGGAGCCATCGGCATTACCGGTGAGCGCGCGCAAGTCCTTAAGTTCGTCAATAGTTCGCTGCCGATTAAGGGTCATAAGTAAGTCTCCATTGTGTCGCAGGGTTCAGGAATTTGAGGCAAAGATTACATGCTTCAGCCGTGCGCGTCAAATCATCACCTGCTGTATTCCTATGCCACCTGTGGTACAAATGCGTTCATCGTGAACCCTTTAAAGGCTGAAAGCTGGATGAACTGGAAGCGCTTCGCATTCCCACTGGTGACATGTCTGATCGCTGGCAGCGTCGCCATTCAAGGACAGCCAAACCCCAAACCGCTGACGCTGCCGGTTGCCAGCCCGCCCGGTCCTTCGACGTGGCTGCTGGGGCAACCTTACGGCAACACCACCGGCGCTTATGTGCGCGGCAGAGACTGGTACGAAGCCGGACAGCGGCTGCACTTCGGCATCGATCTGTCCATGCCCTGCGGAACAGCGCTGATCGCGATGGCGGACGGCGTGGTCGATTATGTCGATGATCTGGGCTTTGGCTCCGGTCCGCATAACCTGCTCATCCGCCACGACCAGTTCGGGATCATCGCCCTGTACGGGCATCTGCTGGAACGACCGACGCTCACGCAAGGGCAAGCGGTCGCTCAGGGCGATGTCGTCGCTCTGTCCGGCGATCCTGACGAAACCTGCGATTCACGCCCGCACCTGCATCTCGAACTCCGCGGACCGACGTATCGGACGGCTTACAACCCGATCAGTTACATCGACGCCAACTGGCACGCGCTGGCGACAATCGGCTCATTCAGCGCCCGCAGCTTCATGCAAAATCTCGACAACGCCCGCCAGTGGATGAGTCTCGATGATCAACCCGACGTTACCTTTGGCGGCGCTCCGCTGAACGACTATGCCGCGCCCTACCCTGCCCCGGATGACAGCGCCCCCGCCAACCCGCCGCTGCCTGTATTGGCGTCACCGCTGCCGGACGGCGAATGGTCGGCGCGGCGGCTGGCATTCGATGGCTGCTGTGCCGGTGCCTGGTGGCAGCCCGGCGGCTCTAGCCGGCTGTACGTCATTGACGGCTCGGCGGGACAGCGCGCCGGAATTTTCGAGTGGAACACCGAGGCGGGCGAAATGGTCAACCTAATCGGGCAGGCACCGCCGCCCCACCTTTCCGCGGACGGCACGCACAGCCTCGAACGGCGCGCTGATCAGTTCGCCATCCGCCGACTTGCAGACAACACGGAATGGCTGGTCAGCACCGGCGGCGCTTTTCCGTCACTGAGCGCCGACAACCTGCGCCTGATGTGGATTGCGCAAAATGAAACGCCGCTGCCAGGCGAAGAAGATCCACGCGCGGAAGTATGGGTGGCAGATTCCAGCGGCGAGAATGCGCGGGTGTTCCTCTCCGAGCCGGGTATCTCAGCCCGTTGGATCGACAGCACTCGCCTGTTGGTCACGCGCCGCGAGCGCGTTACGACCTCGCTTCAAATCTATGATGTGGTCGAAGACACCGGCTTTACGCTGGGAAGCTGGAACTGGCTGCGCAGCCTGAGCGTCTCTCCAGGTGGAACGCGGCTCATGTTCTATACAGCATACGATCCCGACCCGACACTCAACGGCATCTACACGATTGAAACGCAGCCCGGGGCGCAGGCGCAGCATCTGTCCTGGTTTGGCGCGTGGCGCTGGCGTGATGGGGACAGCGTCTACTATCTGCCGTTTGATGCTGCGACGGCGTTACAGACGCTCTCCTATTACCACATTCCCAGCGCCGAAACACGCGCGCTGACGAACGCAGCGCGAACGCCGTTCGCGGTTGCCAACGGTGACTGGTCGGTTTCGCCAGAGGGAAACCAGATCGCGTTCTGGAATGCGCTCGATATGACGCTCTGGCTGCTGGAGCCAGCGAGTCCGGCGTAGCGACAAGCGGGCAGCGCGATACGTTTGTCTTTACCCGATGAGCCGCAAAGCTGGCTCCCTATGATGGATGGATCGAAGGTGACGGCATACTCCTGCGCAGCATAAAACGGTTGGTCTGTTCCGAATTCACCAGCATCAGCGTAATGTAGGCAATGAGAAAAACCGGGAGAAGCGCAAAGCTGGTCGCAGAAGCAATCGCGCCGAATATCGGCGGGAGCAAGCTGGTTCCGATATAGGCGACTGCCATTTGAAAGCCCATGATGTTCTGCGCCTCTGCATCGCCAAAGCGTGCGGGGGTTTCGTGCAGCATACTGGGGTAAATGGGCGCGCAGCCGAAACCAATCAGGATAAAACTGAGCATCGAGACAGCGTCGGGCAGCGGCAGCAGCAAGCCGATCACGCCAATCAGAATTAGGATCTCGCCGCTTCGGATCAGGGTCTTATTGTCCATCCGCATCGTCACAAAACCGCTGATAAACCGACCAACCGTGATACTGCCGTAATACAGCGATACCCATGCCGCGGCGGTCGCTACATCAATCCCTTTCACACGGATGAGGAAACTGCTTCCCCACAATCCCATGGTCGATTCGATGCCACAGTAAAGCAGAAATACGATCAGAACAGGTTTCACGCCTTCAATGCGCAGCGGAGCAAAAATGCCTTTCGCAGCCGATGCAGCCGAATTGCGCCTGCGTTCGGCTGGAACAGGCGCTGCCTCAGGCGGTTGGCTGGGCGACCCGGCATCGGTTTTCCGTTGTGACCGCGCGACTTTATCCCACAGAGGCAGAGTCGCGAAGAGCACGATCACCAGCGCGAACTGCACCAGCGCGACCGTTAAGTAGCCATTTCGCCATGACTCGCCGCGAGCCAAAATCTGGGAAATGATAACCGGACCTGTCAACGCGCCAACGCCCCAGAACGAATGCAGCCAGCTCATGTGGCGCGCTTCGTAATTCTTCGCCACATAGTCGTTTAGCCCGGCATCGACCGAACCTGCGCCTAATCCGAGAGGAACTGCCAGCAGTACCAGCCAGATGAAACTGGGCGCGGCTGAAAACCCGAGCAGCGCGGCTGCCGTCATCAGGACACTGACAACCGTGACGCGCCCCGTACCAAATCGCTTTAGGACTCTGCCGCTTAACACGCTGGAGATGATCGTATTGACCGAAATACTCATCGACACCAGCCCTGCCAGACTGACAGGTACATCGTACTCCACTTGCATTATGGGCCATGCCACCCCTAAGAGTGCATCCGGCAAGCCAAGACTAATGAAGGCAGCGTAAATCACCAGTAGGAACAGAGTCGCCATCGAAATCGTCACTTTCTACAGACACACTAGAGGGAAATGGGCATTTGTGGTTCCAGCAGCGCGAGAGCCGCTTCGATGATGCCCTGCTGGTAATCCAGCGTAAAATCAGCGGCAAGACTGAGGTGCGGGATCGAGCGAACGGGTTGGCGAGCAGCACACCTACGCTCAATATCGCGCAGATGCAGATCGGTCAGGAAGGTGCCGTACAGAATGACGCTGCGTGGGTTCAGCAGCAGGCTGACCGCTTGAATAAGGGCTGCTATCGCTTCACAAATCCGCTCCGATGATTCGTACAAAGTCGGGTCGTTCCAGTCGATACCCAACGGCATACTGGCGACTTCACCCGCGTAATGGCTGTAGCCTTTGTAAAGCCTGCCGTTGATATAGATGCCGCCGCCGGGCGGGTACTTCTGCGGGAAGTAGAGATACAGCGCGGCGGCTTCAGACTCAATCTGATTACGTCGGCAGTAGCCAATGCAAGCAGCGTTGACATCATTCTCAACAATCACGGGCAGTGGATAGCGATCCTGATAATGCGCTAAAAAGTCGGTGCCCAAAAGTGCCGGGTAATCCGCCCCAAGAATTTTCCCGCCGAATTCGACACCTGGCAGCCCAAAAACAATCGCGCGGATCGAAGCATATTCCTGAAGCACCGCATCAATATACGGCTCAAACGTGTGAAGATTGATCTCCGCCAGCGCAGCTTCGACTTCGTAAATACACACGCCGTTCAGGTTCGCCACCCGCACATACAACATATCCTTTCCCTGCTGCTCATGGGTGAACAGGACCAGGACGTGCGAGTGATCTTCATTGAATTGAAAAAGCTGCGCAGGACGACCACCCATCGAGGCAGCAAAGCCGACATCGAAGGCGATATTGTCCTCAATCAACTTCTGAAGGATGGTCGCTACCGTTACGGTGCTTAACCCGGTTGCCTCGGCGATCTGCTGCTTGGTCGCCTCACGCTGCGCCCTCAGCGTTCGGCGCACCAGATTAACGTTGATTTCTTTCATCACCAAAGCGTTAGCGTTGGTACTCATCCGGGTAAACCTTCTTGCGCAGGACTAAACAAAATACTTTTGAAAAGTACCTTCAAAACCTGACGCATTATCCGCTAAGGAGCCGTGTCTGTCAAGGATGGTTTTCAGATGTTTGAGAGGCGGCAGTGAGCTGCCAGGCGGCGAAAATCCGGTGGGCATGACCTACTTCAACGGCGGGGCGGTCTCCTGACGGCGCGGTCAGGGCGCGCTGGTGCTGGTGCGCGATAATCCCATCGAATAGATGGTCAAGCACCGCTGTTAAGAGGAGAGATCGGGTTTTGCAACCCGATCTCTTCTTTTTAGTTTCATCCTGGTTGTGACCTAAGGGCAGTCAATCAGCAGCGGTCAAGAGAAGTCAGGCATGATCTCTTTTGCTTAAACAGATACGGCGAAGTGTTCAAGTTCATCCAGCACTGCGTTTGTATACTGAAATTCTCATGGATTGCACAGTTAAAGATGGCAGAATAAAGGGCATCACTCCAGAGTTGTATAATAGGCACAAAGATAAGGGAGTTAAACCGTGGAAAACCTGAACCTGGATCAACTGAAATTGCTGTCTCAACAAAGTCAAAGACCAAGTATCTCTATATTTCTGCCAACCCATCGTACCGGACAGGATACCCAACAAGATCCTATCCGTTTCAAGAATTTGTTGCGAGAAGCTGAACGGCACTTGCTCGATAATGGCATGAAACCCCGCGAAGTCGGCACCTTGCTGCAACCTGGTCAAGCATTGTTGGAAGACACCTTTTTCTGGCAGCATCAGCGGGATGGCTTAGCTGTATTCATTTCGCCTGACGACTTCCACACCTATCAGTTACCCTTTCGAGTTGAAGAACTGCTGGTCGTCACTCGATCCTACTATATGAAACCTATCCTGCCGCTGTTTTCAAACAACGGTCATTATTACATCCTGGCGATAAGCCTCAATGAAATTCGGTTGTTTGAAGGCACACGGCATACGGTTGGTCAGATTGATCTGCCCGAAGATACGCCTCAAAGCCTTGACGAGGCACTTCAATTCGATGATCCAGAAAAGCAGTTGCAGTTTCACACCGGCACGCCACAGCGTTCACCTGAAGGTGGCATCCGAACCGCCATATTTCATGGACATGGACCGGGCGATGAAGATCAGAAAGTCAGGATTACACGTTATTTCAGCAGATTGGATACCAGTCTCAAAGAGATATTCCGAGAGCAGCAAGCGCCCCTGGTCTTAGCCGGTGTTGATTATTTGCTGCCTATTTACCGTGAGGTCAGCGAATACGCCTATCTCATGCCAGATGGCATTACGGGCAATCCTGAACAACTGCGTGCTGAAGAATTGCAGGCACAGGCTTGGTCTATTGTAGAACCCTATTTCCATCAGGAAATGCACAAAGTAATTGAAGAATACAACCAGTGGTCCAACACTGACCGGGCAACAGACAACCTTGAAGCAGTCGTAGCGGCTGCGTTTTATGGACGTGTGGATAAGCTGGTGTTCTCGGTGGATAGCCAGCTATGGGGGCAATTCGATTCCGCCACAGGAAAAGTACTTCATTATCAGAAAGAACAAAGCACAGAGGACGATCTTCCACTGTTGGATTTTGCGGCGATGCAGACTCTTCAGAATGGCGGCGCGGTATATGCACTTTCTGAAGCAGAGATGCCGGTAGATTCACGAATGCTTGCCGTTTTACGCTACTGATTTGATGGTACGCTCACCGTCACCGATGGCACGATTGCAGGCTTGCTATCAATGCACCGGCTTTGGCTCAGCCCGTCCCATCTCACTTTGGGACTGTACACCTAGACATTGATGCGAACCAGGCAGTTATCTTCTTCGCATATGGCAACCAGCACGTCATTGTAGTAGACGCCAAATGCAGTACCCCAGAATACCTGAGCGCCGTCACGGGGAATTCGCATCCCAATCACCGTACAGCGGGCATCAGGCGGCAAAAAATCGCCCGATGCTCGCCACACTGAAATGCAGGTTCCATTTTCCAGTTGCTCCACCCCCCACTCACTGCCAGCAATCGCGGTATTCTCAGTACCGAGACGTAAGGGGGCTAAGGGGAATGGATCGAGTGTCAAATTCATCACATATAAGCTGTTATCGCCATGCCGTGAGATGAGCAGCGCGTAACGCGCTGTATATGCAGGAATAGCAGCGATCTCAGCGGGCGCAGCAGTGGGTAACAAGGTAGGCGCAGCCATCTGAGTGACTTCGGCAATATTCGTGGGTGCGACGCTCGAATTCATTATGGGAGCCACCGCAGCTTCATTTGCTGCTGTCGGCGTGGGAACTGCTCCGTTCCCACGCGATGCGCTGAGCGCCAGCACCACTCCCAGCCCGATGACAAACACAATGGCGGAAAACACCAGCGCTCCGCGCCATGGGCTTTTAGTTCGGGTCGTAGAAACGGCGTCCGCAGACAATCCGTGCGTTGGAGCGGTCTGTGTTGGAATTTCGCCTGCTGGCGTAGTTGTAACCATCGCCGATACAGGTTCTTGCAACGTGGATTCAGCAGTTTGCTCGAGGTAGGTATGAACTCGCTGGGGCAGCAGCACCAGAGATGGACGCCGTACCATACCCCTAACCGGATGCTCATTCTCCTGCCAGTGATCGACAGCATCCCGAAACGCTGCTGTCATTTCCGCGCCGGTCTGAAAGCGCTCATAGGGATCTTTTGCCGTCGCTCTTAAGACAACCTCATCAACTGACGGAGGGATCGCTCCGTTCAGACGACTCGGCGGGGGCACTGACTCGTTGATGTGCTGTGCGATAACGTCGATCACTTGGTCACCCGTGAAGGGCACATCTCCCGTCAGCATCTCAAACAAACTGATGCCTAACGAGTAAAGATCACTCTGCGGCAAGGCATCCGACGACGAAATGGCTTGTTCCGGCGCGACATAGTGAGGCGATCCAAGTATTTCGCCGCGAGTACCCAGATCGGCAAGCAATGCCAGCCCAAAATCAGCCAGCAGCGCCTGCCCTGTGTTATCCACCATCATGTTACTCGGCTTTACATCACGATGAATGACGTCACGGCTGTGCGCATAATCAAGCGCGCTGCCAATATCCTGAAGTACGCGTTGTACGTCACCTATTGGCATAACCTCGCCCAATGCTTTGTAACCCCTAATCAGCGTGCCGAGGTCAGCACCTTCGACGTATTGCATCGCCATGTAGTACATGTTGTCGACTTCGCCGAAGCGATAGATGCGCACGATATTGGCGTGTTCCAGCCTGGCAATGGACTGCGCTTCTCGCTCAAATCGTTCCGCATACTGTTCCATATTTCGGAGGTCGGGCGCGATGACTTTGAGTGCAGCGTACCGTTTGAGTTTCACATCAAGAGCACGGTACACCTTTGCCATTCCACCTGCACCAAGTGGCTTTTCAATACGGTATTCGTCGAAGGATTTTCCGAGCAGGCTGTCGCCTTGTACTGCCACGCTATCACCTCCGCTGGTGGAAGTTGTAGGTTTGCAACCATGTATTCAGTTCGTTGGCTGCCTCCCGCCAGTAAGTGCCGGCAAGAATCCCCTCGTGACCAGCACCGGGAATAATCTTTAGCGTACCTGGTCCCTGATAGATGCTCGCCAATTCTCTGCTCTCCTGCCCAGCGATCGCTTCATCTTGCTCGCCATTGAGTACAAGGTACGGCACTTGGATGGCATTGTAAGGACTGCGATAGGCACCCCGCAGCAGCGCCAACACGCTGGAGCGCGGCTCAACTTCTTCCGCCATCAGTGTATTAAATGTGGAAAGCACCTTAGGCGATAGGTCGCGGGCGGGCGGAATGGGTGTTGGCAGTAACAATTGCGGTAGGTCGGCGATATGTTCTGGCACTTCCTGTGGCGTGATGAAGGCACGTTTGGCGCTGATGAAGACTGCTCCAACTGCCGGACACTTCATGCCGATAGCGAGCTGCACAAGCTGCGCTCCCATGCCAAACCCGATCAAAACGGGAGGGGCAGGTAGCTGCGTTGCTACTGCAATCACATCGTGGGCGTACTCGTAATGAGTGATGCCGTTGAGTTCAGTTTTGTAGCTTTTGTAATGGTTACGCAAATTCAGCGCATAGCAGTTCCAGCCGCCATTGGAGAGATACACCATATAGTTCTGGAACATCCAGCTACCGCCCCACGAGCCGTGAATGAACAGCAGCGGGCTGCCCATTCCGCCATCCGCGCCAGGGTAGTATTCGACGTATAGACCATCAACCTCAAATGCCTGCGCGCTCATTTCGTTCAACCCTCCGTGCCCGCTTTGACGGCTTGACGCAATGCAGCGATGAACTCTGCGCCCGATTGAAAACGGTACTCAGGCTTTTTCTCCAGGGCGTGCATGACGACTGCTTCCAGTGCGGGCGATAGGCTTGGGTTAAACATACGCGGAGATGACGGCTGTTCTTCGATGTGTCTCATAGCGATGTCGTTCGGGTGTCCGCCAGAAAAAGGAACGCTCGCTGTGAGCATTTGGAAAAGGACAACGCCCAGAGAATACAGATCGCTCTGCGGTACCGCTTTCGCCGAGTTGATTGCCTGTTCCGGTGAAATGTACTCGGGTGAGCCGAAGATTTCCCCCAGCGTCGGTATAGCCATGTCACGCACCAAACCAAAGTCCGTGAGAAAAGCGCGTCCCTGTTTATTGACGAGCATATTGGTTGGTTTCACGTCACGATGAATCACACCGTGACGATGCGCGTAATCGAGGGCAGACGCGATCTGGGTGAGAATTTTGAGGGTATCAGAATAAGCAAGCACCCGATTTTCCTGAAGGCAGTCCTTAATCAACCATTCGACGTCAACACCGTCAATGAACGTCATCGCCATGAAATAAACGCTATCGACAATGCCAAACTGAAAAAGGCTGACGATGTTGGGATGATTGAGCTTGGCGACTGCCTGCGCTTCGCGCTTAAAGCGTTTGGTGTACTCGGGGTCTTCGGCGACACCGGGATTGATGACCTTGATGGCAACACGGCGGTTCAGGTTGGGGTCAACCGCTTTATACACCTGAGCCATGCCACCTTGTCCCAGCAACGACTCAATGACGTAATCGCCAAGCTGCTGACCTACAAATAGATTCCCAATAGTCACCACAAACGCTCCGTCTTCTTACCCTGATATACCGTTAACCAGTGTTGAATGTCGCCTTGCGAATCATCCGGGTGGCACAAAGGCACTACACTGCCCTGCTGCGATCTCACAGACGGCAATCTCGGTTCCATTCCACAATGCGCGAAACTGTCCGCTACCTGTCCAGAAATCAATACCCTGGCTGCGGGTAGGTGTAAAAAAGGCATTGGGCCGACATCCATTCGGACGCTGCGGATTACCCACATCAGCAAAACGAATCTCCATACAACGGCCCGGTTCCATCGTCCAGAATGCCCAGCGGCTACCACTGAAGGCATGTGATCCCCCAATGCGCTCAAAACGGATGGGCTGAGCGCTGATGCTCTGGGAGGCGTTGTTGAGCCACCAGAAGCCTTCATTGTTGTAGACGAACGACACAGGCAGCCAGTCAGCCGGGGCAGCCGTTGGTCCCAGCGGGAGGTCCGTTGGCACGATGGGCGCAGCTGTCGGCGGCTCTGCGGTAGGTGGTTCCGATGTCGGTGGGATCGGCGTAGCTGGAAGGTCAGTTGGCGGAACCGCTGTCGGCGGCACAGGCGTCTGGCTCGGCGGTTCCGGTGTGGCTGTTGGAGGAATGGCCGTTGCGCTCGGCAGAATTGGGATAGCCGTCGACGGCACAGACGTATTGGTCAGTGCCGGTGACTGAACATCCGTGGCTATAAGCGACGGCTCCTCCGTCACTGCGGCAGCAGCGATCTGTGTGGCTCCACTGGTGATGGTTGGGGCTGAAGTCAGCCCGCCTGCCCCAGCCGACAGTGCCAACGCAATGACTGCCAACACGATCAAAGTGATACTCGTCGCCACGACGTAAGGCAGCCGATTGCTAGAGCTAACTTTTCTCCATGCTGTTCGCAGCACCTGTGCCGTGTCAGGCGACCAGGTTATCGACTGACCTTTAGCCTGCTGCATTGCCAACTCCTGATTAACTTTGGCAATGGCGGGCTGCATCGAGAGACGACGTGCAGGAGGCACCTCTACCCCAGGCGGTGGCGCAGGTAAATTGCGGTGCAGCACATCGGCTGATCGCAGAGTCGCTTCCAGCCCACGCCTCAATGCCGTGCAGAATTCCGCCCCTGTAGTGTAGCGTTCTTCGGGTGTCTTGGCGAGCAGCTTGAACAGCACATCCTCAACTTCGGGTGACAGTTGAGGATTAAATACGCGCGGCGATGGCACTTCAGCCATCAGGTGTTGCATTGCCAGCGCCGTTGGCGATGGATCGTCGAAAGGGGGCGCGCCTGTGAGCAGCTCGTAAGCGACAACCCCCAGCGAGTACAAATCACTCTGCGGCACCGCGTTGGCGGAATTCCGAGCCTGCTCTGGCGAAATGTAGTGCGGCGTCCCAAACGTATCGCCAATCGTGCCTTCGCTCACACGTAGCGCCAGACCAAAGTCCGTGAGCACCGGACGGCCAGATCGCTCGAGCATGATGTTGCCTGGCTTCACGTCGCGGTGAATGACACCCTGTCCGTGCGCATAATCGAGTGCCGAAGCTGTGGCTTCGAGGACACACATCACGTCGGCATACGGCATCAGTTCGCCGCCGTCAGTATAATTGCGGATGATGGCATCGAGATCGGTGCCGTCAATATACTCCATAACCAAATAATAAAGATTGTCCTGATTGCCAAAGTAGAAGACATTGACAATATTCGGATGTCGCAGGTTAGCGACAGCCTGTGCTTCCCGCTCGAACCGCTGGGCATATGTACCGGATGAACGGAGTCCTTCCTCAATCAGCTTCAAGGCAACGGGCCGCTTGAGCGTTGTATCTAGTCCCTTGTAAACGCGCGCCATGCCGCCACGACCGAGCGGCTGTTGAACAAGATAATTCCCCAATCGCTGCCCAATAAGACTTCCCTCAGGATTCAACGCTGTTCGCTCCCACAACGGTGTATTTCATCTATTTTATGTCCACACGACTCAAAATGGTTACGCGGGTAACGATGAACACCATTCCATCTCCAGACTGAGATAGATTTCCCTCCATCCGTACGACATCGCCGACCCGAAGTTCGTCCAACAGCGCATCGCGTCGCTCAAACTGTAGTCGGATATTATTCACGAGCACATAGTCACGCTCGACTGCTTGTACACTTCCTTCGACTGAGAATATTGATGGGGTTGAAAGAGCAGCCGTTGCCGCAGGTGCCATCGTCAAAGCGGGTGTAAAGGGTATGCTCGCCTGAGTCGCCTGGACTGTCGGTTCGACTGCTGTTGGAGTCACCGTGGGAGCCAGGTAGAGCGAGATCGATTGTGCCTCGATCAACCCGCTGTCCAACAACAGACCTCGGACGACGATTAGTGAACCTGCCTGAAGCGGGGTGGTAACCTGGGCGGCGCGGACATCAATCGAGAGCTGATTGACTGTGATGATCGGTCCTGAAATTGCCTCGATTCGTCCTGCAAACTGAATAGGAATACCAACCGGATCAGCTTGCGCTGCACTGCGGCTGCTTACCAGCGCGAGGAAAACGACCAGAATTAAGATAACCTTAGCTGAATGCGAAGGTAGGTTCATCTGGATGCCACATGGACTCTCAATCAACCAAGTCTTTCAATTGTACGGCAGCAAAGAACCCTTTGGAGCATAAGGTTTTGACAACTTTCGCAGTTGATTGATCTACTAACCGTTGGTACTAGGGCGTGTTTGCAAACTATAGCAAAGCAAGATTGGACTACCCCCGATAAAATAGAGTAACAGTTTCCTAAGCGAGTACAATGGACGAGATGAGGGAGACTAAAAAATGGGTAGCGGGTCACAATTTACAGACGAGTTCAAACGGGAAGCGGTGCGGAAGGCGGAAGCCAGCCAGAACGTGTCGCGTACTGCCCGCGAACTGGGCATCTCCAACAAGACACTGCACCAGTGGATCAAGCAATTTGGGCAAGCGGACGTGTTGGACTTGAACACAGCGACGATGCTCGATGCCAGATTGCGTCTCAACGGCTTCTTGGAGAAGCGCAGCTCATAGGGTTTACAACTGGCACTCACTTGCATTATCAACTGGCACTTGATTCGAGTGATGTTGATGCGCCCGGCGATCTGTTTACCCGACCATATAAAGATCCTGGTCAACCGGGTGAGTGGGTCGATCCGATTCTGAGTTATGACATGCACATGCCACCGGGCATAGGAGGACGGGACTAGATGAATATCCTCATAAGTATCGAAAAACGTATTCGCACAGGGATCGGGTGGTGCATCGTTATCATTGCGCTGACTCTCACGTTTTCACCAACATCAGCCCAGACTGAGATGACAATCCACCAACCCGTACAGGGTTTGTTTGTGCGTGATCGAGATATTGGACAGCCAGCAGAGCAGTTGGGGATGGTCGATTTGACTGCCGCCACTTGGAATCCTATCGAGGTACGATACAGCAGTCACTCACGCCCCTTGTGGTCTCCCGATGGAGAGTTCATTGCCTACAGCACCATTGGTTCTCACTCCGCTGTTCTTGACGTTGACTCAGGCACAACCACGTTTACCACGGAGGCGATTACGGGGGTCTTGACTCCATTTGATGTCAGTTATGTGAGAGGGTGGGCGAACGACTCACACTGGTTGACTGTTGAATATGGGCAAATCATTGATGCGTTTACATCAAATGTTGCTTTGTATCAAATTGACACAACAACTGACATCACTCAAGAGATCCGTCGTTGGCAAACGAACACGGCGGTAACGGATATGCCACTGCCGCCGGACGCCACCAGCGTTCAACTGACAGGCGGGCGTCGTATCGAGCGTAATCCGGTATTCGACGACTGGCTCTCAATGCAGTTTGGTGGGAGTGGTTACTACTCTACCTTTGATATTGGCGAACCAACCCGTGCAGATATCAATGTACTGTGGAATTTTCACACCAATGAGTATATTTCACTGGATGCTCTTGTACCAGATTTATGGATCTCATGTTCTCCAGGGGATTGGAGCCATGACGGGACACGCTTGCTCGTACAGGCACGTAGCAAGGATACGCGGGAGCCTTATATGCTGACGTTTCACTTTACTCCCGATCAGGGAGTTACCCTGGTGGAACGTGCTATCGTCGAGAATCGCATTCCGCAGCATTGGTTGGATGCAGGCGACCTCTTTTTCTCCCTTATTCAGGATTATGAAGGGGGTGCAGCGTATGTGCTATCGGAGATGGTTGATGGGGAATATCGGGAAACACCGTTTTTTACCTTGAATGGCGACCAATTTCATCGCGAGAGCTTTGGCGATTGGTTCATGCAGGCAGATGAAAATGAGCGCCACCGATTGTCGTGTCTGTTCGAATGGTCGCTGCCAGCGCGCTTGATGGTCGGTGAGAACGCCGAGATCATGGCTGGCGAGAGTGGTTTGATACTGCATTCTAATCCTGACCGCTTTTCGACCCAGCTTGGCACGTTGAGTCAAGGCACAATCGTAACGGTGGTTGGAGGAGATGCTTGCTCAGGTGGCTATCAGTGGTGGCAGGTACAACTTGGCGATGGTTCAACGGGTTGGATAACCGAAGCCGATTCCACACAATATTTTATGCAACCATTTACACCGCCCACATCCACACACACCTTCACCTTTACGCCAACCGATACCCCTACCTATACACCGACGGAGTCGGTCACAACGCCAGTGACCATTCCCTTACACGGGCAGTTTGTAATCTCCGGGAATCTCACCGGCACTGTGGTTGGACCCGGCGATAATCAACTCCTGCTGGTGGATACATTCAGCGGCAGCCTTGACGTACTTTTGCAGATTGATCTCGGCGCGCTATCACCCGTGTGGAGACCAGATGGAAATGCCTTCGCCTTCCTGAATTTCCTGAATGTCCCCGCAGTCAGCGTTTATGACCTCACAATCCGGTCGTTTGCCGACGTTTTGACCACTCCAGACTATTTTTCATATCCGCAAGCATGGTCGCCCGACAATAGCCAACTTCTGAGTATCAGCTATAGCCGTACAAACGGTGTTGTGCAGTATCAGTTGCAGCGAATAAATGTGAGCGACGGCGTTACGACGCCTTTGTTTACGTACCTAGTTGACAACCCGACGAGTGATGTACCGCTGCCACCAGGAGTCACTAATTTCAATCTAAGCGGCATAGAACAAGCGAGATGGAATCCGATCTATCCTGAGTGGATATTAGTTCAGTTAGACGGATATGATAATAACCTGCGAGACCAAGTCTCGGGAAATCCGTCTTCAATAGTCTCGACCTTCCTTTACAATTTGCAGACCGCCGAAAAGCTCTCGCTGGACGCGCTGTTTTCAGCCCATATTAAGACAATCCCTATCCAGTGGAGCGCCGATGGTCACTATCTTGTCGTAGAAACCCATGAGGCGCTGAGTACTACCGCAATCGTGAGTTTCCAAAATGTGAACGGGGTCTGGACGTTACAGGTGGTTGACGCGGTGCGTACATTGGACGACGCGGCAATAGATTGGTTGGGCATTTCCGATTTGCTGCTCACTTCCGCAGCGGAC
>JAUQWZ010000034.1 GCA_030834905.1 Aggregatilineales bacterium | reverse complement strand
ATCGTTTCCCACTGCCTATCACTTAAATCACTGGTATAGACCTTCATTCTATGACACACTTGGTTTGTTCCTGTTTGGTAGTTGGTTTGGCTTGCACCTCCATTCTACCGAACAGGAATATTCATATGGCTTCTTAGATAGTGTAACACAATCACGACTCTCTGGTTGAATGGAAGTTCGCCGATTGCCTGGCGAACCTGCTGCACCGTTTCACCCTGTTCTGCCACATGATCAGGCGCGTGCCAGGCGGGTGACATCAATTGATCTACCAGGGTTTCAAGGGAAATGCGGCGTTTCTGGCGGCGCGAAATCCAGGTATAGCTCAAATTGACTGTCACGCGGTAAAGCCAGGGCGCAAGCGGAAGGGAAGTGTCAATGCGATGCGCGTACTGGTGAAGTTTGAGAAAGCAGTCCTGAGCAATGTCTTCCGCGACCGCGCTGTCGCGAGTAATGGCATTGGCTGTCCGATAGACTTGAGGATAGTAGCGGTCAAACAGCGAGCCTAAAGCTTCAAAATCATTGGTGCGCAGACTTTCGACCAACTGCGCGTCACTCGACTCCGTACTCATCCTGTACTCCATAAAATAGAGAGCTGTCAGCCCAATCTTTTCTCAAGAGTGATTGTGAATAATTTATCAAATTGCCGCCGAAATAATAGCCGAATTCTTTTATACTCTTTTTGTGCCAATTACACAAGTTACAGGCATCCCAATTTAGAATATTTGTAACAAGGTCAGCGCTTTTTCGCGTGGTAGCATTACAGTAGCCCTCTGCCAGTTAGCCTCTCACGTCTTGTATTTGGATAAACTCTACAAACTGCTTCTGAGCCGTCTTAGCAGCTTGTCACCCATTGACAGCTGCCCGATCAGGCGGCTGCCGGCGTTTCCTCGTTGGTTGGTTTGACGCGCTGCCGGGCGAAAACGTAGAGGGCGGCGACCACTGTGCCAGCGAACAGGAATGTCTGGGCGGTGCCAAAGGTTTGCGCGATCACGCCGCCGATCAGCGGTCCGGTGGTGTTGGCGGCGCTGAGATATGCCGAGCTTAATCCTAAGGTGCTGCCGACTTCCCGGGCGCTGACTCGCTTGGTGATCAGGCTGTTGATGCTGGGCTGGAGCAGCCCGGTTCCGATGGAAGTGAACAGCAGGCAGAAGATAAGCCAGGCGATGCCGAGATAGCCGCGCGGGGTGTCTTCCGGCGGCGGGTTGACGGCGATATCGAGGATGATGGTTTCGCCAACCGCTGCGGTCGTGTCCGCGCCCAGTTCATCCAGCACGTATTCCCGCGAATAGCTCGGCGGCGGCTGCACCGGTGTAACCGAGAGCAGGATCAGACCGACGGCGAGCGACGCCAGTCCCGCGTAGATCAGCCGTCGTTCGCCAAAGCGGCGGCTGAGAGGACCGATCAGCCGCCCCTGCACAATGACGATGACGATGCCGATGAAGGCGAAGAAGACCGCATTGGCTGCCCCACCCATGCCCAGGTGCGTCAGCGTCAGCGGGGTGAAAAAGGTCGTGAAGGCACCGAATGCTGCCTGCTGAGCGAACATCAGCGCCAGCAGGATGCCGACTGTCGGGCTGCGCAGCGCCGACAGCATCCGTGGAAAAATGCTGGTGATGGCGTTCAAGCCGGTGGGCGCGTTGGGATTGCGTTTTTCCGGCGGCAGCGTTTCCGGGAAGATGAACAGCGTCAGCAGAATTGACAGCAGCGAAAAGCCAGCGGCGACGAAAGCAGGCGCGCGGTAGTCGTTCTGGGTCGCCGACAGGGCAACCAGCGAGATGACCGGACCGAGGATGAAGCCCAGCCCGAAAGCCGCGCCAACCAGCCCCAGCGCCTGAGCGCGGCGCTGCGGACTGCTGCTGTCGGAGAGCGCCGCCTGGGCGCTGGCGATATTCGCGCCCGACAAGCCATCGATCATCCGCGACAGAAACAATATCGGCAGCGAACCGGCAATTCCGAGCAGAATAAAGCCGAGACAGGTGCCGATCTGGCTGATGAGCAGCACCGGCTTGCGTCCGTAGCGGTCAGACAGCCCGCCCAGCAGCGGCGCGCCGACAAGCTGCATCAGCGGGTAGGACGCTTGCAGCGCCCCCAGCAGGAACGGAGTCGCGCCGAACGAGGTTGCGTAAAGCTGCAATATCGGGATGATGATCGTCAGCCCCATCAAATCCACGAAGATGATGATGAAGATGGGGAAAACGCGCTTGAAATCGAGTTTGTCGGTTATTGGGGTTGCTGCCGCCGTCACGCCGGGATCCTTTGATCAGCTACGATTGATTCCATCTGAGAACATACGTGAGAGCATACGCCCAAAATGGAAGCCCTGGACAGAAGCGCACCATTCTACTCCGCAGGGCAACCGTATCAAATACTGGAATGACGACGGCGGCAGGACGAAGCCTGGCGAAGCCTTGCCTTATTGTCCCGGTCGCTCGCTTAGCAGGGTGTGGACGGCGTTGATCAGTTCATCCCGATTGCCGTAGAGAAAGCCCGCGCCCGCCACCAGCGAGAAGTTGTATTCGACTCCGCCTTTGGTCTTAAGCTGGATGGACGGATCGGTCAGCTTGGAAACCTTCTTAATCTCGGCGATCTGGTCGTAGGGCACGACGATGTGCTGCTCGGTATTGGCGCGGGCGCAGAAGACCAGGCGCTTGTTGGTCAGCCACAGTTCGCGCTTGGCGGCATTCCGGGCGACGGCGGTAGCGACAGTGCCGACGCCGTAGGTGAACAGCCCGCTGACCAGCCCCGCCCCCCCCGCGCCGACGGTGTTGAAATTGATGCTGAACGTTTTGATGATGGTTTCGCCTTCGTCGAGGTCGAAGACCGGCGCGGATACCGGCACCGGCGGCGGTGTGGATTCCGCCTGGGCTGGTGACTGGGCTGACGACGAGACTGGTGGTTGGGCGAATGGCTGCGCCGCCGCTGGCGGCTGGGATGCTGGCTGGGCTGGTTTTGAAGTTTCGGACGGCGGCTGTTTCTCCAGATCGGTGAAGATGTTGTCCAGTTCAAGCCGCAGTTCTTTGGTGCTGTGGCGTGAAACCGGCGGCGTTTTCAGCGACGCTTCGATGTCACGCAGGACGCTGGCGCGCAGCATCGGATGCTCGCTCAGGCGCTCCAGCAGCAGCCGGGCGTCTCCGTCATAGTCAGGATTTTGCAGGTAGCTTTTCAACTGGTGAAACAGGGCAAGCTGCTGTTCGTATTCCAGTATGGGATTATCGATCTGCGATTTCACCTGCGCCAGCGGCGAAATGGGGACGCCGGGCGCTTCCGGCAGTGGGTCGGGCAGGGCGGGAACCGGCGGCAGGCTGCGAATGGCGCTGGCAAGCCGCTTGTACGAATCGATGCTGCGCTCGCTGTAGTTGATGATCTGCCGTTCCTGTAACAGCACCGGCAGCAGATTGTAGTTGACGCCTTCCGCCAGCAGCACCGGGATGATGTGACGGCGAACGGCGTTGGCGTAACCGTACTCCAACTGACAGGGGTACGATTCGATGGACTGCGGCGTGAGCGCAAAGACCAGCAGATCGCACCAGCGAATGTGGGTGAGGATGTTATCCCACCACATCTGCCCACCTTCAAGCTCCTGGTCATACCAGACTTCGTGTTCCATATCGCCGAGGTCGGTGACCAACTGGTTCACAAGCGCGCGGTTGACGCTGCGATAGCTGACAAAGATCTTCATCTCATTTGCCCATTTGTATTGGATGTGGTGTTTAGCCCATAGTATAGTTCAAGATGTTACGAGGAGCTAACAGGCGCGTTCGCGCCGCAGCGCACCTATATACAAAACGCAAAAATTGTGACATAATAATATCTGGTAGGGTATGCTACGGTCGGTTTACTGCATCGCGCTCGCGTTTTACGCTCCTGCACTGTTTGCCACGTCAACCTACTTGTACCATCAAATTGTGCTGGTTCTGTCTTTTTAGGAGTGCGCCACATGGCGAAGAAGTTGTACGTAGGCAATCTGTCGTATGGCACGACGCGTGAACAGCTCGAAACGCTGTTTTCTCAGGCAGGCGAAGTTGCGGAAGTCACCCTGATTAACGACCGTGAAACCGGACGCTCGAAGGGCTTTGGCTTTGTCGAAATGGCAACGGAAGAAGGCGCGCAGGAAGCCATCCGCCGCTTTAATGGTCAGCAGTTGGATAACCGCACACTGACCGTCAACGAAGCCCGTCCGCGTGAAGAACGTGGCGGCGGCGGTGGTGGTGGCTACGGCGGCGGGCGTGGTGGCAGCGATTACGGTGGTGGGCGTCGTTCTGATTATCAGTCGGATCGTCGCGACCGCTATTAGGCTTCCCTCCAGCAGTATTGATATGAACAACCCGGAACAGTGCGAGAGTCCCTCTTGCACTGTTCTGTTTTCATCCGGTCTAGAGTGAGGTTTCGACGTGGCTACGAAGAAGCAGCAGGCGGACTACTATTGCGTGGCGGTGAAGCGGAATTACGAAGACGTGTGGCGTCTGGTTAGCAAGCACAGCACGCGCGAAGACGCCGAAGCGGAAATAGAGAAAATGCGCGGCTACACCGGCGCGTTCAACTATGACAACGCCGAACTCCGCGCTATCTCCCGGGCTGAAGGCAAGAAAGAATTTGGCAAGTCGTGGGAATACACCCCGATTGGCGGCGTGCGCAAGACGAAGCCGGCGCGGGCGCAGCAGCCGGAACAGGAAATCGAAAGCTAAGTCGTATTGGCGGCGGCGCTCCACACACCCTGCCGCCGGTTTATCAACCGGATGTTACCGTGTGACAGTCGCCTTGCCGTAGTGCAAGCGTACTGCACAACCACAACAACCGCGCTAGAATGCGAAGACAGTTCACAGAGGGCGCATCCCGGTGCGCCCCAGCAGCGGAAATCGCATTCCAACCATGACTTCATTTATCACACGCTTCAAAGCGCTGCCACGGCGGCGCAGGCTGGGACTGACGGCGGCGGCGCTGGCGCTCGCCTTCGGGCTGTTCCTCTACTTCTGGTTGTTCGCCGATCTGCCGTCGATTGACCGCCTGCAGGCAGGGATGGCGCTGCCTTCCACCCGCATCTATGACCGGCGCGGGCGGCTGCTCTACGAAATCATCTCCGATACCGAAACCGGCGGGCGCAACACGGCGCTGCCGCTGCACGAAATTCCCCAACACTGCATAAACGCAACCATCAGCGTCGAGGACGCCAATTTCTACAGCCATCCGGGCGTCGATGTCGTCGGCGTAACCCGCGCGCTGTGGCTTAATCTGCGCGGCGGCGAAGTGCTGGCGGGCGGCAGCACCATTACCCAGCAGGTGGCGCGCAACCTGCTGCTTGACCCGCAGCAGCGGGCGGAACGCAGCGTCCGGCGCAAGCTGCGCGAGATGATCCTCGCCGTTCAGCTTCAGAACGCCTACAGTAAAGACGACGTGCTGGCGCTGTACCTCAACCAGTCGTATTACGGCAATCTGGCGTATGGCATCGAGGGGGCGGCACAGGCATATTTTGGTAAAGGCGCGCCCGATCTGTCACTGGCGGAATGCGCCCTGCTGGCAGGGCTGCTGCAAGCGCCCGCCGTCTATGATCCGCTGACCAACCTGGAAGCGGCACAGCAGCGGCAGGTGGTGGTGCTGGATTTAATGGCGGGCAGCGGCTACATCACCGAATTACAGGCGGAACAGGCGAAAAGCGAGGAACTCCAGTTCGCCGCCAGCCCGTTTCCGATTGAAGCGCCGCATTTTGTCATGGCGGTGATCAAACAGTTGGAACGCGATTATGGCGAGGCGCTGTTCCGCGACGGCTTGGAAGTGACGACTACGGTTGATCTTGACTGGCAGCGAGCCGCGCAAGCTGTCGTTCAGCGGCAGTTGTTCCTGCTCAACCATCCGGTGAATCCGGGGCGCGTGCCTGCCGACGCCAACAACGCCGCGCTGGTGTCTATCGATCCCCATACTGGTCAGGTGCTGGCGATGCTCGGCAGCCCAAACTATTTTGACGAGGCGATTGACGGCGCGGTGAACGCGGCGCTGGCGCTGCGCCAGCCAGGCAGCGCCCTGAAGCCGTTCACCTACGCGGCGGCGTTTGACCCGTCCCGGTCGCAGCCGTGGACGCCCGCGACTATGCTGCTGGATGTCAGCACGCCGTTCGTTACGCGGCGGCTGCAAAGCTACGCGCCCGCCAATTTCGCGCTGGTAGAGCATGGTCCGGTGCTGGCGCGCGAGGCGCTGGCGTCGTCGTTCAACATTCCGGCGGTTGTCACGCTGGAACATGTCGGCATCGGGACGATGGTCAATCTGGCGGCGAACGCCGGATTAGCGACGCTGGCGAACAATGCTGATATCGATCTGGCGGTGACGCTTGGCGGCGGCGAAGTGCGCCTGCTCGATCTGGCGCAGGCGTACAGCGTTTTCCCGAACGGCGGCTACCGGGTTGATCCGGTGTTTATCCTGCGCGTCGCCGATCACGCTGGCAGCGTGCTTTACCAGTGGCAGCCGCCGCAAACGATGCGCGTGATGGACGAACGGGTGGCATATCTGATCACCGACATCCTCAGCGACGACAACGCCCGTATCGCCGGTTTTGGGCGCAACAGCGCGCTCAATATCGGGCGTCCGGCGGCGGCGAAAACTGGCACGACCACCGACTATCGCGATAACTGGATCGTCGGGTACACGCCCAATCTGGTGACCGGCGTGTGGGTGGGCAACGCCGATAACCGCCCGATGGTAAACGTAACCGGCGTCAGCGGCGCAGCGCCGATCTGGAATGCGTTTATGCGCGAGGTGCTGCTGGGGCAGCCGCGCCTGGCGTTCAGCGAGCCGCCCGGAATTGTGCGTCTGGAAGTCTGCGCGGCAAGCGGGCTGCTGCCCACGCCGGAATGTCCCCATACCCGATCCGAAGTATTCATTGAGGGCACGACCCCGACCGAGCCGGACGATATGTTCCAGACGTTTATGCTTGACCGGACGACCGGACGGCTGGCGGACGACAGCACGCCGCCCGATCAGCGGGTAGAGCGCGTTTACCAGGTGCTGCCGCAGGAAGCCCGCGACTGGGGGCTGCGCAACGGCATCGTCCAGCCGCCGCTGGGGGCGGTTGTTCGCCTGACGGAAGATGACAGCGTCCTGCGCCTGCTGGAGCCTGATCCGTACACCGTGTTCCAGCTTTCGCCCATTCTGCCATTTGACTCGCAGCGCCTGCGGCTGATAGTGGGCGCGCCGCCCGCGACTCGCGAGGTGACCTATGAAATGGATGGGCAGATGCTGGGGACGGTGGACGCTGCGCCCTTTGACATGTGGTGGGCGCTTCAGCCGGGCGATCACGAGCTGGTGGCGCACGCCGTCCTGGCTGACGGCACGCGGCAAACCAGCGAATCTATCCTGTTCTCGGTGACGACCTACGCGCCGCCGCAGTCTCGCACCGAAGATACGCCGTAACGAAACCACCTTGATTTTCGCAGATCTTTATATCTCATGTCATAATGATCCCTTACGGCTCTATATGCCCAGAGATGTGTTATCCGTGCTATGTGATAGGCGAGGAGAGAAGCACATGATCGCTGAGTTTCGTAAGTTCATTCTTCGCGGTAACGTCGTCGATCTGGCAGTTGGTATCATCATTGGCGCGGCATTCACGGCGATTGTCACTTCGCTGGTGACCGATGTGCTGACGCCGCCGCTGGGACTGCTGATGGGGGGCATCAACTTCAGTGAAACGTACATCCTGCTCCAGCCCGGCGACCCAGCGCCGCCCTATAACTCGCTGGCGGCGGCAACCGAAGCCGGCGCGGTCACCATAAATATTGGCAATTTCCTAAACGCAGTCATCACCTTCCTGATTACGGCGCTGGCGGTATTCCTGATGGTCAAGGCGATCAATACCATGCAGGATCGCTTTACTAAGAAGAAGGAAGAAGAAGCGGTGGCAGCGCCATCCACTGACGAGCAGTTGGTGGCGGCGATCAACCGTCTGAACGAGAATCTGGATCGACAGCAGAACAGACCGATTACATAAAGCGGCGAAATCAATAATTTTGGAGGTTGGGCGACCCAGCGGGTCGCCCAATGTATATCTGACTTGCGAGCCGAAGGGTTAGACAGCAGCAGTCGGGCGTTCGAGGATGCCGTCAATCTGGCGCATTTGCTCCGGTGTGAGCGGACCGAAAGCGAGCGCGCCGCAGTTCTCTTCCACCTGATCGGCGCTCGTTACGCCTCTCCACACCTCACCGTTTGATCATCATCCATCAAGCCTTATAATAAACAGGCACAAGCGAGCAGTTTCAGGCTGCGCCGGTTGTGTGTAGGCAGAGTATTGAGGCTACACGAATGCAAATTCACCGCGATTACTCGCAGCCGTTTTTCAGCGGACGCCGCCGCAAACGTGGGACCTGGCGCTGGCTGATTCTCTATGTGCTGCTTATCGGGGGCTTTCTCTTCTTTGTGGACAGCCAGTTCAGTCGGCTGCAAATGGTGGCGCTCCAGGCAGTCGGGCAGGCGCCGCCGCCCACGCCGTTCGCCAGCGAGCTGGCAACACGGGGCATGGAACGCTACACGGCGGGTAACCTGCTGGATGCGGCGAACCTGTTCAGCCAGGCGGTCAGCCAGCAGCCGGGCAACGTTGATTATCTGTATGAGTATGGACGTATCCTGCTTGACCTGGGCGGCGAGAACGTCAACTACTATGCTGAGGCTATCGCCGTCGGCGATCAGGCGATCAGCGCCAATCCGAACGACCCGCGCGGCTACGCTCTGAAAACGCGCGCGCTCGATCTCAGCGGCTCGCCGGAACAGGCGATTCCAGTCGGGCAGGCGGGACTCAACGTTGACCGCAATTTCGCGCCGCTGCACGCCGCCCTGAGCAGCGCCTATCTCAGCATTGACCGTTACGACGTGGCGCTTCAGGAAGCCGAGGAAGCCATTCGACTTGACCCGAACGACCCCACTTCCCGGCGCATCTATTCGTATTCGCTGACCTGGGTCGGGCGCTCGGATGAAGCCATCGAACAGCTTGAACAGGCGCTGGCGCTGAATCCGAACGTGGCGGGAACCTACTTTGAGCTGGCGTCGCAGTACCGCGTTCAGGCGCAGCGGGTGGAAGATTCGATGCTGGCGGTTGAACGGCGGGCGGAAGCCATCGCCCTGTACGAACTGGTGCTGGCGATGCAGCCCGAAAACGCCCGCGCTTACCTGCGTCTGTGCGACGCTTATTTCGAAGCGCGCGAGAACGCCCGCGCCGAGGATTACTGTCAGGAAGCCGTCAACATCAACCCGGAATATGCCGCTGCCTGGGCGAGTCTGGGTCAATCTCAGTACAGCCAGCGCAACTACGAAAGCGCGATTGAGTCGTTTGACCAATGTATTGCAACTGGGAACGACGATCACGACATTCGCTGTGATTACATTCGCGGCTTGGCGCACTATTATCTTGCCGATACGCCGGAAGAGTGCCAGACCGCCTGGGAAGTGCTGACGCAAACCGTCAACCGGATATCGCCTGAGGCGCGCGTGGACACTAACCCGGTGTATACCAATACCGTCGAAGGGCTGCGGCTGATCACGGTGTCATCCAACTGCACCGGCTTTCAGGGGCGCGCGCTGCCGACTGCTATTCCGCCAACGGCGGTTCCGCCGACGCCAATCGGGGGCTGACCGCGAATGTATCTCAAAACACCGAAGCGTTACCGGGTGGGGCATAAACCCAAGCGCCACCTGTTTTCACTGCGCTGGCTCTGGCTGTGGATTCTGACGCCGATCATCCTCTTTCTGGGCTGGCAGGTGTACGAACGGCGCGACGAATTTGGTCCGCCGGTGCAGTCGTTTGTCGATAATCTGGTCAACAGCGCCCAGAGTGGGCTTTCTACGGTGACCGCGCCGACGCCGCTGCCGACGGTTGATCCCGGACAGCAGATCGCCCAGGCGAACGACGCCTGGGCGGCGGGCGCGATTGAAGAGGCGCTCCAGAAATATCAGGCGGTGCTCGAAAACGCGCCCAACGACGTGGACGTTCATTACCGCGTCACTTTTGGCTTGATCATGGAAGGGCGCAGCGCCGAGGCGCTGGAAATGGCGGAGCGCACCGTGACGGCGAACCCGTTTTCGTCCGACGCCTGGGCGATTCGGGCGCTGGCGCTGGATCGCAATAATCGTCCGGCGGAAGCGATTGCCAGCGCCCTGCAAGCGCTGTCCATTGATCCCAACAGCGCCCGGTCGCTGGCGTTTATGGCGGAAGCCTACCTCGACGCCAACCGCCCGGAGCTGGCTCAGGCGACAGTTGACCGCGCCCTGGCGCTTGACCCCGACAGCTTTGAGGTGAATTACGTCAGCGGACTGGTCCTGTTCTCGCAATTTTCGCTGCTGGAAGCGCAAGCTGCCTTTCGGACGGCGCTGGAGATCGCGCCAAATCTGCCTTACATTGCCATCGATCTCGCCTGGGTGGAGCTTGCGCTGGAGAATTACGAGCGCGCCCGCGAACTGGTGCTGGATGTGCTGGAGCTAAATCCTCAGAACCGCGATGCGCTCTACATGATGAGCTACGTATCGTCGTTTGCCTTTGGCGAGCGCGAGCAGGCGATGGAATATATCGACCGCTGCGTCCAGATCGACCCGCAAAATCGCGCCTGCCTGAGCTTCAAAGGGGCGCTGCTGATGCTGGCGGGCGACGCGCAGGGCGCGGTTTCGACCTACCAGCAGTTAATCCGCAGCGGCACGACCAACCCGGCGCATTTCCTTTCGGCGGCGCAGGCGCATCTGGCGATTGGCGAGTGTAATGCGGCGGTGACGCTGCTGGAAGAGGGCTATGAGATTGAGCGTGACAGCGCCGCGCCCGACACCAACCGGCTGGCGACGATGGAATCGCTGATGGTACAGTGTGGGGCGGATATCTCGCCCGTCTTCAGCGACGACGCCGAAGCCACCGCCGAAGCCGACCTGGAAGGTGAAGGCGGCTAAACAAGCGGCTGAGTCGCAAAGCCGCGCGGAACGTGAAAAATGTTTCTGAACCACCAAGATACAAAGATCACCGAGAACAAGGAGTAGGCGCGCAGCGCCCCTTAGCCCCCTTTGTGCCCTCTGTGTCTTGGTGGTTCAAAGGTATGAACTGACGATCTCCACCAACTGCTGCGCCCGGTGACGGAAGGTGTGCTGCCCCAGCACCCGCGCCCGCGCGGCTTCCCCGGCGGCGCGGCGCTCGCCCTCGTGCGCCAGTAAATAGCGGTAGCGATCAACCGCTTCTTCAGATGAATTGACGACGAAGACCTCTTTTCCCGGCTCGAACCATTCTTCGATGCCGAGATACGGATTTGCCACCATGCAGCAGCCCATGCTCGCCAGCTCAAATGGGCGCGATGATGATGAGGCGTAGACGCTGGCGTGGGCGGCGCGGGTGATGACCAGATTGATCCGGCTGCGGCTGGCGTACTGGCGCAGCTTGCTGAACGAGAGATAGGGCAGCATTTCGACGCGCCCCAGATCGCCCAGCTTAGTGCCGCGTACCGCAAACCGCGCGTCCGCCAGCGCGTTGGACGGCGCGGTGAGCATTGCCTCGATCCACTCAGCGCGATATTCACGCCCGTGTCCGTAAAAGAACACGTCAATGTCCTGCGCCGGTACGTCTACCGGGCTGAACACGTCCGGGTCAGCGCCGTAGTAGAGCGTGTGAACGGCGCGCGCGCCCATCGCCCGGATCGTCTCGGCACCGCCCCGGCTGTTGCTGATAAAGGCGGTGTATTCGGTCACATCAGCGCCCTGATAGATGCGAAAGCCGCTGGCGAACCCCTGCATATCGGGCAGGCTGGCGGGTACGTCGCCGTCGTAGTAGAAGACCGGCTTGTGGTGCCTGCGCTGTATTTCACCCGCCAGACCGACCAGATGATTCAGCGGCGCGGTCAGGATGATCACGGCGTCGATGTCCGGCTCGCGCGTGAGCAGGCGATCCACGTGGCGCAGCCACAGCGGGGCAATCGTCGTCTGGGCGACGCGGCGGATGAGGCGGTCGGGGGATGATTCTGTCCCCTCATCCCCCAGCCCCCTCTCCCACGCAAGCGGGGAGAGGGGGAGCGTGGACGCTTTCATCTTTGCTTGCTCACCCGTCTCTCCCTCAGGGAGGGAGGAGGAAGATGCTGCGTCCGCTGACTGTAGGGGCGCAGCACGCTGCGCCCCTACGTTTGACGCGCTGGACGGTTGGTGGCTGCCGGTGATTTTGCGCAGCGACTCGCGTCCCAACCTGAACAGGTCGCCTTGCAGTTTGGCGGGGTTGGGGGCAGCGCGCCACCACAGCGTCTCGATGGCGGGTCCCTGATAGGGCGAGGCGATCACGTCCACGCCGATCTCATACAAGCCCTTCA
Organism: Aggregatilineales bacterium; assembly: GCA_030834905.1. GTDB lineage: Bacteria > Chloroflexota > Anaerolineae > Aggregatilineales > Phototrophicaceae > Flexifilum. The sequence continues at coordinate 494,308 of JAUQWZ010000034.1, read as the reverse complement.
TCAACTGCCACCAGGCAGGCGTGGCGCTGAAAGGCTGTGTCAGGTCGAGGGAAGAGGGGATGATGAGGAACTTCATAGTCCTCCTACTCAATATATCCCAGCGCGCGCAGGTGTTCCAGCACGCGCTCGTCGTCGGCGGTTTCGATGGGCGCGGCGGGCGCAGCCGACTCGACCTGCTGGACAAACTGCCGGAGCCTGTGCCGCATGTCGGCGGCGCGGGCTGGCTCGCTGGCGATCAGGTCGCGGTTCTCGGCGGGATCGGCGGCAACGTTGTAGAGCGCTTCGGCGCGGTCGCCGGACATGATCAGCTTGTAGTCGTCCTGATAGATCGAACGGCGCACGTCGCGCAGGCGCATCCGGTCGATAACCGACGGGTTGCGGTGTTCGAGCACGTTCATGAAGGTGCTGACCGGATATGCCTCGGCGACTGCCGTCCCACGTTCGATGTCCCCGGCATCGTTCAGCGCCTGACGCAGCGACAGGGCGGCGGCTGTCGGGGAGTCGCTTTCCGGCGGCGGCGTGACCTGGGCGATATCGAGGATGGTGTGATAGAGGCGGCGCGTGGACAGGTTGGTCGTCACCCGGACACCGCGCGGGAAGTAGTCGGCGTCGTGGATGACCAGCGGCACGTGAACCAGTTCCTGGTGGACGTTGAAACCGTGTCCGAACAGGTTGTGTTCGCCGTGTCCTTCGCCGTGATCGGCGGCGATGATGACGGTCGTGTTGACCAGTGCCCCGGTTTTTTGCAGGTGCGCCAGCAGCCTGCCCAACTGCTCGTCCTGGGCGGCGATCTCGGCGTCATAGAAATCAAGCAGCGCCTGCTGCTGCCAGCCGATCAGCGGCGGTTCGGGCGGGCTTGCCCAGCCAGCGCCGTCGGCGTTGAAATGGCGCATAAACTGGTAAATTTGCCGGCTGTGGCGGATGTCCGGCGCGATTTTGTCCAGCAGATTTTGCGGCGGCTGATAGGGCATATGCGCGCCCATCAGGTTGAGGAAGGCGAACAGCGGGCGTTCAGCGCCGCCCGCGTGATGAGCATCCCAGTAATCGATCAGATCGCTGACCGAGTTGGCGGTGTGCCCCTTGAAGTTGATGTACCGCGTCCAGACCGGCACGAACAGCGGGTTGAGGGCAAAACGAAACATCGCGTCCGATTGGGCGAACTGGTTGCCCATACGCCGGGCATAGGGGCGGAAGCGGCGTGAAAATTCGCGCCGAAGCCAGGGCTTATGGTCGTCGTTTGGGCGGCTGGGAACGGCGCTGGCGTAGTTGTAGAAGCGGTCAAAACCGCGCTGCAAGCCGTTATCGAGCACACCGACCAGGGGATTATTGCAGAAGGCGGCGGTGTGATAACCGGAATCGCGCAGGATTTCCGCCAGCACCGGCTGTTGTGATGGCAGCCGACCGTTGGACTGCGTGAGCCGGTGGCTGCTTGGAAATAAGCCGGTGAACATCGAAGCATGGGAAGGGATCGTCCACTGCGAGGTGGCGACAGCGCGTTCAAACAGGGTGGCGCTGGCGGCGAACGCATCAAAGGCGGGCGACGTGTCACGGGTGTGACCATACGCCGAGAGACGGTCGCGCCGCAGCGTGTCCAGAATGATCAGCAGGATATTCCGCATGTTGTTCCTCTGCAAGACGCCGGAATTGTAGCACAGGTTGCCCGGCGCTGTCGCCATCCAACAGAAAAGGCGAGCCGCTGGCTCGCCCCCTGCTTATTATTTACAATCGCTGTCCGGCTTAAGCTGCTGGCTTATCGACCGCCTCGTCTTCGACGGCGGCAGATGCGGCGGGCGGCGTCTCAGTTTCGTCCTCGTCGCTGTCTTCCCAACTGACGATCCAGATACAGGCTCCGGCGACGAGCACGCAGCCAGCCCCCAGCGCGATCCACTGCGCTGGCAGCAGCCCGACGTCGCGTGCCTCGATCACCAGCAGAATGATCATCCCCAGCGACAGCACAATCCACGCCGCGAGACGCGGGTGAACCAGCGCCCAGCGCACTGGCGGAAAATTTGTCAGACCACGCATGGCGAAATTCCCATCAGACAGCCCATGAGCACAGTATAACGATGGAAGCGGCGGTTGGAAAGAGATAGTTGTTCGACGTTGGGCAGGAGCATCAGCGCCAGCCTAACTCTCGGTTTTGCGGGCTGCCTCTTTGGCTTCGGCTGCCCGCGATTTGGCGAGCACCGTCCACGAGCCGGACTGGACGGTTTTGGCTTCCTGGTTGATGATCTTCACGTCCATCGTGATCAAGCCGCCGCCCATTCGCAGCGCATCCTTCTTTTCGCGCACCGCCAGCTCAACGTGCAGCGTATCGCCGATAAAGACCGGCAGGCTGAATTTCATCTCCAGCCCTCGAAATGCCAGGATCGTCTCTTCCATGAAGCCAAGCTGGTATGCCTGCCCAACGGCGTAGCTCAGGCTCAACATGCCGTGAGCGATGCGCTGACCAAAGATCGAGTCCTTCATGTAGTCGGCGTTGGTGTGCATCGGGTTGTAATCGCCGGTTAGCCCGGCAAACTGGACGATGTCGGCTTCAGTGATGGTGCGTCCGCGCGTCACCATCGTCTGACCGATCTCATAGTCCTCGTAATAAAGTCCCTTGGGTGCCATGTGTTATCTCTCGCGTAAATAGATTCAGGACGATCTTATCGAACGTTCCATATCACCACAACAACCACGCGGCAGATGATAAGGATACATAAAAAGGCATGACAAGTATCACTATCTGACTGGCTTCAAGAAGCGGATAATATAGCTAGAACGAAGTAGACACACCAATGGAGTACTTCCAAATCATCACCCACCCACACAATTGACGAACGGCATCTCCTCCTCTCCGAACGTCCGTTGTGTAATCGCCACCAAATATACTTTTGTTCTACTCCACCCAGAACACCGGGTGGAGTTCCTTTTTTGTTAAGACGTCCGCCGTCGTTTGAACAATGCGGCTTTGACCTGCTCCAGCAGCGCCCCGCCTTCCAGCGGTAACGCGGTCGCGGTCTGATCGTCAGGCGCGGGCTGCCCCGCCTGATCGGACGCCACCGTGATCAGCAGCGGTACGTCGATGGTATAGGGGTTGGCGCGGATCTCGGCGAGCAGCGCCAACGCCTGAGCCAGCGGCAGATCCAGAATGATGAGGGCGATAGGCTGGCGCTCAATGCAGCCAATCGCCTCGTCGCCGCTGCTTGCCAGCTCGACCACGTAGCCCGCGCCGCTGAGCCAGCGTTCCAGTCGGGCGCGTTTGGCGCTGCTGCTGCTGACCAGCAGGAGAGGCGCGTTTTGTTCTCGCGGCAGTATTCCTGTCAGCGTTTCCAGCAGGATGGCACGCCCAACCTGTTTCGGCAGATAGCCCGCGCTGCCAAGCAGAAAGCTCTGTGCTTTCCCGTCTTGTTCATGGATCAGGATGGGTGGAACATCGACCGCAGTTTCGCCGCTGTTCAGCGTCTGTAGAAGCTCCCATCCGTTGGCACCTGGAAGCAGCAAATCGGCGATCAGCACATCCGCCTGAAGCCGCCGAGCGATCTGAAGGGCGCGGCTGGGGTTGTTCGTGCTAATCAGTTGATACTTGTCTGAGGTAAGCTGCTCGCGTGCCTGCTGCTGTAGGTCGCTGGCGGCGAGCACGATCACCAGCGGGCGCTCATCGCGCAGATAGATCGGTTCGGTGGCGTCGGCGTTCTCGATTGCTGGGCTGGGCAGCAGCAGCGTAAAGGTGCTGCCTTTGTCTGGCTGGCTTTCCACCCACAGATAGCCGCCATGCAGCGCCGCCAGCCGCTGGGCTATCGCCAGTCCTAAGCCGGTGCCGCCGTACTCGCGCACGCTGGAGCCATCGACCTGACGGAAGCTCTCGAAGATAATGTGCTGATTGTCCGGGTGAATACCAATGCCGGTATCGGTGACTGCCAGCGCGACCCAACTGCCATCCGGCACGCGCAGGTATGGCGGCGGGTTCGGTCCGTCCAGCGTTTCTCCCCAGTGGGTGACCAGCGAGTACACCCGAACCATGATCCCGCCCTCATGGGTGAACTTGATGGCGTTATCGAGCAGGTTGCTGATCATCCGCGCCAGATAATGCGGGTCAGCTTCCACCGGCGCCTCGCCGGGCGGGGCTAACATTTCGAGGGTCAGGTTTTTGGCGGCGGCGCGCGGCGTGAATTCGGCGATACACTGGGCGATTGTGGTTGAGGCGCGAAGCTGCCGCGACGACAGGGCGATCTGTCCGGCTTCGATCTTTGACAGGTCGAGCACGTCGTTGATCAGATTGAGCAGGTTGTTACCGCCGGTATAGACGCGCTGCATCCGGTCGCGCTGCTGTTCGTTCAGGCTGCCATAATAGTCATTCAGCAGCATGTCGCTGTAGCCGATGATGGCGTTCAGCGGCGTGCGGAACTCATGGCTGACCGTCGTCAGGAACTGGCTCTTGAGGCGGTTCGCCGCCAGCGCCTGTTCGTACAGGGCGGCATTATGCACCGCCATCGCCACCTGCCCGGCAACCGTCATCAGCGTTTCGCGCTCATCCTGCGTAAAGACCCGCTGGCGCACAAACATGCTGACGCCGACCGCGCCCAGTATGCTGTCACCCGCTATCAGCGGGGCGAACAGGGTAGACCGCACGCCTAACCGTCGCAGCACGTCTTTGGTGGGTTCATCGAGATCATCGGCGTCGGCGTCTTCAATGCCGATGGCGGTGCCGTATTCCGCCAGATCGCGCATGGTGGTGTTGCTGTCCAGCGGCAGGCGCAGACCGCGATTGCCCATGTCGGGATACTCGACGACCAGCGTGGCTTCGGCGTCGCGCTCGCTGCGCATGACGACGCCGCTGTGATCCGCCTCAAATAGTTCAGTCAGCAGTTGGGCGGTCGTATTCAGCACTTCATCCCGGTCAAGCGTCGAGCTAATCACGCTGGCGACCCGGTGAATCGACGTGAGGCGATGCGCCCGCTTTGCCTGCACCTGCTGGCTGACCTGCGCCTGCGCCCACAGGTCGGCATGATCGATCCCCAGCGCGGCTGTTCGCGCCAGCGCCAGCGCGACGCTGGCATCCGACTCGCTGTAGCCGTCCGGCGCGTATTTGCCAAAAGTCAGCAGACCGATCAGCCGATCCTGGACGATCATCGGAACCGCCAGCCAGGCGCGGATCTCCGCCGCATGAGGCAGAGCGCCGCGCGCATCCCATTCGTCATGCGCCTGCGCGTCAAACAGTACCAGCGGCTGCTGCGAGGTTGCGACCTGCGCGATTGGGCTGCGCGGCGAGAACTTCAGTTCAAACCCGTCGGTGTAGGGCTGAAAATCGTGGCTGGCGAACAGGGTCATGCGCGTGCCGTCGGTGCAGCCCTCCACCGGGAAAAGCGTCACGGTGACATCGTAGCCAATCGTCCGCCGCGCCTGTTCAAGAATCTGCTCGATGATCTCGCCCGCGTCGGCTTGGCTGTTGGCAGATTTGCCGGCATCCACAACCGCGTTCAGGATGGCGCGGCGCTCGCGTTCGGCATCTGCCAGCCGCAGGCTCTCCAGCGCCAGCGAGATTTGCCCGGCGACGGTCGTCAGCAGCAGCAGCTCGTAATCGCCGTAACTGTAGGGCAGACGATTCTGGATACTGATCAGTCCGGCGACTTCGCTGTGGCGAAAACGCAGCGGCACGCCGATCCACGACAGCGCCCAGCGTCCCGGCTCGCGGTCGTCGGGGGTGATACCCAATCCCGCGAGTCGCTCGGATTCTTCCTCAACGTTCTGGAAGTACAGTTCCAGCCCATGCGCCACCACTGCCCGGCTGAATCCACTCAGCGGGATCGGTGGGTACTCCATCCGTATCCCATCTTCGGATACCAGCGGCAGGCGCAGTTGGTCGGTGGGCGTGTCATACAGCCCGATAAAAAACGAGGTCGCGTCGAACAGGATATTCAGGTGTTCGTGCAGCCGATCCCAGAGGGCAGTCAGGTCGAGGTTGGAATTTAGAATCTGCCCGATTTCGTTGAGTTCGGTCAGTCCCGCGCCTTCGTGGCTGCGAAGCTGATCGAGCGATGCGTGCCAGCGGCGTTCGGCGTGGTGGTAGCGAAGCTGCGCCACCAGCAGATCCGCCAGCAGCGCCAGCGCTTCCACCGGGAACGGGGTTACGGCATCACCCGCCTGAACGCACATCAGTCCGTAGGTTTGAAGATCATCGACCAGCGGCGCGATCAATGCCGGTCCGGTCAGCGGCAGATCGTCACTGGTTTGACCGACTGAAAGCACGCGCCCTTGCGGCTCGTCAATGCTGTTCAGCCAGGCTTCGACTTCGGGGGCGCTGCTGCCGAATATCTGACGACTGCCTGCCTGCCCGAGGGCGATAGCGGTGGGACCAATCGTTTGGGTCAAGCCTTCAGCCAGCGCGCGCGCGGCTTCGGCGGGCGTAGCTGCTGATTGAATGAGAGATCGAAGCCACTGAAGCGTATCAAGCATGGTGTATGTATACCAAAAATCAACCTTTATCACTAAGGTTACTATACTCGCATTCACTGCAACTTTTGCAAAAGGGGCGCGTATAGATCAGCAGTTAAGTGCAAACGGGGGATAATGATGAACTTCATCAGTAAAGATCGTTCGGATCAGATATTCGGTGGCGTCCTGCTGATTGGCATCGCCATACTGTTCCTCACAAACTGGTTCTGGCCCGGCATTTTGTACGTGGTTGGTATCGCGCTGATCGTCAAGAGCACCGCTGATGGAAGCGCTTGGACGGATAACAAAGGCGCGCTGGTGATGCTGGCGGCGGCGCTGTTCTTCACCTATGAAAACCTGCTGAATATTTTCAGCGGCAACTGGCTGCCTTTCCTGCTGATCGCGCTGGGCTTGTATCTGCTGTTTGGCACCAACCGCGGCAGGGGCGAAAAATCCAAGCACAACGTCATGTAGGACGCTGTGAGAACATGGCTGGCAGGCGAAGATACGGGCTACAGCAAGACCGTGTTTACGCCTGCCGCGAAACCCGCGCCACCAACTTTGAACAAAATGGCGCCATCTCCGAATCAGTATATAGAACAACGCGAGGTGAGGAGGGCACCAACCATGTTTAATCCAATCTCAGAAACCCAGACGGTCGAACACCACAGGCGCGAACTGCTGCGTCAGGCGAGGCTTCAGCGACTGGCGACTGAAATTCAGCGGGATCAGGCAAAACTGCACGAGCGTTTTCTGGCAATGGTGGGTGACCTGATGGTTTCCGGCGGCTCGCGCCTCAAACAGCGCTACCAGGATGCCAACCAGTCACTGTCCACGCCCATTATCTACGACGCGCCACACAGAATTCCCGATCTCACCGCCAAGTAAAAAACAGGGATGCTCCGCCGCGAGTGTCCCTGTTCAGCAGCGGCTAACGTTCGGGACGCCGGACGCCGCGCTACCAGCCATTGGCCAACTTGATATACATGTAGGCTTCATTCAGCGTTTTGAAGCGGTTTTCCGCCTCATCTTTGGGCAGCTTGCTCACGTCTGGATGCAGCTCGCGCGCCAGCTTTCGGAAGGCGGCTTTCACGGCGTCGCTGGTGGCATCATAGCCTAACCCAAGCTGGGTATAGCTGCGCGCCAGCTTCATGTCTTTCAGCGGCGCGGCGCTGGCGAATTCGGCTCCGGCGGAGTCGTGGGTGGTTCTGGTGCTGGGTCCGCCGCCGTTCCAATCGGTGCTGCTCCAGGTCGCATGATAGGTATCGCTGCGCTGCTGCTCGCGCCGGAAGGCGGCGCGGTGGGACGTGTAGGCGGTCTGCCGCCAGAAGGCATCAGTGCCAAAGTTCGCCATCAGCCATTCGCCCTTAATGGCGCTCGGCGTCTTGATCCAGACCCGATAGAAGGGCAGCCCGCGAATCTGAATATCCGGTCCATACAGGACTTCATAATCGTCGCCGCGTCCGAAGGACTTAAAATGCACCTGCCCGATATACGGCGCGCCGTCTTCGATTCGGTAGGTATACACTTTGTCCTTGAACAGCGCGTGCAGCGCCAGCAAGCCTTCGTCAATGGGCTGCTGCTCGCCATCCGGCGGCATCAGCGCGGCGGCTGCCAGGAAGAGCGTGCCGACGCCGACGCGCGAATTGTCGCTGACGATTTTCCTGACCTGCCGCGTCTTGAATGGCGCGTCGAGCAGATGCACCTGGATGATCGCGCCGCCCCAGGTAAATACGGTGACATCCGCGCCCCGGTCGATGACGCAGTTGCGCACGCTGTCGAGCGCGGTGAATTTTTCGCTTAACCAGTCTTTGAAAGTTGCCAATGCATGATCCTGTGTCTCTGGCGACCAGTGTAATACACCGGCATGCTAATAGACAGGAAAAAGATCGGATGTATTTTCCGGCAGATTTCATCATAGGAGTCCCGTCCGGCAGAGTCAAGCGGCGCGCGGCGAGGGATGTTTCCACAGCAGTCCAGTCTGGATTGACAAGTCCTAACGCTTGATGACATGATCAACGGGTTCGCTGTTTTTAGTTTTGCGCAAAGTTGCAGATAGTATGTTTCCTCGCCAACGCCTGTTCTGGTCGGTTTCACTCGGTCATACCATCATCGATATGTTCAACGGCTTGGGTCCGGTGCTGCTGACGTTTCTCAGCGGTCATCTGATGCCGCTGACCAATACGCAGATCGGCTTTGCCATCAGCGCCTACCAACTGGTGGGCGCGCTCAGCCAGCCGTTCTTCGGCTATCAGGCGGATAAGTCCGGTGGGCGGCTGCTCGGCGCGGGCGGGCTGGCGTGGACGGTGGCGCTGTTGATGCTGTCGGTGGTCATGGCGACGACCGGGCAGTATGTGCTGATGGTGATCCCGTTTGTGCTGGCGGCGCTGGGCAGCGGCGCGTTTCATCCTGTCGGCTCGATGCACGCAGCGGACGCGGATCGCAAACGGACGACGCGCAATCTGTCGATATTCTTCTTCATGGGGCAGGCGGGAAACGGCATTGGTCCGGCGGTGCTCGGCTTGCTGCTCGACAGCACCGCGACCTATAACGGCTTCTTCACCGAAAAACTGGGTCCGGCACTTTCCGGTATTCTGCTCGAACACGGCAGTCTTTCGCCGGTGCTGGCGATGAGCCTGTTCGCCATTCCGGGCGTGCTGATGATGGCATTCTGGATGCCGGGGATGCGCGCCTATGCGCTTCAGCGACACGTCCCGCAGCAGGCTGCCACGCAGACACAGACATCATTCGCTTCACGGGCGCTGTGGGTGCTGGTGCTGGTCGTGACGCTGCGCAGTCTGGGAAATCCCGGCTCGATTGCGTTTCTGCCGGGTCTGTTCGCGCTCAAGGGCTGGTCTGCCAGCGAATACGGGCTGATCACCAGCGCCTTCTGGCTGGCTGGCGGCGTGGCGGGGATTGTGGCGGGGCAGGTGGCGGAGCGCTTCGGCAGCCGCAATGTGATCAGCCTGACGCTGGCGTTGGGCGCCGCGCCGATCTTCCTGCTGGCGACGGTGAACAGCCCGGCGGCGTTTCTGCTGGCGCTGGCGGCTGGCGGTTTCACCGGCGCTTCGCACAGCCTGATCGTGGTCATGGCGCAGCGGCTGATGCCCGCCCGCAAGGGGTTCGCGTCCGGCGCGACGCTGGGGTTTATCTTTGGGACAGGCGCGTTAGGCACGATGGTCATCGGCACGCTGTCTGACCGCCTGACGCTGCCGGTCACCTTTCAGATTATTGGCATTGTGACGTTGATCGCGGGAGTTCTGGCGCTTGGCTTACCCTCTGAGCAGCGCGCGCCAGAAGTCCAGCCGACATCCGATATATTGGAACCCGCAGCCGACGCCGCTGTATCCTAGCGGATAGGCTAATGGCGCGGGTTCGCCGATCTGATTATTCTTCGCTGCGTGTGCGCATCCACTCAATCAGATTTGCCACGCAAAGTATGATGAGCAGCCCGCCGAGAATTGCCGCGAATACCTGCGCAATCCACGACTGCGGCTCCAGCGCCACCAGAATGACGATGCCCATCACGAGCAGCACAAGGGTTTCCCATAGCTCAGTACTGTAAGCCCAAAGCCGTTCCATAGCGATGAACCTCCCTTCTGCCTCTATCATAAACCGCCAGGCGAGAGACAGGGCATGATACCTTGCACCGCGGCAGCATGAGCTTTGTAATATGAACGAAGCGTTGTCGAAAAATTTAGGACAATTGTGGAAAGCCTTTACACTTCTGGTTGTTCCTAAAAACATATCCACGTTACAATAAGTTGGAGTTCATTTTCCGTTTTATTACAAACGGACATTATTGGAGGACCGTCGTGAGGGAAGGCACCTATGTCATCGGCCTCACTGGTAATATCGCAGTGGGAAAGAGTGTGGTACGCCAGATGCTTCAGCATCTGGGCGCGTACACCGTTGACGCCGATGGCTTAACCCATCAGGCAATGGCGCCTGGCGCGCCTGCCTACCTGCCCATCGTCGAAATGTTCGGGCGTTTTGTACTGAACGAGGACGGTACGGTCAACCGCGCAGTGCTTGGCAGTATTGTTTTTTCGTTTCCAGAGGCGCTTGCGAAGCTGGAAGCCATCGTGCATCCGGTCGTCTCGCAAGCCATTCAAACGCTCATCGGGCGTGCTAAGCAGCGCGTCATCGTTATCGAAGCCATCAAGCTGCTCGAAAGTGACCTGATGAAGCACGTCGATGCCGTCTGGGTAGTCGATGCTTTGCCGGAAACTCAGTTGAAACGGCTGACCGAAAAGCGTCGGATGACTGAAGACGAAGCGCGCAAACGGATCATCGCTCAGCGCCCGCAGGCGGATAAAATCGCCCGTTCCAACGTCATCATCATGAATGATGGCAACGTCGAAGAGACGTGGAAGCAGGTGCAAGCCGCCTGGAACAAGACCTTCAAAGCCGAGCGTCCAGCCGGTGAGCAGGATGGGGCGGCGCGGAACGGCGGGCTGGCGCATCCGCAGCCGATTGGTGACAACCGGATTCGGGCGGCGGGCGCTCAGCCAGCGCTTGACCTTCACATTCGCCGGGGGATGCCCGGTAATGCCGATCTGATCGCCAATTTCATCAGCCACGTCACCCGCAAGCCGGTTGATCGTATGGACATCATGCTGGCGTTTGGGCAGAAAAGCTATCTGCTGGCGCAGGATCATAACGACAATGTGCTGGGTTTGACGGGCTGGCAGGTAGAAAACCTGATCACGCGCGTGGACGAGTTCTATATCGATCCATCGGTGCCGCGCGAGCAGGTGGTGCGGGCGCTGACCCAGGCGATTGAGGAAGCCTCGCGCGAGCTTCAGAGCGAAGTCAGCTTTATCTTTGTGCCGACCACGACGCCCAAAGAAACGCTGCAATCGTTCGTCACCAGCGGCTACCACAATCTGCGCATCGAGGACGTGAAGTTTCCGGCGTGGCGTGAAGCCGCCCACGAAATGCTGTCCAGCGAGGTTGTCGGGTTAATGAAGCAGCTGCGCGCTGACCGCGTAATGAAGCCAATCTAGGGTGCGTTCTGTAAGTCCTTCTCCATGAGGGAGAGGGATTCAGGATGAGGACGTAAGAGGTGGCAGATGATCGAGACGATCACTGCCGCCTTTTTTGATGCCAGTGTGATCCGGCGCGCGCGCTTTAGCTGGCGTTTAATGCCTGGTGGGCGACGCTGGCGGGCGCGGCAACGGGCAGCGCGAAGCTGAAGACTGCGCCCTGTCCCGGCTCGCTGTCCACCCAGATGCGCCCATTGTGCGCTTCAACCGCTAACCGGCAGAAGGCAAGCCCCAGACCGACGCCTTCAGGCGCATTGGAATAGCGGATGCGGAAGAACTTATCGAAGATTTCGTCTTTGAAGTTGCCGGGCACGCCGGGTCCGGTATCGCCCACGCTGATGCAGACCGTTTCCGCCGTCCGCCTGGCGCTGACAGTGATGAAGCCGCCATCCGGGGTGTGCTTGATGGCGTTTTCCATCAGGTTGATGATCACCCGCTGCACCATATCCGCGTCGATCTGTATCTGGGGCAGGCTGTCATCACCACCGAAGGTGAGCGTTTGCCCAGCCTGTTCAGCCATCGGGCGTACCATTGCGACGGTTTCGCGCAGCAGCGCTTCCAGTTTTACTGGCTGAAGGTTGAGCATCGTGCGCCCCTGTTCGAGACGCTCGATATCCAGCAGCCCTTTGACCATGCGCGAAATCTGCTGGCTGCTGTGCTGGGCAAGCTGCAGCATTTCGTTCGCCAAAGGGGTGGCGGTGTTGTGCAGCAGCCGTTCGAGTCCTGAAAGGCTGATCTGGATATTTTGCAGTGGATTGCGCATATCGTGATAGGTCATGGCTGCCAGGTCGCGGCGGAACTGCTCGTAGCGGGCAGCGTCGGCTTTTTCGCCCTGCGCCTTCTCGACCAGGCGGCGATAGGATGCCTCTTTGATGCGGGAAGCCTCAAGCATGGTGGCGTTGTTCAGCGCGTCGCCGGTGATGCTGGCGATGTCTTCCAGCAGATGGACCTTGTTTGCTTCAAAAGCGCCCACTTCGGGCGACAGCAGCAGCAAAACACCCAGCAGCCGATCTTCGACCCTGATCGGGACGCCAACCGCCGACCCGCTGCGGGGCACGCCGGTGCTTTCGGGAAGGTGTGTCCAGCGCGGATCTGCCTGAATGTTATGAACGACGATCACACGCTGTCCGTACTGGACGAAGCCGATAATGCCCTGGTTCATCAGCCGCTGCCAGAAGCCCGCTGCAACCTGGCTGTCCAGCTCGATGCCCACGACGTGGGTATGGCGCAGGGCGTTGTCCTCATCAAACATCACGATACAGCCATAATCAACCGCGAGCGCCTCGCACGAAAGCGACAGCGCCGTTCGCAGGATCGCGGGCAATTGCAGCCGCTGGTGGTGAAGCGCGCGGGCAACTCGATACTGCCATTCATACGATGACGGATTATTGGTCAAAATATCGTATCCTGACAAAACCAGAACAAATCTGGATTCAGTGTACCACACGATTCGTTAACGATATCTAAAGCTTTCCCCAATTTTTAGCCGCTGTTCCGCAGCCGCGCTCGCAGGGCATCAATTGGCTGCCAGCCGCCACTGGCATCCCGAAAGTACCAGTGTTCCCAGCCGTTGCAGGGCGCGCCGCTGATGCGCGAGCCAACCTTATGGATCGATCCACGCTCGCCAGCGTAGATCAGCGCGCCGTCGGCTGTGATGGTGGCGGCTATATCCTTTTTGTCGAAAAAAAGCTGCTGACCGGGCTGGAGCAGCCCAATTTCGACTAACTGGATGAACGGAACGCGCGGTAAACGCGGTTTGTTGCTCGGCTCGTACAGCGTATCGGGCGCGCCCGGCTGAACGGCGTCGATACGCGCCTGGGCGATGGCGGCATAACCGGGATCGCGTTCGATACCGATCCAGCGGCGGCGCAGCCGTTTGGCGACTGCTCCGGTCGTGCCGGTGCCAAAGAACGGATCAAGCACCACATCACCGGGGTTGGTGCTGCTCAGAATCACGCGGGCGAGCAGGGCTTCGGGCTTCTGGGTAGTATGAACTTTGCGCCCGTTTACGGTCAGGCGCTCAGCGCCGCTGCATATCGGGATTTCCCAGACGCTGCGCATCTGCACGTCTTCATTGGCAGTTTTCATTGCCTGATAGTGAAAGGTATACCGCGCGCCGCGATGCTTTTGCGCCCACAGCAGCGTTTCGTGGGCATTGGTAAAGCGCGTGCCTTTCAAATTAGGCAGCGGATTGGTCTTTGCCCACACCACGTCGTTGAGAATCCAGTAGTCGGTGTCCATCAGCACCGCGCCGACACGGTAGATGTTGTGGTAGCTGCCGATGACCCACAGCGTGCCGGTATCCTTCAGCACCCGGCGGCAGGCAGTCAGCCAGCGGCGGGTGAATTCGTCGTAGACTTCGGTGCTGGCGAACTGATCCCAGTCGTCTGTCACCGCATTGACGCGCGTCATGTTGGGGCGGTACAGATCGCCCTGAAGCTGGAGATTGTACGGCGGATCGGCAAAGACCACATCGACCGACCGAGGCGGCAGACCGTTCAGCATCTCCACGCAGTCACCGAGCAGCAGGGTATCGATGGACATCAACGACGGTGCTGCATAATTTCAAAAATGAGCTTGTGAAAACTTTTGCGCGGCGTTTCGGTATCGAACACGATGGCTCGCAGCCGCGTTAGCTCTGGCGGCAGGGAATTGGCGTGCTGGTATAACAGCGGGACGATGGGTTTCTCCTGTTCCAGAAAGCCCTGATAGGCGGCTTGAACGTGCGGGTCGTCCAGCGAATGATGCGATACGACCAGCACCATCAGGCGGCACTCGTGGAGCGCTTGTTCAACGGCGGCGCGCCAGTCATCACTATTCTGCGTCAGGTACTGATCGACCCATGCCTGCAAGCCCGCGTCCTGCAGGCTGAGGAGCAGCGATGCGACGGTCTGCCAGTCATCACGCGCATAGGCGATGAAGATGTGATCCTGAAGCGAGCCGGGCACCAGCCCGGTACCGAGCTTTGTGGTGCGCAGCAGGCTGCCGTCCACCATCGCCAGTTGGAGGGTGTCGTCGCGCGCCATCTGGGCGGCGTCTGGCTGCGCCAGCGTGGCGAACTCGTCGGTGTCGTCGTCTGGTTGGGACGCGGTGCCGGGCTGGGTGACGTACTGTAGCTGCACCATTGACCCCAGCGTGATGACGTCGGCGTTTTCAAGCACCTGCGGCTCGCGCAGCGGTCGATTGTTGAGGAAAGTGCCGTTGGTTGACCCCATATCCTCGACGACGTATTCCTGTTTGTGGCGGCGCAGGCGCAGGTGGTAGCGGCTGATTTCCGGGTCGTGAATCACAATGTCGTTGGAGAGATCGCGCCCGGCGGTGACGATAATATCGGTCAGGGCGTAGGTTTGCCCAACCGACGGTCCGAGCGCCATCCTCAGAAAGTGCTTGAGAGGAATAGTAGAATCGTCGGCGTCGGGCGTGGTTGACCGCTGCGTGGTCGGGTGCTGTAGAAAGCTCAGGTTGAGCCGTTCGTATTCGAGCGTAATGCTGTCGCCCAACTCGATGATTGAGCCTGGCTGAAGCAGCCACGAGCCGACCACCCGCTGCCCGTTGACGAACGTGCCATTACTGGAGTTCAGATCAACGACTTCGTAGCGATCAATGAGCCTGACGAGTCGGCAGTGTTCCCGGCTGACCTCGTTATCGCGGATAATGATCTGGTTCTTACTCCCACGCCCAATTGTGATCTCGTCATCTTCCAGTTCATAGATCGCCCCGGGAGTGGGACCACGGCGCATTGTCAAGCGGAGCATAAGCTTCCCGAGTGGCTCAGAAACGCTGAAATCCTCGCTTCATCTTAGCAGATGTCCGAGTCTGTGAAAAGTCCTCTGGAAGAAGTCGTGGTACTAACGTCGGTTGTCCGTGGCGCTTTCGTTGGCTGGGGAGGGGTGGATGAGCCTGTAGACGAAACGGACACGACGGTGTCGTGTCCCTACATTTCCCGCCGAATGGCTTAACTGATGCGCGTGGGGCGACTCGCCGAGTCGCCCCTACGGGATATGCGCCGAACAATCCGATTTGCTGCGCGCGTTGCTACGAGGCGGGTTCTTCGGTCGCCTCAACCGTCCTGGCGGCTTCCTCGGTCGCTTCGGTATCCGGCGTCACGTCCGCTTCCGGCGTGGCTTCGGCTGTCGCTTCAAGAACTGGCGCTTCTTCGGTCGCTTCCGCCGTTGGGATCAGGGTCGGCGGCGCGGTCAGGAAGGCGATCAGCGCGTCCACTGCTGTTTTTGGCAGCGTGTAGATGGTCTGGGTTCCTTCCAGCACCACCAGCGGCTCCGCCAGCGGCGCGAGGGTGGCGGTTGGCTCGAAGGCAGCGGGCGCGGTGACCTCAGGCGTCGGTTCGGGGTCGCCAGTGGCTTCGGCATCAGGCAGATCAGTCAGTTCAGCGCCCTGAATGTTGTCACTCGTGCCTGCCTCGGCATCGTCATCCCCGACGATGGTTGTGGCGACGGCAAGCGGTTCTTCGGTGGCACTGGCGTCGGTTACATCTGCTTCGGCAAGCTGTTCCAGCACTGCGTAATAGCGGTTGCCGGAAGGATTCTGCCCGCCGATGTGCAGGACGTAGCTGATGCCATCTTCGCTGCTGGCGAGCAGCGAATGTGCCGGGTTAACCAGCCCGAAGCCCGAAAGCTCGGACGAATCAAAGCTATCACTGGCTTCAAGCGCCAGGAACGCCTCGATGTCGGACAGGACAGCGGCTTGATCCAGCAGCCCGCCGGACGTATCGGTCGTCGAGATGGTGTCGTCCAGCGTCCAGCTTTCGTCGCTGGTTCGGGTGAAGACACTGCGAGCGCCAGTCGTATTATCACGGATTTCAAAACGAGTCAGGGTATCGGCGGTGACGCCGGAGAACACGGGACCGCCGGTCTGCGGGCTGGCGGTTGGCGTTTCGTCTGCCGGAGCGCTCGCCTGATTACTGTTGATGACAAGCACGCCAATAATGACGATGAGACTCGCCACCAGCAAGACAATCGTGCTTCGATTCAACTGCATGTGCGTCTCTCCTCTTCAGGGCGGTGTTTACGGTACATCGGTGATGCTGCCTGCCTTGCCGCGCGGGTGAGGCGCGGCGGGCAGATTTGCAGGATGATGATAGTTCAGTGTAACACGATTTGAAACACAGTGATACGAGATCAGGAACGCAGGCGCTCCCGACTCATCCACCAGACGAAAGCGCCGAGCGCGAGGATGCCAAACGGCAGCAAAAGCATGGTTGCGAAGTTGATGTTACGGATCGTCTGCGCGTCGGCGAAGATCGGCTGATCCTGCGGGCGCTGCTGCTGCTGAACGGTGATCTGGCTGAAGAAGTTGTTGAAGTTCGTCGTCCAGACCAGGGAGTTGAATGCCACGTCGAGATTGTTGACGTTCTGGAACATCGAGAATAGATCAGCGCCCACTGAGGCGCTGCCGTATAGCACCACGCGCGCGCCGGTCTGGGCGTTCTCGGCGCTGGCAGCCAGAACGAAGGGACCCTGCGCGTCGGCTTCGCTTTCGGCGAAGTCGCCATCCACGATCCGCTGGTAGTTGGTCGTGGCATAGGAGTCAACGCCAGACTGCGCCAGCCGTGACACGGTCACGTTAGCCGGGGCTGTCTCTGCCACCTCAATCGTGTGGGCGGCGTCGAAGATCACCGCGCCCTGTCCGGGAATGACGCCGTTGGTGGTGATGAACGAGGTCGCGTCCAGGTTGGGCGAGATGACGCTGAGGGGCGACTGGAACGCCAGCGTCTGGTCGAGCACAATATCGTCGTTAAAGCGCACGCCAAAATTCTCGAACAGATAGCCGTTGAGGTTTTCGGCGGTTGCCAGTGACGAAAAATCTTCATTGAAGCTGTTGCCAGCGAAGATGATCAGGTCGCCGCCCGCGTCCAGATACTGCCGCAGAATCTCAAGCTCCTGGTCTGCCAGCGGCTGGCTGCCGCCGGGGATGATCAGCACCTGTCCGTCCACGTTGGGATCGTTCAGGCGATATTCCGCCTGGGGTCCTGTCAGCGTCAGCAGGGATACGTCCTCAACCGTCCAGTCAAACTGCTGAACCAGGCTGTCCTTGATGAACGACATATCTGCCGCGACGTTGTCCTGCACATTCAGGAAAAATGCCTGAAATTCGCCCGATGCTGCCACTTTGAGGATGGCGTTGGTGATTTCACCCTGATCGACGAAGTTGACCAGGACGGCGTTTTCGGTATCCGGCTCACCCGCGTCGTTCAGCGCGGCGACCGCTATTTGCCCCGACCGGGTGACTCCATAGAGTTCTGCCTGTGCCGGGTTGCGGTCAAGGTCGAGGAACTCGTAAGTGATCTTGCCGCCGCTGGTCTGCTGGTAATCGTCAAACAGCACGCTGTTCTGATCGCGCAGCCCCGCCTGTGCCGCGCCGTAGAAGGCGATCAGCCTGACCGGGGGGACGTTCGGATCAATGCCAATGCCGGCAACTGCCTGCTCCGATTCCGGCGTCAGCGAGAAGGCGTCGCTCTCGGTCAGGTCAAGCTGCCAGCTCTGATTGCGCACCAGCGTATAGATGGCGATCAGGGCGACCAGCACAAGCAGGGTGACCAGCAGGCTGGTGCCGCCGAACTGCGCGGTTCGCCCGGTGACGACGGCTTTTGCCTGCTGCGGTGCCAGCAGTATCCACGCCAGCAGCGCGAGAAAGCCAAACGCCAAGCCGCCGTAACCGACGACGCTGAAGGTGGGCTGGGTGAAGGCGACGATGCCCGCCACGATGAAGCCTAGCACCGAGAGCAGCAGCAGATAATGCGGCGGGATAAACGGCTCCTGCTCCATTTCGATGTCTTCGGGAAGTTGATTCTGGTTTTTGGGATCGATCATGATCTCACGCTCTCCATCGCCGGGTTTCCACGATACGAGTCGTTATGAACAACGCACCGATGATCAGGAATACAAAATAGAGGATGTCTTCCGGGCGGATGATGCCGCGCGCCAGAGTGGCGTCGTAATGCGCCGTCAAGCCCAGTTCGCGCACAAATTCCGCCAGTCCCGGCGAACTGGCTGACAGCCAGCTTGAAGCCGCGTCCGCCAGATACAGCACCAGCACCGTCGCCGCGCCGAGGAAGGCTGCTACGATCTGATCTTCGGTCACTGCCGACCAGATCATCGTCACCGCCAGCACCGCGCCGCCATACAGCCACGCGCCGAGATAAGCGCCAAACGCCGCCCCGAGGTCGGGCGTGCCGATGCTCAGCAGAATCAGGTGATAGACGAGGGTTAACGCCAGCAGGACGGTGTAATATGCCCAGGCTGCCAGAAACTTGCCCAGCACGAACTGAAAATCGCCCATTGGCAGGGTCATCATGACTTCCAGCGTGCCTTCGCGCGTTTCTTCCGAAAGCAGGCGCATGGTGAGCAGCGGCGCGATCAGGAAGGTGAGGAAGGTCAGCAAGCCTGGCGCATAGGTCGAATCTGCCGGAAACTGCCCGTTGCCCTGACCGATATAGGCGTTAAACAGCAGGCTGATGAAGAACAGCATCGCGAAGGCGATGGCGTAGGCAATCGGCGAGCGAAAGTACAGCCCAAATTCGCGCTTGAATACTGCCCAGAATGGCACTGCCGTGCCGGTTTTCACATCGGTCTGGAAGCTTCCTGAGCGTTCCCCGGCGTGGTTCATCGTGTGGTCGGTCATGCTTCCACCTCCTCGACGGCTTCTTCAGCCGGTGTGGGCTCGCGGTCTTCGTGACGAGTCAGCTCAAGGAAGATTTCTTCAAGATTGACCGCCAGCGGGCGCAGTTCCATCAGGTTCCAGCCGCGGCTGACGACCACGCGCGCGATTTCGGGGCGCGGGTCGGTCTGCGGATCGGTTGGCGTGGCGACGATGCCGTCCATCGCGATCTGGGCGGTGGCGACGCCGGGAACGTCGAGGATGGTCGGCAGCGCCTGTTCCGGCGTCACATCAAGGCGCACCAGCACGCGACCGCCGCGCTCAAGCTGCCCGCGAAGCTCGCCCGGCGACCCCTGAGCGACGATTAGCCCCTGATTGATGATGACGACGTTGTCGCAGACCTGCTCGGCTTCAGACAGGATATGAGTGCTGAACAGCACCGTGTGGCTGCGTCCTAATTCGCGGACGAGATCGCGCAGTTCCAACACCTGAATCGGGTCAAGCCCAATGGTCGGTTCGTCCAGTATCAACACTTCGGGATTATGGAGCAGCGCCGACGCCAGACCGACGCGCTGGCGCATACCCTTGGAGAGCGTGCGGATGCGGCTGTCAGCGCGGTGGCTCAATCCCACCCGTTCCAGCGCTTCCTCGGCGAGGTCACGGCGGTCTTTCAAGCCGCGAATTTCGCCGATATACATCAGGTAGCCGCGGGCGCTCATATCGCGGTACAGCGGCACGTTTTCCGGCAGATAACCGACGCGCCGCCGGACTTCCATACTCTTCTTAAAAACGTCGAAACCGGCGACACACGCCTCACCGGATGTGGGCGGCGTGAAGCCGGTGAGCATACGCATGGTCGTCGTTTTTCCCGCGCCGTTGGGTCCCAAAAAGCCGGTGACCTGCCCCGGACGCGCGATGAACGAAATGCCTTTGACGGCGTAGACCTCGCCATAGCGTTTAGTGAGGTTTTCTACTTCTATCATCTGCCATCCCCTCGATAGCAATTGCGCAGAGGTTTTCCAAACCGAAGGAAGCATTATAGCGCGGACATCTGGCAGGTGGAACTGCGGCTCGCGGCGGAAACAGTCGCTGGCAGCAAAGTTTACAAACAATTTACAGTTATCAGTGGCAAAAACCAGATATCTCCCGGAGTGACAGCGACCGGATTTATCCATGCTGCCGGATGCTGACAAACAACAGAGGCAAGGATGAACCTTGCCCCTGTTAGCTCCGGCGCTAGCGCTGATCGCTGGCAGCCGGAAATGGTGTGTTAGCCCGCCGTTCAGGCGGATTCGGTGGCTTCGGGTGTCACCTCAGCAGCGGGTGCTTCTGCCGTCACCGGCAGGGCGCTGACGTCCACGCCTTCCGCCATCAGAGCGAATTCAGCCGATACCCAGCCGGTGATGTCATTGTAGTTAATCTGCCACCAACTGTTGTCCTCGGTGCGTCCGATTGCCTCGGCGCTTTCGCCCGCTGGCAGACGACCCAGTCGCTCGTTATCGATGCCCGCGCCGCTGCGGATATTCACAGCGAACGGCGCTGCTGTGACCACAAACTCGCTGGTGAACGTCGGGGCTTGGGCAGTGGCTTCCGGTGCCTCTGCGCTCTCGACGGGAACTTCCGCGCCCGTCGGCGATATCGTCACCCAACCGCCGGATACCCAACCGCTAAGTTCGCCGGTGTCGATCAGATACCACGAGTTCGCCTCGTTCGTCGCGATCACCGCGTAGACTTCGTCGCGCAGTACCACCGTCATGATCTCGCCTGTTCGGACGCTTGGCGCGTTGCGCACGTTCAGCCGTCCGGCGAGGATAGTGGCGGTCACGTCAGCTTCGGGAAGTTCCGGCGACTGGAATACATAGGTGCCGGAGAGATTTTCCAGCGAGACGTTGGCATAGGCGTTGTCGGTAATCTCGCGGTAGTCCACCTGAATATGATAGGTATCCTCAGTGGCAACCGTGAATTCCGCCGTGATGCTCTGCCCCGCCTGTCCCTGACCGAAAGTATCGATCAGCGGCGTGTCCTGATAGTCGAATATCACCCGGATGTCATCATCCGCCTGCACCGTGAATCGGTAAGTGCCTACTGTCAGCGCTACGTCTGTTCCCCAGCGGACGGAGAAATCATCTGCTGGAACGCCATCGACCGGCGAACCGGTACCCCAATCAAAGGCGATGTTGGCATCGCTGCGCGACACCACCGGCTCTCCGCTGAGGGTGGCGTTGGCAAAGTAATCACCCCGCCATTCGGGGTTCACTACCTGCGCGCTGACGGGCGCAAGCAGAAGGGCTGTCGCGAAAAGTGTGATGAGGCAAACCCAGAGTGTTCTCTTGTTAAACATGTAACCTCCTGAACAGCTAAATTACAAATGTAATTATATACACAGTCGCAGAAAATTGAAAGTCCAGTTTGGATTTTGGGATAACTCAGGGGAAGAATCGCCGTCCCTTCTCAGTTGGCGGCAGTTCGTGTAGAGTCAGTTCATTGACAGGTTATCAAAGGTACGAGGCATGGATGCAGGACGGAGTTTTCTGGCAGAGAACGGAAAAAAGCCGGACGTGGTGACGACCGCCAGCGGGTTACAGTACAAGGTGCTGAACGCGGGCGAAGGCAGCAAGCCGGCGGTACAGGGCGAAGTTGAAGTCCACTATAAGGGCAGCCTGATTGATGGAACGGTTTTTGACAGTTCCTATGATCGCGGCGAGTCGATTTCGTTCCTGCTCAATCAGGTCATCCCCG
The DNA here is from genome assembly GCA_030834905.1 of Aggregatilineales bacterium. Lineage (GTDB taxonomy): Bacteria > Chloroflexota > Anaerolineae > Aggregatilineales > Phototrophicaceae > Flexifilum. The sequence goes on along the minus strand of JAUQWZ010000034.1, from coordinate 472,490 downwards.
GTTGGTCGGAAGGCGTGCAGTTGATGTCGCCCGGCGCGAAATATGAGTTTTACATCCCGTTTGAGCTGGCGTATGGACCGGAGGGTATCCCCGGCGTCATCCCGCCGTATTCGACGCTGATCTTTGAAGTCGAGCTGTTGAAGGTATATGCGTAGTGAGAAGTTGAAAGTGGAAAGGAAACAGACTTTTGACTTTGAACTTTCGACCTTTTGCTGAAACAAAAGCGACCCCAGAATTCTGAGGTCGCTTTTGAGAGCGGGCGATGAGATTCGAACTCACGACATCTTCCTTGGCAAGGAAGCATTCTACCGCTGAATTACACCCGCAACTTACTCACATTATAGCCAGAATTTGAGAGCGTGCAAGGGTCTTTTTGTCCGCCGCAGGGGAAATTCATCCCGATAGCGCCCGCATCACAGGCGGTTCAGGCGCTCCAGCAGCGCCTCCAGGCGCAACCCTTCGGTGTTGGGCAGCACGATATGTGCTTGATCAACGCCAGCATTCCCAATGCCGATCACCCGGAAGCCGCCAACCAGCGCCGCCTGAACGCCCGCTTCGGCGTCTTCAAAGACGACGGCACTCTGCGGCGAAACATTCAGCCGCCCCGCCGTCCACAGCAGCAGGTCGGGCGCGGGCTTGCTGTGGACGACGCTGCTGGCGTCGGCGATCACGTCAAACATGTCCAGCGCGTTGAGCTTTTGCAGCACGATGAAGGCGTTGCGGCTGGCGGAAGCGACGGCGCGTTTAATACCGGCGGCGCTGGCTTCAGCCAGTAGTTCGCCGATTCCCGGCAGCATCTCCGGCGGGTCGCTGTCCAGCAGGGCGAGATAATAGTCATTTTTCCGCTTCATCCACGCCTGGGCGGTGTCTTCATCCACCACCTTGCCTTTGAGCAGGCGGCGCAGGCTTTCGCGGCGCGGCACGCTGCGAAGCGCCTCATTGTCCTGCCGCGTGAAGGGCAGCCCTTCTTCGTCTGCCAGACGCTGCCACGAGCGATACTGAAGCTCGGCGGTATCGGTGATGACGCCATCAAGATCAAAGATGAAGGCGCGAATGGTTGCTGGAACGGTCACTTGTACGATTGCCTCCTGATTTGGCAGAATTTGGGACGGCTTCTTTTTACCTGTATTACGCTTTCACGGCTATAATAACGCACATGAAACCAACCCAACGACTCCTCCTCACGCTGCTGCTGCCGGTCGCCTTCCTCATGGCATGTGACCCACTAGCGCCGATCCCAACGCTGACGCCGCAGACGATCATCGTCACGTCGGAAGCTTCGCCAACACCGCTGGCGTCGCCGACGCCGGTGCCCACCAGTACGCCCGTTCCGACCGATACGCCGGAATTTACGCCCACCCCAACCGATATTCCCTGTGGCGAAGACACCGGACAAATTCTGCCGTTCGACGACTTCCGCAGTCAGGTAGCGGGCGAGAACCTGCGCTACCGCGTCTATATCCCGCCGTGTTATCTGCAAACGCAGAAACGCTATCCCTATATCATCCTGCTGCATGGCTTGCAGGAAACCGAGCTTCAATGGGATGAACTCGGCGTAGACGAGGCGCTGGAGCAGGGGATGCGGCTTGGCGTGCTGGGACCGATGATCATCGTGATGCCCTACATGGGCAGAATCGGTCCTGAGAACTCGTTCCCGCCCGACGCATCTTATGAAACGCACATCATGGACGAACTCGTTCCGGCGATTGAGCGCGATTTCTGCACCTGGAATGACCGCGAGCACCGCGCCATCGGCGGCATTTCGCGCGGCGGCTTCTGGGCATACAGCATCGCCCTGCGCCATCCTGATGTGTTCGGCATCGTCGGCGGGCACAGCGCGTCCTTCTACGAAGACAACGCCCCGCCAACGTCGAATCCGCTGGAACTGGCGCTGAACGCCTCGTTCCTGAATCGGGCGAATCTGCGGATGTATCTGGATAATGCCGCCAGCGATCCGGCGGGTACCAACCTGGAATTGTTCTCCAGCCGCTTAAGCTCGCGCGGGATTCCGCACACCTACCTGATTCACCCGACCGGCGACCACAACGACGAGTACTGGGCGTCGCACGTGGCGGAATACCTGTCCTTCTATGGCGAAAACTGGACGCGCCGGACGGCTGAACTGCCAAGCTGTCTTGAACCCAGCCCATAAGCAGCGATGCCAACGCCATTTACACATCTCGCCTTCGCCAAGCGCCTGCGGGAAGACAGTCAGCTATCCCCGTCACTGCGGGCGCTGGTCGAATCGGAATGGAGCGCCTTCCTGCTCGGCAGCGTTGCCGCCGATGGACACACGCTGGCGGGATTGAAGCGCGAAGACACGCACTTCTACTCGTATGACCGCCCGATAGAAGCCCATCCCTGGGTGGTGATGCTGACCTGCAACCCGACGCTGAAGCAGCCCTACAGCCGGGCGCAGCTTGCCTTTGTCGCCGGTTATGCCGCCCACCTTTCCATGGATGAGGTCTGGTCGGTGGATATGCTGCGCCCGCATTTTGTCGAACGCGAGTGGGCATCGCGTTCACAGCGCTGGCTGATGCTGCACATCCTGCTGATTTCGATGGATGAGCGCGATCAGTCACGGCTGCCGTCTGGTATGGCGGGCGAGCTTCACGCTGCCCAGCCGCTTCACTGGCTGCCATTCCTGAGCGATGAAGCGGTTGCCGCCTGGGGCGAGGTGATTTACCGTCAGATAAAACCCGGCGGCAGCAGCGAAACTCTGGAAATCTTCGGCGGGCGCATTAACCAATCGCCGCGGCAGCTTCGCGCTATCCTCGATTCGTCTGAACAAATGGATGCTGACCTCTGGGCGCACATTCCCCACACGCTGCTCGCCGACATTGAAGCGAAGATGTACGCTTACGGCGTTGAGCAGATGGGGCAGTATGTTGAGGAGGCGGACGCGGCGGTTCATAATGACGGTAAGACGTAGGGGCGACTCACGAGTCGCCCCTACAACCTATAGGTCGAAGATCAGGGCGCAGCCATGCTGCGCCCCTACGGTTAGCTCCTGGTGACCTTTGTGTCCTGGTGGTTCAGCCCTTATGTTTACGCCACCACCACCTCATACGCCGCGCCGTCTATCACCACGATGACCTGCTCGCCGAGGGCGAAATATTCGCCGAGCGCGGGGATGCTGTCCAGCAGGGCGAAGTAGTCGTCGCTCAGGAAAACCACCTGCTGCGTTTCCATCGTGTCGGGGTCGAAGGTTGTATCCGTCCAGACACCGTTCTGCTGGATGAAGGTCTTATCGCCGACGGTGCGGATCGCGTTCTGTCCCGAAACTCCAGCCTCGAACTCGCCACCACCAGCCGACATGGTCGGTTGTGGCATCGGGGCGGCGGGGGCTTCTGCTGCTGCCATGTCCGCGAAAGCATCCGCCGCGCCGACCGCGGCAGCGCCGGACGAATTGGAGCGCAAACCCTGCGCTTCTTCGGCGAACTGCGCGGCGACCTGATCGCGTCCGGTCTGCGAGAGGATGTCATCCTCTTCGATTAGGAAGCTGGTGTAAGGCGTGATGATGCCGTAGCGCACGCTCAGGCTGACGATGCTGTCGATCAGTTCCTGATTCTCACCTGAAAGACGGATGGCGTTGAGCAGCTCGCCGATGCGCCGGGTTGCCCACAGCCGGGCGATGAACGGCTCGCCGCCGGAGCGCGACCGGAAGTTCAGCCCGTCGTAAATGAAGGTCTGCTGCTCGCCATCGACCGTTCCCGTGAGGCGAACGGTGACATTGTCCGCCGAGTCGCGATAGCGCCCGACAATAGTTAACTGCGTGCCCGCGAACAGATCCGGCAGCGGTACCTGCGGGTAAAGCGATTCGACTCGCACGCCGTCAACCGTCAGTTCTACGTCGGTGAGCACCGGCGCGCCGATCTTGTTGTACAGGCTTTGCACTTCTTCGTCCACGCGCTCGCCTGGGCGAACGTAGGACGATACACCGCGCAGATCGCGAGTGATCGAGTCGAGCAGGAAGGTATCCACGTCGTCACCCACGCCAAAGGCGAAGATGCGGACGTTGGAACGGGCGGCATCGGTCAGGTTTTCGAGGATGGCTTCCGGATCGGACTCGCCTTCGGTCGGCAAGCCGTCGGTCAGGAACAGAATGGTCGTGGGACGCTCGGCGTCGGTCATGTCCAGCGCGGTCAGCAGTGCGCCGTTGATATCGGTGCCGCCTTCGGGGAACATGCCGTCGATCCAGTCCACGGCTTCAGCAGCGGCATCGGGCGATTCCAGCCGGTCGCTGAAGACGCGCCAGCCGGTGCTGAACAGGATCACGTTGAAACGGTCGCGCGGGTTCAGGTTCTCCAGCACGTAGGTTGCCGCGTCCTGCGCCTGGTCCCATTTTGCGCCGTCCATGCTGCCGGACTGATCGAGGACGATGATGATGTCGCGCGCCTGAATCTGGTCGGCGGGTAGTTCCAGCGGCGGCTGCACCAGCAGCATAAAGAAGCCATCCTCGCCCGCGCTCTCGCGGTAGCTCAGCAGATTGACATTGATGTTGTCGCTGTCGATGCCCCAGTAGAGGCTGAAATCCTGATCGGGCACGAAGAAATTCTGCTCGAAGCCGACGCTGAAACTAGTGTCGTCTTCACTGCGGCTGATGCCGACGTTGTGGCTGGGGGAATAAATTGTGCTGACCGGATCGTTGCCATTGACCCGCACGCTGATGCTCATCTCTTCGATGGGGCGGCGCGAGGTCAGGCGGGTAACGTCCAGCGGGTAGTTATAGTGAATGAGTCCGTTATCGACTTCCAGCACCTGCGTATAGGAAAGCTCGATGCGGCGCTTCTCACCCGGCGGGATTGGGAAGACGTTTGCCTGCACCGCCTGCGTGCCGACGTATTCGAGCAGGGCGGGGTCGCGGTACTGGCGCACGATGGCGTCGTAAATCTGGCGAGCTTCATCCGCTTCGAGTATCCGCGCTTCGATGGGCTGATCGTTGATGTACATGATGAGCTGGTCAACGGCAGCGCCCAGCGGCAGCGGGAAGACAAATGTGCCTTCCGCCAGCCCTTCGCCTTCGTTGACAAATTCCATACTGACTTCGGTGTGGGCGATCTGATCCTCAACGGTCACCGTGACCCGGTGATGGTCGATCTTGAGCCAGTCGGGGTTGGTGAACACGCCGCCAATGACCACCGGACATTCCGGCAAAATGCACTGGGCGTCCAGCGGGCAGGGCGCGCAGGTCTGCGCCATGGTCGTGCCAGTTCCGAGTATCAAGAGTACGAGGATAAGTAACAAACTGATAGGCTTCATAGCGTTTTCTCCATCATCTCGCTCGAACATTAGGCTGTCTACTGGCAAGACGCTGGTTGCTGATGATTAGTTCCAGCGCTGGACATTTTTGTAGGTTATACTATGGTAGCTACAACAAAATGAGCAACCGGCAGAGAAAACAGCAAACGCGACAACCGTTTCATCGGTTTGTCCATTCTGCCGCGCCGTTACTTACGCACGCTTTGTCGTCTAATAGGGGGCAGTGATGAGCCAGGATTCGTATCAACGCGAACGTCAGGTGAAGCAGTATGAGGAGCGCCAGCGGGCACAGCAGGAGAAACACCACACCCTGGAAGCGTGGCATATTGAACAGGAGGCTGCCCAGCAAGGCACCGCCAACCAGGCTGACGAATACAGCCCGGTATCGCAGGGCTTGCTGGCGCGCGTAAAGAAGTTACTGCGTCTGAAATAAGCCTAGTACGGAATCTGAACCACAATCAATACAGTATTGCCAACCTGCAGCCGCGCCCCGTGACGCAGCAGGGTGGGTTTGTTCGCTTCGATCATAATGTTATCGACATAAGTGCCGTTGCGGCTGTCCAGGTCTTCGACCCGCAGGCTGTAATATTTGGAATTTTTCTCGCGCTTCAGGCTGAACCGGCAGTGCTTCAGGCTGATAAATTCGTCGTGCTTCACCCAGATGTTGGTGTTACGCGAGCGCCCCAGGACATCTTCGTCCAGAATTGGAATGGGCAGCACGTCCTTCAGCGTTTCAAATGCCAGCATATAGCGCATACCGATGCCTTTGCCCGGCTGCGATTTGATGCTGTTCGGCTCTTTGGTGAGCAGATTGGTCATCCGCATGGGGTGCAGGTAAATCGTCGGCAGGTCATGCTGAGTCGTCGTGCGCGTTTTTTCGATGTCGCGCTCTTCAGTCAGCGTCATGCTGCGGATGTCCGGCTTGCTGAAGATCGCCGGGCTGTTGATCGGCGTGGCGGTGATATCCAGCATACCGTTCACCGTCACGGTGCCGCCCTCGACTCGCTCAACAATATTGTTGACGGTGGTCGTCTTGGCGCTGTTGACAGTATGGGCGTATTTTAAACCGGGCTGGGTAAGTTCAAACGTGCTTTCGCCGACATCGCTGAGATAGCCAATGGTCAGCAGCTGCTTGAACGCCGACTCGGCGCGCCTGCTGTCCGTCAGATGACAGGCATCCCGGATAGCTTGCTTGGTGCGCGAAACGCGGTTTTTGGTGCCCAGCAGATACGAGACAATTTCGTGGGCGTCAGGGCTTAACTGCGTCTGGGTCATACCTACCAACTTTCATAAGCGGGCTATAGGCTGCCTAAACCGGACACAAACCAAATCTATACTTGTAATTCTCAGAATAACACAAGTTATCGCGGACTAAGAAGTGAGCATACGTGAAAAAAATGTAAATTTTTAGGAAAGAATATCTTAATTATCTGTACATTATCTTCATCATCGCGCAATGCGAGAGACATGGATGCCCAGCCAGCCCTGAAATGCGTTTGGACGCCCGATCAAGCATGGAGGTTGTATCAAAATTGTATGATGCTGCGGCGATGAACCATGCAGCTTTAGAGGGCGGGGCTGATGCGCGCCTGGTCGATTTTCAGGAGCATGGCACTCACGGTTTCATCCACCGTCCATTCAGACGTATCCAGCCACAACCCCAGGCGCGGCGTCGTCGCCCTGAAGCCTGCGTCAAGCTGTGCCGGAGTCCACTCTCCATAGCCGGTTTTGCCGCGCTCCGCCTCGCGCCGGGCGACCATCTCAGGCGCGGGGCAGAGCACGACAACGTAAAGCGGCAGATCGCGCAGTTGGCTGACGACATCGTTAAGATAAGCGCCGAGGATGTTGTCCTGATAGACGACGGTGAACCCGGCTTCAAAATACGCCCGGCTGACCTCTGCCGCGAGGCGATAGCGCAGCTCAAGCTGGCGCAAGGCTTCCGCTGGCGCGTCGGGCGTCATTTCCACCCGTCCACTGACGATCATACGGCGGAAGACGTCCCCGCGCACATGAACGCTCCTCGACAGGCGCTCGGCGGCTGCCTGGGCAACGGTTGACTTGCCGGAAGCCATGATACCCGTAATCAGTAAAACACTCGGCTGTAATAGGGGCAAAATCTTCGCCTTTCGCGCTGTCGGAACACAAGCCTATACCGCACGTCCGACAATCCTATGTTATCCTTTATTTTGCTCCCTGCATCTTTGGGGGGCAGCAAAAGGTACAATTCCTTTAGACTCATTTTATAACCAACCTAAACGAGAACAGGCATGAGGCGAGGCACAATCTTCATCATTCTCTTTGTTCTGGCTGCCGTCGGCGTCATCGCGGCGAGCCAGTTTCTACGGACTCAGCCGCCTCTGGAGATTCGCGTTGCCGTCAGCCCGATGGCGGAAGCGTGGGTGACAGACGCCGTCGCGGCGCTGAATGCGACGAATCCTCTGGTCAATGCGACCCGCCGCGTTCATTACAGCGTCGAGTCGATTGACGACACCCAGGTCTGGCTCAACGACAGCCGGGTGTGGACGCCTGAAAATCACCCTCAGGCGTGGATTCCGGCAGTATCGCCTTCGGTGGGTTACGCCGCCGAGAACCGGCTGCCGTTTCGTCTGGTTCAGCCTTCGACAGCGCGGACGATCCTGTTATGGGGCGGTTTCGCGTCAATCGTCGCTGACATCGAAGGCGAAGGTCAGTTCGATTGGACAGCCGTGACCGAAGCCGCCCCACAGCGGCGGCTGGCGTTCGATAATCCGGCGCGCACGATCAGCGGATTGGCGGCGCTGCTGGCAGGCGCGGCAGACTACTACGCCACGCCCGCGCCAACCGGCGGGCAGATCAACGCCCGCGAGTTCCGCAGCCAGGTTCAGCCGGTCATCGAAGCGGTGCCCAATTTCAACACGCTCGGCGGCTCGCCAGCGTCGGCGATGGCGTCGCGCGGTGCGTCAGTGGGCGAGATCGCGCTGCTGCCGGAAAACGCCTGGCTGACCAATCTGCGCGGTCAGCTTGCCAGCGCCACCGATCCGATTCGCCTGAGCTATCCGGCTTATACGGTGGTATTTGATTTCCCGCTGGCGCGCTGGGAAGACGAGGCTGCGCCCGCCAGCAGCGATGAAGCAGCGGCGGTTGAGGTGTTGGGTCGCTGGCTGGTGGGTGAGCCGCAGCAGATCCAGGCGCAGAACTTCGGCTTGCGCCCCGCGCGGACTGATCCGGCGGCGGGTCTGTTCACCAGCGGCGAGGGTTATGGCGCTCAGCTTGCCCCGTCCTTCCAGGCGGTGGAGCTGCCTTCGCGCAACGATCTGCGCCAGTTAGCATCCTGGTTGGGGACTATCGTTCGGTAAATAAAGAAGTTCAAAGTTGAAAGTAGAAAGTAACCTTATTCGCGCTTAACCTGCTGCTTTCAACTTGTCACTTTTCAACTGTTCTTTTCGCGGAGTACGAGAGAGTACACATGACGCATAACCGCTTACTGAGAATCATCTTTTGTTTGCTGATCGCGCTGCTGGCAGCCTGTGACACCGGCGGGACTCCGGCGACGCCCGATGGCAGCGCCTGCGCGCCCAACGCCATCACCATCAGCATCATCTACGCGCCTGAGTCCGAGCAGTACATGCCGCAGGTGATGGCGGACTTCAACCGCGCCTACGCGCAGGGCAGGAATCCGGTTTCAGGACAGGGGCTGGCGGACGGCGAACGCGCTGTTTGTGTGACTGGCGAAGATGGCTCGTCGGGAACGGTGATGCAGGGCATCGTCAACGCCATTATCGCGCCCAACAATCAGAACGTGGCGCGTCCGACGATCTTCGAGCCGTCGGTCAGCCACTGGCTGGCGCTGGCGAACTTCCAGAGTGGTCGGCAGCTATTTGACCTGACCAACGCCCGCGCGACGGCATTAGCGCCGGTGGTGATGGCGATCTGGGAAAGCCGCCTCAACGCCATCCGTGAAACGGTAGGTTACGACGACATTGGCTGGGAAGAACTGCTCGGCGTGCTCAACAGCCCGAACGGTTGGCAGGACTACGGACTGCCAACCGCCCGCCGCACCGTCTACTACGGGCACACCGATCCGATGGTCAGTTCAACCGCGCTTTCGACGCTGATCGGCGAGTTTTACGCCAGCGCCCGGCAGAACGGCTTCACCGACCGCCGCCTGACCATCAACCAGGTGCGTGACACCGACGTACAGGATGGCGTGCGGGCGATTGAATCGCTGATCCGCCACTACTCCACCCGCACCACCGAATTTAAGGAATACATCGCCCAGGGACCCGACTACCTCGACTTCGTGGCGCTGGAAGAGAACGACCTGATCTACATCAATCGCGGCTTGACGCAGTACCAGCCGCCGGAGCAGTTGGTCGCGCTCTATCCCAAAGAAGGCACCTTCTGGCACGAGCATCCGATGGGCATCGTCAACGCCGACTGGACGACGGCGGAGCAGCGGCAGGCGGCAGAGGTATTCGTCGATTACGTGCTGACGCCCGACGTGCAGACGGCAATTATGGCGCAGGGCTTCCGCCCGGCTAACCCGGATGTGCCGCTTGCCTTCCCGTTCGTGGAGGAAAACGGCATCGACCCGGCGCAGCCGCGCGCGGTGCTGGACGTTCCCGCGCCAGACGTGATCGCCGCTGTCCAGCAAAGCTGGTCGTTTGTCAAGAAACAGGCGGATATCATGCTGCTGATCGACGTGTCCGGTTCGATGAGCAACGCGGGCAAGATGGAGCAGGCGATTCAGGCTGCTGAGGTATTCCTCGACAGCATGGAATCAACCAACCGCGTTGGGCTGGCGGTGTTCGCCGATGAGGTGCAGGTGCGCGTTCCGATTGGCAATTTTGAGTCGGTCGAAGCGACGCTGCGCTCTAACCTGCGCGGGCTGCGGGCAAACGGCGGAACCGAGTTGTTCGCCGCCGTCCGCGATATCGTGGACGAAATGACCGGGCAGGAGGATCAGGAACGCATCCGGGCGGTGGTGCTGTTGAGCGACGGCGCTGACACCGGCGACGACGGCGTGACGCTGAATGACGCGGTGCTGTCGCTGGAAGCCAGCCGGAATACGCTCAATCCCATCATCCTGATTCCGGTCGCCTACGGCTCGGACGCCGATGTGAACGCGCTGAATTCGCTGGCTCGCGCCAGCAGCACCCGCGTTCAGTCCGGCGATCCGCAGAGCATTCTCGGCGTGCTGGAGATTATCAGCAGCTACTTCTAGCGGCTTTCGTGACCGAACGACTCGCAGGGACACGACACTGTCGTGTCCTTTTCATTTTCTATTGGCTGAAAGGAAATCGGGGACAGCGGGCGGCGGTGGTCAGCCCGGCGTGTGATGGTTCGTGCTGCGCTGCTCTCGCTGGCGAAATGCCTGAATGAAGCCGCCGTAATCGCTGGCGACCAGCACGCCGCTGAGCTTATTCACCGCCAGCTTGCCAAAATGGGTAATCACCCGGTCGATCTGCTCGCGGATGACCAGCATGACATCTTCCCACAACACTTCGGCTGGAAGCTGCGGCTCTCGCAGCGGACGCCAGCTTTCGATATAAGCAATCACCGGCTCGACCCGGTCAAACGACAGCACCTGTGGCAGATCATAGCGCACGACGGCATAGAACTGGCGGGCGAGCAGACGCGCGCCGTTTTCCAGCGCGTAAGCATTGTGTACCGGCATGGGCGACTGGGTATAAATATTCCCCGGCTCGCTTAGAAGCATCACCGCGCGGCGGAACAGGGTGTTGAATTCCGGCATCGACTGCACGCTGTTGGTTGCCGTCACGACGATGCCGTCGGGTTTGAGCACGCGCCGAAATTCGCGGATGGTATGTTCAACGTCCGGCACATGGTACAGCATGTGATTTGCCATCACGACATCAAACGACGCCGGCTGAAACGGCAGACACTGCGCGTCGCCAAGCAGCAGGTTCCCCGAAGCGCCATGCTTTTCGAGCATACCGGGAGACGTATCCAGCCCGACATAATGCACATCGATTAACTGATTGTGGATTCGCTCGTAATAGATGCCGTGTCCGGCACCCACGTCCAGCACGCGCTCGCCGCCGCGCCAGCCGATGTGTTCCAGCACCCAACCGGGGAAGTCGATACGAGGTACGCTGTACTGCTCGTGGGTTTCCTGACGCAGACGTAAATTCCTGTCGCTGCCGTACTCGCGACGGAGTGCTTCAGGATCGTGGTTATGAAACATGCCAGCCCAACAGATGCGCGGTCAAAGTCTTTTGCATTATACTCTACAATGAGCGCCGCCAATGAAGAATCTATGCAGTTGTTAACGTTTTCCTTTTCTGCGCGCCTCAGGACAAAACTATCGATGCTGGATCAGATCACTCTCGCAGGCGAGCGCCTTCGCCCGTACTTGCCGCCAACTCCGCTGGAAGAGGCGCCAACCCTGGGCAGCGGGGTGTGGCTAAAACTCGAAAACAGCAACAAAACCCATTCCTTTAAGGTCAGAGGCGCGCTGAACGCTATCCTGTCGCTGTCGGATAGCGACCGGGCGCGCGGTGTGATCGCTGCGTCTACCGGCAACCACGCGCAGGGCGTCGCCTATGCCGCCAATCTGGTGGGCGTGCGGGCGTGCATCATCATGCCGGAACAGGTTGCCCGGCGAAAAGCGGCTGGCGCGCGCCGCTATCAGGCGGAAACCATCCTGTATGGTGAAACCTATGAGGAAGCCGAAGCCGAGGCGCACCGGCGGGCAGACCTCGATGGGATGACTTATCTCTCGGCATACAACCATCCTGACGTGATCGCGGGCGCGGGTACGGTGGGGCTGGAAATCTTCGAAACGCTGTCGGCTGTCGAGCGAGTCGTCGTGCCGATTGGCGGGGGCGGCTTGATCTCCGGCGTGGCGGCGGCGCTGAAAACCCTCAAGCCATCGGTTGAAATCATCGGCGTCAACGCGCTCGCGTCGCCCGATATGTACAACTACTTCTACCGGCTGGAGCATCCGGTCAGCCATGACACGCTGGCAGACGCGCTGCCCGGCGGCGTTGAAGCCGCTTCCATGACGCTCGATCTGGTTCAGCAGTACGTGGATCGGATTGTGCTGGTCAGCGAGGACGCCATCGCCCGCGCCATGCGCTGGATGGTGTTTGAGCAGGGGTGGATTGCCGAAGGCGGCGGCGTGGTCGGCGCGGCGGCGCTGCAAAGCGGCGCGGTCGAAGCTGACCAGCAGACGGTGATCGTGATCAGCGGCGGCAACGTCGATGGCGACGTGCTGCGACGGGTGCTCGAAGTGTAGATCAGCGGCGTTTTGGCGGGTCATCAAAATCGTCAAATGGACGGCTGTTGACGAAATCCTCAAATTCGGCTTCGGCGGATCGCTGCGGGCGTTCGACCACGTAGTGAATTTCCTTGACCGTTTTCACCCGCGCGCGCTCATTGACCCCCAGCAGGCGCTCCAGCACCACGCCAATGACGCTGATGATCAGCGCGCCAAGAATCGCCCAGCCGAAATTCTCAATCCACAACTGCCCGCCCGTAAGCGACACCAGCCGTTCGGACAGCGCCGCCGTCAGCCACAGCATCGCGCCGTTGATGACGAACAGCAGCAGCCCCAGCGTCAGCAGGATGAACGGGCAGGTGAGCAGCTTGAGCACCGGCTTCACAAGGGTGTTGACGATGCCAAAGATGAGCGCGACCGCGATCAGCGTAGCGATCTGATTGCCGATGATGTGGATTCCCGGCAGCAGCCCGGACGTGATCACGGCGATGGCGACGGCATTGATCAAAAAGCTCAACACCAGATTGCGCATGACAAACACTCCCGCTATCCCAAAAAAAGGGGCGAACGTGCTGGCGTTCACCCCTTCACTATACTCTAGCGCGGCGGTTGAGCGCTAACGCTGCGACTGCCGTCTGCGTGACAGCAGCAGCAGAATGAGCGCCACCAGCAGGATCAGCAGGATGATACCGACCAGAAACACCGGCGCGAGATCGCTTGACGACGGCGGGTTCTCCGCTTCTATCAGCGTCAGCGTGGGCTGCGGCGTGGGCGACGTGCGCGGCTCTTCAGTTTCGTCTTCTGGCGCGGGCGTGGTCGCGGCGGTCTGCGGCGTCTGGCTTTCATTCGGCGTGACGGTGATGCCGACGGCGGCGATCTGAGTGTCAATCGTCGCCTGTCGCTCCGCTGTCGCCGTGATATTGGCATTCGCGGTCTGAGTGACATTGGCTTCGCTGGTCTGGTTCAACTGGGCGACCTGCGTCTCGTTTGCCAGCGCTTCGGCAGTTTCGGCGGCAGCCGTTTCGGTCAGCAGCAGCCCCGCCAGTTGAGTCGCCGTGGCGTTGGCGCTGGCGGCGTCTGCCGTAGCATCAGCGTTCCGCGTGGCGCGGGCGTCTGCCGTGTTGGTCGCTTCGACGCGCGCCTGAACATTTGCCGTCGCCAGCGCGTCACGGGTGGATTGAATCGCCTGCTGCTGTGCCGCTGCCTGAGAGGTGGAACGGGCATCGGCGGTGGCGCTCGCCCCGAACTCCTGCGTTGCCGCCTGCAGCGCGTCACGGGTGGCGTCGGCGTTGGCGGTGGCGGAAGCGTTGGCGTTTTGCGTCGCCTGCTCGGCGGTTGCCGTCGTCCCGGCGGTGGCGGACGCCTGAGCGTTGACAATCGCCTGCTGAGCCGTGGCGGCTGCCTGCGTTCCCCGCGCCGCCGAGGTTGCGCTGGCATCTGCCGTTTCGCGCGCAGCGGCGGTTTCGGTCTGAAGCACAATCAGCGCTCCGGCGGCGGCTTCTTCGGCATCGGCGGTTGCGCGGACGGCAGTTCCGGTGGCGGCTGCGTTGGCGGCGTCCAGATCGATCTGCGACTGGGTGGCGCTGGCGTTCAGGCTCTGCGCCTCAGCCGTCACTGTCAGCACTGCCATGCTGGCTGACTGATGGGTTTCGGTGGCGTTCGTGTCCGGCGTGGCGGTATGGGTGAACGTGGGCGTCGGCGCGAGCGCGGTCGCGGTGAGCGATGGTCCCTCGGCAATCGTGAAGTTCAGATCGAGCGTGCTGTGCTGGCTGCTGGCATTATCCGCCGCCACCCGCAGCCGATGGTCGCCGGGAGCGTAGTCCAGCGGATCGAGCACGATGCTGTAGGGAGCGTTCACCAGATGGGCAAGCTCCAGATCATCGACCAACACCGCGACGTGAATGACCGGCGTCTGGCTGATAAAGTCGATAGTAATGGTCGTCTGTTCCGCCAGCACATCGCCTTCCGCCAACCCACTGATCAGGATCGTCGGCGGCAGCGCGGCGATATTCACGGTGATTACTTCAAACACCGCCATGTCGTTGGTGTCGGCGGCGCTGATCATCAACGACTGCTCGCCGGGCGCTAACGCCATCGGGTCGATGGTGAACGCGCCGGTGACGGTGTTTTGACCCGCTTCGGCAGACACCGGCTCAAATACCTGGTTGTCAATCAGGGCGTGCAGGGCGATTTCTGGCGTTTGCCCGCTTGCCGTCACCTCAAAGCTGAAGGGTTCGTCAAACGTCTGCCCGTTCTCGATGCCCGTAATCGACAGGGTGGGCGCGATTCGGGCAACTTCAAACGGGAAGGCAGTGGTCGAGGTCACGCCGCCTTCGTTGGTGATCTGCACCGTAAGCTGGTTTTCGCCAGCCGCCAGCGCCGCCGGATCGATGGTGATGGTGCTGCTCTCGTCCAGAGGGGCGAACGGCGATCCGTTCAGGCTGTATTCGATTCTGGTCGGCGGGGTCTGTCCGCTGACGGTCACGCTGACGGCAGTTTCTTCAGCAATCGCGCCCAGCGCGCTCAGGTCGGGCGAAATCGTCGCCTCGGACGGCAGCGCCGCGATGCTAAAGCCGCCCTCAACCGAGCCAACATCACCATCCTGATCTTCAGCCGTAATTGCCAGCGTGTAATCGCCTGGCGCGAAATTCAGCGGATCGATGGTGATGCTGTAGGGTAGTTCAGTATCCGTCTCCGTCTGATCGCCCGCTGTGAAGGTGACGTTGGTAATCGGATCGTCGGCAAGCACATTGGCGGTGATGGTCACTGGCGCTTCTATCGGCGCGGTGGGCAGTTCCGGCGTCTGGATGACCGGCACCGGGATCGGCGCGCGCAGGACGGCGCTGGCTTCAGCGCTGTCGTCGCCGCTGGTCACCCGCAAGCCGAAATCGTATTCAGTTCCGTCGAGGGGCAGGTCGGCGTTCAGCGTGATAACGTACTGGCTGCGCAGAATCGCCGCGATCTCGCGATAGATTTCCACCAGTTGATCGGGCGTGGGCGACTCATAGAAACGGGCGTTGCTGGCTTCCGAAAGCTGGCGCAGGAAACTGCGGTCTGCGCCAAAGCCAAGTCCAATGGTATACACCGGCACGCCCCGCGCCACTGCTGCCTGCCTGACCTGTTCGGGGGTGACGACGCTTCGCCCGCCATATTCCGCGCCGTCACTCAGCAGCACCATGGCGCGCCGGGGGACGGGGGAATTCGCGCCCAGGGTAATGCCTTCAAAGGCGCTCTGGTAGAGGGCGGTGCGTCCGCCAAGCTGCAGGTTGTCAATCGCGCTGAGCAGGGTCGCCTTGTCGGTGGTGAACTCCTGGATGACGTTGACGAAGGAACCGAACGACACCAGCGCGACCGGGTCGTTATCCGCCACCGAATTGATAAAAACACGGGCGGCTTCCCGCGCCTGCGCGATGGGCAGTCCGGTCATGCTGTCGCTCACGTCAATGACGAGGACGGTCGCAAACGGCAGGTTGTCGTCGCTGATATTTTCGACGCTGACGATGCTGGCGTTTTCCTGAAGCTCACCAAAGATCACGAAATTCTCAGCCGTCAAACCGCGCACCGGCTGTCCCAGCAGATCGTAGACGTTAGCGGTGATGGTTGTGGTCGGAAGCTCGGTCGCATTCACCCCCGTGATTTCCAGACGCAGGGCGGAAGCGGGGGTTTCCTGAAGCGCGTTAATCGTGAGTGGCAGCGCGCAAACCAGCAGAATAAGGGCTAACAATATTCTCTTCAATTGAACACCCTTAGCATAAAATAGTCTTCGTGCCGAAATGTTACAATCTTAACAAGTTTCCTGCCTGCCGCAAAACACTTGATGGCAACTGCTGCCGATTTGAATCCGCCTGCGCCTTCGCCAGCGAGAAAAACCGCGCTGAAGTGTATCGCTGGACTCGGTTTTGTCACGCCAAATTGGACAAAGTGTATCATTTATGCTTGCAATATTCGTACATCCTGTAGAATTAGATTGAAAGATTATGCAGTTATGGTTACAAGGATAAAAACATGATTATCGGCATTCCAAAAGAAATTAAAGATAACGAGTACCGTGTTTCCCTGCCACCGGGCGGCGCGCGCGAGCTGATCCACCACGGACATGAGGTGCTGGTTGAGACTGGCGCGGGTCTTGGCAGCAGCTTCACCGATGAGGAATACGTTGAGGCGGGCGCGGTCGTGCTTTATTCAGCCGAAGAAGTGTGGGCGCGAGCACAGATGGTTGTCAAGGTGAAAGAGCCGCTGCCCAGCGAATACGGTTATCTGCGCGACGATCTCGTCCTGTTCACGTATCTGCATCTGGCTGCCAGCGAATCGCTCACACGCGGGCTGCTGGACAGCGGCGTCACCGGCATTGCTTATGAAACGGTCGAAGACGCCGAAGGGCGGCTGCCGCTGCTTCAGCCGATGAGCGAAGTCGCCGGGCGGATGGCGACCCAGATTGCCGCCCAGTATCTTCAGCGATCTGAAGGCGGGCGCGGCATCCTGATGGGCGGCGTTCCCGGCACGCGCCCGGCGCATGTGGTGGTTCTGGGCGCGGGGACGGTGGGTACAAACGCGGCATACGTGGCGTTGGGCATGGGCGCGAGTGTGACTCTGCTCGATGTGAATACCGAACGCCTGCGCTATGTGGATGATGTGCTGCATGGGCGGCTGACGACGATGTACTCGAATCGCTCCAACGTGAGAGAGGCGCTGGCGTCGGCAGATGCGGTGATCGGCGCGGTATTGGTGCCTGGTGCGCGTGCGCCGCTGTTGGTCACGAAGGATATGCTTGGGCTGATGCCCCGAAGCAGCGTGATCGTCGATGTGGCGGTTGACCAGGGCGGCTGTGTCGAGACAACCCGCCCGACGACCCACAGCAACCCGACCTATTTTGTGGACGGTGTCCTGCACTACGGCGTTGCCAACATGCCGGGCGCGGTGCCGCGCACGTCCAGCTATGCGCTGTCGAATGCGACGCTGCGCTACGTTCAGCACATCGCCGATCTGGGCGCGGACGAAGCGATGGCGCGCACGCCCGGTTTAGCCAAGGGATTGAATGTCATTCACGGTCGGGTCGTCCATCCGGCGGTGGCAAAGACGTTTGACCTGCCGCTGGAGCCGGTGCACTAACGCCTGAGTTAACGATGTAGGGACACGACAGTCCGCCGTTCGTGTCGGGACGGTTCACCATGCCACCCCGACACGATTACCCTTCGTCCTGCACATGCTCATCATAGAATTTCTGCCACTGTTCCAGGAACTCGCTGCTGGTGGAGCGCATGACTACGTCCGGTCCCGGCGCGGGCAAGGCGGGCGCTTCGACGGATGGCAGGTCTTCCAGCGCCTTCTGCACAAAGTAGACCATCTCATTTGCCTGAAAAGCGGCGTCAGTCCGGTGCCCCAGCCACGACAGCGAAAACAGCAGCCCCACCAGCGCCGCGATCAGCGGCGGCGACCAGGGCGTGTATATCAGTATCGAGCTGACAAAGGCGGGAATGAGCAGCGCGCTAAAAGAAGCGGTGATCCGCATCCGAACGCGCAGTCGCACCAAAGTGATGTCGTCGGAATTGTCTGAAAAGACGCCGTACAGAACTGCCGCCATGCGGGTGCGGCGGCGACGGCTGCCCCAGAATACACGGGTGTCGCTGGTCATGCGGAAGCCGTCGGGACACGGTTGGATGTAATAGCGCCGTCCGTCGGTGAACAACTCGCGCAGGTGCAGCCGCTGATAGCTCGGACGCGCCGCGATCAGCAGGGTTTGCAAGCAGGCAGCCTCCGAGGCGCGCACCATGAGCGCCACCGGCGGATGGATCTGCCACAGCGGGCGCAGGGCGTTAGCCAGCAAAAGATCGCTCACGGCTCTCGACGCCCGGCTGGTTGGCATAGGCTTTGCGGCTGGCGGGGTTTGCGTTCTTGCGCCCTGACCGCCGGTGGAAAGGATCGCGCATTGATGCCGCGTCGTCAGTCATGAGAGGGGCGCTTGCTGCGAGCAAGCGTCAGCATTACCGCCAGCGCCGCGCCTAACACCAATCCGCTGGGCGCAATCCACGCCAGATCGGCGGGCAGCCCTGGAAGTTCGGACGCATCCGGTGTTTCGACCAGCCGAACGATGGTGAACTGGCTGGCAATGTCCGGCAGGGTGCGCCGCGCGGGCGCGATATCGTCGCGATCGCTGATGCGCGCCAGCATCATGTCGTAGACGACGGGTGCTTTGCGGCGGAACAAATGCAGCACCGCCAGCGCCTCGCCGGCATTATCGACCGGGTAGGCGCGGGCGCTGAACTGCCGGCGTCCCTGCTGAAGCGTGACCAGCGGGTCGGCGCGCAGATTCCGATACCAGCCGGGACGTTCGCCCCAGACCGAAACGACATAGATTTTCCTGCCGTGTTGGCGGTATTCAAGCGCGGTGTGGCGCGGAAGCCCGGTCTTGTTCCCGCGCGTGGTCAGCACGAGCAGGTGCGCCGCGTTGATGACATCGCCAAGCCCCAGACGATAGAGGCTTAACGGCAGCCGCAGCAGCATTCGAATGATGCCGCGAGGATAGGGCATTTGAGGGTTCACAGTTCACATAGCTTCTTAATAGAAACGAACACTTATTCCTCAAGTATAGCCGAATCTGCCTTTTGTCGCACCGCGCGTTGGCAGCCTACGTCTGCTCTACGCTGCCGCCAGCGGGGCGTGGGGAAGACGCCTATGTGCGCCTGATTCAACTCTGATACAATGAGGCGGTACCGTATTGTAGGCAAGCGGAGCCGTATAGATGCCCGACGAACGTGAGTTCCCTGAGAACTCGGAGCAGCAGCCATCGGATGAATCGACCCCATTAGGGGAGAACACGCCTACCGGTGGTACTTACGAAACCGGAGATTACCTGGCGGCGCAGTACGACGATGAAGATGATGATACCGAGCCGCTTGATCTGCTTGATCTGCTGGATGATCAGGACGAACTGATTTCCATCGATGCTGTCTCCGATCCGCACGAGCAGCCGACGCTGCCGATACCGTCTGAATCAACTGAAGATCCCAAGCTGACCCTGCCCGGCAGCGGCGGCTACGATCCCAACCCCGATTTCACGCCGCCGACCGAATCGACACCGGAGCCATCGCCGCCGGAAGCCGACAGTGGCTACACAGTGCCTCACATTGTTCCCTTCCAGCACACGCTGGTGCATGTGCCCGGCGAGAGCCGCCCGATGCCGCCCGCCGCCGCGCCGCGTCCTGCCCAGCCGCCGCCGCCGCAGACAACCCAGATTCGCCAGTACACCCAGCCCTCAGCGCCTTCGGTGCCGCAGCCAATGTACCCGCCGCTGCCGCCTCAGCAGGTGCCGTCGGGGCAGCAGCCGATGCCGCGCCGCCGTCCCAAACCGCGCCGCATCCTCGGCTGCACGCCCGGCTGTTTTATGGTCTTTGTCGGGCTGGTGGCTACCTTCTGCGGCGGATTGACGCTGGTGACGCTGGTGCTGACGGCTACGCTCGGCGCGCAGCTTGAAGAACGGCTCCAGTCGGAGATCACGCGGGTTGAGGATTACGCCAACTTCGAGAGCACCTTCTTTTATGACCGCAACGGTACGGTGCTGTATGAAGCCTTTACCGAAGGGCGGCGCGATAACGTCGAATACGAGAATTTCCCGCAGGATCTGATCAACGCGACCGTCGCCATTGAGGACGATTCTTTCTGGACGAATCCCGGCTTTGAAGTGCAGGCGACGGTGCGCGCGTTCCTTCAGTATGTCTCCGATTCTGACCGCAGCACCGGCGGCAGCACCATCACCCAGCAGTTGGTACGCAACGTGCTGTTTGAGCCGGAATACCGCGCCGAACGCAGCCCGCAGCGCAAGGTCGAAGAAATTGTCCTCGCGTTCCTCCTGCGCCGCCGCATGGACGCCGCCGATGTAATGGAGATGTACCTCAACGAGATCTACTACGGCAATCTCGCCTATGGCGCGCAGGCTGCCTCGCAGACCTTCTTCAATAAGGACGTGCAGGATCTGACGCTGGGCGAAGCGGCGCTGCTGGCAGGGCTGCCGCAGGCACCCGCCAATCTCGATCCGTTCAACGAAGACCCGGTCATCCAACAGGCGGTGCAGGAACGCTGGCAGCTTGTGCTCGACCGCATGGTCGATGAACGCTACATTTCGGCGGAACAGCGCAGCCAGACGCTGCGCGAGGGGTACTCGCTGGTGCCGCCGGAAGCGCCGCTGCGCGCGCCGCACTTCACCGTCTACGCGCGGCAGCAGCTTGAAACGCTGATGGCAGACCTTAATTACACGCCGGAAGACGTTGCCCGCGGCGGCTTGCGCGTTTACACAACCGTCGATATGCAGATCAACGAAATGGCGCAGCGCATCGCCACCGATCAGGTGGCGGCGCTGGCGGGCAACAACGTGACCAACGCGGCGGTGGTCGTCCTTCAGCCTGTGACTGGCGAAATCTTCGGCATGATCGGCAGCGTCGATTACAACAACGACGCCATTGATGGGCGCGTGAATGTCGCCATCTCGCAGCGCCAGCCGGGCAGCACCATGAAGCCGTTCACCTACTCCGCCGCGCTTGAGCTTGGTATGACGCCCGGCGATATTATCTGGGACACGCCGACCGACATTGCCGGATACGTGCCTCACAATTATGACCGTACCTTCCGTGGCCCGGTGCGAATACGCGAGGCGCTGGCGCAGAGTCTCAATATTCCCGCTGTACAAACGCTGCGGCAGGTGGGCGTCGAAAACCTGCTGGCAACCGCCCGTCGTTTCGGCATCCAGAGCCTCGGCGATGACGCCAGCCAGTACGGGCTGTCGCTGACGCTCGGCGGCGGCGAGATTACGCTGCTGGAGCTGACGCGCGGCTATGGTATTTTTGCCAACGGCGGGGCATACGTGCCGACGACCGCTATCCGCTGCGTTCTGGACAGCGACGACAACATCCTGTTTGAATACAACGACGGCTGCCCGCGCGGCAGCGAAACCGAGCGCAGCTTCTTCCGGCAGGGCTTTGGCACCGACGTGCTCGACCCGCGTATTGCTTTTCTGATCAGCGATATTCTGGGCGATGAAGGGATGCGCCAGCCAGCGATGGGCTTCCACAGCGATTTGTGGACGGGCGATATCCTGTCGTCGGTCAAGACCGGAACGACCGACGATTTCCGTGATAACTGGACGGTTGGCTACACCCGCAATCTGGCAGTAGGGGTGTGGGTTGGCAACAGCAGCGGCGCGCCGATGGTGAACTCCACCGGACTGACCGGCGCTGCGCCGATCTGGAACGATGTCTTTACCGGCATCTACGGCAATGAAAACCTGCTGGCGAAATTTGCTCTCGATGGACAGCTTATGCCAGATCGGCTCGACCAGCCCGGCGGCATGTCGCTGCGCAGCATTTGCCAGCTTTCGGCGCTGCGCGAACCGGCGCTGGATTGTCCGGGATCGCGTTCCGAGTGGTTCCTCGAAAGTCCGGCGGGGCAGTTCAACGGCGTCGATGGCTTGAATTATCCGCCCGCCGAGCCGCCGACGCCGGAACAGCCGCCCGCCAGCGGTCCCTGGCTGCGGGAAGTGGAATCCGATCTGTACCGCGTGCTGGTTCACCCGGTTCCGGCGGATATCGCCCAGGCGATCCAGTTCTCAGTAGAGCCGGGGCAGCCGCCCCCCCCGCCGCCGCTGTATTGTCAGGTGCCGGTGGAACTAACGGGCAGCGCCCCGACAGCGCGCGAGCAGCTTTTTATCGCGCCGCCGCCCAATCCGGCAGACGCGGTGCAGGCGGAACAGTTCGCCCGCAACGCCGGTATTCCGTTCCTGCCGACGATTGCCTGCACGCCCGATCTGCTCTCGGCAACCGGCGGCGCGATCATGGTGACGGCGTTTATCGCCAGCCCGACTAACGGGCAGGTCTTCAGCGCGTCCGATCCGATTGATATCATCGGGACAGCGCAGTTCTCGCCCGATCAGGCGCAGTACTACCGCGTCGATATTCGCGGCGGCACGTTCACCGATTGGGCGACTATTCACGATATTCACCCGAACAGCACCGTCAACGGCGTGCTGGAAAGTCTGCCGCCGCTGCCGCCGGGGAACTACCAGCTTCAGTTGGTCGTGGTCGGCAACGACGGCAATTACGTTCAGGCACCGTTCGAGGTCGGCTTTACGGTGCAGTAATGCACACAACCTCACCCCCAACCCCTCTCCACTCAGTGGCGAGGGGAGCTAAACGAAGGGCAGCAGGGTGAGGTTGTCTATGCCACAAACCAACGCGGAGATCCAGATTCAGGGAAAATCAGGTGGCTAAACGAGAACGAAACGACACCTTCGAGGTGGAAATCGACGGCATGGCGCATGGTGGCAGCGGCATTGGACGCTACCGGCGGCGCACCGTGTTCGTGCCGTTCACCATTCCGGGCGAGCGTGTGCTGGTGCGCCCAGTCTCCGAGCAGGAACACCTTATTCACGCCGAGGGCGTGCGCCTGCTCGAAGCCTCGGCAGATCGGGTGTATCCGGCATGTGCGCCCTTTGGCGTCAATGGCTGCGTCCGCTGTCACTGGCAGCATATCGCCTACAACGCCCAACTGCTGCTCAAGCAGGACGTTCTTGCCGACCAACTGGAGCGCGTCGGTAAGGTGCAGCAGGTCGATATTCGCCCGACAATTCCCAGCCCAGTGGAGTGGGGCTACCATTACCACATGACCTTTCTGGTCACGTCGGACGGCAAACTGGGGCTGCCGGGCAGGAATCCGAAGCAGATAGTGTCGTCGCACGAATGCCAGCTTCTGCATCCTGATCTGCTGGCGCTGTACGACACGCTCGATCTCGAACTGGAAGGTATTTCGCGGGTGCGCCTTCAGCTTGACAGTGACGGCGCGCAGATGCTCATCCTCACCGTCACCGAGGACGCCGCGCCCGAACTGGAAGCCGATTTCCCGGCAAGCGTCAACCTGATTCTGCCGAGCAACGAACCCGTCAACCTGATCGGCGATTCCCATTCGCGCTATGAGATCGATGGACGCTCGTTCCGGGTGACGGCGGGCAGCTTTATTCGCCCCAACATCGCCCAGCTAACCCCCTTGAGCCGCGCGGTGGGCGATCTGCTTCAGATCCAGCCTGATGAGCAGGCGCTCGATCTGTATGCTGGCGTGGGTATCTTCAGCGCCCTGCTGGCTGCCCGCGCCGAACGAGTGACGCTGGTCGAAAGTTACCCGCCCGCCGTCACCGACGCCGACATGAACCTGAGCGATTTCGAGAACGTCGATGTGTTTGAGGGCGGGGTAGACAACGTGCTGGAGGCGCTGGACGAGCGCTACGACGCGGCGGTCATCGATCCGCCTTCCGGCGGCGTGCCGGGCAAGGTGGTAGACGAACTGGCGCGGCTGAGGGTCAAGCGCATCGTCTACGTGAGCGACGATCCGGGCACGCTGGCGCGCGACACCCGCCGTCTGGCAAGGGCAGGCTTTCGGCTGGCAAGCGTCCAGCCGATTGATCTGTCACCTCAGACCTATTACGTTGATAGTATAGCATTATACTATAATACTTAAGCAATTTAACTGTACTGCTTGACATTTGTTCCCGTATTGCACTATGCTTTCAGGTAGCCACTGTACAAGCCAGTTTCCCCCTGTAGTTCCCTCAGGTTTATCGCTGGTTGTTCACGGCAATATTTCGTACCATTTCTAGTGATATATGGAGTTCTGAGAGCAATGGCACAACGCATTCATGGTGTGGTGAAGTGGTTTAGCGCCGAAAAGGGCTATGGATTCATCACGCCGGACAACGGTCCTGACATTTTTGTCCATTATTCCGCCATCCAAACCAACGGCTATCGCAAACTCGAGGCAGGGGAACAGGTCGAGTTCGAGATCACCGAGGGTCCGAAGGGGAAACAGGCTAGCTCTGTGACCGCCGTCTGACCACCGTCAATTGAGGGGGAGTACCCGTTCTCGCTGCGACGAGGGGTAGCAGCTTCAACTTCTTATCATTTTTCGCTCACATCAAACTTAATACATCTGCTGAACCGCCCGCGTCGGCGGTAGAACGCTCTGCTCAAGCGTATCGTTCGCGATCTAAAGCCCACCCTTTGCGATGGGCTTTTGTATCCCCTTGATTCCTCGCTTCAACTGGCATTTTTCATCGTTTATGGGTATCACCAACAGGTTCATTCTGGCTTTACACAGGAGCACTATCGGTGGACTTATTGAGCATTCGTGCGGCGGTGGAAGCGGTTGCTGTACGCGCTGGCGACGCGATCATGCCCTACTTTAATCAGCCTCATCAGGAGGTCATCAAATCGAACATCTTTGACGTGGTGACTGAAGGCGACAAAGCTGCCGAAGCGGTTATCATTCCGGCGCTGCTGGAGGCGTATCCGCAGTACGGCATCGTCAGCGAGGAGGGCGGCGTCGGTCAGGTATCGGCTGATGAGGCGGAATACTGCTGGTATATCGATCCGATTGACGGCACGACCAACTTTGCGACCAATCTGCCGATGTTCGCCGTCAGCATCGCGCTGGCAGATCGGGATCTCAATCCGCTGGTGGGGGTGGTCTATAACCCGGTTTACGGCGAGATGTTCAGCGCGGCGAAAGGCTGCGGCGCGACGCTGAACGGCAAGCCGATTCACGTCACGACCACGTCGGCGCTGAACCGGGCGGTGCTTTCCACCGGATTTTCCTACCAGCGCCACACCAATGAGGACAACAATCTGCGCGCCTGGGAAGCCATGCTGATGTCTGCTCGTGATATGCGGCGGTTTGGCTCGGCGGCGCTCGATCTGTGTTTCGTGGCGGCGGGGCGGCTGGATGGCTATTGGGAACGCTACCTTCACTCGTGGGACTGCCTGGCGGCGCTGCTGTGCGTGACCGAAGCGGGCGGCAGGATCAGCGATTACAGCGGCGGCAGCGCCAAACTGCTGACGGGCGAGGAAGTGGTTGGCACCAACGGGCTGCTGCACGATGAGGTGCTGCGGGTGCTGAACGGGTAGGATTTGCCAGATGGGATTTTTGAGCGCAATACCGCGCCGCTGCTGATCTTCCGATACTCGCTACAAGGGGAAACCGTAGGGTAATCGCAGCGCCCTGCAATTGACTCCACTTCGGCTCGTGCATATAATCGCGGCGGTTGGGGTGTGACGGACAGCCTTACAGGCAGGTCACACCTCACATTCTGTCGGCACAATGAGAGTTGAGTATGATGCAGCGTTGGATGTCTGTGCTGCTGTTAATCACAGTCCTCGCCGTCGCGTCTGGTGCGCTGGCGCAGGGCGGCAACCTGTTACAAGACCCCGGCTTTGAAGGCGAATACACCAATCGTGGACGCGCAGACCTGAACGTTCCCGCGCCCTGGGGATTATGGTACAGCGAAGTTCCGCACAACGAAATGTGGCAGAACCTGCCGCCGGTTGCTTTCCCGCATCCGGGTCCGGGACCGAACCCACACGGCGGCACGAAGGCATTTAACTTCAACAAGGGCTTTGCCACTTACACGGCAGCAATTTACCAGCAGGTGAGCGTTCCTGACGGCTCGAACGTCACTGCCAGCGCCTGGGCGCAGCTTAAGACCTGCAACATTCCCGAAGGTTTTGATAACTGCGGCTCGGCGGTGGAGTCAGGCGCGTACACCCGCATTGGCATCGATCCCAACGGCGGGACGAATCCGTATGACTCGGATGTCGTCTGGTCGCCGAGCGCTTTACCGCACGACCGCTGGGATCAGATGACGGTCAGCGCCACGGCAACCGGCGCGACGGTGACGTTGTTCCTGTTCACAACCCAGGAGTGGCCCGCCGAACTGAACAGCGTCTACTGGGACGATGCTTCGCTGTCGATTGGCGGGGCGGGCGGCGCTGCCGCAGCGCCGGTGAACGACGCGCAAGGGACGCCACTCGCGACGGTGCCTCCCCCGCCGCCAGCCGAGGTCGGTTTTGTCACTGCCCAGACGCCGCAGCCCGATGGCTCGATTGTTCATACAATACAGGCGGGCGATACAATTGACAGCATCGCCGTCGCTTATGGCTTAACTCGCGCCCAACTGCTGGCGCTCAACCCGCTGGCGAACCCGCGCATCATTCAGATCGGGCAGCAGTTGACCGTTCGCGCCGCGACCGGGGAAGCCCAAACGACCACTGAAGCGGAAACATCAGTTGAATTTGGCGGAACTGTCGCTGGCGCAGCGACCAGTATTCCGCGGGTGGCAGCGGTGAATACGCCCGTTAGCACGCCCGAAGGTCCGCTGGTGTATTACGTCCAGCCGGGCGACACGGTGGACAGCATCGCTTTTAACAATGGCTTGACGCGCGATCAGTTAATGGCGCTGAACAACATGACCGACCCGCGCATCATTCAGATCGGGCAGCAGTTGATTTTGCGCGCCGCGCCCGAATCAACCGCCGAAGTTGGCGCTTCGTCTGAAGAAACGGATGGCGCAGGGACGCCGGACAGCGAGGCGACACCCGAAGTCACTGAAGAACCGGCAACCCCGGCGCTGCTGCCGGAGGACATGCCGCCCGCGCCGATAGTGTCGGTAGCGTCGGGTGAGGTGCTGCCCGCGCTGGATCCGGCGGCGGAATTGGCTTCGGTGTGTGTGTTCCTGTTTGAGGATCTCAACCAGAACCGGCTGCAGGAAATGGGCGAAGACCTGCTCGAAGGCGGCAGCATCACACTGCTGATGGATGACAGCGCCGTTGATGAATACACGACTGACGGCGTCACCGAGCCTCACTGCTTTGGCGATCTTGAAGCCGGTGAGTACACCGCCGTGGCAGTCGCGCCGGATGGCTACGGCTTGACGACTGCCGACCAACTGAAGGTGCGGGCGGCTGCCGGAACTGAAGTGACGCTGGCATTTGGCGCAGCCGAAGGCGTCGCGCTGGCGGCGCTTCCGCCAGCCGCCAGCGCCGAAGCGACAGCCGATCCACAGCCGCCGGTTGAGGTGACCGCCGCCAATCCGCTGAACGACAATTTAGGTCTGATTGTATTTGGCGCGGCGGGCGTGGTGCTGGTCATTGGCATGGGCGCGTCGCTGGCGCTGCGACGGAGATAACGACGATCAATTGAGGGCAGGGCTTATGATGCGGCGGTGGATTATTCTGGGGCTGCTGGTGCTGGGCGTTGGAAAGGCAGCGGCGCAGAACGACGGTGGTCAATTCTGGGTGCGGCTGTTTGACGACCGCAACGGCAGCGGCGTTCGTGATGCTGGCGAGATGCTGCTCACGGGCGGCGCTGCCGTCAGCCTGCTGAACAGCGACAATGTCGTCATGGCAACCGCCCTGCTGGACGAATCGCCGAACGCGGCGCAGGGCTTGATCGGCTTTCAATATCTGCCGCCAGGCGAGTACACCGTGGTCATCACCAGCCCGGATTTTACCGCCACGACTGAGCAGCGTTTCACGCGGCTGATCGAATCGGACGCCACGCCGACGGTGGTCGAATTTGGCGCGCAGCCCCTCGGCGCGGCGGGCAGCCCGACGACTTCAGCGCCGCGCGGGCTGTTCGGGCTGCCGATCTTTCTTGGCGAGCGCGAGCAGGTCGCGCGGGTAGCGCTGGCGCTGCTGGGCGCGCTGGTCGTCGTCGGGCTGATGACGCTGCTGGGGACGCTGGTCTATGGACTGGCGATTCGCCGCCGCCAGCGCGCCGAATGGCAGGCGCTGCGCGAAGGGCAGTTGATGGGTGCTGAGTAAAGGAAGTTGAAAGTATAAAGTTGAAAGTACAAAGTGAGCACCTACGTTCACTCTTACTTTGAACTTTTCACTTTCGACTTTGAACTCAGTCTTGCTTTGAACTCGTGACTGGAGACTTGCTCCCAATTTAGGTACACTTACAGCATTCGGAAAGCATCCATTATTGGAGTAACGCTGCATGGCAACCGATTCGCGCACCTGGTTTTATACGACTCCACAGCCGCGTCCTTATCTCATTGAGGAGCGCGTGAATCACACCCTCTGGAAACATCGTCTGGCGAACATTCATATGATCTGCACCCAAGCCGAGGTGCCGATCAGGATGGAAGGGCGCTGGCACAACGAAATGCCGGTGTCGTTTGAGTGGGAACCGGGGAAGTACTTCATTCTGAAGATGGGCGAAGAGAGCAAGGAAATCATCGGCGTCATGCGCCAGATTCTGCATTTCCGCCCGTCGATGATCTACCAGGGCAACGACGGCATGTCCGTGGTCGAATGGCACGTCGATGGCGGCGAAACGCGCTGGAACGAAATTCAGGGACAATCACAGTATCAGCGCTTGCGCCGGTTAAGCCGCAGGTAAGGGAAGCGAGGCTGACTTCGTCTGCGCTGGCAGCGGTCTTATCGGAGCACTCACATGGTACAGGCGAAACTACGCTTAGATGAAGGGCTGCGCGCGACGGTGCAGCTTGGCAAACACACGATTATTGTCGATGAGCCGGTGGCGGACGGTGGGACTGATCAGGGACCCACCCCAACCGAACTGCTGCTTGCGTCGCTGGGCGCGTGCGCGGCGATTACCTGCAAGATGTACGCGGCGCGAAAAGGCTGGGCGCTGGAAGGCGTCGAGATCGACCTCAAGATGGAGAAGCTTAAGGCGGCAGATTATCCGTCCTACAGCGGCGCGGCGGATTTCATCAATGAGTTTCGGCAGCGCATCACCTTCAAGGGCGATCTGACGCAGGAACAGCGCGAACGCCTGCTGCAAATCGCGGGCAGATGCCCGGTGCATCGCATTCTTACCGCGCCGAACTTCCTGTATGAAGAACTGGTGCTGGTGGACGAGGCGCAGGCGGGCGGTTAAGGGCGGGTTAGTTTTCAGTGGAACGGGCGCAGATAACATCCGCGCCCGTTTTTTGTTTTGTTGGGCAGGCGTGGCGATTCATCGGATATCGGGCTGCAAGCGGCTCGTCTCATTCCAGCGCGGCTGGTGCTGCTCCGATGCCGATGCGTAACGCGCCTGCAGCGCGGCACCCCAGGCGATCATCCGGTTGCCGACGCCGACCAGTACCGGCGCGTAGAAGGCGACACGACCGCGCTCGCCTGCCAGGGCTTCCCGCGCAAAACGGCGGCGCTCGGCGCGCTGGAGCATTTCGGCACGATAAGCCAGGTTGTCTTCGACGTGGTTCAGACGAAACATAGACATAGCGGTTTCCTCGCTGCGTTAGTTCAGGCTCATAAGCTGTCGAACAGGGTGGATGAGTCAGGACTGCAACTCAAAACGGAACCGTTAGCGCTCGCCCTCGATGGTGACCGCTGCCTGGGCTACTGGCGCGAGAGAAAATTTGACAGCGCGCGCAGGGTGTCGTTCACTCGGTCGCTATTCAGGCTGTAGCACTTCGCCACATCCCGGCGGCGCTCGATGATATAGCCGGTGGCGGTCAGTTGGCTTAAGTGGCGCGAAATGGTCGGCTGGCTTAAGCCCAGTTGCTCGATAATGTCCTGAGCGCACATCTCGTCGTGCTGCGTCAGCAGTTCGAGAATCCGCAGCCGCGAGTCATCGGCGAGCGCGTTCAGGCGGATCAGCAGCTCAGCGCGGCTCAAATCTGACGACGCCGACTGCACCCCATGCGGCAGGCGCGCCCCAAAGCTGACATACAGCGTCTGGTCACGTATGTAAGTGGCAATGTAGGGACCGATATGCGCTGCTGGTATAAAGACGACGCTCTCAACTGCTTCAACGTTAATCTCCGGCTTGCTGGTTATATCGCGTCCGGTCACGGCGCGAATCGCCTCGAAGACCGTCAGATTTGAGTAATCCAGCTTCTGGAACGCGGTGACCGATTCCTGGAGCATGGGCTGAACCCGCTTCCACTCCGGTTCCACATATTCCTCGTATAAGGTTTGCAGATGCTCCAGCACCAGTGTCCGGGCACGCGGCGGGTCTTGCAGCAGGTCATAGGCTTCGTCCCAGAGCTGCGCATCGCCGTGTTGGTAGTAGACGGTCGTCATAAAGTCGATGTAGACCTGACGATCATTCTTGAGGGCATCGCGGCTTGGGGCAGGTTTGTCCCCCGACCAGTGTTCGGGATATTTGGTCGGCATTTTTGCCAGCTCATCCCACAGCGTTTCGACGAGTTGATAGGGATCTTCGGCGGCGACTGCGTCCAGAAATGCCTCGAATCTGTTGTACGCCGGATTCATGTGCTGGTAGATAATCATCTCCAGCGCGCCAAAGACCAGCCGGGTGCGGCGCAGCTGCTCTTCAGACATGTGCGCTGCCGTCGTCGTCACCCAGTCGCTGAAACCGGAATAGGCGTCTACTTCACTCAACAGATGCATACTGTCGAGAATGTTGACGGCGGGCGCAAGGGTAAACCCGACCCGAACAATGTGTGGCGCTAAGACGTAATCGCGAGAGAACACCATCAAACCCTCAACTCTTCCTGCTTTATTCTAATTATGCGTCTATGCGAATAATTAGAATAAAGTGTATAGCAGGCTCGATAAGCTGTCAAGGGGTCAAAATTGGACGCGCCCCTACAACGACCGCGATGTTCCCCACGTCCGGCGAAGATTAGGACTTGAAAAGCGGTCTGATTTGTCTATACTTACAACTAAGCGGGCGGTTAGCTCAATTGGCCGAGCGTCTCGTTGACGTCGAGAAGGTTATAGGTTCGAGTCCTATACCGCCCACAGCAAGCAAAAAGCGACCAACATGGGTCGCTTTTTTGTTTCAACGTGTCGGCTCACACCACACTTCAGGCGGGTTGACCCGCTAGAGCCGTGCGTCTCAGTAGCTGCGCATTGATTGCTACGACGATGGTGCTCAGGGACATTAGCACCGCGCCAACCGCCGGAGACAGGATAAAGCCAACCGGTGCCAGGATGCCTGCCGCCAGTGGCAGCGCGATCACGTTGTAGCCCGTTGCCCAGATTAGATTCTGGATCATCTTGCGGTACGTGGCGTGGCTGAGTTCAAAGATTTTGACCACATCCAGCGGATTACTTCGTACCAGGATAATCCCGGCGGACTCAATCGCCACATCGGTGCCGCTGCCAATAGCGATGCCAATATCGGCGCGGGTCAGGGCAGGCGCGTCGTTCACGCCATCACCAACCATCGCCACTTTTTTGCCCTGCGCCTGCAGTTCGGCGACCTTCTGATCCTTGTGTTCTGGCAGCACTTCGGCGAACACCGTGTCAATGCCTAGCTCACGGGCGACAGCTTCGGCTACCGGTTGGCTGTCTCCGGTCAGCATGGCGACTTCCATGCCCATTTCATGCAGTCGCTGGACTGCCTGTTTGCTCTCGCTGCGCACCACATCTGCCAGCGCGAACGCCGCCACAACCTGATTATCTACAATCAGGTAGACAACGGTCTGGGCATTGTCATTGGCTTGCTGCCCGAAACGATCTATGTCCCCCGTGAGTTCAAGCGCGAGCAGTTCCAGCATTCTGGGACCGCCTACGTGAACGGCTTTGCCCTCGTAGGTGGCTTTAATGCCGCGCCCTTTAATCGCCTCGAAATCGGTGATAGCCACCGGTTTCACCCCGCTTTCTTCTGCCTTCTGGCGAATACCGCGCGCAATTGGATGTTCCGAGTCGCCTTCAACCGCGAGCGCCAGCGCCAGCGCCTGGTCTTCCTGCCAGCCTTCAGCGGCGATCATGCTGACGACGCCAAAGCGTCCCTCGGTCAGCGTCCCCGTTTTATCAAAGATCACCGTGTCGATCTGGCGGGCTTCTTCCAGTGCCAGCCGGTCACGAACCAGAATGCCATTGCGCGCGCCGATAGACGTGCTGATAGCCACCACCAGCGGAATTGCCAGCCCCAGCGCATGAGGGCAGGCGATCACCAGCACCGTCACCACCCGTTCCAGCACTTCCAATTCCCACCCGATGGCGGCAGTCCACGCCACAGCCGTTATAGCCGCCACCGCTAACGCGATATAAAACAGCCATCCTGCGGCTTTGTCGGCGAGGATCTGGGTATCTGATTTGCTGCTTTGCGCTTGCTCGACCAGCCGCATGATCCCGGCAAGCGCCGTTTTGTCACCGGTCGCCGAAACCCGAACCCGCAGGCTGCCATCGCCATTGATCGTGCCAGCGATGACGCTGTCGCCCTCGTCCTTCTCGACCGGTTGTGATTCGCCGGTAATCATGGCTTCGTTGAGGTCAGAGTGTCCTTCAATGATTTCACCATCCGCCGGAATGCTGGCACCCGGGCGAACCAGTATCACATCACCGGTGCGCAGATCGGCGACATGGACTTCCTCAGTAGCGCCATTTTCAGTGACGCGCTCGGCAGTATCCGGCATCAGCTTTGCCAGTTCGTTGAGCGCGCCCGATGCCTGACGGACGCTGCGCATCTCCAGCCAGTGTCCCAGCAGCATGATGTCGATTAAAGTAGCCATTTCCCAGAAGAACCCCATGCTGCTTCCGGTCACGGCAGCGAACAGGCTGTAAGCAAAGGCGACGGTTATCGCCAGCGAGATCAGCGTCATCATGCCCGGTTTGCGATTTTGCACTTCTGGCACCGCCATTTGCAGAAATGGGAGTCCACCATAGGCAAAGATGGCAATGGCAAAAACGGGTCCGATCAGGTCGCTTCCCGTGAATGTCGGCATCGAAAAGCCGAACCACTCCTGGATCA
Organism: Aggregatilineales bacterium; assembly: GCA_030834905.1. Lineage (GTDB taxonomy): Bacteria > Chloroflexota > Anaerolineae > Aggregatilineales > Phototrophicaceae > Flexifilum. The sequence goes on along the minus strand of JAUQWZ010000034.1, from coordinate 439,501 downwards.
TGGGGCTGAACAGCAGCACCGGAATGGTCAGGATGAGGCATACCCAGAAGCGGTTGCGGAACATTATCTCATGCCCGGTATGATCGGTGTGCGCGCCGTGTGAATGCTGGTGTTCCGTATGCTGTTCTGCCGCACCATGCGCGGCATGATCTACTGCCGGTTCCGGTACATGGCGCGCGTGGTCTTCTGCGGCGTGATGTGCATGATCCGGGTGCTGTTCATGGCTGTGATTGTGTTCCATCGCGCCGCATCCTCTCCACTGGGTTATGTGCATTGTTATAGTATACGTCTTCAAAAACAACAACATTTCTGTTTTGCCAGCGGCTGGTGTGATCAAAAAAACACGCCCTGTTCGACGTGTTTTCTGCCAGAAATGCGCTTAGTGGCGGGGGCGAGGTGTGGTCAGCCGCTGGTGTCGTACTGGTCGAGGATAACCCCGGCGACGGCGGTGTCGCCAGCGACCAGGGCGCTGAAGGCGTCATCCAGGCGGGCGTTTACAGTTGTGTCGCCGCTGTAAGTTCGTCTCAGGTGAAACAGGCGCAGCGGCAGGCGCAGATGGTCGGGCAGGGCGGCGAAATCGTCCAGCGCCCGGCGCGTTTCCTGCACGATCTCCAGATACTGGTAGCCCGTCTCTTCGGTCGGCTCGATCATCGTGCCTTCGCCGTAGTCGTTCCAGGTGATCAACTGGATGAGGTAAGGGTCTTGCGCCAGAGCGATTTCGAGCGTCCGGCGCAGGGTTTCGCCGTCCTGCGCCGCCAGATAGCCGAAGCTGGATCGCACCTCTGCCTGCGCGTAAATATCATGAAAGCTGGGAAAAGCGCCGCCAACGACGATGTCATGACGGCGGGCGTTGCGGTAAAAAAGCTCAAGGTAGCTTTCGACGACCGGCAGCCCCATTTCAGCGCCCCCGGCATATTCCATCGGGGGCCAGGGGTAGCCCGCCAGCGCCGCCCAATCCATGTGTCCATCCAGCGTGACCAGCGCCGGAGACACGTCCATCCCGGAGAATATCGCCGTCCAGTTTGCCGGATCGCGGAAATACTGGGGACCAAACACAAACAGCAGCGGCTGCCCGTTGTAGGTCAGATAGCGGTCGTGACCAAGCCACTGTTCCAGCGCGTGGTTCATGTCGGCTTGCGCCTGCGCGACCGCATCCTCGCCGCTGAGATAGCCGTCGTTGGTCATGTGCAGGATGGTCTGGTCTTCGTAGCACAGCGCAAAACGCAGCCCAGCCCGCGTGACATACTCGAACAGCCGGGCGGTGCTGGCGTTGAGGACGGCGTAATCGCGGAAATCGGCAGTGCCGTACCAATCGACAATTACGCCGTCAATGCCCGCCAGCTTCATCAGCAGCACCTGATATTCCAGCACCGCGTCATCCGACGAATCGTATAGTCCGGTCAGCGGCGTGTAGTGCGAGGCAAATGTACCAGCGTCGGGATCAAAATGATCCATCGTCCAGTGCCAGCCCCAGTAGCCGCTGACGTCGGGCGTTTGATACCAGGGCATGTAGTGTGCCATCAGCAGCGGGCGTTGGCTGCCGGTCTGACGCAGCAGCGGCGCGGCGTCTGATTTCGCCTCGTCAGCCTGCGCCGACAGCGACAGCGGGATGGAACACAGCAGCAGCGCCAGCAGCCAGACCCGATGTTTGATAACTCCGGTTCTCATGTGATGTCCCCTCAAAACTCGCTTACGGCGTCTTTTCGCGGTCGGACTCAATCACCGTCGCCAGATTGCGATAATCGACCTGTATCTGCCACTGCGTTTTATGGACGCGCTCGCCCAGCGCGCCATCGCGCCACGACTGCATGTTCGGGATGCGTGCCGCGAAACGCGGGACAACGCCGTTTTCATGATGCGCGCCATTGACCGCGCCGAAGTACAGGAAGGCTTCGCCGTAGCGGTAGGTGATGGCGTTGTCCTCGCGGTTGTTCCACAGGATCAGCAGCGTGGGCTGCTGCGTGTCGGCAGCGTGATGCACGCCCGCGTCAAACAACAGTTCGCACAGGGCGCGGGACTGCGCCTCGGACATAGTGACCAGATAGGGCGCAATGTGTTCGGGATTGGCGATCAGCGCGTCCACGATTTCCGCCAGCTTGTTGCGCACGCCCGTATTCAGCCGGAAGGCGCGCAGCAGGCGCAAAATCGTCTCGCGCTTGCGGTCGCGCCGCGCGAACAGCGTCGGCTCGGCGGCGCGCAGCGTCACTCGCAGGTCAGCCGCCGGTTTGACCTTCAGATCGTGGATGCGCAGCGTCTCGGTCTGGGCGTCATAGTCGCTGGTCGTGGATACGGCTGAACCATCCACCAGCGCCGTAATGGCGGCATCTTCCCGGACGCCGTGAATGTACAGATGGATCGCGCGCTCGGCGGGGATGAGCGCTCTGCTGCCCTCGGCGGCATCCATTGTGAACTCAAGCTGGTTTTCCTGCCAGCGCTGGCTGAAGGTTGTCTGGCAGTGGTCGCCGTCGAGATAGGCGCGGCTGCTGCCGTCGTCCTCATAGAGTGTGAAGCTGTGGTTCCCGCCCGCGAACAGATGAAGATGGAGTTCGTCGGGGTTATCGATGCCGCCCCAGCCAACCCGCGCGCCCAGCGGCACAATCGCGCCCGCTTTGGCGAACAGTGGAATATCCGCCAGCCCGCCGTAGATCACCTGCCAGCGGCTGCCCTGATAATACTCGCCGGTGAAGACGTGATACCAGTCGCCTTCCGGCAGCCAGACGACCTGACGCGCCAGCCCGGTTTCGGGGTTGATCGGCTCGACAAACGGCGCGGCAATCAATTCGGAGCCAAACAGGTATTGATGCGGGCAGTGATACGCCGCCTCGCTTTCGGGGTATTCATAATACATCGGCAGCAGCAGCGGCAGCGAGTCTTCGTGCGCTCGCCATGCCATCGTGTACAGGTACGGGATCAGCGCGTGGCGAAGCTGGAGCGTATCGCGCAGCACAGTGCGGACGTTCTCGTCCTCGAATGTCCAGGGGCGCTGATCATAGAAAGTGCCATTGGTGCTGTGAAAGCGCATGATCGGGCTGAGCACGCCGAACTGTACCCAGCGGGTGAGCAGTTCGCTGTCGCCGTCGCCGCTGGTATGCCCGCCGATATCGTGACTCCACCAGCCGTAGGCGACGTTGGACGCGGTCGCGGTCATGTAGGTTTCAAACCGCAGCGTTTCCCAGGTCTTGTAGCTGTCGCCGGAAAAGCCTATCGGGTAGCGCTGGTGTCCTTCATTGCCCCAGCGCGAGAAGATGAACGGGCGGCGCGTGCCGTCGCGTCCCAGATCCAGATAGTGCAGGTGGTTGATCAGCCACAGCGGGTCAAGCCCGGGGATGCGACACTCCAGCCCCTGCTGCCAGTCCACCCACCAGAAATCGACGCCCAGCGCTTCGTTAGGGTGGTGCAGGACTTCAAAATAGGCGGTCACGAATGTGGGATCGGTGATGTCGAACGGGATCGGCTGCCGCGTGGCGGGGTCAATGCCCAGCCGCCGCGCCATTTCGGGATACTGCTCCTCGTGCGGGTGAATCCCTTCGGCGGGGTGCAGGTTGAGCGCTGTTCGCAGCCCCTTCTGATGGACGGACTCGATGAATCCCTGCGGATCGGGGAACAAATCCCGGTTCCAGGTATAGCCTGTCCAGCCGCTGCTGCTGTTGCCCGTCCGGGTGATGTGCCAGTCCATATCGACGATGCACACCGAAAGGGGGATTTCGTAGTTCTCGAAGTCGCTCAGAAGCTGTGTCAGTTCGTCCTGGGTGTATGCCCAGAAGCGGCTCCACCAGTTGCCCAGAATCCAGCGCGGAATCAGCGGCGCGTGCCCGCTGATGGCGCAGTAATCGCGCAGGCAGGCTTTGTAGTCAAAACCGTAGCCGAAGAAATACCAGTCGCTTTCGGGAGTCGCGCGGGCTTCCAGCCAGCCGTCGTCGTTGAGGACGAACGCGCTCGAATCGTCCAGCAGCGACCAGCCAGCCCGCGAAACCAAGCCGCTGCCCAGCGGCGTATAGCCGTTGATAAAATCCAGCGTGCGGGTTGTGCCTTTGAGGTTGCCTTCGTCAGGCGTTCCCGGTGACCAGGTCGCGCCGGTCGCGTTGACGCGGATCGACAGGTTTTCTGGCGTGAAGCCATCCCCGTTTTGCCCCCTGTAGCGCAGGCGCAGCGCGTCGGTCACGATCTCGATACCCTGATCGGTGGGCTGCACGACGAACGGCGGCACTGGCTGGCTGCGATACCACATCGTCTGGGTAGCGCGGTCTTCAAAACAGCCCGCCGGATCGTATTCCAGCCGGATCAGGCGGTCGGTCAGGACGGTGAAGCGGGCATTTCCGACGCGCACGACGGCATCACGAGCAGCAGTTGGGTTCAGTTGAAGCCGGAACTGCTCAGGAATTAACGGCATGAATGATTCTCCTCGCTAACCCTTAACGCCGCCCAGGGTTAGACCGACTTTCATATAGCGCTGAAGCAGGATAGCAATCAGCAGCGGCGGCAGCAGCGCCACAAATGACGCCGCCATCTGCAAGTTTACACTGTAGTCATCGGCAATATAGAACAGGCGCACTGTGATCGGCTGTCTGGATGGATCAGTGATCACCAGGTAAGGCAGCAGAAAGTCTTTCCACAAGCCGACGAATGCCAGCACGCACAACACAATCAGAATCGAGCGCGACAGCGGCAGGATGATATGGCGCAGCATTTGCAGCGCGGTTGCGCCGTCCACACGGGCGCTGTCCAGCAAATCCTGAGGGATGCGGTCAAAGAAGGTTTTGAGGACGAAGATCGAGAAGGCATCCACGCTGTAGGGCAGCCACAGACCCCAATAGGTATTGAGCAGGCTCACATTTATGATGGGCAGTCTGGCGATGGTAGTATACAGCGGCACAAAGTAGGCTATCGACGGGATCATCAGCGTCAGCAGAAAGCCGAGCGTGATGATGCGCCCGCCGAACGGTTTCAGCTTCGACAGGCTGAAGGCGGCGGCGGCGGAAATGGTCAGCCGCAGTATTACACTGACACCGGTGATCAGGATCGAGTTCCCGAACAGCCGCGACATGTCAAACATCGTCCAGGCGTTGGTGTAATTTTCCCAGCGTGGCGACGCCGGAAACAGATCCAGCCCGGCGGCGAAAATCTCGGTGCTGCCCTTTAGCCCGGATGTAAAGGCAAAGAAGAAGGGGAATAATGCCACCACCGCCACCGCCAGCAGGATGACCATCGCCAGCGCGTAGTACAGCCGACCGCTGGTGGTGCGAAGTTCGATATTGGATAAGAAGCCACGATCCATTTTTCGAGTCTCCTGCTAACGGTCGGCGGACAACCGGCGATTTACCAGTTGGTAGATGATTGAAAAGACCGCCAGCACGACGATCATGGTCACGCTCCAGGCGGAGGCGTAACCCATATCCAGCCGGATGAAGGCGCGATTGTAGATGTTCATGGCTGGCGTCAGCGTCTCCCGTCCGGGACCGCCGGACGTGAGCAGGAACGGCTCGGTGAATATCTGAACGACGGCGATGATTTGCAGGACGAACATCAGCGACATAACCGGGTAAAGGTGAGGCAGCGAAATGTGCCAGATGCGCCGCAGCGGAGTCGCGCCGTCCAGTTCAGCCGCCTCGTACAGATCCTGCGAGACATCCTGAAGGCTGGCGAGGTAGATCAGGGCGGTGGTGCCAAATCCCGCCCAGGTCATCACGGCGACCAGCGACGGTTTTGCCAGCCCCACGTCCTGAAGCCAGAACTGCCGAGGCAGACCGAGCGCAATCAGAATCTCGTTGAGCACGCCCGCGTCCGGGTCGTAGATGAAGCGCCAGATAATGACCGCGACGGCAGCGGGCACAACCGTCGGCAGGAAATAGACCACTCGAAAGAAGCCTTTTCCGGCGCGTATCTCGGCGACCAGCAGCGCGATCACTATCGGCACGATAAAGCCCAGCATCAGGCTCCACGACGTAAATTCAAAGGCGTTGCGCCAGGCGATGGCGAAGGCGGGGTCTTTCAGCATCAGGCTGAAGTTTTCCAGCCCAACCCAGGTGGACTCGCCGCCCAGCGTCACATGCTGAAAGCTCATCTCAACCGATTTTACAATTGGCAGCCAGGCGAACAAGGCGAACACGATCAGCGCGGGCAGCAGGAACAGGTAGGCGGTAATCTGCCTGGGCAGCGCTAAACGCAGCCGGGATAGGTCAAAGTGCTTAGGTTTAGTGGGCAGTTGTTCGATGGGTGTATCCAGACTGTAAGGTGAATTCATCTCCAATCCTTCATGAGGCGCGGGGAAGCGTTAAGCCGCCTCGCGCCTCCATGAGTTGGTTGAGGTTAGCGGTCGAGGACGAAGGACTGGAAATCTGCCGCTGCCTCGGCGAGGCGGCTGGCGACATCCACGTTCTCCACGCTCAATACTTCGCTGACCACCACGCCCATTTCGGTGTAGTAGTCCTGCACATTTTCGCTCGGTTCAGCCTGAATGGTCACTTCGCCACTGGTGACTGCATCGATGAACGGCGCGTAGTTTTCGACTGGAAGCACGTTGTAGCCGGCGCGGAACGCCTGATACTGTTCCTGATATTCACCGACGAACATCGGCAGAATAGGCATACCGATGGCTTCAGTCGTCACTTCGATAGCCGTCTGCATTTCGACCGGGTCGAACTGACGCCACAGTTGGAAGAAGGTCGCGGCTTCCTGCTGATCGGCGGTGGCAGATCCACTCACCATCCACAGATTGCCACCCGAAAGCGTGATGCGTCCGTTGGGACCGGCGGGGGCAGCGGCGTAGCCAAACAGCGAGAAATCAGCTTCGGGGAACTGGGAGTAAACAAAGTTGAACTGGTCACCGGCGTAAATCGCCATCGCCACGCGGCTGGAAATGAGCGCCTCGGAAATGCTGCCCCAGTCAAGCGTCGCGCCGGGAAGCACGTCATATTCCCAACGCAGGCTCTTGACGTATTCCATGGCGTCAACAGTCGCGCCTTCGCCAAACCCTGCCGTGAGCGTGCCGTCTTCATTGATGGCGATGATGTCCTGCGGGGTCGCGCCGAAGCCGTAGGCGATATTGGTGAAGTGCCAGCCAGCCGCGCCCGAACCGTCATTGATGAAGGCGAAGCCTGCCACGTTGTTGTCGCGGTCAGTGAGGGCAGCCGCCATTTCGGCGAGTTCTTCCCAGGTGGCGGGCGGGGCGTCGTAGCCTGCCGCTTCCAGCATGGGGATATTGTATGCCAAGCCGAGCGCGTAGGCGTCACGCGGGATGCCATAGATCGCGCCGTCGTGGCTCATGACTTCGAGGATTTCGGGGTTGAACACGTCGGCGACACCCGCCGCTTCAAAGTATGGCGTCAAATCAGCGACCGCGCCCTGCTCGATCAGCTTGGACGGCTCGGTGAAGTAGGTGCGGAACAGGGTTGGCAGTTGGTCGCCCGCGATCAGCGCCGCGAAGGCAGCCGCGTTGTACTCAAGTTCCAGCCCTTCTACCGTGACGTTGGGATACAGTTCCTTAAAGCGGGCGGCGGTGGCTTCCCAGGTGGCGCGGGCTTCTGCCTGGTCGGTCGGCGGCAGATCGGAAACCGTAATGGTGACTTCGCGCCCACCCGCGATTTGTTCCGGCAGGGTGAGCACTTCGGGAACCGGGGCTGCGTCCTGGGCAAAAGACGGCAGCAGTTGGAGTCCCAGGATTAGGACGAGGACTACGACGATAAAGGGTGATTTTCGAAGCATTTCAGTTCTCCTAAGCGCATACTTGTTCGTGAAGCTTGTCGGTGACAATATTCAGTAACCAGCAATTTGAGACGTCTCAAAAATAATTGTATAATTGATTGCGGTGGCTTGTCAAGCAAAAAGTCACCCGCCGTTTGTGCGAAATGTACGGTAAATTATCTGCCGGAAGCGGCGTCTGCCGCTGGCTTAACGAAAACAGAGGGTACTGCAATGCCATCGCTCAAAGATGTTGCCGAACGCGCTCAGGTGCCGATGCTCGATGCGTTTCACGCGCTCAATCAGGATGGCGCAGTGGATGGCGAGGCTGCCGAGCGCATCATGCGGGCGGCGCAGGAACTGCGCTACGAACTGCGGATCACTCAGATTGACGTCGCTGATCTGGCGGGGGTCGCCAAAGGCACCGTTTCCTATGCCCTCAATGGCAACGAGTTGATCAAACCTGCCACGCGGCAGCGGGTTCTCGATGCGGCGAAGGCGTTGGGGTATCGCCCCAACATTACGGCGCGCAACCTGCGCACCAACCGGGCTGGCATTGTCGGCTACTCGTGGCATGTGGCGGACGACCCAAGCCGCATGAACAACCTGCTCGACCAGTTCATCTACCGGGTGACGACGGCAGCCGAGGCGCAGCGCTATCACCTGCTGACGTTTGTCCAGCCGCAGGAAGACGCCGACCGCGTTTATGACGAACTGATTTCGACCAACCGCGTGGATGGCTTCATCCTCTCCGATGTCGGCTACGACGATCCGCGCGTCCGGCGGCTGTTTTCACTGGACGCTCCGTTCGTCGCTTTTGGCGGTATGTATCTGCCGGATGTGCCGTTTGCCTACGTGGATGTGGACGGTAAGAAGGGGATCGAACTGGTGGTCGATCATCTGCTGGTGTTGGGTCACGAAAGGATCGGCTTGATCAACTGGCATCCTGGTTCGCTGGTGGGCGATGCGCGCGAGGCGGGCTATCTGGCGGCACTGGAACGCGCTGGCATCACGGCTCAGCCCGGATGGGTTGCCTACACGCCGAACATCCTGCGCTCGGCTTCGGAAGCCACCCAGCGCCTGATGGGAGCCAAGCATCCCCCAACCGCCATCGTGACGACCAACGACGTGATGGCGTTTGGAGCCAAAGCCTATCTGGATGCAGTTGGCTTGCGAGATGTTGCCCTGACCGGCTATGACGATGATCCAACGGCGGATTTTCTGGGCATCACGTCGGTGCGCCAGCCGATAGACGCGGTCGCCAAAACGCTGTTTCATATCCTGCTGGGGGAGATTAATCACGAGCCGCGCGCCGAACGGCAGGTTGTGTTTGAGCCGGAGCTGGTCATTCGTCGCAGCACAACAGGTGGCTAACACAGAGGGAAGGTTTTGGAGGGGACGACTCGGTGAGTCGCCCCCTTTTTATCTAACCGCCCGTTTCCGGCGTTTCCACTGGCGGCGGCACTACTTCAACCGGCGGCGCGGCTGGCGCTTCCGCAGCGCCGACCTCGACCGTTGGCACCGTCGAGCAGTCACCCGAAGTGATGACCACGTCGCTGCGCACCCAGCCGCCGGACGCCAGACGGAACCAGATGAAACTGCCTACCGGCGCTTGCCCGTCGATGACCTCGGTCGATCCAACCGGCAGTTGTCCTAACCGGGCGGAATCGACGTTGGCAGTAGTACGAATATTCACCGGGATCGAGCCGCCGGGCGTTACGGTGCAGGGACCGGTTGTGATGACCTCGGCGGCTTGCTCGGTTGCGGCGGGCGCTTCCGGCACTTCTGGGGCGGCAGCCGCGCCTGTCAGGTTGATCGGCGCGACGACTACGCTTCCACCCACCGCGACCGGCAGGTCAGCGCCATCGACGGTGCCAAACTCGTAGACTCCGGCTGCGCCAGTATCGTAATGCAGCATCGGGAAGACCTGCGCTCCCGCCGCTGCCGCATCCACTGTTACCGAAATGTTGCGGGCGAAGTTCGGCACCAGCGGCACGTTGCCGATGACCGGACCGGGCGATCCATCGGCGCTGCTGTGGATGGCAATCCAGCCCGGCTGATCGATCACCGCCTGGTCAATCGTGAAGCTGATCTGACCGCCTGCAACAGTACCCGCCTGATCGGACAGCGTCAGCGACGGCGCGATGTTGATCGGGAAGGTCACCACCTGACCATCAACGGATACTGGGTTGTCGAGTCCGCTGGAACCGTCGAACTCGTAGGTGCCAACGGTGCCGTCGTCCACGTGCAGCATGGGCCACACCACCGTCGGCAGTCCGTCGGAATTGACCGTGACGTCAACTTCCAGATTTAGCCCCTCGTTGACCTGGGTCTGCCCGACGACTGCGCCCGGCTGACCATTGTTATCAGCGTGGATCACCAGCCATCCCGGACCCGGCGACAGGACGGAGTGCGCGTGGAAGATGAACGCGCCGGTCGAAGCAGGCTGTCCGTCACCCTTGATCAGCGGCTGCGGGTCGGCGTCAATCGACGATACGGTTGCCAGCGGCGTTGTCGCCACGGTGCCGTTCACGATGACCGGCAGATCCGCGCCATCTACCGTACCAAACTCATAGACACCGATCTGACCGGTGTCGAAGTGCAGCATGGGCCAGACATTGTTGGTCGTGCCACTCAGGCTGACGCTGACGTTGGCGCTGGTACCGGCGCTGATCTGCGTCTGTCCGAGGACGGGACCGGGACCGCCGTTCTGTTCAGAATGAATCACCAGCCAGCCATCTTCCGGCGTGGTGACCGAGGCGACGGTGAAGGTGTTATCGGTCACGAACTGGGGCGCGCCGTTGATGATAGCGACGTTGAAGGCGGGCGTCACAATCTGTCCATCGACCGACACGGGCAGATCCGCGCCATCGACGGTGCCGAACTCATAGGTGCCAACGGCTCCGGTGTCCTCGTGCAGCATGGCGTACAGCACCGGCGTCGGCGCAGCCATGGTTGGATCGAGCGTGATCCACAGACCTGGGGTGCGTCCTGCTACAACCGGCGCGAAACCGGCGACCGGACCGGGCGAGCCGCTGCTGTCGGTGTGGATGACGACGAATCCCTGTCCCGGGCTGACGACATCCTGAATATAGATGGTATCAGTGACAAACTGGTCAGTAACGGTGACCGACGGTGTGTCGGCTTGGGCGGCGGCGGGTAGACCAAGCACTGCCATCAGCGCCACGAGAAATAAAATCAGTGAAAAACGCATTCTTGGCATACAAGATCTCCTCAGAGTTAAAGAGCAAATTGCGTGAAGCGGCGGACTCCGCTTGACGGATGCTACATGGTAATACGTCGGTTTTGCGGCGATTGGTTGGGTGACTCCTAGATAATATCATAACATTACAAATTTATGACGCCTTACTAACCTTGGTTTGTGCATTGACACATCGCCGACCACCGGTACCATCGTCTAGCGATTTCGCAGGGGCATTATGCCCTGCGTCTGCCCCGTTTTTAGCCTCCACCTGATGTTTGGCGCTAGAATGGCGTGCAGTTTGAGCTTAATATCAGGAGCTGCATCATGAAGAAGATTGTCGTCACGGGTGGCAGCGGCAAAGCAGGGCGGGCGGTCGTGCGCGATCTGGTCGAACACGGCTATGACGTGCTGAACGTCGATATTGCGCCGCCGCGCGAATCGCTGTCGCCATTCCTCAAAATCGATCTCACTCAGTATGGTCAGGCGGTCGAAGCGCTCAGCGGCGCGGATGCGGTCGTGCATCTGGCGGCGATTCCCGCGCCCGATCTGCTGAGTCACGAGACGACCTTTGATATCAACACGTCCAGCACCTTCAACGTGTTTTCCGCTGCCGTCCTGCTCAGGCTTCAGCGTGTCGTCTGGGCGTCCAGCGAGACGACGCTGGGACTGCCATTTGACGATCCGGTGCCGCACTACGCGCCGATAGACGAGGATCACCCGCTGCTGCCGCAGTCCACCTACGCGCTGTCGAAGGTGGTGGGCGAAGAGATGGCGCGGCACTTCAACCGCTGGAGTGGAATTCCTTTCGTCGGACTGCGCTTCTCCAACATCATGGAACCGCAGGATTATGAGCGCTTCGCCAGCTACCAGTCCGATCCGAAGATTCGCAAGTGGAATCTGTGGGCATATGTTGACGCGCGTGACGTGGCGCAAAGCTGCCGTCTGGGGCTGGAAGCGGCTGTTCAGGGCGCGGAAGCCTTCATCATCGCCTCAGCCGATTCGCTGATGGAACGCCCAAACGCCGATCTGATGGCTGAGGTCTTTCCCGGCGTGCCGCTGCGCGAAGGCACAGGTGATTTTGACTCGCTGCTCAGCACCCGAAAAGCGCAGCGGATGCTCGGTTACCAGCCGGGGCGCTGGTGGCGGAAGGCGTAAGGGCATCTCTGGCGTAAACTATCGGAACGCCCTTATAGGAGCGAGGTCATAGATGCCCGTCCTCTCGGCGGGGGCAGCGCGCCCTGCCGCACCGCCCAGACCTGAGCCAGACGCAGCAGCAGCCACGTCAGCAGCAGGTACAAGTCGGCGCAGGTGGCGAACGCCAGCAGCCAGGCGGTTGCTTTGCCCGAAGCGAAGGTTTCCGCCACGTACTGCCGCGAGATGCTTTCATATTCGGTCTGGTAGCTGACCAGTTCCGAAGTCAGCGTTATGCCGTTATCGAGCCATGAGATGAGCAGGTTTTCGCTGACGGCGGTGGTCAGCCCGTACCCTTCCGATGACTGCGCCGCCGCCGTGTGAGCCAGACCCAGCACCGCCGCCGCCCCGCCGAAGATCACCGCTGTCAGCGCGAAGGCGGCGATCAGCGCCTGAATCAGGTTCCGGCTGAACGTCGAAGCCAGAATGCCGACGGCGGCGATCAGCATCGCGCCGCCGATGGTGAACAGGGCGATAACCGGAAATGTGGCAAAAAAAGCCAGCTCGCTGGGCGGGGTATAACTGCTGACGGCTTCGATACTGAGGATCTGGCTGCGGTCGAACACCGCGCCCAGCCAGACAACCACGCCCGCCCGCAGCGGAATTAGCAGCCCGAAGCCGCCGAGCGTCCCCTGAAGGGTTGCCCACCACTTACCCACGATCAGACGGCGCGCGTCGGTGCCGGTCAGAATCAGATTTTCCCAGGTATCGGCTTCTTTTTCGCGGACGACGCTGGCGGCGGCGCGGACGAGGGTTTGCAGCAGCAGATACAGGTGCATCAGCAGCGCGACGACCAGCGCGAAGATCACGGCGGCGTGCATCACCAGCGCCGCCGACCGCTCATCGCCCGGATGAAGCGCCGCGCCCAACTCGCTCAGAAAGACGACTAGTGCCAGCGCCAGCGCGGGGTAATAGACGATTCGGTAGCCTGCCTGTAACCGCTGGCTGCCGAGAACGCTGGCGCTGTGCTGCTGGTGCGCCCGTTCGCGCTGCGTGATCGGGTTTTGCAGCCGCGTCAGATACCCCATAATTCATCCTCTGGCAGTTACTGTCCTAACTGTAGAGGATGTCGCAGGGCAGAACAATACGTTTTTGCCGCCGAGTTGTCAGGGTGTATTGACATCAGTTGCAGCGGCAGGCTGCTGCCCGACAATCGTCGCGCTCGGCGAGCCGCTTGATGGTCAGCAGCATCTTGCGTTCCATCACGAAATTGACCGGTTCAAAGCAGTGCCACATCACAGTAGTGCCGATATCGGGACTGTGATCGGTGCGCGCGCGGGAAATCAGCCGGGTTAAGCGCTGGTCAATCGGCTTGACGACCAGAGTCCATTCAAAATTGGTGTAATGAACCGGCATCGGTATAGTGACGCCGGTCGCTTCTTCGGTCTTGGGATCAGCGCCAGCGCAGGTGATCGAATAGCCGGGGATGAGGCTGACGATCCGGTAGAGAGGGTAGCCTTTGGGTCCCAGGCGGATGCGGTCGCCCACCCGCAGTCGCTGCCATTCCGGCACGATGTGATCGGCGTTGCGCATCTGGCAGCCGATCAGATTCTCCAGCGCCTGGTAGCTGTACAGACCGCCGCGCTCCTGACCGAGTTGGGCGAGATACCCCCATACTATCTCTGGCGACGCCTGGATGGTGACCGCCCGGGTGTACTGGATGCGCGGATAGGGAACGCGCGTATCGCCGGGAAGAACGGCTTTCGTTTCGTTCGGGGTCGCGCCCCAGCGGTTATACCAGCGGCGAACCACCGGGCTGAGTACGACTGTGCCTGCAACTGCCGCCGCGCCAACAAGATTTTCGCCTATGGTTTGCACCTGCATTGCTGCGCCCCTTGTGCGTCAGAAGGTTTGGGCTGATTTTAGCGCGGCAGAAATGAACCGACTGAGTGCCAAATGTCACATAGCTGCCAGATCTTCGTAAGAATCAGGGTCGTGCAAATTTTGAGGCGAAATGCTATCCTTAAGGTCACGACGAAAGGGTAAAAACACGATGTTATATGGACTCCCCGAAAATATTCACGATTTTATGCAGTGGGATTGGTCGCAAATCCAGCCCTATTTCGAAGAACTGGAACAGCGCCCACTCACGGCGGACAATGTAGTTGAATGGCTGAACGACCGCGCGGTGCTGTCGCAGCTTATCAGCGAAGCATACAGCCGCCTGTATGTCGCGACCACGGTCGATACAACGGATACAGAAGCCGAAAAGCGCTACAACGCCTACATCGAAACTGTGATGCCGGCGGGACGGATTGCCGATCAGCGCCTTAAGGAAAAGCTGCTGGCAAGCGGGCTGGAGCCGGAAGGCTACGAGATTGCCTTGCGCAACATTCGCACCCAGGCTGAACTGTTCCGCGAAGCCAACGTGCCGCTGTTCACCGAAGAAGACAAGCTGCGCAGCGAATACGACAAGATTATCGGCGCCCAGACGGTTGAATGGGAAGGGCAGGAGCGAACGATTGCGCAGATGCGCCCCTTCCTGCTGAGCAACGACCGCGCGGTGCGCGAGCGCGCCTGGCGGCTGATTTCCGAGCGCCAGCTAGCCGACCGCGCTGCGCTGTACGATCTGTGGAAGCAGTTCCTCAATCTGCGTCGCCAGATTACCGACAACGCCGATATGCCGGATTACCGCGCCTATCAATGGCGGTCATACAACCGGTTTGATTACTCGCCCGACGACTGCCTGGACTTCCACAACGCGATTGAAGAAGTGGTGGTCCCGGCGGCGGCTCGCATTTATGAGAAGCGCCGCGCGCGTCTGGGCGTGGAGACGCTGCGCCCGTGGGATACGGATGTCGATCCGGCAGGGCGCGAGCCGCTGCGCCCATTTGACGACGTGAAGGTGCTGGACGACACGACCGCCGCTATCTTCCAGCGCGTCGATCCTGAACTCGGCGGCTATTATCAAACCATGCGAGACGAAGGGCTGCTTGATCTGGAGAACCGTAAGGGCAAAGCGCCCGGCGGTTACTGCACCGGGTTTGAGTTCAGCCAGCGCCCGTTTATCTTCATGAATGCCGTCGGGACGCACCAGGACGTGCAGACGCTGCTGCATGAGGGCGGTCACGCTTTCCACGTCTTTGAGAGCAGCCAACTGCCGCCGTATCTCCAGATCGAGGTGCCGATAGAGTTTGCCGAGGTGGCGTCGATGTCGATGGAGCTGATCGCCGCGCCCTATCTGGCGCGTGAGTACGGCGGCTTCTATTCGGTGGAAGACGCGGCGCGCGCCCGCGTAGAGCATCTGGAAGGCGACATCCTGTTCTGGCCCTATATGGCAGTCGTCGATGCCTTCCAGCATTGGGTGTACACCCATCCTGAGGATGCGCTCAATCCTGAGAACTGCGACTCCACCTGGGCGGCGCTGTGGGATCGCTTTATGCCCGGCATTGACTACAGCGGCTTGGAAGTCGAAAAGGCGACCGGCTGGCTGCGCAAGCTGCACATTTTCCAGATTCCGTTCTACTATGTCGAATACGGATTAGCACAGCTTGGCGCGGTGCAGGTCTGGCGCAACTCACTCAGCGATCAGCCGAAAGCGGTTGCCGATTACCGCAAGGCGCTGGCGCTGGGCGGCACCCGGACGCTGCCGGAACTGTTTAACGCCGCCGGAGCGAAGTTCGCTATGGACTCCGACGTGCTGCGCGACGCGGTGGATTTGATTGAGCGCACAACCGCGCAGCTTGATCCGGCGTAGGGTAAAGCTCCCCTCATCCCCGACCCTTCTCCCACGCAAGCGGGGAGAAGGGTGAAAAACAGATCATTTGTGCCGCTCCGACGCACTGCATGAAGGCGGCTTCGCTCGGTGATTCGCAGAAAGTTGGATGAAGAGCCGATTCTATTCTCCCTCTCCCTGCTTGCGTGGGAGAGGGGTTGGGGTGAGGGGTTTTTCGCATTCCTGATAGGTCGCCTCTCTGGTTTGTTCTCCTGCCGTTATTCCCCTTAGCGTAGGGTAGTCGTCGCCATTCCCGTCTGGACTCAACCCACGCGCCCCGTTATAGTACAACCCGCTTGCGAAAGATGAGGTGTTTTGTCGCATGAAGCATTTGAGTATTTTGCGCGCGCTGATCGTATCGGCGCTGCTGCTGGCGCTGACCGCCTGCGGTGGCATCGGTGCCCCGGATGCGGCGGGCGGCGCTGCGCCGGTCATTCAGGTGGTGCTGACGCCAGAGCAAACCCTCGGTCAGTTTCTGGATGCGTGGGGCAACCGGGATTACGAGGCAATGTATAGTCTGCTGAGCGCGCAGAGTCAGGGGCTGAACAGCGCGCCGGTATTCCGCAGCATCTATGAAGATGCCGACGGCAAAATAGGCACGACCGACGTTTCCTATTCGATTGACGAGGTGGAGATTCAGGGGCAGAGCGCGGCGATTGCTTACGACGCAACTATCGCATCGTCTATCTTCGGTGAGATCGAGGACAGCGGGCGAGTCATGCGGCTGGTGCAGTCATCGGGCGGCTGGCGTGTTGCCTGGACGACGATGGATATCTTCAACGGCTATGCCAGCGGTGCCCAGCTTGCCGCCGACGTGCGCCGCCTGCCTCGCGGCAGCATATACGACCACAGCGGCGAACTGCTGGTTGAAGAAGCCGGTACTGTCGAAGGGCTGTACGTCGTGCAGCAGAATATGCCCAATTATGACGGTTGTCTGGCGCTGCTGGGCGAAGTCCTGAAACTACAACCTGGCGATCTGGCAGCGCGATTTGAGCCGTTTACGCCCGAATTCATCATGTTCGTGGGCGATCTCGATCCCGAATACTACGCTCAATACAGCCAGCAGCTAACCGATACCTGCGCGGCGTACACTGTGCCTCGCGAGATGCGCCGCTATGTCGGGCATGGCGCGGCTTTCCACGTCACCGGCTACGTCGGACAGATCACGCTGGAGCAGTTGGAAGCCAACGAAGGCTATGCCTCAGGCGGTCTGTACGGACAGTTGGGCATCGAGGCACAGTACGAGGAAGAACTGGCGGGCGACGCATCGCGCGTGCTGCGCATCACCGAGCCGGGCGGGCTGCTGATCCGCGAGCTGGCGGGCGCGGAAGGCACGCCGCCGCAGTCGGTGACGCTGACGCTTGACCGTGAGCTTCAGCTTGCCGCCGCGCAGGCGATTTCGGATGCCTTTAATTATGCTGAAGGCAACTGGGGCAGCCGCGAACACGCCACCGGCGGCGGTGTGGTCGTGCTGGACGTGAACAGCGGGGCGGTGCTGGCGCTTGCCAGCTATCCGATGCTTGATCCGGGTCTGTTTAATCCCGACACCGATATGTACGATGTAGGCAGCTATATCACCGGGCTGCGCACCGACGAACGCCAGCCGTTTTTTAACCGCGTGGTGCAAAACAGCTACGCGCCCGGTTCGGTGTTTAAGATCGTTACGCTGGCAGCCGCCGCCGATACCAATGTGTATCCGCAGAATAACCTGTTCTACTGCGGGCGCGTCTGGGAAAACGGGGCGCAGTATGGCGATTCGCTCGCGGCTCGCTATGACTGGCGCAACTTCGAGGGCGCAGAGTTCAACTTTGATACCGGCGATGTCACGATGCCGGAAGCGCTGACGGCGTCGTGCAACCCGTTCTTCTACGAGTTAGGCGCGCTGCTCTACCGTCGCGGTGATACCACAGTACGCGATTATGCCCGCCGTATGGGGCTGGGCGCGCGCACCGGCTTCGACCTGATCTCGCCGCTGGAAGCGCCGGGTAACCTGGAAGTGCCTCTCGCTATCGACGCGGCGATCTCGCAGGCGATTGGGCAGCAGGACACGCAGGTCACTATTTTGCAGATGGCGCGTTTGGTCGCGGGAGTCGCCAACGGCGGCACGCTCTACGAGCCTTACGTGGTGCAGAGCGTTGGCGTGGAAGGCGAAACGCCGACTTACGAAGCCGAGCCGCAGATCGCGTCGGAAATGGGCTTGAGCGAGGAAGTGCTCGGCATCGTCCGTGACGGCATGTGTATGGTGACCGATGGCGACGTGATGGGACGTACTTCAGGCGAACGGCTGGGGACGGCATGGTTCGTGTTCGACGACCCTCAGGGCATTCCCGTGGCGTACACCGTTTGCGGCAAGACTGGTACTGTACAAACCGGACAGGTAGAGCCTCACGGCTGGTTTGTCGCCTTCGCCCCGGCGGACGATCCGCAGATCGCCGTCGCCGCGATGATCGAATACTCGCGTGAAGGCTCGGAAACCGCCGCGCCCATCGTCCGCCGCATCCTGGACAGCTATTTTGACGTGCCGCCTGAGCAGGTACAGTGGTATCCCGACTGGTGGTTTGAGAACAGCTATGTGCCGCTTGACATTCCTGAAGGCAGCACCGGCGTGTAAAGATGGGTTTAGTGCTGATAGACGCGAATTGAGGGTGCCGAACTATGCAAATTGTACGCTGCGTCTCGTGCGACGGCTACGGCTGGCTGGACGATGAGGAAGCGGGCGCGAGTGATTGTGACTGGTGCGGCGGCGTGGGCTACGTCTATCGTGACGGACGCGGCGCTGACCAGCGCATCCCGGCGAGCGATTTCGAGGCGCTTGCCGAGACGCTGGAGCAGTTGGAAATTGACCGCCTGCGTGAGATGGGTTACAGCGGCAGCGCCAAAAAGCCCTGGCAGCAGGCGATCCGCCAGGAACGCGGCGACGGTTTGCTGCGCTATGGCGATAAGGATGATAGTTCGGACACAGAGGGGAATATGTAGGGGCGCGTGTAGGGGCGACTCATGAGTCGCCCCTAGATTCTTGCGAGGGTGGTTTCTTACCCTGCTGGCGTTATCCCGTGACTGGGATGCTGTTCAGGTTCGCGCCCTGCTGAATAATCGCGTATTCGGCGGCGACCCAACCGACGATGCCGTTGTAGTTCACCTGCCACCAGGTGTTGTTGGCAGTGCGTCCGACAACCTGCGCCGTCTGTCCGGCGGGCAGACGCGCTACCCGACCATGCTGCGTGCCAGCGCCGCTGCGGATATTGACCGTGTACGGCGTCGCCGTGACGATGATGCCGGTCTGGTTGGGCGGTGCTGATGTGCCGGTGGTCGCGATGTTCACGAAGCCGCCCGAAACCCAGCCAATCTGACCCCCGACATTGATCTGATACCACACGCCCGCGCTGTCGTTTCGCCCGAGGACGGGATACTGCTCAAACTGGTTGACGCGGGTGAGGATCGGCGCGGTGGCGTTGGGCGCGGCGCGCACGTTCAGCCGGAACGCGGTGACGGTCGCGGTGGTGCCGGTGGGCTGCTGTGCCTGGGTCGCCTGTGGGGCTGGCGTCGGCGCGCCAGGCTGCGAAAGCTGGAAGTCGATGTAAGCATCGCCGCCAAACTCGACATACTCCACCTGGAAGGTGTTTTGACCGGTGGGCAGCGTCAGGTTCACCGAATGTGTCTGCCCGGTCGCGCCGCTGAACTGGTTGATGACGAGGACGCCGTTGATGAACACCCGAACCCCATCGTCAACCCGCACCTGCAGCAGGTAATTGCCGCCGGTCAGTGTCTGCACGCTCGTCCAGCGGGCGGAGAAATTGTCCGACGGAACCGATGGCAGCGGCGAGCCACTGCCCCAGTTATGGCTTGGGCTGCTTTCCGAAAGAATCGCGACCGGATCACCGCTCAGGCTGTTGTTGCTGTAATACTGTGCCGTCCAGGGTCCGCCGGTGATGGGCAGATTGACTGGCGCGGCGAAATTGGGACCGGTTGGGTTCGTCGCCAGATTGGCGAACGAAACGAACGCATAGGCGTTGTCCGTAATCTCCTGATAATCGACCTGAATGTGGTAAGTGTCGCTGGTCGCCACAGTCACGTCCGCGGTAACCGTCTGCCCGACAGCCGGGTGGTCAAACGTGTCGATGGTGGGCGCGCCTGTGGGCGACCCGAAGTCGAACCACACCCGAACTTTGTCATCCGCGAGGGCGTAGAAGCGGTACGTGCCCGCATTCAAAAACACATCCGTCGCCCAGCGCACCGAGAATCCGTCGGCATTTACCCCGTTGACCGGCGCGCTGATACCCCAGTTAAAAGCGATGTTGGCATCCGTCCGGGTTACCGCAGGCGTTCCCTGTAGAGTTGGGTTGTTGTAGTACTCTCCCGTCCAGGTCGGGTTCTGTGCCAGCGCCGGTTGGGTCACCAGCACTGAAAGCAGCCCGAGGACGACCGCCACGATCAAACCTTTACGCCACACTTCTGTGCCTCCTTACAATCTGCATAACCATTATGTATATATGATTATAACAGAATTGCCGGTGGTTTGGATTAGCGTAGGCTAACCGTCAGGGAAGCGGTGCTAACCAGTACTCGTCACCCTGTCCTTCGGCTGTCCAGCCGATGACGCCGTTGTAGTCCACCTGCCACCAGGCGAGTTCCTGAGCGCACATTGGACCCGCCAGTACGTTGAACTCGCCGCCAGACGGAATCTCTCCGAGGCGGGCGCTGCTCGACGTTGGCTGCTCGCGCAGATTGTTCGCCAGATCGTCGCTGACCACGCCGCGCTGACCGACGACCAGCCGTGACTCTATGAAGCCGGAGCAGGTGATCGGCTCGCCGGTGATGCCCAATTCCGGCAGTTCACCGCGATAGTCTCGCCAGCCCAACGGCGACCAGACCAGGCTAACCGTCGAGAACTGCGTGATAGGCTCGATCATCGTGACCGGCGCTGCCATCTCCCCGTTCCAGATGTAAACCTGATTATCGACATCCACGTAAGCCACCGCGTCACCGGCGGGCGAAATGGCGAGATGTGAAAGCTGGTAGAGTTGGGTCGGTGCCAGCGCGGTATAGCTGTCGCCATCGCGCGCCGCCCAGATGTTGCCTGGGTGGAACGGTCCGTACATCAGCGAAAGCCCGTCGCTGGCTGCCGAAGTGCTGTACAGTTCGAGCGCGTCCACGCGCTCCGAGACGCCGATCTCCGGCGCGAAGGCTTCAAAATGACCGTCCGTAAAGACGATGCCCAGCATGTCATCACTGACCCAATATGCGCCGGAAACGCCTTCACCCGCGCCCATGCCGTAGCCCTCAGGGAATTCCAACTGCCTGACCAGACCGCCCGTTTCGGGATCGTAGACGTTGACGGACACCAGCGGTTGGTTGGCTTCGGTCGCCGCATAGCTGATCAGCGCGATACCCGCGCCGCCCCACTGAAGGTTGATCGTGGTCGGCACGCCGTACTGCGGCGGCAGTTCGGGGACGATGACGCGGCGCTCTCCAGTCGCCAGATCATGGGTGACAAGCTGCATCGGCTGGTCGAAGGATAGATACTGCGTCCATGCCAGCGCTGTCCCATCGGGCGACCAGGCTGGCAGCCCGTGAACGGTGATGCTGTCCGGCGTGCCGTCCTCGGCAAAGAACGACGCGCCTTCCGGCTGTCCCGCCACAGCGGTCAGCGTCTGCGCCTGTAGATCGCACAGCCAGATATTGGATGGCAGTTCGCCGCCGCCGATGCCGCCCGAACGCTCGACTGCCGCGGTGACGATTTCCGGTTGAGCGCGGAAGGTGATTTTTGCGCCGTCAGGCGAAATCACAAGATCGCCCTGAATCGGCTCGCGTTCCGGTGGCATACAGAAATCGACCGGCTGCGGCTGTTCAGCGCCTGCTTCCAGCGCCCACAGCTGACCATTGGCGAAGATGACCAGACTTCCGACTCTCTGCGCCTGGATCGCGCTGGTGGCGATCAGCAGCAGGAACAGCGCCAGCAGACTTTTGCGTACCATGATCGGTTTCCTCATGCGCTTGTATGCGTTGAATACGGTCTCAATAACGAATCCGGTAAAAGGGCGCAGCACGCTGCGCCCTACCTCAAACAGGGATCAGCACCAGTGGTTAATATACCGGCTCCAGCCAGTATTCCCAGTTCTGACCTTCCATCGTCCAGCCGGTCAGCCCGCCGTAGCTGACGCGCCACCAGCTTGTGTTTTCAGCGCAGGTAGGACCCGACACGATGGTGAAGACGCCGCCCGCGGGGATCAGCCCTATCGTGCTGCTGGTCGTGGTCGGTTCGGCTCGCAGACGGTTTGGCAGACCGGGGGTAATGCGCCCCTGCATCCCGACCGCCATCCGCGACGGCAGGGTAGGCGAGCACGACAGCGGCTCAATCCAGTACTCGGCGTTTCTGCCTTCGGCAGTCCAGCCAACAGCGCCGTTGTAGCTGACCTGCCACCAGTTCAAGCCGTTGGCGCAGGTGGGACCCGTCAGCACGCTGAAGGTGCTGCCGCCCGGCATCTGCCCGAGGACGGTGGCGGACATCGAAGGCTGCGCCCGCAGGTTGTTGGATGGTCCAAGCGTGACATAGCCCGACAGCCCGATCATCATGTGGGGCATCGGCACGCCCGAGCAGACCGGCAGTGGGTCGCTCCACGGCTCCAGCCAGTATTCGCCAGACGACGAGTTTTCAGGTGTCCAGCCGATTAAGCCGCTGTAGTTGACCTGCCACCAGTTCATGCCTTCGGAACACTGGGGACCCGAAATGACGCTGAAGGTTGCGCCGCCGGGGATTTCGGCGACCACCGCGCTGAAGCTGCCGCGTTCGGGCAGCGTGCGCAGGGCATTGGGCAAGCCGGGAGTCACCCGCCCGACCATTCCCGGATACAGGCGCGGCTGCACGACGGCGCACCACAGCGGTTCCAGCCAGTATTCTCCGTAGCTGGATGATTCAGGTGTCCAGCCGATCAGACCGTTGTAATTGACCTGCCACCAGTTCATGCCGTTGTTGCAGAAAGGTCCATCCACGACGACGAAGCCGTCACCGGGCGGAATCTGCCCGATGATGGGGCTGTAAGCGCCCTGCATCGGCTGCTCGCGCAGCACGTTCGGCAGACCTGGAGTAACGCGCCCCTGCGCGCCAATCGCGAGCCGGGTTGTGGGACAGCCCCATTGGGCTGAAGCCTGTGGTACAGTAGGAATGAGGGTGGCGGCTATAAACAGCAGCGCCAGAAGATAGGACTTCATGATTGATTCCTTGACAAGATGCGAAAACGTCTTATTCTGACATATACCCACTGCGCATAACTTGTCGCCAACCCTACGCTTGCTCTACGCCGTATAACATTGACTAAGAACTAACTTAACGTTTCCTTGAGAACGTGAATTTGTGGTTCGTCAATACAAAAAACTGGCATATACTTTGTTTAGTGAGACATGACTCTGGAGCAGCATCAATGGTCGCGTTGGCTGATGATCCGACACTACCACCCCGATACGTGGTCGATACTTACCGGCGCGTGTATCACACTGCTCACGGGCGCGAGCCGGTCGTGCGTTACATGGGAAATCACTGGTACTCCGTGAACGGTGAAACTGTCCATCGGATTACCCTGATGGATGAAATCGCGCGCCTGCGCGATCTGTCGCAGAAGCAGTACCTGAACCGCCCCGATAAGAGCCTGATACAACGTCTGATTGGTCGTCTGCGAAGCATGTAACCCGCCGTCGCAGACCGCCATTCGCTCTACAATCCATCCTGAGGTAGACTATCAGTATAGTCTTTGTGCTTTGGCGCGCCTCTGATGCTACCAAAAAGCGCCCTCTTATCTGACCACGCTATTCTTGAAGACTTCTGCCGCGTTTACGAAGACGCGCATGGCAGTGAAGCGGAAGCCTTCTATTTGGGATATGGCTGGTTCCTCATCAACAATGAAATGTGTCACAGCGTCTTTTTGCTCGATGAGACAAAACGGCTGCGGCAGGTCATATTCCGGCAGTATCTCATCGAACGCCAGAAGCTGCGCCTGCTGCGCCTGATCCAGCGCCTGCGCGGGTTATGAACGCGGCTGCCCGGCAGGCAGGCGGCGTTCAAGCGTATCGAGCAGCAGCGGCAGATGGCTCAGGTGGGCGGCGTGACATTCCAGCACCTTGCGCCTGTCTTTATCCCAGATCGTCAGGATGCCGCGCTGCCTTCGCCTGTCGCAGTACCACGACTCCAGCAGCGTGTAATCGTGATAGCGCGGAAGATGCACCCGCGTGCGGATGCCGTTAGGCAGAACGTCAAGACCTTCCTGCCAGATATAGATCGCTGGCAGCGTCAGCAGCCCCATTGCCACCAGAAATCTCGGATCGAGCAGGGCGGCGGTCAGCCCTTTGCCCGCAAGGATGGTCAGCACCAGCAGCGGCAGCGGCGCGAGCCACAGCGCGACGATGCTGTAGCGATACCTGTTCGGCAGGCGGTGCCTGCTAAGAACCTGCTTCCTGCGCATGGGTGGCTTACGCGCTCAGCGCGTCCTCAGATGCTGCCTGGCTGCGTTTGCGCGCCGAAGATGCCGAACGCTTCTGCCGGTAGAGGCGGTCGGCGCTCTTGACCAGATCGAGCAAGCCGCCGACATTATCGACGCTCGAAATCGGATAGCGACGGATCGTTTTGACGTTTTTGCCCTGACGGCGGCGCACCACCAGCCGCCCCCCTTTGACCAGCAGATCGAGTTCCGACCAGTGGATCTGGGTTTTACCCGCTTCCACGCCGCCCGGATACAGCGTCAGACGCGGGTGCAGCCGCACCGGGCGATCTTCACGCAGCAGGCGGCTCATCTTGACGCTGGTGACGTATGCCGCGTAGGGGCGCACGACACGGACGAAGGCGCGGGGGCTGCCGTGAAGCGCCCGAAACCTGAAAGTACGCTCATCTTCCATTTGCAGAACGTGCGTGCCCCACTGCAGCAGCGGGCGGTTGAACAGGGAAACAGCACGCGCGCCTTCGCGGAAGCGAACCAGATCCGTCCAGCGGTACTTGTAGGCTCTGCCGTCGCGCGTCCAGATGAATCCCTTGTTGTAAATGTTCAGCGATTCGCTGCGCCGGATGAATGTCAGCAGCAGGTTGTACAACCCGCGAACGGCGAGCAGCACCAACAGCACAATCGCCGCCGCCTTGCCAAGATCGATCAGCAGCGCATCTGCCAGTTGGCGCGCCGCCGCTTGCTCCAGCGCGAGATAAGCGCCTGCCGTCGCCAGCGCGGCGACTAGCAGCAGTATGAAGCGGCGGAAATAACGCGACCGCCGCACTTCCATCGAAAAGAGGACGCGCGCAGGGGCAGTGACCATGATCACACCGCCTTAAGCTGCATCAGTGGGACAAATTCAGGGGCGGCTGTGCTGGCATTCACCGTCAGACCTCCATGTTCAATGTCCTGGAACGAATAAAAAGGCTTAACGCCTTCGTTGAAGGCATGGATGATACCGTCGATCAGCCGCCGGGCTTGCGCCGGGGGCGTGAGGATGACGAACTGCTCATCGTCAATGCCGACAAAATCGCGCGGGCTGCCTTCTCTGGCGATCACCTCATGGATGACCTGGGCGGTGAAAGACAGGACATCATCCGCCGCCAGAAAGCCGTAGATCTCACTGTAAGCGTGAAAGCCCGTCAGCGCCAGTCTGACCTGCACGAACGACAGGTTCGCCTTCTGACGGCGGGCGATCTCCTCCAGTACCAGTGTCCAGGTGGGCAAGCCGGTACGAACGTCGTGCTGGCTGGTGCGGTTGGCGCGCTGGATGGCGCTCTGAACCCGCAGCCGCAGCTCGTCCACGTCGAACGGCTTGGTGATGTAGTCATCGGCGGCTAATGCCAACCCGCGCATTTTGTTGGCGCGCTCGTGGCGGTGGGTGAGGAAGATGATCGGCACGTAGCGCCGCACCGACAACTGTCGTATCTGCTGGCAGACCCGGAAGCCGTCTATATCTGGCAGCATCACGTCCAGCAGAATGAGCGCGGGCGGCTGGCTCAACGCCATTTCCACGCCCGCGCGTCCGGTATCGGCGTGCAGAAGCACGTAATGGTGAGTCGAAAAATAGGTCGCCAGCATATCCGCGATGTCGTGATCGTCTTCAATCAGAAGAAGTCGATTGTTTATCATGCGATTTTCTTGTTTCAGGTTACTAAAGATTATTCAAGCACGCTGCTTACACTGAACTGACCGTCTACCGAAGCGGCAGCATTGGCGACAACCTGCTCCGGCGTCAGCGGCGTTCCCGGTTCATCTGGTCGGAAGACGTTAGTCAGCGGCAGGACGGATGCCGTGGGAGGAATGTGTGAGGTGTCTAGCTCCTGCAGCCTGCGAAAATACTGGAGGATGCTCGAAAGCTGACCCGCATACAGGGTAACTTCGTCATCGGTTAGCTCCAGCTTGGCTAATTCGGCGATTTTACGAACTTCATCGTGCGACAGTTCCACCGGCATATTCCCTTGTAGTGTGGGCTGGTTCACCTGAAATTATAGCATCATTCCGCAGATGCACTGCAACCCGCCGCCAGTCGAACGCCGATATGACACGATACCACGCCCATCTTCACAGAATTTTCAGCGCGCGGCAATTGCGCGAAAGTGAATTCTGGTATGAAATGGAGTGAGGGTTTGATTGATCGAATGCGACGAAGCTATGAACCCGGAAGTTGTACTGGCTGCCAAACGGCAGGCGCTCGCCGCCCGAAAAGCCAAAGTTCCCATAGAAGCGATTCGCGCGCTGGCGAGCTTGCAGAAACGCCCTCTGCCTGTCCTCAGCACCGTGACCGGCGGCGTGGTGACCACCATCATCGGGCAGATCTGCCGTGGCAGCGCCGGAAGTGCTTATGATCCGGTGGCTTCGGCGCTGCGCCTGCTGCGGGCGGGGGTCGATACGCTGGCGCTGTTCACGGACGATCAGGTGTACGACCGCGGCTTGAACGACTTTGCGCTGGTCGCCCGCGCCGTCAGCGCGCCGCTGATCAGCCAGGACTATATCTTTGATGAGTATCAGGTCGTCGAGCTGCGTGCGGCGGGCGCTGCCGGTCTGGTGCTGTACGCCGATTTGCTCGACCCCGGCTGCCTGCGAGCGCTGGTGAGCGCGACCCAACGCAACCGCATGACTGCCATCGTACAGGCGTCGTCCGCCGAACAACTGGCGCAGGTCGTGCCGATTAGCCCGCAGGCGGTGGCGGTCGCTGTTAACGGCATGGAACTACCCGCCCTGTCGCAGCTTCGCCATTCCATTCCCCCGCACATTCATGTGGTCATCGCGGAGTCGCTGCTTGATTTTGACGACACAAATGCGGCGGCGCGGCTGCGACCGGATGCCGTATTCGCCAGTCCGGGAGTGCTTGACCGGGCGGACGCCGTCGAACGGCTGCGTCAACTGCTGAATCCTGCCTTTTGAAGCGGTAGTTGTATCTTTCCGGCGGTTAAAAGAGTGCTATATTGAGGGCAGTTGGTTTAGCGACGAAAGCACTCTCGCGGTGAGCGTAAGGCCCCTGATGCCCCCATTTGCCGATCATTTTGAGACGAAACGCCTGCTCATCCGCGCGCCGCGCTCCGGCGACGGTTTGATCGTCAATACGGCTGTCCAGGAGTCGTTCGAAAAGCTGCACCGCTGGATGGATTGGGCGCGGCGTATGCCGACAATTGCCGAATCGGAAACCGTCTCGCGCGAGGGGGCGGCGCGTTTTCGCACCCGTGAAGAACTGCCGATGTACCTGTTTGACAAAGCCGATGGCAGCTTCGTCGGTGCCAGCGGCTTGCATTCTATCGACTGGTCAGTGCCGCGTTTTGAGATCGGCTACTGGCTGCGCGCAAGCTGCGAAGGGCAGGGCTACATGACCGAAGCCGTCAACGGGATTGCCCAGTTTGCCTTTGAGTCGCTGCGGGCAGTCCGGCTCGAAATTCGCTGCGACCTGGCAAACCACGCCAGCGCCGCAGTTGCCAAACGGGCGGGCTTCGTCCTGGAAGCGCGGCTGCGCAGTCACCGCCGCAGCAGCAGCGGCGAACTGACCGACACGCTGGTGTTCGCCCGGTTTCCGCCCGGCTGAACCCAGCCGCGCGGGTGATCACCTAAATCGTATTACATGCGGCGGCATTTGTGCTTCCCCCGGCGGGTAGGCTATCCATCTCAGGCGGCGCTTTGTGGTAAACTAATGGTGCGGGTTGAAAAAGGCTGTTTGCTGCTATGGATATCCTCGGAATTGGCGGGTGGGAACTCGTCGCAATCCTCGTCATTATGCTGGTCGTCGCCGGTCCAAAGCGCATGATCCAGTGGTCGTACACGTTGGGGAAATACGTCTCGATGCTGCGCAAGATGTGGGCGGAGACGGCGCAGATGCTTCAGAAGGAATTTGACGACGCTGGCGTCGATGTGAAAGTGCCGACCAAACCGGTGACGCGCGGATCGATCCAGCGCGACGTATCCCGCGAAATCTCCAAAGCCTTCAGCCCGGTGACTCAGCCGGTGCGCGAAACACTTGATGGAGTAAAAAGCGAGCTTGAGCCGGTGAATGAAAATCTGAAACTGCCGCGCACCCTGAATAAACCCGTGACCAAACCATCTACCGCCGCGCCCGCCGCAAATTATCCCGCGACCAGACCATCTGCTGCGGCGCCCGCCGCGAGCAGCGCTGCGCCGGAACCGCCGGTGGAAACGTCGAATGATCGCCCGCCTGAGCCGCCCGCTGAACAGACCGGTTTTGGCACCTGGGGCGGCAGCGCCGAAGGCTAACCGCCCAGAGTCCGGACATTGTTGGCGATAAACCAAAAAACCATTGTAGACTGAACTTCGCACGTCCTTTCCACGACGGTACGGAGTCTACCTATGGACCCTCGGTTTCAGCCCGGCTTTCTCGGCACAGGCGCGAGCCTGATGTCAGACCTCAGTCTGCTTGCCTACATTCTGCTGATCGTCCCCGGAATAGTGATCGGGTTGTGGCTCGCCCGGCGCGGTAAGCATCGTCCTCACCACAAATGGCTGATGATTCTCATCACCGTCGTCAACTGGGCGCTCATCCTGTTTCTGATGGTGGTCGCCTACGCTTCCGATATTGATGACCACGTCCTTGAGCAGCCGGACAACATGCGCTATCTCATCCCCACCATTCACGGCTTGTTTGGGCTGCCCGCGCAGATTCTGGCGACTTATATCATCTACCGGATGCTGCGTGAAGACACCCAGGTAGCGGCGGCGAAGCGGCGCGGCGAGACGGGAAACCAGCTTGAACGCTACTGGTTCAGCAATGCCAAGCCCATCATGCGCCTGACGCTGACCTTGTGGTTGGTCACGGCTGCTTTTGGCGTGATCACCTATCTGGTGCGCTATGACGTGATGCCGGTCTTGTCGTCGGGTTCACAGGATCCCCCGGCGGCGACGCCCGAACTCACGCCCGAAGCGACGGGTGAAATGACGCCCGCCGTGACGCCCGAAGTCGAGGAGACGCCCGACTCAACCTCAGAGCCAGTCGAAACCCCGGAAATGGCTGATCGACCGGTCGTAACACCTGAGGCGCAGGAGCCGGTCATGACGCCGGAAATCGCAGCCGATTTGGAGCCAGACGACGATGACAGTGGTCGGGGCAGAGGTCGCGGCAGAGGCAGAGGCGGAAGCTCAGACGATGACGACCCGGAAGCGGAAGAGGATGATGATTAATGGCGGCTGACAGCGCTCAGGCGACTTCGAGTCTGCCTTCGGCAACCGGAATCAGCGTGGCTTCTATATCCGCCAGCGTTTCGGCGCGTACAAGCTGGTCGCGCATCCGGGCAGCACCCGGCACGCCGAGCGCGTATTTGGTGAGCTGACCGCGCAGTTCGCGCACCGTGTGGCGCTCGTTGACGCGGGTGGTTTGCACCGCCAGTTGGGCGTGGCGCAGCGCCATCGCCGCTTTCTCCTGGGGAGTCGGTTCGGGGGACACTTCGCCGGCGCGCAGCGTCCGGGCAATGTGATGAAATATCCACGGGCGACCCAGCGCGCCGCGCCCGATCATGACGCCATCACAGCCGGTCTGTTCCAGCATCCGCCGGGCATCGTCGGCTGTGCGCACGTCGCCGTTGCCGATGACGGGAATGCGCGTTACTGCCTGCTTCACCTGCCGGATGATGTCCCAGTCCGGCTCGCCGGTAAAGCCCTGCGATGCGGTGCGCGCGTGAACGGCAATGGCAGCCACACCCGCTTTCTCCGCTGCCTGCGCGAACTCAATCGCCGTGATCGTGTCTGCATCCCAGCCGCTGCGCACTTTAACCGTGACCGGCACATCGACCGCGTTGACCACCGCCTGAACCACTGTCGTCGCCGTACACACGTCCCGCAGCAGCGCCGCGCCCGCGCCTTTACCGGCGATTTTTGGCACCCAGCAGCCCATGTTGATGTCCACGATATTCGCGCCCAGCGCCACTACCGCCCGCGCGGCGTCCGCCATGATAGCCGGATCGCTGCCGAACAACTGCACCGCAAACGGACGCTCGTCGTCCGTCCAGTCATAATACGCTTCGGTGCGCGAATTTTTGAGGTGAATGGCGTGGCTGCTCAGCAGTTCGGTACACACCAGCCCGCAGTCGCCCATTTCGCGGCACAGCGCCCGGAAGGCGTGGTTGGTCTGTCCCGCCATCGGCGCAAGCGTCAGCGGCGTATCGACGATCACGCCGCCAATATTGATCGGTTTCAGGTCAGCTGGAGATACAATCGCGTTCATGCGCGCATTCAGATTTGCCGTCGGAATGTCCCCATTGTAAACGCTGATGGGTCAAGTCTGAAGGGCAGTTTGTGGATCGCTCTCATAATTCCGAGCGCAGCAAGCCGTAGATGTAGTCGCCGCTGAACGTGCCGTTCAGTTTCGAGACAGTCAGGCAGAATGAGCGCGCTGTGATCCATGCTGGTTTCCTCTCGGATTCAGTACTTCGTCCTCATCCTGTTCACCTGCTCGTAAACCGTCAGTGTTTCGCGGGCGGTCTTGCGCCAGCTAAAGTGGGTCGCGCGCGCCAGCCCCCGCGAGCTAATCGTCTCGCGCAGGGACGGATCGCCGAGCAGGGCGAGGAGGGCGCCCGCCATCTTGCGAGCGTTGCCGTTTTCGACCAGATAGGCGGCGTCGCCGACGATCTCCTCGATGACTGGAATCTGGTTGGCGATGACGGGCGTGCCGCTTGCCATCGCTTCCAGCACCGGCAAGCCAAAGCCTTCATAGCGGCTCGGAAAGACCGATATTTCGGCGAGGCGGTACAGCGACGGCTTCTCGTCCTCATCTACTCTGCCGATCCACCGGACGTAATCGGTGACCTTCAGGTCGGCGGCATATTTGCGCAGGTCGGGGAAGACGGATGTGCCCCATTCCGGTTCCGCGCCAGCGATGACCAGCGGCAGATCGCTGCCTTCCGCCGGACCGACGTAGCTGTATGCCAGCAGAAGCTGGTTGACCTGTTTGCGGACATCAAAGCCGCCGATGTAGAAGACGAACCGTTCCGGCAGGTTGTACTTTTCGCGGACAGCCGCGTCACGCTCCGCGCCCATGCGCGGGTGATAGTGTTCGTTCACGGCGAGATGGGTGACGGTGATGGTATCGGCGGGGACGCCGATGTGTCTAACGATGTCGTCTTTTGCCGCCTGGCTGATGGTGATGATGTGGGCTGAACCGCGCGCGGCGGCGGTGACCAGCGACGTGTACAGGCGCTGTTTGAAGCCCGACGCATATTCTGGCAGCGCCAGCGGAATGACATCCAGCACCGACGTGACCAGCGGGACAGGCGATGACAGCGGCGGTCCCCAGTAAGGCACATGGGCGATGTCGGCATTGACGCGGCTGACCATCTGCGGGAAGGCGCGCTGCTCGAACAGTACTTTGCCGAGGTTGCCGCTGCTCCCGCGCGTGGTCACTACATCGATATTCGGCGGCGCGTCGTCGGCTGCTGGCAGGCGCGGCGGCAGGACGAGCGTCAGCTTGAGTTCAGGCGCGACGCGGCTCAGCGCCGCCAGCAGATAGCGCAGGTACTGCCCGCTGCCTGTGTTTGGCTGATCCCAGAACCAGCCGTTGAGCGCGACATGCAGTTGGCTCAATCATCGTCCTTTATGGGTGCGGTGGCGCAGTCGCTGCATAAGCCGTAGAACTCCAGCAGGTGTCCGGTCAGATGGACGTTGAGGCGGCGTTCGAGATCGGCGGCAAGCTCGCCCAGATCGCATTCTTCAAACTCGATCACCCGGTTGCAGTTGGTGCAGATGACATGGTGATGGTGTCCGTCAGGCATCAGTACATAGGTTGGCGTCACGCTGCTGGCAATGTAGGTTGGACGCACAATTGACAGTCGTGTGAACAGATCGAGACAGCGAAACACGCTGGCGCGCCCGATGGATGGATCGACCTCGTTCACGCGCTCCAGCAGTTCGGTTGAGGTGATGTGTCCGCCTGCGCTTTCCAGCAGCTTTAACACTGTCAGCCGCACGCTGGTGAGTTTATAGCCCGAATCGCGCAAGCGCTGCGCGCGGGGACTGTTTATCTTACTGATCATAACCCTTCTTCGCTCAGAATTGAGCGTCCTCTCAAGACCATTGTACCCTGTCAGGCGGCGTATTTGAACGGCGCAGGCGCGGGATGGGATGACCAACATGCCAGTCCTGCCAGCGCTCCAGAATCGTGCTATGATCGTGGCAGTAAAATACTGAACTACCGGAGAGACAGACGTTGACACCCCCAAATCGCAACCGCCGCGTTGAAGACCTGGGCATATACGAAATGATCTGGGACTGCAAGTTCTGCGGCAGCGCTAACCTGCCCGCCAAGTCCCACAAGTTCTGCCCCAACTGCGGCGCGGCGCAGGACCCCGATACTCGCCGTTTTCCATCCGATGACGAGAAACGTGCTGTTGAAAACTACGTTTCGCGCGGCGCTGACCTGATCTGCGCGTCATGCAGCACGCCTAACGCTGGCGATTCGAAGTTCTGCCAGCAGTGCGGCGCGCCGCTGGAAAATGCCACCCGCGCCCAGACCATCGGCAGCCAGCGCAAGGGCGAAGGCGAGAAATTTGAAGCTGACGCCGAACGCAACGTCGATCAGGAACGGTTTGAGAGCGAAATGAAGCGCGTGGGTGTGACTCCCGGCGGAGAGAATAAAAGCAGACGCGCTCTGTACATTATCCTCGGCGTCGTCGCGCTGGTGATTATTGGCATCCTGGTTGCCCTGTTCTGGAAGCGCGAGTCAACCGCCTACGTTGCCGGTCACGAATGGGAACGGGCGATTGCTGTCGAGGAATTCCAGCCGGTGAGCGATCAGGCATGGTGTGACGGTATGCCGTCCGACGCCTACAGCGTGACCAGCCGACGCGAGCAGCGTTCCACCCGCCGCGTGCAGGATGGCGAAACCTGCGACATCGAGCGTGTGGATCAGGGAGACGGCACGTTCCGCGAGCAGCGCGTGTGCAGCCCGACCTACCGCGAGGAGCCGGTCTACGATGAACGCTGCTACTTCACGGTTGACCGATGGATTCAGGTGAACACCGTCGATGCCACCGGGTTGAGCCTGAGCGATGCTCCCATCTGGCCCCAAACGAATATCCAGCGCAGCGGCACCTGTCTGGGCTGCCAGCGCGAAGGTGGGCGCAGCGAGTCGTATATTCTTGTGCTTCAGGTGGAAGATCGCCAGTACGAGTGCGAAGTGGCGTATGCCGACTGGCAGGACGCGGCGGTTGAATCGACCTGGACGCTCAACATCAGTGTTGTCACCGGGCAGCCGGACTGCAGCAGCCTCGAACGCGCGGGTTAAACAGCGGCTGTCGTAGGGACACGTGCATACTGCGTATGCTGCATACTGCGTATGCTTTGTCGTGTCCGAATATCCATGACCGGACACGATGGTATCGTGTCCCTACATCACCCTGTGAATTTCAACCTTTTCCTGTACGTTGCCCGTGTTGCTGTGCGCGAACGGTATCGTGTCCCTACATCACCCTGTGGATTTCAACCTTACGGCTCGACCTGCATGGCGACGGCATACGGATTTGCCCCGCCTGCGAATTCACGCCCCAGGACTCTGTCCAGCAGATTGAGCGTACTGGCATCATCACCCACGTAGATCACCAGCAGCGACTCATCGCGGTACAGGTGCGGCGTCGCGATCCAGTTCACCAGGGTCGGGATGCCGTTGTGTTCTATCCAGGCGCCATCTCTGGAGAACCGGCGGGCTTCCGCCTCGGCGCTGGCGCTGTCGCGGTATTCAAACGCCAGCAGGCGCTGGCTGCCCAGCGTAATCATCCTGCCGCTGACCGACAAAAACTGGTGGGTTATGCCATCCTGCACCGTGACGTTGTCGAAGGATGTGGCTAGGACTGTCACCAGCGAACTGGTTGGCGAGACGGCGCTGGTGGGTTGGGCGCTTTGCGTAAAAGTCGCATCTGCCAGCGCGACCGAATCACTGATGTTCGCCTGTTGACCGCAGGCAGCGCACAGCAGCAGGAGCACAAGAGTAATCAGGCGGCGCATGGACAGCATCCTTAGTGGAATCAAACCTTTGTATTCTATATGACGCAAAACGCCCACGATAAGTTGCAAAAAGGGTAAACAAAAAGCTCTGCAAAGATGCCGCAGAGCTTTTGACGGTTTGAAGCCTGGAAGAATTACGTGAGGCGGGTGTAGAACTCGACGATCATCTGTTCCTGCACCGGCACCGGAATTTCCTGACGTTCGGGAACGCGGGTGAAGGTCGCCGAGAGCGCGTTCTTATCGACCGAAAGGTACTCAAGATTATGAGCCGAGCTTTCAATCGCTTCCAGAACGTGCGGGTTCTTGCGCATGTTTTCCCGAACCGAGATCACATGCCCCGGCGTGACCAGGAACGAAGGCAGGTCAACGCGGCGTCCATCGACTTCGATGTGACCGTGTTTGACGATCTGGCGCGCTGCCCAGATGGTCGCGGCGAAACCGGCGCGATAGACGATGTTATCCAGACGGCGCTCCAGCAGTACCAGCAGGTTGCCACCCGTGTTGCCCGGCTGGCGGCGCGCCCGCAGGAAGTAGCGGCGCATCTGCGATTCGCGGATGTTGTAGATGAACTGAAGCTTCTGCTTCTCGTTCAACTGCATTCCGTAGTCGCTGCGGCGACCAGAGCGATACTGCTTTTCCTTACCGTGATCGCCGGGCGGATAACCGCGCTTCTCCAGAATTTTCTGGTACTTCACACGTGGAATCAGGACTTCGCCGAAGCGGCGCTGCACTCTTGCTTTGGGCCCATGATATGACGCCATGTAAAAACCTCATTCGTATCAGGCTCGCCCGGGCGAACCACGTTATCAATGTTCAGTCAAAAAAGAACCAGCGGACAGACGTAGGAGATTATTCTACCGTGTTTAGGTGACATTTCTAGGGTGAATTTTTATCGGACTGTTCCACCTTTCATAATATTTAGAGTGCATTATATAATATCCGTTACAAACATATCGAATCGCGCATAAAGATATAGACTATCCTGAGCGCAGCCCAGCTCCCCACTGAACGTGAGAGCGAATGTCTGCGGTTCGTTGCTGGTGGCTTGAAAAGTCGCGAAACTGCCGAAGAAAAGAAGGGGCATAGCAATGGAACGAGAGATGAATGCCGCACGCTCGCTAGGCTCGGAATCATTCGGCAGCAGACTGCCTCTATTGGCTACCTTCCTCGCGTTCTTATTGATCTTCAGCTTTGCCGTCCTGATTCTTTCGGCGCTGCTTGGATTGCAGCTTGGCAGCGCCGCGCTGCGCCCAAATCTGTTTGCAGACTTTCAAGCCGTTTGGCCCGGACAGTCGGTTTATAGTCTGGCGGAGTTCGCACAGCACACCCCCGAAGGTGCGCTGCTTTGTTGGTCGGGCGCTGCTCCTGATGAACCTGTTCCTGGGCTGACAGTGCACGTCAGCCACGATCCCAACTACACAGGCGATAGAATCGCCTGCACCTATGCGCCGACTGAAGGTGTCTTTCGTTCGGTGTCCGTGAGGGTCGAGCATGGTCTGGTGCAGGAAGTGACGCTGTTTTCGGACGTTCTCCAGCAGGACAGCCTGCTGCTCTACTGGGGCGCGCCAGACGCTATTCACAGTATTGGCAGCCCGCAGCGCCAGTATATGCGCTGGTATCATGACACCTATCTGGCTGAAGCGGCTGTGCTGGAAGGCGATTACATGGTAAATATCGTCACGCTCATCCGAGATCAAGCGCCCGGCTAAGCGCCCACAGGTCGTTTTTGACCGCCAGCCCCAGGTCACACTGCGCGTCGATCCTAACCCGCCGCCGCGCTGATTTGTTTCGCCGCGTCACGGAGCGAGACGCCCGAACCAAGCTGCTGGCGCAGGGCGGCGCTGACCCTCTTAGGTCAACGATTGTCCCTCATCTTATTTTGATGGGATAGCCCTGTTACCGATCTCTTCCACCTTCCACAACATTCACGGCATATTATATAATATGTGTTACAAGCATATCGAATCGCGCATAACGATATAGGCTATCCTGAGCGCAGCCCAGCCTGACCGGCTGCCTGTCCTTAGCACGTTACTATACTTCCTGATAAAAATATATGGTTGTCAGTATTGTGATTCACTCCATGAGTACGGCACAGCGGCTTGCCCATCAACTCACGCCATTTGTGGGTAGGGACGCTGAACTCACCGAAATCACCCGCCTTCTGTCTGAGCCTGACTGCCGCCTGCTCACTCTTACGGGTCCGGGCGGCATTGGTAAGACGCGCCTTGCTCTGGCGGCTGCCGAATCCGCGCGCCAGGCTGCCTTTATCGACGGCGTCTATTTTGCTGCCCTACAGCCGCTAATCTCGTCCGAGTTCATCGTTTCTGCCATCGCCGAGTCGCTCAACTACACCTTCTTTGGCGAGACAGATCCGAAATCACAACTGCTGAATGTTCTGCGCGCGAAATCGCTGCTGCTGGTGCTGGACAACTTTGAGCATCTGCTGGTCGGCGCTGAACTGCTGCCCGAAATCCTCGAAGCCGCGCCCGATGTGAAACTGCTCGTCACCTCGCGCGAGCGGCTGCGACTGCGCGAAGAATGGGCGTTTGACGTGCGAGGGCTTTCCTTCCCTGATGGGGGACAGACTCTCTTGTTGGCAGGCTCTGCTGCCGCTGAACTATTTGTGCAGCGTGCCCGGCGCGAGGGCTACACGCCTCAGGCGGCTGACAGTGCTGCTATCGTCAGGATTTGTCAGATCGTAGAGGGGACGCCGCTGGCGCTTGAGCTTGCCGCTGCCTGGGTACGGGTGATGCCGTGTATTGAAATTGCACGCGAGCTTGAGCGCAGCCTCGACATCCTCACTGCCACCACCCGCAACATGCCGGAAAAGCACCGCAGTATGCGTGCTGCTTTTGAATATTCGTGGACGATGCTTTCCAGAGAGGAACAGGCGGTTTTCAGGAAGCTATCGGTTTTTCGCGGCGGCTTTACTCGCGAGGCAGCCGAACAGGTGGCAGGGGCATCTCTGGTAATACTGGCATCGCTTATAGACAAATCGCTGCTGCGAGTGAACAGCATCGGGCGCTGCGGATTCCATGATCTGCTGCGGCAGTACGCTGAAGAACAACTCCAGCTTTCTGGCGAATTGGAGATAGCACGCGACGCACACAGCGCCTACTATGCGGCGTTCATGCATCGGAAGTGGCAGCCCTTACGATCACATGAACAAGTTAAGACGCTCGATGAAATTGAGATTGAGTTTGATAATGTGCGCACTGCATGGAGGACGATGGTTGAGCGGTGCAGCACCCTCGAACTGAGTATGGCAATCTATCCGCTGTGGTATTTCTGTGAATTGCGGGATCGCTATCCCGACGCGCTAACGCTGTTCAAGCAGGCGGAGGATGCCTTGCGCGCTGCGTCCGGCATCGTAGACGCGGATCGCGTCGTTGGGCAAATCCTGGCGCGACGCGGCTGGTTCTTTGTTGAACTACAGATGTTAGAGGAAGCTCGCCTGCTCGCACAGGAGGGATTATCGATTTTAGAGCGGGTAGGCAGCCCGGAAGATGTTGCCCTGGCACATTACAGTCTGTGCAATATCGAGGCTTACGTTGGGGACGCTCTGGCGTTGGAATGGAATGCTGAACATATTGCGGAGACCGCCCGACGCATCAGTGATCGCTGGCTGCTGGCGGCTGCCCACTTTTCGCTTACCAACGCCGCGCTTCTTGCCAGTGACTTTGAGAAAGCCCGGCGAACAGGACAGGCGGGTTTCGAATTCGCGGAAATCTGCGGGGATTTATTTCTGCGGGCAATGTTCCAAAGTATGCGCGGGAGTATGGCTCGAGAACTGGGCGATTACGCAGAGGCAAAACAGCACTTCGAACAATCGCTCAGACTGCTCGAAGAACTTGGGCAGGAGGCTACAATAGGAGCAATACATTCTGACCTGGGCTTAACCGCCTGTTATATGAATGATTATTCGTTGGCGATATCTCACTATCAGTCCAGCCTTAAGATTTTTACTGATATGGGAAGCCATGAACCGTTTCTCATGACCGCAGTTCTATCCATTACTCAGTTGTGGATGGCTCAGGGGCGCAAGGAAAAGGCTGTAGAGCTGCTTACCTTTATTCGGCACCACCCCAAAAGTCTTCAGGTTCGACGTGCGGAAGCCGAGCATATGCTCCGACCTCTGCAAGCGGAACTGCCGCCCCGGGCGTTTGCCGACGCGCAGCAGCGTGGTTATCGCTGGGAACTCCACGCGCTCGTGCAGGAACTCGTCACTGAGTTGAGTCAGCTTGCTTCAGAGCTTGTAACGGCAGTTGCTCCGGCTGTCTCCCAACCGCTTGCTGACACGCTCTCCGAACGCGAGCTGGAAATCCTGCGACTCATCGCCCACGGATTGAACACCCGCGAGGTCGGGCAGCGTCTATACCTGAGTGTAGAAACTGTCCGCTGGTACCTGAAGCAAATATATGTCAAGCTGGATGTCCACAGCCGCGTTCAGGCAATTTCCCGCGCCAAAGCCTTGAAACTGCTCGCATGAAACTGATCCTAGTCCTAGGCTAAACAGATCCACCCATCTACTCCCCCCATTTGAGTGGCGACTCTGGGACTGTGCTCCTGCTATCGTGTTTGCATCGGCATTGTCTCCCGTCATAACGCGCTGTACGGGGGAGGGGTCACGAAGAGGGGGAAAGAAATGTTTGGTAACACTCGCTTTACTTACCGACACTTGCTTTTGCTGTTCGTTTTCCTTGTACTGTTCAGCTTCGGCATGTCCGCGACAGTCGCACAGGACACGACGCTGGTTGAGCCGGATGCCGGTACCTGGATGACCTGGGTACTCGACTCGGCTGACCAGTTCCCACTCGATACGCCGCCGGACGAAGCCGCCACAGCAGCAGAGATTGGAGAATTGATGGCGATGGCAGGCGAGCGTGACGAGGACGCGCTGCGGCAGATTGCCTACTGGAACGCAGGTGCTCCGTCCTACCGCTGGAATCAGCTTGCCATAAATGCCATGCTGGAGCAGGCGATGCCAGCCAATATCGCATTCCGTGACCTGGCGCTGCTGAATGCCGCAATCTATGATGCAACCGTAGCTGCGTGGAACGGCAAATATACCTACAACCGCCTGCGACCCAGCGAAGTCGAGCCGAATCTGGAAACGGTGATCCCCAATCCTGCCAGCCCGTCGTACCCGTCCGAGTATGCCGTGACCGCCGGAGCAGCCTCGTCTGTCCTTGCCTGGTTGTTCCCGGATAAAGCGCAGCTTTATGAGGCGCAGGCACAGGAAGCGGTTAACTCGCGCTTGCTGGCGGGCGTGGAATACCCCAGCGACATCGAAGCTGGTCTGGAACTGGGGCGTCAGGTGGCGGAACTGGTGATTGCGCGCGGCGAAGCCGATGGAACAGATGCCGTATGGGAGGGCAGCGTTCCCACCGAAGCCGGTCACTGGACCGGTGAGAACCCGGCATTTGCAATGCAAAGCACATGGGCAACCTGGGCGCTGGAGTCAGCGGATCAGTTCCGCCCGGATGCACCCCCCGCCTATGACTCTGAGCAGTTGGCTGCCGAAATGGACGAGTTGCGCGCATTTGAGCGCACACCGGTCACGAATTCCATCGCCTCTTTCTGGGAATTTGGCGCTGGAGGTCGGCGCATCCACTGGTTCTGGAACGATGTCGCCAGCCGCCTGATCCTCGCAGCAGACTGGGACGACAATCCCCCGATGGCAGCGCGCGCCTATGCACTGGTGAACATCGCCGCGCACGATTCAGCGGTTGCCTGCTGGGATGCAAAGTTCACCTACTGGGCGATGCGCCCGTTCCAGCTTGACCCAGAATTCAGCCCGTTGTTTACCACGCCCAACCATCCAAGCTATCCTTCGGCGCACTCCTGTATCTCGACGGCGGTAGCCAGCGTCCTGGCGGACTTGTTCCCGGCTGACGCTGCCGAAGTGCTGGCGCTGGCAAGCGAGGCGACGGAAGCTCGCATCTGGGCGGGTATTCACTTCCGCAGCGATGTCGAAGCAGGGATTGAGTTGGGCGAAAACGTTGCCAATGCTGTTATCGCACACGCAGCCGCTGGCGGGTCCGACTAATCTTTATTGAATGTTACGCGAATGAATTAGCTTTACCGAGGGGCGGTGAGTCACTGCCCCTCATCCAGTGATGTATCGTGGATATGGGAGCAGACAGAAATGGAAATGGAAACGCTTTCTGAGCGCTCCAAATTTGCAGGGGGTTGGGTGGCGGGCTGTCAATTCTGGCGCTCGTTGCTGCCGCCATGCTGATCCTCAATTTCTCTGCTCTGATCGTATCCACGCTGCTTGGCTTGCGACTGGGAGATGCCCTGCTGCGCCCCAATCCCTTTGCTGCCTATGAAGCTATCTGGCCCGGACAATCGATCGCCAGTCTGGAGGCGTATGCCCAACAAACACCTGAAGGCGCATTTCCGTGTTATGCACCTGTTGCGCCAAGTAACACCTATGATGTGGGTGCGAGTGCCCTCGTTTGCACCTCTGCGTCAGACGAAGGCGTTTTTCGCTCGATGAGCGTGACTGTGGTACGGGGTCAGGTTCAGGAACTGACGCTTTTCTCCGACAGCTTGCATCAGGACAACCTGTTTCTGTATTGGGGCGCGCCCGACGCCATCACCCGAGTACGCGGATTTGAGCGCATCTACCTGCGCTGGTATCACGATACCTATGAGGCGACGGCGG
This sequence comes from Aggregatilineales bacterium, assembly GCA_030834905.1. GTDB lineage: Bacteria > Chloroflexota > Anaerolineae > Aggregatilineales > Phototrophicaceae > Flexifilum. Next base: position 398,603 of record JAUQWZ010000034.1, on the reverse strand, counting down.
CGGTGCTGGATGCTGACTATATGGTCGATTTTGTAACTCTTACCCGGCAGGGCGTGCCAGGTTAAGCGGGTCAATGCAGGACATATCACGCTTCATTCCTGATTGCCAATCCTAAATCATACACCGCGCGTCGATCCCAACCCGCCGCCGCGCTGATTTGTTTCGCCGCGTCACGGAGCGAGACGCCCGAACCAAGCTGCTGGCGCAGGGCGGCGGTAACGTCGGCTTCGTCCCATTCGACCCGTTCCGCTGGCGGCGCGCCGCCGATGATGACGACGATTTCGCCGCGCGGTGGGTGCTGGGTGTAGTGCGCCAGCGCCGCGCTGGCAGCGCCGCGAAAGAACTCCTCATATATCTTGCTGATTTCGCGCGCCACGCACACCGGACGGTCGCCCAGCGCGGCGATGATGGCTTCCAGCAGGTCGGTCAGGCGGTTCGGGCTTTCGTAGGCGATCAGCGTGCGGGTTTCAGCGGCGGCGGCGGCTAACGCTTCTGCCCGCGCCTTGTGTTTTTTGGGCAGAAAGCCCAGGAACACGAATCCATCTGTCGGCAGCCCTGAAGCGACCAGCGCGGTGATGGCGGCGTTGGCACCCGGCAGCGGTTCGATGCGGACGCCCCGGCTAATGGCTTCACGGATCAGCTCGTATCCGGGATCGGAAATGCCCGGCGTCCCCGCATCTGAGACGAGCGCCACATCACCTGAAGCCAGAGCGTTGAAGATCGTCTCCAGCTTGGTTAGCTTGTTGTGTTCGTGGTAGCTGGTGAGGGGTGTTGAAATCTCATAGTGGTTGAGCAGAATCCGCGTCGTGCGGGTATCTTCGGCGGCGATCAGCGCCACTTCGCGCAGTATCCGCAGCGCGCGCAGGGTGATGTCCTCAAGGTTGCCAATTGGCGTCGGAACGATGTACAGCGTGCCCACAAATTCCCGTTTCATCGACGGCAGGCTCACGATAATTCACCATTCAGTGAGGGAACTGTAGGGACACGATATATCGTGTCCGCTGTATGGCTCGCGGACACCATGTATGGTGTCCCTACGCAAAACCCGCTTTATGTGTGAATCTATATGCGCCTGCTGTCTCGTGCTGCTAGTCCAGCCTGAATTGTACCCGAAACAAACAAAACGCCGCTGTTACACAACAGCGGCGGCTTCTGGAGCTTTGCCTGATAACGGACAAGTTACCCGAGACTGTCTTCCCACTCTCTGAGCTTCCGGTCGGCGAGATCGTGCGGATAGCCATATCGCGCTTGCAGCTTGCCAATGAGCACGTCGCGCTCACCCTGTATCTCTGTCATATCGTCGTCGGTCAGTAAACCCCAGCGGCGACGGATTTCGCCTCCGAACTGCTTCCAGTTGCCTGCGATTTTCTTCTCCAGGCGATTGGTCGGTGCCGGCATGACTCGTCTCCTTGACTGGTATTAAAATTACATATTCAATTATAGGACGCGCTGGCGGGCTGCTGCCCCCCAGTATCTAGGGGTTTGTCCGGTGCGGCGGGCAGCAAAAAACCCTCACGATGTCGTGAGGGTTTTTTATCAAGCAGGGCGTTGAATTGTCTAGCCGAGCGCGTCGTAGCCCGGACCAGAGGAGTAGAAGTCGTAATTCGGCTGGATATCGGCGGTCAGGTCAACCACTTCGCCGCCTGCTGCCTCTTCCTCAACTTTAGTGTCGAACGGAATGCGCTTTTGCGCGGCAGCCATCGTGTATGCCGAGGGGACTTCCTCTTCAATAAAGATGGCTTCGTAGGGGCATTCAGGAATGCAGGCACCGCAGTCAATGCAGGTATCCGGGTCAATGAAGTACCAGGGCCATTCATTTTCCGGCTGCCCTGGGACGATACATTCGACCGGACAGACTTCCACGCAGGCACCATCACGCAAACACAGGCTGGTAATAATATGGGTCACGGCTCGCAACTCCTAGAGTAACATCGAACAAATCTACCCGTAGTCTACCCGATACTAACCATCCCGTCTGGTACTTTTGTTGGAATTGGAAAACTGGTTTTAACGACGTATTGCTGGATGACCAACCGCAGTTCGACCTGACTTAACCCAGGTTAAATTATTGCGAGGTATCGCTTACAGCGGCGACAGTTCGGCGGCTTCGCGGATGATGTTGGTTTCCGCCAGATATTCCAGCCCATCGCGATCCAGAATGTAGAAATAGCGTCCCTTCTTCCGCAGCAGCCCGGCGTTCATTAAGCCGCGCAGCGCCCGACCCACCACTTCGCGGGTGGTGCCCAGAATCGCCGCCATTTCTTCCTGTGTAAGCTGTGAAGGCGTGGCGCATATCTGGTCAGCATAGGTCGTTTCGTGCAGGAACAGCTTCGCCAGACGCGACGGAATCGTGCGGAAGGTCATATCTTCCAGACGTTCCAGATACTCGCGGTTGAGGTGCGCCAGCGCCTGCACCGTGTTGCTCATGAGCCGCCGTTCCGACGACATCAGGTTGAGCAGGGCGGTATGGCTGATGACCCGCACCTGTGCCGCGGTCACGGCGACGGCGTTGAAAGGATTGGGGCTGCCATCGACGGCGGCGACTTCATTAAAGGTGGATGGCGTTCGCAGCAGGCTCAGGGTATGCAGCCGTCCTTCGGCATTGACGCGGTACAGGCGTACCAAGCCATCGACGATGATGTGAAAGCCGGCGCAGGCTTCGCCCTCGCCGAAGATGAGCGCGCCCGCCTGATAGCGGTGCAGGTGCGCTGTCTGCTCGACCAGCTTGAGTGCCTGGTCGCTTAGCCCAGCAAAATAGGGAATGCTGCTCCAGTTCAAGGGTGCTGCTTCGTGTCGATTTTCGTTCATCAGGGGCATCGCTCAGGAATCTACTTACATGCTTTCATTTGAGCACAGCAGCGGCATGTGATCAATAGGGATTAGGCGAACTATCATGCTATCGAGGAACGGCGGCGGATTTTACCCTCGTGAAAAACATGGGTTTCGTGGGTTTTGGCGTCGTTCTTGCCGATGACGGCGTAGACCTGTTCAATTAGCTGGTCGATTCCGACACCGGCGGCATAACAAATGCCGATGGCGGTCACAAACACGTCGGCGGCTTCTTCGGCGATGTGTTCCTGGCTGCTGCCTTGGCGGGCGGCGTCTATCACCTCGCGGGCTTCTTCCTGAAAGTTCTGGATGCAGTTTTCAAGCTCCGGCTGCACGTCAAAACGCCGGTAGAATTCCTGGGTGGACTGCGCCAGATCGCGCAGTGAATCGCCGGTTGGGTTGGACAATGGGCTGCTCCTTTGGCTTACTTCGGCAGGATGGCTGCCAGCACCACCAGCAGCAGCATCAGGCTGACTGCCAGAATGCCCATGCTGCGCAGGTCTGCCACGACATAGCTGTAAGTCTGGCGCAGTTCTTCTTCGCTGACCTCTCGCGTTGGATGCGAGAGGATCTGCGCCAGCGTATCCTGGTCGATACGCGGCTCGCGCTTTTCGTTCGTCAGACTTGTCAGGCTGGCTGCCGGACGACCGGAACGGGCGCGGCGTTCGCGCGCCGAGATGGTGTTGAAAGGGTTGCTGCTTTTTCCGCCTGCTGCGCGGCGCTCTGATGCCCGCACGCGGCGGGGCTTCTCGGAACGCTGGTTGTCATTTGCCATACTGCCAACTCCAGGTGCAAAAATGCTGTCTACAGGACGCGATCCGCCATGACGATGATGCGCTGGTTGTTCACCTGATAAGGATAGCACGAGATGAGGGTCGCCGTCGCGCTGCCCCGGTTGTCCATCACCCATACCTCATCAGGCTCGACAAACAGGATCTCGGAAATCGTGTAGGTATAAATCTCGCTGCGGGTGGAGATCTGGAACTGGTCGCCGGGTTCAAGCTGATCGAGATGGCGGAAGATCTGACCGTAAATGTCGTTATGGGCAGCGAGCACCATATTACCGGTCAGATCGCCGGGATTGACGCTGTTTGGAAGCTGACCGACGCCCTGCTTGAGCGCTTCCCAGTCTACTCCCTGCACAATTGTCTGACTCAGTTCGAGCGCCGGAACGGTCAGTGTGACCGCCGTTTCGCTGGTGGTGACCGGACGACTGACGACGGGCTGCACCCACTGGCTGTCCACCAGCGAGCGCAGATGTTCGGGGACTTCGTTGTAATTGAACTGCGCCCCGATGTGACCACCCGGCAGCACGTAATCTTCCATGCGCAGCGACGGCGTTGGCGCGATAGTCGGAATGCCCGCCCGCCGCTGTTCGTCCGCCAGTGCCTGCGCCGATGCCGTTTCTCGCTCCAGATCGCGCACCGCCGTGAACAGGCTCCAGCCAATGACGACGATGCCGATGACCGCCGCCACTTCGACCAGCAGCAGCACGCGGTCAAGCAGGCGTTTCACCCGGCGTTTGGCTCTGGTCGGGACGGCGTACACCTCAAGCGGCTGGTCGTCGCGATCATCGAATCGCGGCGCGGTATCGAGCGCGGCTGAGGCGGCAGTCATGGCGCGCGCCGGTTCAACCGGCGGGTTTAACGAGGCGACCAGCGCTTCGAGCGCCGGAACGGTCACCTGTACCTGCGTCGGCGCGGGCGCGGGTTCGACATAAACAGGTTCGGGCGGCTGATTCTGGATCAACCGACCATCGCGCCCCATCTTTTGCAGGCGCTGCTGGCGCGCCTCGCGTTTTTTGATCGCCAGGACACGCTCAAGTTCTTCTATACTGAGGTCGTCAACAGACCGTTTATCGCGCATAGGTGTCAGACAGAATAATGATCCAGACGTTGTTAGTGTAACTCGAATCGGGCGGATATACCGTTCACACTGTTAAGGTGACGGTTGGGCTTTTGAAACCACCGCGAAGACTTCGCGCTCAAAAAACCACCGGAAGGGCGGCGTTCGGAAGGCGAGCGTTCGCAGGTTGTCGATGACCACATTTTCGCCGCCGTGTTGGGGCGGGCTTTCCAGCCACACCTTGCCCTTAAAGCCCGCTTCACCCAGCGTTCGGCGCAGGCTCCACATCGACTGCTCGTTGACGTGAACGTGCTCGTTGACCGATACCAGGAAGTTGCGCGGGTTTCGAGGATACTTCTCGCCCTGACCGAGCAGCGTGCGGAACAGCCGCACGAACGGGTAAGCGTAGCGGTCATACCAGATGTTGGGCGCGGTATGGACGATGAACATCCCGTCCGGCTTCAGCACCCGGTGAACCTCAGCGAGCGCCTGCTGGAGTTCCCAGGGATACAGATGCTCGACCACGTCAAACATCAGCACCCGGTCAAATGCTCCGGTTGGGAAGGGCAGGCGTTTGGCGTCCGACTGCATGACGGCGGTGTAGCCCGGCACAACTCCATCAACCGACTCGATCACGCGCTGCGACATATTGACGGCGACGGTGGCGTAGTCGATGCCGTAGGCGTCCGCGCCAAGCTGCGCCGCGTGGCGCAGAATTTCGCCGCGCCCGCAGCCCACGTCCAGCACTTTCATGCCCGGTTCGACGCGCGCCAGTGAGAACGCCGACGAGAGCCGCCTCGAAAGCTGCTCGCCTTCGCTGGTGTTAAATTCATCGTAGCCTTCGCACGCTGTTCGGAAATATTCCTCATCATACAGCGTCGATGGAACGGGCTGTTTTTCGTCCTGCCTATCCAATATGATCTGCCTGCTGGTAATTCGGGTTGATGGCATTCGCCAGCGAAAGCCGCCTGTGGATTATACTCCAGCTTTTGACCGTTGCAACGCCGATGCGGCGCGTATTTGCTCCTTAAGTCGCGCAAAATCCTTGCGGAATTCTAATGCTTCATAGGGTAAAATAGCGTGATGCAGTCGCGTCTAAACAGAGTATGCACTGAACCCCGAAACCACTTCGCCAGCCATCTTTTTGTGCAACTGAACGCGGTCAGACTTCGTACACAGTTGTGAATCTCTAACCTTGCAGATGTTGCGCGAATCGAACAGATGTTCTATCATTTAACTCAGGACAACACCCCCCTTTTGTGAGGGGTTTTCGACAGCAAAGCATTGTGCTTTCTACAGTCGGCTGCTCTTATAATGGAAAGTGCGGCAAAACGGATGACAGATGACGACCGAAACCTATCGTAAATCACGCGCCAAAGGCGCTAAAAACACCCGCAAGCAAACGAACCAGTCGCCGTCGCGCGTGGAACAGCACCTGATGCGCTTTCTTCCCGGATGGCTCGTCATTCTGGCGGTGCTGGCCGTGCTGCTGCCTAACGTGCTTTCGGCAACCTATGGCGCTGCCGGACAGGTGCTCAGCAGCGTGCCGGCGGCGCTCAGCCTTTCAACCGACTCCTTCGTGAGTTCGTCGGGCGCAATTGCGCCGATGTTCACTCAGGAAGTCCGTTTCTGGGCGAACGACATCCAGCGCTGGTCAGCCCAGTACAACCTCGATCCCAATCTGCTGGCGACCATCATGCAGATTGAGTCGTGCGGTCTTGCCGACGCGAACAGTTCGGCGGGCGCGCAGGGCTTGTTCCAGGTGATGCCGTTCCACTTTGACGCGGGCGAGAACCAGACCGACCCGGATACCAACGCCCGGCGCGGCGCCAGCTTCCTGAACGAGTGTTTGGGCTGGGCAAGCGGCGATCCTAATCTGGCGATGGCGTGCTACAACGGCGGTCCCGGCGTTCTCAGCCGCCCGTATTCGACCTGGCACTCGGAAACGCAGCGTTATTACCAGTGGGGATCGACCATCTACGCCGACGCCATTCAGAACAACAGCCGCAGCGACGCGCTGGCAAGCTGGCTGAACGCAGGCGGCAGCTCACTTTGCACGCGGGCGGCGAACAGCCTGGGATTGATCCAGTAAGCTAGTTGACGGATTGTATACTAATGGAGAAGCTGAAAAGAATTCGCCTCATTTCCAAATGGAGGTTTCTAATCGGTTTGTCCATAAAGAAGGGGCAGCAGTGCCTCTTTTTTGTTGCATACCGGCGGCGCAGACGAATCTGTCTTACCCGTGTGGCGCTGTCAGTTCCAACTGAATGTTGTTCGGATCGTGGAAAGACAAAGGCACAAAGGATCGGTTCCTCTGTGCCTTTCTTTTGTTCTTCGCAGCGTTGCGTTTAGATGCTGCCCTTCAGATTAACGCCTAGAGCACCGGCGCGTAGGGCGTGCGCGGGACGAACTTGCCAGCGCCGTTCTTGCCGTACCACTGATCGCCATCTACCAGCTTGTTGCCGCGCTGGTAGACCTGCACCGGCATCCCGGTCACTGCCATGCCTTCATAAACATTGTAGTCGCAGCGCATGTGATGGGTTTCCACGCTGATGGTGTGCTCTTTGTTCGGGTCCCAGACGACGAGGTCGGCATCCGAGCCGATGGCAATCGTGCCTTTACGCGGGTACATGCCGAAAATCTTCGCCGGATTAGTGCAGTTCAGTTCGACAAAGCGGCTGGGTGAAATTCTGCCCGTGTTTACGCCGCTCGTCCATATGACCATCATCCGGTCTTCTAAGCCGGGCATCCCGTTCGGGATCTTGGCAAAATTGCCCTTGCCGAGTTCCTTACCGGGACGGCGGTAGGAGGGATCCTGCGCTTCAAACGTCGCCCAATCGCCGCCATTGTGCGCCTGCTCCCATTCTTTCCAGGGACCAACGCCGCCTTCATACCAGAAATCGCAGTGGTCGGTGCTGACGACCTGAAGCGTGCCATCGCGCACCGCCTGCCAGAGGACGGCGTGATCGTGCGTGCTGCGGATCGGCGGCGAACAGACGAACTTCGACCCGGCGAATCCCGGCTGCGCCAGATGATCGTCTACCGTCAGATGGAAATACTGCACGCACGTCTCGCCCATGACCGGATAGCCCTGCGCCCGCCCGCGCCGCAGCGCGTCAATCGACTGCTCGCAGGTCATGTGGACGACGTACAGCGGGCAGCCGGTCAGACCGGACATGACGACGGCGCGGTTGGTGGCTTCGCCTTCGATTTCCGGCGGGCGCGACTGGGCATGATATTTGGGATCGGTCTTGCCTGCCGCCACCAGCGCGGGCGTCAGTTCGGCTTCCACGTCACCATTTTCGGCGTGTACCATGACCATCATGCCATTCTGGGCAGCCTTCTGCATGGCTTTGAACAGGGTGGTGTCGTTCACCTGATAGACGTTTTTGTACGCCATGAACAGCTTGAGCGTGGTAATGCCTTCGTCCACCAGCGACGGTATTTCGTCCATGACCTCGTCGCGCAGGTCGGTGATGGCGAGATGGAAGCCGTAGTCGATTTGCGCTGGCTGCGCTTTCTTGCGCCAGATGGCAAGCCCATCGTGCAGGCTGCCGCCGATTGGCTGGATCACGAAGTCGATGTGCATGGTCGTGCCGCCGAACGCCGCCGCCTTGTGCCCTACGTCGAAATCGTCGTTGCTGTAGGTGCCGCCGAAGGGCAGATCGAGATGTGTATGCACGTCAATGCCGCCGGGCATCAGATACTTGCCCGAACAATCCACCACTTCATGTCCGGTCGCGTTCAGATCGCGCCCGATGTGGGTGATGATCTCGCCTTCCACCAGCACATCCGCTTTAACCATGTCGCTGGCGGTGATGACGGTGCCGTTCTTAAAAAGGATACCCATGTGTAATCTCCTTGCGTAAGTACAGTACTGAGTACTGAGTGCCGAGTATTGAGAAGTACCCACAGCATTCTTCAATTAATCAGGTAATTGCCGTTCGATTGATGCTCGCAGTCCGCCGATCACGCGGGCGACTTCCTGCGCCTGCAATAATAGTTGATTGAACTCGTCTGGCTGGATATAGCCGATATCGTGTGCGACGTAAAGCTGAGAGCGAACTTCGGCACATGATGCTTTTGCCATGCACAGAAAGCGGTGGAAGTCCCGGTTGCTGCCTCGTTCAAAGCCTTCTGCGACGTTGGACATCACGGACACCGCCGCGCGTTGTATCTGTCCGGCAAGCCCGAAGTCCCTGGCAAACGTATTTTTCTGGGTGGCTTCGTAGATTGCGCGTGTCAGTACTCTCGCTTTTTGCCACGCAATCAGATCTTCAAACCGTTCTATGCCCTTCGTCACCTTTGCCTCTTTCTCAGTACTCGGTACTCAGTACCTTTCACTTTTCACTTTCTACTTTTCACTTTCCACTCCCTGAAACTGCGGCAGCACGTGCTTCCCATATTCCTCGACAATGCGCTCCTCGTCGCCGCACATGAGGTAGATGTTGAACTGAGTCACGCCGATGGCTTCAAGCTCCTTCAGCTTCTCGACGTGCGCCTCGACGGGTCCCAGGATGCCGAAGCTGTCGATGATGGTGTCCGGGATGAAGCCCAGATGATCGGCGTCCTTGTCGGCGTGATGGCGATAATCGTAACCCTTGCGACCCTCGATGTAGTCGGTCAGGCGCTGAGGGACGGTTTCGCCAGTCTTGCCGTAGCGCTCCACCAGATCGGCGACGTGGTTGCCGACCATCGCCGGGAACCAGCGCGTCTGTTCGCGTGCTTTGGGCAGGTCGCCCACCCACACTGGTGCTGCCGACATGACCTTGAAGCGGCTCATGTCGCGCCCGGATTCACGCCCGGCGTCCAGCGCCTGATCGCTGAACCACTTCACCAGCCAGGGATCGGCAAGCTGGATGATCAGACCATCGCCCGCCCGTCCGGCGGCGGCGAGCGCCTTCGGTCCGTAGGCGGCAAACCATACCGGCAGATCAAAATCCGGTGCCCAGGGAATCTGTACCGGCGCGTGATCTTCGTCGTACTGCACCGCTTCGCCGCGCGCCATTCGCTTGACCGAGTCAGCGAATTCCAGCATCGTTTCGACGTTCAGCGGCTTGCGTCCCAGCACCCGCCGCGAGCTGTCGCCGCGCCCGATACCAATGTCAATGCGCCCGCCGCTTTGCAGCGCCAGCGTCGCGTTCAGGCTGGCAGCCACCGACCAGTCGCGGACGCCCGGGTTGGTCACACAGGGTCCGAAGCGCATACGCTCGGTGTGTTCCATGCACATCGCCATAGTGGTATAGCATTCGCGCCACAACACATGGGAATCAAAAAACCAGGCGTAGGTGAACCCGGCTTGCTCTGCCTGTTTGCACAGCGCTACGGTACGTTTCGGATCGATATCACCCTTAAAAGTAATTGCAAATTCCATAAGTCTTTTCTCCTCAGAAGCTGTGATACAAACCATTGTATTACAAACAGCAGCCTTAGGGGTAAGTTATGGCGGGGACGCGACCGTGATTTCACCGATCAGCAGGCGGTTATCAGGCGCGTCCAGCGCCAGCCGTTCCATCGTCGCCAGAGTGTAAAGCCCGATGTAGACTGCGTATGTGCCCGGCTGCTCCGGCAGTTGAAACGGCACGCGCTCGTGAACCGGATAGCCCGGCTGCCAGGTGGAACTGACCAGCCCGCCGCCGACCGCGCCATCATAGCCGGTGGCGCGGCTGCTTTCAGCATCCATCACATGCACGAACAGCGAATAATCCAGCCGGATTTCGCGCAGCCCTTCCCACTGGAAATCGATCATGATTGTCTCACCGGGCGTGCCGCGTTCGGGCAGACGCAGACCGCGCAGCGCGATCACGTCGCCAAACGATTCGTCACGGACGATCAGCCCTTCAACCGGCGCTGGGCGTATGCCCGGATCAAAGACCGCAAGCGGCTGGATCAGCACGTCAGATGCGCCGCCGTCCGTCTGGATGGGCGTGATCGGGCGGTTGGGATCGTCCGGCTCGCCTTCGCTGGTGTACACACCCAGCCGGATCGTGCCCGTTTGCGCTGGTGGGATGCCATGTGGAAACTTAAAGCCAACGATCTCGCCGTAGATCGTGCCCGGCTGCCATGTCGAAGTGAGCGCGCGCGGGTAGCTGATCGCGCCAATCGCGCTGTCCCGCCCGGCGTAGCGTTCGCCAGCCTGCACATACGCCAGATAGAATTCGTAATCTTCATCGACCGGCGCGCTCACCTGCCAGAACAGTTCGATAGCGTAAGACTGCTGCGGCTGTGACCAACCGAGTTCAGCCGCCTGCCACTCGTCGAAGAAGCGCCAGCCGATCAGCTGCAAACGCCCGCCGCCAAACGGGATGTTCGCTTCGGTTGCTTCGGCAGGCAGGGCGGCATAGGTGGTTTTGTTGGGCAAATGGTCAATTGCCCAGTGATTGAAGGCGAACACCAGCAGCAGCGCCGCCGCCGCCGGAACAAGACGGCGCAGGGTCAGCCGCCATTGACCGCTGCGGGCAGCTTCGACCAGCCGCACAACCAGATATGCCGAAGTGAGCGCCAGCGGAATCACCGCTGGCAGGCGCACGCGGCTGACCACCCAGATGACCATCACACCGGCGAAGATCAGGACGTTGACGGCGGCAAAGAAGATGCCCATGCGCCGCTGCTCGTAGACCAGCAGCACCAGCCCCAGCAGCCCCAGCGCCGAGAGAATCCGAAAATCAAGCGGGATTGCGCGCAGCAGCGGCGAAACATCCTCGCCGTTCTGATAATAATCAATGTTGTTGCCCGGCTCGGAATTGCTCCAGTAGATGGCGAACTTGCGCAGTTGCAGTTCGATGAAGCGCGCCGGACGCAGCCCAATATCGACCAGCAGCGCGTGCTCGTAGCCTTCATCGACGGTCTGCCACGCCGGAACGTAAATGGTGTAGGTGCCGTCCGAGTCGCGGCTGTTGGCGCGGTAGATTTCTTCCGCGCCGACTTCGGTGATCAACTGGAATTTGCCGTTCCCGGCTTGCAGGTTGTACAGCGTCACCGGCGCAACTGCCGCTGCCAGCGCGACCAACGACAGGAGCGCATGTTGCAGCGCCCGCCGCCAGCCGATGCCGCTGATGAACAGCCACAGCGCCCAGGCAAGCCAGATCAGCGCCAGATTAGTGCGCGTGATGGTACAGACGCCAACCGTCAGCCCGATCAGCAGGCTTCGCCACAGCGCCAGGCTCTCGCGCTGCCAGAGGACAAGGAACAAAAAGACGCTGACGTAAAACGTCGCCAGCCCTTCGACCAGCAGTTCGGTGGAGTAGAAGATCGCCACCGGATAGACCGCCAGCAGCAGCCCGGCGAGGTAGCCGCCCCACCGGCGGCGCGTGAGCAGCCAGCCCGCGCCCACCGCGAAGCCGCACGCCAGCGCCCCGACGAGGCAGTAGGTCAGGCGCATTTCGGCGAGCGACGTGCCGACCAGCGCCCGCATCAGCACCAGGTAGTAGACGAAACCGGGTTGGTAGCGAAACGGTCCGTCGGGCCAGGTGCCGAGTTCATAGCGGCTGGCAAAGCGCACGTAAGTCAGTTGATCGGAGCCTTCGGGCAGCGGGTCAAACAGCGGGTCGCCGTAAGCGCGGTCGGTCAGGACGATGATCCGCAGCGCCAGCGCGAACAGCACGATCAGCACCGCGATAACGTAATCTGTCCGGCGCAGCTTCAGAGGGGGGAGAGGGTGCATAGGTCGCTCGTACTCAGGACGTGAGAGGGCTTATCATACCATAGACAGCGGCGGCATTTCTGGTTATAAGAGAGGAATTCACCCTGACTCTACTCCTCTCGCAAAGGGTCATCATGCCACGAGTTGACAACCCGATTCTGCTGGACATTCCCGCTGAAGTGCGGACGCCGCGCCTGCTGCTGCGGGTTCCCCGGCAGGGCGATGGCAGGGCGCTTTATGAGGCGGTGCAGGCTTCTCGCGCCGAACTATCAAAATGGCTGTCGTGGCCCGACCGGGTGGCGACGCCGGAGCTTGCCGAAATCGAAATGCGTCAGTCAGGCGCGAATTTTATCCTGCGCACGCATTTCATTTATCTGATGTGGGCGCAGGACGATGGTCGTCTGGTGGGGGTGATTATGGTTCACCGGTTCGACTGGAGCGTTCCCAACTGCGAGATCGGTTACTGGCTGCACAACGGCGAAACCGGCAGGGGGTACATGGTGGAAGCGGTCAAAGCGATGACCGCATTCTGCTTTGACCATCTTCAGATGGAGCGAATCGAAATCTGGTGCGATACCCGCAATCAGGCGAGCGCGCGGGTTGCCCAACGGTCGGGCTATACCTTTGAGGGGTTTGTCAAAAATGCCTACCGCGATGGCGAGGGCAACCTGACCATCGCGGAGTGTTATTACATCCTGCCCCCATAAGCGCCGGGATGCTGGCAGCAGTTAAGCTCGAACCATCGCTTCGAGGTAAAACAGCTAACTATCGTTCTTAGGGGTATAGATGGGTTCATTCTCAATGAGTAAATTGAGCAGTTGCCTGGCAGCGTAAACGCGGTTGCGCTGCTGCCCGGTGATTTCCTGCAATATATCCGCTTCTTCCAGGGTCATAACGGCGGCATGGGCAGTGTTAAACGATATGTGTAATTCATTCGCAACCTGTCTGATATTCAGGTACGGGTTGGTGAAGATAAAGTCAACGACACGCAGCAGATTTGCTGATGCTCTGTTTTCTTGCAGGATTCGGCGGTAATCCTCACGTTGTCTGATGATTCGCTTGGCTGACTCTGTTGCGTGTTTACTTTGAGTCAGTACGCCGCGCATGAAGAATTCCAGCCAACCTGTCCAGTCGCCTCGGCTGCTTACGGCTAGTAATCTTTCATAATACTCACTGCGATGTTGCTCAAAATAGGCACTTAAATATAGCAAAGGATAGGGGAGCGCTTCTCTTTCACAGAGGAAAAGTGTGATTAACAGCCGCCCGACCCGTCCATTGCCATCAAGAAATGGATGTATGGCTTCAAACTGATAGTGCATAAGCGCGCACTGTATCAATAGAGGTACTGCGTTGCGTTCATGTAAGAACAGCTCCCACGTGCCAAGGCATCCCATAAGTTCATCTGGTGGAGGAGGTACATAGGTCGCGTTATTCAGGTTACACCCAGATGGACCTATCCAGTTTTGAGAACGGCGGAACTCGCCAGGAGTTAGATCAGGTGTTCCGCCCCTGGTATTGGACGTAAGACGTTCATGGAGTTCTCGAACTAAGCGCAGACTTAAAGGCAGCGTTTTTAGTCGTTCTACCCCGTAGTTAAGAGCAGACAGGTAACTTAGTACTTCAGCCAGATCATCTGATGCCTTCGGTTTTTCTGGCGCAGCTTCGTAATAGAACAATTCCGATAATGAAGCTTGTGTGCCTTCTATCCGGGAACTGGCGACTGCCTCAAGGCGTGTATATGGAATTATCAGGAAATCTGGATTTGGTATCAGGTGTCCCAAACCAGCTAATTCACCCAAAGCACGTTCTGCATCTGCCATAAGTGTGATCAATGCCATATCGAACGGTAGCTGATTTGGCGGCAGAGGATTTGGAACGAAGGCGTGATAATTATTGGGCGTTTGTACGATTTGTCCTGATGGGCTTTGCTTGAAAAGGTGAATGTCCATAATGTAGCCAAAGGGTGACTTATTTCAGGATATTGAAATAAGCATAAATCTTATTTCAACATTCCGCAAAATCTGAAATAAGATTTATAAGATCGGCTGTGCAATCAATCACTTAGCTAATGGCTGACCCCAGTTCCCCATGCTGGCGCGCGGCGCGTTCCAGGGCGCGCTGTGCCTCGCGCACGTTGATTTTGGGCGCGACATCGGTGTAGAACTGCGCGGCTATGCGTTCAACCGCCTGCTGTCCCTCGGGAGACGTGTCATTCAGATCGGCGGTGTAATCTTCCTCGTCAAGTCCCTCAATCGGCTCCAGCTTGATCTCGGTGACGTTTTCGCGGCGCACGCGCTCGAAATTGACGCGGCGCTTGTCGGCTTCTGCCGCGCGGGTCGCGCTGCCTGCCGCCTGATAATAGTCGCGCAGCCGGGTTTCAAGCTCGATAGCGTAGGTGAGGATAGCTCCAAATGTGTTCAGGGATGGCATATCGTTTTCCACTAGTCTGCTAACTCAAAGGTGCCCGACTGCGCCGCGTAATTGCGCCGGATCATCGCCGTGTAGCGGCGCAGCCCGAGGCGTTCGTAAAACGGCTGTAGGTCGGCGTCACAGATCAGGTCGATCATGTACAGATGGTTCAGTTTTTCCAGCATCTGCCGCGCCAGCGCCGTACCAATGCCCTGTCCACGATAAGCGGGCAGCACTTCCAGATGCGGCAGATAGGCAGCCGATACGCCGTCGCTGACAGCCGTGATGAAGCCGACGACCCTATCACCGTCCAGCGCCAGCACCACGGCAAAGCTGCCGCGCAGAATTTGAAGATGCGTTTCGGGCGTCGGCGGGCTGCCCCAGCCGTCGAAGAATCCGCCGCGCAGCCCGTCCGCCGTGATGCCGTCAAGCGAGTCGGTGTAGGTGATCATGCGGAAAGTGCCGAGTACTGAGTACCAAGTACTGAGTCAAAGCACTGCTGAGTCTGCCGCCAACGTTTTGTTTCGCTGTTGGATGGTTCTTTCAACTTAGCACTCAGTACTCGGTACTCAGTACGTTTCCTCTTTACAGCCAGCGCTCGATGATGACCTTGCGGTCGGTGTAGAACTCAATCGCGTCCGGTCCCTGACCGTGAAGGTCGCCATAGAACGACTCTTTCTTGCCACCAAACGGGAACGACGCGGTCGCGGCAGCGACGCCGATATTCACGCCGATGTTGCCCGCGTCTACGCGGTATTTGAACTCGCGGGCATTCTTGCCGCTGCTGGTGAAGATGCTGGCAGCATTGCCGTAGCGGCTGCTGTTGGTCATCTCCACTGCTTCGTCAAAGTCTCTGGCGTGCATGATTGACAGCACGGGTCCAAAGATTTCGTCCTTCGCGACCGTCATGTCCGGCGTCACGCCGTCCAGGATTGTCGGTCCGACAAAGGTGCCGTTTTCATAGCCGTCAATCTGCGTGCCGCGTCCGTCGAGTACCGGCTTCGCGCCTTCGTTGATTCCCTGCTGGATCATCTTTTCAATGCGCTCTTTGGCGCTGGCGGAAATGACCGTTCCCATCTGCGTCGTTTCGTCCAGACCGGAGCCAACGCGCAGCGTGCTCGCTCGCTTGACCAGCTCATCGCGCAGCGGCTCGTAGGCGTCGCCCACGGCGACCACGACCGAACCCGCCAGACAGCGCTGACCGGCGCAGCCATACGCCGACCCCATGATATTGGCGACGCTCGCCCCCAGGTCGGCGTCTGGCATGACGACGATGAAGTTTTTCGCGCCGCCCTGTGCCTGCACGCGCTTGCCGTGTTTGGCACACGTCTCGTAGACGATCTTCGCTACCGGGCTGGAGCCGACGAACGACACGCCCGCGATGCCCGGATGCTCCATCACGGCAACCGAAGATTCCTTGCCGCCCTGCACAAGATTGACCACGCCTTCGGGCAGATCGAGTTCATCCAGCACTTCGTAGAGCAGTTCGGCGCTCAGCGGCGTTTGCGGTGACGGCTTGAGGACGAAGGTGTTGCCGCAGACAATCGCCGTCGGCAGGAACCACAGCGGCACCATCATTGGGAAATTGAAGGGTGTAATCGCCGCGAACACGCCGATAGGCTGGCGCTCTGCCGTCTCGTCAATGCCCGAACTGATGTCTTCCACTTTGTAGCCGCGCATCAGCGTCGGGACGCTCATGCCGTAGTCGATGCTTTCAATGCCGCGCCGGACTTCGCCGCGCGCCTCGTCGCGGGTCTTGCCGTTTTCTTCCACCACCAGCCGGACGAAATCTTCGAAGCGATCCTCGACCAGCGCCTTGTAGCGGTACATGTACTGCGCCCGGCTGAGCACCGGCGTGCTGCGCCATTCGCGGTAGCCTTCCTGGGCTGCCTTGACCGCCGCGTCCACATCGGCTGCTGGCGAATCGGGGCATTCTGCCAGTGTCTCGCAGGTGGCGGGGTTGATCACAGAGGTGTATTTGTCAGTCGTCGCTTCTACCCAACGTCCACCGACATAGTTCTTTAACTGCCTGACCATGAAATGACTCCTAATACTTTTTGCCTGTGCCTAGAGGTATTCGAATATTACCGCCGCGACAGTAAAAATGCCATGAGGGAGTTATCGGGGGAGTGGGCAGGACAGCATACAGCAGGGGCGGTCAGGCGTCAGCGAAGCTGGCACAGCGTCCCTACCAGGCGCAATCCGCGAATTGGACAGCACATTGCCGCGTTTGCATACTGCCTAATGCTGTCTGACCGCCGCCTTTTGGGTGAGCAGCGGCAGGACTTGCCTTGCCCAGGCTTGAATGGCGTTCCAGTCACGGTAATCGCCGTCCAGCGGCAGATCTCCCTGCGCTTTGAGGGCGAGCAGTGTCGAAAGAGTCCAGCTTCGGCTGTTAAACGCGCCCGCAAAGACGCCAACATCGACCGGCTCAATCTCTGGCACCTTATCGTGTATCGCTTTGATGCAGCGCTGGACGTGGCGCTGTTGTTCGTCGGCGCTCTTGTTGTTCCGAGCATGGACGACAAAGTAGGCGACCGGAATCTGGCTTAATAGCTCGCGCTGCTGCTCGAGGAATGCCGTGGCGGTATCCAGCCACAGCCCTTCGTAAATCGGACTTCCAATGATGATCGAGCGGTAGTCTTCGGGTCTGCTGACATGATCAATCGGTAACACGCGGACTGCTGCGCCGCTCGCACGAAGTTCGATGCCAATGGCTCTGGCGATTCCGGTCGTAGCCCCCATGATGGTGGCATACGTGACGAGAATTCTCTCGTCCATGGTTCACCTCCCTGACTCGTGCGTTAGTTTAAGTGTGAGAACAAATGACACGTCTGACAAGTGACATCTGTCGTCAAAATGTATGAATTTCACGAGCAGGTTAGGGATTTGTGATGATTTTTCGGGAGGTGTAGGTTTTTAGGTTGAGGTTGAGAGGGCGCAGCGTGCAGCGCGCTGCGCCCCTACTGATTTCCAGATACCCTCTAGCCACCCAAGCGGCGGCTAGGGCTAAAGCAGGAACGCGCTAGAACCGCACGGGCAGCGTTCCAAAGGCGGTGCCGGACAGCACGTAATTGGAGTTAATCCAGCCAGTCGCGCCGTTCGGTGCCTGGATCAGCAGCCAGTCGCTGTAGGCGGTGCGCCCCAGCAGGCTCACGCTTTGCCCCTGCGCCACCTGGGTGACGACGCCGTTGTTCATGCCCGGTCCGCCGCGCACGTTCAGGCGATAGGCGGTGATGATGCCGGTTGGGCTGGCGCTGGCGGGCGGCGGGGCAGTCGGCACGCCGCTGGTGGTTCCGGCGACGGGCAGCGTCCAGACGCGAATGTTGGCGATGATCCAGCTTGAATTAACCCATCCTTCGACGCCGTTGGTCAGGCGCGCCTGAACCCAGGTGCTGTCTTCCGTCCGCGCGATCAGGGTGACGGCTTCGCCGCCGCCCAGCGTGCTGACGACGCCGAAACCGGCGCTGGGACCGGAACGAACGTTCAGGAAGGATGCCGAGACGACGCCGTTGGCGACGGTTGTGCCAAACGTGACCGGCAGATCGCCCACCGGCACGCTCGGCGTCATGTAGCTGGCATTAATCCAGCCCTGCGCGCCGCTGACAAGCTGGATCTGCGCCCAGGTTGCGTCGGCATTGCGCCCGATCAGGGTGACGACCGCGCCGCGATTGATGCGCGCCAGTGAGCCGAAACCGACGCCCGGACCGGAGCGCACGTTCAGCACCGACGCTGTGGTGATGATGCCGACCGGCGCTTGCGCGCTGGCGCTCACTATCGAGCCGAACAACAGCCCAAAGGCGAGGACGCCGATGAGGACTACCCGGCGAAGCACCCGCCTATGAATCCACCGCATGATGTCTTCTCCTTCAATGTTTGATTTCTGCAATCTCTGATCACATTATGAATGAGGTCTGTGAATCCTGCCTGCCGATCAGGCAACGCAATCGTTAGAATTCACAAATATACCTGTGATTAATATAACGTTGAAGATGCCCAAAAAGTTCCTGCCGGTTCGGGATTTTGGTGGAATCGGCTGGTCATGAGAGGAAACTTACCGTGGAGGCTGTCCAGCGCCAGCTTGGCGGCGTGTCATGGCTGAAGGAGCGAGGACTCGGATCGAAAGGGGATTCAGTAATTGTGGGGGCGTAGCGCGTGCCATCACTGATGGACAGCATCACGGATGCGCCCCCTACTGCCAGTAAGGCATAGCAGCGTTTACCGCACGCTTAGTTCATAGCTGCCGCCATTCCCAAAAGCGCTGACGATGATGGTGTATGTCCCTGATTCGGGCAGGGCGATCTCGATGCGCGAGTTGAGATTGTCGTTGGCGAAGTCGATATCATCGTTTTGCATCACCAGCGCTTTAACCGGGTTGTACAGATAAAGCTGCGGGTCGAGGTCGTCGCTGGTCGCGCGCAGATCGATGACAATCTGGTCACCGCTGCTGCCGCTGAATGTCCAGCCGTCGTCTTCTGACGAATCGACTGTACCGCTGACCGTCTGCCCCTTTTCAACCGTTCCGCGCAGGTTGAAATCGCCGGATAGCTGCACGCCGCTGTTGGCTGTCCCGAACGAACTGCTCATGGTGGCTGCCAGGTTTTCGAAATTCGGGTCGGCGGTCAGGGTCAGCCCCAGATTGCCGAAGTTCTGCATGGCAGTGCCAAAATCGGGATCGGATGTGAGCGTGCCTGCTACCTGCTGAATCACCTGCCCGAACATGCTGGCGAATCCGCCGGTGGCGACGGCGCAGATGCCGCAGCTCACGACGCCGATAAGTCCGATAATCGCCAGGAAGATGACGAACGGGCTGGTGCCTTTGCGCCGTTCCACAACGACCGGTGGTGGCGACTGCATCGGCGTGCTTCCCCAGGCGGTCTGCTGCTGGCTGCCGACGTGGGCGAAGGGATCGCTTCCGGCATACGGATCGCTCGCAAATGGATCGGGCTGGGGCGCGGATGCGACGAACGGGTCATACGGCTGCTGCTGGGGCGGATACGACACGCCCGCGAAGGGATCGGGCTGCTGAGGCGGAGGCGTGTAAGCGCCGCCACCGATTTTGTCCAGCATATTCCGCGCCTTGTCGTCGTTAGGGCGCAGCCGCAGCACCTGCTCCAGCGAGCGCCGCTGCTGTTCGGGGCTGCTGACGGCATTTGCCAGCAGCCACCACGCATCGGCATTGTTCGGCTCGGCGCGAACGATGGGAACCAGGATTGCGGTTGCCTGTGTCTTATTGCCATCCTTAATGAGGCGAAATGCCTGTTGTAGTTGGTCGGTGGTGGACATAACGTTTCCTTCTGTGTGGGCGCGTTATTCATCAGTATAAACGAAACCTGTTTTTGGGCTACGTTCCGTTGCAGATTTGCCGCCTATAGAGGACAATGCGGGCGGCTGGACTGACTGACGTGGAAGGCTGGATGTGTCGCGCCTGAATATTCCTTTCCTGCTGCTGCTGCTTGCTTATATGATCGTGGCGTCGCTTTACGCGCTGCGTACCCCCGACTGGCAAGCGCCTGATGAACCTGCTCATTACAACTACATCGCCCAGCTAGCGACGGACGGCTGCTGCCCGGTCATCGAAATTGGCGATTGGGATAAACCGTACATCGACCGTCTGACCGGGAATCGCTTCGATCCTGCCTTACTCGACGACCTCGACAGCCTTCAGTACGAAGATCACCAGCCGCCGCTGTATTACCTGCTGTCGTCGGTTGTGTTCCGGCTGGCGAACGGAAGCCTGCTGGCGCTGCGCCTGTTTTCGGTCGTAATCGGGCTGGGCGTGGTCGCCGCTGCCTACGCGGTGGCGCGGATGCTGCTGCCGAAATCGCTGGCGCTGACTGCTGCCGGATTTGTGGCTTTCATCCCACAGCACCTGGCAATCCTCGCTTCGGTCAACAACGATGGGCTGTCAGAACTGATCGTCGGGTTAACGCTGCTGGTGACCGTTTGCTGCCTGCGCGGCATCGCGCCCGGCTGGCTGCGCTGGATAACGCTGCTGCTGGCGGCGGGTTCGGCGGTGGCGGCAGTCACCGGTGGTCTAGGATCGGGCGGGGCAGCACAGACGCTGTTCATCATCCTGACCATCACCGCCATATTGTCTGATCTGGCAATGTGGGACTGGCTGGATCACGGGCATGAGTGGAACGCCGAAACCTGGGTTCTGGGAACGCTGGTCGGTGTCGGGCTGCTCACCAAGATCAACACCGTCTTTCTCGCAGGGGTCATCCCTCTGCTGATCGTGCTGCGCTGGTGGGCGCGGCGTCGCCCTTCGGACATTATAACGATCAAGCGGCAGCGCTTCCGGCAGATGCTGGTTTCGCTGGTGCTGTTCTTCATCCCGCTGCTGCTGCTGGCGGGGGTCTGGTGGGGGCGCAACCTGACCGTCTACGGGACGCCGGATTTCCTCGGACTCGGACGGCACGATCTGGTCGTCACCGATCAGCCGCGCACCGCCGATCAGATCGCTGTGTCGGGAGTCGGCGGCTATCTGCGCGGCATGGTCGAAGGCACCTTCATGAGCTTCTGGGGGCAGTTTGGCTGGATGGCGCTGCCGCTTCACAACTGGTCGTATCTGTTCATCGGCTTTAGCGCCCTGGTCGTCAGCGGTTGGGTCATTCGGCTGATACTGACTCGCGGGCGACCTGCGCCGCCTGCCGAAAAGTGGCGGCGGCTGGCGTGGCTGCTGATGGGGCTGACCATCACGCTCGCCATCCTCCAGTACATGTATTACAACACCGAGTTCTATCAGGTGCAGGGGCGCTATCTGTATCCGATGCTGATTCCGCTGGGGCTGCTGGTCGCGTTAGGGCTGGATGGCTGGCGAAGGCTGATCTTCGGGCACAACGAGCGCGCCATGTGGCTGACGGTCGTGCCGGTGGCGCTGCTCGTCCCCTTCAACCTGTATCTGGTTTGGCGCGTGCTGCCGCTGCTGGCGTTTTGATGCCGACTCTGACGAAATTTGACATTGGGCTTCTCTGAAGGAGCGAGACATGGATCTACTGATCGGCACGTCGAATCCGGGCAAGATGCGCGAATACGCGGAAATTCTTGGCGAGCTTTCGCTCAGGCTCATCAGCCTGCGCGACGTCGGTTTGCAGTCTCTGGAAATTGATGAACCATACGCGACCTATGCCGAGAATGCCGCCCATAAAGCCCGCGCCTATGCCCAGGCAAGCGGCTTGCACGCGCTGGCGGATGACAGCGGGCTGGAAGTGGACGCGCTCGACGGGCGTCCGGGGGTGTACTCGGCGCGTTACGGCGGACCCACCGACCGTGATCGGAATATCAAGCTGTTGGGCGAGCTTGCCGCTATGCCCGACGCCGCCCGAACCGCGCGCTTTCTGTGCGTCGTCGCGGTGGCTGATCCGCAAATGGGCGCGGTGGAATATGGTCATGGAACGGTTGAGGGGGCTGTCGGGTACGGTATCTGCGAGGCGACCGGCGGCTTCGGCTATGACGCGGTGTTCATCCCCGAGGGGTTCGACGTGTGTTTCAGCGCGCTCTCGCCCGGAGTCAAGAACAGCCTCAGCCACCGGGGTAATGCGATGCGCAGCCTCATTCCAGTGCTGCGACGGATGGCGCATACGTAACCGCTGATTGGTCATAGATCTGTTCCCACTCGCTGCGCAGAATGCCCATGATGTGCATGTCATAATAGACGCCATCACGGTAGGCAAACGCCCGCAGCGTTCCTTCCAGCTTGAAGCCCACCCGCTGGTAAGAATGGATCGCCGGCAGGTTGTAGCTCATGACTTCCAAGCCAATGCGGTTCATGTTCATTTCGAGAAAGGCGTACTTGAGCAGGGTGCGGATGGCGTCGGTTCCGAAACCGCGCCCGCGCATTTCAGGATTCCCGATGCCTATGAAAAAGGAGCAGTGGCGCGCCTGCCAGAAGATGTCTTTAACCACCAACATGCCGACCAGCCGATCTTCCACCAGCGTGCGAATGGCGAACGGGTAGTCCGCTTCGCTCTTCGCCATCTCGGCAAACCAGGCTTCGTGTTCTTCCAGCGAACCAGGGTAGACCATGCCGCGCCGCAGCAGGCGCTGGTATTCCATGTCGGCAGACCACTTGGCGAAGTGTCCGATATCTTCTTTTGAGGGGCGAGTAAGGCAGACCACATCTCCCCGAAGCAGTTCTTTACCCAGGAAAGGCAGCATGGCACATCCTCCTCAATTCTGACGGTTCAAGGATAACGCAAGTATAGGAAATGTGTAAAGCCGCGTGGATTGGCGTGGAAATCTGAAAAAACGGGGATCGCTATAGCGCTGCCAGAGGGTTATATTCCACCCGCTTGATAGTCTTCGATGATGCGCCGAATGACGTGTGTGGGCATATCGCTCTGGTCACTCTTGCTGTAAAGCGCGATCATGACCACCTGCTCGGCGGTCTGGAGATAATATACGGCACGATAACCGCCGCTTTTGCCGCGTTTCGCGTCGCTGTTCCTGATCCGAGCTTTATAAACCAGGTGCCCGATACCGGGCACTTGATCGCCCGGCGTATGTCCTTCCCTTAACTGATCAAGCAGCGAACGAAGATCATCACCAATATGCTGGTAGCGCTTTTGCAGATGCTTAAAGTTCTGGGTGAACGCTGGAGAGAAAGCAACGCGCCGGTTATTTATTACTGCCAACGGCTTTCCAGAATTCTTCTTCGCTCAGCAGTTCTCCGCGCATTGCCTGTGCCCAGCCGCGCCGGAAGCTCTCCTCAGGATCAGGCAGATCGTCATCCTCGTCACCTTCGGCAAGCGATAGTGCTTCACCATGCTGCTGCGCGTCTGCCACGATGAGCGAACGGACGTATTCCCGCAGTTCAGAGAATCCGCGCCGCTGTGCCAGCGCCTTGACGGCTTCTTCTTCCTCGATGGTCAATATGCGATCACTCATCATGCGAATAATCCTCTCACTCTGTTTCTCATTATAGCTGCGAAACGGGGAAAGTGAAGCGGCGCGCGGGGAACACAGCGGGATTTATCCCAAACCAAATCTGGGATAACAGGGCTGTTATCCCAGAGAAATCCAAATTTCTGCCGCCAGTGAAGCCTGATGCTTAACTGCGCATGTTGAGGAGGCAGCCGCGAATGTCCTGAACGATGGCGCGCAAAATCGAGTTGTGTTCGATTTCCTCGGCGATTTTGTTGCAACTGTGCAGTACGGTGCTGTGCTTGCGCCCGCCAAAAGCATCGCCGATCTGCGGCAGCGAGCTGGTGGTCACTTCACGCGAGAGGAACATTGCCACCTGCCGCGCCTGATTGATCATGCCGCTGCGGCGCGGTCCGGTCAGGTCGGTGACCGGCAGGCTGTAGTGATTGGCGACCATTTCCAGCACGTGCGACAGCGTGATCTGATAGCGCGGACGGCGGTAGCCGTCCAGCAGGTCTTCGGCGAGATCCGCCGTCAGCGATCCGCGCGTGATCTGCTGGGTGGCAATCATCTGGTTGAAGATGCCCTCAAGCTCGCGCACGTTGCTTTTGACCCGTGAAGCGATCAGTTCCAGCACTTTAGTAGAGATAGTCAGCCCGCGTTCCTGCGCCCAGTCACGCAGAATCGCCACCCGCGTTTCAAATCCGGGCGGCTGAATGTCGATCACCAGCCCGCCTTCGAAACGGGAGCGCAGGCGCGCTTCCAGCGTTTCCAGTTCGTGGGGGTGGCGATCTGACGCCAGGACGATCTGCTTATTAAAGGTATAGAGCGCGTTAAAGGTATGGAAGAATTCTTCCTGAGTCGATTCTTTGCCCGAAATGAACTGGATGTCGTCCACCAGCAGCACGTCGGCAGACCGGTACTTCTCGCGGAACATGGCGGTCGAGCGCTGGCGAATTGAATCGACCAGATCGTTGGTGAACACTTCCGAGGGGATGTAGATGACGCGCATTCCGCGCAGCTGGCACGCCGAAGCGATTGACTGTACCAGATGGGTCTTGCCAATGCCAACGCCGCCATAGATGAAGAACGGGTTGTACGATACCGCCGGAAGCTCGGCAACCGCGCGGGCAGCCGAAAACACCATCTGATTCTCAGTGCCGACCACGAAGCGGTCAAATGTAAATCGGGGGTTGAGTTCCGACTCCGGCAGTTCCGGGCGCTGTGGGCGGGCGACACGCTCGTGGAGTGGGGCAGGCGTTTCGGCGTCCAGCTCGCGCTGCGCCAGCAGCCGGAACAGCGGCATATCTGCTTCGACCACCTCGGATACTTCGGGAATCTTGTTGACCTCGAATCGCAGCTCGACCGCTTTCCCGTAGACATCGCTGACGACGCGGCGAAGATTGCGATACAGCCGGTGCTGAAGCATGTCACGGGCGTAGCTGTTGCGCACGCCGACGACGAATACGCTGTCTTCGCAGCCAAGCAGAGTTGCCCCTCGCACCCAGGTGTCGAAACTGGCGCGATCAAGCTGCATCTCCAGTTGATGAAAAGCTGCGTTCCAGGCTTCTTGCGGATTCACGGCAATACTCTCTTGTGACATTGGGCGCGAAGCCCAATCCGATAGTTTTGTAGTTGTATACAAAGGAGCGACTACTTAGCAGGCAGGAAGATGCCCAGTACCCGGTGTGGCTCCGTTGTAGTGAAGAGTTGAATTGTAGCAACTGTGGAGAGCGCTGCTCTCGCTGCGCCTGAGGCTTGAGGCGCATCATCAATGTACTGCCAAGTATAACCGCATCACAGAAAAACTCAACCAGATTAGCACTGTTAAACCTTAAAATTTCCGATCTTTTAAGGTTGGGAAAAGAACTGTTGAAATGCGAGATGAAATATAATTCTGCGACTGCTGACTTGCGCGCCCGATTTCGCAGATTCGCATCCATAATCCACGAACTTGCGATATAGCAGCGTCATTTTTGCGATATATAATTTGCAATATAGTGAATGCGTATAATTTGAAAACTGTAAACCTTTTAACATTGGGATAACTGTTGATCTTTTTGATCAGGTTGGTTCGATTTATGGGAAGGGTGTTTGAGATATCCCACAATCAGATGAGAACAATGTCGATTGTTATAACAACCCGTAGACATTGACAATTTTTCTATGTACAATTCATAATAGTTAAACTTAACGTTTCGATGCTGCCGAGGATTCATGATGACGGACAGACACGACGACAACACCAGGTTGTTTAGCAATGAATCGGAACCTAACATGGGCGAACTGCACGCGGATCATTCTGGTAAGGCTGACGTAATCAAAGTCTCGGCGAAGTCGCGTTCGACGGCGGTTGCAGGCGCAATCGCGGCTGTTATTCGCGAGCATCGGTATGCTGAAGTTCAGGCAATCGGCGCGGGCGCTGTGAACCAGGCGGTTAAGGCGCTGGCGATTGCGCGGGGGTATCTCACGGGCGATCAGATCGACATCATCTGCGTCCCCTATTTTACGGAAGTTGATATTGAAGGTCAGGAACGGACGGCAGTTCGTTTTGTGGTCGAACCGCGCTCATAACTGCTATGCGCGTTGACCTTCATCTGCATACGAACGCATCGGATGGTCAATACTCACCTACAGAGCTGGTTAATCTGGCACGAGAGTACAGTTTAGAAGTGATCGCCATCACCGATCACGACACCACCGATGGCATACGTGAAGCGCAGGAGGCGTCCCAGATAAGCGGGATGCCTCTTGTTATTCCCGGCATTGAACTTAGCGCCGAAGATTCGACGGGTGATGTTCATGTGCTGGGCTACCATATTGACCTTGAGTCGGCTTACTTTGAAGAGCGCCTTGCGGCGTTTCGGGCTGACCGCTACAGCCGGGGACAGCGCATCCTTCAGCGCCTGGCTGGGCTGAACCTACCGCTTGACTGGGAGCGCGTGCTGGCGATTGCCGACGGCGGCTCAATTGGTCGCCCGCATATTGCCCGTGCCATGCTCGAAGCCGGTTATGTCGAATCGGTGCGCGATGCCTTCGACCGCTACCTGCATAACGGCGGTCCGGCATACGTGGCGCGCGCGCGGCTTTCGCCCGAAGAAGCGGTCGAACTGATCCACAGCGCGGCGGGGGTGGCGGTGCTGGCGCATCCGGGCTTACTGCCCGATTACGCGGCGGTCATCCGACGCCTGGTTCCGGTGGGGCTGGATGGCGTCGAAGTGGTGCATCCCAGCAACCTCGAAAACGTTCGCCTGAACCTGCGCGCGCTGGCGCAGCAGTATAACCTCATCATGACCGGCGGTACCGATTTTCACGGACCAAAGGTTAAGGAACATGTGACCCTCGGCTCGGTCACGCCGCCTGATGGTTGTGTCGCGGCGCTTCAGGCGCGCGCTCGCCAGCGCCGCCAGGAGATGGGCTACCGCGCCTGAACGAAAAACCTATTCCCGCCTCAGTCCCGGATAATCCAGAAACATTACCTCCAGCGTGAGCCGGGTGTTGGCGTTGGTGTTCAGCGTTTGCAGCGCCGTCCGGGTTGCATTCAGCGCCGACAGCGCTTCTTCCGGCGTCAGGTAGCGGGCAAGTTGCTCCAGCGCCGCTTCGCGGTCGAGATTACTCACCCCGACCCCCGTCTCTTCGCACAGATGCAGCACATCGCGCCAGTAGGTGAGCCACAATTCCAGCAGCGGGAACAGCGCCTGCTTGTCTTTGCTCAGGCGTTCAGCAGCCGCAAAGCGCTCGGCGCGGTTGGTTTGCAGCGCTTCCTCAAGCGCGTTCAACTGCTGCGCGCGCTGCTCCAGCACGTCCGGGCTATGCAGCGCGTTCAGCGCCCAGCCCAACCGACCGCCGCTGACATGTGCCAGCAGCGCCGCCATCGGCTCATCAGCCTCGTGTTTCGCGGTCAATACGTCGTAGATGGTCTGCGCCGCAACTGGTCGCAGATGGATGATCTGGCTGCGGCTGGTGATGGTCGGCAGGATAGCTTCCGCCGAGGACGCGAGCAGGATCAGAATCGCGTGCGGCGGCGGCTCTTCGAGCGTTTTCAGCAGCGCATCCTGCGCCTGCGGGCGGGCATGGTCGAAATCGCGGAAGATGGCGACCCGATAGCGGCTCTCGAACGGCTTCAGGGCGATTCGGCTGTTGACCGAACGGATTTCCTCGATTTTGAGCGCGCCTGTGTTCGGGTCGTTGACTGAATACAGCAGGTCAGGGTGGTTGCCGCTTTCGATTCGATGGCACGACGAACATTCGCCGCAGGGATGCAGCGCTGCATCGGGATGGGTGCAGTTGAGCGCCATGGCGAATGACCGCGCCAGCGTCTCTTTGCCCACCGCTTCAGGACCGAAGATCAGATAGGCGTGGCGGACGCGCCCGTTTGCCATGCTTTTTCGCAGGTGCTGTACCGCCCAGTCGTGTCCATCGACATGCCAGGAATGCGCTAAAATGGATGTATTCATACGCCGAATTGTACTCGATTGCGCGCCAGATGCTGCTGCTTTACTTGCGTCAGGGTCTTCGTTAAGATGAGAGCGATTTTATACCACGTCAGGGACATTTATGCAGCGTCAGAAAAGCAAAACGCCGCTTCCAGAACTGAACGCAGATAACTACATCAACCGTGAGCTAAGCTGGATCGCGTTCAACCGCCGGGTGCTGGCGCAGGCGCTGGATGAAAGGATACCGCTGCTGGAACGGATCAAGTTCCTGGCGATTGTCAGCAGCAATACCGACGAATTCTTCATGGTGCGCGTCGCCACTATCCACAAGAAGATCAAGCCCAGTCTGCCGTCCAACCGCCCTGACGGTATCCCTTACGCGCAGCTTTTGCAGGATATCCGCCAGCAGGTGGTCGAAGTGATGACCGAGCAGCGCCAGGTGATGCGCGATCTGCTTCAGCGCCTGGGCGATTATGGCGTCACGCTGCTGGATGCCCGCGCGCTTCAACCCGACTGGCGTCAGGCGCTGCGCAGCTACTTCTATGAAGAAGTCTATCCGGTGCTGACGCCGTTAGCCGTCGATCACGCCCGCCCGTTCCCGTTCATCTCCAACCTCAGCATGAACCTTGCCGTCTGCCTCCGGCGCGATGGCGACGATCACGATCAGTATGAGTTTGTGCGCATCAAGATTCCGCAGACGGTGCCGCGCCTGATCAATATGGACATGGTGCTGCGCCAGTATGGAAGCGGCGACAGCGTCGGTGATACCTTCGTCTGGATTGAAGACGCGATCTCACAGAATCTCGATCTGCTGTTTCCGGGAATGAAGGTGGTCGAGCAGTCGCCGTTTCGCGTCACCCGGAACGCGGATATTGACTTCGAGCAGGAGGAAGAAGAGTCCCCCGATCTCGATCTCAGCGAGATCATCGAGGAAAGCCTGCGCGAGCGCCGCTTTGGTTCGGTCATCCGGCTGGCAGTGCCGGAAGGCACCAGCCCGCTGATCCTCGATCCGTTGATCGCCCAGCTTGAGATCGACCCCGAACGTGACCTGTACTGCGTCAACGGCGCGCTCGGCGGCAGCAGCCTGATGGAGCTGACTTCGGTGGATAAGCCGGAGCTTAAATATGTGCCCCATATTCCCAAGCTGGTAGTATCGCCCGAAGAGAATATTTTTGACGCCATCCGGCGGCGCGATTTTCTGGTGCATGTGCCTTACGACTCGTTCGCGCCAGTCGAATCGTTCTTCAGCACCGCCGCGCGCGATCCTGACGTGCTGGCGATCAAGACGACGCTCTACCGTGTGGGACGCAACTCACCGATTGTGCAGTCGCTGGTGGAAGCCCGCGAGCATGACAAGCAGGTCGCCGTTCTGGTCGAGTTGAAAGCCCGCTTTGACGAGGAGAACAATCTCGAATGGGCGCGGATGCTGGAAGAAAAGGGCGTCCATGTGACCTACGGCGTTGAAGAACTGCCGGTCAAGACGCACGCCAAGATCGCGCTGGTGGTTCGCCGCGAGGAAACCGGCGTCACCCGTTACGTTCACCTGGGGACGGGCAACTACAACGCGGTGACGGCGCGGCTATATACGGATCTGGGATTGTTCACCTGCAACCGCGAAATCGCCGACGATGCCTCGCACCTGTTCAACCGCCTGACCGGTTATGCTCCGGCGACGACCTACAAGCGGCTGCTGGTCGCGCCCGAATTTCTCCATCCCACGCTTGTCAGCCTGATCGACAATGAGATCGCCGCCGCCGAGGCTGGCAAGGATGCCCGTCTGATCCTCAAGATGAACCAGCTTGAGGAGGACGTGCTCATTCAGAAGCTGTACGCCGCGTCGCAGGCGGGCGTGCAGATCGATCTGCTGGTGCGCGGTATCTGCTGCCTGCGTCCTGGGCTGCCGGGAATGAGCGAGAATATCCGGGTGTACAGCGTCGTCGGGCGCTTTCTGGAACACAGCCGCATCTTCTACTTCCATAACGCGCCGTCCGATCAGTGTCTGTATCTGGGCAGCGCCGATCTGATGCGGCGTAACCTTTACAACCGCGTCGAAGTGGTGTTTCCGGTGCTGGACGAGCGCGTGCGCCGGTTGGTGATGCGAATTCTGTATACCAGCCTGCGGGACAATTACAACGCCTGGCAGTTGCTGCCCGATGACAGCTATCTGCGCGTATCGCCAGCGGAAGGCGAGCCGGTGCTGAACAGCCATCAGATATTTATGCAGGACAGCGCCGGGTTGGATGAGCCGTTCTAGGCATTTCCGGCAGCCACCGGGCGGAAAGGGCGCAGCGGCAGCATACTTGTATAAACGACACAAGCGATTCGACAAAATTTGCCAAACGTGACAGAATAAATATTAAGAAATATTGATGGTTTTACGGTTGTTCGCTCGCAGACGTGGTTTCTTTCTTACTATTTCCTTCTTCCCAAATGATGTAACAATTTGGTTTTGCCGCCATCCTGGTTGTAGGCGGTGTTGACTTGTCCGTCGGCTGAGCGCTTTCACGACTCAAGGAGAACGGTGTTTTGAACCTGTGCGTAATTGAAGGGGATGGCATTGGGCGGGAAGTAGTTCCGGCAGCAGTTCAGGTGCTGAAAACTGCGCTGCCCGATGTTGCCATCCATCCGGCGGAAGCCGGTTGGGATAGTTTTCTGGAAACCGGCGAAGCGCTGCCGGAAGCAACCCTGCGGCTGGCGCAGGAATGTGGCGCGGTGTTATTTGGCGCGGCGGCGTCACCGTCCTATCCGGTTGACGGCTACCACGTGCCCGGCATCCAACTGCGCCGCCAGCTTCACACCTACGCCAATCTGCGCCCGACCCGCTACCTGCCGGTGCCGACGGCGCGCGAGGGCATCAACCTGATCGTCGTGCGCGAGAACACCGAAGACCTGTATATCGGTCACGAACACACTGAGGACGAAGGACGAACGGGTATTTCCGAAAAGGTCATCACCCGCGAGGCAACCGAACGTGTGGCACGCCGGACTTTCGAGCTGGCGCGGCGGACGGGGCGCGCGAAAATTACCATTGTCCACAAGGCGAGCGTGCTGACGCAGACCGACGGGCTTTTCCGTAAGGTGGTGTTGGAAATCGCCGAAGAATACCCGGATATTGTGACCGACGAACTGCTGGTGGACACCGCTGCTTATTGGATGGTTAAAGACCCGACTCGCTTTGATGTGATTCTGACCCCGAACCTTTACGGCGATATTCTGTCGGATATGGCGGCGGCTTGGGGCGGCGGCATTGGTTTAGCGCCGTCGGTCAATATCGGCACCGGCGTGGCGATTGCCGAGCCGGTGCATGGCTGCGCCCCGGACATCGCCGGGAAGGGTATTGCCAACCCGACGGCGACCATTCTGAGTATTGCGCTGTTGATCCGCCACCACTGGGGACAGCGCGAGCTGGCGCGCAGCGTCGAAGACGCCGTCCGCGCCGCCCTGAAGGAAGGCAGCCATACCGCCGATATCTATGCCGAAAACGCGCTTTCCACCCAGGCATTCACCGACCGCGTCTGCGCCCATCTTTCGGCGGCGTCGGCGCTGTCCTGAAACCAGCGCCGTTTGTAAACACTAACAGCTTCCTAACGCTGGATATCCTGATCGCCAATTATCCGGTGCTGTAATTGTCAATCAGTATCGCTGCTGCGTGGTCATTTGAGGGGGAATTCCGCCAAAAACGAAAAACATAAAATTTAGAACTGCGGCGAAATCTTGATGCTCTTTACGTTCTAACAATGCTACGATTCATCGTGACTGTTGCTGCCGCGCTGGTATAGTTCCACTGGAGAAAGGAAGGGCATGGTCACGGTACTGGTTGTCGATGATGAACCGGCTTTCCTGCATATTCTGGCGATAATCTTGCAGCGTGCCGGTTACAACGTGCTGAAGGCGAATAACGCCAGCGAAGCCCTGCGGCTGATTGAACACCAACCGCCGAATCTCGTCGTTCTGGACGATATGATGCCCGGCATGAGTGGCAGTGAATTATGTATCCTGCTAAAGCAGGATGCCCACTATTCTCATATCCCCATTTTGATGCACACCGCCAACTCCAGGTTTAACAACTCCTCGGTACGCGAAACTGTTGGCGCTGACGGCGTGCTGATCAAACCCTCTGTCCCGGCGGATATCGTGTCTGCTATCGACGGTCTTGTGCAAGCCCACACCTGATCTCACAATCGTCCACCTCTGCTCGAAACGTATCCCGCAGTCTTTCGTATAATACATACGGGAACTGAATAGCTGGAGATAAAACGATGCAGCGGTTGTTCAAAGATGTTGGTGTACTGGCACTGGCGGCAGTCGGCGTGGTCTACCTGATTAACCCCACTGCCGGATTCCTGGAATTTCTGCCTGATAACCTGCCCCTGATCGGCAATTTAGATGAAGCCACCGCGACGCTCATCGTCGTCAGCGCGCTGCGCTACTACGGGGTTGATTTGAGCCGCTTTTTGAGCCGCGAGAGGCACGAAACCATTCAGCAGCAGCCAAGCGACCGCGTTTACCGCCCTGATTCTCGCCGCTGATCCTCTTCCTCTACCGCCTGTTCGGCGAGCAGTTCGTCAAGGCTCAAGGTCTGTAGGCGGCTTTCAGCCATCATGGCGCGCATTTCGTTGCTCACCTCGCCATCTTCGCGAATGTGACGGCGGATCACTTTGGTCGTGCTTTCCTGCCAGCCGAAATGGTGGACTGCCAGCAGCACGCCGTCGGCGCTGATCCGCATCTGCCACTCGCCGTGGAAGTTGTGCGCGTCATGTATCGGCAGGCGGGCTGCCGGTGTTACCAGGTTGCGCCCGCGCTGAAGCTGGTGGTTGTCCTCGTGAATGAACAGCACCTGATCGTCGGAGTCCAGAATTTCAAACCGCACCCGCCCGACTGCCCGGGTGGGCAGGCGCAGTTGGACGAATGGCTGGATATAGTCCACGTCGTCCAGAACCGGCTTGGTGCGGTAGATCGTCGGCTCCTGATCGGCGCTGAAGGTCATGACGCCGATATCAATCGGCAGGACGTGCGTGCTGTTCGGGTCAAGACCAGCGCCGCGCACCGCTTCCAGCGCGTGGGCGTAGACCTGGTCGGCGCGAGGCTGCGCTTCCGGCGCGCTGTAACCTGCCTGCCGGTGCATGTCTATCCCCGCGCGGGTCTGATCAAATTGTCTGTAGAGAAGAAAAGCCCCCAGCCCGCCAAAAACCAGCCCTGCCATAATATCGCCGCCTAAGGCTGCCAGTCCCATGACGATCAGTAAGATGGCGATACCAATTTCGACCATGCGGCGGTTCATCGGGTCATTAGGCATGGAACATATCCTCAGCGGTTGCGGTTTTCGCGGCTGCGCGCCGTCTCGCTTCGCAGCAGATCCTCAAGGCTCATCGGCGCTTCGTCCTCGGTGGTGCGCAGGCGCGGGTGTTCTTCCGGCTCTTCGCGCTCGTAACGCCCAAAGCGGTCATTAATCGAGGGTGTCAGGTTGAACGTATGCGCGCCCATCAGCGTGCCGTTCACGTAAATGCGCAGATCCCAATCGCCCGCGCCGGTCAGATCGTCGTTGTCCGTCAGCGGCAGATGATGATCTGCCAGGATATTCATTTCGCCATCGCGGAGATAGGTTCGCATCTCGTGGACGTAGCGCGTAGCCCCGTTCTGATCGATCATCTCAAAGCGCAGCATAGCCGTCTGGTCGGCGCTTTCCGGCTGAACGTGCATGGTGATGAATGGGCGCACGCCGTCGTCATCCTTCGAGACAGACCGCGTGCGGCGCATGACCATGCCCTCACGACTGGAATGGGAGGTGATCAAACCGATATCCAGCAGCGTCAGGCTGCTGTTCAGGACGCTGCCGCGCCTGCGCGCCCGTTCGACGGCTTCTCTGGCTTCGCTGCTCATTCGCATCATGGTCAGCGACGAGCGCGAGCGATCCAGCAGTTGTTCGGGTCGGAAGTCGATCACTGACGCGCCAAACGCGACGGCGTAAATCGCCAGCAGTGCCACCGCTGCTTCCAGTGGAATAGCCGCGCCGGAAATCAGGGCAATGCCGATCATCAGCGCTAAAGTCAGTAACCAGGCATATGGTCGTCTTCGCATGAGTCTTAATCCAGGTGGTCGAGCAGCTTACACTACCAGTATACGTGAAATCAGGGTGCCTCGTTGCAGTCAATCGCAGCCCGCATCCCGGTTGAGGTCAGCATCGGCAGTTCGCCATGCCGCGTCTAGCCGGGGTCGGTTTCGGCGTACTGGCGTGTGAGCGCCGCCCACTCTTCAAGCGTCAGGGTTTCCGGTCGGCGGCGCGGGTCAATCCCCGCCTCTTCGAGCAGGCTGCCAGCCGCCGCCGTCCCAATGTGCAGCCCATCGCCGAGCGAGTTTTTCAACTGTTTGCGCTTCTGGCTGAATCCCGCCCGCACTACCCGGAAAAACAGAGTCTCACTGGGGACGCTGACCGGCGGCGTGGCGAACGTCTCCATGCGCACGACCGCGCTGTCTACTTCAGGGCGGGGCCAGAAGATGCCCGGCTTCAGCCGCATGACAATTCGCGTCTGCGCGTAGAACTGCGCGCTCACGCTCAGGACTCCCATGTCGCCCGGTTTGGCGACCAGCCGTTCCGCCACTTCCAACTGCATGGTTACGATCAGGCGGCTGGGGCGGTAGCTGCTTTCCAGCAGGTGGCGAAGGATGGCGCTGGTGATGTAGTAGGGGACGTTGGCGACGACCACGTAATCGCCACCCCCAATCAGCGCGGCGGTGTCGGTCGCCAGAATGTCCTGATAGATCACTTCGACATTCGGATAGGCTTCCAGCCGCTGTTCCAGAATGGGGCGCAGGCGCTCGTCCAGTTCGACGGCGATCACGCGCTTAGCCTGCTGCGCCAGCACTTCGGTCAGCGTGCCGGTGCCGGGACCGATCTCCAGCACCGTTGTCTCCCGCGTCAGTTCCGCCAGTGAGGCGATCTTCTCCAGCGCGTTCGGGTCGTGCAGGAAATTCTGTCCCAGGCTTTTCCTGGGGAGCAGGTCATGCTGCTCCAGCAGTTCTTTAGGGTTCATGCCCCGATTGTAGCAGCAGACGACGCCGAAAGGGAGTGACGGTTGTCTGTGAGTGACAGGATCGCCGTCCCTACTCCAAGCCCTCGACCAGCACTTCGACCACGCCGCCGCTGCCGTTGTAGCCGCTGATGCGCAGCGTATACGTTCCGGCGGCAGGCAGGATCGCTTCAAATTCCGGGTTGAGACTGTCTTCGCCGTCGTCGCCCTGGGCGATGACCGCGCCATCGGGGGCGACCAGATCCGCGACCGGATCGAGTCCCGGGCTGATGGCGATCACCTGAATACGGATGCGCTGATCCTGTCTGCCCTGGAATGGGTAGCGCAGATAGCTTTGTTCGGGCAGCGTGTCGTCTGCCGTCAGCAGCGGATATGAGGCGGTGCGCGGAGTCGCCGTTGGCGCGGTGATCGTTCGCTGCCAGACAATCTGATAGGAGCCAAAGCTGTTCGCGCTCACGCCGGTCACTCGCAGTTGGTACAGCCCCGCAACCGGAGCGCGTACCCCTTCCACCGCCGGATTGACGCCGTTCTGCTCATTATCGCCGCTTGCCAGTACGGTACCGTCGGGCGCGACCAGCGCCAGCGCCGGATCAAAGCCGGGATTCTGGCTGCGAACGCTGGCACTGACGACATCACTGCGGTTCAGCAGAATCGTCCAGACGTCGCGCAGTCCGCGTCGTTCGACCGCGCTGGCGACCGGCTGATCGGGCAGCGCTTCGCCGCGCTGTACGTCCCGATGCGACGCGCCCTTGCCATAGGAGATGATGAACGCGCCGGTGGTGTTCTGGTCGCCGGTCACAAAGACTGAATAGACGCCGCCTTCCAGCAGGCTGAGCGCCGGAACCAGCGCGTCGCCGCCGTTGTCTGCCCGCGCTGGCACCTCAAACAATACTTCGCCACCGGGATTGACGATTTGCAGGCGCGGCAGCAGCGCCGATCCGGGCGCTGGACTGGCGGCAATCGTCACGATCTGGGCGGGTTCGGCGGCGATGAAGAAGCGCTTGAATCCGCCAACGCGGTCGATGCTGCCAGCCGCCGGAACGTGATCGTGGAGCTGATCGCCGCCCGGCAGCGGCGTGGCAGTTCCCACGGCGACGGTGCTGGTGGGCGCGACGGTGATGGCGTAGACCACCGGCGCGGCGCTGCTGCTCAAGGACAGCGACAGCACGTAATCGCCTGTTCCCTGGCTGCTGACCGCCTGCGCGTAGTACGTGCCATCGGCTGGCAGGACGATATTTCGCAGCAGCGCGCCGCCGCTGCCATAGGTGTTGTCGTCGGTGGCAATGACCATCCCCTGTGAGTCGTAGAGCGTCAGCACCGGATCAACGCCGCTGGCGGGGCAGAGTCCGGCGGCGCACACCATCTGAAGCGTGGCGAATTGACCCGCCGCGCCCTCAAAGGTGTAAATATGGCGCTCAAACGACGAAATGAAAGTCCCGCTGACCGTCAGCCCAGAAGTGAGTCCGCCGATCAGTGTGCCCAGCGGCGCGTAGATCGGCGTTGGCGTGCTGCTTGCCGTCGGCGTTTCGGTGGGTGTCTCGGTGCTGGTTGGCGTCTGCGACGGCGTGAGTGTATGCGTCGCGCTCGGTATCTGGGTGGCGCTGGGCGTGAGCGTGTCCGATGGCGTCGGCGATGGGATGGTCGGCGTGGGGCGGTTGGTGTATGCCAGCGCGATGGTGTAGGCGGCGCTGGTATCGCCCGAGAGATGGATGCGAACCGTGTAGGTGCCTTCCTCTGCCAGCGCCAGCGCGATCTGCCGACCTTCTGCCAGCGCTGTATCCCGGCGCAGGCTCACCGTCAGTGGAACGTCTGCGTCCGCCTGTACGTCGATGCGGATCTCATCGCCCCGACGACCGATGAACTGCCAGTCGCGGATCGCATCCTGCGGCGTGAGCGTGTCGGTTTGAATGTCCCAGAAGGCGATCAGGCGGCTGGGGACGACGGCGATCTGCGTGTCTGCCGGTGGTGGCGCGGCAGAGCAGGCGCAGAACAGCAGCAGTAGGAGTACGACCATTGAGCGCATATATCATCCTTTGCAGGGGATATGCTCCAGTGTACCCCAGAAGCGCCGCCGCAGGAAAAAGGGCGAGTCGAAGACCCGCCCCTGTATATCTGCGCTGAACCGGTGAAGCTGGTTTAGCTGGCGTCGGTCGCTTCCGCTTCCGGCGAAGCCATCCCGAGCATTGATTCAAACGGGATAACCACTGCTCCGGCAGGCGCGGTGATTTCCGCGACGTCATTGAACTGGCTCAGATTGAGCGCTAAATTGAAGGTGACAACCGGCGGGACTTCGGGAACGTCATCCGATTCCTCGGCAGCCATTGCCATCAGCTCGGTGGTGTCGATCACCATCGAGAAGGTGGCGCTGGTCTGATAGCCGGTGGTCAGGTCAATGGTGGAGGTGGCGGTCAGCACGCTGTTGGCGAGCATCATCTGCGAGGCGGCAAACCCTGCCTCGAATTCTTCCTCGTCAATATCCCCACCCTGAGCTTCTATCTGCTGCTCAATCTGCTGCTCAAGCAGCGCCCGGAATTCGGGATCCTGCACCAGACCGGCAAAATCGAAGGTTGTGTCGAAAGTCGCCGTGTCGCCCGATCCGTCATCGGTGCGGGTGATGGTAGCATACTGAGCGAATGCCGTTGGGTCGCTGAACTGACCATACATGGAAGCATCAACTCCGAACATCTCCATGTCTTCAAACATGTCGGGGTTCTGCTCGATCACCGCTTCGATCAGGCTGGCGATATCCAGTCCGAGCCAACCCTGGGACGGAACCTGCGAACTCCCGTTCTCGAAAAGGGGCGCCAGCGGCTCCAGGTTCAGATAGCCCAGACCGTCAACGAGCAGCAGTTCCAGCGTGATGCTTTCTGGAATGTCCTCATCTTCCGCCACCAGTTGGGACGGCAGCGACAGCGTGAACGAAAGATCGGCGTCGAAGGCGCGCAGCGCTTCAACCGCCTTCGTCAGGGCTGCAACCGGATCCTGCATCGCCGCCATATCCGGGTGGCTCATCATCGCGAACACTTCAGGATCGCCAGAGTATGCGCCCTCACTGGTCAGTGCGAAGACCACCGGACCATCCATATCGGGGACGCCGGTCACCGAAACATCGATCTGGAGGTCAAACGCGACTGCGCTGAGTTCGGTCATTGCCGCCTGGGACTGCACCAGAACCGCGCAGTCTTCTTCGGCTAAATCGCCACAATAGACTTCTGGCGCGACATCCTGTGCCAGTACTGAGCCGCTGACCAGCAGCATCGCCACCAGCACGAGAAGCAACTTACGCATGGACTCTCTCCTTAGATACATAGACAACGTAAAATACATTTGCGCTGAAACAGCGCCACAAATAAAACTATGCGTATCTTACCAACCAGCCGCCGCGCCGACCTCCGTCAAGTCTTAACACACAAAAAAGGCTGTGGGGCGATCTGACAGGTCTGCGCTGCGTCTATAACCCTCATACGACAGCCGCTGCCAAAAAGTTCCAGAACGGACAAAAATGGGGTGGGATGCTGCGCCGACAGCGTTATTCGTCCCCGGCTTCGGGCTTTTCGTGCATGCCGCTGAGATAGCCGGACATCCACTTCAGGGCATCAACGGCGCTGTGCGGCGGCTGTTCGCCGATCATGAGCTGGCGGTCAACGTCGTCCCGGCGCATGAGCGACGCCTTGCTGCGGTTATCGCCCATTTCGCCAATCAACTGCGCCAGTTCCTTCAGGTTGTTAGCGAGGATCTTGAGGTCGTGGGGCGAGAGTTCTTCTAGCCGCGCGTCAAATTCTGCCCGGATAGTCGCCGGGTCAAAGCCGAGCGTGCGTTTCGCCGATGGATCGTAAGCTTCCGCCATCAACTGAAGCACGCTGAAGGTAAGCCGCACATCTTCGGCGAACTGACCCAGCGCCCGTTTGCCCAGCATCCGGCGGAAGGCGATCAGGCTCTGGACGATGCCGCGCAGTTCCTCCAGCATCCGGCTGCCGTCAAAGGCTTTGTCCAGCCGCTGCAAGCGTGATAGCGACTGCGCCCGCGCGAACCCACGCCACCATGTCAGCAGCAGCCCGCGCGTGTGGCTGTTCCACTGAATTTGCTCCATAAGCTGCTGAAGCGATTCGATCAGCGCCGCGTCATCCTCGACGGCTTCGAGATCGCTGGTAATGCGCCGGGCGACGACGCGCGCGATCAGCTCATCTTTGGCGTCGGCGGCGACGGTGAGAAGCTGCCACAGCACATCATCCGGCACTTCCAGCGCTGGAGTCTGCTGAATGGCGCGGGCAAGCTGTGCCATCATCAGCAGCCGGTCGTGTCCCCAATCCCACAGATCGAGCAGGGCGATATACAGATTGGCGGCGGCTTGCTGCGAGAGATCGCCCACCGCGATAATCTGCGCGATCAGCGCCAGCGTATCGCTGACCGAACGCTCGCTGTGGTGCATGGCGGTTGCCAGCAGGGTCACGAAGTCCTCGCGGGCTGCCAATGGGTGCAGAAGCTGGTG
The DNA here is from genome assembly GCA_030834905.1 of Aggregatilineales bacterium. GTDB lineage: Bacteria > Chloroflexota > Anaerolineae > Aggregatilineales > Phototrophicaceae > Flexifilum. Next base: position 359,060 of record JAUQWZ010000034.1, on the reverse strand, counting down.
GAACAGATCGTCGCGCCGGTCGCGCAGCACCAGTCCCAGCAGGGTACCAAGTGCTGGCGCTGTCAGCCACGCCGCGCCTTCGCCGATCCAACCGTTGATGATCTGTTCCGCCGTTTGCCGGACTCCAGCGCCAACTGACTGCCCGCCGGTATAGACGCCCCAGGTCTGCTCGATAGCTGCCGGCGTGAACAGGGCAGGGTGTTTTACTCGCGCCGCCCGCGCCAGCGCTGCCAGCAGCGTTTCGATGCCGTGGGCTTGCAGCAGCGCCGCCGGGTCGCCTTCGTGGTCGCGCAGGGCGCGCCCCAGATTGTTGGGCAGAACTGCCATGAGTTCAGAGTCGCTGGTGAGCGTTTCAGCGGCTGCCGAGTCGCGCCGAACCGCCAGCACGATCAGCCCCTGCGCCAGTTCAGGATCGGTGCGGGCGCGTACCTGCGCCGCCAGAATGCCGTTATGCACCATTTCGCTCAGCCCATACGATGCCGGTTCGCGGGCGAGCAGCCGCAGCCAGTTGACCACGGTTTCGCTGTCGCCGTCGGTGATGGCAACGTGCAGCGACGCCAGCGCCGCCGTCCTCAGTCGCGCCAGCCAGCGCTCGTCCAGATTAGCGCTCAGGCGAGCGCGGATAAAGGCATAGACGGCGTCGGGCTGCGCGCGCAGCGCCTCATCGAGCAAGCCAGACAGACGTTCATCCAGCGCCGGATCGTCGTCCATCAGGTTGGCAGCCGTGATCGCGGCGTCGGTGTCGCGGGCTTCCAGGGCGTGGCGCAGCAGCCGTTCGGCGTACACCTCTTTAATCGCCCCATGCGGCGGCGCTTCCCGAAGTGTCGTCTTGATGGCTTCAATCGGCACGTCTTCGCCCGCGCTTACCCGCGTGTCGAGAAGATGGCGGTCGGCAATGGCGGCGAGGGTGGCTGGCATGTTTTTTCCACTGGGGATATGGTCGGCGATAGCTTCCATCTGATCGATCTGCTGGAGCAGCGCATCAATATCGCCATTCCAGAGCGCTGCCAGACGCTGCACGTAAGGCGAGGACTGGACTTCTGCTGGCGGGAACGTCTGCGTCACCCAATCGGCTGTCCAGCGCCCGCTGGTCACGGCATGTTCCGAAAAGACCACCCGCGCATGAGTCGAGGTTTGTTCGTGGCGGTTGGTCGAAAAGGTCAGGTCAGGGCGCACGCGCGACGGCAGCAGCGCCATCAATCCCTGTGTCATTCGCACCCGCGCTTCGGCGTTGCCCGGAAAGGTGTAGATCAGCACGCCGCGTTCGTGCAGCGCCGCGCCCAGCAGCGCCAGCGCGCGCGGCATCTGCGCCGGGTCGTTCTCAAGCAGCGCCTCAAGACAGGCGCGCCGTTCTTCCGGCGTCCACGAGATCGGGTCGGGCAGCTCGATTCGCGGCAGCTTCGCTGGCAGTTGGTCGGGTTCAACCGGATCGCGGAACAGGGCAGCCAGCGGCTGCAGGTTGCCTGCCAGCGCTGTCAGCGTGTCGCGCTCCAGCAGCACATATTCGTACACCGGCAGTCGTGGGCTGCCATCCTGCATGTAAGCGGCAGCAAACACGAATCGGTCACCTGGTCCCGCGAATAGTCCGAGCGCGCGCGTTTCGGCGGCAGTATCGCCCCGCATCGGCTGGAGCGACGTCAAGCCGCGCCACAGATTGCCATCCTGCGTCGATAACCCTTCGGTCAGCGCCATCACAGCAGGCGACTCGCCGGTTGCTTCCTTGTCACGCGCGTGGCTGTAAATGATGCGATTAAGCGAAATACTCACGCTTCCCCCTCTGGAAACGGGGCATATTGTAGCATGATGTGGCAAATTGTCATTTGGCGTGACGCACCCGCCGGATGAAGTCAATGCTTTGCAGGCGGCGTTCCAGCACGTAACTGACGTAGCCTAACAGGATGCGCTCGGCGTCCTCGTGTAGCGACGGTGAGATTTCCAGCGCCTTGACGTGCTGGTAGGAACTGCGCTGCATGTGGCGCAGCAGTTTGAGCGTCATCATCGGGATGGGAACCGGGGACGAACCGCGCCCGACGTGCTGCGGGCAGACGACGCCGCCCTGCGCGTGGCTGAAAAACTGATCGCTGGGCTGCACCGGCTCATGCCCGACGACGCACTCGCTCAGTTCCGGACGAAAGCCGACCAGATCGAGCAGGCGCACTTCAAAATAGCGCATCGCAAGCTGCGGGTCGCTGTCGTCGGCGATTCGCGCCAGCGTTTCGTCCATCAGCGCGAACAGCATCGACATCTCATCTTCGCCGGTGTCGGTAAATTTATCCAGCAGTTCCGCCGTGTACGCGGCATAAGCGCCGCGCGTTAAGTCGTCGCGCAATGTCAGATGCGGCGCGGTCATTTCCGCCTGCACCACCAGCCCAAAATCGCGTCCGGTGTGGATCAGCATCTCGGCGCGGGTGAACATTTCGACGTGACCGATCTTGTGGCTGGTGATCTTGCGGACGCCTTTGGCGAGCACGTCCTGCTTGCCGTGGCGGGGCGTAAGGATGGTCAGCATCCGGTCGGCTTCGCCAAAATCGCGGCGCTTGAGGATGATCGCGGGTGTTCGATACGAACGGTCAGGTCGTGGCACGATTAGTCGATCAGAAGACTCGAACCGTTGAAGGCGAGGGGCAGCAGGTCGCTGAGATTGCCGTCAAAAGTGATCTGCCCGTCGTCCCGGGCGATGATCACCCGCATCTGCGGTCCGAATTCAGACAGCATCTGGCGGCAGATGCCGCAGGGCGATCCGCCGTCCCGCGTCACGACGGCGATTACGTCAAACTCGCGCACGCCCTCGCTGACGGCTTTCACCAGCGCCACGCGCTCGGCGCAAATGCCCGCCGGATACGACGCATTTTCGATGTTGCAGCCCAGATACAGCCTGCCGTTGGCAGCTTGCAGCGCCGCGCCAACCGGATAGTTGGAATAGGGGATATAAGCGTGTGCTGCGGCTTCCTGGGCGGCGCGAATGAGGGATTCGGTATCAGACACGAAGTGTCGCTTTCTCTGCCAGACTCTGCCGATTGATGAGCCTATAGTATACCTGATGAACGAGGAAAATACCGCCCTGAGATGGACAGCCGGATGCGGTCATAATCCATCATCCTGGCGGACCGGTAAGCACTGTGGGGACATACTCCAGCAGCTGGAGTTTGCCGTCAAACGTCCGGCTGGCAATCATGTCGAGGGCGACATCGGGATAGCCGTCGTAGATCCGGTCGGAACCGGTGCTCCCGGTGATCACCGGAAAGACAACCACCCGGAAACGGTCCACGAGTCCCGCCTTGAGGAGCGACCGGCACAGGCTGAGGCTGCCGAGCGTACTCATCGAGCTGCTGCCGTTCCGCTTCATCTCTCTCACAGCCTCAATCGCATCATCGCTGATCAGCCGGGTATTGTGCCACGCCAGAGGAGGTTGCAGAGTCGAGGAGAACACCACCTTGGAGGCGCTGGCAAGCTCGTTCATGGCAGCGTCCTCGTCGGGGGTCTGTCCCTGCATTTCGGACATGAGGCGGTACGTGTTGGCTCCCATCAGGATCGTGTAGTTGCGGTCGGGTCGCTCAGCGAGCCAGCCGAGATAGTCGGGTGCTTCGATTCCCCACCATCCGGGCCACCCTTCCGCAGCCCCGTAGCCGTCCAGTGACGTAATGAAGTCTACTATCAATTCAGGCATGATCGTTCCTCCTTTGGAGTTGTGGGTGAACGTTGAGATTGAGCAAAGCCGCCGAGCGTGATGATCGGGTCACAGACAAGCCCAGTCAAGAGCTTGCTCACAGCCCCGTATCCGTTAGGTAGAATGAAATTATTATTCTCTATTGTATGGGATTGGAGAATGTGTGTCAACCGGGACGGATACAACCTTGTATCCCTGCCGACACTGCGACAGGTGCTCCCGCTCAATCACATGGTTGGGGAGAGGACAGGTATTGGCTTTGGACTGCCCACAACTTAGGCTGCGTTCTCGTAGGGGCGGTTCGCGAACCGCCCCTACACACCGATTCTCTTGTCGGCTTTCCCCTTGTTTCCAACCATGTCTTTTCGTCAGCCATCATATGGCGAGGGAGACAGCGGGAGAAGTCTCTTTTTTCTAGTCCTTCAGCACCGTACACGTATTCGTCAGGTCGCCCAAGCCTTCGACGCTGACCGTCACGGTGTCGCCGTCCTTGAGGTACAGCGGCGGCTTGCGTCCCGCCCCCACGCCTGCCGGAGTCCCGGTCAGAATCAGATCGCCCGGCTCAAGCGTGAAGTTGCGCGAGCAGTACGCGACCAGCGCCGGAATGTTGAACAGCAGGTCTTTCGTGTTGCCGTCCTGCATGACCTTGCCGTTGACTGTGGAACGGACAGTCAGCGCGTGCGGATCGGGCATTTCGTCGTGCGTCAGGATGTACGGTCCAATTGGGCAGAAGGTATCGAGACTCTTGCCGCGCGTCCACTGGCTGTCAATTTCCTTCTGCAAATCGCGGGCGCTCACGTCGTTGGCGTTGGTGTAGCCCATCACGTAATCGAGCGCCTTCTCTTCAGGCACATCTTTGGCGCGCTTGCCGATGACTACCGCCAGTTCCGCTTCCCAATCCACCTTCCTGGTGATCGATTCGCGCCAGGTGATCGCCTTGTCTGGACCGATCACGGCGCTGGGGAACTTGGCGAAGATCAATGGGGCGCTGGGCGGTTTCGCCCCGGTTTCGCCAGCGTGGTCGGCATAGTTCAAGCCGATGGCGACGATCTTGCCGGGATTCAGCGGCGCTTCCAGCGTCACCGCTTCCAGCGGAAATCGTTCATACATCCGGCTGGCGCTCAGCCCGCGCCGCAGCATCTGCCGCATCGTGTCGGGCCATGCCAGGGTATAGACCGTGTCGTCAACCAGCTCGCCAACCCGGCTGCGTCCGGCGTGTGTAAAAGTCACCAGTTTCATGAAGTTTCTGCCTCTGCATTCCTTCAGGATGAACACCACGGTGTCGATTGTAACGTGCTTCTCGATGAGTTACAGGGCAATAGCACCAACTCGGCGGATTGACGTCAGGATGCGAAGCCGCGCCTTTCGCTGGACGCCATCATAGATTCACGTCATAACGTGGGTAGGGACACGACATTGTCGTGTCCGCTGTATGCCTTTTCCCTACCTGCTCCATCGCTAATTGTTGATCACCATTCACCTCGGACGACAATGGCGCTGTCTCACCTGTGCCTCATCGTATTTGGGTACAATTATCCGTGACTTCTTGAGCAGACAGGGACAACACATCTTGAATTGGCGCTGGTTTTTCCTCATCTCGGCGGCGTTGGGGATCGTGGTTTTCGGCTTTAGCCTGCTGGACACTAATGCTGGCGGCGGCGTGGACGCGCGAGTCGTCCTCATCGATGCCAGCGCCGACACTGCTGGCTTTGCCCGCGCAGTGGAGCCGTGGAACTGGCAGTTCCCGCGTGATTACGGCGCGCACCCTGAATTTCAGACCGAATGGTGGTACTACACTGGCAATCTGTCGGATGCCAGCGGGCGGCGTTTTGGCTACCAGTTCACCATCTTTCGCCGCGCCATGAATCCGCAGGCAGATGCTGGCGGCTCTGAATGGCGCTCCAACCAGCTTTACATGGGGCATTTTGCGGTTACCGATGTCGATGGCAATCATTTCTATCACGACGAGCGCTTCAGCCGCGCCGGGGCAGATCTCGCTGGGGCGGTGGTCGATCCGGTCTACCGCGTCTGGCTTGAAGACTGGCAGGTCGAGGCGCAGGACGCGGACGCGGCGATAACGACCATTCACGCCGCCGCTGGCGATGTGATCCTCGATCTCACGCTGGAGCAGGCGAAGCCGCCCGCCCTGCAAGGCGACAACGGCTTGAGTCCCAAGAGTGACGAGCCGGGTAACGCCAGCTACTACTACTCGCTGACGCGCCTGCTCACCGAAGGCACGCTAACGATTCAGGGGAAGACCTACACCGTTAGCGGCGCGTCGTGGAAGGATCACGAGTTCAGCACCAGCGCCCTCGGAACTGACGCGCTTGGCTGGGACTGGTTTGGCTTGCAGTTGGATGATAACCGCGAACTGATGGTGGGGCAGATCCGGCTGTCGGACGGCGGTCGCGATCCCTATTTCGGCGGGCTGCTGGTTTACCCCGATGGCAGCACGCGCTATCTTTCGGCTGAGGCGATTACCATCGAGTCGCTGACGACGTGGACCAGCCCGCACACCGGCGCGGTCTATCCGTCCGGCTGGAACATCACCGTAGACATCGGAGCCGAAGCGCCGCTGCGTCTGTCGCTGACGCCCCAGGTGCTGGATCAGGAGTTACACGGCGGCGACATTGCCTACTGGGAAGGGACAGTCCGCATTGATGGCGACGTCACCGGTTACGGCTATGTCGAGCTGACCGGCTATGTCGATGCCATGACCGGGCGCTTCTGACCGGTTGCCGCCATCCCATTTCTGATATAGGCTTGAAATGATGCCACAGTGAATCAACCGCTTAGCTGGCATTGGGAGTTGAGGGACGTATGCTGGTAGACGAGAAGCGATACACCGTTCAGGAATTTGAGCAGGTTGCGGCGCTGCCTGAGAACGCGGATCGCATGTTTGAACTCATCAACGGGGAGATCATCGAAGTGTCACCGGGGACAACGCGCAACTCTGAGATTAGCTACCGAATCGCCATTCTCGTCCATCAATTCTGCCAGGAACAGCAGATTCCATTCTACGTCAGCGGCGGCGATGGCGCTTATCGCATCGGCGACCACGTCATCGCGCCCGATTTCGCCTATAAGCGGACGCCGATGAGTGCTGAATACCCCGATCCGGTTCCGCCTGCCTGGGCGGTGGAGATCATCTCGCCAAGCGACAAAGCCACCAGTATCCGCGAAAAGCGCCAGATTTACCGTGACGCGGGAATCCTGCTGTGGGAAGTCTATCCGCAAACCCAACTGGTAGATATTTACGCGCCTTCGCAGACGGAGCGTACCGTGTCTGCCGACGGCGTCCTTGATGGCGGCGCAGTGCTGCCCGGCTTCAGCCTTCCGGTTCAGCAGCTTTTTACAGCCTGACCTGCTGCCTTGCCAGTCCCAGAATCGTCTGTAACAGCACATTGGCTCCGCGCTCGACATCTTCCCAGGGGGTGAACTCGTTGGGTTGATGCCCCACGCCGCCAATCGATGGGATGAAGATCATGCCGCTGGGGATGTGATGGCTGAGTATCTGCGCGCCATGTCCTGAATAGCTGAACAGATGCAGCGGCTCTAACCCCAGCGTTTCGCAGCTTTGTTCAATTTCATACATAACACCAGCCGCCATAGTGGCGGCTGGTACGTGGATTTTGGTCTGTACGTCAACGGTGAGCTGGTAGGAAGCGGCACATTCGCGGGCAATACTGATCATCGTGGTTTCCATGTCGTTGAGAAGCTGTTCGCTGACATGGCGACACTCGACGGTCAGTTGAGCTTTGCTGGGAATGATGTTAAACGAGCCTGGTTTGACGCACACATTCCCGCAGTTGAAAATGCCATCGCCATAGCGCTCGCGCACCACATCGTGCGTCCGAACGATGAACAGCGCCGCCCCCCGTAAGGCGTCACGCCGCTGGTACATGTCGGTTGTGCCAGAGTGACCTGCTTCGCCGTGAAAGGTGATGTCATAGGTCGTGCGCCCAACGATGCCGGTCACAATTCCAATCGCCGCTCCGGCGCGTTCCAGCCGCGTGCCGTGTTCGACGTGCAGTTCCAGATAGCCGAGCAGTGTTTCGGGATTACGACGGGCATTGGGTACGTCGCGCGGTTCGATGCCAGCGCGCGCCAGTGCCGCCCGGAAAGGTCCGTTATCCTGCTTCACGTCAGTGAAGGCATCCGGCGGAATCGCGCCGACCAGCGCTCGGCTGCCAAACAGCGACATCCAGCAGCCTTCGTCGTCAGTGAAGTCGATCAGTTCGAGGTGTATGGGCAGGGTTACGCCCGCTTCACGCAGCGTTCTCAGACATTCCAGCCCTGCCAGCAAGCCAATCGAACCATCATACCGCCCGCCGTTGGGCACGCTGTCCAGGTGCGAGCCAATCAGCAGCGTTCTTGCATCCGGGTTTTCGCTTGGCAGAATACCGCTTAGATTGCCTGCGTCGTCGTCACGCAGAATAAAGCCCGCCGATTCGATCTTCTCGGCGAACCAGGCGCGCGCCTGTATGTCCTCTGACGACAGGGCAAGCCGGTTAATTCCACCTTCAGGAGTCGCGCCAATACATGCCAGCTCGTCAAAATCTGCGCGAATGCGGGCAGAATTAATCGTTAATCTCGGAATCACTTCATAAGCGGCGTGCAATTCCACACCTTCCCTGAACCACCCCAACGACGGACAGCTTTTGTCCCGAATTGCCTTATTATAGTGCAGATTTTAACAAGTCAATGAACTTCCCATAAACTGACTGCCTTCATCGCCCAATAATGTGGGGGGGCTGTACCCGCCATACGGCGGTATAATAAGGCTAAGGTTAATGGTCATAAAGGAGAAAAATCTGAAATGCCGTTCTCCCTGGACCCGAATATAGTCTATCTTATTTTGCTTGGCGGGCTGTGGCTGAGTGTCACGGCAGCCTACGTACCCGGTACTGGCATCATTGAGGTAGTGGCGGCGATAGCAATTATCGCGTCGGTTGTCGTGCTGGCGTCAATGCCGACCAACTGGCTGGCGGTGGTCGCGGTGGTGATCGGAACCTCAGGGTTCTTTGTCATTCCATTTCTGGATCGGCGCTATGCCAATGTAGCGCTGCTGGGCTTGGCGCTGCAGGTCGTCGGCAGCCTGGCGCTTTTCAGCGGCGTGGCGGTGTCCATACCCCTGATCGCCGTCATTACCCTGATCTCGCTGCTCTACTATCGTTTTGCGCTCCTGCCGATGCGCGCCTCAAATACCAGAAAGGCGTCACTCATTGACGACGAGCCAATCATCGGCGCTCGCGGCGTGGTGCAGAGTCCGGTAGACCCGGTTGGAACGGTGCGTGTGCGCGGCGAATCGTGGACGGCGCGCAGCGACCAACCGCTTGAGCCGGGCACTGAAATCGTGGTGGTAGATACGGAAGGATTGACCCTGTTTGTAGAGGCTGAGAAAGTGAAACGGCAGCCAGTGGAGGAAAGCCTATGAATATCGGACTTGATGCGGTGCTCATCATCGTCGTCGTCCTGTTTGTCTTTTACGTGATTTTCAGCAGCTTTCGCGTGCTGCCGGAATATGAACGATTGGTCGTGCTGTGGCTGGGCAAGTATGCCGGAACGCGCGGTCCGGGGCTGACGTTTATCGTCCCGCTTCTCGAAACCGCCCGTAAAGTGGATATGCGCGAACGCTTCCTTGAAATTCCGCGCCAGACGGCGATTTCAAAGGACAACACCAGCATCGATATCGACTTTCTGGTGTACTACCGCGTCATCAACCCCAAGCTGTCGGTGCTGGAGATCGAAAACGTCATTCAGGCGTCGCTGAATATCGCCGCTACCACCTTACGCGCCGTGATCGGTGATATTGAGCTTGACGATGTGCTGGCGAAGCGCGAGCAGATCAACGACGTGCTGCGGGTGAAGCTGGACGAAGTGACCGAGCGCTGGGGCGTCAAGATCACGCGCGTCGAAATCCGTGAGGTTGAGCCGCCCGCCTCGGTGCGCGAAGCCATGAATCGCCAGATGGCGTCGGAGCGCGAGCGTCGCTCGATGGTCATTCGCGCTGAGGGCGAGCGCGAGTCCGCCATCATGGTGGCGGAAGGCGAGAAGCAGTCGAACATCCTGCGCGCTGAAGGTGAAAAGCAAAGCTCGGTGCTGCGCGCCGAAGGTGAACGTCAGGCGCAGCTTCTGATGGCGCAGGGTCGGGCGGCTGCGCTCGAAGCGCTGGCGCAGGAGGCGAAAGACATCGACGACAAGACGATGATGCTTCAGTATCTGGATGCGCTGCGCTCGGTTGGCACCAGCCCATCGACCAAGTTCGTCCTGCCGCTGGAACTGACAGGCTTCCTCAACCGCTTCTCAAGCGTTATCCAGGCAAACGGCGCCGAGAGCACGAGCGACCTTCGCCAGCCGTAAGCAGTCGTCTGAACATGAGATGTGCTGTAGGGGGGCGGGCTTGGGTGCCTGCCTCCTGTTTCTCATGCCCGCGTCTTGACCCACTCGCTGTGTCGTTCCCACACCTTCTGCCACAGCCTATCAACATCACTTGCCGGCAGATGCAGATCGAATCGCTCCTGAAGGATGTGGTTGTATTCCTCTCGGCTTTCCACGATCTGCTCGTGGACTCCGGCTTCGGTGATCGTTTGCAGCGCCGCGCCCCGGAAGCTGAGATAGCCTTCCGGCGTAAAGCGATGGCAGACCGTCGTCCGCACGAATCCCGAGTCGGGTGAAGTCTGAAGCTGGTGGCACTTCTCGCTAAAGTCCGCCATACGCCGCGGCTCCAGCGTGAAATCAAAGCCTGCCCCGCCGTACATCTGGTTCTGGAAATACCAGCGCGTGCCGTTGTGGGACAGCCCATAGCTCAAAAACCGCTGCCTGTACGTTCCCGTTTCCAGCGGCACCGGCTCAAGCAGCCCATTGCCGAAGCCCACATCCACCAGATAAGGACGATCCAGTTCCACCTTGAGAATCAGGTGGTTGCGCTCTGCCGCGTCGCCGTTTCCTTCACGACCGACGGCGCTCGCCAGCCGCGTCACCTGAAAGCCAAGCGCTTCCAGCGCCCAGGCGAACAAGCCGTTCATCTCGTAGCACCAGCCGCCGCGCCGCTGCGTCACCATCTTGTCGAAGATCGCCGCCTCATCCAGCGAGAGCGCTCGCCCCAGATGGATGTCCAGATTCTCATAGGGGATGGCGTGCAGGTGCGTTCGGTGCAGCCGTGTCAGCGTTTCAAATGCAGGCGTGGTGTCTCCTGCATAGCCGATGCGGGACAGATAAGCTGAAATGTCCATTTATAGCTCTCCGGCGCGGGAAAACCTAGCGCTTTAGCGCTAGGATGAAAGCGCACGTTTGTTCTTGCCTTCCTTGTCGATACCTGATATGCTATCTACATGAAACGAGATGAAATCAGACGCAGTAATCATGCGGTGTATCAGGTGAATTACCATCTGGTTTGGATACCGAAGCGTCGCAAAAAGGTGCTGGTTGGTGACGTGGCGAAGCGCCTGCATGAAATTTGCGAAGCGGTCGTTCAGGAACACGGTTGGGCGATCCTGAATCTGGCTATCAAACCAGATCACGTTCACTTGTTTGTGGAAGCAACGACCAAGGAATCTCCACATGAGATTGTTCGTGCCTTCAAGGGGCGTTCCTCTCGAATACTGCGACAAGAGTTTCCGCATCTGCTGAAACTGCCTTCGTTGTGGACGCACAGCTATTTATGCCGCACCGCTGGCAACGTGAGCGCCACTATCATCGAGCAATATATTCAGGGGCAGCGGGGTACATAGTTGGCACTCAAGACATTTAAGTACCGTCTGTATCCTACCAAAGCGCAGGAGAAGCGCATGTTCAGTGTGCTTGCAGTCTGTCGCCACTTCTACAACATGTGTCTGGAAGATCGGAAGTGGAGTTACGAGCTTGAGGGGCGTAGTATCCACAAGAACGAACAGATCAAACAGGCTCGCTTGTATCGGCAAACCTTCCCGCAGGCGCAGATCGTCTTTAGTCAAACCTTGCAATCGGCAGTGGGCGATCTGAGCAAAGCGTTTGACGCTTTCTTTCGTCGCGTGAAGGCAGGCGAAAAAGCAGGCTATCCGCGTTTCAAAGGACGTGAACGTTTCAATAGTTTCAACTTCCCTCAGTTCGGTGTGGGCGCGAAGCTGGATGGCAGACGTTTGAAGCTGTACGGTATTGGTCGTGTTCCGGTACGTTGGCATCGGCAGATAGAAGGTGATATCAAGACCGTTCGCATCGTTCACAAGGCGGGCAGGTGGTATGCCTGCTTCGCTTGTGAAGTGCCTGAGAGTGCGCCATTGCCCGAAACGGGTCGCGTTGTTGGCATTGATGTGGGTATCTCGGCACTCATCACCACCAGCGCCGGTGAAAAGGTTGCGAACCCGAAGTTCTACCGTGACGCGCAAGCGGAACTCAGGCGCAGACAGCGCAGGCTTGCCCGCGCCAAAAAGGTCAGCAAGAATCGCCGCAAAGCGCTGCGAACGGTACAACGTCAACAGATACATACCGCCAACCAGCGCAGTGACATGCTGCACAAGCTGAGTACCGCACTCGTGCAAGCATGTGACGGTATCGCGCTGGAAGACCTGACGATCCGCAACATGGTTCGGAATCATCACCTGAGTAAAAGCATACTGGACAGCGGTTGGGGCATGTTCAAGCAATATCTCACGTACAAGGCTGCGAGCGCTGGTCGTGAGATACGCTTGGTCAATCCCGCCTACACTTCTAAATGCTGCTCGAACTGCGGTGCTATGTTTCAAAACTTCGACCTGTCTACTCGATGGGTTGAATGCGATTGTGGTCTCAGCATGGACAGAGACCGCAACGCAGCCATCAATATTTTGAGAAAAGCCGGATGGGACACATCCGTCGTCGCTAACGTAGAGTGCAACTGGCTCATGCGTCGGACGAGAAGCCTCCGCCTTTAGGCGGGGGAGTGTCACGTCGTTTTTTGCTTCTGCTGAGTGAAAAGTTCAACTGCTAGGTTGTGTTGGCATTTGTACTCAACCAAAACATCAGGTTCAGATGAAAATGTCAACACCACCTAGTTTACTGGGGAAATCGCGCCGCGAAAACTGACCATCTGTCCAGAATGATGGCGGCAGGGGCGCAGCGCCTGCGCCCCTGTATCTTTGAGTCCTTTGTTTCCTGGCGGTTCAGATCAGTACTTTACATCCACCATCCGGCGGCTTTCCGCCGATTGCAGGATCGCGTCGCAGATCACCGCGTTGCGGTAGCCGTCCTCGAAAGTCGCCCCATACGGCGCGATGTCCGCGCCGGTGACAATCGCGCTGAAGAAATGGTTGAACTCGTGCACGAATGTGTGTTCCCAGCCGATGATGTGTCCTTCGGGCCACCAGTTGCTCATGTACGGATGGCTTGGGTTGGTCACCAGCACATTGTGGAAGCCGCGCGTCTCTTTCGGCTGGTCGTCCTTCCAGTAAACGTTCAGTTCGTTCATCCGTTCCAGGTTGAACTGGATCGTACCGTTTTCGCAGTTGATTTCGAGGTTGTTGAAATTGTTGCGTCCGGCGCAGAATCGCGACGCCTCGACGCTGCCAATCGCGCCATTCTCAAACTCCAGCAGCGCGATGAAGGCGTCGTCCACGTCCACCTTGCCGCGTCCGCCGCCGGGCAGAGGGCGCTCGTCGATGAACGTTTTGGTGATGGCGTGGGTGCGTGTTGGCTCGCCCACTAAAAACCGCGCCAGATCGATGACGTGCGAGCCGAGGTCGCCCAGCGCCCCGCTGCCCGCCGCGCTTTTGTCCAGCCGCCACACCTTCTCAAAATTGGGATCCATGATCCAGTCCTGCAGGTAGGCAGCGCGGAAGTGGAAAATGCGCCCCATCGCGCCGCTTTCGATCAGCCTGCGCGCCTGGACGATGGCGGGTACGAAGCGGTAGTTGAAGGCGACCATGTGCCGCACTCCGGCTTTTGTCACCGCGTCAAGCATCGACCGGGCTTCTTCCGCCGTCCGCGCCAGCGGCTTTTCGCAGAAGACGTGTTTGCCCGCCGCCGCCGCCGCGTTGCAGGGTTCCTCGTGGGCGTTATTGGGTCCGCCGTTGTCGAACACCTGCACGTCCGGGTCATCCACCAACTGCCGCCAGTCGGTATAGTAGCGGCTGTAGCCGTAGCGTTTTGCCGCTTCCGCTGTCGCTTCCTCGTTGCGTCCGGCAATGGCGACCAGCTTCGGGATCGCCACAGGCGGATACATCATATATGGCAGCGTCTTGAGGGCGTTGGTGTGCGCCTTGCCCATGAAGGCATAGCCGAGCATCCCAATGCCCAGTTCCGGCGCTTCGCTAGTCGCCCTCGGCCCCGCCATTGATGTAAAACCGGTTTGATCGCTCATTGAAGTCTCCTTAGGATTTGGACGCGAAGGCGGCGTCAAAGGCAACGTTGGAGGGCGTCAGGTCAAGACGGCGAACCAGCGCCGCCGCCTCTGGCGCGCCCTGATCGCGGTTCATGTTGTTGTCTTCCCATTCCACCGACAGCGGTCCTTCATAGCCGATGCTGTTCAGCGCCCGGAAGACGCGCTCGAACGGCACGCCGCCGCGCCCCGGCGAGACAAAATCCCAGCCGCGCCGGTAATCGCCAAACGGCAGATGCGACGCCAGAATTCCGTTGCGCCCGTCGAGCAGCCGGATGGATTCCTTGACGTGCATGTGGTAGATGCGGTCGCGGAATTCGTAGACAAACGCCACCGGATCGAGCATCTGCCAGTACAGGTGGCTCGGATCGTAGTTGATGCCAAACGCCGGGCGGTGGTTGATCGCTTCCAGCGTTCGTTTGGTCGTCCAGAAGTCGTAGGCGATTTCCGACGGATGGACTTCGAGCGCGAAGCGTATTCCCGCTTCGTCGAAGGCGTCCAGAATCGGATTCCAGCGGTCGGCGAAGTCACGGTAACCGTCCTCGATCATCTCCGGCGGCACCGGCGGGAAGCCCGCCAGTACGTGCCAGATCTTCGAGCCGCAGAAGCCGTTGACGACCTTCACGCCCATCAGCTTGGCGGCATACGCCGTGTTGGCGATCTCCTGCGCGGCTCGCTGGCGCACGCCCTCGGCTTCGCCGTCGCCCCAGATGCGCGAGGGCAGAATCCCCTTATGGCGCTCGTCAATCGGGTGGTCGCACACCGCCTGCCCGACCAGATGGTTGCTGATGGCGAAGCACTGCAAGCCGTGTTTTTCGAGAATGTCGCGGCGGCTGCGCACGTAGCCATCGCTCTCCAGCGCCTTGTCCACCGCGAAGTGATCGCCCCAGCAGGCAAGCTCCAGCCCATCGTAGCCAAAGCCTTTGGCTTTCTCCGCCAGCGTTTCCAGCGGCAGGTCAGCCCATTGTCCCGTAAACAGCGTTACTGGTCGTGGCATCAGTCCTGTCTCCTGTGTAAAGAGAGTTCAAAGTAAAAGTCTATAGTTAAAAGCGCTGCTCTCAGTTTTGCGCCTGTCGCACTCGCTTCAGTTTATCGCTTTATGATGCTGCTTATCAAACAAACAGCCTCGCCTTGCTTGCCAATTCCACGAAATTCATTACAATTGACATAATCTATACCGCCGAAAACAACCGCAAACAAGTTCTGCCGGAGGGATAACGTCGTGGATCGCCAGGAAGTGGAATCGAGCGTTATCAGTGCGGTCGGGCACACTCGCGTGCTCGAAATTGTCTTTGAAAGCGGTCGCGTCTATCAGTACTACGACGTGCCCGAATCCGTCTACGATGCCATCCTGAAAAGCGACTCCAAAGGGCGCTACTTCAACCAGCACATTCGCGGCAAATTTCCATATCAGGAAATCCAGCTTGTGGCGCGCAGTCAGGCGTAAAACAGGTCAAAATTCCATCCACTTTGCGGCTTTTGGTAGTTGCAGTTTTAGAACAACTGTGCTATCATTGTTTTATTCACAGCATAAACGCTTCAGCACTCCAGCACCCAATTTACACGTCATTGTCGAACTTCGCGCGCGCTGATCGACGTTCCCGAAGATGCTGTACAAAGTTGGATGGAGGACGACCCCATGACGAACACAATCTCTCTGGTTGGCACGTATGTGCGCAAGGGCGAGCGTGTTGGCAAGGTTGTATCAACGGGCAAGCCGTTTTCTGACGGCGTGCTATCGGTCTATGTTGTCGGAGATGGCGGTTCATTTGCCGATTGGTGGCGGGTAGAGGATGTTGTCATCGCTGGCGAAGAAGTCCCGGCGGAAGAAATCGAAGCCACTCGTCCCGCGCTCACCGCCTGACCCTGAAGTGCCAGGAGGCGCAGTTATGGCTGACAAGCTGAAGATTCCGCCTGTTTTTGTGGATGCGGAAACCGAGCCGCCGCCGCCGTCCGCCGCGTTCAGAAAGTACCCGCTGGAGCATATTGCGTCCGGCGATCTGGTGCTGCTTCACGGGCAGGTGTGGCGCGTCAAAGACCGCCGTACCACGCGCGCGTCGCCGCGCATCACTGTGACGCTGTGGCCCGTAGTGGGTGGTCGCCCGCACAGCGCGTCGTTCTTCCCGCGCGAGTGGCTGCCCGCCGTCCGCGCCGCGTCCGGCGTTTAACAACCGAATCTTTCCACACTTCAAGAAGCGCGGAATCGCCGCGCTTTTTTGATTCCTCATTCATGAGAGGTCAGAGCAAGGACAACCTTGCCCCACAAATCAGATACACTTACATAAGTGGAGATTTGCTCATGTTTTACCTCAGCCAAGGATAGTTTCTTGACTTGAGAATTTGGTAGAATTCTGGACGCAGTTTGTAGTGGTACACGCCGTTTATTTGAGTAATCTCAAATAACAGAAGGACTCCTGGCTTGCCAGGCATACTTGGGGTTCTGTTGATACGATTGCCGAGTGCGCCAAGAACACCCGCAAGCTCGGCTGCCGAGCGGCGCATTTCATTTACCAGAGCATTCTGCGGAAGTCCTTTATCTCCGGCATGATACAGGGCGCGGTACAAATCTTTTTGTCCATCGGGGATTGGTAGCCGATCTAGGGCAGCCTCAATAGCCTTCGTCATATCTTCTTCTGAACCTATCAGCTTTCTGTAGATCTCAATAACTTCTTCAGGCGAACCATCGAACTCAAATCCTTCAGGTGTAGTGAGCTTGGGCATTGTGCCTCCAAAGGGTAATGTTATCTGATGATCATATGGTATATTATATATACCCCAATTGCAAGCCATTTATACTAAAAAGTAGGTATAATCGATAGAACCGGGGATATAAAATTATACGACTAGAAGCAGTTATACACTTCTGTCCCCTCATCTTTCTTACAACCAGATGACGTAGGGACACGACACTGTCGTGTCCGCTTGCGTCGCCCTGCTTACAGAGTGGGAAGGCTCAACGCAGTTGAGCAGGGTGAGGGGAAAATCAGTGTATCTGCCCATCGAGCAAATCCATCCGTCGGCGCTGTCCATTGCATCTTTGCGCCCAGGACTGTATCGTTACCGCCGCGTGACCCGGCTTCTGCTGTTCATCACCGTGGTCGCGCTGGTGTTCCTCGGCTTGAGCCTGCTCGCCCAGGACGCGGGTTGATCGCGTAAACATCGTATAATGTAGATCTGTGAAGCCACTCAGGGATGATGATGAACGAGCGTCTTGAGCGCGCGCTGATCACCGTTGCCCGGCGGTCTGCGCCGTCGCTGGTTCCCGCTGGCTGGCGGAAACCGGGCGATTATCCGCACCCGCTGCCGCAGTTGGCTGGCGCGCTGGCAGCCCATAACGTGCTGGTGTTAATCGGCGATCTGCCTGACGAACTTTCGCATCAGGCGGCGGTGCATTTTAAGGATTGGACTGATCGCTACGTCCAGCTTTACACGCTGCTGTGCGAGGCGCTCTTTCCGTCGTTTGCCCGCGTCAATGCCTATTACGCCGATCAGGAGTGGCCCCCCGTCGTGATCCTCTACGGCGTGGCAACGCCGGTCATCGTCGCGCTGGCGGAGTACATCGCGCCCTACGTTGCCGCCCGTCAGTACAAGCAGCCGTCCGATGTCGAGATGCGCGGGATGATCGAGACGATCCTCGACGAACTGGAGGCTGGCGACTTACCGCGCGACCGTTACCGCGTCCTGCGCGACGATGCCGTTGCCCTGCTCCGGCAGATGCTGGCAACTCAGGTGCGCCAGCTTCCACTGACTCCGCCCGCTATCGCCATGGACGCCGCGCCGCCGCCCGCCGCCAGCCAGGCGGAAACCATGCCGCTGCCAGCCTTCCCGCCGGAGCTGCCGGAGACGATGCCGCCCCCGCCGGAATCGCTGCCCGAAGAGACGCCGTCCGAGCCGGTGCCGGAATTCAATCCCGGCGATATCCCGATCTTCTTCGACATCAACCGGCGTGCTGAAAAGCGCCGCCCGCCAGTTCCCGACCTGCCCGACTTTCCACTGGACGCGGATCGGTCTTAACGGGATGCAGCCGCGCCTTTGCATATAATGAGGTCATACTGAATTTGCCGGTCACCGCCAAGGCTGCCCGGCGGGTTGCTGGTTCTTAAACTGATTCACTCAGACACTCAGGAGCGCACCGTGAAACGGATCGCGATACTTTCGACTGCTGTACTGCTTCTGGCGGCATCGGCGCTGTTGGCGCAGGATCAGCCGCCGTCCGATCCACTTCCCGAGGTTACGCCGGATACGTCCGCGCCGACGGCGGTGCCGTTGAGCATCGAAGCCACCGAAGCGCTGCCCATCCTCGTCAGCGCCCGCAACGACCTCGAACTGCTGGCGGATCAGGCAGTCGGGGCAGGGCAGCGCCCGGCGGGCTGGAGTGGCAGCGTTGACGTTGGCGATCCCAATCTGCCGCTGTTCGTGCGCCTTGACCTTGAAAACCTGGCGGGAACGGTGCTGGGCGCTGAAGTGCGTCCCGATGGCTGGTTTGGCGTCGTCGCCAGCTCGCCGCTGGCGATTGCCCGTGACATTCGCCACGACCTGGAACTGCTGGGCGATATCGTCGTCGGCGCGTCCACGCTGCGCCCCGGCAACTGGGTCGGCGATGATCCGATCATGCGCTGCAACCGCGCCACCCAGGCGCTGGTGCCGCTGCTGGAACGCGGCGGCTTTTCGCTGAACGTCGATTTCACCCAGCCGACCTACTGCCGCGAGATCGAAGTCCAGGCGAGCCGTTGGGTCGAGACGCAGATCATTCAGCCGCCGATCCCCGTGAGCGCGGGCGCTCCGCTGCCCAATCTTGCCGGAATCGCCCAGCCGTATCTGACCGAGACGCCGTTTGTGGTCGCCTTCCACGATACCAACGCTCGCCGCCGCGCCGGAGTGCTGCCCGTCGGTACCGGCTTTCGCACGCTCTCGCGCAGCGCCGTCGATTTCTCCAATATGATGCTGATCTCCGGCGAGGGCTTCACCTTGTTTGTGGATTACACCACCACGCCCGTTTCCCACGCCGAATTTGAGGCGCTGCCGCCGGTGTCGCTCGGCGCGTCCACCGATTGTTCCGCCGCCTGGTGCGCGCAGTAATTCGCCCAACTTCATCCAAATAACGCAGCGAGGCACTAGACATAGTGCCTCGTTTTGACTGCGCCTTGCGTCGCAAGCGGTATCCCCGCCGGTGAGTTGTGCGATTCGCAAAAATATCCGAGAATGGTTTCAACATAACGGTTTCGGCTCAAAACTCGTCCGTTGTCTTATGGCGCTCATGGTCTGGATGCAGCAGGCGTTTGGCAGCATTCAGACGGTTCAGGAGTCTATATGCGTCTCCAGCGTGTACCCAAAGCCTTGAAGCGACAGGGGCAGACCCCATCGAGTCGGCAAACTGCGGACGAACAGGAACTGATAACCCCCAGTCGAACCCATGCCGACAGCTTCGTTTCATTACAGCGCGCGGTTGGCAATCGTGGAATACAGCAGTTGATCGAAGCAGGACGTATCCAACCGCCGTCCAGAGACGGTTCGCCGGTCACGATTACCGGCAGTCAGCACCGTCATGTGCCGGGGCATCCCACTTCAGACTCTCCGAAAGCGACCATCGCGCAGCGCCAGACGGACGGCGTCATTCAGCGCGGGTGGTTCGATGATGCGGTCGATTTCGTATCGGACACTGCCAGCAGCGCCTACGATACCGCATCCGACGCGGCGAGCGGCGCATGGGATACAGCTTCGGATGCAGCCAGCGGAGCGTGGGATACTGTTAGTGAAGGCGCAAGCGACGCCTGGGATACGGTCAGCGAAGGCGCAAGCGACGCCTGGGACACCGTCAGTGAGGGCGCAAGTGACGCCTGGGATACGGTCAGCGAAGGAGCAAGCAGCGCCTGGGAAGGCGCGAAGAGCTTCGCCGGTGAGGTCTGGGATGGCATTTCGGGCGGCGCTAGTACCGCCTGGGATACGCTCACCGATGGCGCGAAAGCTGCCTGGGAAGGCGTTGTCAGCGCGGCGCAGGCAGTCGGCGGTCTGGCAAGCGACGCCTGGGAAGGCTTGAAATCGCTTGGCGAGGCGACCTGGCGAGCGTTGAGCGCGGCGGGCAGGGCGGTCTGGGAAGGGATCAAGTGGTTCGGGGGTGAAGCCTGGGAAATCATCAAGGCGGTTGGGATCGTCGTCTGGGAAAAACTCTGCTTCTACGGCGATACCCTCTGGAATTTCATTTCCAATATCCCGACGCGAATATGGCGTCTGGTGGTCGATGCCTGGGACGGCATCACCGGGCTGCTTTCATGGCTCGGAGAGGGCGCAGCCGGTTTCCTGGGCTGGTTGGGTGATGGACTCTCTCGTGGCTTTCAGTGGGCGCTGGATTTTGCCGCCAATCCCAGCCTCGACAAGCTCGGTGACGCGGTGAAAGGCATACTAAGCTGGATGGGCGATGGCGCGATGGGCGCGCTTGGCTGGCTCTGGGACGGACTCAAACGCGGCGCTGCCTGGGTGGGCACCATAGTGCTGCGCATCCTTGAACTGGCAGGACTCGGCGAGTTCCTTTCCGCTATCTGGGGAACCATTTTCCATCTGCGCCCGCTTACGGATGGTGAAAAAGGCGCGTCCCAGTCCATCCACGGCGGACTCATCCCCTACGATATGGTCTGGGTGGACGAAGGCTCGGTGATTACGGAGGTCAACGGACACCGCGCCGTGACGACCATGCACATTCTCCATTCGCCGTCGGCGGGGGAGATGTCGGGACCGCTGGCGGTGCATGAGCTAACCCACGTCGCCCAGTATACCAGCGTGGGCGCGCTCTACATGGCGCAAGCCGTTCACGCGCAGATTGCCGGTTCCAAGTACGATTATGGCGACCTTACCGGCAAGCACTTCTCCGATCTGGATCGCGAGGCGCAGGCACAGTTGTGCGAGGACTATTACATTGTTGGCGGTGATGGCGCTTCACCCGACCTGACCCATACCACCAATCATGGCACAGGCACCACCAACACGGTTGCCCAGATGCGACTACTCATCGCCGAGATGCGCGCTGGCAGTTATTAAGCCGCAATAGCCCGGTACAAACACCGCGAGGCACTCAAAACGGGTGCCTCGCGTGTTAAGCCCACTTCAGCGGGTGCAGCTTTAGCCTCTGGCAGTAAACACGCCCCAAATTGCCGTCCAAAATGTCACCCGTTCCCCTTCATTCCGTGCTACGCTGATCAGGAACATCTCTGCGTCCTTTGCGCTCTCTGCGGTTCAGATGTTCTTGGCGTCCTTAGCGGCTTGGCGGTTGAAATGGTTTCTCGGTGTCCTTTGTGTCTCTGTAGTTCAAACAGCTTTTTCGAGATTGCAGCAATTAACCGTCGATTGCTGCAATTTCTGCGCACCGTTGAGGGTAGATTGCAGCAATTTCGGCAGAAAAAAACAATTGCTGCTGCCGCCGCTGCCGCTATAATAATCAAACCGATATTTGATTAAAGAGTTATGGAGCGATTAAAAATGGTTCAGACAGCCGTGTCCGGTCTAAATTTTGAACTCAACGAGGAGCAGAAGCAGTTACAGAAGATGGCGCGCGATTTCGCCGCCCGCGAGATCACGCCCGTCGCCGAGCATTTCGACCAGTCCGCCGAATTCCCCATCGACATCATCAACAAGGGGCGCGAGATCGGCTTGGTCAACCTCAACATCCCGCTGGATTACGGCGGTCCCGGCGCGTCGGTGCTGGAGGAGTGCATCGTCGCTGAGGAACTGGCGTATGGCTGTTCCGGCATCAGCACCGCCATGAGCGTCAACAACCTGTCGTCGCTGCCCATCCTCATCGGCGGCACCGACGAACAGAAGGCGTACTGGCTTGGTGAGCGTATGGTTGAGCAGGGGCATCTTGCCGCCTATTGCGTCACCGAACCGGCGGCTGGCTCCAACGTGGCGGGGATGCAGGCGCGCGCCGAGCGCCGGAATGGGCATTACGTCATCAACGGCTCGAAAATCTTCATCAGCAATGTCAACTTTTCAAATTTCTACACCGTCTTCGCCGTCACCGATCCGAGCGCGCGCCACCGGGGCATCTCGTGCTTCATCATCGAGCGCGATACGCCCGGAATCAAGGTCAGCAAGCACTTCGATAAGCTGGGACAGCGCGCCGCCGATACCGCCGAGATCGTCTTTGAGAACGTCGAAGTGCCGGAAGCGAATCGTATCGGCGCTGAGGGTATGGGCTTCCTGCTGGCGATGAAGGTCTTTGATCACAGCCGCCCCGGCGTGGCGGCAGGCGCGGTTGGCGTCGCCCGCCGCGCGATGGAAGAATGTATCAGGTATGCCAAAGAGCGCGAAACCTTCGGGCAGCCCATCTGGCAGCATCAGGCAATCGGGCACAAGATCGCCGATATGGCGATCAACATTGAAGCGGCGCGGCTGCTGGTGTGGCAGGCGGCGTGGATGGTCGATCACGGCGCGGAGAACCCGAAGATGGCTGCCTACGCCAAAGCCTTCGCCGCTGATATGGCGATGCAGGTCACGGTTGATGCGGTGCAGGTCTTTGGCGGCTATGGCTACATGAAGGAATATCCGGTCGAAAAGCTGATGCGCGATGTCAAGGTCTTCCAGATTTACGAAGGCACGAGCGAAATTCAGCGCAACATCATCGTCCGCGAGTTGTTCCGCTGATACGGCGACGCAAAGCTTCGCGGTCGCAGCCGGTTCTGCGATACAATCTTCTTAAGATAGCGAAGCGACACTAAGGGCGAAAGATGGCTCAACAGGTAGACGTACTCATCGTCGGGGCAGGGCTGACGGGTCTGCTGGCGGCGAAAACGCTGGTCGAGCGTGGGGTTCGCCCCATGCTGCTCGAAAAAGGGCGGACAGTCGGCGGGCGCATGGGCACGCGCAGCATCGACGGTGGCTTGGCGGATCACGGCGCGCAGTTCTTCACCGTTCGCGATCCGCAGTTCAGGGCGATGATCGACCGCTGGACCAAAGAAGGCTTGGTGTTTGAGTGGTCGCGTGGTTGGAGCGACGGCAGTCTGTCGGTGTCCCGCGATGGAAATCCGCGTTACGCCATTCACGGCGGCATGAATTCCCTCGCCAGATACCTGGCGCTTGGCTTGGATGCCCGTCTTAACGTGAAGCTGGCAGCGGCGCGCCAGGTGGGGAACGCCTGGGAAGTGGAAGACACCAACGGGTCGCGCCAGCGCGCCAGGGCGCTGCTGCTGACGCCGCCGATCCCGCAGTCGCTGGAACTGCTGCACGAAGGCGGCGTAACGCTGCCGGAAAAGCCGCGCGACGCGCTCACGGCGATTGACTATGAACCCTGCCTGACGGGGCTGTTCCACGTCGAGGGCGAGACAGCCCTTCCGCATCCCGGCGCGATTCAGCGTCCCCATGCGCCCATTTACTGGATCGCCGATAACCAGCGTAAAGGTATCTCTCCGGGTGTCAGGTTGATCACCATGCAGGCGGGTCCGAGTTACAGCCGCCAGCTTTACGACCGCGCCGACGACGATATCCTCAAATCGTTCCGAGTGGACTTACAACCCTTCGTTTCGCAGGACGGGCGGATTGTCTCGGCGTATCTCAAGCGCTGGCGCTACTCGCAGCCCCTGACCACCTATCCCGAGTCGTGCCTCGTCATCGAAGAACCGGTGCCGCTGGCGTTCGCCGGGGATGCTTTCGGCTCTCCAGGCGTAGAGGGCGCTGTCCTGTCGGGCATGGCTGCCGGCGGCGCCGTTGCAACCCTTCTGGGGAAGTAGGAGCGCCCCGCCGCAAAAAGCGATTGATTTCTGTAGGGGCGCAGCACGCTGCGCCCTTATTCCTGACGGTTCAACCGTCTTTATTTCACAGTCGCGCCAGTGAATATCTTTCTGAGCGCTTCGCCCGCCGTAATGTTCTTCAGATAGGCGATATGTTCGCCGATGAACGGACGCGGATCAAGGTTGAAGTAGGTCATCAGCGCGTTGTCGTCCACCACGTTCGGCACTTTCAGCAGTTCGAGCAGCGACAGGTTCACCGGCGCGCCGGGCAGCGTCTTCTCCATCAGGAACACGATTGGTTTGAGCAGCCCCGCTGGGGCGGGAAAAAGCCAGCGTTTCGTGCCCATTGCCCGGAAGATGCGCTTCTCCATCGTCTCCAGCGTGAGGATTTCCGGTCCCCCCAGCGCCAGCGCCTTACCAA
Source organism: Aggregatilineales bacterium (assembly GCA_030834905.1). Classification (GTDB taxonomy): domain Bacteria; phylum Chloroflexota; class Anaerolineae; order Aggregatilineales; family Phototrophicaceae; genus Flexifilum. The sequence continues at coordinate 334,923 of JAUQWZ010000034.1, read as the reverse complement.
TCGTGCCATCGTCATCCAGCGATCGGACGACGGCTTCGACCACATCATGAACCGAGATGGGCTGGAACAGGGCTTTCCCGCCGCCGATGTTCGGGAAGATCACTGGAGTCAGCCGCACCAGCCGGGCTATTGAGTTCACGAACTCGTCCTGCTGCCCGAAGATGACCGAAGGGCGCAGCGCCGTCCATTGCAGCCCTGATTCGGTCACGTACTGCTGGGCGCGTCCTTTGCTGCGCAGGAACGCTGACTCGTGTTCGGGCGCGGCGTTGTTCTGGCTCATGTAGACAAAGCGGTTTACCCCGGCGGCTTTGGCGGCATCCACCACATTGACCGTCCCCTGATGGTTGATTCCGTCGTAGGTGCGCCCGCCTTTCTCGATGGCGAGAGCCACCAGATGCACGACGGCGGTCACGCCGGACACAGCGCGTTCGAGGCTGTCGGGGTCGGTCACGTCACCCTGTATGATCTCGACTTTTCCCTTGATATCCGCGAGGCGCTGGTTTGCCTTTTCGAGATGGCGCGCCATCGCTCGGACAGGCTTACCCTGCTCGACCAGCCGCCGGACGAGATTGTTGCCCACAAACCCGGCAGCGCCGGTTACCAGAACCGTCATCAGCAGTGATCCTCCACCAGTGAATACAAACCCTCACCCGCCTATTCTAAGGGGCGGACATGAATGTCACCTTAGCGCTTGTTTATGCTCAATTCAGTCTTCGTGCTGCCGCAGCCATCGCTGGCGCAGCCCGCCGATGATGACCCCGGCGAATATGCCAGCCAGGGCGATTCCGCCCGCGATCAGCGGATACAGGTTGGTGAGCGTCCGGTCATACACGGTGATGCTGTCGATCTCAAACGGCGTATCCGCCAGCAGGCGAATGCTCACCGGCTGTGATACCGCTGATTGATGGACGCGCATCGTGTTCCAGCCGCCGTCAGCGCTGACGATGCGGGCGGGTTGGCTCGCGATGCCGTCTCGCTCTAGCCGCGGCGGTTCACCGCCGCGCCAGCGTACCATTATGTCCGTTCCCTGGGCGGCAAATGTGACTTCGCGGGTCTGGACGGCGCGGCTGAACTGCGCGTCGTCCGCGTGGATGACCGCCGCGCTTTCCGGCAGCGTGATCGCCCAGTGATCGTCTGCCTGATGCACGCCCGGATACAGCGTCGGCGTGAGGTTGGATATGTAGTCGCGCATCGAATCGTAGACGGGCAGCGGCGTGAAATCCGGCTCGACCATGCGGAAGTAGTACATCGCCTGGCGGCTGCGTTCCTCGCTCGGCAGCTTGAAGAACCAGTAGTTGACCACGCCCACCCATGACCATTCCTCCAGCGCCCGCTGGTAGCCCTGCGGCATGTAGGCTGCCGCCTGTTCGCGGGTGACGATACCGAAGTTGGCGTACTGGGCAACTTCCGACGACGGCGGCACTTCCGGCGCATCCACCGGATTCCAGGCGGCTTCGGTGATCCAGATCGGCTTGTGGGCGTCACCGTTGGCGACCATGATGTCACGGGTATAGAGATTGCGGGCAAAGATGTTGGTCGTCGGGCGCATCCGCCGGTCAGTGGGTCCGCTGTAGAAGCCATACGCCTGCACCGCCAGCACGTCGAAACAGGCGCTCGCGCCCGCGTCGTACATGCGCTGAAGGAAGATGAAGTCGTTCAGATCGCGCTCGGTCAGGGCAACCGTCTGCGCCAGCGCCCCGCTGATGACGATGATCTCGTCATCAACCGCTTTCAGCGCCGCATACGTCCGGCAGAGCAGATCGGTGTAGGCTTCCGGGCTGACCGCCTGTTCGCCCCATTCGGGGTAGATGTTTGGCTCGTTCCACACCTGATAAGCGTGGATGCGCCCTCGATAGCGCTCGGCGACCGCGCGAGCATAGTTCACAAAATCGTCCACATCGGCAGGCGGCGCGTAGTCGCCTGTGACCGTTTGCGCCCATTCCGGCGGGTTGTCGAGCCGGGCGATCACATCCAGACCGTACTGTCCGGCGAGATCGACGATGTTGTCGTACTTCGCCCAGGCATCGATCACGTCCGGCTGTCCATCCTGATCGTGATCATTGCGGCGGTCTTCAAAATCGCCGCGCCCGTGTATTTCGATATCCTGCCAGACGAACTGCTGGCGAATCCAGCCAAAGCCCGCACCGGCGATCATCGCCAACGACTGCTCGCGTTTGGATACCTCGGCTTCCTGCTCCAGAAAGGTGTTGATCCCAAACGGGTTGACGCCGACGTGCTGTATGGGAACCAGCGGCGCGGTGTCCGGCTGCAATCGAGTCATGTTGCCGACCCATTCGACCACGCCGCGAATCTGCGCCAGCGGCGTTTCTTCTCCGGTCACTGACCAGAAGGCGCGCCAGACGAAGCCGCGGTTGGTCAGGTCGAGTCCCAGCAGGGCGGCAAATACTGCCAGCACGACGGCGGCGGCGATCAAGCCGCGCGGCAGGGCGCGGCGGTTGGGGCGAGATGAAGGTGTTGTCATGGCGGGCATTATAACGATAAGCCGCGCGGCAGGCGATGGAGCGCGGGTGAAAAAAAGATGACGACTGTCTATTTTCAGAATCCCGACTGACACAGCGGCAGCAATTTGCACTACACTTTATCTATCAGGTGTTGGTGTGATAAGGCGGGCTGCGATGTTCTGGGGATGGTACAGCAGTGGCGAAGGCAGGGTCAGACATGGCGGCGGCTGCATCTTCCTGCCCTTTTTGCTTTTCGGCGGCGCATTTTACCTGTTTGATGGTCTTAGCATTGGCTCGATTATGGGGCTGATCGTGGTCGCTGTCCTCGGTTTGATGGCGTACCAAATGTTCAGCCGCGCCCGGACAGCCCAGCATGGTGAAGAAAAGCCAAAGCGTCATTTCGACGACGAGAAGCCCAAGCGTAATGGCGGGTATCTGGAGCGTAACGACGGCGAATTGCTGGAGGTGATCGATCTGAACGATCACGACGACAGCCTGCGAGACGAACTGTAGGGGCACAGCACGATGTGTCCGAATTACAGCCTCACAATTCCCCATCGTCCGCCAGATAGTAGGACATGGCGGCGGGCTGCGATACAATAGAGTCACCTGTTGACATGATCTGGATTCCAGAGTCGGAGGTATATCATGATGGGGCGTCACCACAACGGCGAGCATGGCGAAGAGCTTGCCCAGGAAACGGTTAAGGCGATGAATGAACTGGGGCGGAGCGCCCGCAAGCGCGCCGACGATGCCAAAAAAGAAGCGGTCAAGGGGCTGAACAGCGCCGCCGAATCGCTGCGCCGTGAAGCGCGCGAACTGGGCGCGAACCCGGAAATTCGCGGCAGCGTGGATGAAGTCGCGCGGGGGCTTGAGCGCACCGCCATCTATCTGCGCAAGCATTCGTATGAACAGATGGGGCAGGATGTGAGCCGGGCGGTGAAGGGGACTTCCTTCCGCACCTTCCTGATCGTCTTTGTCGTCGGCGTGGTGGTCGGGCTGATGATGCGTGGTGACGACACCGAGGGCTAGCGCGGCAGTTCTCGCCAATGGCTCGTCAGGATGAACATCGTTCGTATACAATTGAGCGCCGGGCAGAAACGCCCGGTTTTTGTATTCTACAGCAGGTGAGTCGCGTTGATGGTCAAGTTCATGGTCGTTTTCCACAAGCCGGGGGATGACGCGCTGTTTGAGCAGCGTTACAACGAGTTCCTGGCGCTTATCGAACGGATGCCCTCGATAACCCGCCGTCAGGTGGTCAGCGTCACGGGCAGCCCAATGGGCGTCACCGATCTGTACCGCATTCTGGAAGTGTATTTTGAAGACACGTCGCAAATGGAAGCTTCGCTGCGCACGCCCGCCGGTCAGGAGGCGGGTGGACACCTGAACGGGTTCCAGCGCGGTACCTTTGAGATGATTTTCGCCGACGTATATGAAGAAGCCGGTGGGCACACAGGAGTGTAAAACGTGGAGGCTTTGAAACAACGCATCACTGCCGAGGGGCGCAATCTCGGTAACGGAATCCTGAAGATTGACAGCATTCTCAATCATCAGCTCTATCCCGAACTGATGCTGGAGATCGGCAGAGAGATGGCGGCGCGGTTTACCCATACGCACGTAGATCGAATCCTGACCGTCGAGATTTCGGGGATTGCTCCGGCGTTGATGACGGGACTGGCAATGAACGTGCCGGTCGTGTATGCGCGTAAGACCAAGCCGATCACCATGTTCGGCCCGGTCTATCTTGAAACCGCGCCCAGCCACACCAAAGGCATGGAAGTCAACCTGCTCGTTTCCGCCGAATTTCTGCATCCTGATCAGGATGTGTTGATCATCGATGACTTTCTGGCAACCGGCAAGACTCTGCGGGCGCTGGCGCGGATGGTCGAAAGCGCGCGGTCACACGTCGTTGGCGTGGGCGTGGTGGTTGAGAAAACATTCGAGGGCGGGCGCGATCTGATGAAGAAATACGGTTACGACGTCCCAATCGAGGCGCTCGCGTCCATCGTCAATATGGACGATGGCAGAATTATCTTTGAGGATTGACAGCCTACATGCATACCGATGCCTCTGTTCAGTTCCCGGTCGCGAGTCCTCAGTCGGCTGATCCGCGAACGGGCGGTATCGCCATCCTCGATTTTGGCTCGCAGTACACCCAGTTGATCGCCCGGCGCGTGCGCGAACTGGGTGTGTATGCCGAAGTGTTCGCGTTTGACGCGCCTTCGGAAACGATAAACCAGCACTCTCCGCGCGGCTATATTTTCTCCGGCGGACCCAACAGCATCTATGACGCTGACGCGCCGCAGATTCCAGCCTTCATCCTCAGGAGTGGCAAGCCTGAGCTTGGCATCTGCTACGGAATGCAGGCGCTGACTTACGCCTTTGGAGGCGTGGTTGCCCCGGCGCAGGCGCGCGAGTACGGCGCGGCGGAAATCGACATCACCCAGGAGAGCCTGTTGTTTCACGGGCTGCCGCAGGAGATCGCCGTCTGGATGTCGCATGGCGACCGCATCGAGCGCCCGCCGGACGGTTTCATCCCGCTGGCAGCTTCGCTCAATTCGCCCTTCGCGGCGATGGGCGATCCGGCGCGCGGCTTGTACGGCGTGCAGTTCCATCCCGAAGTCGTCCATACGCCGCTGGGCAAGGAAATTCTGCACAACTTCGTCTTTGATATCTGCGGCTGTGAAGCCAAATGGTCGCCGTCGGCGTTTGTCGAGGATGCGATTGCCGGACTGCGCCAGCGCGTCGGCGGCGAACGGGTGCTGCTGGCGCTCAGTGGCGGTGTCGATTCGGCGGTGGCGGGAGCGCTGCTGCACAAGGCGATTGGCGATCAACTGACCTGTATATTCGTCAACACCGGACTGCTGCGGCAGGGCGAGCCGGAACAGGTGACGCGCGTGTTTCGCGACGAGCAGGGCATGAATCTGATCGCCGTCAATGCCACCGAGGAGTTTCTTGACGCGCTTCACGGCGTGACCGATCCCGAAGCCAAACGCAAGCTGATCGGCAGGCTGTTTATCGACGTATTCGCCGAGCAGGCGCGCAGGCTGGAAGATGAGGGGGTGCGTTTTCTCGCTCAGGGTACGATTTATCCTGACGTGATCGAAAGCGCCGCCAGCAGCCAGCAGGCGAAAGTCATCAAGAGTCATCACAACGTCGGCGGCTTGCCGGATGACCTACATTTCGCCCTGGTAGAGCCGCTGCGCGATCTGTTCAAAGACGAGGTGCGCGCGGTGGGCACAGCGCTCGGTCTGCCGGATGGGGTCGTCTGGCGGCAGCCGTTTCCCGGTCCTGGGCTGGCGGTGCGCTGCCTCGGCGATCTCACCTGGGAACGGCTGGAAACGCTGCGCCGCGCCGACGCCATCTTTCTGGAAGAACTGGAGCACGCCAATCTGCTTCGCGTAGGTACTGCCCAGTGTTTCGCGGTGCTGCTGCCAGTGAAGACTGTCGGCGTGATGGGTGACAACCGTACCTATGAAGAGGTGATCGCGCTGCGCGCCGTCGTCACCGACGATTTCATGACGGCGGATTGGGCGCGGCTGCCGTTTGACCTGCTGGCGCAGGTCAGTCACCGCATCGTCAACGAGGTGAAGGGCGTCAACCGGGTCGTCTACGACGTGACCAGCAAGCCGCCCGGCACGATTGAGTGGGAGTAGATACTATACGAACCGCCAAGTCGCCAAGTTCGCCAAGCGCTTTTTTAGATTTTTCTTGGCGTTCTTTGCGTCTTGGCGGTTCAGTAACTCTTATATCTTGACTGACCAGCGCTCCTCGGACATGCCCGCCTGCTGGTTTTCCCAGCGTGACAGCGTGAACAGGAAATCGGACAGGCGGTTGAGATAGGGCAGCGCCTGATCGCTCACCGGCTCGTGCTGTGCCAGGTCACTGACCAGACGTTCGGCGCGGCGGCAGACGGTGCGGGCGATATGGATCTGTGCCGCCGCCAGCGAGCCGCCGGGCAGGATGAAGTAGGTCAGCGCGGGCAGATCCGCCGTCATCCGGTCAATCGCCGTTTCGACCCAGGCGACCGTCTCCGCGTCCATGCGCACGACGTGGCTGGAACGCGCGTCAAGCGGCGTCGCCAGATCCGCCCCCAGATTGAACAACTGGTGCTGCACGCGGGTGAGATAGTCATCGGTCTGTGCTGTTGGCTGAAACGCGCGGGCAAGACCAAGCACCGAGTTTAATTCGTCTACTGTGCCATAGCTTTCAACCCGCAGGTGGTGTTTGGGCACGCGCCCGCCTGAAAACAGGCTGGTCGTACCGTCGTCGCCAGTTCGCGTGTAGATTTTCATAGTTTCATCCTTGTTAGCGTGCCTTCGAGTTTACCATCCACAGCAGTTTTCGCCTGTAAATCCAGCGCAAGTCAAACCATATTACTACTGCCCCGCCGCCCGTAATTCGTTACAATGATTTCTACGGGGGTAAACATGGAAATTGACGATGCGGGGGTAAGGGAAATGCGGCGGCTGCTGCGGCAGGTGCAGGAGCATCTGTTTCTGTCTCATGTCGATCTGGGCGCGCGCCGCGAGACGGTGGGGTGGGTAGAGCTGGTTTATCATCCAGCGAATGCCGTTCCCGATTTGAACTACATTGCGCCGCGCCGCAAGACTGCCTGGGTTTCGGGACACAACCTCCAGCAGGGGCTTGATCGCATGGCGTCGCTGGAACGGACGCCATGCGTGCGCTATATTGAAGGCTTGTATCCGCCGCTGTTCGCAAAGGCACTGGGCGAGTTCGGACTGGAAGCGCAGCAGGAAACGCCGATTATGCTGTATAAGGCTGGGGGTATCCAGTCGTTGGGGCTGGTTCCGCCTTCACCCGCGCTGTCTGCCCACGAAGATATCCGCGTTTCGATAGTTCAGGATGAACTTGGCGCGGAACTGTGGTGGGAATTCTGGCGCAACGGCTTGTACGACGTGATTGCGCCCGGCATTGAGCCGCTGATACGCTGGCGGCAGAACGGCTCGCCGGTCGGTCAGCAGGTTGACATCATGATCTACCGGCAGAAATCGCTGGTGGGGGTTGCCCGCGTCAGCCTTCAGCCACAGAATCAAAGCAGCCAGATCACCGCGCTGGCGCTGCTTCAGGAAATGCGCTCGGCGGATCTGACACAGACGCTGCTGGCGGCGGCGCTTCATCAGGCGCTGGCGCGCGGCTGCGATCTGGTTTTCGCGCCGGGCGATTCGGATGATCTGCGGGCGCTGTATCGCGATCTGGGCTTTATTGATGTCGGCAGCCTGGTTTCGTATAGCCAGCGCGCGCCGGTGGCGAATGAAGGGACTGACGATGGCGGCGTGGCGCAGCCTGTTCTTACCACACTCTGATCAGGGGGCAGTCGTCACCGCGCTGATGGATTCCCTACAGGCGTTGGGCTACACGCCGTTTAACCCGTTTGGGATGATGCCCGGACGAACCTATCCGCAGGTGGCGCGCCTGTTTGTCTCACCCGCTAACGTGGGCTGGCTGCGGGTGCTTGGCGAGCCTGACTCTGCCATGCTGCCGCTTGTTTCGCGAAGCTTTTCCTGCCTGCTGGCGGCGGTGGATGACACGCAGCCAACGCTTGAGATCTACGCTGAGGGGGAACAACAGCCGCCCCAGACGGCGCTGCTGCCTTACCTGAAGCCGGGTCTGTCCGCTGACCAATTGATCGCGGCACTGTCGGTTACGCCTGCCCCGATATCCGTTTCGCCGCAGCCGAACGATATGGATCTGCTGCGGGAGGCGCTGCCCGATGATGTCAAAGGACTGCCAGTTGATGCCAACCGGGCGCAGAAGATGTTTGACCGCCTGAGCGCCAGCCTGACCCAGCGCAGCGGCAACACCGGCAACGAAGCCGCCGCCCGCGCCCTTCTGCGCGGCGAACGGGTTGACTGGAACAGCGCCGCTGGTGCTAAAATTGGCGCGATTCTCGACTGCCTGACGATTCCGGCGGGTTGGAAGCAGCCGGATTTTGTGACGCTGCGCGATGCCTACCAACTGCACGAGCGCCGCCGCCGAAACCCCGCCGCCAGCCTGTATCCGGGGGATGCCGAAGCGATGGCGGCGGTGCCGGATGCGCTCAGTTATCGCGCCGTATATGCGGGGAAAGAAGCCTGATGACTGCTCGTGATCGCCTGCGCTGGGATACGTATTATCAGAAAACGCCGGATGGTGACTACCCCGATCCCGATCCGCTGTTGTTCCAGTTCACTCCGTCGGTGCTGAATATGACTGCCGGTCACGAGTTTCGCGCCCTCGATCTCGCCGCGGGTGTGGGGCAGAATGGGTTGTGGCTGGCGACGCAGGGCTACACCACCGATTTGCTCGATATCAGCCGCGAAGCGCTGAAACGGGCGCAGGAACAGGCGGCGCAGCAGCATATCCGAAGCCTTAATTTCCTACAGGTCGATCTGGATGAAGTGGCGCTAAAAAGCGAAGCCTACGATCTGGTCTGCGTCTTTCGCTACCTGAAGCGCGACCTGTTTCCCCGCATCCGCGCCTGCGTGCGCCCCAACGGGCGGGTAATCTACCAGACCTTCAATACCAGCTATCTGCGCCATGTGCCAGACTTCAACCCTGACTTCCTGCTACAGCCGGGCGAGCTTGCCAGTTACTTCGATGACTGGCGGATTTTGCTGAACCACGAACTGGATCATGTTTCGCAGATCGTCGCCCTCAAGCCGGAATAGCCATCGTTCCGGGGGAAATGTAGTGTATGCTGGATAGCATGTACTGAGTACCGGGCGCGAAGTACACCGTTTGGCTAACCCCGGCAAAACCTTTGGCTTCAGTTTTGATGTTCCAGTCGTTTCCGCCCGATCAAAACCCTACCCCACTCGTCCGACCATTCACCACATGGCGGCTGCGGCTGCTGCTGGCGCTGCTGCTGTTCTTCGGCTCGGAAATACTGCTGTGGACTGACCCGCTGGCGCGGCAGATGATCGAGTGGCTGCCGCTGGCGGTTGGCTACCTGGCGCTTGCCTCGCTGCTGCTCGATCTGGCGGCGCGCTTTCGTGTCCGCAACATCTTCGGGCTGCTGGCGCTGGTCGGCATTTACGGACTGCTCAATGGGCTGCTGCTGAACCCCGAAACCACCCTGACGGATATGCCGCGCACCCTGTTCACGCGGGTGCTCGGCGGACACACCTTCGCCGGACTGCTGATGATCATTCTGTTCCTGCGTCTGGTGACGCCCGCCAAGACGAGGCTGTTAGTCTTTGCGGCAGCCGGTGCAGCCGCCGGTTTCGCCTGGGGGACATGGGCGCGCTGGTCGCCGACGTTGCTGCGCCCCGATGCGGCGGAAGCGCCCTTAGCTGGCATGATCGCCGTCACTGTCGGGCTGGCAGCCGCGATGGTCGTTCTGCTGCTGGCGCGGCGACGCGATGACACGCCGGTCAGCGCGCGCTTGCAGCCGCTGGAGTGGCTGGGCGCTGTGGTCGTGCTGTTGGTGCTGCTGCTGGCGCGCGGGCTGAATAACCAGATCGACTCGCTGTCGCTTGCGCTTATCGGCACGCTGGTTGGCTTCTGTCTGGTGCTGATGTGGTTCCTGAAGCGCGAGAAGGGCGCTGCTCTCCTCGACGGCATTGGCACGACTCCACCGCCGATGGCGGCGCTGCTGGCGCTCGGTCTTGGCTTTTCTGGGCTGGCGCTGGTGGGTTACGGGCTGCCGCGCGGCGACGGCGCGCAGGACCCGGTGTTCGTGATCACGGTGCTGCTTACCGCCTTTGGCATTGCCTGGCTGCCGGGCGTGTCGCTGGCGCTGGGCGCGCAGGTGGTGGCGCGGCAGGTGCGGGCGGGCAAGCTGTAGGGGCGAGGCACCGCCTCGCCCCTACGAAATGGTCGATTTACGCCAACTGAACGATTTCGTCCATCATCGCGTGAAATTCGGGAATCGAAAGCTGCTGCTTGGCGTCGCTCATGGCAACCGGCGGGTTGGGATGGACTTCCACCATCAGACCATCGGCGCCGCTTGCCCGCGCCACCCGCGCCAGCGGCTTGGCGATATCGCGCCGCCCGGCGGAATGTGAGATATCCACGATGACTGGCAGGTGTGATTCCAGCTTCAACACGGTGACACCGCCGATATCGAGCGTGTTACGAGTCCACTTTTCAAACGTGCGGATGCCGCGCTCCATCAGGATGACGTTGGGATTGCCGCTGCTGACGATGTACTCGGCAGCATAGAGGAACTCTTCCAGCGTCGCCGCCAGCCCGCGCTTCAGGATGACCGGCTTATTGACCTTGCCGAGCGCCCGCAGCAGGAAGCTGTTCTGCATATTGCGCGCGCCAACCCAGAAGATGTCGGCGTAGTCGAGGAACAGATCGATCTGGCTCTTGTCCATGATTTCGCTGACGACGAACATGCCGTATTTGTTCGCCACCTGCCGGGCGATCTGCAAGCCTTCTTCGCCCAGACCCTGGAATTCATAGGGTGAAGTGCGCGGCTTGTACGCCATGCCGCGAATGACCTTGACGCCGCGCTGCGACAGCGCTTCCGCCACCTCGTCCATCTGTTCGTAGCTTTCGACGGCGCACGGACCGGCGATCACGCTGAAGACGCTGTTGCCAATTTCGGTGCCGTCGGGCAGGCGAATGATGGTGCGTTCGTCGGGCGATTTGCGCTGGACGCGGATTTTGGCGCGCGCCTGCTGTTCTTCGAGAGCGAGCGAGGCGCGGAAGATCTCGCGGAACAGCGCCTTAATGGTTTCGTTGCTGAACGGTCCCTTGTTTCTGGCTTCCAGCGCTGTGAGCATCTGAGCTTCACGCTCAGGGTCGTAGTGGTCAGCGCCAAGCGCCGTGTGCAGCGCGCCGATCTCGCTGACGATCTGGGCGCGGCGGCTGAGAAGATCCAGAAGCTGCTGGTTAATAACATCAATCTCGGCGCGCAGGTCCTGCACGCGGTTTTCGTCGGACATGATTTCCTCTTGAATTTAACGTGACATTCTGTGACCGCAGGATTATAAGCCCCTCTTGCTTTGGGCGCGAATACTAAAATCGTGGCGTTTGCCAAAGCCGATAATTCGCCACTTTAGCCCGTTAAGGACAGTGCCACCATATAATAGAGTCGCCGCGGTCAATGTCTGGCTGTGAGATCGCGCGCTCAAACAGTCGTTCGCGCTGTCTGCGTTCGGGTATGCCAATGAAAACAGGTAAGCTGCCGGTAGTTCTCATAGTCCTCATCGCGCTTGCGGTTGGGAACGGCGCTGTAATCTCTCAGGAAGGCGATGCGCAGCCCTTGCAGGTCGTCGTCAAGCCGCTTGATCCGTTCGTCATGGGAAGCGGCGACTCGCTGAACGGTTTCAGCATCGATCTCTGGCGCGAGATTGCCAACCACCTGGCGCTGGAATATGAGTTCGTGGAAGTTGAGACGGTTGATGAGCAGCTAATGGCAGTCGAGAACGGCGCTGCCGACGTTGGAATCACCGGCATCAGCATTACTTCATCGCGTGAGGAACGGATTGACTTCTCCTATCCCTATTTCAGCTCTGGCTTGCAGATCATGACCCGCGTCGATTCCCAGTTCACGGTATCGCAAATCGTCCATAACCTTCTGTCGCCGGGCATCCTGCAAATCGTCGGCATCTTCTTCCTGGTGATCATCACCGGTGGACACTTGATCTGGCTGGTTGAACGCCGGACGAACCCGGATTTTGCCCACAGCTACTTTCGAGGGGTGGTTGAGGGGATGTGGTGGTCGAGCATCCTGGTCGTCACGGGCAATCTCACCGACAGGTCGCCGGTATCGGCGCTGTCCCGCCTCATCAGCCTGATCTGGCTGGTGATTGGCGTGCTGCTAATCGCCAATTTCACCGCCAGCGTCACCGCGATTGCCACAGTGAATCAGCTTGAGCAAAGTATCAGCACCATTGAGGATTTGCCGGGGCGGCGAATTGCCACGGTGCAGGGCAGCACCTCAGAAACACACTTGCAGCAGCTTGGCATCATTCCCCTCACTGTCAGCGACATTCACGACGCTTATTCGCTGCTTGAAAACGGCACCGTCGATGCGGTCGTTTACGACGCGCCGGTGCTGCGTTATTACGAATCGCGCGAGGGCAGCAGCCGTGTGAAAGTGGTCGGCACAATTTTTAATCCCGAGGACTACGGGATTGCGCTGGCAGATGACAGCCCGCTTCGCGAGAACATCAACCGCGCCATTCTCGCCCTTAAAGAAGACGGAACTTACCAGCGTCTGTACCTGTACTGGTTCGGCAGCGAGTCGTAACGCCGCCCTCGAACGATCAGCCGGGTGACGATTTGGGCGTGTAAAGATACGTCGGGCGCGTTTCCATCCCTGTCACTGGCAGAAATTCCGTCCCCACATAGGGCAGCAGTTCCATCTCATAATAGGTTTCGAGCGCGGCTTCAAAATCCTCGTGCAGGAAAGTGGCGTTATCGGCGACGATGACGCCAAAGCGCTGCTGGGCGATGGCGTCGTTGATTGCGCCAGTGAGCGCCAGCGCATTCGGGCTGCTGCTGCCACCCAGCACGTTCATCGACCAGCCGAACTGATAGCCGGGCTTGCCCGCCAGCGCGGCGTAGTAGCCATGCCCGACAAACAGGATATCGCCCTCGACGCGGCTCAGATGCTGGATGAGGGCGCTGCCCGCCTGTCTGTCCTGCTCGGTCGGGATGCGTGGAGACGGATCGTAGAGCAGCCCGACGAACTGTACCAGACACGCCAGATAAAGGGCGACCACCACCGGGCTGCGCCTGTCGATGGGTAAGTCGCGCACCAGCCTCACGATCAGCGATACCCCCAATCCCAAAAACAGCGCCAGCGCTGCATAGGCGGGAAATAAGCCGTTCACCCAGCCGCCGCTGTGAAGCCGCATCAGCCAGGATGCGATTAACATGCCGACAGCAAGCAGCGCGTAGAAACGTGCCTGAATGAACGACTGGCTGGCAAGCTGCCGGTAGATGACCACCAGCATCAGCAGGACGGCGAGCAGCAGCACCGCCAGATCCCCCTGCCAGAAGCCCAGCAGCGCCGTGCCGACAATGCCCTGTTCTTCCGCCATGTCGAGCATAAAATAGCTGTACCAGCCGTTGGTGGCGAAGTCGTAGAGCAGGGTGGAACCGCCGATCAGCAGCGCCATAGCCGCCAGCAGGTACAGCGTATAACGCGGCTGCGACAGCAGGCAGTAGAGCAGGATGAAGGCGATAGTCACCAGCGCCGTCTGTTTGGTCAGCAGCGACAGCGACAGCACGATTCCGGCGGCGATATAGCCGCGCGGCGACGGGTGAAACCTGACCAGATACAGCCCCAGCAGCAGCAGGAACAGGTACAGCGAATCGACACGGGCGAGATCGAACCAGCTTCCGGTGGCGTCAAAGGTGGCGGCGAACAGTCCCGCGCCCAGAACTGCCGCGAACCTGTCGCCGGTTTCGCGCTTGACGAATCCGTAAATCACGGCGAAACAGCCGAGCGACGCCAGCAGCGACACCAGCCGCAGCGGGAAAAAGCCGACGCCAAAGACCATCGAGACGAGCGCCGAAGCGTAGAAGTAGATCGGTCCATAGATCGGCGCGACGTATTCGACGCCGGGCGCGGCATACAGCGGCTGACCGTTAAGCACGCGGCTGACCGAATCAACCGACGCGCCTTCCATCCACTCAAGCTCGAATGGGTAGCCGATGCGCGCCAGCGCCACGCCCAGATAAAGGACGAGGTACAGGGCGACTATCGCCAGCAGGACAAACCGCAGGATCTGCTCGGTGCGGAGCAGCAGGGCGGTCGTCGAAACCTGCCCATCGGCGCGGGCGATGCCCTGTGACGCGCGGGCGTGGAGCGCCCCGATGACGCGCTGTGCTGGCGGCGTGAAGACAACTGCCCCTGCCAGCAGACCGAGCGCGCCAACCACTGCCAGCAGGAAGTACTTGTGCTGTGCCAGCACGATGACATTGAGAGGATAGTCTCGCGCCGCGCCGCCGGGCAGGACAAGGCTCAGGGTGGGCGGCGCGTCCGCGCTGGGGCAGACTTCCCGGACGCCGGACGCTAGAACGGGCGAACCGTTCAGCGCCACTTCGACGGCGTTGGTCACGTCCCAACTCACATTCAGGCACGCGCCGGGCAGCCACACGGCAGCCGTATCGGCGCGGAAGGAGATCGCCACCTCGCCATCCGCGCCAACCGAGTCCAGATCGATTTCGGGAGCTGGTCGCAGGGTGAAGCTGAACACGGCAAAGGCGAAAAGCGCTGCGGCGGCTAGCGTCAGGATGAGGGCGAAGCGTCCGCTGGAGTGCCCGGCGGCAGGCGGCGGCTGGGCAGAGTGAACGTGTGAATGTGTGGATGACGTCATCATGCGCTCAAGGTAGCATGAATTAACCGACGGCGGAATAAAGATTCAACGGCTGTGGCAGTTTACGCTTAATAGACTGCCAGAAAGACGATATTTGAACCACGAAGACACAAAGGACACCGAGACCTTCTTCGGATGCTGCATACTGTGTAGGCTTGGCGAAGGGTACAACCAGAGTCTTTGTCTATAAGTCCCTCGCCAGGGCGGCAATCGTAGATTGCTCAGGGTGAGGGCGTGTTACGAACACCAGTCCTGGGCTGCCTGGGCGATGGCGGCAGCGCAGGTGAACACGTCCTTCAGGTTGACATATTCGACGGCGGCGTGCGCGCCGGTTCCGCCCGGTCCGTAGATGACGGTGGGGATGCCCGCGCGTCCCAGCACCGCCGAATCGAGCCACGCCCACATACCATAGTAGTTAGGCGGGCTGCCGGTAACGGCGGCAGCAGCGCTGAACAGGGTTTGGACGATGGGCGCATTCGGGTCAATCTCGTAGCCGGGACGATAAACATCAAGGCTGACGTCTGCCTGAATGTCCGGATCGGTCTGTTGCAGCCTGGCGAGCGCATCCTGCCACAGTCCGAGGGCGGTATCGCCAGTTTCGTCGGGCAGCAGGCGGTGTTCGACCTGAAGGCTGCACGAGTCGGGATAGGTGCTTAAGCCCAGCCCGCCGCTGATGAGGCTGGCGTGAACCGACGGGCGACCGAGCAGCGGATGCAGCCTCTCCGGCAGAACGTCGGATTCCAGCCTTTCGAGGGCGGCGAGCAGCCGTCCCATATGGGTTATGGCGTCGATGCCTTCGCTGTACAGGCTGCCGTGTGCCGCCCGTCCGCGAGTCGTCAGCGTCAGCCAGGCGAAGCCCTTGTGGGCGATGCACAACTGGCACTCGGTCGGCTCGGTGAGGATAGCGGCGTCGGCGCGAACGTCCTGCACCAGCGCATCGGTGCCAATGCTGACATATTCCTCGTCGGTGACGAAGCCGAGGATGATGTCGCCCGCAGGCGTCCAGCCGCTGGCACGCAGCGCGCTCACCGCGCCGAGAATCGCCGCCAGACCGCCTTTCATGTCATACGAGCCGCGCCCGTACAGGCGACCATTTTCAATCCGGGCGCTGAACGGATCGCCCGACATGTTTTCGATGCCGACGGTATCGGTGTGTCCGGTGAGCAGCAGGCTTTTGCCACCGCCAGACCCGCGCCAGCGGGCGATAACGTTGGGGCGGTTGGGGGCGGTTTCCTGCAAGCGCACTTCAAAGCCGAGCGCTTCACAGATGGCGGCGAGCCACCGCGCCATCTGGCTTTCGCCCGCGCCACGCGCCACCAGCCCCGGATTGACCGAATCAATCTGCACCATATCCCGGAGATAATCGGTTATCTGGTTAGTGTCGATGCGAATCATCAGCGTTTCTCTCGTTAAACAGGCTGCGAAAGGTGGTCATCCATGATCAGGTCGGGCGCAGCTGCTTGCGCAGGACGACCAGATCGGATGTTGTTTCAAACCCCATGGATTGGTTAAGCCGCCGCGCCGCTTCGTTATTTTGTCGCGTCCACGCCATGAAGTGCTGAACGCCGCGCCGCGCGTGGAAGCGCATCTGTTCGGACACCAGCCGCGCCGCGATGCCGCGCCGCTGATATTCACCTTCGACTTCAATCCATTCGATTGACGCCCACTGCGAGAAGGCGGCGCAGCCTTCAAAATGATCGGGCGCGCCCCAGACCTGACATTCGCCAATCGCCGTATCGTCCTGATAGGCGGTCAGCTTCCATTCGAGGGCGGGCTTGTTCATGTCCCACGCCAGCGTTACGCGGTTGGGCAGCGGCGATTCTTTCTGGAAGGCGGTGCTGCCAACCATCATCGTCCAGGTTTCGGTATGCTCAAAGTCCGCCTTGCGCATGGCTTCAATGATGTGCGTCCAGCCTGCTGGCAGTCCGAACCAACCCAGCCCAAACGAGAAACGCCCTAGTTCGATGACGGTGAAGCCGCCGCCCGAAATCTGCTTCTCGATCAGATGCAGCAGCGTGGGCAGGGCACCGCGCTGGTTAGGCTGGGCGACGATCCACGCCAGCGAGCAGGAGTCGCGGCGCTGGCGCGGTATCACCCACTGCGCCGCTGCCGCCAGCTCGCCGCGCTGAAGCACGCATAGCGTCCGGGCGTCATACAGCTCGTGCTCGTCGGCAAAGTGCATTCCCCACAGCGTGGGCGCTTGTTCGACGGCGAGCGCGACCTGCGCTTCGGTGAAAGCGCAGTGAGGCGGAATCGACGCCGTCTGCTCGTTGATGAGACGGGTCAGGCTGGGCACTAGTTCAGGGTGATACTCGACAACCTGCATGGCATCTACCGGAAAGACGACGTGAAGACGAACAATTGAACCACAAAGATAACAGTTTTGAAACTGCCAGGGCGATTAATATACCGCAGAGCGCGCGGAGAAGGCAGCGAAAACGTAAGCGGGGCAAACCCGCCGGATCACCTTTACGCTTCTCCTGAGATCAGCGTATAGAGATCGTCAAGTTCGGGTTCGGTGAGGAAGCCTTCCGCCGCGCCGTTAGCGCCGATCTTGTACGAGGCGAATACCGCCGCCTTTTTGATGGCGCTGTAAGGGTCCCTGGCGCGGCTGTACTCGTGCAGGAAGGCGGAGAACAGAGCGTCGCCCGCGCCAATGGTGTTGACCACCGGGCGCGTCTGCACCGGCGTGATCCGTTCCATGAAGTTGTCGCCTTTGACCGCCAGCAGCGCGCCGTCAGCGCCCATGCCGACGACGATGATGCTGTTCCCATAGCAGCTTTGCAGCGCCTGGGTGAATTCTTCCGGCGCGGTGGGCAAATGTTCGTGGCTCAAAAATAGAATGTCGGCGTGGCGCATGTAGTCGCAGTTGTAGTCGTCGTCAATGCTGGAAACAGCGTGAACGTCGGTGGCGACGCGCTTACCCGCCGCCTTCGCGCGCGCCAGCATTGGGCGGGTGAAGTTGATGTTGCAGAGGACGGCGATATCACACTGAGTCAGGGCGGCTTCAAACCGGTCGGCGGGATAGCCGGTTTCCTGTATATTCTTGAGATCGACGTTGATGGCGCGGCTGCCAGCGCGGTCATAGAGGATGACTGACTGCGCCGTCTCGTCAATCGTTTGCAGCACGTTTTCGGGATCGATGCCATCCCTCTCCAGCGCCTCGTATACCAGCGCGCCGACCGGGTCACTGCCGATGAGCGACAGAAATGTGACCTCATCACCCAGAATGGTCAGCGCTTTGGCGATGTTATAGCCCACGCCGCTGACGGCGCTGCGAACGCCAAAGAACGGGTAGCGGGCAGGGCTGTAGCTGACCGGGAATTCGTCTATCCGAAGCGTCGTTTCAAGATTGATCAGTCCGGCGACCAGTGTCTGCATGATTTTTGACGATCACTATTGACTGTCAACGAACAGGCACAAGTGTACAGCGGCATCCGGCTGACAGCGAACTATCAGCCGCCAGTAAACCAGGCGGACATGACACGACGATGTCCCTGCGTCGTCCCGCAAGGGGAGGGACCGGGTAATGTTAGAAAGTCAGCTTTTGTCCTGCTCAATCCACGCCTTCGAGTGTTCGACGGCGCGTTTCCAGTCGTGATAGAGCGATTCGCGCTGGTCGGCGCTCATGGCTGGCTCGAACGTGCGGTCGATAGACCACTGCGCGGCAAGCGTTTCAGGCGAGTCCCAGTAGCCGACGGCAAGCCCGGCGAGATACGCCGCGCCCAGCGCCGTTGTCTCGGTGATAGCGGGGCGCTGCACCGGCACGCCAAGAATATCCGCCTGGAACTGCATCAGGAAGTCGTTGCGCGTCATGCCGCCATCCACGCGCAGGGTTCGCAGCGCGATCCCTGAATCGGACTGCATGGCTTCGACCACATCGCGGGACTGGAAGGCGACGCTTTCGAGCGCCGCGCGGGCAACATGGGCGCGGGTGCTGCCGCGCGTGAGTCCGAGAATAGTGCCGCGCGCGTAGGCGTCCCAGTAAGGCGCGCCAAGACCGACGAAGGCGGGGACAAAGTAAACGCCGTCGGTGCCGGGAATACTCCGCGCCAGCGTTTCGCTTTCGCCAGTGGTTTCGATGATGCCGAGTCCATCGCGCAGCCACTGCACCGCCGCGCCTGCCACAAAGACGCTGCCTTCGAGGGCGTACTGCGTCGGCTGGTTGCCCAGCTTCCAGGCAATCGTGGTGAGCATCTGGTTCTGCGACGCCACCGCCTGACTGCCGGTGTTCATGAGCAGGAAGCAGCCGGTGCCATAGGTGTTTTTCGCCATGCCGGGGCTGGTGCAGACCTGACCGAAGGTTGCCGCCTGCTGGTCGCCAGCGACTCCGGCAATCGTAATTGGGCTGCCAAACAGGGCGGCGTCAGTTTCACCAAATACGCCGCTGCTGGGCAGCACCTTCGGCAGCAGCGCGCGCGGAATTCTTAGCCGGGCGAGGATATCGTCGTCCCAATCGCCGGTGTGGATGTTGTAGAGCAGGGTGCGGCTGGCGTTGCTCACGTCGGTGACGTGCAGCCGTCCGCCGGTCAGTCGCCAGATGAGGAAGCTGTCAATCGTGCCAAAGGCAAGCTCGCCGCGCTCGGCACGCTGGCGCGCGTTCGGGACGTTCTCCAGCAGCCAGGCGACTTTTGTGCCGCTGAAGTACGGGTCGGTGACCAAGCCAGTCTTCTGCGCCAGCACGCGGTCGAAGCCTTCGGCTTTTAACTGCTGGCACAGATCGGCAGTGCGGCGGCACTGCCAGACGATGGCGTTATAGATCGGCTCTCCGGTGCGCCGATCCCAGACAATCAGCGTCTCGCGCTGGTTGGTGATGCCGATGGCGGCAATGTCGGCGGGCGAGAGGTTGGCTTGCGCCAGCACCGCCCGCGTCACCCGAAGCTGGCTGTTCCAGATGTCGTCGGGATTGTGCTCCACCCAGCCGGGCTGAGGGTAAATCTGCGGGAATTCCTCTTGAGTGACGGCGGTGATGTGTCCGTCGCGGTCAAAGAGGATGGCGCGCGACGAAGTCGTACCCTGATCCAGCGCGAGGATGTACTGCGACATGAAAACCTATCCTTCAGTGACAAGAGCCTGCTAATTACGGGGCTATTGAACCGCAAAGTGGCTGCTGATGCAAACACGGGGCAGAGACAAACGAGGCGACTTTTCAGGTCGCCTCGCGGATGGGTACCGGGGTTGGTTACTGGTTGGACGCTGGCGGTACAGAGCTGACGTGGGTGTTGAGCCGTTCTTCCAGTAAGTTGAGCGTGCGCTGGACGTAGGACTGTCCGGTGATAAGCTCCATCGTCGCCAGGTTCGCCGCCTGCTCCGCCCGGATGATGGCGCGGTTGAGGGTTTTGCTGATGTTCGGCGTCCGGGCAATCGTTTCCTTCAGGCGCGTCAGCTCAGCGACGCAGGTGTTGACAGTGATTTGCAGCGCCTGCATCTGCGCGGCGAACAGGTTTGCCGCCTCGCGGTCTTCGCTGCTTTCGATGCTGACCGCCGCGATCAGGTCGGTGGTGCTCTTGAGAAGCTGTTCCCAGGAGAGCTTCAGCGTTGGCGTTTCTGTCTCCGCCGTGGTGGTGTACTCTTCCATGGCGTCGGCGGTGGTGTTCAGCGCTTCACGCAGTTCCTTTGGATCGCCGGTGACGCCGCGGGCGCGGATGGCTTTGATATTGGTATTGTGTCCGTTTAACCCCTGCGAGAAGGCGGTCGTCTTTTCGGTGATGCGCCCGACGCTGGTGTTGATCTTCTCCATCGCCTGAACGGCTGCCAGCGCAAAATCGAGGATTCGAGGGCGATCCTGTATTTCCTCAGACGGCGGCTCGCGGCGAATTTCCTGCGTCGCTTCGGCGGTGCTGAACAGCTGATCAGCTTCCTGCATGGTTTCAGACTCGAATGGGTCGGCGTCAAAGTCAAACGCTTCCGGCGCTGGCACGTCGCCGTTATAAGCGGGGGCGGCGTCCTCATGCAGCAGCTTCTCGGCTTCTTCGCGGCTGATCAGATCGGGAATGAAGTCCATCACCGGGTTGCCATAGTCAAGCAGGCGGGTCTTGTGCTGCTCCGCCAGTTCGCGCAGCTTGTCCTTAAATTCCTCAATGCGCTTGTAATGCAGGCTGTACTGGAGCAGGCGGTAAGAGCGCAGATCGAACGGCACGCGCTCGACGCGCTGCGTCACCAGAATGGTCGGCTTGAGCAAGCCCTGAGCAATGCCCAGTTCATAAAGGACATTAGCGCTGGGGATGGTCAGGTCGGCGACGATGATATTGGCGCGGTGGATATTCAGCACCACTTCTTTGAGGGCGTTCTGCTGGTCGAAGACGTTTTCGCCGTGCTGCACTTCGTAGCCCGCCGATTCCAGCACAGGCTGGAGTACATCGGCGTAGAAGTCGAGAAATTCAGGGCGAGATGGCAGGATGACGAAGGCAAATAGATCGGTCATGAGTCCAGGCTCGATAATAAGCGCGATGTTGTCAAAAGTATAGCATGTATTCGAATCACAAAAGCATGATGATCGCGTCCATAAACGGTGCTGTGGCTGAACACGCCCGAACGGCGGGCGGCAAACACCGGACACGACAGTGTCGTGTCCCTACCGCGGCGCAGCTTTTGTGCCGTATACCGAAGTTGCGACTTGAAAACAGCAGGCGAAGCCTTATAATTCTCTAGCAACCCAAGCGAGAAGAGGGCCCCGTAGCTCAGTGGCAGAGCACCCGCCTTTTAAGCGGAGTGTCGAAGGTTCGAATCCTTCCGGGGTCACATTCCAGGACTTTATTCGGACAGGTGGCGGCAGCGTCACCTGTTTCGATTCTTGCGGAGTGCTCCAAATTTCCCTCGGCAGATACGGACGGCAAATGCCTGGCTGCCACCGTCAATGGGGCAAAGCTCGCTTCTCAGTCGCGATGATTTACGCTCAGATATGCTCCGCATGACCGCCGCACCACCAATCGCGGCTGTAAAATCACCTTGTTATAGGGCAAATCCGGGCTTTCGGCACGCTGTAGCAGCAGCCGAACCGCCTGCTGACCCAGTTCATATCCGGGCTGGGACACCGTCGTAAGCGGCGGGTTGAGATCGCCCGCCCAGGGCATATCATCGAAGCCCACCAGCGCGACCTGCTCAGGAATGCGTATACCCAGTTCATGGAGCGCCCGCAAAGCGCCGAGGCTCATCAGGTTGTTGGCGACAAAGATCGCGTCCGGCGGCTCCGCCATACTCATACACTCGCGCGTTAACTCATAGCCGCTTTCGAGCCGGAAATTCCCAACCTTGACCAGCGCCGAATCGACGCGAATGCCCATTTCGTCGAATGCCTCATAACAGCCGCGCAGCCGTTCGCGTCCAGGCGTTAGCGACTGCGTACCGGCAATGATAGCGATTCGCTGGTAGCCGAGCCGGATCAGGTGGGTTGTGGCTTCGCAGGCACCACGAACGTTATCCGCCTTAACGATATCGGCTTCAAAGTTGACGACCTCGCGATCAACCAGAACGATGGGGATACCAGCTTCGCGGACAGGGGCTAAGACGGGTCCGTCATTCGACCGGGTAGGGATGACGACCACGCCTGCGGCGCGTTCTGCCTGCATCACCCGCAGATAGGCGGTCTGTTTGTCGGGATTGTCATCCGTGTTGCACAGCACGACGTTCAACTGTCTGGCATAGGCAGCATCTTCGACACCCCGCACCAGTGTCTGAAAAAGATGATTCTGGATGTCGGGGATGATCAAGCCCATAATGTCGCTGGAGTGCGCGCGCAGCCGGCGTGCCGAGCGATTTGGCTGATACCCAAGCGCATCCATCGCCTGCTGAACCCGTTGGCGCACGTCATCCGAAATATAGGCGTGGTGGTTGAGCACGCGCGAGACGGTCGCCTGCGAAACACCAGCGTACTCAGCAACTTCCTTGATGGTCACGTTTGCCATATCGGCGTCCTTCTCATCAGCGGCGAAACCTGAATTATCCTGTACGGTAGGGCGGTTTCGTCAAGTCAATGGTTAGTTCCTGCAATCGATTTCATATTCTGTGATAGTCAATTTATCTTAATCCTACTACAGATCATGCTTCAACTGCGCTTTATTCTGACGAATTTGGGCACTTTTAACGATACCTCTTTCTTGACGACAGCGTCGTTTCTGACTACTATATGCATAAAGTACTGAAATCGATTTCACATCGTCCAGATGAAACGACACGGAACAGGAGGTGAATCGCTGGCTAGACCACAGGCAGAAGGACGTTCGATTGCTTAATTGCCTAGGAGTAAGGGAAATGAAACGTTTTGGAATGCTCTTTAGCATGGTTGTTGTTTTACTTGCCGTCATCTCGATTGTTCCAGCAGTCGCGCAGGATGATGCTCTGAAGTTCTGGACTTTCGAATATGCTGATCCGGTCGATCCGTTCTTCGTCGAGTATGTAGAGGAATGGAATGCGGCGAACGATCTCCAGGTCGTGCGGCAGGAATTCCCCTGGGCGCAGTACACCGGTGAAATCCTCACGACGGGTATTGCCACGGGTGAAGCCCCTGATGTCTTCTTCATCAGCCCTGGCGACTGGCGACGTTATGCCGAAAGTGGTCTGGCGCTGCCGCTGCAGGACTATATCCCCGAATACCTGCGCGAAGACGTGCTCCCCGCTTCATGGGACGCGGTCACGCTGAATGACAACGTCTATTCGCTGCCCTTTGAGATGGAGCCGGTTGTCCTGTGGTACAACAAGGAAATGCTGGCTGACGCTGGCTTGGAAGTCCCGACCACCTGGGATGAACTGCTGGCGGCGTCTGAAGCGCTGACGACTGAAGATCGCTATGGCATCCTGCTGCCCACCAACCCGGACTACTATCAGAACTTCGTCTTCTATCCCTTCCTGTGGATGGCGGGCGCAGACGTGATGAACGATGACTTCTCGGCAGCGGCAGTCAATACGCCTGAAACTGCCCGCGCCCTTGACCTGTGGGGCACACTGGTGCGCGAAGGCTACGCTGCGCCGACCAGCACTGGCAACGACCCGACCGACGAGCGCTTCCCGACCGAACAGGGCGCGATGTTCGTCTCTGGTTACTGGGTGTATGGCTGGATTGAGGCAAATTACCCCGAATTCCTCGATAAACTTGGTGTCGCCTCGATCCCCGCGCCTGACGAAGGCGACGCCCTTCAGACGGTCTACGGCGGTTGGACGGTTATGGTTTATTCCGGCACCGAGCACCCCGAAGAAGCTGCCCGGTTTGCCATTGAAATGTTCGGCGCGGAAGACAACACCCGCGCTGGCGAATGGGGAATGGTCTATAACACGAAAATGTCACCGCGCGGCTCGGTTATCGTGGACAACCCTGAGTTCTACTCGCAGTTCCCGCATGACGTATTCGCAAACGACATCTTCCCGTCGGCACGCCCCGAACCTTCCTACCCGCCAGAAATTGGTCAGTCAGTATGGGAAGCAGTTCAGGACGTGATGTTTAACGGCGTGAGTGGCGCAGATGCCGCTGCCGCCTGGGCGGACAAGATAGACTCCTATCTCCTGACCCGCTAACAATTCTCGCGCAGGGCTGCCAGCAGCAACAACGCGGGGCAGCCCTGCTCAATCCATCAGCCTTAACAGGAATGAGCTATGTCCGCGTCTGAGCCAACGGCTGCTCCATCTCTCCAGTCACGCGCCAATCGATCATTGGGACAGCGTCTTCAGAACATCAATCGTGACCGGCTGGAACAGGTAATCACCGCCTACTTATTCCTGCTGCCAGACGTGCTGGGGCTGCTGCTGTTCATCATCGGTCCCATGCTGCTGGCGCTGGTCATCAGTTTTACCGATTGGCGGCTGACGGGTACGCCAGAGTTTATTGGCTTTCGCAACTACGAAATCATCCTGAGAGACCCGAAATTTGGCGCATCGCTCGGACGCACGATCATCTATACACTTGGTTTCGTTCCTGTGGTTTATACCCTGAGCCTGGGAATGGCGGTACTGCTGACGCGCAAAGGGCGCGCCAACTTCTTTTTCCGCACGATTTACTTCATGCCCGTTGCGATGTCGATGGTGGTTGCCGGTGTGATCTGGCGCTTTATGTTCGACCCCGGTAACGGCTTGATCAATGAGAGCCTCCGTTTTTTCGGGCTGCCAACCGCGCAGTGGACTGGCAATGTGCAAAGCGCCATGGCGTCGGTTCTGATCGTCGCCGTCTGGAAAAACGTCGGTTATTTCATGATCATTCTGCTGGCGGGCATTCAGGATATCCCGTCAGACTACATTGAGTCGGCTCAGATCGATGGCGCGAATCGGTGGAAAATATTCCGCCACATCATTCTGCCGCTGCTGCGCCCCACCAGTTTCTTCGTGATTACGATTCTTTCCATCAACGCATTGCAAGCCTTCGACCAGATTTACGTCATGACTCGCGGCGGGCCCGCACAGGCGACCTACACGCTGGTGATGTACATCTATGAAAAGGCGTTCCGCGAATGGAATTTCGGCTACTCGGGAGCGATGGCGGCGGTACTTTTCGCCATGATTCTGGTTCTCACCATAGTTCAGGTGCGTTACTTCCGTTCAAGCGACGAACGCCAGTAGGAGGCAGATATGAAAAAGACGCGATCCCAACTGCTCGGCACTGGTGGTTATTATGTGATCTGCATCATTCTGGCAATCGTCTTTGCGGGTCCATTTATCTGGATGCTCTCCAGTTCGTTGAAACCCGCCAATGAAATCTTCGCTCGACCGCCAATTTTGATTTCACCCAATGCTTCGTTCGACAATTATCAGGAAGTCTTTCGCCAGGCACCGTTTGAGCGCTATATGTACAACTCGTTCTTCGTCGCCACGACGGTGACGGCGGTGGCGCTGCTGCTGCATTCGATGGCGGGTTACGCGCTGGCGCGGTTGGATTTTCCCGGCAAGCGAATTGCCTTTGCCGGAATTCTCGCCACACTGATGATTCCGTTTTACACCATCCTCATTCCGCTGGCGCTGCTGATGCGCGATCTTGGCTGGTTGAATACCTATCTGGCGCTGATCGTGCCCGCGATTCCTCATGCTTTTGGCATTTTCTGGCTGCGGCAGTTCTTTCTAGGTATGCCCTCAGAGCTGGAAGACGCTGCCCGCATCGATGGGGCAACGCGCGTCGGCATCTTTTTCCGCATTGCTCTGCCGCTGGCGCGTCCGGTGCTTGCCGCGCTTGCCGTCTTCTTCTTCCTGGCGAACTGGGACGCCTTCCTGTGGCCCCTGATCGCCGCGAACGAGCCTGATATGCGTATGGTGCAGGTTGGCATTCAGAGCTTTACCGGTGAACACGGCAACGCCTGGGAATTGATCATGGCGGCGTCTGTGATCGCTGTCCTGCCCACGCTGATTTTGTTCTTCGGCTTGCAGCGCTTCATTGTCGCCAGCGTCAAACTCACCGGTCTGAAAGGCTAGGGCGCTGCGTATCCAATTCGCTCGATCCTGAGTTTCAGCCTGACGTGAATGGCAGCACCAGCTAAAATCGGTCAAGCCTACTTGCCACTGCCGCCACCTCTGTTGCCGGAGTTCCCCCCAGAATTAGAAGGCGGTGGTTCGGCTGGAGCGCCGCCACCGCTGTTTCCTGAATTCCCTTGTCCTGAATTCCCACCTTGTCCTCCACCGGGGACACCCTGCCCCGGTGGATCTGGTGGATTATTGTTACGCCCGCCGCTTTGACCCGGCGGATTATTCGGGTCGATCTGTCCACCGGGAACACCTGCCGAATTGCACGAGTTACCGGGACAATAGGTTGCTGTGTCCGGCATCCGGGTTGGATGGGACGTGTGTGCTGGCATCCTGATGTCAGTTGGGGATGGAGAAGCCGTATAGGTGTGCGTTGGCGTCGCGGTGACGGTTGGTGTTGGGGAAGCCGTATAGGTTGGCGTCATGGTGTCGGTTTGAACCAAAGAGTCCGCAGGCGCAACTACCGAATCGGCTGGTTCTTCCGCGCGCTCCACGACAAACTGGATGAGATCGGTCACTTCCCCATGCTGCCATTGGAAGGTGAGGGATGTTCCCAGTTCGGGACTCACTGCTTGCTCGACACTCTTCAATTCAGCGCGTGCCTCGTCGAGCAGCGCCGCGTCAAACTGATCGCGTTCAAGCAGTGCCAGCGCTTCCAGCGCGCGGCGTTCGGCATGGGCTAACCGCAGCCGTACAATGGCAGCTCCATTTGCTGCCAGCGCCAGTTCCACACGCTCCGTCAGGCGCTTCACGCTGTATAAAGGCTCTCCCGGTAAACTTCCGGCAGAGGCGGGTACGATCCCTGCCATCAGGAGGGCGAGTATCAGGCTGGCGGCGGCTGCCCACCTGCTAGCCTGGGAAACCCAGCGACGAGACTGCTTTGGCTGGCGCTGGACGCGATACTGCTGATCAAAAGCAGCCAGCATCGTGTTCTCCATTCGCGCCAGTGCCATGTCTAATGGCTCTGGAATCGACAGGACTGCAATTCGCGCGGCGGTATTCACCAGTGGATCAGGGGTTTGCGGAGGAACACTCGCCTTATCAGGCGGTAATACCTGATCAAGACGGCGAGCGAGGATTTCCTCTGGGGAAAGCATCTCACTCATGGCTGCCTCGCAGATAATGACGCACCTTATGATTGCTGCCGAGCATTTCGGTCAGCCGCGAAAGCGCGCGATGCTGAATGGTTTTCACCGCGGTGACGCTTCTACCCAGGAGCATCGCCACTTCTTCGTGGCTTTTACGCTCGACAAAGCGCATGACGAGGATAGTCTGATGTTCGTCGGGCAGGCGCTGCATCGCTTGGCGCAGGTTGTCCAGCATCTGCCCTTCGATGAGTCTCTCCTCAGACGGTACGGCATCGTCGGCAAGATTTTCGTGGAGTTGTTCGTTTCCCCCGTTTGCCTTATTGCGATAAAAGTCGGCAACCCGCGACGCGGCGATGCGATACAGCCACGCCTCGAACGGCGCGCCCGTGATCTGATAACCGGGTAAAGCCTCGACCATGCGGACAAAAACGTCCGCCGTTACATCTTCAGCATCGCTGCTGGATGGCACCCGGCAGGCAGCGTAGCGATAAATACGCCTTACATAAACACGATAGATGCTGGCAACTGCTTCGCGGTCACCCTGCTGCGCCTGCCGTATGAGGTTGGCAACGTCAATCGGAATCGCGCCCGGCTCATCCTCTGGCAGCGAGGCAGCCAGTATTGCCATCAACCCTGTAATTTCGCTAAACGACATCCACTGTGTCCGCCGTATTGTTCTGAGTCTCTCGGCGTCCCAAGCAGGAGCCAATTGAGTCCATTTTAACCCAGCCTGAGGCTGCAAACCGTAAACGGTGCGTTGGGTAGCTGGATTGTAATGCGCTTGCCAGGCTCGATAGAAGCTCCCGCTGAGAGAAACGATTGCGGGGGAATGATACTGGTGAATTGGCATCAACGCTGTCTTCATTGTGAATAAGCTCACAGGTATGATTCTAATTATTAAAACGTGAGGTAGATGGGAATGTCGCAGCAGGTAGCGTGAGGAAGTAGTCAGGCAGCGAAGGATTCTCCGCTGCCTGGTACTTTAAGCCTATTCGGAAACCGTAACGTTGGCAGGAAAGGGATCAAGCAGGTCGGGATCATAGACGATGCGGGTTCGACTACCGCTGAATTCGATGGTCTGGGCGACGAATCCCCCAATGACATTCTGGTTGCTTCCTGAGATGGTGGCTCCGGCATTTGGAGCATAAATCATGCCGTACCACTGGGCGCTGCCCGAAATGTGTACGGCGTCGTCGCCGCAGTTGTCGGCGGTCTTGTTCGCAATGACCAGGAAACCACCAACGTAATTGTACACATTCGCTGCGCTGGCAAAATCCACCGCCCCATCAGCGACAATGGTGACGCCATGTGTCCCGTAAGTCGCATTATTGATGGCGACATCGCCGTGAACGTAATACAAACCCTCAAGCGTCCGTCCGTTGGGTCTCCAGGTGTTATTGTTGACGTTAAAGTCTGGGCTGCCCGGACCAATTTCGGTGTGTATCGGGAAGTTTGGGTCATTCCAGTATCGGTCTATAAACGCTGACGGAGAAAAATGTTCTGACAGCGGATCATCAGTATTCATGTTCGGGTCAATTACGCCTGGGGGAGTAAAGGTGACTTGAGTCGATATATCGATACCGTGTCTGGCGACGGCTCCACCCACTACGTTGCCACCTCCTGTCCCGCTAATGTCGTAATTGCTCCGGATGGTCGGATAGACGGAACTCTCAACACGGAAATTCGATCCCGACAAGCTTACCCCGGTTGGGCAGGTGGTTGTAAGCCCATAGAGCGCTGGCAGGGTTGCGGGATTAAACGGTGGGGAACAGCGCCCGACTGCGCGGCTGGTGACCCGAAGCGGCTCTGGAAAGACCAGTTGGATGAAGTAGGACGGCTTCGCTGCCGTGATCGTCACCTCGACATATTCGGATTCGCCCACGCCAGTACCCGAATCGGGCGGATTGTTCACGACCACCCAATTGGAGGTGGTGTTATTGTCAAATCCATTTCGAGCCGCCGCCTGATACCCGGCAAACTCGACAACTGCTGGATCATTGCTGGTGCAGCGCGCGTAGGTCGCGGCGATCACCGCAGCATCGGTCGCGTTCTGGGTATCGCGGTTGAGGAAGAACAGACCGCCGCCGTCGATTGACAGCCCCAGGATTGCCATCAACCCCAGCATCATCAGCGCCATCAGGACGATTGCCTGACCGGATTGAAGGTCTGAGGCAAAACGCGGGTGAAAAAGTCTGCCAGCAAATTGGGTCTTCTGTAGGGGATTTGCCCCTACAGAATTAAGCTTCTCGGACGGCTTCGCGGAATGGCTGCGCATCATTATGCCTCGTCTCATTGAATTGTGCAGAAGCCCTGCCCCGGCAGGCGACCTATCACCCGCTCGATGGTGGCGTTATTGGTCGGGTTGGACAGGATGACCGAGAAAGTTTCACCGGGATCCCTGTCGTTGTCGCCGTAGATCAGGACGTCAATGGTCTGCGTCGTGGTGTTCGGTTGGAACGTCAATGTCCCTGTCGTCCGCTGGTAGTCACAGTTGCCGTTGTTGCATTCTGTCGCCAAACCTGGGAAGGTGGTGTAATTGACCGACACGGATGTGTTGAGTGGGTACATCAACGTCACGGTGAAGGTCGCCGTCGAAGTGTCCTTGCGGTCAGCCGGTTCGCTGGCGGTGATGTCATTGATACTCAGCGTAGGCGCATGAAGCGGATCGGTGCCATCGGCAACTTCTGTACCATCGTTGACGCTGTCGCCATCGGTATCGGGATTGAGTGGCAGCGTGCCGTAGGTGTTGACCTCCTCGCCATCAGTCAAACCATCATCATCGGTGTCGGCATCAGCCGGGTCGGTACCGAGACTCACCTCGTCCCAATCGTTCAAGCCATCGTCGTCACTGTCGCTGTCCAATGGGTCGGTGTGGTAGGTATTGATCTCCGCGCCATCGCGCAGCCCATCGTCGTCGCTGTCGTTATCATTGGGATCGGTCAGGTGAATGCGCACCTCGGCAAAATCGGTCAAGCCGTCGCTGTCAGTATCGGGGCGGAGGGGATTGGTCCCGTAGGTGATCACTTCTTCGTAGTCGGTCAGACCGTCGTTATCGGTATCGGGTCTGGTGGGGATAGTGAGATACAGATTGACCTCATCACCATCCTGTAGCCCGTCGTCATCGCTGTCGCTGTCAAGCGGGTTTGTCCGGGACACCCAGATTTCGTGCGAGTCGGTCAAGCCATCGCCTGTCCCACCATCGTCACTATCCTGGTTGTTTGGGAGCGTGCCGTACTGGAATAACTCGGCGTAATCGTTCAGCCCATCGTCGTCGCTGTCGCGATCATTCGGGTCGGTTCCGTAGATATTCACCTCGTCGCCGTCGGTCAGTCCATCGCCGTCGCTGTCGGGATTATTGGGGTTGGTACCTCGCGCGACTTCATCACCGTCATTCAGCCCATCACCGTCAGTATCCGGCACATTGGGGATGGTCAGGGAGGTGTTAATCTCGTATCCGTCATTCAGCCCATCACCGTCGGTGTCAGGATTATTCGGCGTCAACAGGCGCGTCTCTTCGCATTCGTTGTTGCAGCCATCGCCGTCGGGGTCATCGGTGCCGGATTGCGAGAGATTGCCGAAGTAGAGCATTTCCCAGTTATCTGCCAGTCCGTCGGCATCGCTGTCAGGACTACGAGGGTCTCGACCGGCAGCCACATCTTCCCCATCGGTATAACCATTGCCGTTGGTGTCGCAGTGCAGGGGATTAGTTCTGTGGATGTATACCTCATCTCCATCCAGCAGCCCATCTCCTGCGCAGCCCGCGGGCGTGTTATCGCTGTCGGGATTGAGCGGACCCGTGCCGTAAATATAGATTTCTTCACGATCATTGAGTCCATCAAGATCGGTATCCGCCAGGGCTGGATCGGTGCCGAAAGTGGATACCTCCGCGCCATCGTTCAGTCCATCGTTGTCGCTGTCGTTGTCGGTTGGGCTTGTATGATAGATATAGACCTCATCACCGTCGGTCAAGCCGTCGCCGTCGGTATCGCGCCAGAACGGATCCGTGCCCCAGGTCAAAATTTCCAGATCATCATTTAGCCCATCGCCGTCCGTATCTTCGTTTGTCGGATTGGTATGATGCACCATTACTTCGTCAAAATCATTGAGCGTATCCGAATCGCTGTGTGGGCTGTTCGGGTCTGTCAGGTAACGGTTCAACTCGTCGCCATCGGTCAAGCCATCGCCATCGGTATCCGAGATGGTGGGGACGTAACCCTGGGCTACCTCGTCGCCGTCGCTGATCCCATCGCCATCGGTATCCGGGTTTTTGGGATCGGTATTGTGGATATTGACCTCATCGCCATCGCTCAGCCCATCCATATCCGTATCTGGAACCAGTGGATTCGTCTTATAGACATAGGCTTCTTCGCCGTCGTACAGCCCATCGCTGTCGGTGTCCGCGTTATTCGGGTTTAAGCCTCGCGTTTCCTCGCAGCCGTTGTTGCAGCCGTCGCCATCGGGGTCGCTAGTGGCGATTTCATCCAGATCACCGAAGTGATCCATCTCCCATTGATCGAGCAAGCCGTCATAGTCAGTGTCAACGTCGAAGTTGTCGCTCAAAGGGACGCTCATCACCACGGTGCGCTGACCCGCAAAGTGGAACGTCAAATTCGGGATTATTTGCGTGATCAGGGGAGTCATAAATTCGACGGTGGAGGTGGCTTCAATCCGGAGGATATCACCACTATCCAGCAGAGAGGTGTCAAAAAACTGATTCATCCCCTCCGGACAGTCATGAATGACAGGATTACTGGGGTCAGCGCTGTCTGCATCCACATATTGCACCGACACGGTGGTGGGTCCGGCGAAGAAGACGCTGCGCACGTCCTCGCGCATCTTGGCGCAGTTGGCATATACCTCTGGATCGCCGGAATAACCTAACACTTCGGCGTTACGGAGGGCGCTGCGCAGCGAATTGGACGCCATGGCGTAGGTGAACATCACCCGTCCAAAGTCGAATATGCCCAGCGTGATGAACATTAACAAGGGCATAATCAGGGCGAACTCAGTGAGTGCTTGTCCTCGTCGGCGCATGTTATTCTCCAATGATGACCTGGCTGGCGTGGGTGGACAGAGTGAGCGGGTTCACCCCGGCGATTTTTGGAATGATGGGAGTCAATAACGGGAATGTGTATTCAATCGTGACCGACACTGGTTCGCCAACGGCATAGACCGAATTCCCCAGAGCATCGGTCGGAATATCGATCTTGATGATTGCGAGAGACCAATCCACTTCGCCGCCGCCACCATTACGCGCGCGGTATTCTGCGTTGTTGGGATCGGCACACCGAGAGCCAGCGGCAGCAGTAGGGCAGGCAGGATTAATGGCGAGGTATAGTGCCGCTTCGCCTGCCCCATCTTCAAGCGCGACATAGATGAAGTAAAGTCTGCCAAGATCGAGCAAACCGGAGAGGATAAGCACGAGGATAACCAGTCCAAGCGCAAACTCGACCAGACTTTGTCCACTCTCTATCCGGGTCTTGTGCTTTGAAAACAGGTTATGCATGATTACCCCCGCGCTAACAGCACGTTCATCAATATGACGCTTGTTAAAACGTTGATGTATTGCTGAATGTCGCAGGGAAATTTGTGAATAATTTGTGGAATTTGCGAATTTGAGGGGCGACGAGTCTCTCTAGTCATAGGAGAATAGTACTATCACAATCCTTGACCCGATGTCTGTTGGATTAGTGATAGCAGCCCCGCATCCTCACAACCAGCTTGTGAGGGTCAGATACAGCGCCAGAGGCGGGGCGTGAAATGGCGCGCCCCGCCTTTGGCTGTCTCAATATGGATTAGTTGCCGTTGCCGCGTCCGTTGCCATTGCCGTTGTTGCCGTTACCACCACGTCCGGGAGCGTTGCAGCTGTTGCCGGGGCAGTCAGGACGACCACCACCGTTGCCATTGCCGTTGTTGCCGCGTCCGGGAGTATTACAACTGTTGCCGGGGCAGTCAGAACCATCACTGCTGCCTTGAAGCGGGATGGCTGTCATGCCCGCTTCCGGGGTGACTTCGGCATCATAGCCGCCGCGGTGCACTTGTCCCGGCGCAAGCTCTGAGGGGTGAATGCCGGTTTCGCGCACGATCTGACCCCAACCCAGCCCGCTGTCGCGCAGACCAAAGTAGGTTTCTACAGCTTCGCCCGTCTCCTCGGCGATCAGATAGGCGCGGGTGATTTCACCGAAGCCGAAGCCCCGGCAGTGCCAGGCGATCACTTCTTCATAAGACACATGGAAAGCGTCAGCAATGCGCAGCGCCACCGGATGATTTGGGAAGTTGCAGACTTCCGGCTCCGGGGTGATTTCGGGCGTGACTTCCAGCGTTGCTTCAGGCGTCACTTCTGGTGTGACTTCGAGGGTCGCCTCTGGCGTCACTTCCGGCGTCACTTCCGGCGTCACTTCCGGCTCAACCAGGAATTCAAATGTCACCACCTGAATCGTGATTCCATCCGGCAGCAAATAACCTATGACGATGACCACATCGCCCTGATGGAGTACCGGTAGTGGAGACTCCGCTCCGGGCACGATTATGTAGCCTGCGACAGTGACGTTACCGCTGGTCAAATCTACCGGTCCCATCGCCAGCACCAACGAACTCGGATCGGGAGTTGCAGTCTGAGCCGCCAGCGGCAGCGCTACCGCCGCAACCAACAGTACGACTATCGTCAGCATTAAGAATGCGTGAATGCGCTTCATCGGGTTGACTTCTCCTTTACCATTACCTTCCATGAAATCAAAACGGGTTGGGAGCAGCAATGTCGCACTGGCTCGAAATGCATTCGCTCACATCGGGACGTAAGTACCATCCGGCTGGAACAGCATTGAGGCGTGGGCGCGTCAAACATATTGAGATGGGGAAACTGAGGTGAAGCACCAGCGGCGCGTCGGCGATTGCTCGCGCCGTGTTATACACACGACACGGCGCGGAAACATCTTTACGATTGAAGATTGGTTACCCGCTAGTGGCAGAGAAGCTCATCCGGGTTTTCCGAATTCCGGTGGCGTCCGCGATTGCGCCCAGGAGTGAGACCACCGCGAATGGTCTGGCCAAATAATGAGGCGTGTACTCCTGGATTTGTGCCTGCATCTGATCGCTCATCGAATTGGCGGCAAGCGCGATGAGTGGAAGTGAAGGATGACGATGACGCAGTTCAGCCAGAATTGACAGTCGCTCGGCAGGGTCGTCTGGCAAAACGCAGATCGCCAGATCGACCTTCCGCTGTTCCAACGCCGTAAGGGTGGTCTCGATGGTTTTAGTCTCGGACACCGCATAGCGCTGGAAACGCAGAAATTCGACGATGAGGGCTGAAAACAGCGTGTCGTCATGAGTCACGAGTAGGTTCATAGCTTCATCCTTGATGATTACGCTTGACACTTCCAATCAATTGTCAAGAAATTGTCTGATAATTGTTAAAACGCAACTGTTGGATGAATGTCGCAGGGAAACCCAAGGGAAATTCTGTTCCAGATAGAATCAAAAGTGGCAGTCAAAACTGCCACCCCGTCTGTCTCGATAGTCAATTTTACGCTGATGCGCGCCAGTCAGTCTTTCAGCTCACCGCCTGCTTCACCAGCTCGCTGATCCTTGCCTCTTCGGCGGCGGTCATCTCCTTCAGGGCGTAGGCGACGGGCCACAGAGCGCCGTGATCGAGGTTCGCCGTGTCATTAAAGCCGAGCGTCGCGTACCGCGTGCCAAATTTCTGGGCGCTTTGGAAGAAGCAGACGATCTTGCCTTCCGCGTTGGCATACGCTGGCATCCCGTACCAGGTTTTCGGGGAGAGGCTGGGCGCGTTGGCTTTGATGATCTCATGGAGCCGTGTCGCCATGGCGCGGTCCGGTTCCGGCATCTCGGCGATCTTCTCCAGTACGGCGCTTTCCGCTTCCGCCTTACTCGCCTGCGCCTTCATCTCTTTGGCGCGTTCCTTCATGGCGGCGCGTTCGGCAGCCGAGAATCCCTTGTCCTTCTTTGCAGTCTGGCTCATTGAAACCTCCTCTGGTGGTGTCTGGCAAAGCCTGCTTTAATGAGATGCTGGAAAACTTTAGACAGCAAATGTTTGCGGATGGCTCTACTTTCGAGCACTCGCTTCTACCATGCGTTGCTGATACCTTAAGCTGCCATCTTCCTCAAATTCCCGCCACATTTCGACGATTTCGTGCTCCAGGGCGGCAAGATCTTCTTCATCCGCTTGCGCCACCATCCCGGCAAGGGGGGTGCTATGTACATACTGCCAGAGGAAATCCTTCGATGGCGGTAGGTTTAGTATCTTATCGTTCGCCTGAAACGCTATATCACGGTAGCCAGCTTCACTCATGAACTGTTGAATCTCTGTGGTGTTGTGCAACGAAAAGACGTGGTTTACGAATCCCGCAGCCTTGGAACTGATATTTCGCTCCAGCGCTTCAGCAAGCACAGTGAAGAGTTTTCCGGCTGGTCCGGGTACATTTAGGATAAGGCGACCACCGGAAACCAGAACTCGTCGCATCTCCTTTAGCGCAGCGAGTTTATCCATCACGAATTGGATGCCCATCTGACACAGTACCACATCGAATGCCTCATCCGGCAGCGGCATATCTTCTGCGCTCGCTTCGTGCCACTCGATTGACATGTTTGCGGGCGTACTTGACCGCGCAACCTCCAACATTCCCGGATTAATGTCAATTCCAGCGACCACCCCGTTAGCGCCGATCTGTTGTGCCGCAAGCCGCGCCACGATACCGGTGCCACAGGCAACATCCAATACCCGTTCGCCCGGACGCGGCGCGGCAAGACGAATGAGATCATTTGCCACAGGTTTGCCAATGACGGGGACAAAGAAACGCTCGTAATTTTCCGGTGGTTTCAAGCCGTAGGTTTCACTAAAATACTGCTTGGACATACTTGTTAGCTCCTTAAATTTGTGCTTCGGTGTTTCGATTGGGTCTTTAGCCTCCTCTTATTGTGCCCGCTAAGATCCTGGAATCACCCCAAGCTGCTGCATCTCGGCGATCTTCTCCAGTACGGCGCTTTTGATGAGATGCTGGATACAACGCAGTGCAGCGGGGATGAAAATGGGCGAGGCACGCCTCGCCCCTACGCAATCAAGGTGCTTTCACGAAAGGCGCTCTGGCTACGCCTGCCGACGGGGCTTGTCCTGAGCAAGCACCATGAAGTTGCCGCTGTTATCCTTAAAAACGGCTTCGATAATCCCATAGGGACGATCTGTTGGCGGCTGTAAAAAGTCCACGCCTCTGGCGCTGAGCGTCTCGTAAGTCTTCTGGCAGTCGTCGGTCTTCCACGGACCGGCGCCAAGCTTGCCCGCTTCCACGAGTTTGGTCAGATGATCCACATCATCCTGCGTGTACGATCCACCGGGTTTCAGCGCCGCCAGTTGATAATCGAGATCTGGCTGGCTGTTGGAGCCGACTGTCAGCCAGCGATAATCGCCCTTTGTGACATCAGCGCGGATTTCAAAACCGAGCTTTTCGGTATAAAAGCGCAGCGCCTCGTTCTGATCCTTGACCCAGATGGTCGTCACTGAAAGTCTGGATATCATCGCTCATTTCCTCCTTGGGATACGGGGAAATCCTAACACATTTGTGCTAAATTGACTTCTTGAAAATTGCTCTGTTTTCACAGATCGGGCTGATCGGTGATGCCGTGGAGTAAGCAGGCGCAAAGCGGGATATAGGCGGGGGTTGCAGTAGGCTGGCTGCTGATGCGATAAGCGCGAGGAGATACCCCGGCAGCTTTGCGAAACAACGTGCTGAATGACCCCAGACTTTCAAAGCCAACAGCCGCGCAGATCTCGGTGATGCTGAGATCTGAGTTGCGCAGGAGTTCTTTTGCTCTGGCAATACGCCGTTCCACCAGGTATTGATGCGGCGTTTGCTTATAGGCGCGCCTGAATGACCGGATCAGGTAAAAGGGCGAGAGCGCTACCTCGCGGCTCATATCCTCAATCGTAATGGATGTATCGTAGCTTTGATCGAGTAACAGGCGGACGAGACGAACCTGCGTATGAGGCAAGCGCACAGACGATTTCTCCTGAATAAAAGTGATTGTTGCGGTTATTATAGCCCTTTTCTGGGGATTGATCTACTGACAGGGGGAAGGCTGGAGCATTGGGCGACCCGCTGGGTCTGCTCCATAACGATTGCTGGCTCACTTGATCCGAAAACATGATCCGGTTTTGCTTCCAGAGGATAGAATAGGAGCGACGACGTTTCCGGCGCAGCAAGAGGTTTGAAATGGCAGCCATACAGCAGTCCCGGTTGGTGAAATTTATGAACGGCGCGGCGACTCTGGCGGCGCATACCTGGGACATTGCCCCGAACCTGTTCCCGGAAAAGCTCGAACTCGACGAGAACGTGTCCCTGTGGGTGAACCAGACGCCAGATTACCAACCCGGCGCGCCCCTGAAAGGCGTCGTGGATGCTGACTTCGCCATCATCGGCGGCGGCTTCACCGGAACATCAACCGCTTATCACTTCAGCCGACGCTATCCCGAAAAGCGAGTCGTGCTGCTGGAGGCGAAAACGCTGGCAAATGGTGCCAGCGGGCGCAACGGCGGCATGATCCTTAACTGGGTGAACGGCGTGACCGATGACAGCCCGGAGACGACGGCGCGAATTTATCAGACGACCAGCGCTGGAATCGCCGCGATCCGTGAGATCATCCAGCGGCATCATCTGGCGGTGAGCGCGCGTTTTGACGGCACGCTGACCGTCTATACCGATGCCGAACGCGCCGAAGCGGCTCATGCCGAAGTCGAGGCGCACAACGCCATCGGCATTCCAACACGCTATCTCAACAGTACGGCGCTGAAAGAAAACCTGCGGGTGCGCGGTGCTTATGGCGCTGTGCTTGATCCCGGCACCGGGCAGATCAACGGCGCTCAGTTGGTGCGCGGGCTGCGTCCGGTACTGGTCGAGCAGGGCGTCGAGATATACGAGAATACGCCGGTGCTCAAAATCAGCGAAGGCGCGACGATCACCCTGACCATGCCGGAAGGCGAAGTGCGGGCAAAAGCGATTCTGCTGGCGACCAACGCCTACACCAGCAAGCTGGGCTATTTTCGCGACGCGCTGTTCCCGCTGCATTCCCACGTGTTCGCGACCGCGCCGCTGACGCTGGCACAGCGCCAGGCGCTTGGCTGGACGGATTATGCTGCCTTCTCCGACGATTTGGATCGGATCTCCTATTCGAGTTTGACGAACGAAGGACAGCTTGTATTCGGCGGCGGCAGCAACCAATCCTATGCCTATCTGTTCAACAACCGGACGGTGTATCCCGGAGCGCCAGACGCGGCGGCGCGCCCGTTCGCCCGAATGCGCCAGACGCTGTTAGGGTATTTCCCGACCAGCGAGTTCCTGCCGGTCAGCTTCTGCTGGACGGGGACGCTCGGCATCACGCTGGATCGTAACACGCTGATGGGCGTGCGCGGCGAAAACCGCAATGTGTATTACGCTATTGGCTATAACGGGCATGGCGTGACGCTGGCGAATATCGCCGGGGAAGTGATTACCGACATGTACAGCGGGTCTGACGAACGCTGGCGCGGGCTGCCGTTTTACCAGCCGCAGCACAAGCGCATCCCCCCGGAGCCATTCCGCTGGATCGGCTATCAGATGTTCACCCGGCTCACGGGGAAATCGCCCCGCGCCTGATGAAGCCGACAGAATTTGCTGTGCCAACGTATCGCAAAAACAACGTATAAAAGGACGCAAACTATGCTTTACCCACAAGTCAGCAGCACCCGCCAGATGATTGACCTGTCCGGTTTCTGGCGTATCCGGTTTGATCCCGAGGACGAAGGCGGCTTTGAGTCAGGTTTTGACGGCGGCGAGGTCATCGCTGTGCCCGCCAGTTGGAACGACCAGATCAACGAACGGCGCGATTACCTGGGTGCCGCCTGGTATCAGACGCGGTTCGCGCTGCCCTGGGGCTGGCGCGGACAGCGCATCTTCGCGCGCTTTAACTCGGTCAACTATCTGGCTGAGGTGTGGCTGAATGGTCAGCGGTTGGGCGCGCACGAGGGCGGGCATCTGCCGTTTGTGTTTGATATCACCGACCGGGTGCTGGACGAGGACAACCTGCTGGTCGTGCGGGTGGATGGTCTGATGGCACCCGACCGGGTGCCGCCGGGCAGTCTCGCCGGGAAGCCGGGCATCTCGTTCGGGCGGGCGGACTATCCCGATACCAATTTCGACTTTTTCCCCTACTGCGGAATTCAGCGTCCGGTGCTGCTGTATACGACGCCGCAGGATGCGATTACTGATGTGACGGTGATCACCGATATCAACGGGACGGACGGCATCGTCAACCTGAAAACTACTCACAGCGCCGGTACGCCGCTGGTGACGCGGTTTGTGCTTCAGGGACACGGGATCGATCAGGCGGTTGAGAGTGCCACAGGTGAAGCCAGCCTGACGGTCAATAACGCCGCGCTGTGGTCGCCGGAATCGCCCAACCTGTACCAACTGCGGATCGAACTTCGGCGTGATGGCGAGGTGGTGGATGGCTACTCGCTGGAGATCGGCATCCGCACCATTGCCGTTGAGGGCGACCGACTGCTGCTGAACGGCGAGCCGATCAAGCTGCTGGGCTTTGGTCGGCACGAGGATTTTCCAGTGGTGGGCAAGGGACTGCTGCCCGCGCTGATCGTCAAAGACTACGGCTTGCTGCGCTGGATCGGGGCGAATTCGTTCCGCACCACGCACTATCCGTATTCCGAGCAGATGGTGCAGCTTGCCGATCAGCTTGGCTACCTGATCATCGACGAGACTCCGGCAGTGGGGCTGTTCTTCACCGAACCGGGGCTGGAGAAGCGCAACGCCCTGTGCAAGCAGTACATTCGCGAGTTGATCGACCGCGACAAGAACCACCCAAGCGTGATCATGTGGTCGCTGGCGAACGAGCCGCACACCGCCGAACCTGAGGCGCGTCAGACCTACTACAGCCAGGATTTCACGGTGGTCGAACATTCGAGCCGGGCGGAGGCGGTGCAGGCATTCAAAGAGCAGGCGGAACTGGCGCGGGCGCTCGATCCCACCCGTCCGGTGACGCTCGTCAGCCACGAGGGCGCAACCGAGGAATCCTTCGCCTTTGTAGATGTGGTTTCGCTCAACCGCTACAACGGCTGGTACACCGAGTCGGGGCAGATTGAGGTCGGCGTCCAGCGGCTGTCGCGCGAAATCGACCTGATCCATCAACGCTACGGCAAGCCGTTCATCCTGACCGAGTTTGGCACCGATACCATACCGGGACATCATGCCGAGCCGCCAGAGATGTTCAGCGAGGAATATCAGGTGGAATTCCTCAGCCAGTACATTGCCATGCTGAACAGCAAGCCGTTTGTGGTTGGACAGCACATCTGGAATCTGTGCGATTTCAAGACTTCGCAGGGGGTGATTCGCATGGGATCGTACAATTATAAGGGCGTATTCACCCGCGACCGCCGTCCAAAGCTGGCGGCGCACCGCGTCCGCAAATTATGGCGAAATAATGAATAGACGGGGATGTGAATAGCGAATATCCTCGTTAATACATTGTAAGAACCAATGTATCATCCATGCAATTAACGTTTGATCAGAAGGTGGTTTGTCGGCTGGATGCGCGCTGAACGAAGGATGCGAAATGGCATGAACGGAACAAACGGACACGACATTGTCGTGTCCCTACGTCGCCCTGCGGGGATAGGGATCAGCGTGTCCCTACAAGATAGATTCCGAATATTCAGACAGCCTTTAGGACACCGCGTTGATGCTCGCCTGAAGCGCCTGCGCCGCTGCCGCCGGATCATCGGCGTAGATGATGCTGCGCGAGGCATTGATGATCAGACCGCCGCCGGTGCTATCGCGCCCAGCGCGAACGGCAGCCTCGACATCGCCGCCCTGCGCGCCGACGCCGGGCACCAGCAGCGGCATATCGCCCACGATCTGGCGTGCCTGAGCGATTTCCCGTAGATGAGTCGCGCCCATGACCAGCATACAGTTGCCGTTGGCGTTCCAGGCATCGCGCACCCGTTCCGCCACCACCTGCCACAGCGGTTTGCCGTCGATCTCCATATTTTGCAGTTCGTCGTCGCCGGGGTTTGACGTGCGGCACAGGATGATGCAGCCCTTATCCGCCCGTTCGAGGAAGGGCGCGTTTGAGGCGCGTCCCATGTAAGGATGCAGCGTCACCGCGTCGAAGCCGAGGCGGTCAAAAATTTCCGCCACGTAGCCCCGATTGGACGTGCTGTTGTCGCCACGCTTGGCGTCGCAAATGGTCAGCACAGCGGGGTGGTGGGCGCGCAGATAGTCCATCGTTTGGGCGAGATCGCGCCAGCCGTCGCCGCCGCGCGCCTCGTAAAAGGCGATGTTGGGTTTATAGGCGCAGGCGAACGGATGCGTCTGGTCGATGATCCAGCGGTTGAAAGCAGCGACATCGCCGCCGAATCGTTCCGGCAGCCGCGCCGGGTCGCTGTCCAGCCCCACGCAGACCATCGACTCAACCGCCTGCGCCCGCGCGTGATATTTCGCGATAGCTTTCATTCCAGTCCCTGCCTTTCCGCCCAGCCATGTGGGTCACGCAGCCAAGCCACTACCGGCGCGGTGTCGAAGCCATCACCCGCCTCGCGCAGAAC
Organism: Aggregatilineales bacterium; assembly: GCA_030834905.1. Classification (GTDB taxonomy): domain Bacteria; phylum Chloroflexota; class Anaerolineae; order Aggregatilineales; family Phototrophicaceae; genus Flexifilum. The sequence continues at coordinate 293,051 of JAUQWZ010000034.1, read as the reverse complement.
ATACTCAAACGCCGTCAGGGTGTGCAGCCGCACCGCCGCGCTTTCAAATGCCGCCTTCGCTTCAGCGAAACCATAGCTGATGATGGCGAGGCAGTTTTCGCAGACCGCGCCCGCCTGCCGCAGCGCTTCTGCTCCCGACAGACTGCTGCCGCCGGTGGTCACCAGATCTTCCACCAGCAGCACCCGCAGCCCGGCTACATCGCCGCCTTCGATGCGGCTGCGCGTGCCGTGTTCTTTTGGCTGCTTGCGCACGAATACCGACGGCTTGCCCAGCGCATACGCCAGCGCCGCGCTGTGCGGGATGCCTGCCGCCTCGATGCCAGCAACCACGTCAAACGTAATGCCCTCGCGTTCGATCAACCGCGCGAAGCCGTCGATGATGATGCGCCAGTGCTGCGGGTGAAATGGCAGGCGGCGGTTATCGACGTACACCGGCGACCGGATGCCGGACTTGAAGGTGATCGGCTGCTGCGGGCTGAACCCAACCGCGCCGATTTCCAGCAGCGCCCGCGCTGCCTCAATTTCAACAGTCATTCACGCTCTCCTGAGGAGGTATCCACTCTGCCTCATCCTCAATGACGGCGGCGGCAAGCGGTCCCCGATACACCAGCGCCGACCAGTACTGCGCCGCCGTGACACCGGCTGTCCGGAACGCCCGATAGCTCGCGCCGTCGAGGATGCCGCCGCAGCCGATAATGTCGATGGCGTAGTTATGCTGCCGCTTTTCATCCACCAGCAGCGCGCACACCCGCAGCGCCTCGGCGTAAAGCTTCCCGCCGCCAACGCCCGCGCTCACCGCCGGGTTATCCGGCGAGGGCTGCGGTTGGGTGTTGGTGGCGACGATGGCGCTCGCGCCAACGGCATCCAGCGCGGCGATCAGCGCGCGATACTGGGTATCCGACAGATTAGGACCGATCTTGACCCACAGCGGTATGCCAGCAGGACGCAGCAGTTCAACCGCCGCGCCGCCCAGGTCGCGCGCCTTGCCCTCAGTTTGATTGCCGGTCGGGTCGTCGTCGGTGTTGGGACAGCTCAGGTTGAGCGTGAACCACGACGGAGTCAGACCAAAGTCGAGGAAGGTCGCCAGCGCCTCGATAATTTCACGGCGCTCCTGTATCGGATCGCTCACGCCAGGGCTGACGGCGACGTTGATGCCCATAATCGCTGGTAGTTCGTCGCGATGCTCGCGCAGAAATGCCGCCGCTGCTTTTAGACCCGGATTCTTCAGCCCGACGCGGTTCTGGGTTGAGCGCGTCGGCGCGTGCCGCCATACGACGACGCCGGGGTTGCCCAGGCGAGGCTGGCGCGTGAATGAGCCAAATTCGACTGCACCCACCAGTGCTGGCATCGTTCGCCAGCCCGGCATGATGTTATCGCCGCGCTCGAAGGCGGCTTGGGCGTCGGCTTCATCATCGAATCCCGCGCCTTTGACAAACCCGGCGGCGAGAATAAGCGGCGAGTCCAGGCGCACGCCGCCAACTGTCACGGGCTGCTGCCGCTGGGTAAGTCTGCGGGCAGCGCCCGCCAGCGCCAGCAGCAGTTCCGACCCGTCGGCTCGGCTGAGCAGCGACAGGATGCGATCATGCGCGTCCTGCGCCGAGCGCCGGAACACCAGCGGACGCAGCAGGACGCGATAGCCGTAATCATACAGGCGCAGCAGCAGGCGGCGCATCAGGCGGCTGCCTCGACCACGTTCCGACCAAAGCCGGGCGGCACAAGGACGTTTTCGCCGTCATAGGCATGGCGTCCGCGTATCCAGACGCCAGTGACTTTGCCGGTCACGCGCATTCCCTCAAAGGGCGACCAGCCGGACGCGCCGCGCAGGCGCGCGCGCTCGATGACGTAATCGACATTCAGATCGACGTTGGTATAGGTGTCCGGCGGGGCGGCGATGCCAAAGATGGCGCGCGGGTTGTTCGCCAGCAGATCGACCAGCCGTTCCAGCGATAAGCGTCGTTCACGAACCGCGAGGCACATCAGCGGCAGTGTTGTCTCCAAGCCGGGCACGCCGTAGGGTGGGCGCTCAGCGGCTTTCTCGATCAGCGTGTGCGGCGCGTGGTCGGATTCGATCACATCAACGATACCGGAGTCGATGGCTTGCCACAACCGGGCGCGGTCGGCTTCGGATTTGAGCGTCGGTTTCATCAGCCCAAACGCGCCTAGCGCCGGGATATCGGCTTCGGTCAGGTAGAGGTGATGCGGCGTCACGCCGAGGGTGACCGGCAGCCCTTCTTCCTTCGCCGCTTGCAAATAGTCGATCTCCTCGCTCAGGCTGATATGGCAGAAGTGAGTCGGCGCGCGGTACTGGCGCACCAGCGCCAGGATATCGAGCACTGTTCGACCTTCGGCATGGACAGCAATCGGACGCTGCGGCTGCCACGCCCGGTAATGCTGCTCGCGCAGCGCCTGATCTTCGATCAGCAGTTCGCCGGTGGTGGCGTTGTTGTACATCTTCAGCCCGCAGACGCGCCCGATCACCGCCTGATAGGTGGCTGCATCGGCGATAGGTCCCGCGCCAAAGTAGACGCCCCAATCGCAGACCGCCTGCGCCGAAATCTCACCGAGTTTGCGCTCCAGCGCGGGCAGGGTGATGGTCGAGGGCGGCGTGTTGGGCATGTCGAAAACTGCCCAGTAGCCGCCTGCCAGCGCGGCGGCGGTTTCACTGGCGAAAGTGGCTTTATGCGCCCATTCCATGCCGCGCAGATGGACGTGCGGGTCGAGCATCGCCGGAATGGTGATCGTTCGCGCCATCCTATACTGCGCCTAACACGCTTGCCAGCAGCGCCATGCGGACGAACATGCCGTTTTCCATCTGCCGGAAGTAGGCGGCGCGTGGATCAAGGTCGAGCGCGTCGCGCTGTTCGGGGGTGCCCATCTCGTTCTTGCGCGGCAGCGGGTGCATCAGGATGCAGTCGGGCTTAGCGTCGCGCATGACCTCAGGCGTCATGATGAAGTCATTGCGAATCGCTTCGTATTCGGCGCGATTCTCAAAGCGTTCTTCCTGCACCCGCGTCCAGTAGATTACGTCGCTTTGCCCCAGCACCTCTTGCAGATCGCCCGTCTCATGGACGTTGATATGGTGGGTCTTGAGGTAGCTGATGATGTTTTCCGGCATCGGCAGCGCCGCCGGCGAGACGAAGCACAGGGTCGTGTTCCGGGTTTCCAGCTTGCCGATCAGCTTGGCGAGCGAATGGACGGTGCGCCCGTTGCGCAGATCGCCCACCATGGTGATAGTTTGTCCGGCAGCGCCGCCTTTGAGATCGACCAGCGTGAACAGGTCAAGCAGCGCCTGGGATGGATGCTCGCCGACGCCGTCGCCGCCGCTGATGACGACTGGCTGGCGCGTCACACGCGCCTGGAGTTGATCGAGGTAGTAGGCTGCCTGATAGGACGAGCCGACTTCAGGATGGCGCAGCACTATCACGTCGGCGTAGCAGGCGGCGGCGCGGACGCTGTCAGCCAGATCTTCGCCTTTGTAGACCGACGAGAACTGAACGCCGTTGCTGGCGCTGACGACTCTGCCGCCAAGCCGCCGCATTGCCGCCTGAAATGACATATCGGTACGGGTGCTGGCTTCATAGAAGAGCGATGCCATGACGTGGCTGCCGCAGATATCGAGCAGGCTGCGATCATGGTTCGTCACGCGGCTGCGGAAATCGAATACCACGTCGAACAGCGTCCGCAGGTCTGAGCGCGAGAACTGCTCCACTGTCACGATGTGTTTGCCACGAAAACTGCCGTCAATGGGGGGGGGTGTATACCGGTGGAGAAATTGGCGCGATTCACGCGCTTGATCTTGCATGGCGGGTGCTCCCGGAGTGTTTTCTATCCGGGAGGCTGACTATACAGGAGAACTGGCGAGGATGCAAAAAATAATGCCCGCATCCTGAATCCCGCTGACGATTAATCTGTCCAATCGTACAGGGGGAGGCTGTTCGTAGGCGTGTTGTGAGCGCCGGGCATCTTCGCTACTCTACATAGCGGAGTCGATACCAGACAGAGGGAGAACTGCGCCATGCCGAATTTTATCTGTGTCACCTGCGGCACCCAGTATCCAGAGTCGGAGCAGCCGCCCGCGCGCTGCCCGATCTGCGAGGACGAACGTCAGTACGTCGGTCCAAACGGTCAGCAGTGGACGACGCTGGAAGCGCTGCTGCCGGATCACCGGCTGGTGATCGAGCCGGTCGAACCGCGCCTGTACCGCCTCAAGCCGGAGCCGAAAGTTGGAATAGGGCAGTACGCCCATCTGGTACAGACGCCGGAAGGAAACATCCTCTGGGACTGCGTGCCATTCATTGACGCGGCGGCGGTGGACGCCATCAACGAACTTGGCGGCATCCGCGCCATTGCCATTTCGCACCCGCATTTTCATACCGTGATGGTTGAGTGGAGTCGGGCATTCAACAACGCGCCGATCTACATTCACGAGGGCAACCGGCGTGACGTGGCGCGCCCTGATGCCGCGATTCACTATTGGGAAGGGGACAGTTTGCCGCTGTGGGACGGCATTAGCCTGGTACACTGCGGCGGGCATTTCCTCGGCTCGGCGGTGCTTCACTGGCGCGACGGCGCGGAAGGGCGCGGCGTGCTGCTGACCTCAGATACGATTGACGTGGTGGCAGATACCCGCTATGTCACCTTCATGTACAGCTATCCCAATGCTATCCCGCTGCCGCCCGCGAAAGTGCGGGCGATTGTCGATGCAGTCGAGCCGTTCCCGTATGACCGCATTTATGAAAGTTTCGGCTTGATGGTGGATGGCGACGCCAAAGCCAAAGTGAACGTATCGGCGGAGCGCTACATTCGCGCGATTACCGAAGGATTGTAGAATTACTGCCCCACTTCAACGAATCTGCGCTAAGCTAGAAGGCAGATCGTTGAAGTAAGGCAATCCCCTTTGGAGAAGCTATGTATTCAACAGGACAGACCTCACCAAACCGCCGCGAAGTATCTGCATGGGCGAACGATCTGTTTGAACATGGCTTCCTGATCCTCGATACCGAAACCAGCGGCATCCAGGGCGGCTTCCACGAGATCGTTCAGATTGGGGTGATCAGCAGTGCCGGTGACGTGCTGATGGACACGCTGGTTAAGCCAGAGCATCCCGAACTGCTGCTGGAATGGAGCCGGGGCGGCAAACGCGCCGTCGATATTCACGGCATCATGCCGGAAATGCTGGCGGACGCGCCGCGCTTTCCCGACGTTTATGGGCAGCTTTGTGACGTCGTCAAAGGGCAGGATCTGGTCATCTATAACGCCGACTTCGACCGGAAGATGATCGCCGGTGACTGCCAGCGCCATCAGCTTGCCAGCATCTCGGTCAGGAAGTACCACTGCGCCATGCGGCAGTACGCCCAGTGGTACGGCGTGGTGAACCGCTACAGCGGCGGCTACCGCTGGCAAAGTCTGGAAAACGCCTGCAACCAGCTTCACATCCTCACCGCTGCCCAGGCACACAGCGCCGTCGGTGACTGCCAGCGAACCCTCGAAGTGATGAAACGTTTGGCGGGCATCTAGCACGATCTGGTTGACGAATTGTGCGAATTTCGTTATCGTAGTAGTTAAGCGCTTAACTACTCTTATTTAATGAGTTAATGATGCCCACTTTGGAAGACGTTGCCCGAAAAGCCGGTGTATCCACCGCGACAGTCTCTAAAGTCCTCTCCAATACACCGTATTTCACCGCCTCGACGCGGGACAAGGTCATGCGCGCGGTTGAGGAAACCGGCTACATGCCCCATCTGGCGGCGCGGGCGCTGGCGGCTGGCAGGACCTGCATCGTCGGCGTGGTGTTTCCCTGGGTGTATGACGGTATTTTCACCGATCCCCACATCCTGCACATCCTCGAAGGCATTGAGCCGGAATGCAGCCAACACGGCTATAACATCCTGCTAATCACCCCGCGTTTGACGACCAGCGGCGTGGATGAACACTACCTCCAGCTTATCCGCAGCGGCTACATTGACGGCATTATCGCCCTCGATAACGTGCCGTTTGCCTCGGTGCTGGAGCCGATCCACAAAAAGGGTATTCCGGTCGTCAACATAGGCTACCATGTCACCTCGTATATGGTGCGCAGCGACGATTACACCGGCGGCTACCAACTGATGCAGCACCTGGTCGCGCTGGGGCATGGCGAGATCGGCATTATTGACGTGCAGCCCGACCTTAATTACAGCGCCGAAGAACGGATGAAGGGCGTCTACGCTGCCGCGGAAGCCAGCGGCATGAGCGTCGAATCGCTTCCAACCGCGCGCGGCGATTTTTCCGTCACCAGCGGCGAAGCCTGCGCCGCCGACCTGCTCGCGAGGCATCCAAACCTGACGGCGCTCATTTGCCTGAATGACCGCATGGCGCTGGGCGCGATTCAGCAGGCGCGGAGAATGGGGCGGCAGGTGCCGCAGCAGCTTTCGGTGGTTGGCTTTGACGATATTCCGCTGGCAGCCGCGTCTGATCCGACGCTGACCACGATCCGATCTGACGCGCCGCGCATGGGACGGGAAGCGACCCGGATGTTGTTTTCGGTGTTGAACGGGCAGACACCCGATTCGGTGCTGTGTCCGGTTCAACTGATCGTCCGCCAGTCAACAACGGCTGTGAAAGGAGGCTGCCTGACATAGGAAAAGTGCGCGTGTTCAGGTGAACAACCTCTTCACTCTGCGAATTGGATTTTTTCAGGGAGAGTATCATGCTTAAAAGATTTGGATTTTTCGGTTTAATGCTGCTGGTCGCTGCGACCGCGCTCGCGATTGCACCGGTGATCGCCCAGGACGATGGTACGGGACCCATCAGCTACAATTCCTATGCTAGCGACCCGCTGCCGCGCGCCTTTGACGAAGGCATTGTCGCCGACTGGAACGCGGCACACCCCGATCAACCGCTTCAGCACTCGATCATCGCGCATGAAGATTTCAAACAGGCGCTGCGCGCGTATCTGACGGCGGAGCCTGCGCCGGACGTGCTGTCCTGGTTTGCGGGCAACCGCGCCCGTTTCTTCATTGATCGCGGCTTGATCATGGACTTCTCCGAAACCTGGGACTCTGCCGGTTTTGATGATGCCTATGCGCCCGGCTTTGAAGCGCTGGCGCGTGTGGACGAGGGCTACTATTTCCTGCCGACTTCCTACTACTGGTGGGCGATCTACTATCGTCCGTCGGTGCTGGAAGAAGTTGGCGTGGCAGCCCCGATTGAAACCTGGGATGACCTGCTGGGTGCCTGCGACGCCTTCGACGCCGCTGGCAAGCGCGCATTCGCCATTGGCACGCGCTTCCGCTGGCCCGCCGCCGCCTGGTTCGATTACCTCAACATGCGCATTAACGGTCCGGAATTCCACACCGACCTGATGCTGCTCAAGGAATCGTATACTGACGAGCGCGTGGTTGCCGTGTTTGACCACTGGCAGCAGCTTCTCGATCACAACTGCTTCATCGACAGCCCGGCTGCTTATGACTGGCAGGAAGCGGTTGATTTCATGGTGCGCGGCGACGCCGGTATGTACCTGATGGGCGGCTTCATCACCGACCAGTATCCCGACGAACTGGAAGACGATCTCGATTTCTTCCGCTTCCCGGTCATCAACCCCGACGTGCCGATTGGCGAGGACGCCCCGACAGACGGCTATTTCATTGCGGCGAACGCCCGCAACCCGCAGGGCGCGCAGGACTTCCTGGCATATCTCGGTTCGCAGGAAGTGCAGCAGCGCGCGCTTGACGAACTTGGACGGCTGCCGACCCGCACCGACGTGGATATTTCGGGCGTGTCTGAAGCCACGCAGAAGGGGATCGACCTGATCCAGACTGCCGACTACGTGGCGCAGTTCTATGACCGCGACACAACGCCGGAAATGGCGGAAGCCGGTATGGATGCCTTCATGGCGTTCTGGGATGATCCGTCTATTCTGAACGACCTGCTGGCAGAACTGGACGCCGACCGGGTGCGCCTGGCAGAAGAACAGGCAGCGGAGTAGCAGGTTTCCAGATACGTGTAACATTGGTTGTAGGGGCAGGCTACATCCTGCCCCTACCGACCACGTTCTTTGCAGTGTTGCGTCGGTTTCATTTCATTCATGAAGCAGTCCTCCAGAATCTGAAAAGGAGCGCGACATGACGTCAATCGCGCAAATTCAGCCCCAGCGGGCACGCGGCGGCACACGCAGACACATCAACTGGACGCCGTACCTGTTCATCATCGTCCCGCTGATCGTCTATTTCGTCTGGATTATCGGTCCGACGCTGTACACGTTTTATCTCAGCCTGACCAACTGGGACGGCGTCTCGCCCAACCCCAGTTTCGTTGGTCTGCGCAACTTCGAGCGTTTGTTCACCGACCGCACCTTCCACGAGGCGCTGACGAATAACCTGCGCTGGCTGGTGGTGTTCATCACCATTCCAACCACCGGCGGTTTGGGAATGGCGCTGGTCTTCAATCAGGAGATGCGCGGTGGGCGCTGGTATAAGGTCAGTTTTTACTCGCCGCTGGTGCTGTCGCTGTCGGTGATCGGGCTGATCTGGGCGTGGGTGTATAACCCCAGCCTCGGCTTGATCAACTCGTTTCTGCGCGGCGTTGGCGTTGCCGATCCGCCGGGCTGGCTGGGTGACCGCGATCTCGCCATCTGGTGCATTATCGCGGCGGCGGTGTGGCGACAGGTCGGCTACGTGATGATTCTGTATCTCGCCGGTCTGAAAAACATCGATCCCACCCTGACCGAAGCGGCGATTGTCGATGGCGCGTCGCGCTGGCAGTTGTTCCGCCATGTGGTGCTGCCGCTGCTGGCGCCGGTGACGACGATTGTGCTGGTCATCTCGATGATCGACTCGCTGCGGGCGTTCGACCTCGTCTCGATCATGACGCGCGGCAGCCAGCGCACCCAGGTGCTGGCGAACTTTATGTATATCGAAGCGTTCAACAACTACCAGATGGGCTATGGGGCGGCGATTGCGGTGGTGCTGTTCTCAATCAGCATGATCTTCATCGGCTTCTATCTGTGGCGTGTCATCAAGACCGAGCTGGAGTATTAGGGGGCTGTTGTGACAACAATCGCGGATACCAAATCACTGGCAGAATATAACGCCGCGTCACAGCCATCCACGACCGGCAGGCGCTTTGGGACGGCGGTCAAGTACATCCTGCTGACGGCGCTCACGGTCATCTGGCTGATTCCGATGTTCGCGGCGCTGGTCACATCCTTTCGCACGATGGACGATCTGACGATTAACGGCTTCTGGAGTATGCCGCAGTCGTTGAAGTTCGATAATTTCGTCGAGGCGTGGAATCAGGCGCGCGTCAGCCGCTACCTGCTCAACAGCTTCATCGTCACGCTGCCAGCGCTGTTTGGGATGCTGTTTCTATCCTCGCTGACGGCGTATGCGCTGGCGCGGTTCCGGTTCCGGTTCAACCTGCCGATCTACTTCATGTACGTGGCGGGTACGCTGCTGCCGTTTCAGATTTTAATGCTGCCCGTCTTCCGGCTGACCAACGCGCTGGGACTGTACAACACCTACTGGGCGCTGATCTTCATCCAGACGGCGTTTCAGCTTGGCTTCTGCACCTTTGTGTTACGGAACTTCATGCGCACCGTTCCAAGCGAGATCTTTGACGCGGCGCGAGTGGACGGCTGTAATGAGTTCCGCATCTACTGGCAGATTATGCTGCCGCTGACGCTGCCCTCGCTGGCGGCGCTGGCGACGCTGGAATTTACCTGGGTATTCAACGATTATCTGTGGGCGATCATCCTCATCAGCGACGACAGCCTGCGCCCGGTGACGGCGGGGCTGGCGCAGCTTCGCGGGCAGTACACCACCAACTGGCCCGTGATCACGGCGGGCGCGCTGCTGGCGACCCTGCCGACGATTCTGGTGTTCGCCTTCCTGCAGCGCTACTTCATCCAGGGGCTGACGCTCGGCTCGAACAAGTAGGGACACGACAATGTCGTGTCCGCCGCCTAACGCATAGCAGACACTATGTATCGTGTCCCAACGAACGGTTACCCCGTTTCGGGCAGGGTTTCGCAGGCTGCGCTCAGCATCAGGTACGCGCCATCGACCCAACCAGCCTGCCCCTCAAACGTCGTCGCCCACCAGGTTGACTCGGCGCTGCGTCCGATCAGTTCGATGGTCGTGGCGTAGGGAATGACCAGCAGCGTTTCGGCGTCTTCGGAAGGCAGGGCGCGCAGGCGCAGATTGTACTCCACCGAGGCGAGGCAGGGCATTACCGCGGTTGGCGCAGGCGTGGGCGTGCGGGTAGTGAAGCGAAAGCGCGTCGCGGTTGGCGGTGAGGTCGGGCGCGGCGTGCGGGTGAGGGTGCTGGTGTGGGTTGGCGCAGGCGTTTCGGTGGCTGTCGGCGTGGCTGTCAGCGAAGCGTACGGCGAGGCGTTCGGCGAAGCGGTTCGCGTTGCCGCCGGTTCGGTCAGCAGCGACAGCAGGCTTGGGCGCGTGCCAGTTGGCGTGGGTCCGCCGAAGCGCCCGCTGAATTCAACCAGATTATTGTTGACGGCAATACGGACGAGAGTCTCCATCTGGCTGAGCAGCAGCGCCGCTTCGAGGGGATTCATCTCGCCCACGCTGGCAGCTTCACGGATGCCGAGGCGCATGATCTCGCTGATGCGCAGGATGACGTGTTCGGTATCGCCGCCGTACTCCGCCACGATTTCCGCCAGCGGCGTACCCTGATCGAGCAGCGTGAACAGCGCGACCTCGCCAATTTCGATTTCCTCAGAGACGACCAGCCGAACGGCGCGGAACAGCGAGTTAAAGCGGTCGCTGCGTTCGACAAGCTGGTCGGTGGCTTCGGCGTCCGGCGTCGTTTCCGGCGCGGATGGGATCGGTTCGCCCGATGACAGGGCGAAATAGGCGGCGACAAAGGGGACGGTGAAGCTCGAAATCAGCAGCAGCGCCCCGCTGGAAAAGCTGAGCAGCCCGCGTGAGGCGCGCAGCCGCTGTGGACGGAATAGCTCCAGCAGGACGATAACCACACTCGCCGCTGCCAGCCCAATCGCCAGCCAGAACGCGCCGCGCTCAATCAGAGCGTCCGGGTTCTCAAGCGTGTGGTTGGCGACCAGCGCCGCCAGCGGAACGAGCGTCGCCAGAAACGCCAGCAGCAGGTCGAGAAAGCGGATCTTTTCGCTGCGAAACAGGGTTCGCAGCAGGTTGTTGAGCAGGAACAGGATGCCAAACAGCGCGCCTGCTGCCAGTAGAATCAGTGCCACACAGAATCCAGTACACTCACAGGGTTCACATTGCTCATAACTGCCGGGGCGCGCTGCCTAAAATCACCATCGCATTCTCGCAGGCAGCCCTCACCCTAAATCCCTCTCCCTCAGGGCGAGGGACTTCACAACGAAGAAGTCTGTTTTTCACCCTTCTCCATGAGGGAGAAGGGCGGGGATGAGGGCTAAAAAGTGCCTAACATGCTCCAGTCGGCTCGCCGCCAATCAGCCTTCCGCTTCGACGACTTCGACGACCACGAAGCGCACCTCGAAGATGGTGGGCCACAGCTTGCCGGTGATGAGAAACGTCTCGTTTTCGGCGTCATAGGCAATGCCGTTGAGCACCGCGCCGGCTTCGAGACGCGCCAACTGCTGGCGCGACAGTAAGCCGCGCGCGTCGATGACGCCGGTAATCTCGCCAGTAGCTTTGTCGATACGGACGATAGCATCCGTCTGCCAGACGTTGGCGTAGATAACATCTTCTACGCATTCCAGTTCGTTCAGTTGCGGAACGGGCTGCCCCGCCAGCGTGACCGAGATCTCGTCGGTGATTTCGAACGTCTCGGGATCGCGCTGGTAAAGGATCGGGCTGCCGTCGGTCATATAGAGGAATTCGCCATCGTAGCACAAACCCCAGCCTTCAGTGTCGTAGCTGAAGGTGCCAGTCTGCTCAAACGTTTCCAGGTCATAGACGAAGGCGGTCTGTTCGCGCCAGGTGATCTGCACCAGTTGGTCGTCTATCAGCGCCAGTCCTTCGCCAAAATACTCGTCTGCCAGCGGCACGTCGCGCAGCGATTCGCCGGTTTCGCGATCCAGCTCCTGAAGCAGCGAGTCGCCGTACTGACCGGTGCTCTGGAACAGCCTTCCGTCCACCCAGACCAGTCCCTGAGTGAAGTCGTCGGTGCTGTGCGGAATTTCGGACAGGACTTCGGGAGCGAGGATTTCAACGGGTAGTGGCTCGTCGGCAGCTTCCTCGCGCTGGGAAAGTACCGCCGCGCTGGAAAAGCCAATCGACAGCAGGATAATGAGGGTTACAACTCGGTTGAGCATACCAGCCCCTTTAAGCCGTCAGAACACGTGACGATCATAACCTATTGTCGGGCAAATTGGGCGTATTGGTTAACGCCTGTGTATAATCCTTCGCCATAATCAGAACGTTCATTTATGGAGGGATACCGCCTTGCCAAGTGACGTGCAAAACCTTGCGATCAACACTATTCGCATTTTGTCCATCGATGCTGTCCAGAAAGCCAACAGCGGTCATCCGGGGCTGCCGATGGGCGCTGCGCCGATGGCGTATACGCTGTGGACGCGCCATCTGCGCCACAACCCGCGCAACCCAAAATGGACGAACCGTGACCGCTTTGTGCTGAGCGCGGGACACGGCTCGATGCTGCTGTACTCGCTGCTGTACCTCACCGGCTATGACGTGTCCCTCGACGAGATCAAGAATTTCCGCCAGTGGGGCAGCATCACGCCGGGACACCCTGAGTATCACCTGACGCCGGGCGTTGAGACGACCACCGGACCCTTGGGGCAGGGCGCGGCGACAGCAGTGGGCATGGCGCTGGCTGAAACCTATCTCGCCTCGTATTTCAACCGTCCTGGTTTTGAGATTGTCGATCACTATACCTATGCGCTGGTCAGCGACGGCGACCTGATGGAAGGCGTCTCGGCAGAGGCTGATTCGCTGGCAGGACACTGGGGTCTGGGCAAGCTGATTTATCTGTACGACAGCAACCGCATTACGCTGGATGGCAGCGCCGACATGACCTTCACCGAAGACGTCGGCGAGCGCTTTCGTTCCTACGGCTGGCACACGCTCGACGTGGGCGATGGCAACGACGTGGAAGCCATCAACAAGGCGATCATCGAAGCCAAAGCGGTCACCAATAAGCCCAGCCTGATCAGTATTCGGACGATCATCGGCTACGGCAGCCCGAATAAGCAGAATACCAGTGACGCGCATGGCTCGCCGCTGGGCGTGGACGAGGTGCGGCTGGTCAAAGAGAACTTTGGCTGGCCTCAGGAAGATTTTTACATTCCGGGCGATGCGCTGGAGTTATTCCGCCAGGCGGTGGATGCTGGCGCGGCGCAGGAACAGGAATGGCGCGATATTTTTGAAGCTTATCGCCAGCAGTATCCCGAACTTGCCGCCGAATTCGAGTGCGTCCAGGCAGGCGAACTGCCCGACGGCTGGGATGCCGATCTGCCGGTCTTTACGGCGGAGAAGAAGATCGCCACTCGCAACGCTTCCGGCACTGTATTGAACGCGATTGCCAAACACATTCCAACCATGATCGGCGGCGACGCCGACCTGGCTGGCAGCACCAAGACGCTGATCAAGGGGGCGGAGAACACCGGACCCGGCAAGCCCGCCGCCCGCAACGTGCGCTTTGGCGTGCGCGAACACGGCATGGGCGCGATTGTCAACGGGCTGGCGCTTCACGGCGGCATCATCAAGCCCTATTCGGCGACGTTCTTCAATTTCAGCGATTACATGCGCCCGGCAGTCCGCATCGGCTGCCTGATGGGCATCGACCCGATCTACGTCTTCACCCACGACAGTATTGGTCTGGGCGAGGACGGACCCACCCATCAGCCGGTCGAGCAGTTGATCGCTATGCGCGCCATCCCCGATCTGTACGTCATCCGTCCGGCGGACGCCAATGAGACGACGGCGGCGTGGCATACTGCCATGCAGTTGGACAAGCCTTCGGCGCTGATATTTACCCGGCAGGATCTGCCGGTGCTGACCGGCGAAGCCATTGGCGGCGTCGATGCGATCCGCAGCGGCGCGGCGCGCGGCGGATACGTGCTGGCGGATTCCGACGGCACGCCGGACGTGATTTTGCTGGGGACGGGCAGCGAAGTGCATATCGCCCACGAAGCCTACCGGACTCTGACGGCGGCTGGCGTGAAGGCGCGGCTGGTGTCTTTACCCTGCTGGCGGCTGTTCGATCAACAGGACGCCAGCTACCGCGAACTGGTGCTGCCTGCGGCGGTGACGGCGCGGGTGAGCATTGAAGCAGGGGTGACGTTAGGCTGGGAACGCTACGTGGGACAGCGCGGCATCGCCATTGGCGTGGACAAATTTGGTGCGAGCGCGCCCTATGAACGCATCTATCAGGAATATGGGCTGACGCCGGAAAAGGTAGTGGAAGCCGCCCGAAAGGTGATGGGATGAAAATTGCGCTGGCATCTGACCACGCCGGATATTCACTCAAGCAGCATCTGGTAGACTATTTGGACAAGCAGGGACATGAGGTAATCGACCTCGGCGTCGATACGGCGGATGTGCCGAGCGATTACCCGGATGTGGCGGAGAAAATTTCACTGGCGGTGCTGGAAGGGCGCGCCGAACGTGGACTGCTGCTTTGCGGCAGCGGCGTTGGCGCGTGTATCGCGGCAAACAAGATTCCCGGCATCTATGCCGCCGTGTGCCATGATACCTACAGCGCGCACCAGGGCGTCGAGCATGACCGGATGAACATTATGTGTATTGGCGCGCGCGTGATCGGTCCGGCGATGGCGGAAGAACTGGCACAGGCGTTTTTGAACGCCGTACCGAGCGACGAGGAACGCCACCGGCGTCGTTTTGGCAAGGTGCAGGCGATTGAGAAGCGCCATCGCTAAAGCGGTGAGAACCCGGCAGGGCTGATCTGCCGGTTTAGGGTTTTTAGGGTTTAGTGGAGAGTAAAGCTGCGCAGTTGAGCGAGAGCCGCTTAGACAGTGGGATCGTGCCTGCTGTCCGGCACGCCAACTGCGTCAGTCATATAAGCGAATAATCCGATTGGTTTGGATGAGGAGCAGAAAATGGCTGGCAACCCACCCGTGGATGTACAGCAGTTTGGACAGAGTATCTGGTATGACAACATTCGTCGCAGCATGATTACCGGCGGCGAACTCAAGCGGTTGATCGACGAGGATGGCGTGCTTGGAGTGACTTCCAATCCCTCGATCTTCCAGAAAGCGATTGGCGATTCGCCTGACTATGACACGGCGCTGGAAGCACTGCTTGACTACGAGCCATACGCGATTTTCGAACGGCTGGCGGTTGAGGATATTCAAAACGCGCTTGACCTGTTTCGCCCGGTGTACGAACGCACCGGCGGGCGCGACGGCTATGTCAGCCTCGAAGTCTCACCGCTGATCGCCAACGACACCGAAAGCACTGTTGCCGAGGCGAAGCGGCTGCATGAAGCCGTCAACCGTCCGAATGTGATGATCAAGATTCCGGCAACCGACGCGGGCATTCCGGCGATTGAGGAAGCGACGGCGGCGGGTATCAATATCAACGTGACTCTGATCTTCGGCTTGCAGAATTACGGACAGGTGGCGGAAGCCTATATTCGCGGGCTTGAGCGCCGCGCTGCCGCTGGCGAGGATTTCTCGCAGATTGCCTCGGTCGCCAGCTTCTTCCTCAGCCGTATCGACACGATGGTTGACCGGATGCTGGACAACAACATCCGCGCCGCGCAGGGGCGCGACCTGAGCCGCGTGGCGCTGAACAACAAGCTGAAGGGCAGGGCGGCGATTGCCAACGCCAAGCTGGCGTACAAGCACTTCAACGAGGTTTTTCACGGCGAGCGCTTTGCGAAGCTGCGCCAGGCGGGCGCGACCGCGCAGCGGGTACTGTGGGCATCGACCAGCACCAAGAACCCGGCATACCCGGACACCATGTACATTGACCAGTTGATCGGCGAGGATACCGTCAATACGGTGCCGCCGGAAACGCTGAAGGCGTTCAAGGATCATGGGACGGCAGCGCCGACGCTGATGAACGATATCGAGGATGCCGAACAGATGATGGAGATGCTGGCGGAAGTCGGCATTGACATGGAGCAGGTGACGCGCCAGTTACAGGTTGACGGCGTCGAAGCCTTTGCCGAGTCGTTCCGCAACCTGCTCGATCAGGTGGATGCCAAGCGCAACGTGCTGCAAACGGGCGTTATCAAGCGGCAGGAAATCTCTATCGGCGTCCACAACAGCGACGTGCAGACGACTATCAAAGAACTGGACACCGAGCAGTTCAACACCCGCATCTGGAATCGTGATGCGACGCTGTGGAAAGATCATCCGTCCATCGTGGCGAAGATCGAGGATCGCTTAGGCTGGCTGGACGTGCTGGAGACAATTGACCGCCAGCGCCTGCAGGTACTTCAGGACAGCACCCGCGACGCTAATATCGACGCGATTGTGCTGCTTGGCATGGGCGGCAGCAGCCTCGCCCCGGAAGTGTTGAGCAAGACCTTTGGCGTTCAGGCTGGCTTCCCGCGTCTGGTAATGCTCGACAGCACCGACCCGACCCAGGTTCGGGCGGTTGGAAAGTCGGTCGATCTCAAGCGCAGCGTTTTCATCGTGTCCAGCAAATCCGGCTCGACGATTGAAACCGCCTGCTTCTTCCAATACTTCTTCGAGGCGACCGGGCGAAACGGATCGCAGTTCATCGCCATCACCGATCCGGGTTCGAGCCTCGAACAGCAGGCGCGGGATAACGGCTTCCGTGACGTTTTTCTGAACCCGGCGGATATTGGCGGACGTTACAGCGCCTTAAGCTATTTTGGCATGGTTCCGGCGGCAATGCTGGGGCTGGATCTGGCGCAGATGTGGGCAAACGCCGAACGCATGTTTAAAGCCTGCGGTCCCAAGATTATCGGCAGGGATCATCCCGGCATTATGCTGGGGGCGATCATGGGCACGCTGGGTTTGAAAGGGCAGGACAAAGTGACCATTCGATGCAGTCCATCGATTGAGTCGTTTGGTAACTGGATGGAGCAGCTTATTGCCGAAAGCACCGGCAAAGAGGGACGCGGGCTGGTGCCGGTGGTGAACGCGACGGTGGGCAAGCCGCACGATTATTCGACCGACCGCCTGTTGGTGTTTGTGCGCGTGGATGGCGACCGGAACGACGAACTGGACAGCGGTTTGCTGGCGCTTCAGCAGGTGGGGCATCCGTTAGTGACGCTGCATCTTCCTGACCGTTACGCGCTGGCGGGCGAATTCTTCCGCTGGGAATACGCGACCGCGGTGGCGGGGAAGCTGCTTGGCATCAACCCATTTGACGAGCCGAACGTATCCGAAAGCAAGCAAAACACCGCCCGCCTGCTTGACTATTACAAGCAGCATGGCAGCCTGCCGCAGACCCGTCCCATCATCACCGAGGGCGGCGTTAGCCTGTATATTGACGACCAGATGGAAGCGATGCTGCGCGACCTGTGCCAGCAGCACCAGTTTGACAGCCAGACGCTGTCAGGCTTGTTGGCGGCGCAGTTTAACTCGACCGGCGCGGGCGATTACTTTGCGCTGCTGGCGTATCTGCCGATGAATACGGAGTCGAGCGAGCCGCTGGACGAAGTGCGCCGACGGCTGCGCCACACCACCCGCCGCGCGGTGACGCTGGGCTATGGTCCGCGCTTCCAGCACAGCACTGGACAACTGCACAAGGGTGGCGCCAACAACGGCATCTTCATCCAGATTACCTGCGATGATCCCGAGGATGTGCCGATTCCGGGCGAGCCATTCAGCTTTGGCGTGCTCAAGGCGGCGCAGGCAGCGGGGGATCTTGAAGCCCTTCAGAGCAAGGGACGGCGCGCCATGCGCCTGCATGTCAACAGCGATGTTGAAGGCGGGCTGAACAACGTGCTGGAAGCGATCAATCTGGCGGCGGAACGCCGTCACTAGAGCCTGGCTGAATATTCGCAAGTTGTCCGAAAGGGGCGCAAGCATGATGCGCCCCTACGGGCGGTGCTGCCTGAGGGGTTCTATCAAAAACAGATCGATTCGCTAATGGACTTTTTACAAAACTGTGCTGTAATAGAATATGGCTTTCTAATCAACAAAAATAATGCCTTGTGAGGTAAGCAGCTATGCCTGTCTATACATATCGCCGTGAAGATGGAACTACCTTTGACTACCGCCAGAAATTTTCGGATGATCCGCTGACGGTTGATCCCGAAAGCGGTCAGCATGTGGTTCGTATCGTGCAGGCTGCGGGCGTCATCTTCAAGGGATCTGGTTTCTACGTGAATGACAGCAAGAACGCCTCCAAATCCAGCGTGAATGGCGTGTCCAAGCACAGCGCCGAAAACGGGGACAAGAGCGCCGACAAACCTGCCGTGAAGGAAGTCCCCAAAGAGACGACGGCTGTGGCTGGCGCGGCTGCGGACTAAGACGAACTCTCGGTATAACTCTACAAGCCCACTGAACAGGTGGGTTTTTTGATTCCGGGGCAAGGCAGCGCCTCGCCCCCTACGTGATCATACTTCGCGTAATTCAGGCTATCCCTACCACGCATACGCTTCCGGCGCGGTGCCGCCGGGACCGGGCCAGATTTCATCCAGCTTCTTCAACTGATCTTCGGTCAGCTTGATGTCCAGCGAGTGCAGATTGCCCTCGAACTGCTCCATCGTGCGCGGTCCGATGATCGGCGCGGTGACGGCGGGTTGGTGCAGCAGCCATGCCAGCGCCACGTCGGCGGGGTGTTCGCCGATTTCCTTGCAGTACGCCTCATAGCGTTCGACGCGATCACGGCGCTGGTCGAGCTTCTTCTGGGTATCGTCGTTCAAGCGGCGCTTGCCCTCTTTTTCGAGGATGCCGCCAAGCAAGCCGCCCGACAGCGGACTCCAGGGGATGATGCCGACGCCGTAATGCTGGCAGGCGGGCACGACTTCCAGCTCGATCATCCGGTCGTTCAGGCTGTAAAGGCTCTGTTCGCTCACTAATCCAAGAAAATGGCGCTGTTTGGCAATTTCATTCGCCATCGTGATATGCCATCCGGCGAAATTGCTGCTGCCGACGTAAATAACCTTGCCTTCCTGAACCAACTGTTCCATCGCCTGCCAGATTTCTTCCCAGGGTGTGTTGCGGTCAACGTGGTGCATCTGGTAGAGGTCGATGTAATCGGTTTGCAGGCGTTTGAGGCTGGCTTCGCAGGCGCGCTTGATATTGAGCGCCGACAGGCGGCTTTCGTTGGGCCAATCGCCCATGACGCCGTAAACTTTGGTGGCGATGACGACTTTTTCGCGCCGCCCGCCGCCCTGCGCCCACCAGCGCCCGACGATCTGCTCGGTGACGCCCTCGCCCTTCTTCCAGCCGTAGACATTGGCGGTGTCGAAGAAGTTGATACCCTGGTCGAGCGCGTGATCCATGATCTTATAGCTGTCCGGTTCTTCGGTCAGGGGACCGAAGTTCATCGTTCCCAGGCATAGGCGGCTGACCTTCAGACCGGTGCGCCCTAGCTGTGTATATTCCATCAGATGATTCCTTTCGTCTGCGTTCGATACTGTGGCGAGATTACCCTATTTTCAGGAAGTACCGCAAAGCCGATGGTTATATCGTGGATTGTGACATTTGTTATCGTCTACCCCGCATAGACCACCCGCCAGATATGCCCGTAGACGTAATCGGCGATCAGCAGGCTGCCATCGGGCGCAATCGCCACGTCTACCGGACGGATTAGCCCGGTGACAAACGGCTCCGGCGTGTAGTTCTCGCCAATGTCCTGCGGGGCGATGCGCGCGATCTGCTGACCGCCTTCGACGCCGTTCCAGAGGGCGGCGAACAGCACATCGAACTGGCTGCGTGGAAACTGGATTCCGGTGTAGGCGACGATGCCGCGCGGCAGGGTATAGGGCGGAAACGTGTACAGATCGGGCGTGATTTCCAGACGCGGCGGCGCGGGCGGGCAGCCGTCACAGCCGCGCGCGTTCCAGTAGGGCCAGCCCAGGTGCGCCCCTTCAGTGACTGCCAGCAGCCGGTCGCCTTCGCCGGTGAGCAAGCCGCTGTCGGATGCGTAAAGCTGTCCGTCGCTGGTGAAGGTCAAATCGTAGGGGTTGCGCAGCCCGGCGGCATAAACGGCGATCTCGCCGGTGTGCGGTTGTATCCGCAGGATAGAGGCTTCAAGGGGCTGAACTTCTTCGTTGCGCATCCGCGAGGGATCGGATGGCTCGGCATGGTCGGTCAGCGCGCCAATGCCCAGGTAGAGATAGCCGTCGCGACCAAAGACGATGCCGTTGGGCTGGTTGTCGATCTCCATAAAGCAGCAGGGTAGATCGGTGATCACTGGCTCTGGCGTTCCCCCGCCGGAAGGCACGCGCCACAGCCCGCCGCCCTGGTCGAGGCTCACGCGGGCGCTCACGTAGAGCACGTCCGTCCCCGGCTGAAAGGCGAGTCCGATTGGCGAGACGAAATCGCCGCTGTAACGCTCCGCTTCGCCGCCCGATGCCAGCGCGTAAACCGCGCCGCCGCGCGTGCCATGCTCCAGCACTGTGGCATACAGCCGGTCGTCGGGACCAACCGCAATCTGCATGACCTGACCGGGAAAGCGCCCGTAGGCTTCCAGGCGGTAGCCTTCGGGAACCTGTATCCGCCGCATGAAGCCGCTGATGTCGTCCTCACAGGGGAAGTCGCCGCATGACCAGCCATCGGTCGCTGAAAGGAACGGCGTTGCGCCGGAGAACGCCAGGGGCGCGCCTTCAGATGATGGCGGCGTGAGGGTATACAGCGGCTGCGTCGGTGTCAGGGTCGGCGTTTGGGTGAGCGAGGGTGTCACCGTCGGCGTATCGGTCAGCGTTGGTGACGGGGTGAGCGTTGGCGTCGGCGTGTGGGTGAGCGAAGGCGTGATGGTGAAAGTCGCCGTGTAAACCGGCGCGGTGGCACGCTGGGCGACAGGCGTGGCGCGGAAGGTCTGCGCCTCCTGCGACGGGGCGCAGGCAGCCAGCAGCAGTGCCAGAACGAATATGGAGAAGGACGCGGCGCTGAATTTCACAGACTCTATCCGAATCAAAAACGCCCGTGAATTATACACGGGCGTCGGGCATTTCTGATTACGGCTTAGTACACCAGGTTTTCGCCGTCGAGGCTGAGCCGCTTGAGCGCGTCGAAGGCGGCATCCTGCACCACTGTCGATTCGTCGCGCAGATGCGCTGCCAGCGGCTCGATGGCGGCGCGGTCGCCAATCAGACCCAGCCCTTCGGCGGCGGCGCGGCGCACCCACTCATTCGAGTCTTCGAGCGCGGCGATCAGCGGCTGAACGGCGCTGTTATCGCCAATGCGACCGAGTGCTTCCGCCGCCAGCTCGCGCAGCGCGTCGCTCGGCTCGCCTTCGCTCAGAAACAGCAGCAGCGGCGCGACGGCGCGATTATCGCCAATCCAGCCGAGCGCTTCTGCTGCCGCGCCCTGCAAAACCTGCGACTCGCGGATCAGCGTATCGATCAGCGGCTCGACGTGGCGGTCATCGGTGCTGCGTCCGAGCATTCGCAGGAGAAATGCCCGCTGCTGCTCGTCGTACTGCTGATTGTCCATCGCGTCGTTCAGCCGCCCGATAATCTGCTCATCGCCACGATTGATCATGTCGAGCAGACCATTGCGCAGGCGCATCCCGATGTTCAGCTTCAGCAGATCCCACACGCGGCTGTTCGGGCTGGCGAGCAGCGAGTCGATGATCGGGTGGGCTGCTTCCGATGAGCCGATCTTGACCAGCGCCGAGAAGGCAGCATACTGCACCTTCGGGTTGTCGTCGGGCAGCGCCTCAATCAATGGCTGCACCGCCCGATCATCGCGGTAGTCGCCCAGGTTGCGCGCGGCTTCAAATCGCATCTCGGGGTTGGCGTGCATCAGATTCGCAATCGTCCGTTCAAACATGGCTCACCTGTCTATTGTCTGTGCCCATAGGGCGGGGAAGAATCCAGAAGTCCCACCATCATACATCAAGTGCGTAAGAATTAACCCAGAATTACGCAAGAGCCGCGTTAGTTTTGGCTACTCAAGCGCCGCCGAATCCAGCAGAATGGTCACGGGACCATCGTTGAGGATTTCCACCAGCATCATCGCGCCGAAGACGCCCATTTCTACCCGCTGGATGCCCTCGACGCGCAGGCGTTCGGCGTAATAATCCACCAGCGGCGAAGCGATTTCCGGCGGCGCGGCATGGATAAAGCTGGGTCGCCGTCCTTTCCGTGTGTCGGCATGCAGGGTGAACTGCGAGACAACCAGGATGCCCGCGCCCGTCTCCAGCGCCGATAGATTCATCTTGCCCTGATCGTCCTCGAAGACGCGCAGATTGGCGGTTTTCCGGGCAAGCAGTTCGGCTTGAGCCTGGGTGTCGTCGTGGGTAACGCCGACCAGCGCCACGAACCCCAGATCGACCGCGCCGGTGATCCGTTCTGCAACTGTGACGCTTCCGCGCCGGACGCGCTGCAATACTATTCGCATGGGACACGTTCCAGTTGAAAGTTGAAAGTCAAAAGTGAAAAGTGCAAGAGAGTACCTTTCGGCTGAACAGCCAGTGACTGTATAGAATCGTGCCATTTGTCGATCTCTATTAACTTTAGACTTTCCACTTTTGACTTTCAACCCATGTTCTTCATTACAAATCATATCATCAACGTTGCGCCAGCCGCGCCTGTGCGTACAATTAAGCGCCAAGGAGATAATGGCATGGCTGACAGCCTGTTCGACAACCGCTACCGCTACGACTACATTTACCCGCGCGGACGTTCCGGCGAGACGCTGCGCGCGGTGGATACGCAGGACGATGACCGCCCGGTGGTGGTCAAACGCCCCGCGCCCAATGACGCGCCGCCGATCCGTTCCGGTCAGGAGGTCAGCATCCTGAACGAACGCAAGGCGCTGTCTCGGCTGGCGGGTCACCCGACGCTGACCGAACTGCTGAGCGCGGGGCAGTTCGTGGTGGGCGGCATGACTCACCAGTATATTGTCGTGGAGCGCGCCGAGGGGCAGATCGTCGCCGATCTGGTGCTGGATCTGGCGTCGCGGGGCGAACGCCTGCCGGAACTGGAAATGCTGGTCATTGTCGAACGACTGCTGGATCTGCTGGCGAGCGCCCACAATCACGACATCGTTTACAACGATGTGGACGCCAAGCATCTGTTCTGGGATCGGGAAAACTACACGCTCAAGCTCATTGACTGGGGCAACGCGGTCTTTCTTGAAGGTGATGAAGTAACGGCGCAGGGAATCAGCCGCCAGACCGATGTGTTCCAGGTGGGCGAAGTGCTGTATTTCATCCTGACGGGCGGCAGCCGCATGGATGTGCCGCGCGATGCCGGGGACGAATTTCGTCTGGATTTTGGCGACGACAGCGAGCGCCTGCACACGCGGCTTCAGGCGATTGTCAGCGCGGCAGCGCATCCTAACCCACGCCTACGCTATAAGTCGGTGACGGAGTTGCGCAAAGACCTGAATGATTACCGCCATCCACTGGAGCGCGACCGAAATGCGATTCTGGGGCGCGTGAACGAACGCCTGCGCCGCGACCTGAGCAAGGATGAACTGAACGCGCTGCTGCGCACGCTTGAGCCGGCAGTAGCGATGGATCCCGGTTTCCCGCCGGCGCGCCAGGCGGAGCAGGAGATCCTGGCGCGATTGAGTGATCTGGAAGTGGGCGCCGATCTGGATGCGGCGCGTATCTACCTGGAAAGCTCGAACTGGAAGCGGGCGGTCGCGGTTCTGGAAGAACTGCAAACCCGCGCGCGCGGCGAGTCGTCGCTGCTGATCTCGCTGGTGCTGGACTGGGCGCGCCTGCTGGAAGCGAATGATCTCCAGCCGACGCCGCCCGCCATCATGCAGGCGTTCGGCTTCGTCTTCGCTGGCGACGCGCACGCCGCCGCCCAGGCGCTGCTGACTGACGGCATTGAGAGAGAGCGTCCGCGCTACCTGCAATGGCTGCTGGCGGAACGCATTTCGGCGCATGTGCCGGAAATTCTGCTGCTGCGTCCGAACCTGTACCGGCTTGAACGGGCGCTGGAAGCGCTGGCGAACGATGGCATTGAAGTCTCGGAGTCGCGCGGGCTGCTGGACGAAATCAACCAGCATCTGGATGGGCTTGCCGAGGCGGCTACAGTCGATATGGCGCGGCTGCGCGACGGCTATCGCGGCGTGGTCGATCAACTGACGGCGTTAAGCGCGCTGCTCGAATCGGCGCAGGCGCAGCACACGCTGCCTAATAACCTGCTGCCGCTGTCAGCGCTGGAACGCGCCCTGAACGCGGCAATGGCGCTGGCGGACAACATGCACGTTATCGGCAGGCAGGCGACCGCAAGCCCGCGTGACGCGCTGGGGGCGCTGGACAGCAGCCGCCAGATCGCGCCCGCCGCGCCCGCCTGGGACAACGTCGAGAAGCTGCTCAACAGCCTGTACGAACTGCTGGGAACGTACCAGACCTACATCCCCTCGGCGGATGGTTCGGATCTCGAAAGCTGGCTGCAAACGTCGCAGTACGATCTGGAGCCGTTCACCGAGCGCATGTTTGACGAAATGCTGGTTGGCATGGTCAACGGGTTGAAGATCGCCTCGCGCGCGTGGGCGTCCTTTGCCGAAGCGACCATCCAGGGCAACCGCATTGGCGCGATGACCGGGCTGGCGAAGGCAACCGAAGCCGTGGGGACGGTTAGCCCGACGCTGGCAGGCTGGCTCAACCAGCTTCGCACCGTCATTACCAACGCTCAGTACGTCGAACGATACGCGCTGTACGGTGGACTGGGTCGGGCGCTGGCGGATGGCTGGGAACACTTCGACCGGGGGCGCTTAAGCGATGCCGAACGGCTTGGACTTCAGGCGTATGAGGCGGCGCGCAGTGACCGCGAGCGTTACGCTGCCCGCCGCCTGCGCGATCTGGCGCAGATCACCCGCGACTGGCTGGAACGCGGCGGCGTGAACGACCAGACCCGCACCAAAGCGACGCTGGCAAGTGTGGAACTGCTGTATACGCCGGATGAGATCGGCGCGCGCGACAATTTCAACGCTCAGATGCCAAGCAAGGAAACCTATCTTCGCGCCATGAACAAGGGGCTGGTGGAAGCCTACTCGCGCGAAAGCACCGCCTCGGTACGGATTCTGTTTGCCAATTACGTGCTGCTGGGCGCGCTGGACGCGCACGATGACGAAATGGATGACGCGCTGTTCTGGCAGGATGCCGCCATGAAGACGCTCGGCGAACCGGCAGCCCGCCATACGCTTGTCCATGCGCTGGAAGAATTCATTGTGAGGCGGCGCGATTTGACCGCGGCTGCCCGGCTGCTGAACGCCGTCAACGGCAAGCAGGCGCTGCCCACGCTGGAGCATGTCCGGCGCGGGCTGGAGGAAAACCCGCAGGCGCGGCTGCTGGCGGCGGGCAGCTACAGCCTGCGCGAACTCGAAGCGGGCGTGCGCGACTGGTCGGATGGGGAATTCCGCGCGGCAGGCATTAAGCTGGAAAACGCCGTTCGCGCCGTCGATGAGGTCGAGGCGAGCGCGCAGATTACGCTGACGGGATACCGCGCCTGGCTGATGGAACTGCTGCAAGCCGCCGCCGAACTGCATACCGCCTCGCGTCAGGTGACACAAATCGTCGAAAGCCGCACTGATCAGGCGGAGCGCGCGCTCGGCGCTGCTCATGAGCTTCAAGTGGACGTGACGACGCGGCTGCTGGGCGAAGCCTACGCCGCGACTCTGCGCCAGTGGCGCGATACCTATCTGGCGTTTGTCAATGTGCATACCGACCCGACTATGCGCCGAAGCGCCCGGCTGGCGCGCTTCAATGAGCTGTTCAACGCCATGTTCATCGACCGCCACCCGGTTTATCCGCTGTATCGCCTGTGGTACAGCCAGACTGAGGAATCGCCGGAGTTTCCCGCGCCGCCCACCAGCGAACCGGTGCCGCGCGTGACCGATGAGGTTGTGCCGGAAGTGACCATCTCTGATGAACTGGAAGCGCAGTATGAACGGCGCGAGCCGCAGGAACGCCGCCGCTTTTCGCCCGCGCTGATCGTGGCGCTGATGGCGGTGCTGCTGATCGTGGCAATGGCGGCAGTGGTTCTCAGCCGCCCGCCGGAGGGCGAGACAGGTGCCAGCCTCGATACGGAAGAAGCCGACAGCACAACCGACAGCACCGCCCAGGCGGTGGTCGCGCAGGTGACGACACAGGTGTTTGCCGGGTCGCTGACTCCAGCGATGACCAGTACCCCAGCGCCGACCGATACTCCTGTTCTGACGGCGACTCCGCTGGAACCGCTGGCGGCACTGCCGACGCGCGGAACCGTGACTATCACGCTGACGCGCTCGCCTACCGCGACCGATACCAGCACCGCCACCTATACCGCGTCACCGACCGAGACGCCCACGCCGACCCCGACGGCATCTCCGTCGTATACGCCGTCGCCGACGCTGCCGCCGCAGGGGCTTCAGGGCGACCAGAATCTGCTGGCAGCCGCCGCTAATCAGCCCGCGCCGGTGTGGAACACAGAACAATTCCTGCCGGGACAGGACGGAGAAGCCTGGCGTCTGGGCGTGGGTTCATTCGTGGACAGCGGCAGCGAT
This sequence comes from Aggregatilineales bacterium, assembly GCA_030834905.1. Classification (GTDB taxonomy): domain Bacteria; phylum Chloroflexota; class Anaerolineae; order Aggregatilineales; family Phototrophicaceae; genus Flexifilum. The sequence continues at coordinate 266,530 of JAUQWZ010000034.1, read as the reverse complement.
ATCCAGATCACGCCATCAGCCGACCTGCTGGAAAGCGCCTTCGGCAACAATGCCGCCAGCCGCATCGTACAAACCGAAGCCGAGCTGTCGCTGGTCGTCCATAATCCGCCGCTGCTGGCTGAAGACGCCGTTTACTTCGGACTGATGCTGCAATCGGCGGACGATCCAGCCGTCTCAGCCGGTGTGCAGGTGAATCTCACCGAGCCGGGCAGAATCCGTTTGAGCCAGCGATCTGGCGAAACGCTGGAAACGTTCAGCCAGCGGTCGGATAACGCGACCAACCTGCGCCTGCGTCTGGAACGCGATCTCGATCTGGGCGTAGTGCGCGTGTTCGTGAACAACCAGCAGCTTGGCAATGCCATCCGCTTTCCTGCCTCGGAAACGACGGTAATTCCCGTCCTATACGTACACGATGGCGGGGTCATCGTTCACGTCCATCGCTGGCTGGTCACACTACGGTAAGCTAACATATCTATAAGGCGTTGTTTTCTGAACGCGCTCTCAGCAAAAATCTACGCTTGCATTAATGCTTCGGGTGTACAGTGAAAGGAGACACCGGAGGCGGAGTTTTATGCAGGTTATGCTGCGTCAGTCGCAAGCTTTAAATAATACTATCCCCAAACTGCTGGTCGTAGATGACGATGCCGTAAATCGTGGGCTGCTTCAGCGCATCTTCGAAAATGATTATGCGACTGTCACCACGTCCAATGGCGCCGAGGCGCTGCAACTGCTGGAGCAGGAAGTATTCGACCTCGTGCTGCTCGATCTGATGATGCCGGGGATCGATGGCTTTGAGGTGCTGAACCGTATTCGCAAGAATCCGGCGCTCGACGATCTGCCGGTGATCATCATTTCCGCCAAATCGGATAACAGCGATGTGGTTCATGGGCTTCAGCTTGGGGCGCACGATTACATCGCCAAACCCATTCATATCGACATTGTGCGCGCCCGCGTGAAAACGCAGTTGGTGCTGAAACGCCTCTCGGACGAACACAAGCGCACGATTGAGGAACTTCGTCTCGCCCGGCAGATGCAGGACAATTTCTATCAGATTGTGTCGCACGATCTGAAAGGTCCACTCACTAACCTGCGCATGGCACATTTCCTTCTGCGCGACATCACCGGCGGCGATGAGCAGGTAGACTTGATTCTTGATAACGTCGAGCTTTCGCTGGACGAAATGCACGACATGATCCGCGTCTTCCTGGATGTGATGATGATGCAGCCCGGACGTATTCAGGTTGATATCGATTGTCTTAGCGTAGGTGAGATGCTGAAGAATGTCGTCAATCAGTACCGGCTGACCGCCGAGGGTAAGAGGATTCATCTGAACCTTGAGCCAAGCGATCTGTTCGTGATGGGGGATAACCGGCTGATTCACCAGATGATCGGCAATCTGGTCAGCAATGCGCTCAAGTTCAGCCCACCGAATACCACGGTCACACTGTGGGCAGAGCGCGACGGGGGTTGGCTGCGGCTGTACGTTGCCGATCAGGGTCCCGGCATCCCGGCGGGTGAAGGCGATAAGCTGTTTAAGATGTTCAGCCGTTTGAGTACCCGCCCGACTGGCTCGGAGAGCAGCAGCGGCTTGGGCTTGTGGATCGTCAAGCAGCTTACCGAAGCGCAGAAGGGCTGCGTAGGCTTTGAATCGCCACCGGACGGCGGCTCGATCTTCTGGGTTGAACTTCCCGTCTGCGATGCCGACGGCTAACGGGGCATATACACCCGAAAGCTGTCTTCTTCATCCCGAACCAGCGCTTCTGGCGGGCTGCGCCGCACAATAGCGGCTGCCCACAGATCGCCAATCGCGCCGCCCGCGTTGACGATCACCGCCACCGAAACCGCCGTCACCAGCCATTCCGGCACCATCAGCAGCAGCGCCATGCCCAGCAGCGTGATCACTACCAGCGGCAGCAGCGCCACCAGCAGATATTCGTTACGGCGGAATAATGCCTGATCAGCAGTGGCGTAAAGCACGCCTTTCGACAGATTCATGCCGTAGCGGGCGCGATGCCCGCATAGTTGGATAGCGACGCCGTGAATCAGTTCGTGCAGCGGCAGCACGATCAACAGCGCCGCCAGAACGGTCAGCCATACCGGCAGCGTGAAATCGCCGTCGGCGGGCGGCGCAAACTGCGCTCGCACCACCGGCAGCCACCAGCCGAACAGGACGAGGATCATCACCGCCGCTGGCAGCAGCGCGGCGAGATTAAGCCACAGCAGATTTTTGCCCTCGGTCAGAGAATGGTGAAGGCTTTCAGTGTAATTCGGTGGCAGTTCGTGGATCGAAGACATGCTTTCCGCTGGCTCGCTGATCGCTAAAACCTACCAGTTGATCGTACTCTTCATCGTCCCAACCGGGCGTGAAGGTTATGGGTTATGACGGACGTTTGAGCACCAGCGCTGAGCGCGTGACCTCGATGACGACGACGCCGTTCTGGTTGCGTCCGGTGTGCTTCATCGTCACGATGCCGCAGGTGGGACGCGATTTACTGTCGCGTTTGGCGATGATCTCGGTTTCCACATAGACCGTGTCGCCGTGAAACAGCGGGTGAGGATGGCTGACCGCTTCGTAGCCCAGGTTGGCGACAATCGTCCCCTGAGTGAGTTCCGGCACGCTGATGCCAACCACCAGCCCAAGCGTAAAGATACCGTTGACGATGCGCCGCCCAAATTCGGTTTTTGAGGCGAAATCTTCGCTGATATGCAGCGGCTGTGTGTTCATGGTCAGGCTGGAAAAGAGGACGTTGTCGGCTTCGGTAACGGTGCGCGACAGATCGTGCTGAATGATCAAACCTGGATCCAAATCCTCGTAATATTTGCCTGCCATGATCGCTCCTGGTCTATAAAGCATAACCGCCTGCCATGAGGGGGACATGACAGGCGGCTATATTATAGTGGGCTTATGTGCGCGCCCAAAACGGCGCTCACGCCCCTGAACCTGAACTTACAGTACATCGCCAGGGCAGATCAAGATCAATTGAAACTCAATCGTCAGGTTCAGCTTCTAGTATCAGCGTAGAAAACGCGGGTAAACCCAAAATGAGCCAGCTATGAGCGCCTTATGAGAGCTACCCGCCCGGCACGCCAATCGGCGCAATTGTCTGTCCTTCGACGGGCGTTCCGCCCAGAAGCGGATCGGGCGTGGGCGTTGCCTGAGCGCACATGTTTTCGGCGAAGTTCAGTTTACCGTTGGCATCGCCGCCGGAATAAATGCTGACGGCAAGCTGGTACTGCTGCACTGCCGGGCAGTAGCCATAATCCGGGCTGGCGGCGTAAAAATCGCCGGAACGGATGTAATAGGCATACAGTTCGTCACGCGCGGCGGTGTAGTAGCGCCCGGCTGCGCCCTGATTGATCAGATCCTGAAGCGTGCGTACCGCGTTTGGATTGCCCGCTGCCGCCTGTGCCTGCGCGTTCAGGAACTGCTGGGCGACCTGTCGTTCGTAGGTCAGCCCATCACGCATCGGCAGTCCCAGGTTTTCAATGCGCCCGACGATGGTATTGGCGAGCGCCGGACGGTTGCTCTGGTAAAGCTGGAGCGCGTAGCTGTTCATCGACTCGGTGAGAAGCTGGCGCACCGTCGCCGCTTCAAAGCCCGGATCGACGCCGCTGATGGCGTCCAGCAGGTCGATGGCGTCGGCGTGCTGCCCCGAATTGACCGCCGCCTGGGCTTCCTGAAGCAGACTGACGAGATCAAACGGGCTGTCGCTGGCTGGTGTCGAACGGATCTCCAGCGTTGTTTCCGGCTCAGGCGATACTTCAGCCGTCGCTGCCAGTGTGGGCGAAGGCGTCAGGGTGGCGGTTGGCAGCAGATTCAGCGCCATCGCCGTTCCGGTCATCTCGAACTCCGCCAGTCCGGGGGCGTTGGGGGCGAGGGTGGCGACGTAGTTCAGCCGCACCCCCAGCAGGGTGGTGTTGCCGCTGGCGATATCGGTTGGAATGTGCGCCATCTGCTCGGCGACGGACGCGCCAAAGGTCGCCGTCGCGTGAATATTGGCTTCTTTCTGCCCGGCAGTCCAGCCAGCGGCTGCCGCCAGCCCAACGATAAGCAGGGCGATGATCAGCATCAATGCCGTGATCAAGCCGACCATCCCGCAGCCGCTTCCGCGCGGCGTCTCGTCCGGGTGTTCATCCGGCAGGATTTCGGTGGCGGCTTCCAGTGGATGATCGTTGAAGGGCGATCTTGGCTGTGTATCTTCTAGCGGATTACTCATAGACTCCTCGTGGCGCGTGCCGCCGTTTGGCAGCAGCACATGATGCGTGAACGACCCGCCCGGTCCAGCATGGGCGGACGGTATTATACAGAAGCGAGCCGGGGGTGTATAGCAGTCTCCCTAACGACGGTGGTTCAGAAGCTGCGCCACCCGCCTGATGATGTATTCGCCCACCTTCGCTTTCGACATCAGTTCAAGCTGTTCGTAGCTGCCGTCAGATGCCAGGACAACGACCCGGTTGGTGTCCACGTCAAAGCCCGCGTCCGACGCGGTGATATCGTTGGCGATGAGCAGATCGACTCCCTTGCGTTCCATCTTTGAACGGGCGTAGTTGATCAGGTCTTCGCTTTCGGCAGCGAAGCCGACCACGACGCGGGGGCGATGCACATCACGCCGCCGTTCTTTGACCGACAATAGAATATCGGGCGTTTTTTCAAGCGTCAGGACGAGCGTGCTGCTTTCATCCGTCTTCTTGATTTTGTGGCTGGCGGGTGAATGTGGACGAAAATCCGCCACTGCCGCCGCCATCAGCAGCGCGTCCGTGCCGACGATCTGCGTCAGCACCGCCTGCTGCATCTGCTCGGCAGAACTGACCGTGATGATGCGCGCGCCATACGGCATAGGCAGTCCCTTCGCCGAAGTGATCAGCGTCACGTCTGCTCCGGCGTCAAGTGCCGCCTGCGCCAGCGCATAGCCCTGCTTGCCGCTGGAACGATTGGTCAGAAAGCGCACCGGATCAAGCGACTCGCGGGTGCCGCCCGCCGTGACGACGATCTTCTGTCCTGACAGCGCGCCGTCGTTTCCCAGCGCCCGGCGTAGCGCGCCGATCAGCGTCGGGGTTTCCGGCAGGCGTCCCAAACCAACCAAGCCGGATGCAAAGCGTCCTTCTTCAGGATCGACCAGAAAGGCACCGCGATCCTGAAGGGTAGTAATGTTGGTCTGGGTGGTGATGTGCTGGTACATGCCGCCATCCATTGCCGGGGCGACCAGCAGCGGACAGCGTGCCGCCAGCGCCGTAATCGACAGCAGATCATCCGCCAAGCCATGCGCCAGCTTTGCCAGCGTGTTCGCCGTCGCCGGGATGACTGCCAGCAGATCGGCACCTTCCGCCAGCCCGATATGGGCGATGTGCGCTGCCAGACCGCCGCTGATGTCTGACTGCCACAGGTTGGTATAGACGGGGCGACCAGTCACCGACTGGAAGGTCAGTGGGGTGACAAACTGCTGCGCCGCGTCGGTCATAATCACGTCCACCAGCGCGCCCATCTGCGTCAGCTTGCTGGCGAGATCAACCGCCTTGTACGCCGCAATGCTGCCCGTCACGCCGAGGAGAATGCGCTTTTGTATCAGCAGGGTAGTGTGTTCAATTTCCACGAGTAGTCTCCTAACGACTGCGCCGCTATACCGCTGAAAGGTCGATATTGAGGAATCGGTCAAACAGACGCTGACGCCAGACTGCGCGGACGACGAACAACCAGACGCCCGCGCCCGCGCCGACGAGCAGATAGAGATTGATCGGCAGCACCAGCAGTTCAAAGAAATCGCGCGCTGGTGTGAAAACCAGGATCAGGACGAACAGCACCAGCATTCCGCCCGCCAGGATCATCGGGCGAAAGTCGCCGCTGAGTTCGTCGCCGCCGGTGAAGAACGGTATCGGCGGCTCGACGAATATGACCAGCAGCACGCCTGTCAGGACGGTGAAGGTGGTCAGCGCCGACCGGGCGATCAGCGTCGCGATCTCCGCGTTACGCTCGGTTTCGCTAAGGGCAGTGATATCAATGCCCAGACTGCGCGAATACTGGGTGACCTGCTCCGGCGTTAAGTCCATCGCTGGCGTCTCGTGCAGCGCGATGGAGAAGCTGAGGACGAAGATCACCAGCCCGAAGGCGAAAACGGTCACCGAAGCGGGCAGCACAAAATGGATCACTGAGCGCAGCAGACCGCGCTTCTTGACCCCGGCTCGCGCCCAGGTCGCCAGCGCCAGGGTGGGAATGCCGACTGTCAGCAGCGTTAGCAGGGTGACGTGTTTGGGCACATACGGAAAGCCGACGCCGACCATTGAGGCGGAGACGATCAGCAGCGCGACCGCCAGCGCGCGGGTGAGGAACAGCCGCAGAATATCGCTCATGCCGTTGACGATGCGCTGTCCTTCGAGAAACGCGGGCGGCAGCGCGGCGAATGAGTCATTCAGGAGAATCATGTCGGCGACTCCGCGCGTGGCGGCGCTGCCGCTTTGCATGGCGATGCCGAGATTGGCTTTCTTGAGCGAGAGTACGTCATTCACGCCGTCGCCGATCATGGCGACGTAATGCCCGCGTCGGCACAGGGTATCAACCAGTTTTTCTTTCTGCTGCGGGGTGATGCGCCCAAAGATGGTCGCTTCTTCCGCCATCTGAATAAATTCGCCGTCGCTCAGTGCTGCCAGCTCAGTGCCGGAGACAACCCGCAGGTCGCCTTCTAAGCCCGCCTGCTTCGCCAGCGCCGCGACGGTGTGCGGATTGTCGCCAGAGATGATTTTGAGGCGGATACCCGCTTTGGCGAAACCCGCCAGCGTTTCGACGGCGTCGGGGCGAAGCTCGTCGGTGAAGGTGATGAATCCCAGAACGGTCATGTTTTGCGGCAGGCGCGGCTGATTCTGCGAGTCGTGCAGGCTGGTGGTTTCCGGGCTGTGAGCGAAGACCAGCACCCGCAGCCCGGTATCGGAGTGCTGGCGCACCTGTTCTGCCAGATCAGGACTCGCCGCCAGATAGGGCTGGAGCATTTCGAGCGCGCCCAGGACGTAGACGCCGCGCAGAGCGTCCGAATCGCAGGCGATAGCGCTCCACTTGAGCGCCGATGAGAAGGCGACTTCATCGACCAGCTTCTGGGCAGCGCCGGGCAGCGCCTCTTCCAGCGCTTCGCTGGTGCGGTTGCTCGCCGTCACGCTGGCGGCGTAGTCTCCAAGCAGACGCTTGAAGGCTTCGGCTTCAATGCCAGTTGGAAAGGCATCTTTGTAGACGATGCGGTTGGCGGTCAGCGTGCCGGTTTTGTCCATGCACAGCACATTAATGTTGCTGAGCGATTCAACTGAATTCGACTGTTGGATGAGCGCGCCCTGGCTGGCGATGCGCAGCGCGCCAAGCGCGTAGGCGACAATGACCATGAAGAATAAGCCGTTCGGCACCAGCCCGGCGATGACCGACGCCATCTGGACGCCGCGCACCAGCGGAATGGCATACAGCATGGCGGAGACGAGCAGCAGAAAGCCGATGAACAGCGCCATCAGCGTCAGCAGGCGAATGACCAGATCGATATCGCGCTGAAGCGGCGTCTTGACGACCCGGTAGCTGCGGGCGCTGGCGGTTAGCTGGTTGGCGAAGCTGTCCGCGCCGACTTTCTGCGCCTCGTAAGCGGCGGTGCCGGATACGCAGAAGCTGCCGGACATGACTGAATCGCCCGGCTGTTTGGGGATGAGATCGCTTTCGCCGGTCAGCAGCGATTCGTCCACGTCCATTTTGCCGTCGCCAACGACGACTCCATCGACCACGATCTGATCGCCCGCGCGGACGACGATGATGTCTCCGACCACGATTTCAGACGGATCGATCACGCGCTCCTGCCCCTCGCGGATCACAGACGCTTTAGGGCGGGTGAGCAGGGCGATTTTGTCAAGCTGCCGCTTAGCGCGGGCTTCCTGATAGACGCCGATGAAAACGTTCATCAGGATCAAGCCAACGCTGACGACGGCGTCGCCCACGCGACCAACCGAGATCAGCACCGCGCCGATGACGAACAGGACGATGTTGATGAACGTCAGCACATTCTGACGCAGAATATCGGTGTAGGAACGGCTGGTGGCAAGGCGAACATTGTTGCCCAAGCCGCGCTGCCGCCGCGAAATAACGTCGCTTTCGGTTAACCCCTGAAGTGCCATGATGCCCTTCTGAGCTTTTTGAGGAATACAATGTTTATTCTAGCGCCTGAGACGCATACAAAGAAAGTGATCATGAGAACTTGCTGAAGACGCTAGGATGTAATAAACATCTTCATGTATACTGGAGTCGTAGTCAGGAGGGCAAACCATGACGCTGATTCATGAATACTGTGTGCCATGCTCTGGAAGTGAACCGCAGTTGAACGAAGATGAAATCAAGCAGCATTGGCTCGAAACGCCGATGTGGGAAATCGCGGATGTGGACAGCGTGAAGCACCTGCGACGAACGTTTGAGTTCGAGTCCTATGCTGAAGGAATCGCGTTCACGGCGCAAGTAGGAGCGCTTGCCGACCAGCAGAACCACCATCCTGAAATGGACGTCGGCTACAAGAAGGTCACGGTGGAGTGGTGGACACATGCCATCAACGGGCTGCACCGGAACGACTTCATCATGGCAGCAAAGACCGATCAGGCGTATCTCGATCTGGTGGAGACGCAGCGCAGGACTACGGTCACCGAAGCCTCGGAAGAATCTTTTCCCGCCAGCGATTCGCCGGGCTGGATCGGTAAATCGGCTGAAGACGAGCTGTATTCGCCTGAGCCTTCGCAGGGAGAGAAGAAAAGCTGAGTGTGAGTCACGAACCCAATACGTGATGGAACAGGGGCGCGCCGCGCCCCTTAATGTGATTCAAAACGGCGCAGCCACCAGCGCAGCGCCATGCCCCATGCCAGCGGACGCGTGAGCAGCCACAGCAGCGCCGCGCGTCTCCAGCCATGATGCTGGCGCGTGTAGACCAGCAGATCGCGGAAATAGATGCTGGTTGCCAGCGCGGTGCGGGTGGCGGACTTTTCGCGGTGCAGGATAAACGGCGACGCCAGAAAGCGGAACTTGCGCCCGGCGTTTCGCCGCGCCAGGTCGTCCTCCGGGAAGTAGAGCAGCAGGCTGTCGTTCAGCCGCAGTTCAGTCCGGCGCATCAGCGTACACGAACCGGGGATGGCTTCGACGTCGTAATCGCGGTCGCGCTGCCAGCCCTCATACCAATGCCACGTCTGAGCGCGCCGCCGCATCCCCGGCAGCAGCCACTGAAGCGGCGTCTGCGTCAGCAGCAGGTAGCGATAGGTGGGGATGCGCGAACAGGTGCGCTGAATCTCGCCGGACGGGTAGCGAAGCTGTAGAGTGACTCCGGCGTAGTCGGGGTGTCCGTCCATGAAGTCTGTCATGCGCTGGAGCGCATCCGGCGGTGGGACGGTATCCGGGTTGAGCAGCAGGGTATATTCCCCATGCGCCGCCGCGATGCCGAGGTTGTTACCGCCGCAGAACCAGGTGTTGGTTTCCGGCGCGATCAGGCTGACTTCGGGATATTCCGCCTGCACCATTTCGCGGCTGCCGTCAGAAGAGGCGTTATCGACGACGATGATCTCCGGTGGAAGCAGCGAGTCGCGCAGGGCGTTCAGGCACAGGCGCAGATCGTCCCGCGTATTGTAGTTGACGATGATGACCGAGAGCTTCACGGCTTACGGGCGACGATCAGCGTCATGTAGTTGAATGCCCAGGGCAGCACTTTTCGCAGGAGACTGCCGCCGCGCTCCGCCAGGGCGCTGGTCTTGTAGTAGCCGGGCGCGCGGAACGCTCCCCCCAAGCCCCACAATGTGAAGGAATGGCTGGTCGGCTGAACCAGCAGCGTCTCAAAGCCCGCTTTGACGACCTCGGATTCCAGCATCTGGCGGGTGTAGGTGCTTTCGTAGAAATCCTCATCGGTCAGCGTGCTGACGCCCTGTGCTTTGCGCCGCCATTTCACCAGCCGATGAACGACATTCGGGTACGGGATGGTCAGCACCAGCACGCCGCCCGGCTTGAGGATGCGATAGGCTTCCAGCAGGGCGGGATTCATGCCGTGTTCAAAGTGTTCCAGCACGCCAAATGACAGGTACGCTCCCACGCTGTTCCCCAGAAACGGCAGCGCGTGAACGTCGCCCACCGCCAGCGACAGCGACGGATCATATCCGCGCGAGACATGGAGCGCGTTTTCGGCATAGTCCAGCCCGACGACGTTGTATCCCATCTGGCGCAGCGTGATGACGACGGCGCTCAAGCCGCTGCCCGCTTCCAGAATGACGTCGTCTTGTGGCAGATAGGGCAGGTAGGCGTGGATGGTGTCCATCGAACGGGCGGAGTGCACGACTTCAAGCTCAACGTCCACCGACGCGCCAGACCAGATATCCTGCCACGCCTGGCGTGTACTGTCGTAGCGGGTGCCTTCAGTTGGGTTACTCACAGCGTCTCCATAAGTTCTTCAAAGCGCCGGGCGCGCATGTCGTAGGTGTGGTGAGCGTAGACGTGCGCCTGCGCCCGCGCCGCGACGGACTGGCGCTCGGCGTCGTGCGTCAGATAGTATGCTACTTTCTGGCGCAGATCGGCTTCATTCTGGTAGGTGAGGATGGTCGGGCTGCCGTCGATTTCGGGAAACCACAGCCGCGTCCCCGGCAGATCGTCCGTCACCTGAAACACGCCCGCGCCCGCCACCTCGAACAGGCGCAGGTTGCCGCCGTAAAAGACAAAATCGCCGTGGGTGTTGAAGCAGATCTTCGCCGCTGAAAGTATCCGCTGCATTTCCTCGCCCAGCGCCTTGCCGCGCGCAAACCGCCGCAGGCTCGGCGGCACATCATGCACGCTCCAGATGCCGAGGTCGAAATCGGTGAGCGCTTCCAGCGCGCGCACGCGGCGGCTGTACAGATTGTCGGGAACGAGCGTGCCGACGAAGGCGATATCGCAGGCATACTGCTGGCGTTCGGTTTCGGTGATGGGGTACGGACGGTGAAAGTCCGGGTCGCAGGCGGCGATGGGCAGGCACTCCATCCGCTTCGCGCCCAGTTCCAGCCACTGAATGCCATGATAGTAATCGCTCGCCAGCACCAGATCGTACAGCCGCGCCGCCTGGCGATCAACCGCGTGAGAGAACACTATCGGCGACGTGCCGCAGGCATAGACCAGCTTGCAGTCGGTTTCGCGCTGGATCGCCGCCAGCGTTTCGGGATAGATGACGGTGTTATCGCCGGTCATCCACAGTATATCCGGGCGAAAGGCGTGGGCTTGGTCGAGCAGATGCCGGTTGCGCTGGCGCAGCGCCGGGTTGGCTTCCGGCGGCACGCGGTTCATCAGCCCCTGCCATACTTTCTGTGGGGTGAGCGTCTGGGTATGGCGCTCCATCCGGGCATCTGCCGCTGGCTGCCCGCCGGAAAGGTTACGGTAGAACACGTCCAGCGTATGCCCCTGCCTGCGCAGCGCCTTTTCCCAGAAATGCTGCGACATGCTCGGCGGAAACAGCGGCGGCGGCTGACCAGGCGGCGTTAGCGCCTTCGCTTCGCGCAGGGCTTCCGGGTGGTGCAGCGATGACACAAACAGAATGCGATAAGCCATAAACGGCGAGCAGCTTTCAGTATCAGGCGAACAGCAGAAAAGACTATAACGATAAAGGCGGCGCTCTATCAAGAGGCTGATTTATCCCAACGCCAGCGCGATCACGCCGAACATCATCAAACCCGCCGAGGCGAGCCTGCGGCGCGGATCACTTTCCGACAGCAGCCGCGCGCCTAACGCCGCCCCGATTAGAATACTGACCTGCCGGAACGGAGCGACGTAGCTCACCGGACTGAAGACCAGTGCCGTCAGCAGCAGCATATACGAAATTGGGCTGAGGATAGCGACGCCAAACGCCTCGCGGCGGTAGTTCGTCCACGCCTGCCGCACAAGATCACGATGGCGGTGAACATACGGCAGCAGCATCAGCGAGCGTCCGGCGGCGCTTGCCCAGTCCAGCATCAGCGGCGGAATTAGCAGCACGCTGACGGCGTGTTTATCCCATAGGGTGTAGGCGGCGATGGTGACGCCCGTGAGCAGCGCAAAGACGACCGCTTTTCCCGCGCCAGAGCTGCGGAGCTTGCGCGGATCGCCGGTGAGAAAGAAGATGCTGGCGGCGATCAGCACCGCGCCTGCGATAGCGACCATCGAGGGACGCTCGCCCAGCAGCAGGATTGCCAGCGCGGTCGCAAGCAGCGGACCGGTTCCACGCGCCAGCGGGTAGACCAGCGAGAGATCCCCCACCTTATAGCCCTGCTCAAGCAGCGTGAAATACAGCGAATGGATGCAGGCGGTTCCAAACATGAATACCATCTGCGTAACGCCAATCACCGGTGACTCAACGATCACCAGGATGATGACGGCGGGCAGGAAGATGATAGCGGACAGCGTCGTGAATATCCACGAGAACGCCGTACTGCCGCCCGCCCGCTTGGCGTACAGATTCCACCAGGCATGGAGCACCGCTGATGTAAGCACGAGTCCAATGGCGAAGCCGGTCAACGCAGTTTCAGTTCTGGCAGGCGGGCAGCGAATCCAGATCGATCAGCCACAAGCCGCCGTTAATGCCGTTTGCCGCCAGCGCAATCGTGCGCTCGTCTGGCGATAGCCACCACTGCGCCCGGTCACTCTCGGTCAGGTCAAGCGGCAGCGCCGCCAGATCGTGGAGCACGCCCTCGTCGCGGTTGAAACACTGGATGACGGGCGCGCCGTCCTGCTCTCTGGCGACGTATACCCGCACGACCAGATCGGCTCCGGTATCGACGATAGGCAGCGGCGCGGGCCAGTTATTGCCCGGCAGCTCGGCTTCAAACAGCCGTTCAAAGAACGAATAGGTGAGGACATTCAGATAGTAGCCGGTGCCATCGTCGAATGTCCCCGCGATGATGACCCGCCGCCCATCGCGTGAAGCACCGGGTACGATGACCGATTCCTGATTATTGAGTGGGCTGGGGCTGATGAAACGCCCTTCGGCGTCCGCCGTGAAGTAATAGACCGGATCGCCATAAGCGCCAAAGTAGTAGGCGAGGAAGCGGTCATTATCCAGCCAGTAGATATTCTGCAAGGTGCGGTTGGTCAGGCTGCTGAACAGCGCCCGCAGCAGCGTACCATCGGCGGCAGCCGTATACACCGTGTTGATATGGTTCTGAAACACCATCCGCGTGCCGCTGGGGGCATAGCGGATCAGCGAGTGATTGAACAGCAGCGGATCGGTCAGTCCCAACCGTTCGCGCAGGGCGTTGGTGACGTGTTCGGCGCTGGGATGCTCAGCTGGACGCGCCGTTCCGGTGATGGTGCTGTAGCTGTTCCACGACCAGTCAATGAACAGATCGCGCCCGCATCCGGTGGCATACCGCAGGCTGCGCGGTCCGTTCCACTCCACTTCGACCACTTCTTCATCGGTCACCTGGGTGAAACCGTCGGGCAGTTCAAACGCGGCGCTGTCGCCAGCTTCTATCGCGCTCGCCTGCGGCACGACCTCGACGCGGTTGATGGCGGCGTCCGGTTGGTACAGTTCCAGCGGCACCTCGAACGACTGGCTGTGTTCCGCCCGCAGGACAAAGCCGGGCAGCAGCCCCGCGCCGCACGAATCCACCAGATAACCGAAGCCCTCGCCGATCTGCTGATCGTCTTCATCAAAGACGGCGGCGCTCAGGAGAATATTGGTGTAGGGGATATCGCTCTGATTGAAAAGCTGCCCAGTGGCAACCCGGATCGTCTGATCATAGATGTCGATCTGCTCTTGCAGCGCGATGTCCTGAACCGTGAGATCCACCGGCGCGCTGGCTTGTTGGGCGGCAGCGCTCCCTACGAAGGCAGTCAGCATTAAACCGGCGATAAAAACCGTTCGTTTCAGCATGGTTGTTCATGACGGCGGGGATGTGCCTGAACCGCGCGCCTCATGCTCCTTAGGCTCCCGGCGGCGTGGTGGCTGCCGCCTGCCCGCGAAGGGAAGCGAGCGCCGCGCCCGCCTCGGCATAGTTCAGGTTACGCATCATGGCAACCTGATAGTTCGACTCCGCCCGCTGCGCGTCACCGAGGGCTTCGTATGCTCTGCCGGCGTAGTAGTAAACCTCTTCCACGCCGGGCGTGCCAGCGATCACTTCGCGCGCAAGCTGAAGGACATCTTCGTAGCGTCCCATCTGATAGTAAGACTCAAACGGACCGTACTGATACCACAGCATACGCCAGGGAAGTCCAAGCGCGCGTGCCTGGTCGAAATACGCCGCCGCCTCTTCATAACGACCCAGCAGCGCCAGTGTCGAACCAAGGTTGAACAGGGTGAACGAATCGGCGCTTTCCGTTTCCAGTTCCGCCAGCGACTGCGCCAAAGCCCACTCGGCATTCAAAGTTGCGTCCCAGTCATCACCGAGGACGGCTTGCAGGCGAGCTTCTTCTTCAGGGCGGTAGAGGACGAGATAATCGCGGTTGAACGCCTTCCAGCGCACATCCATATCGTCATAGGGAATCGGGCGACCCTGTCCATCGTCACCGTTGCCGAGCAGCGAATCGAAGGTGTAGAACACCTGCAAGGCATCGTCGTAGCCCATAACGACGCGGTTGTGTCCCATCCAATCCTGGAAGCCGCCGGGACCGTCATAGTACGAGTTTTCGATCAATACCGGAAAGCCTGCCGCGACCAGTGACCGGAGAATCTCATTGGTGCCGCCAATTCGTTCGACCGCCCGCAGATCAAACGGTTCGACAAAGCCGATCATCTCGTCAAGGCGAACGGCGACATCTTCGGCGTGCGGGTTCAGACCGCGAATCACATCGTCGTAAGTACCTTCCCAGCCGAAGTACGAAAGCTGAATGGTGAGCGCGGCGGCGGAACAGCGGTTGACCTGCTGGTAGACGGCGCGCAAGCCGGGCAGTCGCATGGAAGCGGGTGGGGCGGGCAGGATGGTGTTGTCGGCGTCGGCAATGGGCGTGGAAACCGGCGAGGGTTCGGCGGTTGGTATTGGCTGAGCGCTGACCTGAAACGCGCCGAGCGACAGCACAACCATCAGAAACAGGAGTTTTCTCAATTTCATCACTCGTATAGCTCATCCGTAGCAAAGACAATTGGGTCGGGCGACTATTGTACAGCACTTTCGGCGCTGACGTGAAGCCAGCGCCCATGTTCGACCAGGCATTGTATGGGTTACGCATATCTTGAGATCCGCTGATAAGTTTTGCGGATACAATCTTTAATGGGCAGCGTTTAACATTGCCGTACTGTTTTGCGCCGCCCATGACGCTCGATAGAGCGAAAGGATGCGCCACATGAAATCGAACACTACTAAACTAACGACCCATACACGCCAACTTGGATTGCCTCCTGCCGAAACTCCGGCTGTTTCTCGCGTAACCGGACCCCTCGACAGAGCGCTGCCGTGGGTGATTGAGTTTCGGATCGTCGGGACGGCTTCGACCGTACAAACCCAGGTGCAGAATCAGATGCTGATGGGACGCGCCGATGTGGAAAACAAGGTTTTCCCCGAAATTGACCTGACTCCTTTTCGCGCCTCGGCGAACGGCGTTTCGCGCAAGCACGCGCTGATTCTGGTGAAGGACGAACGGCTGTACGTCAAAGACCTCGGCAGCATGAACGGCACCCGGCTGAACGGCGCGCTGTGTCTGCCTGAAGAAGAATATCGCCTGCGTCACGGCGATGAATTGATGCTGGGGCATCTTCGCCTTCAGGTGTTGTACGCTGTGGTGCCGGTCGTCGGCGCGAAACTCCAGACCGGGGAAATGCAGCCATCGCCGCTGGCAGCGCCGGACGCCGGTAAGGGGCAGCGGGTGCTGGTGATTGAAGATGACCCCGACGTCGGCGAAGTCTTTCGTCTGGCGCTGGAGAAAGCCGGTTACACGGTAATAGTCGCCGAGAACGTTGCCAAAGCGCTGGCGCTGGTCTTTCAGCACATGCCCGATCTGATCGTCCTCGATCTGATGCTGCCCGACATGAATGGGCTTGATCTCGTGCGCTATATAAGGAAGCAGCACCCGGATCGGCATGTTCCGATGCTGGTGGTTTCGGGTGCAACCGGCGGCTTTCAGATGAGCCGGGCGCTGGAAGCGGGCGCCGACGCTTTCCTCAGCAAGCCGGTGGCGGTGGACGAACTGGTGAATGCCGTCAGCGCGGCAATCAAGGTTTAGCCGCTGCTGGGTACTGCCAGCCGCTGCCATGCCCTCTCAGCGCCGCAGATGAGAAAACCCTTAACGGTTGATGAGTGAGGTTGAAACAGCCATTTGAGAGATTCGGCTGCGTCGATTTCTGCCCGGCAGACGGATTTTCCCTTGACACTATAAATGGCTAATGTTAGTATTCAGTCCGACGCATGTACGGTACACAACCTCTGTGGAGGCAATGGAGTACCGAACTGAGCGAAGGTGGCGAAAGCGTTCCGCGCGGCGGATTAGCTCGTCACAGGGTCAGATGCATAGGAGGCGTTCTTAAGGTACGCCTTTTTGCGTGCCTGTAGCAGGCTAGTACTTTGGAGTAAAATATGCCAACCATCAATCAGTTGGTGCGCAAAGGTCGCAAGGCGAAGAAGAGCAAGAGCAAATCACCAGCTCTGCAGTTCACCTTCAACGTCTATGATCAGCGACGCACCCGCACCAAGAAGGGGTCGCCTCAGAAGCGCGGCGTTTGTACCGTCGTCAAGACGATGACGCCAAAGAAGCCGAATTCGGCTTTGCGCAAGGTGGCTCGTGTCCGTCTCTCCAACCAGATCGAAGTCAGCGCTTACATTCCTGGTGAAGGGCACAGTTTGCAGGAGCACAGCGTCGTGCTTGTGCGCGGCGGTCGTGTAAAAGACCTTCCCGGCGTTCGTTACCACATTGTACGCGGCACGCTCGATACTGAAGGCGTGAAGAACCGTGAACAAGGGCGCAGCAAGTACGGTACGAAGCGACCCAAGCCAGGCGCGGCGGGCGCAGCCGCCAAAGGCAAGAAGTGAGGAATTTGATCGATGCCTAGAAGAAAAAGTCCACCCAAGCGGATTACACCGCCGGACAATAAGTACAACCACCTTTGGGTTGCCATGCTTATTAACCGCATGATGTATGGCGGCAAGAAGAGTACCGCCCAGGGCATTATGTATGATGCGTTGGCTATGATCGAAGAGCGCGCCAAGCGTAACCCGATTGAAGTTCTGGAACAGGGAATGCGCAACGTGCAGCCCGCCATCGAAGTGAAACCGATGCGTGTTGGCGGCGCGACCTACCAGGTGCCGGTGGAAGTGCCGCAGGAACGCGGCGTGACGCTGGCAATGCGCTGGCTGCTTGAGAATGCGCGCTCGCGCGGCGGGCGCAGTATGTCGGAAAAGCTGGCGAACGAGTTGATGGATGCTGCCAACGGTCAGGGCGCGTCGGTCAAGAGGAAAGACGACACCCATCGTATGGCAGAGGCGAACCGCGCTTTCGCCCATTTCCGTTAAGTAGGATAACCGGGACATCCCAGTAGAGAGCTAATGGCGAAGAAGACAGAAACTGTACTCGATCTGAATAAGGTGCGTAACATCGGCATCATCGCGCATATTGATGCTGGCAAGACCACCACAACCGAGCGCGTGTTGTATTACACGGGCATGGTTCACAGGATCGGCGAAGTGCATGACGGCGCAGCGACGACGGACTATATGGCACAGGAGCGCGAGCGCGGCATTACCATTACCGCGTCAGCCGTAACGGCATCCTGGAAGGGACACCAGATCAACGTCATCGACACGCCCGGTCACGTAGACTTTACTGCCGAAGTGCAGCGCAGCCTGCGCGTGCTTGATGGCGGCGTGGTCGTATTTGACGGTGTCGCCGGTGTTGAGCCGCAGTCCGAAACCGTGTGGCGTCAGGCGAACCAGTATGGCGTGCCTCGTATCTGCTTCGTGAATAAGATGGATCGCACCGGCGCGAACTTCCAGCGCTGTGTGGATATGATCGTTGAACGGCTTCACGGCAATCCTGTCCTGCTCCAGATTCCCTATGGTGAAGGGGCAGAATTCAACGGCATCATCGATCTGTTTAAGATGGAACTGGTGACCTACGGCGACGATATGGGGACAGCGATTGAGCATCACCCCGTCCCGGAGAGCCACCGCGAGCTGGCTGAAACCCTGCGCGCTGAGCTGATCGACAAAGTCGTCGAGAACGATGACTACCTCACCGAAAAGTACCTGATGGGTGAGACGATCAACGACGATGAAGTGCTGGCAGGCTTACGCGCGGCAACCATCGCCAGTAAGATTCATCCGGTGTTGTGCGGCTCGTCCTTGAAGAACAAGGGCGTCCAGATGATGCTGGATAAAGTGGTTGAATTGCTGCCCTCGCCGCTGGATATTCCGCCGGTGACCGGGCATCATCCCAAGACCGATGAAGAACTGGTGCGCCATGCTTCGGACGACGAGCCGACGTCAGCACTGGTTTTCAAGATCATCACCGATCCGTATGTGGGTCGTCTCGCCTTCTTCCGCGTCTATTCGGGCGTCGTCAAGGCGGGTTCGATGCTGCTGAATAGCACCACCGGTGACCGCGAGCGCATTGGTCGTATCGTGCGCATGTTCGCAGATCGGCGTGAGGATATTGAGGCAGTACATGCTGGCGATATTGCCGCGGTACTGGCACTCAAGAATACCTTCACCGGAAATACGCTCTGCGATTCGGATAATCCGATTGTGCTGGAGCGTATCTCCTTCCCTGAACCGGTGATCGAAGTGGCGATTGAGCCAAACACCAAAGGCGACCAGGACAAGATGGGTGAAGCGCTGCGCCGCCTGGCTGAAGAAGACCCGACCTTCAAGGTCGAGGTGGACGACAAGCTGGGGCAGACCAAGATTCGTGGCATGGGTGAGCTGCACCTTGAAGTGCTGGTTGACCGTATGCTGCGCGAATTTGGCGTGCAGGCGACAGTGGGACGACCTCGCGTGGCTTACCGAGAGACGATCACCCGCGAAGTCAAGAGCGATACCACCTTCAAGCGTCAGTCCGGTGGTAAGGGTCAGTATGCTCGCGTCGTAATTGAGCTTGAGCCGCTGTCCGACGAAGAAGCACCCCTGGCGAAAGACGGTTTCCTGTTTGTTGATGAAATTCGCGGCGGCACTATCCCGCGCGAATTCATCCGACCGACGGAGAACGGTATTCGCGAAGCGCTGCAAGGCGGCGTCCTCGCCGGTTATCCGGTCGTAGGCGTGAAAGCCCGCCTGGTCGATGGCGCGTTTCACGATGTGGACTCCAGCGAAATGGCGTTCAAGATCGCCGGTTCGATGGCGTTAAAAGACGGTGTTCAGCGCGCCAAACCGGTGCTGCTGGAGCCGACGATGAAGGTGGAGGTCAGCGTCCCTGACGAGTACACCGGTACGATTGTTGGCGACCTGTCGTCTCGTCGCGGCATCATCCACGGGATGGAGCCTCGCGGCGCAGGCACGACCTCAATCCGAGCCAACGTTCCCCTCGCCGAGATGTTTGGTTACGCGACTCAGGTGCGTAACATGACGCAGGGGCGCGGCAGTTTTACGATGGAATTCGAGAAGTACAGCGTTGCGCCGAACAGTGTCGCTGAAGAAGTCATCAAGGGCGGCGCCTAAGGGATTTGGTCCCGGATTGCGGCGGGGAATAATCTCCACCGCGCATGAAATCAGTGGGATAAACAGAAAGCTGGAGCAGAGGAACAAAGGTAATGGCTAAAGAAAAATTTGCGCGCAGCAAACCACACGTCAATATCGGTACGATTGGTCACGTTGACCACGGCAAGACCACCCTCACCGCCGCTATCACCAAGGTGCTGGGGATGAAGGGTCAGGCTCACAAGATGGGGTATGACGAAATTGACAATGCCCCAGAAGAGAAGGCTCGTGGTATTACCATCAATATCCGTCACGTCGAATACGAGACGAACGCTCGTCACTATGCGCACGTAGACTGCCCCGGACACCGTGACTATATCAAGAACATGATCACGGGCGCGGCGCAGATGGACGGCGCTATTCTGGTGGTGAGCGCGCCGGACGGTCCGATGCCGCAGACGCGCGAGCACGTCATCCTGGCTCGCCAGGTGGAAGTGCCGGCGATGGTGGTCTATCTGAACAAGGTTGACCAGCTTGACGACCCGGAACTGCTGGAACTGGTTGAACTGGAACTGCGTGAGCTGCTCGCCAGCTACCGCTTCTCGGAAGACACGCCGATTGTGCGTGGTTCGGCGCTTCAGGCGAATGAGTCCACCAGCACCGACCCGAACGCGCCGGAGTATGCTTCGATCATCGAACTGATGGACGCGGTTGACTCGTGGATTCCGACGCCGATGCGCGATAAGGACAAGACGTTCCTGATGCCGGTTGAAGACGTGTTCACGATCAAGGGTCGTGGTACGGTCGTGACCGGTCGTGTCGAGCGCGGCAGCCTGCGTAAGGGCGAGGAAATCGAGATCATCGGTCTGCGTGACGAAGTGATGAAGACCATCGTGACCGGCATCGAGATGTTCCACAAGGAACTGGATGCTGCCGAAGCGGGTGACAACGCCGGTATTCTGCTGCGCGGCACCACCCGTGAGGAAGTTGAGCGCGGTATGGTTCTGGCGAAGCCCGGCAGCATCACTCCGCACAAGCGCTTCATGAGCGAAGTGTACGTGCTCAAGCGCGAAGAGGGTGGGCGTCACAAGGCGTTCTTCACCGGCTACCGCCCGCAGTTCTTCATCCGCACGATGGACGTGACCGGTACGGTTACGCTGCCCGAAGGCGTCGAGATGGTGATGCCCGGCGACAACGTCAACCTCGAAGTCGAACTCATCACTCCAGTTGCTTTGGAAAAGGGTTCCAAGTTCGCTATCCGCGAAGGCGGTCTAACGGTCGGCGCTGGTGTCATCACCGAAGTGCTCGGCTAGTCGTACTGAAACCAAGACTTAGAACCGTATTGGAGATGCCGGGAGTATTTTGCTCCCGGCGTCTCTAACCCGGCAGCGCGCCGGGGGCGCGGTAAGGGACACATATGTTTAAGAACAAAATCCGTATTCGCTTGAAGGCTTACGACCACCGCGTACTTGACCAATCTGCCCAGCGGATTGTCGAAACGGCAGAGCGTACCGGTGCCCGCGTGGTGGGTCCAGTTCCACTGCCCACGCGCAAGGAACGGTTCACGGTGATGCGTTCGCCTTACATCGATAAAGACTCGCAGGAGCATTTCGAAATTCGGACGCACAAGCGCCTGATCGACGTGCTGGACCCGGACAGCAAGACTATTGACACCCTGATGCGCCTGAACCTGCCAGCAGGCGTGGATATCGAAATCAAGATCTAGTGTGCATGCGGGCAGTGCCGCCCGCCGCTGTGCGTAGGACATGTGGAGGGATGCGGGCAGTCCCTCGGAGGCAAATTGATGAAGGGCATAATCGGAAAGAAGGTCGGCATGACCCAGGTGTTTGACGAGCGCGGGAACGCAATCCCCGTGACCGTCATCCAGGCGGGTCCATGCTATGTCACCCAGGTACGTATGGCGGATAAAGATGGTTATTCCGCCGTCCAGCTAGGTTTCGGTGAAACCAAGCCCCAGCGTCTGACGCAGGGACAGCTTGGGCATCTCCGACGCAATAATCTGCCTGCGCTTCGCTATCTGCGCGAATTCCGCGTTCAGGGCGAAGTGGATTTGGCGGAAGGTTCGGAAGTAAAAGTGGATGTGTTCGCCCAGGGCGAGCGCGTGGATGTGATTGGCACGAGCAAAGGGCGTGGTTTTGCCGGTACGATCAAGCGGCACAACTTCAATCGCCAGCCGAAAACACATGGTCAGTCTGACCGTGAGCGTGCCCCCGGTTCTGTCGGTGGGACGACGACCCCAGGACGCACCTTCAAGGGACAGAAGATGGCGGGACGCATGGGCAATGACCGTGTGACCGCGCAGAATCTTGAAGTCGTGGTGATTGATGCTGAGCGCAACCTGCTCGCGGTGAGGGGTTCTGTTCCCGGCGCCAACGGCGGTATCGTGGTCGTCAAGCCTGCGCGCGTGCGTCGGCGTTAGGCACGAGGAGGAATAGACCATGCAAGTACCCGTGTTGGATGTCAACGGCAAGCAGGTAGAAACGATTGATCTGCCTGCCGATATTTTTGAAGCCAAAGTCAATGTTGGTTTGATGCACCAGGCTTACGTGCGCCAGATGGCGAATGCGCGTCTGGGAACGCACAAGACGCAGCGCCGGAGTGAAGTCAACCGTACCACCAAGAAGATGTACCGGCAGAAGCACACCGGAAACGCGCGTCACGGCTCCCGCGATGCCACCCAGTTTGTTGGCGGTGGTCGTCCGATGGGACCCCAACCGCGCGATTACACGCTGGAGATGCCGAAGAAGATGCGGCGCGGCGCGATCCGCAGCGCTTTGACGGTTCTGGCGCGTGATGGGCAGCTTGTGTTCGTTCAGGAATTGACGATTAGCGAAGCCAAAACCAAAGAGGCGAAACGTGTCCTCGAGGCGCTGGCAGGCGATAATTCCAAACTGGTGCTCATCACCGGAACGGAAGAAACCGTGAAGCGCAGCGTGAACAACCTGGAAGATGCCAAGACGCTGAACGCTCGCTATCTGAATATCCGCGATCTGCTGAAGTATGACCGTGTGATTGTGCCGCTTGCGGCGCTGGATATCATCAAGCAGATTTGGGGGCTGGAGAAGTAGCGATGGCTGAACTGCACCTCTACGACATCATCCTTCGTCCGGTTGTGACGGAGAAGTCCAGTATGCTGTCTGAAGAACACAACAAGTATGTGTTCGAAGTCGCGCCAAACGCGAACAAGCAGCAGATCAAACTAGCGGTGGAGACGATCTTCGACAAGAAGGTAGTGAAGGTCAACACCATTGTCATGCCCGCGAAGCGGGGTCAGCGTGGGCGCAAGACTTATATGCGCTCTAAAGAATGGAAGAAAGCAATCGTCACGCTCGAACCGGGCGAAACGATTGAGTTGTTCAACGTGTAACGGGGCGAAAAGCGAATGCCGGTAAAAGTCTATAAGCCCACCTCGGCGGGTCGTCGAGGAATGACAGGGCACACCTTTGAAGAGATCACGAAGTCCAAGCCGGAACGGTCGCTGACCGTAGCCCTTCGCAAGAAGGGTGGTCGCAATAATACCGGACGGATCACCGTGCGGCATCGCGGCGGCGGGCACAAGCGTCGGTATCGCATCATCGACTTCAAGCGCAACAAGTTCGACTGCGCTGCTGAAGTGGTTGCGATTGAGTACGACCCTAACCGCTCGGCGCGCATTGCCCTGTTGCAGTACACCGATGGCGAGAAGCGCTACATCATCGCGCCATTGGGAGTGAAGGTCGGTGACCGTATTGCCAATGGCGAAAACGCTGAGCTTCGCCCAGGTAACGCGCTCTATATCCGCGACATTCCGGTTGGCACGCAGATTCACAACATCGAACTGCTGCCGGGAGATGGCGGTCAGATGGCGCGTTCGGCGGGCGTTTCGGCGCAGCTTCTGGCGAAGGAAGGCGTGTACGCCCAAATTCGCCTGCCAAGCGGCGAGGTTCGCCTGATCCATGAGCGCTGCATGGCGACGATTGGGCAGGTCGGCAACACCGATCATGGCAACATCAAGCTCGGCAAAGCCGGACGCAACCGCTGGCGCGGATGGCGACCGACAGTGCGTGGTATCGCCATGGACCCTGCTTCCCACCCCCATGGTGGTGGTGAGGGACGTTCGGGTATCGGTATGCCGGGTCCAAAGACCCCGTGGGGCAAGCCGGCGTTGGGCAAGCGGACTCGCCGGAACAAGCGTACCGCACAGTTCATCGTCCGCCGTCGTTCTGCGGGTCGCCGTAATTAGGGTGAGGTAAAAAAGATATGTCGCGTTCGTTGAAGAAGGGCCCTTTTATCAGCCCAAAGCTGCTCAAGAAAGTTGAGAAGCTCAACGCCGATAACAAAAAGGTGGTCATTCGTACGTGGAGCCGCGCCAGCACGATCTTCCCGCAGATGGTGGGACATACGATTGCTGTGCATGACGGTCGTCGGCATGTGCCGATCTACGTCACGGAAAACATGGTAGGGCACAAGTTGGGCGAATTTGCTCCGACGCGAACCTATCGTGGTCACCTGGTCGAGAAGAAGAAGAGGTAGGAGCACGGAACATGGAAGTGCGTGCAAGCTCGAAATACGTGTCCATCAGTCCGCAGAAGCTCCGTCTGGTATGCGATAAGGTGCGTGGGCTGCCTGCTGATCAGGCGCTGGTTGTGCTCAGGTTCATGCCACACAAGGGCGCCCGGTTCATCCATAAGACCGTGTCATCTGCGATTGCTAACGCGGTCAACAATTATGACCTGTCCCGCGAAGACCTGGTCTTAAAGACCATTTTTGCAGACGGTGGTCCAATGCTGAAGCGCGTGAAAGCCGGTGCTCGTGGTCGCTATAAGCCGCGGCTGCGCCGTACATCGCACCTCACGGTGATCCTGTCGGACAATAAAGGGGAAGAATAAGCATGGGTCGTAAAGTTCACCCAATTGGGTTCCGACTGAAGATCACTCGTGACTGGGATGCACGCTGGTTTGCGACTGGCGCGCGCTATGCCGAACTGCTGCAAGAGGACTTCGCCATTCGCCGCTTCATCAAGAAGGAAGGCGAAAAAGCGGGTGTCTCGCGCATCGAGATCGAGCGATATCCCAACCAGCTCCAGGTGACGATTCACACCGCCCGTCCCGGCATCCTGATCGGACGCAAGGGTGACGCGGTGAAGAAGATGCGCCAGGGCTTGGAAGAACTGACCGAGAAGAAGGTCAAGGTCGAGGTCAACGAAATTGACAAGCCGGATACCGACGCGCTGCTGGTCGCCGAGAACATCGCCGGGCAGCTCGTGCGCCGCATTGGGCACAGCCGCGCTATGAAGCGTGCCGTCAGCCAGGCGATGCGCCAGGGCGCGCAAGGCATCAAGATCGAAGTCAGTGGCCGTCTGGCGGGTGCCGATATGGCGCGGCGCGAGTGGGTCAGTGAAGGTCGGGTGCCGCGCAGCACGCTGCGCGCGGATATCGATTTTGCCCGCGCCGAGGCGCTGACGACCTTCGGGCGCATTGGCGTCAAGGTCTGGGTTTACAAGGGTGAGGTGCTGCGCGAAGAGCGCCAGAAGCCAGCCGGTGAGCCGAACAAAGAAGTTTACGTTAGCCCGTAAAGCCGCCGGCGTCGGTTGAGGAGTAGTCAAACATGTTAATGCCGAAGCGAGTAAAGTACCGCAAGCAGCAGCGCGGTCGCATGAGGGGTAAAGCCTATCGCGGCTCAAGCGTTGCCTTTGGCGAATTCGGACTGCAGGCGCTGGAGCCAATCTGGCTGACCAGCCGCCAGATCGAAGCGGCGCGCCGCACGATGGTTCGTTACATCAAGCGCCGTGGTAAGGTGTGGATTCGTGTGTTTCCGGACAAGCCGTTTACCAAACGTGCGGCGGAAACCCGCATGGGTAAGGGTAAAGGTCCGGTGGAATACTGGGTAGCAGTGATCAAGCCAGGGCGTGTGCTCTTTGAAATGGGCGGCATCCCTGAAGAAGAAGCGCGCGAGGCGCTTCGTCTTGCGGCACACAAGCTGCCTATCAAGACCAAGTTCGTCAAGCGCATTGACCCGATTTCGGGGCAGGAGCTTGCCTGATGGACATTAAAGAAATTCGCAATCTGAGTGATGAGAAGCTGCTCGATCAGTTGGAAGACTTGAAAGAGGCGCTGTTCAACCTGCGCTTTCAGAAGGCGTTTGGGCAGTTGGAGGATCTCAATTCCATCCGCCGCCACAAACGCGATGTAGCGCGCGTGCTCACGATCATTCGCGAGCGCCAGCTCGAGAGCCAGAAGGAAGGCAAGAATGACTAATCCGCGTCGTCGGCTGGTCGGTCGCGTAGTGAGCGACAAGATGGACAAGACGGTGGTTGTCGCCATCGAGCGGCGCAAGCTGCATCCGATCTATAAAAAGGTCGTCAAGACAACCAAGAAAGTCATGGCGCATGACGAGAGCAACAGCGTTGAAGTTG
The DNA here is from genome assembly GCA_030834905.1 of Aggregatilineales bacterium. Classification (GTDB taxonomy): domain Bacteria; phylum Chloroflexota; class Anaerolineae; order Aggregatilineales; family Phototrophicaceae; genus Flexifilum. The sequence continues at coordinate 240,585 of JAUQWZ010000034.1, read as the reverse complement.
GCGCGCTCGTGCGTGTGGTCGAAAGCAGACCTCTCAGCCGCCACAAGCGCTGGGTGGTTGAAGAAGTATTGCAGGCAACGGGTGGTGAAGTGTTGGTGGCGCTACCGGATGAACAGGTAGTCGAAATCAGCGCCGACGAGGAGACGGACAATGATTCAAACTGAGTCGCGTCTCAAGGTAGCAGATAACACCGGCGCACAGGAACTGCTCGTGATCCGGGTAATGGGCGGTTCGTTTCGGCGGTATGGCAGCATTGGCGATATCGTCATCGCGACGGTCAAATCGGCACAGCCGCAGGGGACTGTCAAGAAAAGTGATGTGGTCAAGGCGGTGATTGTGCGTGTGGCGAAGGAATACCGTCGTGATGATGGCTCGTATATCCGCTTTGACGATAACGCAGCCGTAATTCTGAGCGACGACCTGCAAAACCCGCGCGGCACCCGTGTCTTTGGACCCGTGGCGCGCGAGCTGCGCGACCGGGGTTTCCTGAAGATCGTGTCGCTCGCCCCGGAAACGCTATAACGAGTGGAGTAAGCAAGATGCAGCGGATCAAAAAGGGCGATACCGTAGAGGTGATTGCTGGAAAAGACCTCGGCGAGCGCGGTGAAGTGGTCGCGGTCAATCCAAAGAAAGAGCGTGTCGTGGTGCATGGGGTCAACATCCTCAAGCGCCACCGGAAAGCACGCCAGGCGGGGAACCGACAGGTTCCGGCACAGATCGTTGAGTTTGAGGGACCGATCAATCTGTCTAACGTACAGGTGATCTGCCCTTCATGTGGAAAGAAGACGCGCGTCGGGTTCCGGCTGCGCGAAGATGGCAAGACGCGCTTCTGCAAGAAGTGCGATGCAGACTTGGACTAAGCCATGGCGAACAGTATTCGAGAACGATACAAAGACCAAATTGTTCCGGCACTCATGGAAGAATTTGGTTACGACAACGTGATGCAGGTTCCTCGCATCCAGAAGGTCGTCGTGAACATTGGCGTCGGCGAAGCCATCGACAACCCGAAATCTCTGGACGGCGCGGTGACCGACCTGCGCGCCATTACCGGGCAGCAGCCAGTGATTACGAAGGCGAAGAAAAGTATTGCCGCCTTCAAGCTGCGTGAAGGTCGTCCGATTGGCGCCAAGGTGACGCTGCGCGGCGAGCGCATGTGGTCGATGCTGGATCGTCTGGTGAACCTGGCGCTGCCGCGTATTCGTGACTTCCGAGGCGTGTCACCCGATACGTTTGACGGTCGTGGCAACTACACGATTGGTCTGCGCGAGCAGTTGGCGTTCCCGGAAATTCAGTACGACAAGATCGACAAGGTGCGTGGCATGGAAATCACCATTGTCACGACTGCCAGGAACGATGAAGAAGGACGTCGCCTGCTCCGGTTGCTTGGGATGCCCTTCAAAGAAAGCTAAAGGTGGGATATGGCAAAGAAATCAATGACAGCTCGTGAAACACGCCGGAAATACAAAGTGCGGGTACGCAATCGCTGCCAGTTTGTTGATCCGAATTCAGGTAAAACTTGTGGTCGCCCGCGTGGGTATATCCGCCGCTTCGCTCTTTGCCGTATTCACTTCCGTGAACTGGCATTGCGAGGGCAAATTCCCGGCGTCGTCAAGTCGAGCTGGTAGGAAAGAGGCACGAAGCATCATGATGAGCGATCCAATCGCAGACATGCTGACGCGCGTCCGTAATGCGCTATTGGCAGGAAACGCTACAGTCGATATTCCTTCCTCGAAACTGAAGGTGGAAATCGCCCGTATTCTGAAGGAAGAGGGCTACATCGAGGATTTTGTCCTTGGTGAGCAGACACCCTATCCGTTGATTACACTCACGCTGAAGTATCACGGCTCGCGTCGCAATCGCCAGCCAGTGATCACGAACATCCAGCGCATCAGCAAGCCCGGACGCCGTGTTTATCGGGGTCGTACCGACTTACCACGTGTAATGAGTGGTATCGGTATTGCGATTGTTACCACTCCCAAAGGTGTGATGACAGCGCAGCAGGCGCGCCGCGAGCGTGTGGGCGGCGAAGTGCTGTGTTACGTGTGGTGATAAGGGGAAACGGACATGTCACGTATCGGTAAGAAGCCCGTTCCCATTCCAGCAAAAGTCACGGTGGAGATCGCAGGTCAGGATCTCACTGTGAAGGGACCTAAGGGCGAGTTAAAAATGAGCGTTCACCCGGAAATTACGGTGACGCAGGAGGATGGGAACCTGCTGGTGACCCGTCCGAGCGATGCACGCCAGCATCGCGCGCTGCACGGGCTGACCCGTGCGTTGGTCGCAAATCTGGTGACAGGCGTTTCCGACGGCTTCCTCAAGAGTCTGATTGTCGATGGCGTTGGCTACAGCGGCGAGATTCGCGGCACTGATCTGGTGATGCGGTTAGGGTTCTCCCACGAAGTTGTGGTGACCCCGCCGGAAAATATCACTTTTGAAGTGGAAGGGCGTAACCCAACCACGGTGCGCGTGCGCGGCATTGACAAACAGGTCGTCGGGCAGGTCGCGGCAAATGTTCGCAAGCTGCGTCCGCCAGAACCCTATCTGGGCAAGGGTGTGCGCTACTCCGACGAAGTGATCCGCCGCAAAGCGGGTAAGACGGGTAAGTGAGGTAGGGTATGTCAAAGCAGACTATCAAGAAACGTCAATCTCGTATTGCGCGGCATAGCCGTGTGCGCGCTAAGGTGGTTGGCACGCCCGAACGTCCACGCCTTAACGTGTTCCGCAGCCTGTTGAACATGTATGCTCAGGTCATTGATGATGCCAACGGGAACACACTCGTGTCAGCATCGACCCTGGACAAAGATGTCGCCGATCAGCTTGAAGGCAAGAACAAGGCAGAAGCCGCCAAGGTCGTCGGGCAGGTGCTGGCGCAGCGCGCGAAAGAAGCGGGCATCAGCAAAGTCGTGTTTGACCGAGGTGGTTACCAGTATCATGGCCGTGTCGCCGCGCTGGCAGATGGCGCCCGCGAAGGCGGTCTGGAATTCTAGGCGAAGGATGACTGATGAAGAACAGACAACAACGCGATAATCGCGAACCCCGTGAGCCGCGCGAGTCACGTGAGCCACGCGAGGAGCGTGAAGAACTTGATGAGCGTGTAATCGACATCAAGCGCGTCGCCAAGGTGATCAAAGGTGGTCGCCGCTTCGCCTTCCGCACCGTCGTGGTGGTAGGAGATGGCTCGGGGCGCGTCGGCGTCGGCATCGGCAAGGCACGCGGCGTTCCGGACAGCATTCGCAAGGGAACGGAACGCGCCCGCCGCCAGATGACGACGGTTCACCTTGCCGGCACGACCATTCCTCACCCGGTGGTGGCACGTTATGGCGGCGCGAAAGTGCTGTTGAAGCCGGCAACGCCCGGTACCGGCGTTATCGCCGGTGGTGGCGTGCGCGCGGTGCTTGAAGCGGCTGGCGTGCGTGATATCCTCACCAAGAGCCAGGGCAGCTCCAACCTGCACAACGTCGCGATGGCGACTCTGGCAGCGCTTGAACAGCTTCGCAGCTCTGAACAGGTCGCGTCCATGCGCGGCAAGAATATCGAGCATGTGCGTCCCTTCTGGGAGCGCAAGCCGAAGACGGAGGTGCTGAGTGACTAAGGCAAAAAAAGAGAAAGTTCTGCGTATTACGCTGGTGAGAAGCCCGATTGGTTATGAAAAGAGCCAGGGTGACACCGCGCGGGCGCTGGGCTTGCGCAAAATGCACTCCACCGTCGAGCTGCAAGATAGTTCCACAGTGCGCGGAATGGTTTTTAAGATCCGCCATCTGTTGAAGGTTGAAGAGGTCTAAAGATGAAACTGCACGATCTACAACCCGATCCTGGATCGAGGAGAAAGAAACAGCGCGTCGGTCGTGGTATTGCTGCCGGTCAGGGTAAAACCGCCGGGCGTGGTACCAAGGGTGCCGGTGCTCGTGGGCGCAGCGCTAGAAAAGGTCCACATTTCGAGGGCGGTCAGCTTCCATTGGTGCGCCGTCTGCCGTTCAAGCGCGGTTTCACCAACATCTTCCGTACCGAGTACCAGGAAGTGAAGGTGTCGCAGTTGGATAGTTTTGACGCCGGCACGACGGTGACTCCGGCGATGATGGCGGCGCGCGGCTTCGTCCGCGATGGCAATAAGCCGGTGGTTGTGCTGGGCAATGGCGATGTGAGTAAAAAGCTGGTTGTGCAGGCACACCGCTTTACCAAGACCGCGCAGGACAAGATCGCCGCAGCCGGTGGCAGTACCGAAACGCTTGAACTCAAGATCAAGGGCGCGCTGGCGACTGTCAAGAAGCTGTCGAAAGCAAAGCTCGCCGCACTCAATGGCGACGAATAAAGCACGCAATCAGAGCGAGGACAAATTCAGAGCGTTGGCTCTGAAGGCTGATAATGAACGCTGGCGGCACAACGCCCCCGGCTTCAGCCCCTCGCCTGTTCGTTTTTACGAGAACGTTTAGGAGCATCGGTATGATTGAGGCGCTACGGAACGCTTTCCGCCTCCCCGATTTACGCAATAAACTCCTGCTGACGGGTCTGATTCTGGTCATTTACCAGTTCGCCGCCCACGTGCCGGTAGTTGGCGTTGATCGCTCGGCGCTGCAAAGTCTCATTGAAGGACAGTCTGGTGGCTTGATCGGGGTACTGAACCTGCTCTCCGGTGGTGCGCTGCAAAACTTCAGTGTCATTGCCAACGGCGTGTATCCATACATCACCGCATCCATCATCCTGCAGGTGTTGATCCCTGTTATTCCCCGACTTGAGCAGATGAGCAAGGAACCCGGTGGTCGTGAGAAGATTGAGAACTACACGTACTATCTGGCAATTCCCATGAGCATCCTGCAAGTCGTCAGTCAAATCCAGATTTTTAACACCATCGGTGGACGCGCCATCATTCCCGGCTTTGGTGCCGATTTTCTGCTGACACTCACTGTCATCGTCACCATGACGGCGGGAACGATGTTCGCCATCTGGCTCGGTAATCTGATCACTGAGCAGGGCATCGGCAATGGTCTTTCGATTATTATCTTCGCGGGTATCGTGGCGCGCGCGCCCGAAAACGTGGTGAACCTGCTCGGCAGTTCCACCCAGCCCGTGTTCAATCTGGTGGCATTCATCCTGATTACGGTGTTGAGCGTGTTCGTCATCATCATCATTCAGGAAGGCGTGCGCCGAATTCCGGTGCAGTATGGTAAGCGGGTGCGCGGTCGCAAGCAGTACGGCGGTGCCAGCACGCATATCCCGCTGAAGGTGAACCCGGTCGGCATGATCCCGCTGATCTTCGCGCAGTCGATCATCACCTTCCCGGCGCTGATCGTCAACCTGTTCCCCGAAGGACCGGTGCGCGAGTCGATCACCACGACCTTCGGCTCGCAGCAGGGCTTGTTCTACTGGCTGACGTTCTTTGTGCTGGTGGTGGGCTTCACCTTCATCTACTCGGACATCATGGTAGGCAACCAGAACCTGGCGGAAAATCTCCAGCGGAACGGTGGCTTTATCCCCGGTATTCGTCCGGGCAAGCGCACCCAGGATTACATTTCAAAAGTGACCCGGCGCGTGACGCTGGTCGGCGCGTTGTTCCTCGGCTTGATCGCGGTTGTTCCCGGCATCATGGACTTCATCAACCGCATCCTGTTCCCGAACGAAGTGGTCTCTGGAACGGCGGGCAACCCGGCGCTGGTACTCACTGGATCGGGCTTGATCATCGTCGTCGGCGTGGTGCTGGACACCATGCGCCAGCTTGAGGCGCAGCTTGTCATGCGCAACTACGACCGTTTCATTCGTTAGGACGCGGTTCACGGCAGTGCGATTCAAATGACTGGAGAGGCGGGACCGTGGTTCCGCCTTTCTGTTCATCTCAATAATATGGAGCAGAAAATGGGCTTGTATATTATTTTGATGGGTGTTCAGGGCGCTGGAAAAGGCGAACAGGCACGTTTTATTCACGAAACGTATCGGATTCCGCACATTTCGACGGGCGATTTGTTCCGCGCGATGAAGACCCGCGAGGACGAACTGGCGAAGCGTATTCAGCAGATCATGGCGGAAGGCAAGCTGATCGACGACGATACCACCAACGAAGTCGTCAAAGACCGCCTCTCGCAGCCGGACGCCGCCAACGGCGTCATTTTAGACGGCTATCCCCGCACACCTGCCCAGGCAGACTGGCTGGAACAGTATCTTGCTGGCAAGGACGAGAAGGTTAGCGCTGTCATTCTGCTTGAACTCGATCTGTTCACCGCGTTTAAGCGGGCATTTGGACGGGTGACTTCCGCGAAGACGGGTAAAACCTACAATATTTATTCCAACAGCGAAGGTATTGAGTGGCAGTTTGTGGAAGATTCCGACGGCGCGAAGTTCCCGCCGCGCTTGCAGGCGCGTTCGCTGGAAGATGGCGAAGAACTGCAACGCCGCCCGGATGACGCCTCTGCCCACGCCATCATCAAGCGTATTGATACGTTTATTCAGACGACGCAGCCCCTGCTGAATTATTATCAGAACAAGGAACTGCTCAAACCCGTCAACGCCGATCAGCCGATTCAGGCAGTTGGTGAGGAAATACGGCGGGTGATCGACTCTGTTCAGCAAGCGTAAGTGGAGTAAGGTAAGACGGCAATGGCAGTAAGACAGCAGCGCAGCGGCGTACAGATTAAGACGCCGGACGAAATCACCATCATGCGCGAAGCCGGGCGGATCGTGGCGCGCGCCCATCAGGCAATGCGCGAGGCGGTGCGACCGGGCGTGAGTACGGCGGCGCTGGACAAGATCGCCGAAACGGTTATCCGTGACCACGGCGGGATTCCCTCGTTCCTGGGCTATCCAAAACAGGGCGCGCCGGATTATCCGGGGACAATCAACGCATCGATCAATCATGAGTTGGTACATGGGCTGCCGAGTCCCAAACGCATCCTGAAGGAAGGCGACATCATCAGTCTCGATGTGGGCTGCACTTATCAGGGTTTCGTTGGGGATGGCGCGTTCACAATGGGCGTTGGCGAAATTCCACCGGCAGTGCAGCGCCTGCTGGACGTGACCGAAGAATCCTTGTACGTCGGTATTCGGGCGTCGGTGCTACCGAACGAAACTCGCGACGTATCGGAAGCCATTCAGGCTTATGTCGCCCGACACGGCTATGGTATCGTCCGCGAATACACCGGTCACGGGGTAGGGCGGGACATGCACGAAGAGCCGCAGGTGCCGAACTGGTGGCCCCGCAGCCGCCAGCGCGGGTGGGTGAGCTATCCGCTTCAGCCAGGCATGACTTACGCGATAGAGCCGATGGTCACGGCAGGGCGCTCGGACACCCGCGAATTGAGCGATAAGTGGACGGTGGTCACGCGGGATGGGTCTCTGTGCGCGCACTTCGAGCACACGATTGCCATCACCGAAGGCGAGCCGATCATTCTGACGGCGGTGTAAGGGCTGCGCCGGTGACACAATTCATCAGCGACACACTGCCAGCGGGCGGTCAGTCTTCGCGTGGTATTCGCCGGATTTTGACCGGGACGTGGGTAGACGTGGCGGCGCTCTTTGTTCTCGCGCTGTGCCTGTGGCTGCCCTTTGGCTTCAATGTGAGCTTTTGGGCAGATGAATGGTGGATGTTTCAGGATGGGGGGCGTCTGCCCTGGGTCGCGCTTGAGTCTTCGCGCCCATTTGTGTCCATACCCTGGCACATTGTCTATCTTTTCAGCCCGAATTCATTTACTGGCACGAATGTGCTCCTGCTGCTGCTTATTTTTGGCAAGGGGGCGGCTTTTTACGCCATTCTCAGGCGGCTCGTCAGGCAGCGCGAGATTGCTTTTGCCGCTGCCGCGCTGGTTGTCGTCTATCCGGCTGACACCGCAGTCTTTAACCTCGGCACGCTGTCGATTCACTTCGCCCTGTTTTGTTATGTGCTGGCAGCATGGCTGCTGGTGGAAAGCTGGGTTACCGGGCGGTGGTATTTGCTCGTGGTGGCGCTGCTGGCGCTGGCAATGAGCGTCGGCATTTACGAAGTGGTGTATCCGCTGGCGCTGGTAACACCGCTGGTGCTGCTGCGGTTTGAGCACCGCCCGACAAAGCGGCTCATCGGCTATGCGATGGCGTGGTATATCATTCCTGTCATCGGCGGGCTGCGGCTGGTTTCTCTGTATATCAACCAGCAGGGCGTGCTGAGTTATCAGTCGGGCTTGTTCAGCGGGCTGCCCAATCCTGGCGAGACGGTGGCGATCATCCAGAACGTGTTCGTACAGCACTTCTATACGGGCTGGATCGGCTCCGGTGAGTTGTTCGGCAGGGAATATCTTCAGTATGCCGCGCTTGCCGCGGTTCTTGTTCTCGTTCTGCTCCTGGGCTTGGCGTGGTTGTGCCCGACGACTGGCAGGCGTCAGCGCCGTAACTCTTTGTGGACGGCAGTCGGCGGACTGATAATTCTGCTGCTTGGCTTCGCCGTTTATCTGGCGACCGATCTGCGGAACTCGACCGACCGGACTCACTTCTACTCCTCATTGGGTGCTGCGCTAGTGATCGTTGGTCTGCTATGGCTGCTGTCACATACTGTGTTCAGACATACCTTCGCCTTCGCCGTCCTGATTGCGGCGTTGGTAGGTGTAGGATTGCTTCGCAACCTTGAGCAGCACAGCCGCTATGCACAGGTGGCGAGCGAGCAGGTGGATACGCTGGCGAAACTCGTAAGTCAGGTGCCATCGATCATGTCCAGTACCGGACTGGTAATTATGGACGAGTCGCCGGAACAACACATGATTCAGACCTTCACCTACAGCAGCTTCTATTTTCGCGGTACGGTAACGCTTATCTACGACGATCCGACGCTGAATACGGCGATCTGTTATCCTGGTAGGATGGAGCGATGGGGGACGTTTCTGGAATACTGCGAGTTCAGCGAGACTGAGTATGCATTGGACGCTTCGGGGGGTGCTATTGGCTGGTCGAAACCATACGATGGATTGATCGTGCTAAGGTATACGCCGGAGCAAGAGTTCATTGTGGTATCTGACCTGACACCCTATACTGAATTTGCTGTGGCGGGTTATGAACCAACGGAACGGTTTGATTCTGATGGCGACCTTCCGTTACGTGCCGTAACAATGCTGGGGATGAGTCCACAAGACAGCCGAAATTCACCGTAGACTCTGTCCGGTGATATCAGTATAATCTACTATCTGTTCTGTACGTCTTTTGAGAAGTGAGCCAGACATGCACGTGTCAGCATCGGTGAAAAAGCGTTGCCCGAAGTGCCGCGTTATTAAGCGACATGGCAATGTGATGATTATTTGCAGCAACCCCAAGCACAAGCAGCGTCAGGGTTAGTCCTGATCGTCGGGAGGATAGTATATGGCGCGTATTGAAGGGGTAGACCTGCCCCGTGATAAACGAGTAGAAGTAGCCCTGACCTATATTTTTGGCGTTGGGCGTCCGACCAGCCGCCAGGTTCTCGCCAATACTGGCGTGAATCCGGACACCCGCGTGCGTGATCTGACCGAAGCTGACCTGCAGAAGCTGCGTGATGCGCTTGGCGGGTTTACGCTGGAAGGCGATCTGCGCCGTGAAGTTCAGTTGAATATCAAGCGCCTGTCGGAAATCGGCAGCTATCGTGGTTTGCGTCACCGCCGCAACCTGCCGGTTCGCGGTCAGCGTACCCGGACGAACGCCCGCACCCGCAAGGGTCCCAAGAAGACCGTACCGGGACGTGGTCGTCGTCGTGGTGCAACGAAGAAGTAATCTTTGGTAATTGGCTGGCATGTCGCCAGCGTGATCAACTCATTGTCGGGAATGCGCCCTGGCTGGCACTAGCAGGGCGCATGTCCCGCAAGTGACTGGAGAAAAAAGGTCTATGCCACGTACCCCCAAGAAGGGTGGAGCGCGCCGCGCATCCACCAAACGTGTTGTCAAGAATATACCCTACGGTCAGGCGCACATTTTCGCGACGTTCAACAACACCATCATCTCTATGTCCGATCAGTCGGGCAATGTGGTGTCCTGGGCAAGCGCAGGTACGTCGGGCTTCAAGGGCAGCCGTAAGAGCACACCCTATGCCGCCCGCGTCGCCGCGCAGTCGGCTGCCGATGTCGCGCAGGAACACGGTATGCAGGAAGTGGATGTGTTTGTGAAGGGACCCGGACCCGGACGTGAAGCCGCCATTCGCGCCATTCAGGCAAGTGGCTTGAAGGTGCGTTCGATCACCGACGAAACCCCGATCCCGCACAACGGCGTCCGTCCTCCGAAGAAGCGCCGCGTTTAGTACAAGTCTCGTTTTTGCCAGTTGAGCAGTATTAAGTAGCAGGGAGCGAAGGCTTGGTAACAAATAACATGGTGCTGCCGCACAAAGTAGAGAGTGATGCAGCGACACGCAACTATGGACGTTTCATCATCAGTCCTCTTGAAAGCGGTTTTGGATTGACGGTGGGCACTGCGCTCCGCCGCGTGCTGCTGTCCTCTTTACCTGGGGCAGCCGTGACGAGTATGCGTGTCTCTGATGTGCATCACGAATTTTCGGCGATCCCGAATGTTCGTGAAGATATGACACAGTTGATCCTTCAGGTAAAGCAGCTCCGTCTGAAACTGTTTGACGGCGAATCCATGCGTCTGCGCCTGGAGCATCGCGGTGAAGGAACGGTGACGGCGGCGGATATTATCTGCCCGCCTGAAGTTGAGATCATCAATACCGATCTGTACCTGTTCACCGCCGACTCGCCGGACACGCACATTGAGATGGAATTTGAAGTGCAGGCAGGGCGTGGCTACAGCCCGGCGGAAGATCGGGGTCGTCTGCCGATTGGCGAGCTGCCAATCGACGCGATTTTCAGCCCGATTCGCCGCGTGAACTTTGACGTGGAGCGCGCGCGCGTGGGGCAGCGCACCAACTATGACAAGCTGATCATCGAAATCTGGACGGACGGCACCATTCGCCCGGAAGATTCGTTGAGCCAGGCGGCACAGATTTTGCAGAAGCATCTGGTGCCAATTGCCGGGTCAGACATTTATGCCGACGTTGGTCTTGAAGACCAGCGTGATGACCAGTACGGCAAGGATGAGCGCGGCTCGCAGTTGTACGAGAAGCCGATTGAGGAACTCGACCTGAGCGTGCGTGTATTCAACTCGCTCAAGCGCACCGGCATCACCACTATCGGCGACGTGCTCGACATGCTCGACCGGGGACCCGACGCGATGCTGGCGATCCGCAATTTCGGCGAGAAGTCGCTCGACGAGCTGGTCGAAAAACTGAAAGAAAAGGGTTATCTTGACGGCGACGTTGAGATTCCGACTGAATTAGGCGAATAACGAGGCAGCTATGCGACATCGTGTTGCAGGAAAACAACTAGGACGCAGTTATGACCAGCGCCGCGCGCTGCGGCGCGCGCTGCTGAAGGCGCTCATCACGCATGAGCGCATAGAGACGACGCAGGCGAAGGCGGCTTTCATTCGCGGCGAAGCTGAAAAGCTGGTGACGATTGCCAAGCGCGGTTTGGCGCATGAAGATCCCACCCGGCACATTCATGCGCGCCGCATTGTCGGCAGGCACATCAACAATGATCGCGAGCTGGTTGCCAAGGTTTTCGATAAGCTGGCACCGCGCTACCAGAACCGCCCCGGCGGCTACACCCGCGTGTATAAGCTGGGACCGCGTAAGGGCGATGCTGCCGAAATGGTGCTGCTCGAATTCGTGGATCGCGAAACCGACTAGCGATGACCCGCTACCGCGCCCTGCTCGCTTATGATGGAACGGCGTACCAGGGGTTTCAGCGGCAGGCGGAGGGCACGCCCAGCATTCAGGGGGCGGTCGAAGGCGCGATCACCGCTGTCACCGGGCAAACTGCCACCGTTATCGGGGCAGGGCGAACGGACACCGGGGTTCATGCGACCGGGCAGGTCATCGCCTTTGATGTGGAATGGCAGCATGACCCTGCTGTCCTGCTGAAGGCACTAAACGCCCGGCTGCCGGACGATATCGCGCTTCAGGAGTTGGCACCGCATGAGGGGTTTCATCCCCGGTTTGATGCAGTGCTGCGCGTTTACAAATACACGCTTCTGGTGACGCAGCAGCGTCAGCCGCTGTTACGCAGCCATAGTTGGTGGGTGCGGAGCGCGCTGAACGGCGAAGCCATGCAAAGCGCGGCTTCACTGCTTGTCGGCGAGCACGATTTCGCCGCCTTTGGCAAGCCGGCGCGAGGCGGTAGCGCCATCCGCAGGGTCGAAACATCGACCTGGACGATGGAAGCGCTGTCACCCGACGGTCGCCCCGAACAGTGGATCTACACTATCGCGGCGAACGGCTTTTTGCAGCACATGGTGCGGCGAATTGTCGGGGCGCTGGTGAGCGTTGGGCGTGGTAAATGGACAGTTGAGCAGTTTCGGGCAGCCTTTGAGCGCGCCCACCTGCTGGAAGCCAGTGCGCTCGCGCCGCCGCAGGGATTGGTGCTGGCACACGTAATATACCCCGACAGGGGAGTGCAGGACACAGAAGAAGCGGGGGAGACGCCCGCCGGAGGAAGAGTTCATGGATAAAACCTATACACCCAAACCACAGGACATCGAACGCAAGTGGTGGATTGTGGACGCGGAGGGTCAAATTCTGGGGCGTCTCGCCTCGAAAATCGCCCAGATCCTGCGCGGCAAGCACAAGCCGATGTACGTTCCGAATATCGACACTGGCGACTTCGTGATCGTCATCAATGCCGAGAAGATTGCCACCACCGGCAACCGTGTTGAAGACAAGATGTATTACCGCCATTCCAAGTACCAGGGCGGCTTGACTGAAACCCGGTTGAAGGATCAGCTTATACGCTTCCCGGATCGACCGATCCGTTTCGCGGTCAAGGGGATGCTGCCCAAGAATGCACTGGGGCGGCAGATGTACACCAAGCTCAAGGTCTATGCCGGACCGAACCATCCGCATGAAGCGCAGAAGCCAGAAGTTCTGGAACTGTAAGAGGAGAAATTGATGTCGGTACAATATTATGAGGGCATTGGTCGTCGCAAGGAAGCCAGCGCGCGCGTGCGTTTGGTTCCCGGCGGCACGGGCCGTTTTGTCATCAATGATAAAGAGGCTGTAGACTACATGCCGCGCGAAGGCGACATGGAAATCATGCTTCAGCCGCTGGCAGCTATCGGACAGGAGCGCGGTTATGACATCTCCGTTCACGTGAACGGCGGCGGCATTTCCGGTCAGCGCGATGCGATCCGTCTGGGTATCGCCCGCGCGCTGCTGAAGCTTGACCCCGATATGCGCCCGACTCTGCGCCAGGCGGATCTGCTGACCCGCGATGCGCGGGTGAAGGAACGCAAGAAGCCCGGTCTCAAGCGTGCGCGTAAGGCTCCGACCTACACCAAGCGCTAGACTTATCGCGTCTATATGGGTAATGAATTCAGGCAAGGCTGCATCCACGCGACCCTTGCCTTTGTTGTTTTAGGGTGCTAAACGGAAACTGCTGCCTATGTCCATCGAATACATCCTATTTGATTTCAGCGATATTCGCCTGACCGACCGCGCCAACATTATCAGGCTGATGACGGCAGTCGCGGCGGGTGACCGCTTTCGTTTTCTCAAAAAGGCGATTGTCTGCGACGATGTGCCGGGCGATCTGCACGTGCCCAACACGCCCGAATTTCTGGATCGGGCGTGGTCGAATGCGGTGCGGGCGGCTCCGCGCTACGGCGGCGCTTACTGGATGGAATTTGAGAACGACAGCGGCTTGCGGCTGAACTTTGGCTTTGACCCCAGACATCTTAAACGGCTCAATCTCACCGTGAGCCGGAGCAGCATCAGCCAGCCATCGGACGACGCCAGCGTGCGCGAGCTGGTTCGTATCGCCACGCTGATATACACGACGCTGCAACCGGCGTATGGCTACGGCTTATTCAATTATGACCTGCATAATGCTGCCGCGCCGGGCGCGGGCGTTAAAGCGGTGTGGGATTACAACTTCTTCGGTCCCGCGCTGGTCGAGTCACTGGGCAGAGACAAGCTGATGGCGCTGCCGGCGTGGCGCAAGACCGAATTGTACGACGGCGGACTGCTGCTGGAGATGTCGCCCAGCCCGGTGGCGGACTGGCAGCCCTACACGCCGCACTACCGGGACGCTGCCGCCGCGCTGGGCGTGAACACGTTTAATCAGGGTGGCTGATATGATGTTAACGGTTGTGGGGCTTGGACCCGGACACATCGACGATCTGACGCGGCGGGCATGGCGCGCGCTGGAGACGGCGGAAGTTGTCTACCTGCGCACGTCGCGCCATCCCTGCGTGCCGGAACTCCCCAAAGGCGCGGAATATCGCAGCTTTGACGACGTGTACGACTCCAATGGCGATTTTGAGCAGATTTACAGCACGATTGTCGAGCGTGTTCTCGAAGCCGCGCGGGCGGGTGACGTGGTCTATGCCGTTCCGGGCGATCCGTTGGTGGGCGAATCAACCGTCACCCGGCTGCTGGAGCAGGCGGGCGATCTCAAGGTTGAGATCGTCAGCGGCATCAGCTTTGTCGAGCCGATGCTGCGGCGGCTGCGCCTCGACGCGCTTGACGGCTTGCAGGTGTTCGACGCCATCGATATCGCCGCGATGCACCACCCACCAATCAACCCCGATTATCCCGCGCTGCTGGGGCAGGTCTACAGCCGCGCCGTCGCTTCGGAACTGAAGCTGACGCTGATGAACCAGTATCCTGACGAATTTCCGGTGATGCTGGTGCATGGCGCGGGCACGACTGACGAGCGTATCGAACCGGCGCGGCTGTACGAAATCGACCGCAGCGACTCGATTCAGCATCTCACATCGCTGTATCTGCCCGCGCTCGGCGGCATGAGCAGCTTTGAGCAGTTTCAGGAAATCATCGCCCATCTGCGCGCGCCGGAAGGCTGCCCCTGGGATCGCAAGCAGACGCATCAGACACTGCGCAAGTATCTGCTGGAAGAAGCGCACGAAGTCCTGGAAGCGATTGATAACGATGACGCGCAGGCATTGAGCGAGGAACTGGGCGATCTGCTGCTTCAGATCGTTCTGCATACGCAGATCGCCATTGACGACGGCGAATTCCGCATGACCGATGTATTGAGCTACATCAACCGAAAGATGATCCGCCGACACCCGCATGTCTGGAGCGACGTCAGCGTGAGCGACGCCGACCAGGTGGTCACCAACTGGGAAGCTATCAAGCAGAACGAGCGCGCCGAGAAGGGAACGCCGCGCGAATCGCTGCTGGACGGCGTGCCGAAAGGGCTGCCCGCGCTGATGCAGGCGAACGAATACACCGCCCGCGCCGCCAAACCGGGCTTCGATTGGCACAGCGTCGATGCTGTGGTGGCGAAGGTGCGCGAGGAACTGGACGAAGTGCTGACGGCGGTGAATGATGATCACCGCGTCGAGGAGATGGGCGACCTGCTGTTTGTGATCGTCAACTGGGCGCGCTGGCTTGGCATCGAGCCGGAAACGGCGCTGCGTCAGGCGAACGCCAAGTTCTACCGCCGCTTCCGCTACATCGAAGAGGCGGTTTCGGCGAACGGCAAGCCTATGGACGCCTACACGCTGGAAGCACTGGACTCGCTCTGGAACGAAGCCAAGACGAAAGGGCTGTGACGGCGTGACCGACGCGGCGGTGCTGGAAGGTCTGATTTCGGTAGAAGCCGCGCTGCGGGCGGGCAGCCGCGAGGTTCACGCGCTCTATATCCGGCGCGATCTGCGCGAGCCGGGCGCGGCGCGGTTGATCAGGCTGGCGGCAGGGGTAGGGGTGACTGCCGAGCGCGTGAGCGACGATGTGATCGCCGCGCGCGTTGAAGGCAAAACTCATGGCGGCATTGTGGCGCTGGTGGGCGAGCGCCGATTTGTCAGCCTGGAGGCGCTGATCGAAGGCAGAGAACGCCCGTTTGTGGTCATGCTCGACGGTGTCGAAGACCCATTCAATTTTGGGCAGGCGGTGCGCGCTTTTTATGCCGCTGGCGCTGATGGGCTGGTCGTGCGCCCGCGCAACTGGATGAGCGCGGCAGGGGTGGTTGCCCGGTCGTCGGCGGGCGCGTCGGAACTGATGCCTACGGCAGTTGCCGAGACGGCGCTTGACGCGGCGCAGTACTATCGCTCGCAGGGCTTGACCGTCGCCGTGACCGACACGGATCGCGCTCAATCCATTTACGAAGTCGATCTGACTGCCCCGCTGTTTCTGGTTGTCGGCGGCGAGAAGCGCGGCGTTACGCGCTCGTTTGCCAATGCAGCCGATATGCGGCTGAAGATTCCCTATGGACGCGAGTTTCGCCAGTCGCTGGGTACGACTCCGGCGGCGGCGGCGCTGGCGTTCGAGGTGATGCGGCAAAGAAGAGCAGGGGGAAGTAGAAAGTAAAAAGTTACAAGTAGAAAGTAGAAAGTGAAAAGTTGAAAGTGGACAATGAGAAATGCAGCGCGGCTTTACTTGCAACTTATTACTTTGAACTTTCGACTGTGGGGAAACAAAAAGGACACAACATTGTCATTGTCGTGTCCTTACAGTCGGGGTGCCCGGATTTGAACCGGGGACCTCGGCGTCCCGAACGACGCGCGCTACCAGGCTGCGCTACACCCCGAGGATAAACCAGCGTAACTAGTGTTCGACGCTGGTGTAATCATACTCAAGCTTAGAGGGATGATCAAGAGTCATTATGCAATCTCCCGTTACGTTATCTGACCGAATGCGGGCGCTGACTGCCGGGCTGACCAGCCGCGCCGGAAGCGCTGTTCATCGTCTGGGGATACACCCTGACACCATCACCATCATCGGCTTGATCGTCGTGGCGATAGGCGCGTTCTTCATTGCGCGCGGGCAGTTTCAGGCTGGCGGGCTGCTGCTGCTGATTAGCCTGCCGCTGGACGCGCTCGACGGCGCGGTGGCGCGAGCAATGGAACGCGCCGACCGGCGTGGCGCGGTGCTCGATTCAACCCTGGATCGCTATGCTGACGGTTTCATTTTTGCCGGATTCGCGTATTATTTTGCATCGGTGACACAGCCGGAAAATGTGCTGCTGACAATGGCAGCCCTGATCGGCACTTTTGTGGTAAGCTACACGCGCGCGCGGGCAGGTGAAGCAGACCTTTCGGTGAAGATCGGGCTGTTCTCTCGCTTCGAGCGCGTGGTCGTGCTGCTGCTCATGCTGTTTATTCCGGCATTATTGATTATCGGGCTGTGGGTGCTTGCCATTGGCACCAACCTGACGAGCGTGCAACGTCTGTGGTATGTCTACCAGCATCTGGATAGAGAGGTTTGAACATGGAGTTTCAGGCAGAATATATTGAGATTGCCAACCGCCTACAATTACGCTATTACGGCATCATCATCGTGGCGGCGATGCTGGTTGGGGCGGCGGTAGCTGCTCGTTTAGCGAAACGTGACGGCAAAGACCCGGATCATGTCTGGGGGGCGCTGACATGGGCGATCATTCCGGCGATTGTGCTGGCGCGCCTGTGGTTTGTCATCTTCCCGCCAGCGGCGGTGCTGGCGCAGGGGATGGACCTCACATGGTTCCTGCAAAATATCGGCAATCTGGAGAACGGTCCGCTGGCGATCTGGAGCGGTGGCTTGAGCATCTTCGGGGCGGTGCTCGGCGGTCTGGGGGGCGCGTATGTGTACCTGCGCCGCAACCATCTGCCCATCGGTCAGTGGCTGGACATTGCCGGCGTGACTCTGCCGCTGGGACAGGCGATTGGGCGCTGGGCAAACTTCATCAATCAGGAGCTTTACGGGACGGTCACCAACCTGCCCTGGGGCATTACGATTGACTCGGCTCACCGCGTTGACCCGTTCAAGAGCCTGATCGATTACCCGGTGGCGACGACGCTGTTTCACCCGCTGTTCCTGTACGAATCGCTGTGGAACGTGCTGGCGTTCATCGTGCTGCTGAACCTGTTCCTGCGCCGCCGCGATGAATTCCGGGCGGGCGATTTCTTCCTGCTGTACGTGCTTCAGTACTCGTTCATCCGCTTCCTGCTGGAGTTCATCCGCGTGGAAGTGGCGTACATTCCCGGCACAACCATCAATTCGTCGCAGGCGATGTCAGTAGTGGCGTTCGTGATCGCGCTGGTGGTGTTCATCTACCGCCGCCGCGCTGCCCCGCGCAGCGCCGAGCAGGTCAAGACGGCGTAAGGGAAGTACTGAGTACCGAGTGCTGAGTACTGAGGAAAAACAACAGAAACAGTAAAGCAGGGCGGTGGGTGAGTGGGTTCATCCAGCCGCCCTTTTTTGTTGCAGCGGCGGCGGCAGCAACAAAGTTTTTTATTGCCACAATTGCTGCAATCATCCCTCAACCGTCTCCAAAAATTGCTGCAATGGGCGCTGAATTGCAGCAATTATAAAACCTCATCCCCTGTCCCCTTCTCCATATTATGGAGAAGGGAGAACCTGACTCGGAGATTGTAGGGACACCACAATGTGGTGTCCGCTGCGGTGATTTCAAAAACGGACACGACGGTGTCGTGTCCCTACGCTGTTCTGTTGTTAAGGTGCAGGGAACAGCGTAGCATGGAATGCGGTGAAAAGGTGGACATTCTGGGCGGCATTTTGGACCAAAACGAGTCACGAAAGCAGAAAACGTAGGGAAGACGTAAGCGATCTTTTGCCGGTAGTTGATTGTATAGTGAAGCAAAGGGCGACGGAGGCGAGATGCGAACGCTGGTGGTTGTGGCGGTGCTGCTGTTGGGGCTGGGGATGGTTCGGGGGCAGGGGGACGCACCGAGTGAAGCGCCGTACCTGTACTATTACTCGGACGTGCTGAATGCGTTTGTTATCGAGCGTGCGGATGGCAGCGACAGCCGGATGATCGGTCAGAATATCATGCCGGAAGTGAGAAACTTATTTACGGGACCGGGTTGGTCTCCGTCGGGGGATTGGTTTGCCTGGACGGCATACAAGAATCGAGGAGCTATAGGGGGATATACAGGACCGACCTGGAGCTATGTTGTGTCTACGCATACAGGTGAAGTCTTTGATCCTGTTAACGGACTGGAAGAAGCAATTCTATCGTGGTCGCCTCAGGCAGATTATCTTCTGGTTATCGATCCAACAGACTCAGAACAGCCGACGGAAGTTGACGGCATTGGAGCTTCCTACCGCCCGTCGGTCACTCTGTACAATATGCAGGGACAGGAGGTAGTTCTCAACTTTTCAATTCAGGTGCTTGGTAGTACGTGGTACACGAGTGGCGTGTCCAATGTGGCGTGGTCAAGTGATGGGCGGTTTCTTGTGTTCTATTATCGTCCATACAATGAAGAACGCTTGGAATTTGTTCATGCAGTGATAGTTACTCTTGATGGAAGAGTCGAGGAATATCCGTTGGATCGCTCCCCATTGCTCGACCCCTATCAATTCCCGGAACTACCGAGCGATCAGGTTGTTCGCTTGCTCGAAGCAGAGCATGTGATCGCTGTTCATAACCCGATCACAGATGAGTCCTATGAAATCGCTGCTCCATTTGAGAACTGGTATCAGTTGAAACCATTCTGGAACTCCACTGGCGACTACGGGCTGATCTACGAAAGAGTGGATTATCCGCGCCATAGGCTGTGGCTGATTTCTCTTGAAGAACGCTCTATATTGGTGATCAGCGACGATACTGAGCAGGTAAGCTACTTTTATCCTGTGGGGTCGTCTCAATTTAGTAGTTCGACTGATTTGGCTGCAAGCTGGTCGCCTGATGGTCGTCAGTTCGTCTACCGCGATGCTGATGGCTATTATGTGATCTATGATGTTCGGACTGAGCAGTTTAGTCGCGTACCTGAAGAAATTCACGACTCGGGACGATTACAAGAAGTCTCGTGGTCATTAGACAGACCTACTATCCGATTTAACCCAGCTTACGAATATACTCCGGGCGCAAATGCACCTGAGAACGAGCGTCCAATTACGGGGGATTACGATGTTGAAACTGGCACTATTGTTTACACTCCATTGACGGTGACTTTCTACAACACAATGCACTATGCATCTCCGAATGGGCGTTACGTTACCCGTGTCAGTGCGCCTTCTATCACGGAAGATACCTGGACAGGCGAGGTAGTGGAATTTCCCATCCACAGCGGAGCAACGGTACTTCAACAAGCTATGAGCTGGGATACGTCCAGTGGGTGGCTGATCAAGGGGGAGGCAAATTTCCTGGCAGATGGCACCGGCTACCGGCTTTTTGGCGTGACAAACGTTGAAGGAACCTATTGGCGTGAGCTGACAGGATGCTATTTCACATCGAACTGCTTAGGCTGGCTGTCGCTACACGTTGACGTATCTCAACTGCCAACAGGATCTGCTGAGTCGGTGTTGTTAGCACCTATCGAGTTTGACCGGAACGTTGAGTATAGCTATGGCATTGGTGAAGGGAACGCTGTGCTGTACTGTGATCTGGACGACAAGACATGGAAGGTTCGGGTAGATGGCGAAATCATAGAGCCACTCCAAGTGGAGCGCGAGTGCGACGACTATGAACGGCGTGTCTTTGCAGCCATCAGCCCTGATCGTCGGCTGCTCATATTCGCATCTTCGGCGGATCTCGCTGAAGTATGGAATATCGAAACCGGTGAGCGCGTCATGTATCTCAACGTGAGAACGCAAGAGATCAAGTTCAGCGAGGATGGCACGCGCCTGTACACGCGCAGCAGGCGGGCGCTGCTGGTGTGGGATGTGAACGAGATTTTGCGGCGGACGGGGATAGATGATGTGGTATCTCAGTAGGGACACAACACCGTTGTGTCCGCTGTGAGGATTTCAGAAAACGGACACGACGGTGTGCCAACAGAGTTCGCCCAGTGTCCCTACGGTTTCTGGATGGCGCCAGTCCTTCACCCAAACCTCACGCTTGCGCGGGCATTCTCGTGCGATAATCATGATGTCTTCAATGAAGGACAGAGTAACCCCAGATGATTGAAGCGCATGAGCTAACCAAGTATTACGATGATTTCCGCGCCGTCGATGCGGTGAGTATGGATATTCCGTCCGGCGAAGTGCTGGCGCTGCTGGGTCCCAACGGCGCGGGCAAGACGACGACGGTGCGGATGCTCACGTCGATTCTCGCGCCGAGCAGCGGTTGGGCAAAAGTGGCGGGCTATGACGTGGCGCGGCAGCCGGAACAGGTGCGGGCGCACGTCGGCGTGCTGACCGAACAGCATGGGCTGTACGAGCGTATGAAGGCGATGGAATACCTCGACTTTTTCGGGCAGTTGTATCACCTGCCCGCCAGTGAGCGCAGGCAGCGCACCCTGAACCTGATGGAACGTTTCGACCTGTCGTTTGCGCTGGATAAACGGCTGGGCGAATACTCGAAGGGCATGAAGCAGAAGCTGGCGCTGGTGCGGGCGATGCTGCACAGCCCGCCGGTGCTGCTGCTGGACGAGCCAACGTCGGCGATGGACCCGCAGAGCGCCAAGCAGGTGCGCGACGCCATCGTCGAGCTTCAGCGCGATCAGCGCACCTTTTTAATCACAACCCACAACCTGACCGAAGCGCAGCAGCTTGCCAACCGGATCGCCATTATCCGGCATGGACGCATCATTGCCAGCGGCTCGTTTGATGAGCTGGCGCGGCGCTTCACCGGCGTGCCGCTGATGGAACTGCGCGTTCGCGGCGAGCTAAACGGGCTGGCGGGTGACATTGGCGACATGGTGAGCGTCGAAGAGGCGGGGGGGAACTGGCTGCGCTACCGCGTCCATGACCCGGAGACGACCAACCCGCAGTTGATCCGCAAAATGACCGCGTTGGGCGTGGATATCATCACGCTGGCACCGCTGACACAGACGCTGGAAGAGATTTATTTGCAGGTGGTCAAAGAGGACGAAGCGGCGGCGCGTCAGAAAGGCAAGGACAGTGAACACCTCGGCTGAACCGATTCTGCCAGCGTATCCCCTTGAGCCGCGCGCGCCGTCGGTCTGGCAGACGCTGAGCAACGCGCTGATCATTACCCGGCGCGAAGTGCGCGACAGCCTGCGCGACTGGCGCATCATCGCCCCGATTGTGATTTTGACGTTTGCTTTTCCGGCGCTGGCGCAGTTTGTCGCCTCGCAGTTTGCCGGATTTGTCGAAGGCTTCGGAGCCGAACTGATCGGTGACCGGATGATCCCGTTTTTGCTGATGATCGTCGGCTTCTTCCCGATCTCGATTTCGCTGGTGATCGCGCTGGAGACGTTCGTTGGCGAAAAGGAACGGCGCAGCCTTGAGCCGCTGTTGAGCACGCCGCTGACCAATACCGAGCTGTATATCGGCAAGACGCTGGCGGCGATGCTGCCGCCGCTGGTTTCCAGCTATGGCGGGATGCTGGTCTACCTCAGCAGCCTGGTCTACGGCGATCTGGCGTGGCGTCCACAGCCGCTGCTGATCGCCCAGATCATCCTGCTGACAACGGTGCAGGCGCTGGTGATGATCACCGGCGCGGTGGTGGTGAGCAGCCAGACGACCAGCACGCGGGCGGCAAACCTGCTGGCGAGCTTCATCATTATCCCGATGACGCTGCTGATTCAGGGCGAGAGCGCCATCATGTTCCTTGCCCCGGACGCGGAATCGCCCAACGGCATCGGCGCGCTGTGGGCGATCATCACTGGCATGTGCGTGGTGGTGGTGCTGCTGCTGCGGGTGGGCAACAGCATCTTCAACCGTGAAGAACTGCTTGGGCGGACGATTGACTCGCTCAATCTGCGGACGGCGTTTCGCAAGCTTGGGCGGGCTGTCCGCGCGGTGGACGAGCAGGGCAGCCTGGCGCGCAACCTGGCTGATTGGTACCGGCGCGGCATCCGTTTGAGTCTGCGCCGTCTTGGGTTAGCGACGCCGATTACGGCTGCCCTGTTTGTCGGGGTGCTGGCGGCAGGCTCTATCTTTGGCATGGTGTCCGACTGGCAGCTTAATCTGCCGCGCGGCTTGGATCTTTCCGGCGTGGCTGGCAATCTCGACGCCTATGCCAGCATGTTCTTTGGCGGCGAAGTCGTCTCGACCATCTTTTGGCAGAACACGCGCATTCTGATGGGCGCGACGCTGCTGGGCATGTTCACCTTTGGCAGCCTGGCGCTGGTGCTGACGCCCGCCGTGTATTTTATCCTCGGCTACGTCGTCAGTCAGGTGATGCTGGCAGGCTATAACCCGGCGTTTCTCGCGCCCGCCATCCTGACGCATGGCGTGGTCGAAATTCCGGTGATCGTGCTGGCGACGGCGGCGGCGCTGCGTTTGGGCGCGGTGGTGACGCGACCGCCGAAGGGAAGCACTGTCGGTTTTGCCTGGACGGTGGCGCTCGGCGATACTATCAAGCTGTGGATCGGACTGATTTTGCCCGGTCTGCTGCTGGCGGCGCTGATCGAAGCCTACGTGACGCCGGTGGTGGTGGCGGCAGTGATAGGCGGTTAGCGATAATTGTTTAGCGGTTACAAGAATGCATGAGAACAGTGTGGCTGGAAAATTCTGTTGAGAGGGAAGGTAGGGGCGCAGCATGCTGCGCCCCTACGGCAACATCTGAAGCGAAGTGCAGTGTAGCATAGCGACTCTTTTTTAGCTGAACGCTGATGGCTGATGGCTGTCAGCGAACTACAGGAAGCTCTTACAATGGCGCGTGTGATCATCCTCGGCTCGGCGGCGGCGGTATCGGATGCCGACCACGACAACACCCACTTTCTGCTGGAAGGCGAAAGCGGAGTCGTGCTGGTGGACTGTGGCTCGAACCCGATGGGCAAGCTGCATAAGCTGGGCATTGCCGACTCGCGCTTGCAGGATGTGATCCTGACGCATTTTCACCCTGACCACGTCTCCGGCTTTCCGAACATGCTGATGCAGTTGTGGCTGCTGGGGCGGGAAGCGCCGATGCGGGTTTATGGGCTGCATCACTGCGTCAACCGGGTGGAAGACATGATGGCGGCGTTCGTGTGGGAGACGTGGCCCAACTTCTTCCCGGTGACGTTCCAGCGGGTGATGGAGCGCAACACCGCGCCGCTGCTGGAGAACGACGACTTCCGCATTACGGCGTGGCCCACGAAGCATTTTGTGCCGACGATTGGGCTGCGAATCGAGAACAAGCGGACGGGCAGGGTGCTGGCATATTCCTGCGACACCGAGCCGATTCCGGGGCTGCTGGAACTGGGGCAGGACGCCGACATGCTGATTCACGAGGCGGCGGGTGAAGGATTCGGACATTCGAGCGCGCGGCAGGCGGGGGAGATTGCCTGTGAAGCGCGGGCGAAATCGCTGTACCTGATCCACTATCAGGTGTGGAACACCGACCCGACGCCGCTGGTAGGCGAAGCACAGGCTGTTTTCGATGGTCCGGTGCATCTGTGCCGCGACTTTGACGAATTCGAGTTTTGAACCACTAAGGCACAAAGGACACAAAGAGTATTCGAACTGCCAAGCCGCCAGGGACACGAAGAAATGATGTAGGGGCGAGGCGGTGCCTCGCCCGCGTTTTGATCCGTCGAAGCCGTCTATTTACACATGAGTGGTCAATGCCTCTGAAGCAGGCGCAGCAGCTTTTCGTCCAGTTGGTGACCGCGCCAGTCGGCGTAAGCGACGTCCGAGCGTCCTGAATCGAGGATGCCGAAATCGCCGCGAAAGTTCCACAGCGCATAGCCGATGTTGTGCTCGGTCAGGATGTCGAGCACGTCACCGAACCACGCCAGAAAAACGTCGTGCGGCGTGTGTTTGTATGCCCCGCCTTCGCCACAGTGAACGCCGACTCCGCTTTGCGCCAGCTTCACCCAGGGCTGATACAGCGCTTCCAGCCGCTGGCGGTTCCAGGCGCGCGCCATGCCCCGGCGCGGCTGTGGGTACTGCGGGCGCGGGTAGTGCATCCCGTTCGCCCAGGGCGCGCGGTAATGGCTGATGCTGTGCGGGTCGTAGGCGCGGGTGCTCTGGGCGATTCCCAGCGGCGCTAACTCAAAACACGGCTTGCGCCCGACTCCGTAACCGTCGGCGAAAATCAGGCGGTCAGGATCGACGGCGCGGATGGCATGGACGGCTGCCGTGTGGACGCGGATGTAGTCGCTGAGCGTCATCTGCCTGCGCGACAGCGGCGGCGGCTCGTTGACCAGATCGAAGCTCAGGCGGCTGGACGGAATGCCTTTGTAGCGGCGGGCGAAATACTGCCAGTGAAAGCAGAAGGCATCGAGCGCGGTCTGGACTTTCCAGAGATTGCCCGGCGGGATGCGCGGTTCGCCAATACGGTAGCCGGGCGCGGTGTGGAAGTTGAGCGAGATGTGGATGTGGTAGCGCTCGCCGTATTCGAGCGCCGCGTCCAACTTTTCGATCACGGCTTCGTTCACACTGAAGGGATCGCCATTCACCAGCCAGAGCAGGTAATTCATGGGGATGTGGGCGAAATCAAAGCCCCAGCCGGCAATCCAGCGGAAATCATCCTCGCGGAAGGGGGCTATCTCCAGATGGGGGATGCCAAAGAATTCCAGCAGGTTGAAACCACGCCAGCGCGGCAGCGCCGTCTGCGCCGTCATGTCGATGGCGTGTCCGGGCTGTTCTTGCTCCACGGGCGCAGGGTGACGTGCAGAAACTGGAAGTCCTCGCGCGGTGGGATGAGTTCCGATACCTCGACGACCTGAAAATGGGCGCGTCCCAGCCGCACCCGGTCGCCCACTTTGGGCGCTTCGTTCTGGTTGCGGATAGCGCCCGGATGCTTGCCCCCCAGCACAACGTAGCTGACTTTGTAGATCATGGCTTATACCTCGTCGGCGAGATCGGTATTGCGGTGGCGGAGCTTGAAGGACAGGTCAAGCGCGAGGTTGCGCATGACCAGATAGCCCAGCAGATGATCGGACATGCACAGGTTATCGAAGCTGTCGCGGGCGATAGCGTAGACGACGGTGCCGTCTTCATCTGCCGTGACGGTGGCGCTGCGTCCGCCGTAGTCCAGCAGGGCAACTTCGCCAAACACCTGTCCCTCGCCCAGATACAGCGCCAGGCGCGAATTGCCCTTCCCATCGAAGACATTAATCACCACCTGACCTTTGACGATGATATACATTCTGTCTCCGGCGGCGTCCTGCTTAAGGATGACGTCGCCCTCGTCGAACGATTCGCGCTGGCTGATCGCCGTGAGGCGCGTTAGCTGGGTGTCATTCAGTCCCTTAAACAGCTCGATTGATTTCAGAGTACTGAGCAGGTCAACCACAATCCGTCTCCCCATCACCGGTCGAGTTTTCTATGATGATTCTAATGCCAATATTGTGTTTATAGATCGTCTATCTAACACGGAACTTATGTCCTTTCGCTATAATTTACTAACTATTGAGCGTGTGCTGAGGTTTGCATAACCGGAGGCAAGCTATGCAGGACAGACGTTGGTCGCGCGAACGCGATCAATGGGTGGTTCAGCGCTACGTCGTCTGGCGGACGAACCGGCAGTTTGTGCCGCCCACCGACGTTATCGAACTACCCGACAAAATACTGGTAGTGATTGAGATTGCGGGAATGCGCCCGAATGATTTCAATATCTCGCTTTCAAACCGCCTGCTGGTGGTGAAAGGTACGCGAGAGCGCCTGGCATTACAGGATGCCGCTTATTATCAGGTTGAGATCGGGTACGGCGATTTCCGGGTAGAAGTGCAGCTTCCCGACAGCGTGGATCGCGATCAGGTGAATGCGATTTACCGCGACGGTTTCCTGCACGTCGAACTGCCACGCCGGACTGAAGGACAGCAGTTCATCATAAATGTGAACTCCGAGGAGCGTTATGAGCGATAAACCGAACGTGCCAGAAGCAGAGAGCGAAGACGAACTGACCATTCCGGTGAACGTTCCCGCCGACGAAGACTCAGAACCGACTATACCAGAAGAACTGCCGATCCTGCCCTTGCGCGGGGTGGTGGTCTATCCGCAGACGGTGATCCCGCTGACGGTTGGGCAGCCGCGCAGTATCAAGCTGGTGGACGAAGTTGTGGGCGGCGAACGGCTGGTGGGACTGGTGACGGCGCGTGATCCCGATCTGGAAACGCCGGGACCGGATGACATATACAACGTTGGAACGCTGGCGTCGATTCATCGGCTATTCCGCGCCCCTGACGGCACCATTCGGATGCTGGTGCAGGGTATCGCGCGCATTGAGGTGGACGAAATCACCGCCACCGAGCCGTATCTTAAGGCGAGGGTTCACGCCCTCCCCGAAGGCGTCGAAGAATCGCTGGAAGTCGAGGCGCTGACGCGCAACGTCGTCCAGATGTTCACGCGGCTGGCGGAACTGGTGCCAAGTATTCCCGGCGAGCTGATTACGTCGGCGCTGAACGTGGACGACGCCTTGCAGCTTGCCTATGCGATTGCGACTTACGTTCGCATCGATCTGGAAGAGGCGCAGGCGCTGCTGGAACTTGAGAGCATTGAGGCGAAGCTGCGCCGCCTGATGAGCATTCTCAGCAAGGAACTCGAAGTTCTGGAACTCGGTCGCAAGATTCAGACCGAGGCACAGTCCGAGATGGAGAAGGTGCAGCGCGAGTATTACCTGCGCGAACAGTTGAAAGCTATCCAGCGCGAGCTGGGCGAAGGCGACGAGCAGGCGGTTGAGGTGGACGAGTTCCGCCAGAAGATCGCTGAATCGGATATGCCCGATGAGGCGCGCAAGGAAGCCGAGCGCGAACTGGATCGCCTTTCCAAGCTGCCGACAGCGGCGGCGGAGTACGGCGTCATCCGCACCTATCTTGACTGGCTGACAAGCCTGCCCTGGAACAAGCGCACCGAAGACAATCTTGACATTGCCCACGCGCGCGAGGTGCTGGATCAGGATCACTACGGGCTGAAGGACATCAAGGAACGAATCCTGGAATATCTGGCGGTGCGCAAGCTGCGGCTGGATCGCGCCGACGAAATTGAGACTGAAGAAGTGACCGATATGATCCGGCGCGAGCGCGTCGGCGCGATCCTGTGCTTTGTGGGACCGCCCGGCGTCGGTAAGACTTCGCTGGGGGCATCCATCGCGCGGGCGGTGAACCGCAAGTTCACCCGCATGAGCCTGGGCGGCGTGCGTGACGAAGCCGAGATTCGCGGTTTCCGGCGCACCTACATCGGCGCGATGCCCGGACGCCTGATCCAGACGCTGCGGCGGGTGGAATCGCGCAATCCGATCATCATGCTGGATGAGATTGACAAGCTGGGGCGCGACTTCCGGGGCGATCCCGCCAGCGCGCTGCTGGAAGTGCTCGACCCGGAGCAGAACTCCGAATTTCGCGACCATTATCTGGACGTGCCGTTCGACCTGAGTGAAGCAATTTTCATCACGACGGCGAACGAACTGGACCCGATTCCGGGACCGCTGCGCGACCGAATGGAGATCATCCAGCTCAGCGGCTACACCGAGCAGGAGAAGATCGCCATCGCCCAGCAGTATCTCGTCCCGCGCCAGATTCGCGAGAACGGCTTGCGGGCTGAAGAAGCCGAACTGACGGACGACGCGCTTCAAATTCTGATCCGCGATTACACCCGCGAGGCGGGCGTCCGCACGCTGGAGCGCGAGATCGGGCGAGCGCTGCGTAAGATTGTGACGCGAATCGCGGAAGGAAAAACTGAAAAGGTCAATATCGACGCCAAAACGGTGCGCGAGCTGCTGGGCAAGCCGCGTTACGGCTACCGCGAAGAACTGGAAGAACGTACCGATCACCCCGGCGTGGCGACGGGACTGGCATGGACGCCGTTTGGCGGCGACGTGCTGTTCATCGAAGCAACCGAATTCCCAAGCGGCAAGGGCGGCTTCCAGTATACGGGGCATCTGGGCGAAGTGATGCAGGAAAGCGCCCGCATCGCCCTGAGTTATATCCGCAGCAAGGCGACCGATCTCGGCATTGACTCGGCGTACTTCGACAAGCACGAAATTCATCTTCATGTTCCGGCGGGGGCAGTTCCGAAGGATGGTCCTTCGGCGGGCGTGACGATGGCGGTGGCGCTGGCGTCGCTGCTGACGGGACAGCCGGTACGGAGCAACGTCGCCATGACGGGTGAGATCACCCTGCGCGGGCAGGTGCTGCCCGTAGGCGGGGTGAAGGACAAGGTTCTGGCGGCGCATCGTCTGGGCGTGGATACGGTGATCATTCCCAAGAAGAACGAGAACGATCTCGACGATCTGCCGGAAGAGATTCGCAGCCAGCTTCACTTTGTGCTGGTCGATCAGATTGACAGCGCCCTTGATGCGGCGCTCGTCAATGGACTTGTGGAGCATAACCCAGTACACTCTGAAGTGTAACAGTTCGTAAATTGCTGAATGGTGAACAGGGGCGGGTTTCTCGTCCCTGTTCTATGCCGATGGCTGCAGGGAGACGGAGGTTCGCTACTTTGTCTAAAATAATGATTGTGGATGATGACCGGACGACGGTAAGGCTGCTGCAAACCTTACTCGAACTTGACGGCTTTGACGTGTCAGTCGCGCCACGAGGTGGGGATGCGCTGCCGCTGGCGCTTCAGGTGCAGCCAGATATCATTCTGATGGACTACCACCTTTCCGATATGAATGGTACCCAGGTGATTCGCCGCCTGCGCGCCGACCCGACCTTTGCCAGTACGCCCATCATCATGGTATCGGGCATGGACGTGGAGAGGGAAGCCATGAAGGCAGGAGCGACGACGTTTCTGGTCAAGCCGTTTGAGCCGGATTTGCTGCCGGAGTTATTCGACTCGTTAATGCAGCAGCAGTAAGATACGTTTTCCGAGGATACTTCAGTCGGCGTAAGCCGACTTTTTTATTTCCAGACTACCACCAGACACGGAAGATAACCCTGATTGCCAGTGCGCACCTCACCCCTGCCTCGCTGCGCTCGGCTTCCCCTCTCCATGTCATGGAGAGGGGATGAGTGGGGTGAGGTTTTTACGAGAACACACAATCGCTAACAATCACCGTAGGGGATAATGTACTCTTTGGCGCTCGCCCCATGCGTTTTCTCTTTGTGTCCTCTATGTCCTGGTGGTTTAATCTCGTTTCTTCTCTTCGTTGTTCAATCGTCTCTAATCAAACTCCTGCAATACGCGGCGGGCGATGACGAGTCGCTGAATCTCGCTCGTGCCTTCGCCGATGGTCATCAGGCGCTGATCGCGGTAGATACGCTCGACCGGGAACTCGCGGCTGTAGCCGTAGCTGCCGTGAATCTGAATGGCATTGCGGGCGACTCGCTCGGCGACTTCAGTCGCCATCAGCTTTGCCATTGCCGCCTGCTTAACGAACGGCTTGCCCTGATCCTTGAGCCAGGCGGCGCGGTAGACCAGCAGCCGGGCGGCGTCAATTTCGAGGGCGGCGTCGGCGATCATCCACTGGATCGCCTGATGCTCGGCGATGGCTTTGCCGAAGGCGCGGCGCTGCCTGGCATAACGAACGGCTTCCTCAAAAGCAGCCTGCGCCAGCCCGACACTGAGCGCGCCAATGCCGATGCGCCCTGAATCGAGGATTTGCATCGTCTGTTGGAAGCCGCGCCCCTGTTCGCCGAGGATCGCATTCTGCGGCACGCGCGCTTCGTCAAAACTGAGCATCTGGGTGGGCGAACCCTTCAAGCCCATCTTCTTTTCCGGCGGATGAATGGTCAGACCATCGGCGCTGGTTTCGACCAGCATCATGCTGAAACCGGATGTACCCGCCTCTTTGTCGGTGCGCAGCAGCACCGTGATGACCGGCGCGAGTCCGGCGTTGGTGATCCACGCCTTTGAGCCGTCGATGATCCAGCTATCGCCTTCGAGGACGGCGCTGGTCTGGACGCCGCCAGCCAGGTCAGACCCGGCGGATGGCTCGGTGAGGGCGAGCGCGCCGAGGAAGTCACCACTGGTCAGGCGAGGCAGGTAGGCGGCTTTTTGTTCGGGTGTGCCCCAGCGGGCAATTGGCGCACAGCCCAGCCCGTTGTGGGCGGCAATCGACAGCGCCGTCGAACCGCAGGCGCGCCCCAGTTCTTCCATGGCGATGGCGATGCCGAGCGCGTCCATGTCGATGCCGCCGTAGGCTTCCGGCACGTTCAGCCCAAGCAGACCGATATCCACCATTTTGCGGATCGCATCCCAGTGAAGCTTACCCGTCTCATCGACTTCGGCGGCATATGGCTTGACTTCGCCTTCACAAAAATCGCGCAGCGCGCGCTGCCACATACGATGTTCTTCGCTCAGTTCGAAATTCATTTTCAAACACCATTCTATTGAGGTGAAACAAAATGTACGGTGATCCGTAATATAATACAATTGAACCACAAAGACACGAAGGGCACAAAGACGGATGCCGAGCTTTAACCAGCGGTTGGGAACCTCGCGCTACGAAGCGGACGAATATTACCGTCTGGGGCTGGAAGCGTATCAGAAGCGTGCTTTTGACGCCGCGATTGAGGCGCTGACCCACGCGCTTGAAGCGCTGCCCCACAAATCGGAGTATCTTGCCGCCCGCGGGCTGATCTACCTGGATGACGGCGAGCCAGATAACGCGCGGGCAGATTTTGAAGAGGCGCTGCGGCGGTTTCAGTACGAAATGCTGGCGAATTACGGCATGGGCGTTCTGGAATACAAGGCAAACCACTGGGACGCGGCGCTGGCGTACTTTCTGAAGGCGCATTATGCCGACCAGAAGCGCCCGGAGACGCTCTATTATCTGGCGCTGACCTACTATCGGATGGGCGATCTCGTCAACGCGACCAACTATATGGTGCGGGCTAACGAGGCGTTCGAGGCGGCGAACGACAAGCGCAAAGCCGATGCCGGGCGCTGGCTGCGCGAGTTCTCGAAGCACCTTGCCAGCAAAGCGCCCAGGCAGGGGGCGCTGCCAACACAGCAGCAGTTAGGCTTGCCGGATGGAGGCGCGGAATAGGCGGTTGAACCACAAAGACACAGAGGACACTAAAGGAATTCAGGGGTGAACGCTACGCTTGATCTACTATATTCCTACGCAATCTTGCGTATGCGATGTAAACTATGCCTTAATTAGATTATTGTTATATCTGTAGTCAGGGGGATTCTCGTGAACAGCAGGCGTGGTTTCCTCATCCTGGTGACTGTCGTTTTGACGGTCATGCTGGCGTTTTTGGCGCTGCCCACTCAGGCGCAGTGTTTTCCGCGGACGGATTGGCAGTCATACACGGTGGTGCGCGGCGACACATTACAGCGTATTGCCCTGCGCTACGGCATCTCCACCGCAGAACTCGCCAATGCCAACTGCCTTACCAACTGGAACCTGATTTATCGCGGGCAGCAGCTTTACGTGCCGCCCGGCGGTTCGGTTCCGGTGCCAACGCTGCCGGCAATGCCGCCCGCGAACGGCGTGACCGGCAGCTTCCAGCAGTACGAAAACGGCTTGATGATCTGGCGTTCGGACAGCAGCGATATCTGGGTGCTGGATAACAGCGGCAGGGCGACTCGCTACCGGGCGCTGATCTACGGGCTGCTGCCAGAGGCGTTCAATGTCGGTCCAACTCCGACCAACCGCATTCGTCCGGTTCTCGGTTTTGGGCGCGTGTGGGGCAACCTGATCGACGTGCGCAGCCGGCTTGGCTGGGCGACACAGGCTGAAATGGGGGCGACGATCACGCCGCAGGGCAGTGGTGTCGATCTGGTGACTCTGGCAGCCGGACGCGGGCAGCTTGTCATCGTCTCCGCGCTCGGCTCGTGGAATTACGTGACGGGTACGCCGCCGACTCCAGCGCCGACACTGCCGCCAACCGCAGCGCCACAGCCGCCCGCCGCGCTCACCGGAAGCTACCAGCCGTTTGAAAACGGGCTGATGATCTGGCGGAGCGATACCGGCGCGATCTGGGTGCTGTACAACGGCGGGGCGGCGGTACATTATCCGGTGACGAGCTATTCGACGCTGCCAGTGAATCCGTTCATCACGCCTATTCCCGCCGGGCGCGTTCATCCGATCCTCGGATTCGGGCGCATCTGGTCGAATTTCCCGGCGGTTCGGCAGCAGCTTGGCTGGGCAACCGAACCGGAACAGGGAATGACCTTTGCGCTGCAGCCGGACGGCACCAACATCATCACGTTAGGAGCAAACCGGGCGCGGCTGCTGATCTATTCGCAATCGTCGAATTGGGTTTACGCCAGCGGGTCGCCGCAGCTTCCAGCGCCCCAGCCGACTCTTCCGCCGACAGCGCCTCCGGTTACACCGCAGATTCTGGCGTTCAACGCTAACCCGAACACGGTCACCCCAGGACAGAGCGTGACCCTCAACTGGGAAGTGCAGGGGGTGCAAGGGGTATTGATTGAGGTGAATAACGCGGCAACGACGCCGGAACCGGAAGTCATTCTATCGAATCTGGGGCTTTCGGGCGTGACAACCTTCACCGTACCGGCAGATTATCGCGGGGTTGGGTTCACCATTTACGGGCTGAATTTTGGGACGGATGGCTCGGTTCAAAAAGTCATCGGTTCAACCGTGTTCGTGGCGGTGAATGCGCCGACGACCAGCACAACGGTCTACGCCGCCTACCAGCCGTATGACGGCGGCTTCATGATCTGGCGGTCGGACAGCGGCGACATCTTCGTGTTCTACAATTTCGGGGCGGTCAGCACCTATCCGGTGTCGTATTACGGGTCATTTCCCGAAAACCCGGTGACGCTGCCGACGCCGCCCGGCAAAGTGCGCCCGATCAGCGGCTTTGGGCGCGTGTGGGGCAGCCAGCCTTACTTCCAGACGCAGCTCGGCTGGGCAGTCGCGCCTGAACAGGGCTATACGATGACCATCGAAAACCTGAGCGACGGCAGAACCCGCTTTACCCTGCCCAACGGTTACGGCGTCAGCTTTGGCAACGGATCGTGGACGCCGTAGAGCGTGTTATGCGCTTGTTCTCGTAATAAATGCCCTCGCCCTAAATCCTTTTCCCTAAGGGATCTGGCGAAAGGGCATGTTTGGAAACAAGGGCGCAGCCGACAAGAAAAACGATGTGTAGGGGCGGTGCGCGCACCGCCCCTACGAGAACGAGTCTACTGGCTCGTCCCGCTGGTGTTTCGCAGCGCCCAGACTGCCAGCGCCAGACCTAACCCCGTTAAGCTTCCGGCAAGCGCCCACAGCGGCGCGCGCTGAAGAATTTCGACGATCAGCCCCAGCGGATAGTCCGGGTAGGCGTGACTATGAACGCCATTCTTGAACAGCATCAGCGCCGCGCCAGCCGCCGATGTACCCAGCCCGCCCAGCGCTCCCACCAACGCCGCGCCGGACAGCAGGCGGCGCGCCGACAGGGTTTTGCCGCCGAGTTTACGTGACAGCCACAGCGCCAGCATGGTCACCGTTGAGAGCAGACTCATGACGGCGGCGGGGAAGACCGAATTGTCTTCAATGCCCAGCCATAGAAAGACCATGATGCCGACGGTGAGCGCGAACAGGCGCGCCCGCCGGGGGTTGTAGGCTGGCAGGGTAAATATTGTCTGAAGCGATGAAGTCACGAAGCGCACCGGGCAGCAGGACAAGGGGCGAGCGATGAAATTCTCGCCCCGGCGAACGAATGTTGAGCGATGGCTATAGCTGAAACCCGCATTTATGAGGCAGGTTGGCTTTCGGTCTGACTCGCCAGCTCAAACCGGAAGATTTGCGACTCGTAGGGTTCGAGATCGATAAACAGTCCCTCGTGGGTCATTTCGCCGCCGTGACGGGTGTACTCAACGCCATCAACGACATTGAACAGCCGCCATGTCTTGCCTTCGATCCAGTCCCACGGGTGCAGGCTGATGCGCCCCTGCGAGCGAATTTCGGTCATGTTGACGACGATCAGCCGGTAGTCTTTCTCCGGCTCGCGCCAGCCATAGGCGATCAGGTTGTAGTGGGTGATATTGTCCTCGCCAGCGGCAGCCACGTCAAACAGGTAGAAGTCGCCATTCTGATAGATCGGATCGCGGGTTCCTTTGAGGAGTATCATGTAATACGCCTCCAGGTCCTTATGCTCTTCCTCTTTCGGCGCGCGGGCGATCTGCACCGGCAGCTTGATGACGCGCCCGGTAAGCTGCCCATCGTGCAGCAGGCAGCCGCCGGGCAGGGTGCAGATCAGCGTCGCGGCGGCAAAACTGCGCGCGTGTCCCAGCTTGTCATAAGCGCGCGGCTCGTCATGGTTTTCGAGGAAGCGCAGCATCTGCTTCTGGTAATCGATTGAAGCGACCAGATGCTGGCGCAGCTTTTGCACGTCATTTTCGAGAATGCGGTCATACAGGACTTTGTCGTAGGCAAAATCAAAACCCTGCTGCAGGATCTCGTATTCTTTATCCCAGTACACTTCGGCGGCAAACAGGAAATCGGGGTACTTCTCGCGTATCTGTGGGATGATCTCCCGCCAGTATTCCTGTTCTGGCTTTTCGCCAACATAGCCGTTCCACGTTTGGGCGAAGATGTCGTTGAACAGCAGCATCGCCATATCGCAGCGCACGCCGTCACACTGCGAGCCGATATCGAGCAGAAGCTCGACAACTGCCCGGCGCAGGTCGGGGTTGAAGGCATTCAGTTGGGCGGTATCTGACCAGCCGGGGAACAGCGGATCGCGCCCGTGAGCGAACACCTGCTCGCTGCCGTCATCGGCTTTAACGGCGAAAAAATCGCTGGCGCGATTCTTGACGTCTTCCGGCTTGCCCTGCACGATGAAGTCCGGGTGTTCCTTCAGCCAGGGATGATCACAGGCGACATGATTGGGCACATAATCGAGCATCAGCCGCAGCCCGCGATCCTTCAGGCGCTGGCGGAACGATGCCAGCCCAGCGCGCCCGCCGATGCGCTCGTCAACCTCGTAATCGCCGATGGCATACGCCGAGCCGATGATGTCGTCGTCGGTGATGTCCGGCAGGGCGGGCTGGTACTCGTGTTTGTACCTGAGCGCGCTTTCTCGTCCAAACGGGCTGCGCTGCCACACACCCATGAGCCAGATGACATCAAGCCCCGGTCTGGCGATTTCGTCCAGCGATTCATCGGGTACCGAATCGAGGGTGATGCTGCGCCCGAACCGGCTGCTGAGTTCACTCAGCCATACCCAGGTATTGATCTCATAGATGAACAGCTTATCCGGGAAGCTTCTCATACTCTGCGTTCCTGTAAATCTCGATATTCATTGAATGGTATGTAATGCCGACACCATTCTAGAGGTAATAGTGCTTCAGCGCCATGCCGTATCCTGCCGCTGAAATGTCCGATAAGTCTACCGCTTGGACAAAGGCGCGCGGGCTGTGCATAATTGGCAAAAACTTCATAGGAGAGATTACATGGCTGACGGCTACTTCATTACCCCCAACGACGCTGCCCAGGTTGAAATGCTTCGCGGCGTCCACCGGCGCACGATGGCGATCACCGATGAAGAGATGCTGTGCGAGTTCTTTCTTGAGCGCGATTCGATTGTGCCGGAACACAGCCACCTCAATGACCAGGTCGGCTACGTGATTTATGGTAAAGTGGAACTGACGATTGGCGGTCAAACCCGCCTGTGCCAGCCGGGGGACAGCTACGCCATTCCGGGTGGGGTCGCGCATCAGGCGCGCGCGGTGATTGATTCACTGGTGATCGACGTGTTTTCGCCGCCCCGGAATGACTATCGTACCGA
Organism: Aggregatilineales bacterium; assembly: GCA_030834905.1. Lineage (GTDB taxonomy): Bacteria > Chloroflexota > Anaerolineae > Aggregatilineales > Phototrophicaceae > Flexifilum. Next base: position 204,195 of record JAUQWZ010000034.1, on the reverse strand, counting down.
AGCCCGCTGATACCACCGGGGCAAAATCGTTTACAATGAATAGGTGGTGTTGACACTTTCATCCGAACCTGATGTTTTGGTTGAGTACAAATGCCAACATAACCTAACGAAAGAAGCGTATTCCTGGACGAATGAGCAATGGACGTTTACCAGCCTGATCGTAAACCGAGAGGACGCGCGCGCCAGCGCATGGCGGCACGCCAGCGTCGCCAGATGGTTACGCCTCGCGCGCCGGAAGCTGGCGTACCGCTTGACACACGAACGCCATTACAACGGCGCGATGCTTCTCCACCGGGATTTCGCGCCCCGCGCCTGAACACGGGCGGTAAGGCGGGTGATATTGCCGCCAAAGCAGGCGCTGCCGGGCGTGATTTGCTGTGGCGACTTCGGAATGACGTGCGATTTACGGGGATTGCTGCCGCTGTCGTGGCGGCGCTGTTTTTGATTTTTGTGCTCACCTACACCGGACAGAACCGCATTTTCCCCAACGTCTGGGCGCTGGGCGTTAATCTGGGCGGCAAGACGGTAGACGAATCAATTGCGCTGCTGCAGCAGGCGTGGAGCAGCGAGGTTCGGATTCAGGTGGTCGATGAGGAGCGCCAGTGGGAAGTGACTCCAACGGAACTGGGCATTCGACTGGACGCCCGGGCGACCGCCGAATCGGCGCGTAACGTCGGTATGAGCGGCATTCCGTTAGGCTATCACATCGTGCCAGCAGTCGCGCTGGACGTGCTGGCGGCGCAGACGACGCTGCTGAACTACACCGAAATCTCCAGGATCGTGCCGCATAACGCCGGTTATCGTTGGGAAGGCGACGAACTGGTCGGCATTCCCGGCACCGATGGGCGATTCCTGGATGTCGCCATTACGCTTGAAAATTTGCAGGAAGATCTGGAGCAGGTGGCTGACCGCCGCCGCCTCGATCTGGTGATGATGCCGATGGAGCCGGATATTACCGATCCGACGCCTTATCTGGAGCAGGCGCGGGCGCTGACCTCGCAAACTTTTCTGGTACGCGCCTATGATCCTTTTACGAACGAAACGCTGGCGTGGACGCCAGATCGCGATACCTTCACAAGCTGGATTGAAGCCGGTACTGAGCGACTGTCCCTGCGCGCGGAAGAATTCGCCCAGTTTGTCGATATGCAGACCGATACCCTGATGCAGGACAACGATTTGCGCTACATCGAGCCGTCCGACGCATTGGATAAAGTGCGGACAGCTATTGGCGAGGGCAGGGCACAGGTGACGCTGCGGATTCGCTATCGCACCAGCACTTACGAAGTGCAGTCCGGCGACAGCGGCTATCGCATTGCCCGGCGCACCGGCGTGCCGTTCAATCTGATGCAGCAGGCGAATCCTCGCCGGGACTGGGATGCGATGCTTTCCGTAGGCGAGAGGGTCAATCTGCCATCGCCGGATGAAGTCGTGCCACTCGATCCGGTACCGAACAAGCGGATCATCGTCGATCTGGAAACACAGACCCTGTGGGCATACGAGAACGGGCAGTTGGTGTTCAATTGGCTGATTTCGTCGGGTATGGATCGCGCGCCGACTTCGCCGGGCATCTTCCAGATCCTCGATCATCAGGAGACGGCGGTGGGCAGCAGCGTTGAACTGTGTGGTGACAACAGCTGCGGTTCATGGACGATGGGCTGGTTCATGGGCATCTACGAAGTTTCTCCGGGGCTGGTCAACGGCTTCCACGGCAGAGTAATTCTGCCGGGCGGTACGGTTATGGGCAACGGCAACGTTGGCAGCCAATACACCTACGGCTGCGTCATGTCCATCGACGGAGACGCCGAGCAGCTTTATTACTGGGCGGAGGTAGGCACGATGGTCGAGATCGTGTCGCGGGAATACGCGCCGCGCAGCGATCTGGCGCGGATGTCACTTGGGCAGAACGCCCAAGCCTCTGACGCGATGAGGAGTTCAAACTCCTAAGAGAAGTGGGGCTTAAAAAAGCCCCACTTTTTTGTGCAGTTTGCACTAAATTAGCGCCAGATTAATTCGCGGGTCGATTTACATTAAAATGAACGTCGGCGATGTAATACATGAGGAAGCATTGTTATCTTTCGCCTTCGCCGCTTGAGGTTCGCTTAAACTCCATTCATAGCGGGCGATTTAACAACTATTGTGAAGGACGTTACTAGCGATAATGATAGATTGTACAATTAAAGCCTCTCAGAATGACGTTTGACTTTGCCAGAACAATTTCATATACTCATTTTCAGATAGACAACATAAACGTGTGGGGATCAATAGATTTATTAAAGAAACCCTTTTTACCCCACACCAACAACAAAACGCCCCATCTTCTGGTGGGGCGTTTTCTTTTCCCTCGCACGCTCTATAATTCAGCCTCGATGACATGAATCCCCCAACTTCCTTCTTCGATTGGAGCGAACGGTCATGAAGCAGAAACGGGCTTATGGCACCTGGAGCAGTCCTATCACCACGCTGATGCTGGCAGGCGGCGTGCGGCTCTCCGATGTGCAGTGGGACAGTGACGGATCGACCCTCGTCTGGCTGGAAACACGCGCCGGACACAGCGTGCTTGTGGCGCAGCGCCCCGATGACGCGCCGCGCGACCTGACCGACGCTGACATGGCGATACGCGGGCGGGTTGGCTACGGCGGCGGCGAGTTCCACGTTCAGGATGGCACAGCCGTCTTTGCCGGTCACGGCGGGCGGCTGTACCGGGTGGCGCTGGCAGGCGGGCGACCGCAGCCGATTACACCCGCGTTTGGAACGGCGGCGTCGCCCCGAATTTCGCCGGACGGCAAATGGGTGATGTATGTGCATCAGGATGGGCGAACCGACGGTTTGGCGGTGGTAGATAGCCAGGGCAAGGAGTGGTCGCGCAAGCTGGCGTATGGAACCGATTACGTGATGCAGCCTGTCTGGCATCCGGCGGGAAAACACGTCGCCTTCATCACCTGGAACCAGCCGTTGATGCCCTGGGACGGCACCGAACTGCGGCTGGCAGCGGTGGGCTACGATCAGGCTGGCTTTCCCTATATCGAGTCGGCGCAGACCATCGTCGGCGACAGCGAAACGGCAATCTTTCAGCCGGAGTTCTCGCCAGATGGAAAATCACTGGCATACGTGAGCGATGCCAGCGGCTGGTGGCAGATTTACATCTATGATCTGGAAACAGGGCAGCGCAGGCAGCTTACAACGGCTGAAGCCGAACACGCCGTTCCCGCCTGGTCACAGGGAATCCGTATGTATGGCTGGTCGCATGACAGCAGGAGCATTTACAGCATTCGCAACCAGCAAGCGGCTTGCAGCCTGTGGCGCTGCAACGCCGCCACTGGCGACGCGCTCGATGATGGCGCGGCGGCGCTGGACGGGATGACTGAAATGCGCCAGATTGCGGTGTCTCCCACGCGCGAGGCGGTGGCGCTGCTGGTTAGCGCCAGCACCGCGCCCGAACGAGTCGTGAGCTATGCTCCTGAGCGTGACGCCGTATCGGTTCACCGCTACAGCACCAGCATCGCGCTGGAATCGGCGCGGCTTTCACAGGCGCAGGTGATTGAGTGGGCGGGGCACGACGGAGAGACAGCACACGGCTTGTACTATCCGCCAACCAGCGACCATTTTGAGGGCATCGGGCAGCCGCCGCTGATCGTCCACGTTCACGGCGGACCGACCAGCCAGCGGCGGCTGGGCTACGACGCCGAGATGCAGTTTTACGCCACGCGCGGCTACGCGGTATTACAGGTCAACCATCGCGGCAGCACCGGCTATGGCAAGGTCTACAAGGACAGGCACCGCCGCGCCTGGGGCTATTATGACGTGGAGGACAGCGCCAGCGGGGCGGCGTATCTGGCGGCGCAGGGATTAGCTGATCCGCAAAAGTTCGTGATACTTGGCGGCAGCGCGGGCGGCTATACGGTGCTGCAATCGCTGGTGAGCAAGCCTGGCTTCTATAAGGCTGGCGTGTGCCTGTACGGAATCAGCAATCAGTTTACGCTGGTCAGCGAAGCGGATTTCAAGTTCGAGGAACGCTATTCGGAGACGCTGCTCGGTCCGCTGCCGGAAGCCGCGCCGCTGTACCGCGAGCGCTCGCCGCTGTTCCACGCCGATAAGATCGTCGATCCGGTGATCGTGTTTCAGGGTGAAGATGACAACGTGGTGCCAAAATCCCAGAGCGACAGCATCGTCGCGGCGCTGCGCGCGCGCGGCGTGCCACACGAATATCACGTCTATGCCGGGGAAGGACACGGCTTCCGCAAGCCGGACACGATAGACGCCTATCTGAAAGCGACGCTCAAGTTCCTGGAACGGTACGTGGTGTATAGTTAAAGTAGTTGAGATGGAAGGAACAGGTGATGCATGTGCTAACGAGACAGGTACATTCTGAATTTGCGGAATTCCTTACGTCGAATCCCAGCCTTGAAGAGATCGCTGCATTTCGCCTTTCGGACGAGACAGAGGCGCGTATTAGTCACCTGCTTGAACTAAATCGTGCCGGACAGATCAACCGGGATGAACAGGAAGAACTCGACGATTACCTTCATCTGGAACACCTGATGCGGCTTACTAAGATGCGTGCGATTGCGAAGCTGCAACAACAATGAGCTACGTTCCCGATAGATTGCGTTCACTCGTTTACCAGCGTGCTGGCGGGCGCTGCGAATACTGCCTGTTCGAAGCGAGATATTCCGTAAAAGCTCACGAAATCGATCACGTCTATGCTGAGAAACACGGCGGATAGACTGCCGAGGAGAACCTCTGTTTAAGCTGTGTATTCTGCAATCGTTTCAAAGGTAGCGATCTCGCCTCGCTTGACCCGCAAGACGGAAATCCTGAGTTTTTGTTTCATCCCAGATTGCACATCTGGGGCGAGCACTTTGTGCTCAGCGGCGCGAGAATTGAAGGGCTGAATTCCCGAGGAAGAACAACAGTCAAGCTGCTGCACATGAATAGTGATGAGCAGCTTGAACAGCGAGAGATGCTTATTCAGTATGGGCTTTATCCGTAGCAATGGCGGTTAGTATGCATTCCTTCCTCACTTCCCTGAGCAGCTCGGTGCTGGCGGAACGGCTGGCGGCGGACTGCGCCCTGATTGACGCTGGCGCGGTCGAACCGCTGCTGGCGCTGCTGAACGACGCTGCCGCGCCGAACGAGGGGCGCTGGCGGGCGGCGGCAGACCTGGGCGATATTGGCGACACCCAGGCGCTGGAGCCGCTGATCGCGGCGGCGGCGGATGCTTCGTGGGATGTGCGGGCGAGCGCTATCTGGGCGTTGGGGCGGCTGAATGAGAGCCGCGCTTTTGAGACTCTGTGCGCGATAGTTGAAAACCCGCTGCCCGACGAACAGAATTCGTATGTGGCGGCGCTGGGGCTGCTGCAAATTGATCTGGCGCTGGCGACGGTGGTGCTGCGTCGGGCAGCCACCAGCGACAACCCGCGCATTCGCGCCTGGGGGCGCAGCGCTTTAGCTACCTTAGCCTATCGGTAGCGGCATTGTGTCAGTTGGGCGGCTTGGTGAGTCGCCCAACTGCAAGACACGATTTCCTGTATGACCGGCTGTACCCTATCGGATTTCGTCGGCGCCCATGTACGGCACTAACACATCGGGCACGCGCACCGAGCCGTCTGCCTGCTGGTAGTTTTCCAGAATGGCGATGATCACACGCGGCGTTGCCAACCCGCTGCCGTTGAGCGTGTGGACATAGCGCGTTTTCTTTTGTCCTTCAGGGCGATATTTGATGTTCGCCCGCCGCGCCTGAAATGCTTCATCGTTGCTGCACGAGCTGACTTCCAGCCATTCCTGGCAGCCGGGCGACCAGACCTCAACGTCATACTTCCGGGTGGCGGCAAAGCCGAGGTCGCCGGTGACGATTTCGAGGCGGCGGAACGGCAGCTTGAGCGCGCGGCAGATGTCGCTTGCGGCTTCGGTCAGCGATTCGAGTTCTTCGTAGCTCGTCTCCGGCATGGTGAGCTTGTACATCTCCACTTTTTCAAACTGATGCACGCGCTTAATGCCGCGCACGTCGCGCCCGGCGCTGGTTTTCTCGCGGCGGAAGCAGGGCGTGTGGGCGACGTAATACAGGGGAAGCTGTGCCTCGTCGAGAATTTCGTCGCGGTGCAGATTGGTGATGGCGACTTCGGCAGTCGGCAGCATATACAGTTCGGCGTCGGGATCGAAGTACACCACATCGCGGAACTTGGGAAACTGCGCCGCGCCATACAGCATCTCTTCCTTGACCATATAGGGCAGGTAAAGCTCGGTGAAGCCTTTACCACGCGCCATATCGAGGAAGAAATTGATCAGCGCCCGCTGCAGCCGCGCGCCCATGCCCGTGAAGACGTAGCCGCGCGTCCCCATGAGCTTGACGCCGCGTTCAAAGTCGATGATGCCCAGCGCGGGACCCAGTTCCCAGTGCGGCTGGGGTTCAAAGTCAAATTCGTAGAAAGCCCCTTCCGGCGTCCAGGCAATGTTGTGCGAGTCGTCCGGGGCGACGGGCACGCTTTCGTGCGGCATGTTGGGAATCCAGAGCAGGTTTTCTTCCAACTCGGTTTCGATGGCTTTCAGCTTCTCGTTATGGTTCTGGACAATTTCCCCGATGCTGCCGAGCGCCGTCATCAGCGCTTCCAGCGCGTTGGGCGCACCCGGACGCAGATCGGTAGCGGGGATATCGCCCGCCAGCGCCAGCGCCGCCTGCTCGTAATCGCCCGCGTTCATCAATTCCAGCGCCAGCGCTGCCAGCGCGCCGCGCCGTTCGTCGTCGATCTGCTTACTGCCGCGCAACATGCCGACGCCTTTATTCAGCTTGTTACGGGAAGCCTGAATATTCTCAACCTGCGCCAGCAGGGCGCGGCGCTGCTGGTCGAGTTCGACGATGGCATCGACCCGCTTGAGCGCCGTCTCATCGTTCAGTTTGGCGATCTGTTCTTTGACCCATTCGGGCTTTTCGCGGATTAAGGCGATATCGATCATGATTCAGTCCTTATCGTGACAGGTGCGAGTATTTGTCCATTGATTTGATTCAAGAGACAGATGACGTTTGTAGGGACACGACACCATCGTGTCCGCTGCCCTCTTTTCGGACACGACATTGTCGTGTCCCTGCATTCGTCGTTTTCAATCGCCGTTATGGCTGCGGCTTATGTGGGCGAGTGTCTTCGTCGGGCGGCAGCGGGCGAGTGAAGTCCTTGTAGAGCCGTACCGCGGCAAGCGCCAGCCCAACCAGAATGACGACGACGATCAGGGTATCAAAAAACTCAGGTGTCAGATTGTTCATGTCAGCTTCCACAAATAAAAACGCCTCTCCCGCACAATCAGGAGAGGCGTCGCGTCCTCACGAGCGTGCAGAGATAGGCGTTATTCGCTTTCAGAGCCAGACGAGTCGCTGCGCCAGGCAGCCAGCTTAAGGCTAAATGTGGTTCCCAAGCCTTCTTCGCTTTCAAACCAGATGCGTCCATTCATTGCTTCGACCTCGTTCTTGCACAGGTACAGGCTCAGCCCGTAGCCGAACTCGCCCATAATCTGCGGCTGTCGTGACCGCATAAAGGGATTAAACACGCGCTCGGCTTCGTTGGCGCGAATACCGTAACCCTCATCGATGACGTCAATTTGAACCATTTTATCGCGGACATGCGCCACGATATAAATTGGCGTCGCCTTGAGGCTGTACATGATAGCATTCCGCAGCAGGTCACGCAAGATGACGGCGAGATGCTGCGGCGATGCAAACAGGACGATATTTTCGGGGATCGACGCCTGGAGGCGCTGGCGATAGTCCTGGGCTTCCGTCTCGGGATCGGCGAGTGGGTAGTCATTGAGTTCTTCGAGGAAGTCTTCCATGAATTCGCCGAGGACGATGCGGCTGCGCGACGCACGCACTTCATCGCGGATGGCGTTGGTGCGCACTTTCTCCAGCCGTTCCACCAGATTGGTGAGCGCGCCCAACCGGGTCATGTGAATGTCGATAATGCGGGCAAACCCGCTGATGCGCCTGCCAAGCTGCTCGATGGTTTCGTTGGGCTTCGGGCGACGAACGCTCTGCATGATCAAGTCAGCGTGTCCGGCGGTGGATGCGGTGGCGTCGCGCACTTCTTCGAGGTATTTCTCCACCAGCTCGGTCAGCGCCGACCAGTCGGGGGCGTCAATCGTCAGCATGGTATAAACTTCGCCGCCGCTTCCGTGGATGGCAGCCGCCCAGCAGGGGACATGCTCTCCGGCGCGGTAGGTGGAAAAACGCAGCGGGCGCTCCGATGCCATCGCCTTTGAGCGAACGGCGTCGAGCGTTTTATCCGGGTCGGTATGGCGGGTGTTGAACAGCAGCGAAGCCGCGCGCCACCCTTCTGAGCGAATTAGCTTCAAATCTGCGCCGAGGATCACCCGCGCCGCCAGATTATCCATGACCAGGCGGTTAGCGCTGTCAAAGATCAGCACCCCCTGTCCCAGTCCATCCAGCACTGCCTGGCTTTGCAGTCCCTTAGTGAACACCATCCAAAACTCCAATAATCCCAAAGTGAAAATAAGAGAAGCCGCGCAATAAAAGAATGAATGCCGACTTCTCTATATTTTAAACGAAATTATCGCGATGGTTTGTATATGTTTTGCCTACGTTTTGCTGACGCTACTTCTCCTCGCGCAGGTGAGGGTAGAGCAGTACGTCGCGGATGGTGCGCTGGTTGGTCAGAAGCATGACCAGACGGTCGATGCCCATGCCGAAGCCGCCGTTGGGCGGCATCCCATAGCGCATGGCGCGCAGGTAGTCCTCGTCCAGCGGCGTTTCGTCGTCGTCACCGGTGCGGTAAAGCCGCGCCATATCGAGAAAGCGCTGTTCCTGATCGCGCGGGTCGTTGAGTTCGGTGAAGGCGTTGCCCATTTCCATGCCCGCCATGTAGAACTCAAACCGTTCGACGTGAACGTCGTCGTATTCGACGCGCTTGGCGAAGGGCGAAATATCGCGCGGATAGTCGATGATGAAGGTCGGCTGGATGAGCTTTGGCTCGACAAATTTGCCGAGCAGATGCTCGACCAGCTTGCCCCAGGTTTGACCCGGCGGCACCGTTTCGCCCAGTTCGTTGATGGCTTTTTCGAGCGAAACCGCATCGGGATACTCCATATAGTCAATCTCGGCTTCGCGGCGAATGGCTTCGCGGACGGTGTAACGCGCCCACGGCTTGGAGAAGTCGAGCGTTTGTCCCAGATATTCAACCTGCGTGCTGCCGGTGACCGCCAGGCAGGTATGGGCGCACATGCGCTCGGTCAGTTCCATGACGCCGGTATAGTCAATGTAAGCCTTATAGAACTCCAGCATGGTGAATTCGGTGTTGTGCTTGAAGCTGACGCCCTCATTACGGAAGTCGCGCCCGATCTCGTAGACGGCATCCAGACCGCCGACCAGCAGGCGCTTGAGGTACAGCTCGAAGCTGATACGCAGGTAGAGATCCTGGTGAAGCTGGTTGTGATGGGTGACGAACGGACGCGCCGCCGCGCCGCCGTAGACTGGCTGAAGCACCGGCGTTTCGACTTCGAGAAAGCCTTCCTCATCGAAGAACTGCCGCAGGGCGCGCAGCACTCTGGCGCGCTTCTGGAAGACTTCGCGCACCTCGCGGTTGACCGCCAGATCGGCGTAGCGCTGGCGGTAGCGGGCTTCTACGTCGCTGAATTCCCCGTATTCGACAATTGTGCCGTCGTCCAGCTTCTGCTGCTTGATGACCGGCAGCGGGCTGAGGGATTTCGCCAGCAGCTTAAAATCACTCACCCGGACGCTAATTTCACCCGCCTGAGTGCGCATGAGCGTACCAGTCGCCTGCACAAAATCGTCCACATCGACCAGCTTGGTTTTTACCAGGCTGTAGATCGCTTCGTCCATGTCGTTGACGCGCAGGAACAACTGGATGCGTCCTGTCTCGTCCTCGATGTGGAGAAATGAGACTTTGCCTTTGACGTTGGCGCGGCGAATTCGCCCGCAGACGGTCACCAGGACGGCAGGTATGTCAGCGCCCTCCGGCGTGGCGAACTCCGCCGCGGTGTAATCGACGATGGCTTGCTGGGCGCTGTGCGTGCGGGCTGCCCGCGCCGGATAGGCTTCAATGCCGAGCGCTTCCAGCCCGTGAAGCTTCTCCAGGCGTTCCTGTTCAAGTCGGTTCGGCTGCCACATAGCGGTGACGATCTCCCTGATGGGTGATGATTGAAGTGATAGGATTGATGGTATCGGCTGCCCGCGCGATTCCGCGGCAGACCGCCGTATTATGCAGGCAGCACCCATATAAAACAAAGCCCCGATTTCGCATCGGGGCTGGCATGTGGTCTGTTCAGCGCGTTCCGATTACGCGATTTCCTTGATGATGAAGGTGATATCGCCGCCCGGCGCGTTGACCAGGACTTTCTCACCCTTTTTCGCGCCCATCATGGCTTTGCCAAGCGGGCTTTCCAACGAGATTTTGCCTTCGCTGGGGTTGGCTTCAGCAGAGCCGACCAGAAAATAGATTTCCTTGTCGGTCGTGCCTTCTTCCACCACCGTCACGCGGGAACCCAGCGACACGACATCTTTCTTGCCGGTCGCTTCGATCACCTGCGCGCTGCTCAGAATAGAATCCAAACGCAGGATTTCGCCTTCGACGAACGCCTGCTCATTTTTGGCATCTTCGTATTCGGCATTCTCGCTCAGATCGCCGCCCTCTTCAAGCGCCTGGCGCAGACGCTCTGCTACTTCCGGGCGGCGCACTTCTTTGAGGTATTTGAGGCGGCTTTCCAGATCCTTCAAACCCTCGGCTGTGACATATTGTGGCTGGTTTGCCATGACGCTACCGCTCCTTGATAAACAAAAAACGCCAAACCTGTTTCAGAAATTGCAAAAGACACAGCCTTCGCTGTGCCCATTTCCTGAAACTAGTGATGTAAGTTCCCACCTCGGCGCCAACAGTAAGATAGCATTGAATTATCAAAAAGTAAAGTCCGAAGGCTTTATGAGGTGTAGATTTTCGAGGCGTCAGACGATGGGCAAGGTGAAACTGAAACTGCTGCCGAAGTTCGGCTCGCCGGAGAAGAATAGCTCGCCGCCCTGGAGCGCGAGAATCTGTTTCGCCAGAAACAGGCGCAGACCGGTACCGTGATGGTTTCGCACCAGCGGCTCGTGCAGGGCGCGCCAGAACGGCGTGGCGATATACTTGCTATCTGCCGCCGAAAAGCCAATCCCCGAATCGGCGATAGTAAACAGGACGTGCGAGCCAATCGAATCTGCCGAGACACGGATGACGCTGTCATCAGGCGTGTAGAGAATGGCGTTGTCGAGGATATCCAGTACGATGCTGAGCGAGCGATCAAAATCTGCCCTCACCTGCGGCAGGGTTGGCTCAATCTGAATGTTGATCTGGTGGTCGTGGTCGTCGGCGCGGTCGCGCAGCATCTGGTGGGCGGTGTCGAGCAGCGCCAGCGGGTTGAACTCGGTCGGTTCGATGCTGAGGGCGTACTGCCGAAGCTGGTGGATGATGATCAGTGAATCAAGCAGGCTGAGCATCCCATCGGTTGTGCCGGACATGGCGCGGAGTGTATCCGACTGATTTGACGTCAGCCGCCCCATTCTGCCATCGACCAGCTCTTCAATTTCGCCGCGCAGCGCCAGCAGGGTGGGCTTCATGATGTCGTTCAGTTGGCTGGAGACTTCTTCCGGGTCGGGTAGCGGGTCGTGGACGGGCGTTTCATCCGTTTCATCGTGGAACTTGTCCTCAAGCGCTTTACGTTCGTCCTCGGTCAGTTCAACCTGATTCAGAATGACCTGCGGAATGTCCGATACGCCATGCTCGCGGAGCAGCGCTTCCAGATCCTCATACACGTCAAGCGACGACTCTTCCGGTTCGGGCGCGGGAACGGCGGCTGGCGCGGGTTGGGCGGCGGCGACTTCGTTGGTGAACAGGGTCGAATCGAGTTCGGCAAACAGATTGAGCGCGGCGTCCCCTTCGACGCCGAACAGTTCTTCCAGCGAGAGGTCTTTGGCTGTCACCGGCTTTTCAAGCACGCCGCGCGCCGACTGCTGGGTTAGGAAGCCGGTTGAGGTATCGAGCGATTCCATCAACCGAGCGTTCAGATACTCGTTTTCGGCGTTAAGACGCATGAGCAGCGTCGAAACCTCCGCAATTCTGGCAGCCGCCAGGGCTGGCGCAGCATTTTGCAGGCGCGAGAGTGTCCGTAACGCTCGGTCAATGTTGGTCATGTCATCCCTGATATAGTCACCGTGAAGGTGGTGCCTTTATCCTTCTCGCTCTGCACTTCAATGGTGCCGTCAAGCAGCCGAATGATGCCGTAGGCGATGGGAATACCAAGCCCACTGCCTTTATGAGAACGAACCATTTCATTGTCTGACCGGAAGTAGATGGTGCCAAGCTGGGCAACGTCTTCGGGCGACATGCCGAAACCGCTGTCCTGCACCTTGATGATCAGCTTGCTGCCTTCGGCGGAAGCCGACACCGTGACTTCGCCGTCCTCCGGCTGGTAGCGCAGTCCGTTATCCACCAGCTTGGTGATCGCTTTTGCCAGCAGCTCGCCGTCGGTGTTGAGGATCGGCAGCCCCTGAGGGATATCGAAGGTGAGCGTGCGATTGAGCTGCTCGGCGGTGGGCTTGGTCTGGTTCTCGATCATCATGGCGATGTTCTTGAACATGTCCATCTTCAGGTTGGGGCGCAGCGTGCCTGCCCGCAGCTTGTTCATGTCTGAGACGTCCGTCATCAGGCTTTCCATGCGCTTGCTGTTGGCGCGAATGGTATCGACAAACTGTTTCTGCATGTCGGTCAGCGCGCCCATTGCGCCGTTACCGAGCATATCGCTGTAGCCACGAATACTGGTCATGGGGGTGCGGAGTTCGTGAACGGCGTGACCGATGAAGTACGCCTGATCCTTGAGGAAGGATTCCATATCGGCTGGAAGCTCGGTCTTCTTCTGCTCCGCCTGCTGTTCGTCCTTAACCTTCACCAGCGCTTCCTGCAGGCTCTCCAACTGTCCCGGCAGGCGCACCGGGACGACTGCGCCCGTTCGGGCAGCCTGTAGCAGTTCTTCCAGCAGCGATTGCGCCTGTTCTAACGCCGTCATCATTCGTCCTCTCGTAGTGCGCGCTAGGCGATTATGTCCAGCGCGGTGCCATCATCCGGGGTTGGGGTGTTGGCGGATACCTTCCACAAGCGTTCGGCGGGCTGACCTTCGCCACAGAGCAGCAGGTATTCGCGGATCGACTTCTCCATTACGTCCAGGGTTTGCCAGAGCACCGGCACATGCGACTGATAGCAGCGCAGCGACCGGATTTTGGCATTGACCGCGTCGTCGTCCAGGACGGCGCTTTCAAGCTGGAGCGTGAGCGCTGGCATCTCCTGCCGGTAGAAATCCAGCGCGCGAGCTACTGTTATTTTATTCCCATTTGAGGGGTATTCTTCATAAAACTTCAGCGCTGGCGCATTTTTCGCGCCGGTGAGGACGAGTGACCAGTCGCGCACCAGCCGGTGATCGACGTGCGAGTCGGCGCACAGCGGGGCGTAAATCGTATCGACTTCGCGGCGCACCGGCGACTGGCGCTCCAGTAAGAGGGTGCGGGTGTCGTCGGCGTGGTCGTACTCAGCGAACGGGCTGTCATCGTGTGGATACAGCGGGGCGCGGCTGCCATCACCATAGCGGGCGGTTCTGAACAGGCATTCGAGGAAGGGCATCTGTACCACCGCTGCTCCGAGAGTCCGGGCGGCGCGGGCGTCTTCCAGCCGTCGGGCGCTGATCAGGTACTGCCCATTTGCCCACAGCGCTTTAACGGCACGCAGCGACGGCGTATCGGGCAGATCGTCCGTCGGCTCGCCCGCCATCACCGTCACAATCACAACGCGCTCACCGCGCCGCGCCAGATCGTGCATCACTCCACCGCAGTTCAGGATGGCATCATCCAGGTGCGGCGACAGGAACAGGTGTACCGCCGCCATCGCCTCACTCCTTGTCTATGGCAACGCTAAAGGTGAACTGACTGCCTTGCCCGACCTGACTTTCGACGTAGATGCCGCTGCCCATTTGCTCGACCAGGCTGCGGGTGATGGCAAAGCCAAGCCCGGTACCGGGCTTGGAACGGGTGAAATCGTCCTCAGCGCGCCAGAACTTGGTGCCGAGCTTTTCGACCGCCTCTGGCGACAAGCCGATGCCGGTATCGCTGATGCTGAACTCGATCCGTTCTTCCAGCCGCGAGACGCGCAGCGTAATTGTGCCGCCGTCGGGCGTGTATTTGAAGGCATTGCTGGTCAGATTTGTCAGCACTTGCAGCAGGCGGAAGTAGTCTGCCTTCATCGCCGGAAGATCGGGCGCGATATTTTCGACCCACCGGTGCTGCTGGGCTGCAAGCTGCGGCGCCAGCGCGTCGCGTAGTCCCTGAACGACATCGGCAACCAGTACCCGTGATTCGTCCATCAGGAAGTGTCCGCTTTCAATGCGGCTGATGTCGGAGAGATCGGATACGAGCAGTTCCATGCGCTTGACCGTATCGCGGATGCGGTTCAGGTAGTTGACCTGAAGCGGCGGGATGTTGTCCTCCATCAGCGTCAGATCGGCGTAACCCAGAATGCTGGTCATCGGCACTTTCAGGTCATGGGCGACGATGCCGACAAACTCGCTCTTGGCGCGGTCTGCCGCCTGCATCCGGGCATAAAGGCGGGCGTTTTCAATCGCGGCGGCGGCGCGGGCGGCGATGCGCTCGACGATGTCCTGCTGTTCGGGGGTGAAATTACCCTGACGGCGCAGCACGATCACGCCGATGACCGCGTGTTCGTGGCGCACCGGCACAACCAGAATGCTGGAACTGCCGCGCATCGTCACCAGCGACTTATGCGCTTTGATGACCTCGTTCACCTGCGGATAGGCGATCTCCAGATACAGCGGCTGCGTTTCCTCGCCGCTGATTCCGTAATGGTGATTGACGGGAATGTGTCCGTTTTCGAGCAGACCGAGGTGTCCGACCTGCGCGCCCGAAAGCCGCGCCGCCCATTCGAGCGTATAGGCGATGGCTTTGTCGGCGTCGAGCGTTTCGTTAAGCTGAAGGTCAATGCGGCGAAGCTGCTGAAGTTCCTGCACGCGCTCGGAAAGCTTTTGATCGGTCACGCTGAAAAGGCGGGCGTTTTCGATGGCGACGGCTGCCTGTCCCGCCAGCGCGTTGAGCGCTTCGAGGTCATCTTCATCAAACAGCGAGGCGATGGCGCGGTTATCGACGTAGACAACGCCAATAACCTTGCCGCGCACACGCAGCGGAGTCGCCATGATACTGCGCAGCGCCTGACCAATAATGCTGGTCTGACCGGCGAAGCGCGGGTCTTCGGCGGCATTGGTGGTGACAATCGATTCGCCCCGGTCGAGCACGCGGTAGACGACGGTGCGGCTGTAGCTCGATTTATCGCTGCCCAGGGTCTGCTGGTCGAAGTTGCGCGCCGCCTGAACCGACACCTGCCCGTCGTCGTTGCGCAGCATCAGGAAGCCGCGTTCGGCGCTGGTAAGCTGAATCAGCGCGTCCATCACCTGATCGAGCACCACCTGTAAATCGAGCGACGCGCCCAACAAACGGCTGACGTTGTAGAGGATTTCGAGCCGCGCCTGGCGCTTCAACTGGCGGTGCTCTATCTCCACCCGATCTACCAGATCGGCGAACTTATCAAGCTGTCTGCTGAGAAACGTGCCGTCCACTTTGCCCGCCTGCACCTGCGTGCGCAGCAGCATAATGTTCTGGCGAATGCCGGTGATCTCCTGATCGGTGATGTGAAGTGCCGTTTTTTCGCGTTCAGGCATGTGACCTCGGTAGGTTCTGAAAGTAATCGCAGTAGGGGGTAAGCGGGCAGATTTCGCACTTTGGACGGCGCGCCTGGCAGATCTCGCGCCCATGCTGGATCATGTTGATGTGAAACTGGTAGTAATTCGGCGGCGGCACGATTGCTTCCATGACCGAATGCGCCTTATCGGCGCTGATACCCTGCGGCAGAAAGCCGATGCGCTGCCCGACACGATGGATGTGGGTATCGACCGGAAATGCGGGGCGGTTGAAGGCGAAGCACAGCACAATCGCCGCCGTTTTGGGTCCCACGCCTTCAAGACTGGTCAGCCAGGCTTTGGCGTCGTCAATCGGCAGGTCGTTCAGGAAATCAATATTGAGCGCGCCGTGTTCGGCGTGAATGCGCCGCAGCACGTTTTGAATGCGCGGTCCCTTCTGGTTCGCCAGCCCGGCGGGTCTGATCGTCGCGATGACGTCTTCAGTCGGCGCTTCCATGACCGCTTCCCAGGTAGGAAAGCGGGCTTTGAGGGCTTCAAAGGCGATGTCGCGGTTGTGGTCGGTGGTGCTCTGGCTCAGGATACAATCCACCAGCTCGTCAAGCGGCGGCAGCCAGCGCTGCCAGGTCGGGTAGCCGTACATCTCGCCCAGAAGCGTGGCGACGGGGGGATATTTGCCTTTTCGGCGTTCAAAATCGGGTATGGTTGGCTGCATCATAAGCTCATTGTAACTGATTTAGCCGCCCTGTGGGGGAAGCATCGTCCCCAGGTAGGTGGCGTTGGCGATAGTTTCGAGCGTGTTCTGCCCGACGTTAATCTTCCAGGTGCCGTCCTGCGAAGGACTGGTGAGCAGGATGGCGCTGGCGTCATCCGTCCACGCGACCGGGCGTAGGAAGGGATCGGTTAGCTGGAGCAGTTGGGTCTGGGTGAAGGTGATGAGATCGACCAGCACGAAGGTTGTCTCCAACGTCTGTTCGGCGGTGCCGAAGCCGCGCACCTGCGCCAGCGCGTAAACCGCGTGGGTGCCATCGGGGGCGATCAGCACGTCGCCGCCCTGGGTATAGTCGCTCAAGCCAACACCGGTAATCAGGCGCTGGTCGCCGGTATCGAGATTGACCACCCGCAGGTCAAAGCCGCTTTCGGCAAGCGTCAGCCGCAGGAAGCGACCGCTGCCAATGCTGCCGCCGCAGAAACAGCCCGCCTCGCCCGGCAGCGAGCGCGTTTCGCCGGTGTCGAGATCGAGCGAGAACAGCGCCGCATACTGGCGAAACGGCGTGAAATCGGCAATGGTGTCCGGTTGATAATCCATGTACAGCGTGCTGCGGGCGGCGTTGAACGCCACCGGAAAGGCGCGAATGCCGTTGTGCGGTCCATCGCTGAAAACCTGGCGCGGCGACTCGCCCTCGGCGATCCAGGTGGTGGTCGTCAGCGCGTCGAGGCTGCCTTCGGTGATCGTCCATGCCAGCGCGCGCCCGTCCGCCGATACCGTCCAATCGACGCGGCGCGCCGCCTCGGATGGCGCGATCAACGGGTGCGGGGCGACGGTGCCGTCGGGCGACGCTACCAGCACCCGCCCATCGCCAGCGTCCTGAAACAGCACGCCGGTAGGCAGCACCGTGTAGCGCTCGCCATCAACCGTCAGCGTCGTTTCCTCGCCGGACAGCAGATCGACGAAGATCAGCCGGTCAGCCGCGCCCACGTCGTGCTGGATGAACACCTGCCACGCCGCCGACTGCGCCGAAACCAAACCGGCTGACAGAAGCGTCAAGGCAAAAACGAGCAGCAGTCTACCCATGAGCACCCAGCGCGGTCAGCACGCGCGGTAGAATTTCCCCCGAAGCTCCGGCAAGCCAGAGATCGATGATCGGCGTGAGGTCACTTTCGACCGGGTTGATCTCGATCAGCGTCGCGCGGTGGCGTTTCGCATAGTAAGGCATATCGGCGGCAGGGCGCACCACACCCGAAGTGCCGACCACCAGCATTACGTCGGCGTTTTCGCTGGCGTGGATCGCCGCCTGAAGCTGGTCGCCAGGCAGGGCTTCGCCAAACCAGACGACATCCGGGCGAACGGGCGCGCCGCAGTGAGGACAGGGCGGGGGACCGCTGCCGCGATCCCATTCCAGCGCGGTTACGTCCACCGGCGTCGGGCTGCCCTGGCAGTTGGCAAAGCATTTGTTGGCGCTGATGCGCCCATGCAGCCGGATGACGCTGCGGCTGCCCGCCTGCTCGTGCAGGTCGTCTACGTTCTGGGTGATGATAGACATCGCCGGGAAGCGCCGTTCGAGCGCCGCCAGCGCGGTATGTCCCGGATTGGGTTTGGCTGGACGCATGATCTCGCGGCGGTACTCGTAGAAGTCCCACACCAGCTTAGGATCGCGCTGGAAGGCAGCGGCGTTGGCAAGCTGCGCCGGATCGTAGCGCGCCCACAATCCATCCAGCGCGTCGCGGAAGGTGGGTACCCCCGACTCTTTGCTCACGCCCGCGCCGGTTAGCACCGTCAGGCGCTGGCTGGAGCGAATCAGATCGGCGCTGTGGGCGATATCTGCTTCAAGGGACATTCAATCGCTCTCAATTGGTGGCAGCCGGAAACGTATCTGCGCAGGGGTATTATAGGCAGCCTTGAAAGAAGACGCGAAGAATCCCCGCTGATTTCACCCGCGATTCCCCGACGGTTAGCCAACGCCACCTTCATATTTGGGCGCGCGGCGTTATCATTGGAAGGTTGCGGCAGTCGTAAAGGATGGTGCTTTCATGCAGTTTGCCGTGAACTATTCACCGCAGGCAGCCGATTTACTCCGTGAGGGGCGTATCGAGGTCGATAGATTCAAATGCCCGCCCTGGAAGGATCTTCTGCGCGAGGCTTCCACCCTGCGCCCGGTGTACGTGCATTTTGATCTGGTAGCGGGCAGAGGCGGGCTGGAGAAAACCGACTGGAACGCCGTCGAATTGGCGCTGAAAGAGACCGATACGCCCTTCGTCAACGTGCATCTGGCGTCGTTGGTGGGCGATCTGCCGGGCATCACCGGCAGCCCGCTGACCGACGCCCAGAGGCAGCGGGTGACCGAGCAGATGTATGACGACGTGATGTTGGTTGTTCAGCGGTTTGGCGCTGATCGGGTGATCGTCGAGAATATCCCCTATCTGCACGCCGAAGACTCGATTCTGCGCCGTCATCTTCTGCCGACCTGTGTTGAGCCAGAGGTGCTGACCGCCGTCATTTACGAGGCGGGCTGCGGCTTCCTGTTCGATATTTCCCACGCCTGTATTTCCGCCGAAACGCTTGAGATGGACGCCCGAACGTATATCGAAGCGCTGCCGCTGGAGCGAATACGTGAGCTGCACGTGACCGGCATTGAACTAATTGACGGGCGGCTGGAAGACCACATGCCGATGACCGAGTCTGACTGGCAGGTGTTCGAGTGGGTGATGAACATGATCGCCGCTGGCGACGCGGCGCAGCCCTGGATGGTGGCGTTTGAATACGGCGGCATCGGCAAGCTGTTCGACTGGCGCAGCCAGAGCGACGTCATGGCGGCGCAGGTGCCGCGCCTGTACGAGACGGTGCATGGTCTGAGGGTGAGGCGCTAGCCGCGAAGAAGACACGGCGAATTTTGAACAATCGGGTCTGGTCAGACGAATCAGGAGACAGACATCCTGTTTCATCAGAAAGCGCGCGACCTATGAGTGCCGTCAAGCCTAACGGAATGCGAACCTTCCTGCTCATCTGGTTCGGGCAGTTGATTTCTCTGATCGGATCGAGTCTGACCTCTTTTGGGCTGGGCGTCTGGGTCTACCAGCGCACCGGCTCGGCGACCGAATTCGCGCTGATTTCGGTGGCGGCTATCGTGCCGAGCATTCTGGTCGCGCCGGTGGCGGGCGCGATTGTGGATCGCTATGATCGGCGCAAGGTGATGATCATCAGCGACGTTTGCGCCGGGTTGAGCACCGTGGCGATGGCGCTGCTGCTGTTCAGCGGTCGGCTGGAGATCTGGCACATCTATTTATCAGCCGTCGTCAGCGCGGCGGCGGGCGCGTTCCAGGGACCGGCTTACGGCGCTTCGACGACGCTGCTGGTGCCAAAGGAACATTACGGACGCGCGGCGGGGCTGGTCAGTACGGCGCAGGGCATTTCAGCGATTGTCGCTCCGGCGCTGGCGGGGGTGCTGATCACCATCATCGGACTGCAAGGCATCATGCTGATCGACTTCGTGACCTTCCTGTTTGCCGTCGGCACGCTGCTGCTGGTGCGTTTCCCGTCGCCAAAATCGGCGGTGGTCGCGGAGATCAAAACGTCGATTGTGGCGGATATGCGTTCCGGCTGGGCGTATCTGTACAACCGGCGCGGGCTGTTCTGGCTGATCATCTACTTCACCTTCGTCAATTTCACCTTCTCGATTGTTCACGTCCTGCTGACGCCGATGATACTGAGCTTTGCCACGACCGAGGGGCTGGGGCTGATCATCTCGGCGATGGGCGCTGGCATCCTCATCGGCAGCGTGCTGATGGGCGTCTGGGGCGGTCCCAAGCGCCGCATGATCATGGTCTTTGTCGTCGGCATCATGCAGGGCGTGGTGATGATCGTGTCTGGCTGGCGGGAAAGCGTGCTGCTGATCGCGGCGGCGTACTTCGCAGTATTCATCCTCAACCCGATCATCAACGGCTCGTTCAAGGTGCTGCTTCAGACTAAGGTCGTGCCGGACATGCAGGGACGTGTTTTCTCGACGGTTTCGATGCTGGCGATGGCGGCGATGCCGGTTGGCTTCGTCCTGTCGGGTCCGCTGGCGGATAACGTCTTCGAGCCGCTGATGACAGCACAGGGCAGCCTGGCGGGCAGCATCGGACCGTTCATCGGCACTGGCGATGGGCGCGGCATGGCGCTGATGTACGTGATTGCGGGTATCCTGACGCTGCTGGGTACGATGGTGCTGTATCTGTACCCGCCCGCCCGCAACATCGAGCGCGATCTGCCCGACGTGACGCCCGACGAGCAGACGCCGCCGGACGCCGAACTGGCAGGCGTGGAGACGCTGGCGGCAGTGCCGGGGTAAAGGCTGGTTTGAACCGCAAAGGCGCGATAGTGAAATTGCCCGTACACTGGGGTAATCGGTAAGCGATATCGAGGAGACAGTCATGGCGCAGCCAGTTCATCTTTTCCTCAAGGCGAATGGTATCGACATCGAGGGCGAAAGCACCCAGGTCAGCCTGGGGCGCGAGAATTCCATCGAATGCCTGTATTTCGAGTTTCGCGGCAGCGCGCCGTCCAGCACCTCTGCCAGCGGCAGGGTCACGGGCAGGCGGCGCTACGATCCGATCATTTTTCGCAAGATAATCGACAAATCATCACCGCTGCTGATGCAGGCGTTTACGCAAAACCAGAACATTGAGGCTGAGTTTCGCTTCTATCGTCCCAAAGCGGCTACCGGCACAACCGAGCAGTTCTACACCATCGAAGTTTCAAACGCCCGCATTATCGGGGTAGCTCAGTATGTCAACGAGACGTTCCGACCGGAAACCGCCAACGATCCGCCGCTGGAAGAAATCGCGCTGGTATTCACGGCGATCACCTGGACATATACCGACGGCAGTATATCCCATTCCGACTCGCTGACTGCCCGATAGCTACGGCTGGCGCTGGCGATGGTCAGGCAGGCGCATACAACAGGGCGGGGTTGTCTTCGCGCTCCACTTCTTCGAGGTTGGTGACGGCAAGCTGCCCATGCTGGTACAAATGCTCGACGTGCGCGCCGAGTTCTTCCAGCGCCAGCAGAATGTCGTAGCCATGCCGTTCAGAATACATGGCTTTTGAGAGATCGCTGATGGTGCAGGGCTGCCCGGCGTCGCGCAGCAGATCCAGTATCCGCGCCAGCTTGCGCTGGTGGCTGGCGCGGATGGCGGCGATGCGCTCGTAGACATTCTCCACCGGCTCTTCATGCCCGCCAAGCGCCAGCCGGAAACCGTCGTATCGCGCGACTTTGTCCAGCGCCTCAAAATAGTGTCCCAGCCCGGTGTACTGGGTGATACTCTCCGGCGATTGGTGCGGCGTGATTCGCGCCAGAATGTGATCGGCGCTCAGCAGGATGTCGCCTACCACGATGCACACCTGACCGGGGCAGTGTCCGGGGGTGTGGATAAAGTCCATCCCATCGAGGCTGACGCCTTCGTCCAGCGACAGATCGACGCCGACCGAACGAAACGTCTTTTTGGCGATGCCGTACATATCCATCAGGTGACGGCGTAGCTCCGGTTTCACGCCGGCGCGTTCCAGATAGACGCGCAGGTCTTTGGTCGCAATGGTCACCCGTTCCTCGTATGCCACCAACACGCGCCGATCCAGCGCATGGATGCCAATCTCAGCGCCCGTTTGTTCCTGCATGAACGCCACGCCGCCGAAGTGGTCGATATGCCCATGCGTGATGAGGATGCGCTGGATATCGCTGACGCCGACAGGCTCGCCAAACTGCTCGCGCAGCGCTGTGATACCGCTGATGAGCTGCTCGCTGCTGCTGCCCAGACCGGAGCCGGTATCGACCAGCGTCGGGACGCCCGCTTCCAGCAGCAGGTAGCAGTAGGCGATGAAGTTGGGAAAGGCTTCCACCGGAAGGCGATAGATGCGAACGCCGGTATTGGATTCGAAGCGCTGAATGGGGGGCAGAGCCGACATGTTGGTTCACCTTTGCGAAGACGTTGAGATTAGACCACACCTTTTCAGCCTGATCCACTCATGGTAACCGCCAGCGCTGCCCCCTAACAGTAAGGGGTATCAGAACTATAAATAGCGTTACTATGAGAGTATGATTGATGAGTTGTCTGGCAGCTTGCAGCGAGGTGAAAATGAGTGTCCCACCGGTCGTGATACAGACGGATAACCTGAGTAAGGTCTACAAGGGCAAACCCCCGAAGCTGGCGCTGAATCACCTCAGTCTGAGCGTGGATCGCGGCGAGATATTCGGCTATCTGGGTCCTAATGGGGCGGGCAAGACGACGACTATCAAGCTGCTGCTCGACCTCATCCGTCCAACCGAAGGCAAGGCGAGCCTGTTCGGGTTGGACGTAAACCGCGACAGTGTGGCGGTGCGCCAGCGTATTGGCTTCCTGCCCGGCGAACTGAACCTGTGGGATAACCAGACCGGCACGCAGATCGTCCGCTATTTCGCCAGCGTGCGCGGCGGCGTGGATATGAACTACGTCCATGAACTGGCGGAACGGCTGGAATTTGACCTGACTAAGAAAGTGCGCGCCTCGTCTACCGGCAACAAGCGCAAACTCGGCTTGATTCTGGCGCTGATGAACAAGGCTGACCTGTTGATTCTGGACGAGCCGACCACCGGACTCGACCCGCTGATGCAGCAGATTTTCTTTCAGTTGGCGATGGAGGCGCGTGACGAAGGGCGCACCGTTTTTATGTCGTCGCACATCCTCAGCGAAGTGCAGGCGATCTGCGACCGGGTGGGCATCCTGCGTAACGGTGTGCTTCAGGCAGTCGAGCGCGTGGACGCGCTGACGCGGGTGGATTTCCGCTGGGTGATGGTGCGCTTCCGCGAATCGGTGGACAGCAGCATTTTTGCGTCAGCGCCGGGCGTCAGCGAGCTTGAGGCGGATGGGAATACCGTAAAGCTGCGGCTGGTTGGCGATTTCGACCCGGTCGTGCGAGCGCTCGGCAGCCATTACGTCGAAGACCTGCGCGTGCTGGAACCTACGCTTGAGGAAATCTTCCTGACTTACTACGGCGAAACGACCGCCGCCCATAATCATCACCGGCAGGGCGCGGCGAAGAAGGAGGCGTCACTATGACCGGGGCAGTCTTTATGGAAACGCTGCGGCGCGGCTGGCGCGGGATGCTGTGGTGGGGCATCGGCATTGGCTCGCTGGCGTTTCTGGTAGTCATCATCGTTCCCAATGTCGAAATGCTGGAGCAGATGGCAGACCTGATGGAGACGCTGCCGCCGATACTTATTCAGGCGCTGGGCGGTGGTGACGTTGAATTTATGGCGACGCCCGAAGGCTATCTGACGCTGCAATATTTCGGTTATATGCTGCTGGTGTTCGGCATCTACGCCGTCATCGGTGGCTTGAACGTGACCGCCAACGACGAGGAACGCGGCACGATGGATATTTTTCTGAGCCTGCCTATCGCCCGCTGGCGGCTGATTCTGGAGAAGTTTCTGGCGTATTCGCTGCTGCTGATCGGCGTCGTGCTGCTGTCGTTCGTGGGCATGTGGCTGGGCATCGTCATTACGCCAGCGCAGACGGACATTGATATGGGCAAGATTGTCGCGGCGACGGTGAACCAGATTCCCGGTTCGCTGCTGGTGCTGGCGTTTACGCTGTTCGTGACCAGCCTCGTCCGGCGGCGCGGGCTGGCAATCGCGATTGCGGCAGTCTTTATCGTCGGCGGCTATTTCCTCGATACCCTGGGGCGAGCCGCGCCGGACTCGATTGCCGAGACGCTGAGCTATCTGTCGCTTTTCCGCTATTACGACGCCGTTGGCGTGATCCAGAACGGGCTGAACTGGGGGAATATCTCGCTGCTGCTGGTCGTCACCGCGCTGCTGGCGGCGGGCGGCATGTGGTTGTTCGAGCGCCGCGACGTGGGGCTGTAAACGCGGGGAGACGACGACAGCGATTAAGTAGGGACACGACATTGTCGTGTCCGTTTTTTGTGGGGCGGACACGCTGGTGTCGTGTCCCTACGATGACGGTGTAATTTGCCCCTTTTTCGCGGGTGCGGGTAAACTAAGCGCTATTCAGCCGCATATCAGACGATCCAGCCGATGAAACGTGTGCTGCCCTTAATCCTGCTGCTCGTATTGCTCGCTGCTGTCCCCGCTGCTGCTCAGGAAGACTCTTTGCTCGACTGGATTCCCGCCGATTACGCGGGATTTCTGCGTCTGGACATGGAGAGCGCCGGGCAGACGCTTAACCGTTTGAATTTTGGCGTCTATATTGCCACCATCTTCCAGCCCACCCGTTTGGCGATTGACAGCGCGCTGAGCTATGACGACTTTTTTCCGCTTTCGGCACTGGATATCGAAGACATCAGCTTTGGCGCGACGGTGCTGCCCTGGCTGAAGGACGAGATGATCGTCGCCTATCGCTCGCTGTCGTGGGATTACGCGGCGGCGGTTGATGACATCCTGCTCATTTTGCCGACTGAAGACCCGTTTGATGCGGCGAACGATCTCGCCCGCGTGATCCAGCAGCAGGATTTACTGGAGCAGGACGTTTACCGGGGCGTGACGATTTATCACGGCGACCAGATTTCGCTGGCGTTCACGCCGCTGGCGGTGTTGATCGGCTCTGATGAGGCGATCCGGCAGGCGCTGGACACCGCTTCAGACGAAGCCGATGGGCTGACTGCTGGCACGACCTATCAGGCGGTGCGGGCTGCCATCCGATCAGACCTGCCGGTGTTCGCCTACTTCCGCGACCGCGCGGCGGCGAATGGACTGGGATACGTCCTCAGCGGTGGCAGCGAGGCGACATCGCTGCTGGCGTCGGTTGGCGCGGTGCTGACTGAGTTGACCCACGCCGACACGGTTGAGTCGGCGCTGCTCAATGGCGACGTTGACGGGTTGGGCGTGGGCTTGCAGCTTGGCAGCACATTCTCGACGATTTTGAGCGCGACGGCAGTCTTTCATACGATTGATGACAGCCTGGTTGACAGCGGCGCGGCGTTTGATCCGGCGGTGCTCGATTATGTTCCGCGCAGCGCGCTGCTGGTACACAGCGGTTCCAACGCGCAGCGGGCGGTCTATACGTCGCTGGCGGCGCTGCCGTTGAGCAGCTTCGCGGGGCGCGTCCTCGGCGGCTTTCCGGTGCGTTCGGTTGTCCCCCCGGATGCCCCCGCGCCGACTGCCGAGGATCTGGCGGCGGCTGTGAACGGATTAGCAGCCGCGCTCGATACAGTCAATGGTATCAGCCTGTTTGACGGACTGGTGGATCACTTGCAGGGCAGTTATTCGTTCGCGCTGCTGCCGCGTCCGAACAACCCGCTGCCGGTGCTGAATACGCCTTATGACGCGCTGTTCGTGGCGCAGGTAAACGATGGCGACGACGTGCTTGAGCGCCTCAGCAGCCTGCTGGGGGCGTATGCCGGCGAAGATAACATCGAAGCTGAATCGCTTGAGGATCGGACGTTTACGGTGCTGCGCGCGCCTGACACCGGCGAGGCGCTGCTGCGTATGACTTTGATTGAGGATACGCTGCTGATTGCGACCGGGGATGCGGCTGAAGTCGCCCTGAACGCCTATCGCGGCGACAACCGCCTGACCGATCAGCCGCGCTGGACAGCGGTGAGCGAAGCGGCTGCGCCCAACTTTTACGTTGATGTCCGCGCTTTTTACAGCACCTTCTTTCCGGCGGCAGCAGATCAGGCGGCATCGGCGCTGCGGCTGGTCAGCGTCTATTCGCGCGCGTTAGGCGAAGGCTTGTATGAAATTGAGCTTCGGGGGACGCTTCCGCCGAACTGATCGGGCAAATTTTGGGCGTTTTTCACAAACCGGCGCGGCGAATTTCGTCCTGTACGCATTTGCTGAAATTGCAAGGTAAGGTAACATAGTTCACAGTGTCAACGTGTTTGCACATTTACTCTATCGGAGGCTGGTACGTATGAAAATTCACAAGTTAATTTTCGTTCTTCTGGTTCTTTCTCTGCTCGTCCCGTTTGCGTCAATCGCGGCGCAGGAACCGCTGATTGAGTCGGTCTGCCTCGTAACGGACCTCGGTCGCGTGAATGATGGCACGTTCAACCAATATGCCCATGAAGGCGCCGTCAATGCTACTGACGACTTTGGTCTGGATTACACCTTCATCGAGACGTCCTCGCAGGCAGACTATGCCCGCAACATTCAGACCTGCCTCGACGAAGATATTGACGCGATCATCACGGTAGGCTTCCTGATTGCTGATGCGACCTACGCGGCGGCAGAAGCAAACCCCGACGTCTACTTCATCGGCGTTGACCAGTTCTTTGGTAGTGAAGCCCAGCCCGCGCTGCCGAACATCGTCGGCATTCAGTTCCGCGAAGATCAGGGCGGTTTCCTGGCTGGCGCTATGGCGGCGATGATGACCGAAAGCGGCGTGGTTGCAGGCGTCTATGGCATTGACGTGCCGGCAGTGGTGAAGTTCCGTCATGGTTTTGAGGCGGGCGTTGGCTACATCAATGAACAGGACGGCACCGACGTTCAGACTCTGGGCGTGTATATTGACAACTTTATCGCTCCGGATCGCGGCGCGGCGGCAGCCGAGCAGTTCATTGGTGAAGGCGCGGACGTGATCTTTGGCGCTGGCGGTCCGACCGGATCGGGCGGTATCTCCTACGCAGCGGCTGACGGCGCATACGTCATCGGCGTTGACCAGGACGAATACCTGTCCACCTTCGGCGAAGGCGAGACTCCCGGCGCTGAGAACATCGTCACCAGCGCCATCAAGCGCGTCGATGTCGGCGTCTACGACATGATTGCGGCGCTGGTGGATGGCACCGGCTTCCCTGAGGAAAGCGTCTTCGTTCTGACCGCTGAGAACGAGGGTATCAACTATGCCCCGCAGCACGACTCGGATGTTCCCGAAGAAGTGATTGCGCGCATGGACGAAATCCTTGCCGGTCTGGCGGATGGCTCAATCGAAACTGGCATCGACCCGGTGACGGGCGCGCTGCTGGACGAGATGGAAGCGACGCCGGAAGCGACTGACGAGGCGTAAAGCTCGCTCAATCGCAGCTAGTGTGAAATCAGCAGGGGCGCTCTCAATTGAGAACGCCCCTGTGTGATTCATGGAGAGGTCAGGCGAGGCTAGCGGGCATACTCGACAGCGCGAGTTTCGCGGATCACCTGCACTTTGATCTGTCCTGGATACTGCATGGTTTCTTCGATCTTCTTGGCGATATCGCGCGATAGGCGCAGCGCCGCCAGATCGTCAATCGCGTCCGGGCGCACGATGATGCGAACTTCGCGCCCTGCCTGAAGCGCGTAGCTTTGTTCGACACCCTCGAAGCTGGTGGCGATTTCTTCCAGCGTGCGCACGCGGCGCACATACGATTCGAGGCTCTCACGCCGCGCGCCGGGTCGCGCGCCGGAGATGG
Source organism: Aggregatilineales bacterium (assembly GCA_030834905.1). GTDB lineage: Bacteria > Chloroflexota > Anaerolineae > Aggregatilineales > Phototrophicaceae > Flexifilum. Next base: position 176,378 of record JAUQWZ010000034.1, on the reverse strand, counting down.
CATCTGCCGCTTCGACAATGTACGATTCGACATACTCCTGCTCGACTTCATGGTGATGGCTGGCGATGGCGTTGACCACGCGCGCGTTGACGCCGTAGCGCTTCGCCAGTTCCGCGCCGATCAGCGCGTGGGTTCCCTCAACTTCATGGTCAACGGCTTTGCCAAGGTCGTGCAGCAGACCGCCCGCCTTGGCGATCATCACATCTGCGCCCAACTCGGCGGCGATCATACCGGCGATATGGGCAGTTTCAATCGCGTGACCGTGCATGTTCTGACCGTAGCTGGTGCGGAATTTGAGCCGCCCCAGCAGCTTGATGATTTCAGGATGCAAGCCGGGGATGCCGGTTTCATAGGCAGCGCGCTCGCCTTCCTGGCGAATAGTCTGTTCAACTTCGGCGCGCGCATCTTCGACCAGTTTTTCGATACGCGCCGGGTGAATGCGCCCGTCGGTGACCAGCTTTGCCATAGCGCGTTTCGCCACTTCGCGGCGCACCGGGTCAAAGCTGCTGACGGTAATGGCTTCCGGCGTGTCGTCAACGACGACATCGACTCCGGTTGCCAGTTCAAAGGCGCGAATGTTGCGTCCATTGCGCCCGATAATACGTCCCTTCATTTCATCGCTCGGCAGCGGAACAACACTGATAGAGATTTCGGAGATGTGCTCAGAGGCGAGCCGCTGTACGGCGAGGGAGATAATGTCGCGGGCGCGGGAGTCCGCTTCTTCGCGCGCTTCCGCTTCCACCTGACGGATGATACGCACCATGTCGTTGCGGGCTTCCGTTTCAGCGATCTGCATCAGTTCGGCTTTGGCTTCATCGGTGGTCATCTGAGCGATGCGCTGAAGCTCTTCAGCGCGTTCGTCCTGAAGCTTTTGCAGGTCAACCTGCTGCTTATCGAGGCGGCTCTGGCGCTTATTGAGGTTCTGCTCGCGCTGTTCCATTCGTTCGTAGCGCTTATCGAGGTCTTCACGACGGCGCTGCAGGCGTTCATCCTCTTTATCAAGCTCACGGCGGCGGCGCTGTGCCGATTCGTTCGATTCATCGAGGACGCGCTTGGATTTGTCTTCGGCTGCGCGAAGCGCAGTCTGTGACTCTTCCGTCGCGCGCTGGGTAATTTCTTTGGCTTCCTGTTCCGCCAGCACTCGCCGGTTTTTACCCTGCGAATTCTGGTAGTATGTCAGCCCAACGATTCCTAATACAATGCCCACGACCAATGCGATGAGGGCGGGTATCACGATATCCATGTGTTGTGTTCGCGGCGACTACCCTAATGGATAATCCGCTTCCTCCTTTCCTAGGAATTTGTTTCTGGTTACTCGTCATCAAAAGGTTCATCATCTGCCGAGCTTTGCGCAAAATAGCCATCTTCAGCGTCGAGTTCCTCGGTCAAGCGCCGGATGATGCTTCGCGCAGTGGAGTATGAGAACCCGCGACGCTGCAAAAAGGCGTACATCTTTTCGTGAAACGTCCGCCGGTCAGAACCGCGCAGGCGACGCGACTGACTGAGGGCGGCGCGATACGCCGTTTCGTCTGCGTCCACATCGGCGAGCACCTCGTCCACGATGGAATCGGGCACGCCTTTTTTGCGCAGTTCGAAACGCAGCGCCTTTGGGCTGAGTGGTTTGAACGCATTGCGTTCGCGCACCCAGAACTCGGCAAATGCACGGTCATCCAGGTATCCGTGCGCGCTCAAACGTTCAAGCGCGGCATCAATTGCGGCAGGTGGGACGGATTTTTGGCGGAGGTTTTGACGAACTTCGTGCATACTGCGCGGTCGATAGGATAGAAAGCGCGCGGCACTATCAAATGCACGGCTGACTTCATCCTGGTCGCGCAGCTTTTCGACATCAGCGTCAGAAAGGACTTGCCCTTTATGCAGCCGCGCCGCTTCGTCTAAGCTCAGGCTGAATACAAATTCTTCATCGAGGTAAACATTCACGCGCTTCTTATTGCGCTTCTGTACCTCAAGCGCCGTAATGACGCCCATGGAATTAGCCCATCCAAAAAAACAACCAGCCGCAATCGTCTGAAACGAACCGGCTGGTTTGTACAGATGTACGTTTGTACAGGTGTACGAAACGAATAACATTGCGCCACGCAATAGATGCGTTTGTCGTCTACAAAGAGCAAAAGAGGCTGATACTGCTCAGGTTACCGGGAGCTGCTTCAGGCTCATGCTAAAGTATCCGTTCGCTTCACGTTCTTCTCTCAAAGCCGCACGCGGCTCGGCACAACGTTTTTTGCGTCCTCTAAAGGACGATTCATTTTCCAGCCTGCCAGTTATGTCTTTACAGACATAACCCCAAATCATGGTTCATTTCAGAGTTATTTAGATAACCATAGCTATAATTATGCACAGTTTAAGTGATTTAGACAACGGGGTAATTTCAACGCCTCGCGTGTTGCAGGTTCTTAAAACTGAACCAGGGATGCTATGACGACGAACAGACGAGTACTGGTCACCGGAGGCGGCACATTTCTGGGCGACTATATCGCGGCGGCGCTTCTCGCTGAAGGGGCTGAAGTCACGCTTCTGGTGCGACCGGGCGCGGAAGACAAGCTGGGTCCGCTGGGGCAGCGGGTGCGCTGGTGGTCGGCGGATGTATGGGAGTCGTCCAGCCTGAAAGGGCGGGCGCGGGGGCACACCAGCGTCATCCATACGGTGGGCAGCATGACGGCTGATCCCGCTAAAGGCTTAACCTATCACTGGCTGAATTTCGTCTCGGCGCGCAACGTGGCGAATATGTGCGTCAGCGGCGGCGCGCAGCACATGGTGCTGATCAGCAGCGCCCGCGCGCCCTGGGTGAATGGCGATTACATCGCCGCCAAACGCGAGGCGGAAGACTATATCGAGCGCGTGGGGCTGCGAGCGACGATCATTCGCGCGCCCATTGTCTACGCGCGTGGGACGCAGCGTCACCCGCTAAACCGGATGATGTCGCTGCTGGGGGTGCTGCCGCCGTTTTCGTGGCTTGGCTTTCGCCGCATCGCGCCGATGGCGGTGGATGTGCTGGCGCGCGGCGTCGCCCGCATTACGCTTGATCCGAGCGCGACCAGGACGATTTACTATGCGTCGGAACTGCGACGGCGCAACAGCCTGCGCGAACTGCGCGAGGGGCTGTCGATGTCCCAGGGTGACGTGACACAACATCTGCGTCCGGCAAAGCCGATCCAGCTACTGGACGAGGAAGTGCCGTTTGGCTGGACGCCGCCGGAAGAATGAGCGCTGTACGGAAAACCCGGATTAATTTATGAATCTACTCAAAATCATATTCGTTCAGTGTTAAGTCGTCCTCGGATGGCGGGGCTTCCCGCAGTTCGAGATCGGCGCCGTAAGCGGCGAGGGTCGTGTCAACGTCGTCAGCACCGACCGGCAGATCGGCATATAAACCGCCGCAGCCATCCGGTTCGAGCAGATCATCGTTAAGCTGGCAGACTTCCACCCGGATGCGTGCCTGCTGGTAACTGCCCGCCACCACTTCAAACGTTTTATGAACGGCGCGGTTTTCGAGCACCAGCGAGGTTTCGGTTGTCTCGTCCGGTTCGCCGTGAAGCACGTTCAGGCGCAGAATGACTTCCAGCGGTGAAAACAGGAACTCGTCATCGGCGGCGGCGTCAAAACCCACAAAGACATTGGTCGGCTGCCCGGCGCGTAACACGCGCGGCGCGACCAGCACCAGATGCCGCTTGATGGAGCGAGGTTCGACGGCAGCCTCGGCGCTGGCACTCACAGCCACTTCAACGCCGGTTCCCGCGAACGGATCTTCATCGTCATCAATCCATTCCATCGCCCCGTCATCGTCGTCGTCATCCTCGTAATCGGAGTCGAAGGCATCCAGCGGGTTCAGATCAACGGTGCCGAGCGCTTCTACAGCGCGCTGTCCCATATCCGACAGACGGTATACCTGATCGCCGTCCATCACCAGATAGTTCTTGGTCACCAACCGGCGAATGGCTTTACCAAAGCCGCGATCACTCAAATCCGCGCCGTCGATGATATCGTCGGCATGGGCAGACCGGGTATTCAGCCCGCGATAAAAGCGCAGGATATCCAGAGCTTCCGGTGGCAGGGTTCTGAGTTGGTGAGACATGTCCATCGGCGCAGATCCTTTGATTCAACTGCTCGACTGTGGCAAGAAGCGGGTGAACGCGAACGCCGCACCCGCTTCTGGAATCATACAACGGATTCTGTTTTACAACTTTACAAAGTTACCACGCGAGCGCCGCCGTCAAGTTTTGCCGTTGCGTGGCGGGTATCGACCACCAACCGCGCATGTTTCAGCACATCCTGCCAGTCATAAGCCGAATGATCGGTCACGATGAGGACGCAGTCGGCTTCATTGAGCAGAGCGCTGGAGTAGGCGCTGCTGTACATGCGCTCGTCATCTTCCAGACGAAGGCTGGGGACGTGCGGGTCGTTGTAAACGACATCGGCACCGCGCTGGCGCAGCAGCTTGATGATGTCCAGCGCCGGACTTTCGCGCACGTCGTCGATGTCGCGCTTATAGGCAGTGCCGAGGACAACCACGCGCGAGCCGCGCACTGACTTGGTATCGTCATTCAGCGCCTGGGCAACCTTCTCGACCACGTACACCGGCATCGAGGTATTGACCTCGCTGGCAAGCTCGATGAAACGGGCGTTATAGTTCAGCGTCTTGAGCTTCCAACTGAGATACAGCGGGTCAATCGGGATGCAGTGACCGCCCAGACCGGGACCGGGGAAGAAGGGCATGAAGCCGAACGGCTTGGAAGCCGCACCTTGAATCACTTCCCAAACATCCACGCCGAGCTTATCGCACATCAGCGCCATTTCGTTGGCTAGACCGATGTTCACGGCGCGGAAGGTGTTTTCCAGCAGCTTTACCATTTCCGCCGTTGTGGGTGAAGACACCTGCACCACATTTTCAACCGCCGCGCTGTAGAGCGCCGTCACGACCTCGTTGCAATCGGCGGTGACGCCGCCGACGACTTTTGGCGTATTACGGACGCCGAAGCGCTGGTTGCCGGGATCAATGCGTTCGGGCGAAAAAGCGACAAAGACATTTTCGCCAACGATGAAGCCCTTACTTTCGAGCTTGGGTACGACGATTTCCTGAGTCGTGCCGGGGTAGGTGGTGCTTTCGAGGACGATCAGCATCCCATCATGGCAGATTTCGGCAACCGCGTTGACCGACTCGATCACGTAGGACATATCGGGGTCTCTGGTCTGGCGCAGCGGGGTGGGCACGCAAATGCTGATCGTGTCTGCCTGGCGCATATCGTCATAAGAAGTGGTGGCGCACAGCCGCCCATCCCGAACCAGCGGCTGAAGCCGTTCGGTTGGAATGTCCGGGATGTAGCTTTCACCTCGATTAAGCTGGTCAACTTTGGTTTGGCTGATGTCCAGACCGATGACCTGGAAGCCGACTTCAGCGAATTCAACCGCGAGCGGCAGCCCGACATAGCCAAGCCCGATTATGCCGACTTTCGCCTCGCGGCGCTGAAGACGATCCAACAGCGTTTGCTTGAAGTGATTCAAAGGAGATATCCCTGCTATAGACTCGAATGAAATTTATTATAGCCCCCGGCTTATGCCGCTTCAAGCGGGGGTATTACAAATGACTGCGCGCCTGTATCGTGACAGGCGCGCAGCCATTAAGGGGGAAGCTTACGGAAGTTTTCAGGTCAGGTGTTCGGCTGTTCTGTCGCTTCAGCCGCTGGCAGATTATCAGGGCTGAAGAACGGCATCATGCCGGCGAATCCCATCCGGTCGCCCAGAGTGACTTCCAACTGCTGGCTTTCGCCGTCGCGCAGGATATCCAGCGTGACGGTATCATCAGGTTCATAGGCAAACAGCCGGTCGCGCAGCGTGCGCTCCGTATCCACCACCTCGCCATTGACGGCGGTGATGATGTCGTCTGCCAGCAAGCCAGCGGCTTCGGCGGGCGAGTCGGCGGCGACTGCGGTCACCAGCGCGCCTTCGGTCACATCCACGTCGTGTTCCTGGGCGGTATCCTCGCCCAGAGTCACAAAGGTGATTCCCAGCCGACCGCTGCCACCCTGCATGTCATCAAAAAAGTGGAAGGGCATCATGCCGCCCGGCGGCATATTGCGTCCCATACCAAATGGTATTTGGAAATTCCCGCCACGACCGAACATGCCGCCCAGACCAAGCTGGTGCAGGTCGCCGGGATTGACCACGATTTCGACGGCTTCGCCGTCACGCTGGACGGTCAGGGTCACGTCTTCGTTCTGGGACATGAAAAGCTGCATCAGTCCCGCCGGATCGTAGGCGTCGCCGTTAAAGGCGGTGATGACGTCGCCTTCGCGCAGACCGGCTTCATATAATGGGCTGTCTTCGCTCAGCGACTCAATCGTCCACGACTGATCCTCGGCGTTGTAGCTGATGCCGAGCCGTTCTAACATGCGGGTTCCACGCTGGTCGCGGTTGCCGCGATTACCACCCAGCCCGCGCCCGAATCCACGCCGCGCGATTGCTTCCGCTGGCGCGCTGCCCAGAGTAACCTCAGCGGTGGCGGCTTCGCCATCGCGGGTATAGTCGATGGTGATCTGGTCGCCGGGGGCTAACGCGCCAATGGCATCGGCGGCTTCGCTGGCGCTGGACACCGCAGCGCCAGCGATGGCGGTGACGATGTCGCCGTCCTGCAATCCGGCTTCGGCAGCGGCGGACGCTTCGACGACCTCGCGAATGACGACCGCGCCGTCTGCATCCTCAAGGCTCACGCCGAGGAAGGCGCGCTCGCTGGCTGCCGCTTCGGGCGTGCTTTCGGCATCATCCTGGGCAAAAGCGACGCTCGAAAAAGCGAAGCTCAGCAGCAGTACTAAACCCAGACTCAACAGCGCTTTTATCTGAACTTTGTTTCGCATATCCATAACCTCCTGAAAATTGGCTCTGGCTAATGAACGCCATAATTTCACGGTAATGCCAATACGTAAAAGAGGCATGAGCGAACTGTAAAATGTGTGTAAACTTCCACCGGAAAACCCGCATCCTCAGCGATCTTCAGGGGAAGAAGAAGCAGGGACTTCGTTGGATGGGAGCTTCCTCACCCTGAAGCACACCGCGCAAGGGGCTGTGTTCCGCTGGTTAGCTGTTGTCGTCGTCTTTGTCGCCGCGCAGGCGCTTGCTCAGGTAGCTGCCGAGGAATCCGCCCATCAGGGCGTCGCGCGGCTGCTGGCGCGGCGGCTCTCCGGGATCGCCCCAGCGGGCGCTGCTGCGGTGCTGGAACCATTGTTCGTATGCCTTACTCGATTCGATCAGGGTTTCTTCCAGCGCCGCGCGATTATTTTCTGCCAGAATCTGGCGCATCACCTGGAGCGTTTCCATAAGCTGATCGATCTGGTAGACGACGCTGGCGCGGTTATCCAGCAGAAAGTCGCGCAGGTCGTCCGGGTGAGTGTCGTGCAGCCGGTGAGTCAAGCGACCAAAGGCGGGATTGCCCGCCCGCTGGGCGTCATCCCAGCCCTTGCTTTCACGCAGGGTGTGGAAGGCGGCGACGCCGAGCAGGGTGGGCAGCGCTTCCATCGCGGCGATCCAACCGTCATGTTCAACCGGATCGGCGAAGCGCGGCGTCGCGCCCAGCAGGTCAGCCAGATCCGCCGTCAGTTCGACGGCATCTTTGGCGCTTTTTGCGCCGGGCGACACCAGAAACGTGCCACCGTCAAACAGATCGGCGGCGGCATGTTCGGCGTCATCGGTGCCGTCGAATAAATACGCCGGGTTCAGGATCGGCGTGACGCCGACCATGTGCGCTTCGGCGGGCAGATACTTGTCCGCCCATTCCATTGAAGGCAGCTTCAGCAGCGACGCATCCAGAATGACAGCGCCCGCGCGCACCGTGTCTTTGAGGGAACGATAAGCGCCCTGCACTTCACCATAGGGCAGGGCGAGAACGACAATGTCTTTATTGGCGGCGGCATCGGCGGCGCTGCGGGCGGCGCTGTCAATCGCCCCCTTGCGCCTGGCAGTTTCGACCCAATCAGGGTCGGAATCATAGCCGGTGATGTGGAACTGCTGGCGGGCGTCCTTGCGGGCGTTGTGACGCTTCAGCGCCAGTCCGATAGAGCTTCCAATGCGTCCGAGTCCCAGAACTGCTGCGGTAATAGTGGTCATAGTGGCGTGCCCTTAATGTTTATCTTCTCGCGATGAGCCGTTCGCTTAACGCCGGTCTGTGCAGGTACAAAGCCTGTAAAAGCATCAGGAAGATTGATTATACCGCGCCGCGCGCGGCTGCCCGCCAACGGCTGCTCGCCAGCGATATTTTTCTGACCGCTTTCTGCTAATTCGCATCGTCTGCCATCTGAAGGCGTTTTAACAGGGTATACAGTGGATGGTCAGACCACTGTTCGGCGTCGTCGGCATGGTGCGCTGCCAGCCAGATAGCGTCTGATGAAGCGCCGTTTTGCGTCAGGATCTCAGCGCTCCAGCGCGGATGCTGGACGGAGACGACGAACGGGCGGAGCCAGAAATGGTCGGCGCTGCCCTGGCTCCAGCGCCGAAACTGCGCCGGTAAAAAGGCGCGCGCGAGTACGGTAAGGGTTTTCTGCCAGACCGCCAGCGGATAGCGAAGTTTGCCGATGTCGTGCAGCAGGGCGGCGGTGGCGAGCGCGGGCGGGGCTGCGCCCTGCGCCAGCACCTGACGCAGCACGTTCATGCTGTGAACCTGTTCGCCACGGCGCAGCCGCCGGAATTGTGCCAGCAGCGGCGGCGCGAGGTGTTCGACAGCCAAACGGTCATCGACAGGGCGGGCGTCGGCGAGCAGCGCGCGCACACCCTGCCGGATGCGGGATGCAGCGGTCATAAGCCAAGCAGAATCCGCATGATTGACACGGTTGGCTGGGTGATCAGCAGTCCGAAGATGTTGGGGAGTCCCGGCAGGCGGATGAAACTAATCAGCAGCAGACCGAAAAAGACGTAGGATGATGCCTGCTGGTAGCGCTGCCAGACCATGGCGAGATCGGGCGGCAGCAGGGAATAGACGATATGCCAGCCGTCAATGGGGAACAGTGGCAGCAGATTGAAGACAAACAGCAGCACGTTCAACTGGATGGTTTGCAGCAGCAGGGTGCCGAGAAGGTTATCGCTGAACAGGATTTCGATGCCGATGATTCGCGTAATCAGGGCGACCACGGCAGCCAGCAGCAGGTTGGTGAGGGGACCCGCCGCGACGGCAGCCAGCCAGCGCCAGCGCCGGTTCTCAACCGGCATCCGGTACGGCGAAATTGGCGCCGAGCCGAGGATGCCGAAGCCAAGCACCGCAAACATGATCCAGCCGATCCAGTTGATGTGGACGAGTGGGTTGAGCGTCAGGCGTCCCAGTCGGGCAGGTTCGGGATCGCCCATTTTCCAGCCGACGTAATTGTGCGCGAATTCGTGCAGAGTCATGCCAAGACCAAGCGCGATGAGATTCGCGATCAGAAGTTCAGGTGTAAGGTTAAGCAGCAAGGAAGGCTCCACGGTGGTTGATGGTGGTTGATGGAAACAATTATAGCATAAGCGATGCAGACACCGTTAGAATAGTGAAGTTGTGGTAGGCTTAGCGATGCAGCAGCATATCAGCGTGGGTGACCGCGTACAGATGAAAAAGCCGCATCCGTGTGGCAGTGATGAATGGGTGGTTTATCGGATTGGCGCCGATATTGGCGCGCGCTGTGTGGGTTGTGACCGCCGTGTGCTGCTGGCGCGCAGCGACTTTTTCAAGCGGCTGAAGAAGATGGTGCAGCCAGCAACAGAGGGAGGAAACGAGCTTTGAAGAAGATCCTGTTCTTAATGTCAGATACGGGTGGAGGTCATCGCGCCGCGGCGGAAGCGCTCCGCGACGCCATTCTGAGCAAGTATGAAGCCGATGTAAAGCTCATTGACGTCTTCCGTACCTATTCCCCTTTCCCTTTCAAATACATGCCAGAGTTCTATCCCTGGCTGATAAACCACAGTAAATCTTCCTGGAGAGTGGGCTATAAGCTCTCTGACTCGCGCCGAAGCGCGCGCACCCTGTCGCGGGGCATGTACGTGACGATGGAAAGCGGCGTGAAACAGATGCTGCGCGATAACCCAGCCGATGTCATCGTGTGCGTCCATTCGGTGCTGACGCCCGTCTCGATGCAGGCGCTGATGTCGTTTGAAAAACGCCCGCCGTTCGTCTGCGTTGTGACCGATCTGGTATCGACGCACATGTTCTGGTATGACCGCCGCGCCGACCGCACGCTTCTGCCAACGCGCCCGGCTTATGAACGCGGCTTGATGGCAGGGCTGAAGCCGGAGCAGATGCGCGTCACCGGCTTGCCGGTGCATCCTGACTTTGCCGCGTCGCTGACTGATAAGGCGTCGGCGCGCAAGGCGCTTGGCTGGGACCCGGATCGTCCGGCAATACTGATCGTTGGCGGCGGTGAAGGCATGGGTCCCATTCAGAAGACGGCTCAAGCCATCAACAGCCGCAACCTCAACTGCCAGATTGCCATTATTGCCGGGCGCAACCAGGAATTGGAAACGAAACTCAGGGAGGCTGACTGGAATCAGCCGACGCACGTTTATGGTTTTGTGACCGATATGCCGCGTTTAATGGCAGCGGCGGATATTCTGGTCACCAAGGCGGGTCCTGCGACCATCAGCGAAGCCTGTATCGCCGGGCTGCCGATGATCATCTACGATGCGATTCCGGGGCAGGAAACCGGCAACGTGGACTACGTAATCGACAATAACGCCGGTGTTTTCGCGCCCAGCTCGCGCGCGGTTGCCGACTCGGTGCAGGCATGGCTGGCGGAAGGACCCAAAGGCTTGGAACGCCGTTCCCGGAACGCGCACCGTCTGGGGCGTCCGAATGCGGTGTGGGATATCGCCGACGAAATCTGGGAATATGCCCACAAGCCGCTGATCGCCAACAACCGGCGTAATCTGTTCAAGGAATTTGCCGCCGAAAGCAAACGCCTGATCACGACGATCTGAACCATTTCATGATCGGGTGGCATGATGTTGAATGATCTTACTCTGTGGAGGAAAAGCATAATGCGTCTGAAGGTGGTGTTACTGCTGGTGATGGTGTTCAGTGTCAGCGTTGTTTTCGCGCAGGATGAGCTGCCGCCTGCGGAAATCGTCAACGACGAGGGCGGTCCGGTTGTGGTCACGGGCACGCTCTCGTATACCGATGTCCTGTTTACGGCAGGAGTCGCCGAGCCGCTGATCGTGCTTGAAGATCAGGGCGGCTTTGTCGTGCGCAACGAGGGCTTCATTCTGCCGCCCGAGTCGCAGGTGCTGGGGCAGATTACGTCTGATTTCTACTCCTCACCGGTCAGCTACAGCCTGTCGCTGCCCGAAGAGCCGCAGGGCACGCTGAACGATGTCGATAACGACGGCGAGGAAGATACCGGCGTGCAGATTTTTGCTATCGCTTACTGGACGAACACCTTTGGCGATCCTTATCTGGAAGAACGCGACCTGTACGGCGGCGGCTGGTCAAATGCTTACGCATCCACCCGCGCCAGTACGAATGTTGACCAGAGCCGCGAGCTTGTCGGCGGGACGTTCATCGTCTATGCGCCGGATGATCAGCAGGGGTTCCCAACTGAGTTTGGCGATGACGAACTGCTGTTCACGGGCGACGAAGACAGCGTGCTGCTGCCCCGGGGCTATACCATCGTCAACATGGATACCGAGCCGTTCACGTTTGATCGCACCCGCGAGCCGGAGATCGATCTGATTGAGCCTGAACAGGCGGCGCTGGACGATTTCTCCAGCCTCAGCTACACCGAAGCCTTCGACGCGATGATCGAGAAGTTCCGCACCGAATACGCCTTCACCGAATACAAGGAACTTGACTGGAACGAGATTTCGGACGAATTTCGCCCGCGCTTTGAAGAAGCCGAAGCCGATCAGGACGTTGATGCCTATCTGCTGGCGATGCGCGATTTCACCTGGGCAATTCCCGATGGACATATTGCCACCTATCCGGGCGGCGAGGTCACCGATCAGGATTTTATCACCAATATTTCTGGCGGGCTGGGTATGGCAGTGCGTGACGTCGATGGTGGCGGCACCGTCGTCTACTACCTGACGCAGGGCGCTCCAGCAGAAGAGGCGGGCATCCAGATTGGCGCTGAAATTCTGGAGATCGACGGCGTGCCAACCGATGAGGTCGTGGACGCGGCGGTGCCTTACTCGTCACCGTTCAGCACCGATCACACCCGCCGCCTGCAGCAGCTTCGTTACGTGCTGCGCTATCCGTTGGGTACGGATGTTGAAATTACCTACCAGAACCCCGGTGACAGCGAGCCAACGACGGTTGAACTCACGGCGATGAATGAGCTTGAGAGCTTCTCGGTATCCTCTTTCAACGTCGGTTTGACCGGCTTCGAGCTGCCGCTGGCGTACCAGTTGCTCGACAGCGGGTTTGGCTACGTGCAGATTTACAGCTTCTTCGATAACAGCCTGCTCACCATCCAGTTGTGGGAGCGCATGATCCAGTCGCTGAACGACGCCGGGGTTCCCGGTCTGATTATCGACATGCGCCAGAATGGCGGCGGCTCTGGCTTCCTTGCCGACCAGATGGCAGCGTACTTCTTCAACGAGCCGCTGGTGATCGGCAACGGCTCGATCTATGACCCCGAAACCGGCGACTGGTATACCGATCCCAATACGCCGAGCCGTTTCTATCTGCCGCCGGAGAACCTGCGCTATAACGGCGAGATCGCGGTGCTGGTCGGACCGAGCTGCGGCAGCGCCTGCGAGTTCTTTGCCTACGATATGACGCTGGAAGATCGCGCGGCGATTGTCGGGCAGTATCCAACCGGCGGGCTGGGCGGCGGTATTCAGGACTTTGCCATGCCCGAAGGGCAGTTTGTGCGCATCGCGGTTGCGCGCAACCTCGATAACGACGGCAGCATCATCATCGAAGGAACTGGCGTTGCGCCAACTGTCCAGGTACCGGTCACGCTGGAAAGTCTCATTTCGGGGCAGGATGTGATCCTGAATGCGGCGGTCGAGTATCTGAACGAGGTCTTTGGCGTCGGTGCTCCTGCCCCGACCGAAGTGACCATCATTGACGGCGGCGAAATTACGATTGACAGCACCGTCAGCGGCGATATTCAGGCTGGCGAGCGCGTTCGTTACACGTTGATTGCGGCTGAAGACGTGGTCGTGGATATCGCGGTTGGCGATGAAGACGGCGCGCTCGATACTTACCTGCGCGTATACGACGCCGACGACAGCCTGCTGGTCGAGAACGATGACATCGAGCTTGGCGTCCAGATTAATTCGGTGGTCGATTCGCTGGCAGTTGCCAGCGGCGTGCCGGTGATCATCGAAATCGGCACGTATGCCGATGCTTCGGGCGGCACCTATACGCTCAAGGTATCTACCAGCAGCGCTGAATAGCCCGCCGCGCTGCGCTATATTTTCTCTTGGGGGCGGTTCGCGAACCGCCCCTATGAGGCACAATGTTTTTTGTAGAGCGCGCTGCCTGTGAAATAAATACAGATTTACCAGCGCTGGTTGCTCCTTATTCTAAAATCCAGTACCATCCTCCCCATAATCTGATCAATCCATGTGAGGTGAATTTGTGAAAGCAGTCATTCTGGCGGCGGGGCAGGGTACCCGTTTGCGTCCCGTGACCCTGACCATGCCAAAGCCGCTGGTGCCGGTTGCCAACAAACCGCTTATCGCCTATGCCATTGATGTTCTGAAGAACGCAGGATTGACCGAAATTGGGATCGTCGTCAACGAACTCGAATCGCCGATTGTCACGGCGCTGGGCGATGGCGCTGAACTTGGCGTGCATCTCGATTACATCGTGCAGCGCGAGCAGTTGGGGCTGGCGCACGCCGTCAGCGTCTGCCGCGATTTTGTGGGCGACGAGCCGTTCTGTATGCTTCTGGGCGACAACATTTTCCAGGATAAGATGGAGCAGCTGCTGCGCGAATTTCCTACATCCAGCGCCGAGCTTGCCATTGCTCTGATCGAGGTGTCCGATCCATCGCGGTTTGGCATTGCCGAAATCGAGGATGGGCGCATCAAACGAGTGGTTGAAAAGCCTAAAGATCCGCCGTCCAACCTGGCGATTTCGGGCGCGTATCTGTTCCGTAAATCAATCTTTGATGCGATTGCCAACATCAAGCCGTCCTGGCGCAACGAACTGGAGATCACTGATGCCATCCAGCACATCATCAGCGCCGGGCACGAAGTACACCCCTACCAACTGCGCGGCTGGTGGATCGACGCCGGGAAGCCGGACGCGATCATCAACGCCAACCAGTTGGTGTTGAGCGACCTGCCTTACATCCCCGCGCCAAATGGCAAAGACAACATCGTCGGCGGCTCGGAAGTATCGCCGCGCGTGCTGCTGGGCGAGGGCAGCCAGATCATCGACAGCGTGGTGCGCGGTCCGGCAATCATCGGCAAGAACGCCACCATTCGCAACAGCTACATCGGTCCTTATACCGCCATCGGCGATAACGTGGTGCTGGAAAACAGCGAAATCGAGGCGAGTATCGTGATGAAGAACTGCTCGATACGCGATATTCCCGGTCGTATCGATTCCAGCCTGATCGCGGATAATTCGCAGGTGGCGTCGGCGTCGCACGTTCCGGCGGCGCGGCGCTTCATCCTCGCCGAAAACAGCTACGTGCAGATCTGAACCTGAGGCAGAACGTGGATAAACACCCGCAGTTCATCGTGCGTCAGGCGGAACCGTTCAACGGCGGCGCGCCGCCCGAACGCCTGCGCCAGCACCCGCGCACGCCCAACGACCTGTTTTTCGTTCGCAGTCACGGCGCGGTGCCGCCGGTTGATGCGGCGAAGTATCGCCTGCAAGTGGGCGGTATGGTGGCGCGCAATCTGCTGCTGTCGCTGGATGAACTGCGTGTTTTCAGGCGGCATACCGTCGAAGCGACGCTCCAGTGTGCTGGCAACCGGCGGCACGAATTGAACGCAGTCCAGCCGATTCGGGATGAAGTGCTGTGGGAATACGAGCCGGTCAGCACTGCTGAATGGAGTGGTACGCTGCTGCGCGATGTTCTGGAACTGGGGGGCATCGAAGCGGACGCGCGGCATGTGGCTTTCCTGGGGCGGGACGAAGCCGAGAAAGCGCCGGGCGGCTTTGGCGGTTCGATACCGCTGGATGTGGCGCTGCATACGCCGGTTCTGCTCGCCGACCGGATGAACGGCGCGCCTTTGGCTCCGGCACACGGCTACCCGCTGCGGGTAATTGTGCCGGGATACATTGGGGCGCGCAGCGTCAAGTGGCTGTCTCACATTCATCTACAGGCGCAGCCGTCCGATAACTACTACCAACAGCACGCTTATAAGCTGTTTCCGGCGTGGGCAAAGGCAGAGTCTGCCGACTGGAGCAGCGCCATGATGCTGGGGGATTACCCGGTCAACAGCGTCATCTGGCAGCCGCTGGCGGGCGAATCCGTCAGCGCCAGTCAGGTGACGGTTCGCGGGTACAGTCTGGTTGGCGGCGGACGAACTGTGGAACGCCTTGACATTTCGGCTGATGGCGGCAGGACGTGGACTGAAGCCGCCTTCACCACCGAGCCGCAGCCGTATGTCTGGCGTCTCTGGCAGGCGGCGCTGACGCTGTCCCCCGGCAGCTATGAGATCGTTGCCCGCGCCTGGGACTCGGCGGCGAACGTGCAGCCGGAATTGGTCGAAGGTGTCTGGAACTTTAAGGGCTACATGAACAATGCCTGTCACCGCCTGACGGTGAATGTTACCGAAGGATAGATCCGACTATGCCGCGCAGCGTCTGCGTTTACTGTTCCGCCAGTGACAACATTTCAGCCGAATACTTCACCCTCGCCGCCGAATTCGGCGCGGCTGTTGCCGCGCGCGGCGATACGCTGATCTACGGCGGTGCCAGCGTCGGATTGATGGGCGAGATTGCCCGCAATGTCCAGCAGGGCGGCGGTAAGGTCGTTGGCATCATTCCCCAGTCGCTGATCGATCTGGAAGTCGCCTACGCCAATGCCGACGAACTTATCATCACCAACGGCTTCCGCGAGCGCAAGGCGCAGATGGAAGCGCGCGCCGACGCCTTCGTAACGCTGCCGGGCGGTTTAGGCACGCTGGAAGAAGTGTTTGAGATTTTGAGCCTGCGCCAGCTTCATATGTTGGAAAAGCCGCTGGTGTTCATCAACCACAACGGCTTCTATGACCCGCTGGCACGGCTGATGGAGCACATGCAGGCAGCGAATTTCGTCCGTGTCAGCCTCGAATCGCTGTGCCATTTCTCACTTGACGTGCCTGAGACATTCGCATACATTGATAGTTGGCAGGCAGCGGTCTGACACCCTGGAATCGCAGCACCCGCCCTTTCTTTATCGCTTCTACATTACAATAAGGATAACGTATGATGCGCTCGCTGGCTGCGCCCACCAATCTTGATGAACAGGCAGAATTGACGCTGCGACGCAATCTCACGCTGGACAAGCTGGAGGAAGCGCACAATAACGGCGCTATCCTCTGGCTGGACTGCGTTGACCCGGATGATGATGAGGTTCGCTGGCTGGAACGGGTGCTGAAGCTGCATCCGGCGGTGGTGAGCGATTTGCGCCGGGAAGACCGCCGTCCGGCGCTGTTGGTCTATCCAGACTACCTGTTTTTGTCGCTGTTCCAGGCGCGGGTGGAAAAGACAGCCATCCTAAGCGACGAGATTCACTGTGTCATCGGTCAGAATTATTTTCTGACCGTCCGGCAGTCGTCCAGCAGCGCCGTGGATGGCGCTTACGAACGCGCGGCACAGAATGCCGAGTACTGGCGGCGCGGCGTGACCTATTTTCTGTACCTCACCATGCAGTTTATCGTCGATTCGTATTACCCGCTGATTGACCGCATGAGCAACCAGCTCAACAAGCTGGAAGAGCAGGCGATGGTGAACGGCGGCAAGGAGCTTCAGCGCTCGGTCTATCGCCTCAAGCAGCAGTTGATCAATTTGCGGCAAATGGTCGCGCCGCAGCGTGAAGTCGTATCCAACGTCATTGGCGAGGAACGTCTGTCCAAGACGAGTGAAAACCGTGATCTGTTTCGTCACCTGTATGAGCGCCTGCTGCGGATTTACGACGTGATCGACGCCCAGCGCGATCTCGCCAGCAACGTGCTCGATCTCATTGAGAGTCAGGAAGCGACCAATCTTGCCAACGCCGTTGGTCGCCTGACGGTGCTGTCAATGATTTTTCTACCGCTGACATTTCTGGTCGGCTTGTTTGGGCTGAACTTCGTGACCACCAGCCCTGAATGGACGATACCGCTGCCAGGTGAATGGGTGTTCGGGCTGATCATTCTTTTCACCATCGTCAGCGGTATTGGGCTTGGCGTCTATTTCAGAAAGCGCGGCTGGCTGTAGGGACACGTGCCTACTGCGAATGCTTCCGTCGTGTCCGCCTCCACATTCACGAAACGGACACGACATTGTCGTGTCCCTACGACGGTGTTTTGCCGCGGAACTAGAACAAATTCATCTGCTGCGGACCTTCCGGCGGCGGCTTCCTGAGCGATGGCGCGGGCAGCAGCCCGCGTTCGTCCAGCCATGCCGGGTTGGGTCCCTGCCAGCCAAAAGTATCCAGATCGATCCGATCGTGGCTGTCAAAGACCACTGCTTCGTGGCGCAGCCTGCCGCGCTGAAGGGCGGCAGCGGCGCTTTCCGCCGGTAAACTGATGCCGCCGCGGCTGTTGATGACCCGGTGCCAGGGAATGGTGGCGTCGTCAGTCCGCGAGACAGCATTCATGGCGTCACCTACCCAGCGCGCCCCCAGACGGGCGTAATCCTCAGACGCGATACCCGCTGGCGGAGGGATCATCGATGCAATCTGCCCATAGGTGGCGACGCCGCCATGGGGGATCTGTCGAACAATTTCCCAGACCACGGCGTAAAAGGAATCAGGATCGGGCAGTTGGTAGCTCATGGTGGCATCCAGCCGTTTCGTGAACGTTTGTGGAAAGTTATACTGCATACACGTCTCTACGCAAAAAGGAGTCTGTTGTGTCTGAAGCCAGGCTGCAAGAACTGAAAGATCGGTTGATCGAAATTGGGTCGCTGAATTCGGCGGTCGCTGTCTTGGGTTGGGATCAGGCGACCTACATGCCCGGCGGCGGCGCGGAAATGCGCGGCAGGGCGATGGCGCTGCTGGAGAAGCTGTCGCACGAGCGATTCACCGATGCCGCCGTCGGCAAGCTGCTCGACGCGCTGGAGCCATATGCCGAATCGATGCCGTATGACCACGACGACGCGGCGCTGATCCGCCTGACCCGGCGCGAATACGAACGTTCGGTTAAGGTGCCAGCGTCCTTCATCTCCCAGCTTTCCGAGCATAACTCGAATTTGTACATGCTGTGGACGCGCGCCCGCCCCTTGAACGACTTCGCCTCGCTCCAGCCGCAGTTGGAAAAAACGCTTGATCTCAGCCGCCAACTGGCAAACTTTTTCCCCGGCTACCAACACATTGCCGATCCGCTGATCGACTTCAGCGACGAGGGCATGAAAGCCGAGACGGTGCGCGAGGTTTTCGCCAAACTGCGCCAGGAACTGGTGCCGATTGTCCGCGCCATCACTGAACAGCCGCCCGCCGATGACTCGTGCCTGCGGCTGACCTATCCCGAAGATCAGCAGCTTGCCTTCGGTCTGGACGTGATCAAAGACTATGGCTACGACTTCGAGCGCGGGCGGCAGGATAAGACCCATCATCCGTTCGAGACCCGTTTATCGGTGGGTGACGTGCGTATCACCACCCGCGTAAAGGAAAACTATCTGGCGGACGCGCTGTTCAGCACGCTGCACGAGTCTGGTCACGCCATGTACGAGCAGGGCACCAACCCGGCGTATGACGGTTTGCCGCTGGGAAGCGGGACATCATCGGGCGTCCACGAAAGCCAATCGCGCACCTGGGAGAATATCGTCGGGCGCAGCCGCGCCTTCTGGGAACACTATTATCCTAGCCTTCAGTCGGTGTTTCCCGACCAGCTTGGAGACGTGTCGCTGGATACCTTCTACCGCGCCATAAACAAGGTCGAGCCGTCGCTCATCCGCACCGACGCCGACGAAGTGACTTATAACCTGCATGTCATGCTGCGCTTCGATTTTGAGCTGCAACTGCTGGAAGGCACGCTGGCGATCAAGGATCTGCCGGAGGCGTGGCACGCCCGCTATCAGAGCGACCTCGGCGTGCGCGCGCCCGATGACCGCGACGGCGTGCTGCAGGACGTTCACTGGTTCGGCGGTATCATCGGCGGCTCATTTCAGGGTTACACGCTGGGCAACATCATGAGCGCCCAGTTTTACGATGCGGCGCTGAAGGCACACCCGGAGATTTCCGCCGAAATCGCGCGAGGGCAGTTTGGCACGCTGCATGGCTGGCTGAAGGACAGCATCTACCAGCATGGCAGCAAATATACGGCTTCCGAACTGCTGGAGCGCGTCACGGGTAGCGGCTTGCAGACCGAGCCGTTGATCCGCTACCTGCGCGCCAAGTACGGCGAGCTGTACAGCCTGTAGCCCTCACCCAACTCAGGCTCGTTCTCGTAGGGGCGGTTCGCGAACGGAATTTACAAGGGGAATGAGGGCTAAAGCGCCACAAAAATGACATTAGTTCGTCATAAGACTGATTCATTGCACTACCCGTCACTTTTTGCATGTTGTATGCTCTCAGTACTATCTGGGGAGATACGGACATGAATGCAAAGATATTGGTCGCCTTCGCGACGCGGAATGGCACGACCAGGGCAGTAGCTGAGGCGATAGGCGAGGCGCTGAGGGCGAATGGCTCTGACGTTGACGTCAAACGCATCTCGGAGGTCGAAAACATCGTCCTTTACGACGCGATGGTGATCGGCAGCGCGATACGGTCGGAGAAGTGGCTGCCGGAAGCGGTCGAGTTTGTGGTTCAGCACCGCGCGGTGCTGTGCCAGGCGCAGGTTGCCTACTTCACCACCTGTATGACCGCCGCGGAAGATACCCCGGAGCGCCGCCAGACGGCACTGGGCTATTTTGCGCCGGTGCTGGAGGCTGCCCCCGAAGTTGTGCCGTTCGCCATGGAAGTGTTCGCCGGGGCGCTGAATGGAAAGAAGCTTTCCTTCCCACAGCGCCTGACAGTTGCGACCCAACGGCTGCCGCGGGGCGATTATCGCAATCTGACGACGGTGCAGCAGTGGGCGCACGAGATTTATCCGGCGCTGGCGCAGACTGAGGGCGTCTAGGCAGCTACGAAACAGGGGCGAGGTATGCCGCGCTGATTTTTACGGTACGCCTTACGCGGTATCTTCTTCAATGGCGCGGCGTAGTTCGTCGGCGCTGGGCGCGTAGTTGCCCACCCGCCGGACGACCAGCCCGCTGGCATAGTTGGCGAGGTGGACCGCGTCTTCGGGCGGCGCGCCCGCCGCCAGCGCCAGCGTCAGGACGGCGACGGTGGTGTCGCCCGCGCCGACGGTGTCGTACACGTCGGTGATGGTGGGCGCGGGACAGTGGGCGGTTCTGCCGTCGCTGGTCGCCAGCGCCGCGCCCGCCGCGCCGCGCGTGATGACCATGCAGTCGGTTAAACCCAGACTCTGGCACAACTCAAGCGCCGCCGCTTCAAAATCGGCGCTGGTCGTCAGGCTGCGGCGCAGGAAGGCACGCGCTTCATCGGCATTGCACTTCACCAGCCCAAATCCGGCATATTTGTCAAGCTGCCCCTGCGCGTCGGCGGTCAGCAGCGGCGGCTGTTGGCATTCGGCGGCGAGCAGGCGCACCGCATCCACCAGCGACGGCGTCACCAGCCCGATGTGATAATCCGAAATCAGAACGGCGTTAACGCTGGCGATGCAGTCCTGAATCAGCGCCCGCACCTGACGTTCGGTGGCTGCCGACAGCGGCTCGCGCGAGATGCGGTCAAGGCGCGCGACCTGCTGGGCAAAGCGCAGCCCCATCTGTGCCATCACCCGCGTCTTGACGGTGGTCGGTCTGCCGCTGTCTACCACCAGCGCCGCCGTTTCGATGCCGCGCGCCTGCAGCACCTGGCGCAGCGCCGTTGCTTCGGTATCGGAGCCGATGACGCCCACCTGAATAGTAGCGCTGCCAAGTCCGACGATGTTGGCGGCAGGGTTGGCAGCCCCGCCGGGAATCAACTGGCGCGACTCAAATTCAAGCACCGGCACCGGCGCTTCCCGGCTGAGGCGGGTGGCGCTGCCGATCAGGTATTCATCCAGAATCACGTCGCCGATGACGAGAACACGCTGACCGGCGAGTTTGGGAATCCACGAGCGTAAGGACATGGCGCGAATACACGATAATCAATAGGGTACAATGCCGCCAGTATGACTCGGCGGCGGCGTTCTGACCAGCAATGTTTTGCAGAAGCGGTCAGTTTTTGCCGCGCAGCAGCACCGCCAGCATAAACTGAGGAATCCGCATCATCCGGCGTATGCGCCAGGGCTGCAAATACAGGCGGTAGAGCCATTCCAGCCCCAACCGCTGCATCCACAGCGGCGCGCGCGGGATGATGCCAGCGATGAAATCAAACGTGCCGCCGACGCCCATCGCCATGCTGACGCGCAGGCGCGGCATGTTGCGGGCGATCCATTTGTCCTGTTCCGGCGCGCCGTAAGCGACCAGCAGGATATCCGCGCCGCTGGCGTTGATACGCTCGACGATGCCGGCTTCCTGTTCCGGCGCGGGGCTGCCGCCGTAGGTGGCGACGATATTCACGCCGGGATAGCGCGCCCGCAGCACGTCGGCGGCTTTATCCGCCACGCCGGGCGCAGCGCCGAGGAAAAACAGCTTCCAGCCGGTTAACGCCGCCCGTTCGGCGATCTTCGGGACGCCGTCCGAGCCGGTGACCCGTTCCGGCAGCGGCATGCCGAGAAAACGGGCGGCGAACAGCAGCCCAATGCCATCGGGGACGGTCAGATCGCAGCGGCTGAGGATATGGCGAAAATTCGCGTCCTTCTGGGCGATCATCACAAATTCGGGATTGATGGTGCAGACGTGATGGACGCGCTCATCGTCTTCGGCAACCCAGCGCCCGATGAGATCGAGCCATTCGTCATAGGTGATGGCGCTGACCGGCAGCCCGAGGACGCGAATCCGTTTCATCCAGACGGGCGAGGGCGCTGCGTCGGGCGCGGACACGTGCCGTGTCCCTGCGGGGATTTCATGGTTCAGCAGCTGCTGCGCCGCCGTGTAGACCATTTCTGGCGAAACCAGCTTCATGCAGGTGCGGGCGCGGCAGCCGTCGCGCAAGCCGATGCTGTGCCCGACATAGCTGCATGGGCTGCATTCGGGGGCGCTGCGGACGATTTGACCTGGGCTTTCCGGCGTCCAGGGTCCCCAGGCATCCGGGTTGCTCGGTCCAAAGATGGCGACCACCGGCGCGCGCGCCGCGCACGCCATGTGCATCACGCCGCTGTCCGCCCCGATATACAGATCGGCGCTTTCGAGCACCGCGCCAAGCTGGTTGAGGCTGGTTTGCCCGCTGAGATCAAGCGATGGAGCGCCCAGCGCCGCCTTGACATCAGCCGTATCGTCATCCGCCCCGCCGACGAGGATGATTGTCCCGCCGTGTTCGTCGTGCAGCCGGTTGGCGACGGCGGCGAAGCCAGCCGCATCCCAACGACGGGCGAGGCTGTAGCTGCCGCTGCCCGCGTGAATGACGATCCGGGGATGCTGGGCGGGCAGGCGCTGGCTCGCCCACGCCCGATCCGCTTGGCTGATGCCGATGACCGCCTGACGCGGCGACGGATCAGCGCCCAGCAGCGCCACCAGATCGAGCCAGTACTGTGCCTGATGCCGCGCCCCAAAACCTTCGTCAGCGATCCGTTCGGTCAGGAACCAGCCGTTGCCATTGTCCAGACCAATGCGCCGCTGGCTGCCCGCGCACAGCGCCATCAGGGCGAACTTGAGAGTCCCAGCACGCAGCGTGAAATGGTGGAAAAAGACGATAGTGTCGAAGCGCCCCTGTCGCAGCGCCAGCATTCGGCGCAGGTTGGCGGGATTCAGCAGCGCTTTCGTGCCGTTAAACTGCCGCTTGTCGAACAGGATTAGCTCATCAACCAGATCGGTTCCCTGAATGACCGGAGCGCTGTGGGTTGAAGTAAGCAGCGCGATATGCGCCTGTGGCTGCGCCTGCCGCAGCGCTGCCAGCGCGGGGGTCGAGAGGACGAGGTCGCCGATATCCGCCAGTTGAACCACCAGAATCCGCGCCATGTCAGATACTCTCCAGCGCATCCAGCGCCGCTTGTGCCGCCGCATCCCAGGTGAACCTGAGCGCCTGCGCGAACCCTTTAGCGCTTAACGACTGGCGCAGAGCGCCGTCCCATGCCATCGCCTGCATACCTTCGCAGATAGCGTTCACGTCCGTTGGATCGACCAGCAGGGCAGCGTCGCCCGCCAGTTCGGGCAGGCTTGAGGTGCTGCTGCACAGAACCGGCGTGCCGCAGTGCATCGCTTCCAGTACCGGAAAGCCAAAGCCTTCGTACAGCGACGGAAAGACGAGCGCCAGCGCTCCGGCGTACAGCGCGCCCTTGTCGGCTTCGTCCACGTAGCCGGGGGTGATGACGCCATCGACGCCGTCCGTCCAGGCGGGGTTGTAGAGCCAGCCCTTGCCGCCCGCCAGCACCAGCGCCACATCGGGCAGCGCCGCTTTGGTGTATGCCTGTACCAGCCGGGCGATATTTTTGCGCGGCTGAAGCGTGCCGATGAACAGAAAGTATTGCTCCGGCAGATTATATTTGCCCCGTATCGCCTGGATATCGGTGACTGGCGGCGCATCCACGCCCGGATAGACGACCCGGATTTTCGACGGCGGCGTGCCGTAAAAGCGGCTCAGGTCATCGGCTGTCGCCCCGCTGTCCGCCAGGATGACGCTGGCGCGGCGGGCGCTGTAACGGGTTGACCAGTCGAGATAGCGGCGGGTGCCGGTAGGATGCGCGCCGGGGAAGTGCTTATAGCCGAGGTCATGGATGGTGACGGCGGCGCGTCCGGGAAATACGACGGGCAGCGTGTGCGCCGGAACCCAGGTCGCGTCGGGATGGTCGCGCCAGAGTTCGGCGGCGAAGCGCAGATGGGTCCACAGGCGTGGAAACGGGATTACGCGCTGTTCGACCAGCGGCGACGCCGGAAACAGATTTGGCGGTGGGGTATCGCGGAAATAGAGCGAAATGCGGTGCTGCGTATTGAGCCGCAGCAGCGCGCGGATCATCTGCCGGGCATAATGCTCCGTCCCAGTCATCCGCCCAGCAGTCGTGCGGCTGGCGTCAATCGCGATATGCAAGGATTAGCCCCGGCGGCGAAACAGCAGCGGCAGCAGCCAGATCACAACGACTACAACCCCAACAGCGGGTGCCCACTGAGCAGCGTTAGTCAGGACAGCCTGCGGCAGCACGTTGAGCGTGACGATCATACCCAGCAGACCGGCGATGACCAGCAGCAGCCCCGGCAGAAGGAGACGGCGGCTGACCGGACGCCCCAGCAGTCCGCTGAGGATGATGACGATTCCCAGACCGATAATGAGCAGGGGCCAGCCGCGCACCAGACTGATGCCGCCCGGCTGGATGGAGAAGAACAGCACTCCGGCGACCATCATGATCAACAGCGCGAAGAACAGGTAGCCGACGCCCCAGCGCCCGGTGGCGATCCACTGCGCCAGCAGCGTCAGCACCAGACCGCCGACCGCCGCGCCAGCCACCAGCATCGGGTCGGGCGGCGTGCCTGCGGTTGTCGTCAGGGTCAGCCACGCGCCGATGGCGATCAATACCAGCGCCGGTACCAGCGAGCCGAGATGACCGCGCCGCAGCTTGGTCATGGGCGGCATCGGCAGGGCAGGCTCGAAGGGCGGCAGCACGAACTCGCGTTCGGCTTCCTGCTGGGCGTCAATATCGCTCACCGTAGCGACGGCAAGCGGCGAGTCATAGGCGTAGTCGTCGTCGGCTGCTTCGTCGGCATAATCGCCTGCGATGGGCGGGATGCCGCCGTACAGCTCGTCTACCGTCTGAATCGTCTCGTCGGCGACCAGCGAAAAGCCCGCCATATCGTCGCCCATGAGCGCTTCATCCATAAGCGCTTCATCGTCGAAGGTTTCATCTGCGGGGGGCGGTGCTTCCCCGGTTTCTTCAGGGTCGGGTTGGAGTTCTTTTTCGTCCATAGCCAGTATTGTGGCGAGTTTTGCGCCTGCGCGCAAATGGTAAATCACGGGTGTTACCCTTGTCAGGCGAGGTTTGGGTTTGTATAATGCCTGCAACGGCGACGTGGCCAAGTGGCAAGGCAAGGCTCTGCAAAAGCCTGATCACCAGTTCGAATCTGGTCGTCGCCTCTAGGGGTATCCATTCAGGATGCCCTTTTTCGTATCACCAGGGCAGGTTGATATGAACCAGCAGGATCATCAGCCGGAAACGCCGCGCTCCAGCCCGGAGCGACCACGCGACACGGTCAGGCGGGTCGAAGGACCGCTGCCGAATTACAGCCTGTCAACCGTGTGCCCCGCCTGCAATGCCCCGACGATTCGCCACGCCTGTAAGGTGCGCTGCCAGAACTGCGGCTTTATGTGGGATTGCAGCGAACTCTGAGGTTCAGGCGATCCACCGCCAGGTGACAAAGCGGCTGATAAACAGCAGCGCCAGCGCAATGGACGCGCCGTAAACCAGCGCCTGTTTCCATAAGCGATCACTCCACCAAGCCACGACGATGTACAGCGGGAATAAGACCGCGCCAAAACGGGGCATACTCCAGAGCGTGCCGGTGGCGATGGGAATGAGCAGGGCGGTCAAGGCGAACACTCCCCAGAGCCGATTATGCCGCCAGGCAGCGGCTGCCAGCAGCAGGTAGAACAGCGTCGCCGCCAGATCGATCCACGCCGGGCGGAAGCCGAACAGGGCGATTTGCTCGCCGCTGAAGTAGACGGTGAAGGCTTCGATGGGCGATGAAAAGGCGCGTCCCCAGATCAGGCTGTTTGCCTGAAAGAACGCCAGCGGCTCGCCCACCCACCAGCCAGCGAACAGCACGTAACCGCCGAAGACCAACAGCGGAACCTGCGCCAGAATCAGCCTGCCGAGGCGCAGCCTGCCGCGCCCGTCTGCGGCGCTCTCCACGCTTGATGCGGCTGGACGCTGTGGCGTGTATGTCCAGGCATACCACAGCAGCACCGGGTACAGCGCCACGCCCACCGTTCGCGTCAGGCAGGCGAGGCAGGTCGCGATGACCGCCAGGACAAACTGCTGCCGATCCAGCAGCCAGAAGACCAGCAGGCACAGCAGCAGGAACAGCGATTCGGTATAGACGCCGGATAGAAAGATCATGTTCGGGGCGATCAGCAGCAGCAGAACGGCGCGGCGGGCGGTTGACTGGTTGGTGTGGCGGCGAGCGATATCATACAGCAGCAGGGCGCTTGCCAGCAGCGCGGCATTGGAGACGACTAACCCGCCAATGGTCGCGCAGGTGCTGAGATAGGGCGACAGCGCGCAGCCCGTTGGCGTGATGCCGCTGACCAGATGCACCGCCAGCGGGTACAGGGGCATAAACGCCATATCGGCGGCGATCTGCCGGTCGTTGTACCAGTCATAACCTTCGATGGCAATCGTCGCGTAAAAGCCTGCGTCCCAGCGATACCACATATCCAGCGCGGGACCGCCGTCGAGCAGGTGTTTGTATTCTTCGCCTTCAGTGGAGGGCAGTATCGCCATTGAAACGACGCCCGCGCCGACGAGTCCGATGCGAGTGACGATGAACAGGAGGAGGAGGGTCAGAATTTCGCGGCGGGTAAGGGTCATGTGGGTTCGATTTGGAAGCGAATGTTAGCCTTCATTTTTCTCGGTCATGTGCCTGCTCCAGATGTCTGTGCTAAGTATCGCCTGCGGCGTGAGAATGGTCAAGCGGGTGGTGTCACATAAGCTGTGTCACATAACAAAAAGGCGAGCCACCGGCTCGCCCCTACAATTTCCTGGTATTCTCTGTGTCTTAGTGGTTCAGTCGTTCCTGAGTCGTTTTCGCGCTTCGTGCTGCACCAGCGACAGAATGCCCATCAGCCCCGCGCCTTTGCCCATCGTCAGTTCCTTGCCGAAGACGCGAAAGACGATGTCGCCGGGCACATGGGCGACCTGTTCCAGCGGCTGACCGGACAGCGTTTCGCCCAGGATGACCGACATTGCCATCGCCGATAACCCCTGCGGGTTGAGCACGTCGAAGTAATATTTGAGCGTGCCGTCCGGCTGGTCAATCGCCCAGACGAACGCCTCGGACTCGCAGGCGGGCGCGCGGGCGGACTCAGGATACGGCTTGGTGGCGATCTCAGGCGGCACGCGCACGCTGTCGAAACGGTCAGCCGTCTCGATCAGCAGGTCGGCGCGCTCGCTGCGGTCGGTGATCGATTCCATGTCTTCGACCACTTCGACCAGTGGTTGTGGATATTCGGGCATTGGCTTACTTCTCAATCGGCACGTTGACGAGATTGCCCCATTCGGTCCAACTGCCGTCATAGTTGCGGACGTTGTCGTAGCCCAACAGGTATTTGAGCACGAACCAGGAATGGCTGCTGCGCTCGCCGATGCGGCAGTAGGCGATTACGTCCTGATCCGGTTTCAGCCCCTGTTCCTGCTCGTAAATCTGGCGCAGTTCGTCGGCAGATTTGAAGGTGCTGTCATCCGGGTCGATGGCTTTGCCCCAGGGAACGTTCTTCGCGCCGGGGATATGCCCGCCGCGCAGCGCGCCTTCCTGCGGATATTCGGGCATGTGCAGCTTTTCACCGGAGAACTCCGCCGGGCTGCGCACGTCGATCAGCGGCTTGCCCGCCTGCTGGTGCGCCAGCACCTGATCGCGGAAGGCGCGGATTTCGCGGTCGTTGCGCTCTGGCGCGGTGTAGCGGGTGGCGGGGTACTGCGGCACTTCGCGGGTCATCGGGCGACCTTCGCGTTCCCATTTGGCGCGCCCGCCGTCCATGACTTTGGCGTTAGCGTGTCCGAACAACTGGAATACCCAGAAGGCATAAGTCGCCCACCAGTTGTTTTTGTCGCCGTAGAAGACGACGGTGGTGTTCGGGCTGATGCCGACGCGCGACATCAGCGCCTCGAAGCCCTGCTTGTTCAGGTAATCGCGGCGCAGCGGATCGTTGAGATCGGTTGTCCAGTCCACCTGGACAGCGCCGGGGATATGCCCTGAGGGATAGAGCAGCGGGTCTTCGTTCGATTCAACGATTCGCACGTTGGCGTCGTGCTGGTGTTCGGCGACCCAGTCGGTCGAAACCAGTACTTCAGGATGCGCGTAGCCACGCGCGGTGATATCCGTCGTCATGAGACTCTCCTATCATTGGTGGGTAAAGATGCGCGGCAGATAAGCCGTGTAGCGAAAGTTTAGTCGCGCGAACACAACCCAATCTTACCCAGGCGCGATGACCATTTCGGCGCTGACGGGTGAAACCTGGAAGGTGCCGGTCACCGCTTCCAGACACAGGCGGCAGTGTTCGAGCTTGAGGACGAGGTGCGCCTGATACGGCACGACGACGCTGAACAAAGCGCCCGCCAGCCCGCCGACTACCGGACGCCGCCGGGCAACGACGTACACGCCCGCGTCGTCCTGATCGGACACCATGCGCCAGGCGAACGGCGCTTGCAGCATGGCGTCCACTTCGATGATCGGCTCGCCGTGGCGCAGCACCCGCACCTCGGCATGAGATACGTCGAGATAAAAGGTGGTGTCGCCGCCGGTGTTAAAGCGGTAATGGGTCGATTTCCGCGTGAGTTCCGCCAGCGTCGAGGCGGCGCTCGCAACCTGCGCCAGGGTGTTGAGATGCTGCATGGGTTGTCTGCCTGTTCGCGTGATTTATGGATACTGTAACAAAAAACAGCGCGATGTCCAAAAGGATATGAACCACCGGGATTCCCGCTTCGTGTCCTTTGTGTCTTAGTGGTTCAACACTACTCCGCGTTGTTTTAGGCGATATGACGCTGCGCAAGCGGGACGCTGGCGGCGTAGCGGATCGGCTGCGCGATGATCAGCCGGTAGCCGTCGGGGTCGGCGATGGTGAAGGCGCGGTCGCCCCACAATTCATCGTGCAGGTCTTCGACAATCGACACCTGACGCGCTTTCAGCGCCGCGTAAAACTGCTGGATTTCCAGCGTGTCGGGCAGCGTTAGGTACAGCTCAACGCCGCAGGCGGCGGGAAACAGGCTGCTCTCTCCGGCGCGCCGCGCCAGCATGATTCTGGCGTCGCCCAGCCAGGCTTCGGCAAAGATAGTTTTTCCATCGAGTCCGGGCAATCCCCCCTCACCCTGGAAGCCCAATACCCGGGTGTAGAATGCCAGACTCTGCTCGACATCGCGGACACGCAGCACAGGAGTGAACATCTTAAGTTTGCCTGTGAATTATTGTACATCTGTTCTAATTTTAGCCGAAAATCGGGTCGAATGCAACTGTCTGCGACTGGCGAATACGGTGCTGCGCGGGTGGTTTTCACTGTGCATCTGTCGGGGTGCTCAGGGCTTTCAATATTGACGATATATTGTTTGTCCATCATTATTGACTGTTGGGCGCAGTTGAACACAGATAGTCAAGAGGAGTTTTCATGGCAGTTGAATTTCAGGATACTGGCAGCACCTTAAGCGAGGCGTTGTCGCGTACCGCAAGCTCGATTCAAGGGGATGCGATTACGCTGCGCCAGTTGATGGAACTTATCGGCGAGCAGGGGCTGCTGCTGTTTTGCATGTTCCTGACCGTTCCGTTTCTGCTGCCGGTTTCCATTCCCGGCGTCAGCACCGTTTTTGGGCTGGTCATCATTCTGATCGGCATCGGGGTGACGGTGAACCGCCTGCCCTGGCTGCCCGCCCGCCTGATGAACCGGATGCTGGCAACTGACAGTCTGATTCAGGCGATGGAAAAAGGCGCGACTATGTTTGCCCGGCTCGACCGGCTGATTCGCCCGCGTCTGCTGGTGCTCACCGATGGCGCCGTCATCAACCGCATCAATGGGCTGGCGCTGGTGCTGGGCGGCATCCTGCTGCTGTTTCCATTTGGCTTGGTTCCGTTTTCCAACACGCTGCCCGCTTTCGCCATCCTGTTTCTGGCGGTGGGAATCTTACAGCGCGACGGGTTGTTCATCATTGCCGGACATCTGATGAACGTAGCGACGATTATCTATTTTGGCGCGCTGTTCATCGGTGCTTTGCTGGCAGGACAGGGGATTATGGCGCTGATCGGCGGCTAGACGCTGGCGATCCGTACAATCAATCGATCCACTTATGAAGCCGCGGACTGCGGCTTTTTTGCTGTCAGGTTGCCCCGGCGCTGACATCCGGGCGCAGCTTCTGCTTCACAACCTGCGCGTCTGGATGCAGGCTTAACAGCCAGCTTCCGAGCGCGTAAACTGCCGCGTGGACGCCTTCGGTGGGGCGCGCGTGACCAAACGACGCCAGTTGCAGCGTGTACTCGTTTTCCACCTGGCGCTGGGTAAGCAGCAGTGCTGTGTGCTGGCTGATGGTCGGCTCGTTGACGTGGATTTCAAACAGCAGCGTGTATTCACCACGAAAGACCGCGCTGTAGCCGATATGAACATCACCGTCGTTGTGGTGGAACGCCTCAAAGCGATCCCGCATGTCATCGAGCGAAAGCGGCGTGGTAAAGACCATGTGGGGCATATCCAGATCCTTGATCACTGGCACAGCGGGCGCGGGAACGTCATTGCGACGATAGGCGAAATAATAGCATGAACGCCCTTCGGCGCGCGCCCTGGCTTCATACTTGGTGGTCACCCGTCCCGGCAGGCTGTTTACCCAGGGCGACGCGAGCTGGTTTGTCAGTCCCGGCGTTGCTGCCAGCAGTTCGGCGCTCATTTCAGCATAGGCGATGATGTCGGTCGCCAGATACAGGCTGCCGTTTGGCTGCAAGCGGCTGACCATCGCGTCAAGCGTGTCGCGCTGCATCAGGCGGCGGCGGGCATGATCGGTCTTGAACCAGGGATCGGGAAAATTGATGTGAATCTCCGTCAGCGACTCTGGCACGAACAGGTGGTTGAGGGCGGTTTCCGCCCGCGAATGAATGACGCGCACGTTCGGGAACGATTCGCGCGCCAGCCTGCCTTCCACTTTCACCAGACAGCGGTTCGAGATTTCGATGCCGACGATGTTTGACTGAGGGTGCTGGCGGGCAAGGTGAAACAGAAATGCCCCGTAGCCAAAACCGATTTCGAGGATCAGCGGACGGTCGGTCCCGAACAGCGCCGTCCAATCGGTGTGCCAGGGCATCAGCAGGCTGTCGAGTTTCTGGTTCTGTATAGGTGTCGTCATAGGCGAAATTGTACGCGCGCGCAGCCTGAATTAAAACGGCGAAATCAAAAGCGATTTGAACCGCCAAGACGCCAGGAACGTCAAAGGTATTTGGTCAGCCTTCTTGGCGATTTTGGCGTCTTGGCGGTTTAGAAAGCACGACGTACAGGTTCAAATCGCCGGTTTGTCCGTCGGCGCGGTATTGAAGCGCGGGGGTAAGTCCGGTAGCAGCGATGAGCCGCGCCAGCTCGGCGTCGTCCACGTCATGACAGTAGCGCAGGGCGGTCACGCCGCGCCGCCAATCCAGCAAATAATCGCCCGCTTCGACCTTCAGGTCATCGGGAAAGGGGACGATGCGCTGGCGAAAGCGCTCGAACTCGTAGAAGCGCCAGCAGGTGAAGACCAGCAAGCCGCCAGCGGCGACCCGTTCCGCCAGCGCCCGCAGCAGCAGCAGCCGCCGCGCCGCGCCCGGAACGTGATGCAGCACGCCGAACAGCGCCACCAGATCGTATTCGCCAGTGTCGGGCGGCTGCTCGACGATATCACGCTGTTCGAGCGTCGCATCCATGCTGGCGAGCGACTGCCGCGCCCGTTCCAGCAGCGCCGGGCTGCTGTCAATGCCGTGATAGCGAAGCTGCCCGCCAGACTGCCGCGCCAGAAACAGACCAAAACGCCCGTTGCCGCAGCCGACATCGAGGACGGACAGCGGCGGCTGGAGCAGCGGCAGCAGCCGTTCCCAGCCGACCCACGCCTGCCCGCGAGTCGCGTCAAAGTCGGCGGCGACAGCGGCGTAAAAGTCGCGGTTGATGCCGTTCAGCCGCCGGATAGTGTGCTCGTCCACGCCATGCCTTCAGCATAAGAAGCCCTGTATAAGAGTATAGTGGAGACTTCAACAGCTTCTCAATGATGAGGTCATGATGGTAGTACTCAGACGTATCGGGGTTGGATCGGCGTTCAAAGTGGGATTTGTGGTCAATGGGCTGCTCGCCATCGTCTTTGGCTTGCTTGCGTTTCTGATTCAAGCGGCTTTTCTGAATCTGATCACCAGCGCTGCCAGCATTGAGGTCTATTCGCCCGGTCAGTCGGCATCCGCGATTGAGGCAATGCGGGCATTTTCGCTCATCGGTCTGGGAACGCTGTGCCTGTTCTATGCGATGGCGGTGGTTTTTGGGGCGGTGTTTGGCGGTCTGGGCTTCGCGCTGATAGCATTCTTCTACAACCTGACGGCGCGCTGGGTGGGCGGGCTGGAACTGGAAACCATCAGCACCGGAAGCGGGCTGCTGGACGAGATTGAGGCGGAGATGTACGGCTACGAGAAGCGGAAAAGATAAAGATTAGGGAAAGGGATTTAACGCAAAGGCGCAAAGAGAAAAAGAAAGACGCAGAGGGAAATATATCCTTGCTCTGCGCCCTTCCTTTCTTCATTGCGGCTTTGCGTTAAGTTTCTTCTTCACGTTTTCAGGGTGGTTTACGCCCTGTCTTCAGGTAGAATCACATGACCGAATATGATTTGATGTGTCATGTCTCACAAATTCACGCTTGATCTGGAACAACACCGCGCCATTCTGGTGAACATTCTGAACGAGGTTGTGCGCGACTCTGGTATCACCGCGAAGTCGCTGGACAAGGTCGTCAAGAAGCATGTTCGCAAATCTGGTGACCGGGTATACAGCCGCGACGAACTGATCCGCGCTTACCGGGCGTTTGCCGGAAACGATCTGCCCCCGTTCGATCCGTCGGTGGTGGAACGGCTGCGGATGAAGCCGGTGCGCACCAGTTCCGGCGTCACGCCGGTGACGGTGCTGACCAAGCCGTTCCCGTGTCCCGGCGAGTGCATCTTCTGCCCGAACGACGTGCGAATGCCCAAGAGCTATCTCTCGGACGAGCCGGGGGCAATGCGCGCCGAGCAGAACAGCTTCGACCCATATTTGCAGACCTACACCCGGCTGCGCGCCTACTATAACACCGGACATCCCACCGACAAGCTGGAGATCATCGTGCTGGGCGGTACGTGGTCATTTTACCCGGAGACGTACCAGATCTGGTTCATTAAGCGCATCTTCGACGCTATGCACGATTTTGGTGACGGCATAGACCAGACAGAAGCTGTCCGCGAAGTCCTGCGCGGCAGCTCGCAGCTTCACCCGGAGCGCAACACCGTCAGCGTCAGGGTGGATGGCGCGGCGCTGGAGCAGACTTACAACCACGTCGTGCAGACCGTCTATCACGATGAGATGGCGCGCTCGCGCGAACTGGCAGCCGAAATCGCGCGAGGCGAGCGCCCGCGCAGTCCGGTGGACGAATATGCCACCTGGGAAGAACTGGAAGCGGCGCACCGGCGCAACGAAACGGCGGTTTGCCGCTGTGTCGGGCTGGTAATCGAAACCCGCCCCGACCATATCAGCGAGGAAGAAGTGCTGCGGGTGCGGCGGCTGGGCTGTACCAAAGTGCAGATTGGCTTCCAGAGCCTGAACGACGATGTGCTGCGGCTCAACCGTCGCGGGCACACCGTCGCGGCGACCCGGCGGGCGGTAGGTTTGCTGCGGCGGGCGGGCTTCAAAATTCACGCTCACTGGATGCCCAATCTCTATGGCTCGTCGCCGGAGATGGACATCGAGGATTACGAACGGCTGTTTGCCGACCCCGATTTCCGCCCTGACGAACTGAAGATTTACCCCTGTTCGCTGATCGAAAGCGCGGCGCTGATGCAGCGCTATCTGGATGGCTCGTGGCGACCTTACACTCAGGACGAACTGCTGCGGGTGCTGGTGGAATGCTTCCGGCGGACGCCGGAATACTGCCGTCTGACCCGCGTCATTCGCGACATTCCCGGCACTGACATCGTGGCGGGCAATAAAACAACTAATTTCCGCCAGTTGGTGGATGCCGAACTCAAGTCGCGCGGACAGCGCTCAGGCGACATTCGCGCCCGCGAGGTGCGCTTCAGCGCCATTTCACCGGAACAGTTCGCGCTCGACGAAGTGTGGTATCGCGCCAGCGCTGGCGACGAGGTGTTCCTCCAGTACATCTCGCCTGACCGCCGCATCGCCGGTTTCCTGCGGCTGTCGCTGCCCGACCCGAAAGTGCCGCCGCTGATCGATGAACTGGCGGGCGCGGCGATGATCCGCGAAGTCCACGTCTACGGGCAGTCGGTGGAGATCGGCGAGAGCGCGCCGGGCAGGGCGCAGCACGCCGGGCTGGGCACGCAGTTGATCGAGCGCGCGGTGGAGCTGGCAGCCGAGCGCGGCTATGCCTGCCTCGCCGTCATCAGCGCGGTGGGCACGCGCGGCTACTACCGCAAGCGGGGCTTTGAGGACGGCGGGCTGTACCAAAAGAAAGTACTGAGCAAAACAAGCGGAAAGTAAAAAGTTGAAAGTCAAAAGTAACTTCGCGTTCGTACTTTTCACTTGGCACTTTCAACTTTTTACTTCTCTTACTGCGCTCCGCGCGCTGTGTGGTATCATTTCCAGCGGTGCGGTGGTGGGAGTTTGAAGACGATGGATCAACTGGAAGCGATTGAACGGCGGCGGCGCAATCTTCGCATTGTGCTGTTTATCATCATCCTTGCGACTTTGCCCTTTTACTGCGCCGGGATTTTGCTCTGGGGATCGGCTCCGCCGCGAACACGCCCGATTACCGCGACAACCCCGGCTGTGCTGACGACCCGCACCGTCGTGACCGCGACCCGCATCCAGCTTCCCAGTATTACCCCACTCGGCACGCTTGTGAATACGCCGGGGCAGTTTTTCACCTTCGTCGCGCCAACACGGTTTATTACCGCGACCTTCCTGCCGGCAACGGCAACCGACTTCATTTTCCCGACATCGACTTTCGCGCCGACGCTGACGCTGCCACCCACGCAGCCGCCGCCGCCAACCACGCCGCCGACTCCGATACCGATTGATACCGAGATTCCTCCGCCTACCGAGATTCCTATCCCAGACAGCGATGGCGACGGCGTGGCGGATAACTTCGACGCCTGCCCGTTTGATCCCGCGCCGCCGCCTAGTGGATGCCCGCCGACTCAGGAGCCAACTGTAGGCGGCGAGGCGCTGTCACCCAGCGAAACCGTGATCCCGCCGGGATCGTAACGACGTGGAGGTTTTATAGGTGTTCGACATAAAGGCACATTTGCGCGCGCTGGTCGAGGCGCACGCGCCATCCGGTCACGAAGCGCCGATTCGCGAGATCATTCGGGCTGCCTGGGCTGACCTGACCGACAGCATGGAACAGGACAAGCTCGGCAGTCTGATCGCCATCAAGCGAGCGACCCAGCCGGTTGATCCGCCGCGCCGGATTATGCTGGCGGCGCACATGGACGAGATCGGCATGATGGTGAACGCGGTCGTGGACGGATTTCTGTTCGTTCACCGCATCAGCGGCGTGGATAACCGCGTCATGCTGGCGCAGCCGGTGATGGTTCACGGGCGCGAGATGCTGCCCGGCATCGTTGCCGCTAAGCCGCCGCACCTGCTGACGACCAGCGCCCGCCAGAAATATCCAGCCTTTAAGGAACTGGTGATCGATGTCGGGCTGCCCGCCGAGCGCGTGGCGGAACTGGTTCGGGTTGGCGATTTGATCACTCTGGATGTGCCGATGCTGGAGCTTCAGGGCACGAAGGTCGCGGGCAAAGCCATGGACGACCGCGCCTGCGTGGCGGCGGTGACGTTCTGCCTGCACGAGCTTCAAGCCATGCGCCATTCCTGGGATGTATATGCTGCCGCGACGGTGCAGGAAGAAACCGGTTTGCTGGGCGCGAAGACGGCAGCATACGCCGTCAAGCCGGATATCGCGATTGCTTTGGACGTGGCGTTCGCGCCCCAATCGGGCGTGGACGCGGACTCGGCGCTGGAAATGGACGGCGGTCCCGGAATTGGGGTGGGTCCCAATTTCCACGTCCGGCTGTACGACAAAATCCGCGAGACGGCAAAGCAGCATGAGATCAAGCTCCAGGATGACCTGCTGCCGGGCAACAGCGGCACCGATGCCTGGGCGATTCAGGTAGCCCTCGAAGGCGTGCCAACGGCGCTGCTGGAAGTGCCGATTCGCAACATGCACTCTCCGGTTGAAACGGCGGATATCCGTGATATTGAACGTTGTGGTCGGTTGCTGGCGCACTTTATCGCCGATCTCGACGCTGACTTTTTGGCGGCGATTGAATGGGATCAGGCGCAGCCGGTTGAGGTAACCTAAGATGTATCTGAAGGAACTTTCGGAAGCAGTTGGCGTTTCCGGCAGCGAAGACGCCGTTCGCAGGATCGTGCTGGATGCGATTGGCGAGCATGTAACCAACGTTCGCATCGACCCGATGGGCAGCGTGACGGCGCTCAAAGCGGGGACAGGTCAGCACCCGCTTAAGGTGATGATCGCCGCCCATATGGACGAAGTTGGCTTTATGGTCATGGGCTTTGAAGCCGATGGACTGATCCGCTTCACCAGTATCGGCGGCATTGACGACCGCATACTGCCGGGTTTGCGAGTGAAGGTGGGCAGCAGCCTTGTTCCGGGCGTGATTACCTGGACGCCGATCCACAAAAACAATGATCAGAATGTCGTCAAGATGAGCAATCTGCGGATCGACATCGGCGCGACCAGCAAGGACGAAGCCTCAGCCAGGGTCAAGCGCGGCGAGCGCATCGCCTTTGACAGCCAGTATATGGATGTGGGCGAGTCCATGATGCGCGGCAAGGCGTTTGACGACCGCGCGGGCTGCTCGCTGTTGATCGATCTGCTTCGGGATGAGCCGTATCCGGTCGATGTGCTGGCAGCCTTCACCGTTCAGGAAGAAGTCGGGCTGCGCGGCGCACAGGTGGCGGCGCAGTCGCTTCAGCCGCAGTTGGCGCTGGTGCTGGAAGGCACGACGGCGCACGACCTGCCGAACCCAACCGCCGAGCCGGACGACGAAGAGACGCCAAATCCTGCCTGCCGTGTGTTGGGCGGTCCGGCGCTGACGCTGATGGATCGCAGCCTGATCGTCAATCCCAGTCTGGTGGCGTTTCTGCGCGAAACCGCCGAAGCCGAGGGTATCCCCTACCAGTACAAGACGCTGCCGGGCGGCGGAACCGACGGCGGGGCGATCCACGTCGCCAACGGCGGCGTGCCGACGGCGGTCATCTCGCTGCCCTGCCGCTATATCCACAGCCCGACGGCGTACCTGCATCGCGACGATTACGACAACACGCTGCGGCTATTGAAAGCCGCCCTCGCTCGTTTGACATCGGACGTTATTGGGAGCTAAGCCGATGAAGAAAAAACCGATCAGGCAGCCCATGCCGCAAAAGCCAAGACGGCTCGAACTAATTCCACCAGAGGATGTGTCACCGGAGGAACTGGAAGCGATCAAGGAAGCCGAACAGGGCGCGTCGGATTCTTACCGCCAGGGCAATTTCCTCATCCTGCACTCGCCTGATGAGGAACGGGCAGTCGCGGTTGACCTGAATGGAAAAACTGTCATCCATCACCTGGGTTCGTTCAGCGAAATTACCGCGATTGTGACTCTGCTTCAGGGTGTGAAATCCGGTAATCAGCGGGTGTATGAAAATACATTTGCCGATCTGACTGACGACGACTTTCTGGATGAAGGTCTGACGGCTTTGGACGACATCATGCCGGTAGATGAGCCGCTGCTGTCCAACTCCAACGAGATGAATAGCCTCGTGGATATGCTGCGGGACGATTTTCTGGATCAATTGATCAAGCCGCCGAAGAAGAAATCATAATCGCGATGTGGGACAGCGTCTGGAGTGAATGGTGAAAGAACTGATCAGAAAACTGGTCGAAGCCTGGGGTCCTTCCGGCTTTGAGTATCAGGTGCGCGATTTGATTCGCGCCGAAGTGGAGCAGTACGCCGACGACGTGATGATCGATCCACTGGGCAACCTCATCTGCCGCGTCGGCAGCGGCGGCACAAAAGTCATGATCGCCGCCCACATGGACGAAATTGGCATCATGGCGACCTTCACCGAGCCAAAAAGCGGCTACGTGCGCTTTTCGCCGGTGGGTGGGCTGCTGAACACGGCGCTGCTGGGCACGCGGGTGCGTTTTGAAGATGGTACGGTTGGCGTCATCGGCGCGCCCGATTATTTCGGCGCTGGCAGGACAGCCGCGCCCGAATTTGACGCCTTCTATATCGACGTGAGCGATGGCAGCGGCAACGGCAGCGTAAAACCCGGCAGCCCGGCGGTGTTCTGGCGACCAATGGAAGCACGTGGCAGCCGCCTGATTGCCAAATCGATGGATGACCGGATCGGCTGCGTGGTGGCGATTGAAACCATGCGCCGCCTGAACAAACAGACGCCCAACGAGGTTTATTTCGCCTTCACGGTACAGGAAGAAGTCGGCATCCGCGGCGCGCGTCCGGCGGCGTTCAGCATTGACCCCGACGTGGCGATTGCCCTCGACGTGACCCCGACCGGCGACCTGATCAGGAATGAGAAGAATGAAGTAAAACTGGGCGGTGGGGCAGCCATCAAGCTGCATGACACCGGGCATGTCGTGCCGCCCGCCGTCCGCGACTGGATGATCGCGCGGGCAGAGCAGGATGGTATTCCCTACCAGTTGGAACTGCTGACGCTCGGCACGACTGACGCGGCGGGTATTCAGACGACGCGGGCAGGGGTGCCCAGCGGCTGTATCTCCATTCCCTGCCGCTTTGTGCATACCCCCAGCGAGACGGTGGACACGGGCGATGTCGAAGCCTGCGTGAGCCTGCTGACGGGGCTGTTGAGCAGCCCGGCGACCCTTTAGCGCCGCCCGCTGCGACCTATCAGATGGGCGGCGTATTGAGCGCCTGCGCCGCCCAAATTAACATTTTCAGGAAAACATCCCCTTGTGTCTGCGCGCGCCCTGTGTTTCACTGGTAATATCGCGAGAATTGTGCCGTAGTAGCGAAAAATGACATGATGCGCCCTGATCTTCAACAACCACCGTCCATCGAAGACCTTGATTTGCTCGCCGAAACCTCGCAGCTTCTCACGATGCTCGACCGGGATCGATTGTTGGAGCGTGTGATCCAGTTGACCGTCCGATCTCTGGGCGCGGAGAAGGCAAGCCTGCTGCTGCATCCAGATCACACCGAAGAATGGAATCAGGTTTTCATCAAGCATACCAATGGCTCCAGCAAGGTGCAGCGCTACGATCAGGAACAGTCGCTGCATTTCGCGCGCCGGGTGCTGGATCGGGGCTTGGCGGGTTGGGTGGTTCGCCACAAACAGGGCGCGGTGATTGAGGATACCGAACAGGATGAGCGCTGGCACATCTTCCCGGACAGCACTTCGGGAGCGCGTTCGGCGCTGTGCGTGCCGTTTCTTTACAATGACTCGGTGCTCGGCGTCCTGACACTGCTCCATTCTGCGCCGTGTCACTTCAGTGATACCCAGCTTCGGCTGCTGACCATCATCGCCAACCAGGCGACAGTTGCCATCCGCAACGCTCATCTGTTCAACACCATGCACCGCCAGCAGCGCCAGTTGGAAGCTATCCTGCACGCCATGCCCGATCTGCTGCTGGTGCTGGACGAAGAGGGGCGGCTGCTGATCGCCAATGAGGCGGCGGCGCGACTGCTGGAAAATGGCGCGACCCAGGACAGCGTCGTCGGGCGCGAACTGCGGGAGTTCCTGCATCACGACAGCGTCCTCTATATGATTTACGAGACGGTGGAAAACCCGATTAAGACCGGGCAGTCCATATCGTTTGAAACGCGCTCGGAACAGCAGCGCCGTGACTATCTGGTGGCGATTTCCGCCTGGGAAAACTCGCAGGAAAGCGCGACCTATCCCGCGCCCGCTGGCTACGTCGTCGTGATGCGTGACATTACCACGCTGCGCGATCTCAACCGCTTTAAGGATGAAATGCTGCAAATGGCGTCTCACGATCTGCGCAGCCCGCTGGCGCTGATTGTCGGCTATTGCAGCCTGATCGCGCTCGAAACACCCGAAGAATCGGTAGTTCGCGATTATCTGAACGTCATTCAGCGCTCGACCGAGCGCATGAAGACGCTGCTGGATGATCTGCTGCGGGTGGAGCAAATCCGCAATTCACCGCTTGAACTGCACGAGCAGATCGACGTGCTCGATCTGGCGCAGGTGGTGCTGAACAACGTCCGTCCGCTGGTGGACAGCAAGCAGCAGCACCTGGAAGTGAAGCTGTCGCTGGATAACCTGCCGGGCGTGGTCGTCAATCCGCTGCTGGTGCGCGAAGCCATGGAAAATCTGATCAGCAACGCGGTGAAATATACGCCGGTGGGCGGGCGCATTACGGTGCGTTCATACATTCAGACCGGGCAGCTTCATTTTATCGTCGAAGACAATGGAATCGGCATCCCGCGTCAGGCGCTGCCGCGCGTGTTTGAGTCGTTCTATCGTGTCCGGCAGGAAGACGGCGAACATGCCGAGGGGCGCGGTCTGGGATTGAGCCTCGTCAAGACGATCATTGAGCGCCACAACGGCGAAGTGTGGGTTGAAAGTGAAGTTGGCGTCGGCAGCCGTTTTGGCTTCTGGGTGCCGATAGAGTAGTGACAAAGAGTAGTGACAAGTGGAAAGTAGAAAGTCAGATAATGCCATATATCCTGACTTTCTACTTTAATCTTTCTACTTTCAACTTTTATCTTTAAACTGTCTCTGTCATTCCAACAGCGTGTAGGCGTTGGCGGCGTATTCCTGGGCAGTTCCCGCGACCGGCTTTTGCAAAGCGTCGTCTCCCAGCGCCTCGCGTTCGTCCTCAATGCGCTCCTTCAGCCGCCGCAGATCGCGGTCGGTCGGATCATAGGCGAACGCGGCGTTGACCAGCAGTTCGGCAATGTCGAGATGCTTCGGGCTTTCTACCAGCAGGCGCGCCAGATCGACGGTTGTGCTGACGACGTTATCCTTGGCGTTGTTCTGGTAGGCGAGGTGCAGCGCCTGACGATAGCGCAGGACGGCGTCGGCTAACTGTTTTGCCTGCACCGCGGCATAACCCAGGCTGATAAGCTGGAGCGCCTCTTCGTCCTTGTCTTTCACTTCGCGGGCAATGTGCAGCGCTGAGGTGTGGAAATTGATGGCTTCGCTCCAGCGTTCCAGTTCTCCGTATGCCGTCCCCAGCCCGCCGAGCGTCCGTCCTTCATAATCGCGCCTGTCCTGAGCGCGGAACAGCTTCAGCGCTTCTTCCCAGGTGCCTACCGCCGCAATCGGATCGCCGTCATCCAACTGCGCGAATCCGATCTTGAACAGCAGGATGGCTTCGCTGCGGCTGTCTTCGGCTTTGCGCGCGAGTTCGAGGGCGTCGTTATAGGCGCGGACGGCGGGTTCGCTTTCGCCAAGCTGCTGGCGCGCATCCCCAAGAATGATGAGCATCTGCATTTTGCTGACCTCGTTGCCATATTCTTCAGCGAGGCTCACGCCGCGAGTCGCGTGCAGAACGGCAGCCTGAGAGTTGTCGGTTTGCGCGGTGAGTTTTGCCAGCGCCTGTAGGGTAGACAGCGCTCCGGGTGTGTCGTTGAGGCTCTCATACTGGGTGAGGGCTTCGCCATAGGTGGCGATTGCCTCGTTCTCCATCCCGCTTTGTTCCTGCACCTGGGCGATGGACACCAGCAGTTCCGCCTGACGGCGCCGGTCACTGGCTTGTCGCGCCTGAACCAGAGTCGCGCGCAGGCGGGCGATTTCGCTCGTTTCAGATGCAGACGACTCGGCTGTTTCGGCTGTGTCCAGCGGGATCAGATCCTCGTCAGCCGATTCCTCCTCATCTTCTTCCTCGTCCTCATCGTCCAGTTCATCATCGGTTTCATCAAAATCGGCGAGCAGATCGTCGTCGAGGTCGTCCTCAAAATCATCTAGCGCCTCGTCTTCTTCGACTGCTTCCAGTGCTTCATCGCCAGCGTCCGATTCTTCGGTAAGGGGAATAAGGCTTGGAGGAGTGCTGTAAGCCGGGAAGGCGCTGGTGGAGCTAGCCGCCAACCGGCGCATGGTCAGCAGTTCATAGACGTAGCCGCGCGTGTTGATGAAATCGCCCGCCTGAATGAGCGCCGCCGTGAGCTGATTGACGGTGTCGCGGTCGCCATTTTCCGCCGCCTGACGCGCCGTAGCGACAATCAGATCCATCTCGGCTGCCAGATGGTTATAGGCGCTGCTGTCATCGCTGCTGTACTGGCGGGCGTATTCCAGCACCGATTCGCGGACTTTGTCCTGCAGCGCTTCGAGCCGCTGCGAGCCGCGCAGCCAGCTTTGCGCGAACGTGTGCGTGATTGGATGCAGGCGATAGTATGGCTCGCCGTAGCGGTAAATGCGCTCCACAAGCTGGCGATGGACGAGCAGATTGAGCGCCTGGATGATCGATTCCTGCGGCGCGTTGCCGATCAGACCGATCATTTCCGCCGATGCCGAACCGGTGTGGGTTGCTCCCAGCACCAGCAGCAGCCCTTGCAGGGCGTTGTTGAGGGCGCGGAAGCTCGCCGTCAGCGCCAGAAGCTGCGGCGTCACCGAGGCGGTGGCGGACTGGGGCAGGGCGGCGGTAAATTCGGAAACGGGCTGCCTGGACGCGCGCACCGCGCCCGCCGCAACCGTCAGCGCAAATGGCATGAAACTGAGCGTATTCGTCAGTTGGTTGATCGCCTGATCCTGGCTGTTGTCGGTGATTTCCGCGACCAGCTTGAACAGCGCCGCCGATTGATCGGGTTCGAGTTTGCCCAACCGCAGCCCCGTCCAGGGTCCGTCCAGTTCGTCATCATGGACGAGCAGCACCGGCACGCCGCTGGCGCAGCGCGTCAGAAAATCGGTGGCGGTTTGAACGCTGAATGCTCCGTCCAGGACGATCAACGGCTTGTTATGGCTGATGAGCGTTGCCACTGAGTTAACCATTGCCAGCGGGTTATCGCTGCTGGTAACGTCGTGATTGTCGTAAGCACGCCCGATGCGGACGATCAGATCAGACAGCGACTCATCGCCCGCGTTCAGCCAGAGGACGCCGCCCGGAAGCTCGCTGTAAGCGCTGCCCAGCGTGCCCGCGAGCGCCGTTTTGCCGATGCCCGCAGCGCCATAAATCAGGACAGGTTTGTTTTCTTTCAACTGCGAGTAAACTCGCGCCAGTGTAACGTCCCGACCGATTAATTTTTGTGGCAGCATCACCGGTAGGGAAAGTGTTTCATGGGCTGCTGCTTCGTGAGGGGTAAAGTCGGCCATCCGGTGCCTTCTCTATCTGTGCACAAGCCGCGCATTCTCGTCTAATTGGCAGTATAACGTGAGTTTGAAACGTAAAGCAATTTAGATACTAAAAAAAGCGCAGCTTTCGCCAAAGCTGCGCCTGAACTCGTCTCACTATGACGGGCGTGGGTGACGGTTATTCGGCGGGCGCTGGAATCGGCAGTTCTTCTAGGGGAGTGTCTTTCCACTTCGCGCCCACGTCCACCAGCATGATCGGGATGCCGTTGTGGATGGGGTACTTGTAGCCGGAGTCGGCGCACACAAGCCAGGTCCCCTTCACCAATTCCAGCTTGCCGGGGTCGTCACCATGATCCTTGTAATGAACTGCGACCGGGCAGCGCAGGATTTCGAGCAATTGAGCATCAATTGGCGGGGTTGATTCCATTTTTGATTTACCGTACCTTCATTATTTGCGATTCCTAACTCAGTATAGTCTTCTGACAATCGAGCGTCAATCAGATTTGCCGTTGCCGCGCCGCCGCACTATACTCAATCTCAACTTACTTTTTCTCACAATAGATTAATCCATGCCC
This sequence comes from Aggregatilineales bacterium, assembly GCA_030834905.1. Taxonomy (GTDB): domain Bacteria; phylum Chloroflexota; class Anaerolineae; order Aggregatilineales; family Phototrophicaceae; genus Flexifilum. The sequence continues at coordinate 132,475 of JAUQWZ010000034.1, read as the reverse complement.
GGAACCCGTTTGTTTTTCCTCATCTGCCTGGCTGCAATGGGTGTGATTCTGGCGGTGCCGCTGCTGACGCTGCCAGCCGCTCCGCTGTCTGTACCCTCGACCGCCGATGTCTCCGGCGGCTTTAACGTCTGGCGGGCGAACGGCTGCGAAGGCTGCCACACGCTGTATGGGCAGGGCGGCGCGTTTGCGCCTGACCTGACCGACATTTACAGCCAGCGTGGCGAAACCTATCTGCGCGAGTTTCTGGTCAATCCTGAGGCGTTCCACCCCAACCAGCGGGTGATGCCGCGCTTTGGGCTGACAGTCGCTGAGACGGATCAACTGATGACCTTCTTGCAGTCGCTTGCGTCCAGCGAAACCGGCTGGTCACCGCGCCCGATTCGCGTCAGCGGCGGGCTTGCTGTTGATGCGACTGCCAGCGGAGACGCGCGGACTGCCGTCGCTGCCGAGCCAACCGATCCGGTCGCCAGCGGACGCTACTGGTTTTCACGCCCCCCGGCGAACTGCGCCACCTGCCACTCGCTTGAGCCGGAGGTGATCGTCGTCGGTCCGTCGCTGGCGGGCGTCGCCACACGCGCGTTGACTCGCGTGCCCGGTCAGAGCGCCGAGGACTACCTGCGCACATCGCTGCTGCATCCGGGCGATTACGTCGTCGAGGGGTTTGGCAACGTCATGGCGCAGAACCTCGGCGATGTCCTCAGCAGCGAACAGATCAACAACCTGATCGCCTTTCTGCTGACACTGGAGTGAGAGCATGACGCTGACGCAGAAACTATCGTACCGGTTGTTCAGCCACATGCTCCTGCTGCTGCTGGTCTATGCCGTCGTATCGCTGCTGGGCGCGGTCAAGTTTCTCGGCGACGACCCGCTGGCGACGACCTTACCCTACCATCAGGTGAACGCCTTCGCCAGTGTGCTGGTCAATCTGGCAGTTGTCAGTGGGCTGCTTGGCGGCGGGGTCTACGCGGCAGCGTCGGCGCTGGCTGCCCCCCGGCTGCGCGATGAGCGACTGCTGCTGTACAGCGTGCGGCTGTGGAGTCTGGTCGTGCTGCTGGGCTGCGCCGCCGGAGCGCTGGGTATGCTTGAAGGGCGCAGCGGCATGGAGCTTCCCGCCGTTCTGGATCTGGGGGTTGGCGTCACCGTCGTGCTTGTGGTCGCCAACGTTTTGATGAGCCAGCCGCGAGCGGCGGTCATTCCTGTGTGGGCGGTGGGAATGTCGCTGTATGTCGTCAGTCTCATTATCGGTCTGCTGCCCGCGCCGGACTTCCTGCCGGATCGGGTTTTGCGGGCGCTGGCGCTGGGGTTACAGCAGGGCGTCGCCTATCCGATAGCGATCATCGCGCTTGCCTTCTGGCTGATGCACCGCTTCAGTAACATCACCCCGCAGTGGGCGCAGATGGGGCTGTACACCGTCGCCGGGTTGACGGCGCTGGCAGGCGGGCTGCAAACGCTGCCGCAGTTTTACACGCTGGGCGCGGGTCAGGCGGTCGAGACGCTTGGCAGTATCGGCGCGGTCGTCGTTCCGGTGGTGTATCTGATCTTTGCCGCGCACAGCTACCGCGCGTTTTCAGATCGCAATACCAATGCGACGCTGTCGGCGCACTGGCTGGCGCTGGGAATCCTGCTGCTGCTCGGCGCGGCGCTGCTTAGCGGCTTGAACGCGCTGCCTGGCGTCCGTGTATATACGGCAGGTACGCGCCTGAGCGATCTTCAGGTGACGCTTGTTCAGTCAGGGGTGATTTCGGTGCTGCTGGGTGTGTTCAACCAGATTGCCGCCGAACTGCGCGGTCTGAACCAGCGCGTGACCGGGCTGACACCGTTCTGGTTGGTGGCGTTTGGCGCGTTTGTTAGCGGCGCGGCGCTGGCGTCGGCGGGACTGGTACAGGTGTATCTGGAACGACTGCTCAGCATCGGCTATCTGGAGTCGCAGGCGCTAATCGTCCCCCTGTACAGCCTGTGGGTGATCGGGCTGGTGCTGCTGGCAGCCGGATTGATCATCTACGCGCTTGGAATGCGGGCGCGGCGACCCGGCGCGCAGGATGTTGTAAAATCAGGTTCATAAGCAGGCGAGGACTTGATCATGCAGCAGGTAAAGTGGACAGCTTCAGAAATTCTGGATGTGCTGCGCGAGCATCGAGAAAAACTGTACGAACTGGGCGCGCGCAAAATCGGTCTGTTCGGCTCTTACGCGCGCGGCGAGCAAACGCCGGACAGCGATATTGACATTCTGGTAACGCTGGCACGCCCGCGCTTTTATGATTTCATGGACATCAAGTTTTTCCTGGAGGAACTGTTTGGCGTTGAAGTCGATTTAGTCACTGAGGGTGGACTCAAAGAGCGACTGCGTCCCTACATCATGAATGAGGTTATCTATGCCGAGGGACTATAAAACATATCTTCAGACTACAGAGCAATTTGCCTGAATTACACGCACAGCTACTTAATATCTTGAATGATGAGTCATGACAACAGATAAAGCTAAACGAAAACCTTCTTTCCTGCGCTACCTGATCGGTGTGCCGCTGCTGTTTCTGTGCGGACTGGCTACCGCTTTCGCTTTTCTGCCTGCCGATGAAGATCCGGTGATTCCGGTGGCGGAGCAGGGCGGCGGCGCGCGTCAGGATGACGCGGCGGTCAGCGGCTTGCAGGCGTCTGCGCCCGACCTGCCGGTGGTGAACGCCGAACAGGCGGCATTGGGGCGGCTGCTGTTTTACGATCCGGTGCTTTCCGCCAACGACGATCTCGCGTGCGCTTCGTGCCATCATCCTGACCTCGGTTTCAGCGATGGGCGGGCATTGGCGCTTGGCGCGCATGGCGAAGACCTGCGTCGCAACACGCCGTCGCTGTGGAACGCCGCCTATGCCACCAGCCTGTTCTGGGATGGACGGGTGCAAACGCTGGAAGACCAGATGCTGGTGCCGCTGACGGCTGAAGATGAGATGGGCGCAGTGCCGGACGAGATGATCGCCCAGCTTGCGGCGATTCCCGAATACCAGCGCCTGTTTGACGCGGCGTTTGACGACGGCGCCATCACGGCGGACAGCGTTGTCCGGGCGATTGCCGCCTTTGAACGCACGCTCGTCAGCCACGATACGCCCTTTGACCGATTCGCGGCAGGCGATTTCAACGCGCTCACACCGGCGCAGCGGCGGGGTTTCGACGTCTTCCGCAGCGCCCAGACCCGCTGCTTTGAGTGTCACGCCTGGCCCAGTTTTACGCACAACACCTTCCACGTACTCGGCGTGCCGGACACCGATCCGTCTGCGCCGGATCTGGGACAGATCGAAACGGTCAACGCGCCCGACGCCGAACGCGCCTTTCGCACGCCGGGGCTGCGCAATGTGGCGTTGAGCGCCCCGTACATGCACAACGGCGCTTTCGAGACGCTGGAAGAAGTGGTCGATTTCTACGCTCAGGGCGGCGGGACGGCTTTTGGCGTTGATGCAGCGGTGGATGAGAAGGTGCGCAGCTTCAATCTGACCGATCAGCAGACGAGCGATCTGGTGCAGTTTCTGTATGCTCTGACCGATGAACCGACTGACCTGATCGCCATCCCTGAGTCGGTGCCCAGCGGGCTGCCCGTCATTCAGCCTGTTGAGAACCCGGCGCGCGCGCTGGTCGAACATTCGACCGCGCCGCCGTGGGCTGCCGCCGAACAGCGCGCGCCGCAGACGATCACCGTCGCAGCCGGGGAGTCCATTCAGGCGGGGGTAGATCGGGCGCTGCCGGGCGATACGGTGCTGGTCGCGCCGGGGGTGTACCATGAGACGGTCTATATCGACATGCCGCAGATCACCGTTCGCGGCGCTGTCACCGACGTGAACGGCGATGGCAGCACCGACGGCGACGACGAACGCCCCTGGATTGATGGGCGCGGGACGTTGAGTGATGGCTTTAACACCACCGGCGACGATTTCGTGCTCGAAGGCTTTGGCGTGCGGAATACCATTGGTAACGGCGTGCTGACCACCGGGGCGCAGCGCATCGTCTACCGCGATCTGATTATTCAGGACGCGGGCATCTACGGCGTTTATCCGGTGGAATGTACCGACGTTCTGGTCGAGCGCGTGGTCGCGTCAGGAATCGCCGACGCGGCGATCTACGTCGGGCAGAGCCGGGGACCGATCATCGTGCGCGACAGCGAGGTGTATAACAACGTCACCGGCATCGAGATCGAGAACAGCACCGACGCCGACGTGTACGACAACTTCGTTCACGACAACACCGGCGGTATTCTGGTGTTTCTGCTGCCCAATAATCCCTCGCGGGTGGGCTACAATACCCGCGTCTACAGCAACATCATCGAGAATAACAACCACCCCAATTTTGGCGCGCCCAACGCCATCGTCAGCCGTGTGCCGCCGGGTACAGGGATCATGATCATGACGGCGGATTACACCGAAGTCTTTGACAACGACATTCGCGGCAACTCGACGGCGGGGGTCGCCCTGACCAGCCTCTATCAGGTATATCCGCGCGATACGGTATTCGATCTGGGTCCGATCCCCGAATACAACTGGATTCACGACAACCGCTACCAGAACAACGGCTATGAGCCGCAGGGCGAGGTGGCGGCGCTCGGCATCCCCGGCGCGGATATTTTGTGGACGGGCGAAGGCTGGAGCAACAGCTTTGACGACCCAACCGCCAACGCCTTCCCGCCGCTGCTGCCGGGGCGCGATTGGGCTGACCCGGCGCGGCGGGCGCTGTGGCGCTTCTACGATGTGCTGATTGGCGCGCTGTTGTAAGGCGGTGCTATTGCGACCTGCCATTTTCGGCGCTGGTACTCACGCCCCACATTTTGACGGTATTGTCGCCGCTGCCGCTGACGAGCAGGCGTCCGGTGGGATTGAACGCCAGCGTGAGTACCGGCTTCTCGTGTGCCGCCAGCTCGCCGACCTTTTCGCCGGTATCCAGATCCCACAGCTTTACCGCGTTGTCGCGCCCGCCGGTGGCGAGCAGCGTGCCATCGGGGCTGAAGGCGACGCTGTCGGTGCCGTTTTCATGGGCGTTGATGGCTTTGACCAACTGCCCGGTTTCAAATTCCCACAGGCGCACGAAACCATCGCGGCAGGTGCTGGCAACCAGCCTGCCGTCGGGGCTGGTCGCCAGATCGGTCACGCGCCCATCGTGCTCCAGCCTGACCAGCGGCTTGCGTTCGGCAACGTCCCAGAAATAGACGACTTTATCGCGCCCGCCGGACGCCAGAATCGCGCCATCGTAGCCAAAGGCGAGGCTGGTAATTTCGCCGGTGTGTCCGGTCAGCGTAAAGCCGTTGGTCATGGTCATATCCAGCAGCTTCACCCGCTGATCGCCGCCCGCTGATACGAGCAGCGAGCCGGTCGGGCTGAACAGCACGCAGTTCACGGCGTCGGTGTGTTCGCGCGTGATCGACAGCCGCCGCGCGTTGGATGTCATCCACAGGCGAACGGTGGTATCGGCGCTGCCAGTGGCGATGAAGTGGCTGTCCGGCGAGAAGGCGAGTCCTTTGACCGGACCTTCATGTCCTTCCAGAGTGAGATCGGGCTTGCCGCCAAAGCCGCCCGACCAGAGCGAAACGCCTTCGGCGTGCGCCAGCGCCAGCATTTGCCCATCTGGCGACCAGGCGAGATCGGCGACAAAAGGACAGCGAACGCTCGCCAGTTGGGTCAGGCGAGGGGCGGTGGATTGGGAAATCGGTTTGTAATCGCTCATAATGTGGTTTGCGGCTGCTCGGCTTTGATAGGCGGCGACCCAACGGACAACACAGCTTGCTGGCAGCAGGGGCGGTCATGCGCGCATCGCCACGATGTTCTGCTGAACTTTCGCCTATCAGCTTAACTATTTTTCGGGAAAATAGCGAACCTGTGTGAGCGAGAGCCGACCCAGTATAATTGTCCTACTATGCACATCGGATTGAACGCTCATCTACTCTCTGGCACAGCGGGCTACCGCAGCGCCGGAATACACGGCTATATCGAACAGCTTCTGCACCATCTGCCAGCGGCGGTTCCGCCCGGCTGGCGGCTGACAGCGCTGGTCGGCGCGGGGAACAATATCCAGTTTGAAGGACTGCAAAAGCTGCGTTCATGGATGGATACCGAGCCGCCGCTGCGCCGTATTCTGTGGGAGCAGGCGATTCAGCCCTGGGAATTGGGCGAATTTGATCTGTATCACGCGCTGGCGTTTGTCGCGCCGCTGTGGCTGCGAAAGCCGAGCGTTGTCACCGTCTATGATCTGAGCTTCATCCATTATCCGCAGGTGCTTTCACGGGCGCGGCGGCTCTATCTTCGTCTGTTCACAGGGTTCACCTGCCAGCGGGCGGAACGGGTGATCGCCATTTCGCACAGCACCGCCCGCGATATCGCCCAGACGCTCGCCGTTCCGATGGACAGGATTGATATTGCCGCGCCGGGCTATGACGCGGCGTTGTTCCGCCCTATGCCCGCCGACGAAGTGGAAGCTTTTCGACGCAAAAAGCGCCTGCCGGAACGCTTCTGGCTGTTTGTCGGCACGATTGAGCCGCGCAAAAACCTGGTGACGCTGCTCGATGCCTACGCCGCGCTGCCGCAGCAGGAGCGACTGCCGCTGATCATTGGCGGCGGCAAAGGCTGGGACTATGACGCCGTCTTTGAGCGCGTGGAGCGCTGCCGGCTGAATGTCGAGTTCACCGGCTTCCTCGCTTCAGAAGAACTGCCTTTCTGGTACAATTGCGCGGAAGCGTTTCTGATGCCTTCGGTCTTTGAAGGCTTTGGTCTGCCAGTCCTCGAAGCGATGGCTTGTGGCACGCCGGTCATCGTCTCAGATGTTTCTTCGCTGCCGGAAGTGGTCGGCGAAGCCGGGATGCGGGTGCCGCCGCACGATATCGAGGCGTGGACGGCAGCCCTGCGCCGCGCGGCAGGCGATGCCGAGTGGCGTGGCTCGGCGCGCGAACGCGGTCTTGAGGAAGCCCGTCGTTATTCCTGGGCGGAGACTGCCCATCAGACTGTACAGAGTTATGTGAGTGCCCTGAAGTAGGTCTATGCCAAAAAGATTGTCAAGTACTCGCCGCCATATTCTCGAATCACCCTGGCTGATGCCGGTGGTGGATGCGCTGCTGGCGTTCGTCGCCTTTGGGCTGGCGTACTTCATTCGCTATCACCTTCAGATTCTGCGTCCGGTCTTTGAGATGAATTTCGCGCCGTTTGAGCCGTATCTGCCGTTCGCGGCGATTTACATCCTCTGGCTGCATCTCAACTATCGCGGCAGCGGGCTGTACCGGATGATTCGCGGGCGCGGCTGGCTCGACGAAAGCTACACCATCCTCAACGGCGTTACCAACGCTACCGTCGTGGTGCTGGCGATCAGCTTCGTCCTGCAGCCGACAGTCTTCAGCCGCCTGATGATGATCTACGCAGCGGCGATCACGGTTGTCCTGCTGTCCGGCGCGCGGCTGGTCAGGCGCTACATCCAGTCAAGGCTGCGGGCGCGCGGTATTGGCATCCAGCGCACGCTGGTGGTTGGGGCTGGCGATGTCGGGCGTTCTGTCCTGCGGACGATGATCGCCCGCAAGGAACTGGGCTATCATCCGGTGGGATTTCTGGATGACGACCCGACGCTGGGCACTGTGGATCTCGGTCGGGTGCAGGGCTTGGGCAGCGTCGCGAACCTGGAAGCGGTGCTGCGGCATAAGCAGGTCGATCATGTGGTCATTACGCTGTCCTGGTCGTTCCACGATCAGATTGTCGGACTGATTCAGACGTGCCAGCGCAGCCGCGTGGAAGTGAGCGTGGTGCCGGATGTGTTCCAGCTAAACCTACAGCAGGTACAGGTGGAGAACGTAGACGGAATTCCGCTGCTGCGCGTCAATGGCTACGTGCCGCTGAAGGGCAGCAACCGCCTGCTTAAGCGGGCGATGGACATTGGGCTGATCGCGGTAGCATCGCCGGTGCTGCTGATTCTGCTCGGTTTGGTGACGCTGGCGATCCGGCTTGAAGGTCCCGGTCCGATTTTTTACACCCAGCGCCGCGTCGGTGAAAGTGGGCACGAATTCGACATGATCAAGTTCCGCAGCATGATTCCTAATGCCGACAAGCTGCGCGACGAACTGGTCAGGACGCACGAGCTTGATCCCCGCCATCCCAAGCTGAAGGACGACCCTCGCGTGACCACGGTCGGGCGTTTTATCCGGCGCACCAGCATTGACGAAGTGCCCAATCTGCTCAACGTGCTGGCGGGACACATGAGCCTGGTCGGTCCGCGCCCGCCCACGCCTGAAGAAGTGACCCTCTACGAACCCTGGCACATGCAGAGGCTGCAGGTCAAGCCGGGTATGACCGGGCTGTGGCAGGTGAGTGGACGCAGCGAAGTGCCGTTTGACGAGATGTGCCTGCTCGACATTTACTACATCGAAAACTGGTCGATGCAGCTAGACGCGCAGATTCTGATGATGACCATCCCGCGCGTGCTGCTGCGGCAGGGTGCGTATTGAGAGAAGTGGAAAGTAGCAAGTTGAAAGTGGAAAGTACTTAAACTCAACGAGGTTCACTTTCGACTTTCAACTTTGGACTTTCAACTTTTCACTTGCGGTTTTTGACTCGTCTCTACCGCGTCCACTGTCCGGTGGTTGAGTCCAGAAACCAACCGGCTGGCGGGGCAGGCTGGCAGGACGGCGGCACGACCATCTCGCCGGTCGAATCGAAGACGATTTCCACATCACTGCCGGTCACCATCTCGACGAAATTCCCCAGCACGATCCGCGTTTCGGATTCAGCGCGCCGCAAAATACCTCCCTCGATGGCATCATCTCGGAAATCGATCAGCGAGATGTAATTGGCGAGCAGCCGGGCTTCATCCCAATCGACGTTGCAGGCAGTGGTCGAGCGATCATACTGGCGGATGTAGTCCACGCGGCAGCTCGTCAACTGCGGCGCGGGAACGGTGACGACATAGGTATTCCTCAGCTCGTCATACCGGATGTTGTCCTCAGTGATCCGGGTGAGATCAATACCGGCTTCAACCGCGCCCTGGGCGACGTGGTTTGCCGAAAATCCGCAGGCGTTGAGGACGCCCTGCTGCACGCCCACCGAAATATCAGCTTTGGCAAGCTGGCTGCTGACGCTGACAAGCTGCCCCAGCGGTTGAATCCCCTGGACGAGCGTTTGTGATGTGTTGATGACGGCACGCGGCGGCGCTCCGCCAGAGAAGATGCTGCCAATGCCGCCGATCAGGCTGTTGACGGACGTTAAACCGAGCAGAATCGCGGCAGCCACCGTGACGACGATCAGCAGCAGGCAGCCGCCGATGCCCGCGAACAACCAGCCGCAGCCCGAACAACCGCGTTTTTCCGGCACCGGCTCGTATGGCTCGGCAGCGGCAGGCGCTGGATAAGCGGGCGGCGCGGGAAGATAGCTCTCCTCTGTGCTGACCACCTGGATTTCGCGCGTGTCTTCTCGGTCGCTCACCCTGTTTCCTCTCAACTCGATCTAGTGGTTATTACGCAAAAGGCAAGCAGTAGTTGCGCTTTCACCGTACCATGAAAACCCCGCTTGCGTGCTTGAGTTGTGCTGGAGCCTATGCTATAGCACCGGTGGTGTCATGTAAAGCGTAAGAATAGCAGCGGTGACCGACGGACTTAGAGCACGAGCACTCCATGATCAAATTCCCAGTGGCAGTTGGGGCACAGCGCCACCAGATTGCAGAGGTCGTTTACTACGGCGACCGGCGTATCGTCGGGGAAGCTGCTGATGGATCGGACATGGCAAATCTCAACGTGTTTGTCGTAGCCGCAGTTGCGGCACACGCGGGGAAGGTCTGATTTTGCATAGACCCGGCGGGCAATGTCACGCATTCTCGCACTCACCTGATATTTCGCTGTTCTCTGAATTTCGCCCAGGGTACGGGTGTTAAAATCAACAATATTCGGATTGCAGTCCTCACAGGTGGTGCGCCGCCCTTGGATAGGCTTGCCGCAGTGTCTGCAATACTTCGGTGAGGCGATCTTGCGCGGATTTAACCGATTATTGAATGCGGCAGCACAGGAACGACTGCAGAATTTCGGATTTGTTGTCTCTGTTCCGCATTCGGCGCAGGTGGTAACGCGGAGGTTCTCGCCATGCCTGGCTTGCAGACGAGCGCCGGGTCTGAATTTGCGTCCGCAGTCAGGACACTTATAGCGAGGTCTGCCTTGAGGATCGGCTCCGCGACGATGAGGTACATTGGTGCTGCTGCAATATGGGCAGGTGATCATTCCTAATCCTTAAGCGTTATTTTCTCCAGAAATGACTATCAATGCCTGAAGTATAACGCTTTGCAGTCGGTTGAGCGGCGTTGACTGACCGGTAAGCTATGTTATAATGTCAACGTAATTCATGGGCGGCTATAGCTCAACGGACAGAGCGCCTCGGTCCTAACGAGATGGTTCTGAGTTCGAATCTCAGTAGCCGCACTACTACACTATGAGCAGCGTACTTACTACAGAGTATGCTGCTTTTATTTTGAGCGCTTCGTGAAGAACCGCACAAACCCTTGCCGCGTCGTGTATAATGGTGACACAAGCATGAACGAGGTCAACGCATGTATCCCCATATCTTGGCGCACGGCGCGCTCGGAATATTCGACGAGATCATCTTTCTGGGTGTTGGTGTCGTCTTCCTCGTTATGATTGGTATTAGCTGGATAAAGAGCCGGAACGTACCGCCAGAATTTGATGAAACCAACGCACCTGTGGAAACAGCATCGCCTGAAACATCCGCGCCAGATCGGTTTAAGCTCGACTAGCGCGCCGCGTCGTATGCCATTTTGCCTGAACCCATTCACGGCAAACAGCCGCGCCGTCACCTTGTGGCGCGCTGCCGCTGTCGTGCTTGGCTTGATGCTGGTACTGATCTCAGAACCGGCGCAGGCGCATGGCTATATTGTGCGCTCGATTCCCGAAGACCGCGCCACGCTGGAGCGCGCGCCAGTGCGCCTCCAGTACTGGTTCAGCGAAGACCTGGAACCGGAATTCAGCTCGATCACAGTGCGCGATCAGGCGGGCGGCGTGGTGGCGGAAGGCGGCGTTTCGCCCGATGATCGCTCGCTGATGGAAGCCCGCCTGCCGACCAACCTGACCGACGGTGCCTACATCAACGAGCTTCGGGTTGCCTTTGCCAGTGACGGACACGTGATCGTCGAGAGCCGGGTGTTTTTTGTCGGCGAACCATCGTCAGATGTTGCCGGACTTGCCGCCAGCGATCAGGCGGTCGCTCTGGAAGTCGTCTGGCGGGCGGTGGTGTACGCTTCACTGGTGCTGCTGCTTGGCACAACGGCGCTGTATAACCTGGTGCTGCTGCCCGCCTGGGGGAGCAAAACGTATCCCGCCGGACACCTGCCCCCTCGCGTGATGTCCCGTCTGAACTGGATCATGACAATCGCACTGGTGGCTGCTTTTGGTGGCAATTTGCTGGCGCTGCTTCAGCAGACGATGGTCTTTTTTGGCGCTGACGCCAGCCGCGTACTGAGTGATGGTCTGTGGCAGGTCGTCCGCATCGGCACCCGCTTTGGCGATACCTGGAATATTCGGATGCTGCTGCTGGCGCTGGCGGCGGCGCTTCACGGCGCGGGGCTGTATCTGCGCGGCAGCCAGCCGGAGACAGTGCGTGCGTTCTGGGCGGCGAATGCCTGGGTGATGGCGCTGTGTATGGGTACGCTCAGCCTGTCCAGTCATGCGGCAGGCTCGCTGCTGCTGCCCTGGGTGGCGCTGGTCAGCGACTGGCTGCATACGCTGGCGGTCGGTTTCTGGGTGGGCGGACTGACGGCGCTGGCGCTGGTGCTGCCCGCTGCGCTGCGCCCTTACAGCGGCGATCAACGGCGGCAGGCGCTGCTGGCGGCGCTCAACCGCTTCTCGCCTATTGCCGGGGCGGGTCTGGTGGTGGTCGTGGCAACCGGCATCTACAGCGCGTCAAACTGGTTTGATACGCCAGCCGACTTCGGCAGCCGCTACAGCGGCGCGCTGGCGCTGAAGCTGCTGCTGGTCGGGCTGCTGGCGCTGGTTGGGGCGGCACACTTTATGGCGCTGCGACCGCAGCGGTACGTCCGTTTTGAAGCGGTAATCCGCCGTGTGCGCCGCTTCGTGCCCACGCTCCAGCTTGAAGTAGTTCTGGGGCTGCTGGTGCTGGCAGCGGCGGCATACCTGAGCGCGACGCCAGTGCCGCAGCGCCAGTTTGACGCGCCCGCGCCGCCGAGCGCGACTCAGGTGGTTGGTGAGTACACAATCTCGAATACCGCCACGCCGGGCGGGCTGGGAGTCAACACTTACGACACCGTGATCACGCGGAATGGCGAGCCAGTGGACGGGCTGCCAGTGGCGCTGCGGCTGGTCAACCCGGCGCATGACTGGCGCGGCGTGTGGCACAGCGCCGAAAATCTGGGCGATGGGCTGTACGTGGCTGCCGGGGCGGATATCAACCGGGCGGGACACTGGCTGACGCTGGTTACCATTGGACAGGGTGACGAGGCTGTCCGCGCCGTCTTTGAGTGGGACATTTCGGTGGACGCGGGCGTAATCGACTCCATCGCGCCGGGATGGCTAAACGTCGCGGCGCTGGCGGGCGTGCTGCTCGCCGTCGGCTACGCGGCGTTTCCGTTGGGGCGGCGCTTCTATCACAAGCTCGATCTCAGTCCGTCCAGTCTCACCGTCGCCTTTGCGTCGATTGCCGTCACCGTCGCAATTGTGATCGCGGCGGGCATGATCATTCAGCAGTCGAACGGGCAGTACGAAGCGGCTATCAGTCCGCCGCCGCAGGTGGTGAATTCGGTGCTGCCGGATACCGCCTCGCTTGAACGAGGGCAGGCGGCGCTGGTCGCTCACTGCGGCGACTGGCGGCAGGGCGCGGACTGGGACGAACTGATCCGGCGGCTGCCGCGGCTGCGCGACGAAGAATTATTGACCTATACTCAGGAAGGCTGGCGCTCGCTCGCCACCTGCGACCCGTCTTTGACCGAGATTCAGCGATGGGATGTAGTGAACTACGTCCGGTCGATGGAATTGTTTTAGCCGCTAACGGTTCATTAAAACCGGATGCCTGAACAGGCACAGGGAAGATTATGCTCAAGATCATCTACACCTCGAATGACGAAGTGCTCGCGCAGCGGATTGTGTCTGACCTGCGGGCGGCGGGCTATCCGGTCGAAGGCGCGGGCGTGTCCTCGACTCGCTCGCAGCGGGACGTTCTGATTGCGGTCTTATCGCCCGAAGCTGCCGCCGATACTGCGCTGCGCCAACAATTGGTCGCCGCGTTGGACGGCGGCGTGCCCGTCATCCCGGTCAGCGCGAGGGCGGCGCAAATTCCGCCGGAGATCGCGCATCTGCCGGTGGTGGATTACAGCACCGGTGATCATTTCGCCGGGCTGCGGCAGGCGGTGGATGCGGCGCTTTCATCCGATCCATCGGGCGAACCGTCAGGCGCGCGCGCTGCCACCCGCAAGCGCAGTAACCGGCGCATCGGACTCCTGCTTGGTCTGCTGGCGCTGGTCTGGTTTGCGCTGGGTTTATACGGCGTTGGCGTCCTCGGCATTCAGGCACCGCAGCAGGAATACAGCCTTGTTGATACCGCTGTCGCGGCGACGCAGGCGTACTTTATCAACCCTGAACTGGATCGCTACGGCTTGTTCCTGCCGGGCAGCACCGACGAATCCGCCAATTACGAAGCAACGCTGCGGGCAGTGCCAACGGTGTACCGCCCGATGGTGGCGGAGACGGCGACGGCGGTTGGCGCGGGGACGGCGCTGGCGACCAACGACCCGCGCACCGCTACGCCGGTTCCGAATACGTCAGGACACTGAGACTATGACCGCCCTGGCAGGTGAGGTACTGGTCGTCGGCGCGGGACCGGCGGGCATCTCCTGCGCCTACTATCTGGAGCAGGCGGGGATAGCCTATACTGTGATCGAACGAGAGCCGATTGCTGGCTCGACCTGGGCGAACCTTTATCCCTCGCTGCTTCAGAATACGGCGAGTTTTGTGTCGCACCTGCCGGGCGAACGTATGCCGCTGCGCTATGGCTGGTACGCGACCGGACGCCAGTTCTACAACTATTTGCGCCGCTACGTCGAAAAGCACAATTTCAACATCGTCTATGGTGTCGAAGTACGCCGCGTCAGCCCTGATGCTGATGGACAGGGCTGGTGTGTCGAAACCAGCGCCGGTTCGGGTCAGTTCTCCGCCGTCATCGTCGCCAGCGGACGCTTTAGCAGACCATATATGCCCGAAATTCCCGGTAGGGACGCTTTCCACGGCGAGGTACTCCATGCGCACGAATACCGCCGAGCCGAGCCGTTCGCGGGCAGGCGGGTGATGGTCGTGGGAAACGGTCCCAGTGGGGTAGATATCGCGCTTGAACTCATCGATACTGCCCGGCTGCCGGTGCTGCTTTCCATCCGCAGCGACATGGTGCTGGCAAAGCGCTATCCCTACGGCTTGCCCGATTCGCTCTGGGGGATGCTGGCGCGGGCGCTGGTGCCAAAACGCTGGCGGCAGAAATTCCTGAACAAGGTGCTTTATCAGGGCTATCGCGGCACCGAGGATTTAGGGCTGCCGCTGGCACCCAACCGGACGGATCGCGCTGGCACGTCAGCGCCGGTACGCGGGCGCGGTCTGGTCGATGCGATTCGCGCGGGTAAGGTGAAGCCATGCGCCGGACTCAACCGGTTCTATCAGGACGAGGTTGAGCTGCTGGATGGCAGCCGCTGCCCGGTTGATGTCGTGATCCTGTCTACCGGGTATCGCCCGGCGCTCGATTATCTCGATATTCAGTACGAAACCGATGCCGACGGCTGGCCCCGGCGCGTCAGCGATGATGTGGAGGGCGGCTTGACGCAGGTGCTGAATTATCCCGGTTTGTATATGGTCGGGCGGTTCTATCGCGGGTTGGGACCGCTGCACAATATCCGCCACGAGGCGCGGACGGCGGTCAATGAGATACGGGGGCGGCTGGCTCAGGTTCGGCAGCCCTAACCCTCAGGACGCCATTGGCGTTACAGCCAGCGGCGCTGACAGCCGGTAGGCTTCGTCCAGCGTTTTCACAAAGCAGACATTGGTGGCGCGGCTTGGACTTGAGATGGCGCGGAAGGTGTCCCAAAGCGCCTTCACCAGCGGTTTGACGCCGACGACGAAAACCTCACATTCGGCTGAATGAACGCTGTGAATCAGCCGCTTCATGTGGTTCATCGCGTTCAGGGGCAGGCTAACGAGGCTCGGCACGTCGTCCGCCTGCGTCATGTCGATGATCTCTCTGACCGGGTGACGAACGGTGCTCGTCAGCCGCCGCGCGATGTCGATGGCGGCGTGAAATTCCTGCCACGTCCACGCGCCGTCAAACGTGTACAGCACTATCGTCCGGTCTGGGTTTCCCCACGCTACCTGAATCGCCATTGTCTACGCTCCTGCCCTGCCTGTATAACCAGTGTAGCAGGAATGACGTTATTAACTTCTTAATTTTGCATGATAAAGCGCAGCCCATGCAAGCGACTGCGCTGGTGTGGTTCTAAACCGGAGTCTGGGTGAGGGTCTGGAAGAGGTACACCGCGCCCGCGCCGACGACGAAGAACAGACCGATGATGATCAGGTAGGTGGCGATCTTCACCATCCGGGCGATCTGCCGCAGCAGGAAGCGCAGCAGGATGAAGCCCAACGCGCCGCCGACGATGGCGATTGGCGCTGTCCACCAGGGGAAATCATTCTGGAGCACATACGTCCACGCCAGCCAGGCAGCCAGCCCGATGACGCCGCCGACCAGCGCATCGACAATCTGCCCGTAGTTGGTCATGCGCAGCAGGTAAGTCATGATGAAGGCGAGCAGTCCTGCCATGAGGACGGTGTTGCCCGTGATTTCGAGGATAACCGATTGCAGGTCGAATTCTTCATTGCCAGCGACAGCGGTCACGCCTGCGAACAGGCTGGCGGCGAGGATTTGCCCCAGCCCTTCGGGGAACTTGCCGCGAACGCCTGAATACAGGGCGCGCAGCAGCGCTGCCGCGGGCAGAAAGTACTGGCTTCCGAGCTTGAGCAGTTCCGCCATTGTCTGCTGATCGATTTCCATAGGATCTCAGACTCCATTTCCATGTGCGCTATTCCAAGCTGATCTTAACCGATTATCTCCGAATCTGATGACAAGAAAAGAGGTCAGGGGTGAGCCTGACCTCTGATTGGTGCGGGCGTTACCCTAGCCGCCTGACGATTCGGGGGTAGCTTCGGGCGTGGCTTCCTCGGTGGGTTCCTCTGCCACATTCGATTCGTCGAGTTCTGCCGGTGCTTCGGTGGCTGCTGGCATCATCGCCGACAGATCGGTCGCAATGATGATAATCTGCGGGCTGTCCGCCGGACCGATAGCGGCGACGAGATAGCTCATTCCGGCTGCCAGCTCGGTGGCGAGCGCTTCCGCCAGCGCTGGTTCGCTGGTGCCGGTAGCGACAAACTGAAAATCGTATGACCCGGCTGGCAGACTATCCGTAAATGCGCCGTCATTAGAGCCGCCGTTCAATGTGCCGGGGTAACCAAGTTCGGCAATCGCGACCGCGCCGTTCGCCAGCACGTCGGCTGTTGGCGCGCCCTCGACCGCATGGAAGTAGGTCACCAGCGCCTGACCGTCCTGAAGGGCGCTGACATCCTCGACGACTGCCTGCGCGGTCAGCGTGCCATTTTCCAGCGAGCCTATCGCCGCAATTGTCGTCCAGGAGCCGGGACCAAACGACAGGTTGACGGGACCAATCACGGCGTCAGCGACCGAGTCGCCAGTAGGGGCGACTGCTACGCTGTGCGCGCCAATTGGCACCTCCATCCACGCGCTCACGGTGCCGAAGGCAATAGCGGACGCCTCACCTAGTTCACCGTTCAGGTATACGTCCACTTCAGGTGCGTCCGGCGCGAAGTGTGCCACCCGCACGTGCGCCGCCGGGAACGCGCCGGGCGGCAGCAGGATACCGTCTTCAAGGATGTGAACGATGCCGTTGGAAGCCAGGTTGTCCACGTCGTCAATGTTTACGCCGTTCACCGTGAAATCGTTGCCCGACAGGTTGAAGGAGACGGTTGTCCCTTGCAGCGCCGTGTCGAGCGTGGGGCTTGAGGTCAGATTGCGGAAGAAGTAGCTGCCCGGAACAATGTGGTAAAGGAGTATTTCGCGCAGCATATCGGGGTTAGCCACCAGATCGCTGACATCCATGCCGATGAAGTCCAGCCCTGCTTCGATGGCGTCGTTAGTGGGCGCGAGCAGGGTAAAGGGACCGTCACTGTTCAGTGTTTCGGTCAGTCCGGTGGCTTCAACTGCCGCCAGCAGAGTGGTGAATCGACCGTCCACATCGCTGCTCAACAATTCGGCTAGGGTGGGACGCTCCTCTTGTGCCATCACGGGCACAGCGATCAGGACTGCGAACAGGACAAGCACGAGCGCTGCAAATCTTTTATGCATGAGCTTTTCTCCTGTAATGACAATAGACTGGTGAAATGTCGGCGGGTGAACGCGCCAGGGCGAACCCACGCTGATAGTTCATATTCAGGCTATAAGGCTCATCTTAATATTACCTGAGAATACTATGAGATTTGCTTGCGCGGTGTTCAGGCAGAGGTTATCAGGCGTCGGGCGGCGTAGTGGTTTCGTTTGGGGGACTGCCGCTGGCAGCATAGATCATCACGCCAACTGCCGCGATCAGCAAGCCGCCCACCACGCCCACTGCCTGAAGTGGACCCAGCACCACATCGGTTGTTTCGGTGCGAATGTGGGACCCAAAGCCGAGGAAATCTGCCGCGCCAACCATGCTGCTCATCAGCAGACCGGTCAGCGTCAGCCGGATGCCGACCTGCTGGGCGAGAGTCGCGGGGCGGTTGGCATAAAAGGTATATTTCACATACACCAGCGCCCCGAGATCGAGCAGCGTTAACCCGACCATGATGGTCGCAAACTGAACGATTCCGACGCCGCGTCCCGGCTCGATCCCGGTCATACCGGGGAATAAGCCCATGAACGCCAGCATGATTCCGAGGGCGCTGAAGGCAACGGCAAGCTGTGCGATACCGGTCATGGGCGAAACCTAGGACAGTATCTGGCGCAGCTTGCGCAGCATATTGCCGCCCAACACGGCGGCGATATCTTCTTCGCTGTAGCCGCGTTCTCGCAGCGCGCCGCCAATCTGCCACAGATCGGTGACGGTTTCCATGGTGTCGGGGATGCTCTCTGCGCCAAAGCCGCCGTCAAAATCGCTGCCGATTCCGACGTGGGCGGCGCTGCCGGTGAGCTGGCAAACGTAGTCAATCGCGTCTGGCAGCACCGAGAACGGCACCGCCGTCTTTCCGTCCGTTTTGAGCCAGCCTTCCTTCAGGAAGCGGTTATAGATGACGATGCCCATGACGCCGTCGCGTTCCGCCAGCTTGCGGATCATCTCATCCGACAAATGGCGGTCGCTGTTGACGAAGCTGCGCGGGTTGCTGTGGCTGGCGATGATCTGACCCGGATAGCGGTCAACGGCTTCCAGAAAGGACAGTTCCGCCATGTGCGAAAGGTCGAGCAGGGCGTTGAAGCTCGCCATCACCTCCAGCAGCTCGCGCCCCAGATCAGTCAGCGGTCCCGGCTGACCGGTGCCGCCGCAGTAGCGGGTGCCCGACCATGCCGGACCGACGACGCGAATGCCGCGCTCGTACCATTCATCAAACTGCTTCGGCTCAAGAATGGGATCGGCGTTCTCCATCAGCAGCACCATCCCCTGGCGGTGGTCGGTGATTTGTTTGTCCGGTTCCCAGGTTGCCAGAACCGCATCCATATCTGCCTGGGTTTTGATGTGGCGCAGGGTGTCGGTTTCGTCAAACAGCCGCTGGTAGTAATCTAGTTGTTCCAGACCGAGCTTGTTGGCTTCCTTGGCGTCCTTATAGGTCAGCCGATCCCAGGGTGTTGGCTGCTTTTTGGCGGGGGCTACAAAAATGGTGCCAAATACGATGGCAACTCGTCCAAGAATGCTGTCGGGCAGCCCGATAGTCGCCTCACCCGCCTGTTGGGTAACTTCGGTGCCGCGCTCGATGCGCCGCTTTTCCCAGGCGTTGAGGCGGTAGTCGCGCGCATACGATAAGGCGTTGTAGGCGATATCCTCATGTGCATCAACGACGATCATGGTCTTCCTATCGGATCGGGGCGGGTGAACGCGGGGATTGTAGACCTTGGCGGGGAAAAAACCAATTCATTTTGATTCATCTGTTTGTAATGTTTCGGTCGTATCTTTGAGTACAGCACAGACGTGGAGAATTTATAATGACGCAAAAACCAGGCGTCCTTATGGGCGCGTTCGTGGGCGGCTTGCTCATGATTCCGGTAACCGCAGTATCGTTTTTGGGGCAGCAGTTGGCGGGCTTTCCGTTCATCCCGTCCATTCTGTTCGGGTTTGGGCGTGACTATGCTCCGGGCGAGCTGGTGCCGCGTATCATCGGAGTGATGAGCAATACCATCATTAATCTGAACCTCGGGCGGGTGGATGTGGTCGCCAAACAGGTCGAATATGGGCTTGAACTGACGACGCTGATTGTGCTCGGCATCATCGCCGGAGCGATCTTCTTTTTCCTTCGCCGCCGGGCAGATGCGGATCCCAGTGACTCGATGCCGGGGGCGATCCTGGGCATTGTGGTCGCCGCGCTGGTGATCGTGATGATGCTGGCGCTGCCAGAGCCAGGCGGCGTCGGCGGGTTGGTAGCCAGCTTGTGGATCGTCATCCTGTTCGTCCTGTGGGGCTTGGCGGTGAACTGGGTCTATAACACGCTGGTCAGCCGCGCGGCTGAAGCGCAGACGGCAGGCGCGAACGCGCAGGCGCTCAACCGCCGCCAGTTTCTGGTGCAGGTCGGCGCGGCGACGGCGACGGTGACGGTGATCGGGGCAGGATTAGGCGCGCTGCTGAACCGCGGCGATACCGTCACTACCGAACCGCTGTCGGACGGACAGCCGGAGATGACGCCAAGCGCCGAGATGGCATCGCTGCCCAACGCCGACGATCCGGTCGAACCTGCGCCCGGCACCCGCCCTGAAGTGACGGCGCTGGAAGACCACTACCGGATTGATATCGCCACCCGCCCGCCGGAGATCGCGGCGGAAGGCTACACGCTGCCGTTCATGACGGCGCTCACCGAAGATGGCTCGATGCGCACCGTCGCCGAGATGACGCTGGATCACATTCGCAGCAGTTACGACCCGGTGCAGGACTACATCACCATGTCGTGCATCTCGAACACCGTGGCTGGCGACCTGATCAGCACCATCAAGTGGACTGGCGCGCGGATGCAGCAGATTCTGGCAGATGTCGAAATCCCCGCCAATGCCACCCACCTGAAGATCACCGCTGCCGACGGCTTCGACGAAACGGTGGCGCTCGATCTGATCAACGCCGACGAGCGCATCATGCTGGCTTACGAGTGGGAAGATCAGCCGCTGACGGTTGAACACGGCTTTCCGCTGCGCATTCACATTCCCGATCTCTACGGCATGAAGCAGCCCAAGTGGATTACGGGCATGGAATTCATTCAGGGCGATCAGGATGGCTACTGGGTGCGGCGCGGCTGGGACAAGGAAGCCCGCGCTCGGGCGACATCGGTGATCGATACGGTGGCGACCAGCGCCATGACCACCAACGAGGACGGTCAGCCGGTCATCCCTGTCGGCGGGATTGCCTGGGCGGGGGCGCGCGGGATCTCAAAGGTCGAAGTGCGCGTAGACGAGGGCGAATGGGTGGAAGCCGGGCTGCGCGCGCCGATCTCTGACCGCACCTGGTACCTCTGGCGCTTCGACTGGCAGTTCACCGAAGGAGCGCATACGCTTGAGGTGCGCTGTTATGATGGCGACGAAACGATGCAAATCGAACAGCCCGCTGGCACCTACCCCAGCGGCGCGACCGGGGTTCACTCGGTTCGCGTGAATGCGTAGGGATGGTTTCGGATGATGATTAGCGTGTAAATACGCAGGGCGCAGCACGCTGCGCCCCTACGTTCTCGTATGATGGACTGGATCGCAGCCATGCCGCGCCCCTACAGCCCGCTGTAGCGTGAAGTGCGTTATTCGATTGAATTTCCGACAGTGTCGCTGGACACCGCCTTCATCTGCGCCGTATCGCTGACCAGATCCGGCGGCGCGGCGACGGGCGGCGGCGGCTGAATCATGGCGGACAGCATCTGGACGAGATCCTTTTCCAGACGCTGGCGATACTGGCGGTTGGTTTCGCTGGGGCGCTGCCCGAACAGCGAATAGGTGAAGTTCTCGGTAATGCTGCCGCTGAGGACGGTCATTTCCGGTTCCCACTGATCGACCATCTGCCACTGATCGCTGATACACTGGAACAGCTCAAAGACGATCCGCACCTCGCCATGCAGCCCGGTGAAGCGAATGTCCAGCGCGATAGGCAGCGACGGCGTCCGTTTCGAGCGCTTGCGGAATTCCTTCAGCAGACCGCGCGCCGCCGGGCGAACTGCTTTGTCCAGCCGGTCACCGGTCAGCTTGTGGCGCTTGCGCATGGCTCGGTCAAGCGATTTAACCACGCCTTTGTGGGCAACCGTCTGGCTTCGGGCGACTCGTCCGTACATGTCATACTGGCTGATTCGCATTCCGCTGACCTGCCAGCCCGCCAGCTTTTCACCACTCATGCCGATCAGCACTTTACGCGCCAGAAAGTTACCCGCCGAACAGGGCATCGGCAGGGCGTCGCTTTGGGCGTGCTGCTGCCACAACTGCCGCCGCCCGATGGTGGATTCGGGATTCATCAGCGGCATGTAGACATAGGGCGGCTGCCAGGTGGTGAACACCGGCGGGCGCGACAGCAGCAGCCGCAGGATGATCGTCAGCATCCAAAGCAGAATCAGCAGGATGCCCGCCGCGCCGATCAGCAGGGCGATGTGCAGCGGGTTGCTCAGGTCTATGTTGAGGTCGAAGGGCAGTTCAAACGACGGCGGCTGACCAGCGTCGGGTTCGCCGGGGGGTATCAGGGTTGGCTGCACCGTATCGCTCACCGGCACGATGACTGCCGGCGTGATGGCGCTGTTATCGCCGACGGTGTTGCTGTTCGCCGCTTCGATATCGCCGATGCCGACACGAATCAGGAACAGCACCCGTTCGCCAGGGGTCAAGCCGGGGGCGACTGGTGAAATGCTGACCGTGATCGTCGCCTGCTCGTTCTCATTCAGCGGCGGCACTTCCTGCGAGGCAACCGTCTCGCCGGTCGTCGCAATCGTCACCTCGGCGGTGGTCGATTGGGTGGCGGGCGCGCCGGTGTTCAGCACCTCGAACTGGATGATGATCTGATCGTCCGTTTCAGGGGTGCGGATACTGCGAATCGAGTAATCGGGCGTTTGCTGCGCCGCGATGGGGAAAGCGTAAAACAGGAAAAGCAGGAGCAGTATCAGGCGGTTACGCATGAGCGTCCCTCGCTGCGGCGATCACACACGCATAACTATAGTGGCAAACCCGCTTTACGCCAAATGAGGGCGACCAGAAAAAGTGTCTCAATTGGGGAAGAATCATGAGGCGAGGCGCAAAGTGTTTTCTCGCGCCCCGCCCCGGCTGTTTATGAGGCGGGATCGAAGCGGTAGATTCCACCGCTGTAATCCACAATGTACAGTTCATTCTGCTCATCGACGCCAAACGAGCTGACGTTGCGCCCCGAATTGGTGATGAAGGGGTTGTACTGCCATTCGCCCGCTTCGGCGCGGTACAGCCACCAGATCGTGCCCGAACCCCAGTCGGCGTACAGGTAAACCCCTTGCAGCGACGGGATCTGCTCGCCGCGATAGACGTAGCCGCCGGTAATCGACACGCCCTGATTATGGGCGTACTCGGCGACCGGGAACACCGTCCCCGGAATTTCCTGATCGGTATAGCGGTGCGCGCCTTCATAGACGCGCCAGCCGTAGTTTTCGCCGCCTGCGCTGGCGGCTGGCTGGAAGTTCACTTCCTCGTACTGGTTCTGTCCAACGTCGGCGATGTAGAGGTCGTCGGTCAGCGCATCAAAGCTGAAGCGCCAGGGATTGCGCAGCCCGTATGCCCAGATTTCAGGGGCGGTGTTCTCCTGCCCGATGAACGGATTATCGCGCGGCACGTCGTAGGTGTCGGCGTCAACGTTTATCCGCAGGATTTTGCCGAGCCGGGTCGTCAGGTTCTGGGCGCGGTTTTCCGGGTCGCCGCCGCTGCCGCCGTCGCCCATGGCAATGTACAGATAGCCGTCGTGACCAAATGCCATGTGCCCGCCATTATGATTGGCG
The DNA here is from genome assembly GCA_030834905.1 of Aggregatilineales bacterium. Classification (GTDB taxonomy): domain Bacteria; phylum Chloroflexota; class Anaerolineae; order Aggregatilineales; family Phototrophicaceae; genus Flexifilum. Next base: position 109,266 of record JAUQWZ010000034.1, on the reverse strand, counting down.
TAGGGCTGATCTTCGGTCAGGATAATCACCGCGCTGTTGGGATCGGCGGCGTTGGCATTGTCGGCGGATACGCCGTAGCGGGCGACAACCGTATCGCCGCTGGCGTCGGTATAGTTGATGAAAAACAGCCCATTTTCGGCGTAATCGGGATGGAATGCCAAGCCAAGCAAGCCGCGCTCGCTGTAACCGCCCAGACTGAGCGCGTCGCGGCTGATCAAAGTGCTGACGTCGAGAAACGGCGTTTCGACGCGGCTGCCGTCTTCGACAATCCAGATCAGACCGACCTGCTCGACCACGAACAGCCGACCGGAACCATCGCCAGCATTGGTCAGGTACAGCGGGCGCGTGAAGCCGCTGGCGACTTCGGTGAGCGTTACCGCCGCCGGATCAGGCGGGGCGGCAGGGGCGGTGGCTTCCTGCGCGAAGGCGGGAGCAGCGACCGCCAGCAGTACCAGAACGAGTAAGACGAGTTTTCGCATAGTAATCCCTTCTGGTTAGGGTCCGGCGGTGCCGATAACCAGCGCATCGGGGTTGAGATAGCGGCGGGCAGCGCGCTGGAGATCGTCTTTGGTCAGCCGGTAGATACGGTCGCGATAGGTGACGAGGTAATCAAGACCGAGATTGTAAAGCTCGATTGAGGTGAGTGTGCTGGCGATCCCCTCGTTGCTCTCCAGTTGAAGCGGCAGATTCCCGACGTAGTATGCCTGGTTGTCCGCCAGATCCTGGTCGCTGACGGGTTCATTCGTCAGGCGGCGCAGTTCGTCGCCGATGCGCTCGATTGCCAGATCGACATTCGCCGGGTTGACGCCAGCGACCACACTCCAGGGACCGGGACCCATGCCGCCATCGATCTGACTGTAGGCGTAGTATGCCAGCCCCAGTTCCTCGCGGACAGACGCGCCGATGCGCCCCATCATGCCAAACTGCCCCAGGACGCTGTTGGCGAGTACCGCCGCCTGATAATCTTCGGAAAAACGCGACGGACCCGGCAGCCCCAGCACGATATCGGACTGGGTTTTGCCCGGCAGCGCAACCTTTGCCCGGCGGGATTCGGTGACGCGCGGCACTTCCGGCAGCGCGGGCGGCTGCGGCTGGCTGGGGTTCTGCCAGTCCGCCAGATACTGCTTCAGCGTATCGATCACGGCGGCTGCCTTGACCGCGCCGACCACGACGATGATCATGTCCTGGGGACCGTAGTGCTGCTGGTGGAAGGCGATCATGTCGCTGACGGCGATCTGCGGAACCGTTTCAACCGTTCCGCTGGTGCCGTAGTGGTAGGGGTGGTTATCCGGGTAGAGGGCTGCGCGGAAGGCGCGGTTGGCGCGGTAGCGCGTATCCTGCGACCGGTACTGCAAGCCGGTCAGCACCTCACCGCGCAGCCGTTCGATGTGGGCGGTGGGGAAGGTCGGGCGGCGCAGCACGTCCGCCAGCACGTCCACCAGCGTTGGCAGGTCTTCTGCCAGCGCCTTGCCAAAAAAGCCGGTGCGGTGAATGTTGGAGCTGACGCCGATATCGGCACCGATGTCTTCCAGTTCGGCGTGGATGGCGTTGAAGTCGCGGTTTTCAGTGCCGCGCATGAGCGCGCTCGCCGTCAGCGCCGCCAGTCCGTTGCGTTCGGGCGTCTCGTAGAGGCTGCCCGCCCGCAGCGAGCCGGAGATGACAACCGACTGCGCGGCGAAGTTCTCGTAGACCAGCGCCGTGATGCCGTTGTCGAGGACAACGCGGGTGATGGTGTCTGGACTGGGGAGTCCGTTGGCTGCCATGTTATTCCTCATCTTCCTCGGCGTCAGCGCCGTCCAGCGGGACAAAGTAGCCAACGGTGCGCGTCTGCCGCCGCAGATATTTCGCCGCTGCCGCCCGAACGTCTTCCAGTGTCACCGCTTCGAGGCTGGCGACGTAGTTTTCGAACCAGTTATAGCTGTCAAAACTCTCGGCAAACGCCAGCCAGAACGCCTGCATGGTCACACGCTCGGTGCTGTAAGCGAACAGCGCGCGCGCCTGTTTTTTGGCGCGGTTGAGTTCCTGCTCGGTGATGTCGCCCGCGACCAGCCGGTCGATCTGCTCGTCCAGCGCGGCTTCGACTTCTTCGGTCGTGTGCCCGTCGCGGACGGTGACGCTGATCGCGTAGAGGTAGGGATCGATGGTTGGCGTCAGGCTGCCATCGACGCTGGCGGCAAGCTCGGTTTCGACCAGCGCTTTGTAGAGGCGGCTGGTCTTGTTATCGATGCCGCCGCCGCCCAACCCGCTGGGTCCGCAGAGGATGCTGTTGATGATAGCCAGGCTAAACCAGTCCGGATCGGATGCGGCGGGCGCTTTGTAGGATACGTCGAGGAAAGCGGTCTTGCCGGGGCGCTCAACCCGCACGCGGCGCTCGCCGATTTGCCCCGGTTCCGGGCGAACGAACAGCTTTGGCGGCGGCGCTGCCGGTATCGCGCCGTATAGCTCGGTGATGCGCGCCAGCATCTCGTCGCTGTTGAAATCGCCGACGGCGACGGCAATGGCGTTGTTGGGCGCATAGTGGGCGCGATAGTGGTTGTAAAGGTCGTCGCGCGTCATGGTGTGCAGATCGACCATATCGCCGATGATCTCGTGGTGATAGCCATGCACGCGGAAGGCGGCAGCCTGCATTTCCTCGCCCAGCCAGAACAGCGGCGAATTCTCCGCGCCCTGCCGTTCGGAGATGATGACGGTGCGCTCTGATTCGACTTCTTCAATATCAAACTGGGCGTTCATCATGCGGTCGGCTTCCAGCCGCAGCGCCAGATCGATCCGGTCGGCGGGCAGCGTCTCGTAGTAGGCGGTGTAATCGATGAACGTCTGCGCGTTCCAGGCACCGCCCTCGCGGTCAATCGCCTTGTCGAGATAACCTGCCGGAAACTGTTCGGTTCCCTTGAACAGCATGTGTTCAACCCAGTGGGACACGCCGGTGATGCCGGTGTGTTCGTTGCGGCTGCCCACCCGGTAGAGCACCCACCAACTGATCAGCGGGGCGTTATGCACTTCCTTAAGCAGCACGACCAGACCATTGTCCAGCACGTGCCTCGTGACCTTGCTCACGCATTGACTCCTTTAAGCCTGTATTGGGCTGTGTGACGTTGGAAAAATATTAAATGGTGGTGTGGTGTAATGCAACTAGCCAAAAGGCGGGCAGGGGCGTCCAGTTGAACGCCCTTGCCAATGGTACTGTGCTTTCGGGTCGGCTTACTGCGCCGAAACTGCCGCTTCGGTCTCGGGGGCTGTGCCCACAGGCGCATAATACGGCGAACCAACGGCGATATAACCGAAGCCGCGCGTAGTCAGTTCCTGGTAGTCGGGGATCATGCGGCGACCATCGATGACCAGATAGGGCGGCTGAACGTTCTGCTCAATCGTCCGCGAAAGCCCACGAAACTCTTCCCAGTCGGTCGAGATAAAGAGCATGTCGGTGCCTTGCAGGGCTTCCTTCACCGATTCGTGATAGCTGATCTTCTCGAACAGGTGGTTATTCTCAGGGCTGAAGTAGCGCTTTGCCTCGTGAATGGCAAGCGGGTCGTAGGCGCGGATTTCGCGGACGCCGCGCGCCAGCAGCGACTCGACCACTTTCAGCGATGACGAGTCGCGCATGTCGTTGGTGCGCTGCTTGAACGACAGTCCCAGCAGTGCCACCGACTTGTGATTGAAGCTGACGCCGGCTTCGCTGATGGCGCGGTCGATCAGATAGGTCTTCTGGTATTCGTTGATGTTGTAGACCGATTGCAGCAGATCGGCGGGCTGTCCGGCGGTCTTCAACTGGAAGATCAGCGACTGGATATCCTTGCCAAAGCACGAGCCACCGGCACCGTTGGAGACGTACGATCCCCAGGTGCTGATGCGGTTGTCAGAAGTGACGCCGCGCTTGAGGTCTTCCATGCGCACGTTCGGGAAGGTTTCGCCCAGGCGCGCGCCGACGCCGTTCCAGAAAGAGATGTAGGTCAGCAGCAGGGTATTGGCGACGTACTTAATCGCTTCCGCCGTTTCGGGCGTCGTTTCGATATAGCGAATACGGACGTGGTTGACGAACTGCGAGTAGATGCGGCGCATGATGCTGAAATCGGCTTCGCTGTCCGCGCCGACGACGATGCGATCAGGGCGGCGCGAGCGCTCAACGGCGTCGCCTTCGGGCAGGAATTCCGGGTTTGAGGCGATGCCGATGTTGGGGACGTTGTGTTCCTTGAGGATCGTCTCCAGCATACGGGCGGTGCCCACCGGAACGGTGCTCTTGTTGATCATCACCACCCGGCGCTGATCTTGACGCTTTGCCAGCAGCCCGGCGAGGTGGTGGGTGGCGTCGGTGTAATAGCTCAGGTCGGTTGAGCCATTGGCTTTGGGCGGCGTGGGCAGGCACATAAAGATGGCATCTGTTCCCTCGATGATCGAGGCGACATCAGTCGTGAAGAACAGATAGCGGTCGATGTTCTCGGCGATGATCTCGGCAAGACCGGGTTCATTGACGTAATGCTCAATCTGCTCGCGTTCGGCGGATTTATAGGCGGCAATGCGCTTGGTGTCCACGTCATAGGCGTAGACTTCGTGCCCGTATTCTGAACAGACAGCGGCGTGGGTTAGTCCCACAAATCCTGTTCCGGCGACAATGATCTTCATTGTGTTTCCTCGTGTACTATCCTGATCCCTGCGCGCGGGATCGCTAATTGGAAGTAGCGCATAGTTTACTGGCGAAAACAGAATTCGGGTATACCGAACTCAGTTCAGAGCCTTGAAGTAGATGATCTCCGGATCGCCCTCGTCGAGATTTTCAACACAGCCGCTGCGAATGAAGCCAAGCTTTTCACACAGCTTCTGCATCGGCAGATTCGACTGGTTGGTTGACGTAAACAGCTTCGGAGTTGGGCAGGTCTTTTCGATGTGCCGCATCAGCGCCGCGCCAACCCCTCGTCTGCGCTGCTGTGGATGGACGATCAGAAGCTCGATGAACGGGTTGCCAAAGAAGCTGTTCGAGGCGACGGCATAGCCGAGCGCTTCGCCCGCCTGGTGGGCAATGTAGGCGTGCCGCGCCATGACAGCGCCGGCAAGATACTCGCGCCGCCCGTCGCTGCCCATCGCCGCCGCGTCAATGGCGAGGATGTCGGCGTAATCGTCCTCGGTAGCGCGTTCGACCAGTATCACAGCGACTCCCCGTCGTCTCCGTCCCACTCGGAGAGAAACTGATCGAGATATTCCTGCATAAACTGGTGGCGCTGCCCGGCAATCCGCCGCCCGGCTTCGGTGTTGAAGCGGTCTTTCAACAGCAGCAGCTTCTCGTAGAAGTGGTTGATGGTCGAACTCTTACTGTTCTTGTACTGCTCAAACGAACTGTGCATCTGCGGCGCTTCGTCCGGGTCATGCAGCGCCCGCCCTTTGGAACCGCCGTAGGCGAAGGCGCGGGCAACGCCAATCGCGCCGATGGCGTCCAGCCTATCAGCATCCTGCACGACCATACCCTCGCGCGTTCTCATCGCCGTGACCACATCCGCGCCTTTAAACGACAGATCGCGAATGATCTCGACCACATGGTCGGTCACGTCAGCCGGGACGCCGACCTGCTCCAGCCATTCCCGCGCCAAACGCGGACCAATGGTTTCGTCGCCGTCGTGGAATTTGTGATCGCCGATGTCGTGCAGCAGCGCGGCAAGTTCAACGACCAGGCTGTCCACCTGCTCATCGGCGGCAATGCGGCGCGCCATGTGCCAGACGCGGGCGATGTGCCACCAGTCGTGTCCGCTGCTTTCGCCTTCGAGCAGCGCGCGGACGTGTTCCGCCGTTTGCTGGATGATGGTTTCGTTCGCTGTCACTTCAGACAATCCGTTTTGATAAATACAGGTCAGGTTTGCCGCGTCCGTTGGCGTCCGGCACGATGCCGGTGAACGAAAAGCCGCATTTGAGGTAGAACTCGTATGGATGGCGGCGCAGGTTGCGAATGTTCACAAGATGCTCCAGTGGATTGGGATAGAGATCGATGCCATAGACCGATGTCATGCCTGCAATGTCGTCAGAGCCGAGCGTCAGAGTCAGACCGCCGCGCGCCTTGACCTGTTCCTCAAGATCGGCGACCAGCGCCCGCCCGATACCCTTGCCTTGTACATCGGGACGCACGACCAGCGGGTGCAGTTCCCAGACGTTGCCCTCATATTCCGGTATGCCGCCGATCCAGCCGACAGCCGCGCCGCTTTCGTCCACCGCGACCCGGCTGATGTGATCGGGTACAAGCGAGTCGCGGACTTCCTCAAGCGCCTCTTCGAGCGTTTCCCATGCCTCAGGAGCCATCTCGCGGAAGCCTTCGACCAGCATGGCGGCGATCTGCTCGATCAGACGTGTATCTTCACTGGTGAGATCCTGGATGCGAATCTTCATCATCACCTGCTGGCGTGCCTCGCTGACCTTATGAATCCACCGATCCGATCATCAGCTTCGCCACGCGCCGCCCCAACTCAACCGCGAAATTGGTGCCGCGATCCCACGGGTAGACGTGGCTCATGCTCGCCCAGTAGACGCCCGGCAGCGGCGTCTCCAGCGGCGGAATCTTCTGGCTGTGGTTGACGTAGGGCACCGGCTGCGCGTAGGGCGCGCGGAAGACCCAGTACTTCTTGATCCAGTCGCGTTGGAACTGCGGGTTGAAGGTGGGCAGCGTGGCGATGAATCGCTCGGCGAGTTCGTCGGGACTCAGCTTGAAATACTCGTGGTCGGCGGGCACGTAATCGCCGCAGTAGAGGATGTGGTCGCCGTTGTAGTGTGAGCGATCCATCCAGTTGGTATGCTCGACCAATGCCAGATACGGAAAGCGGCTTTCGTTTTTGTTCGGACTGGTGGCGGGCAGGTTGAGCCAGTAAGTGCCGTCGGTCAGCAGTTGGTGTTTGAGCGTGATGACCACGCACAGCGCGCCGATGCTCTTGAGTTCGCCGATCTTCCTGCCATATTCCTGCGCCTTGAGTTCCGGCGCGAGGCGCAGCAGCAGCCCGGGCGAAGTCGTCGCCAGCACGCGGTCAAACACATGCGTTTCGCCGTTGATCGTCAGCGTTGGCTTGCCGTCCTGCGTCCCGATGGACTGGATCGGCGTGTTCAGGTGGATGGTCGCGCCCTTCTTCGTAATCGCGTCCGCCAGCGTGTTCAGGAATGCCTGAAAGCCGCCCTCGAACGTGCCCAGCTTAAGGCTGCGGGTTTTCACGCGCGCCCACATCCACGCCATATTGACCTTCTGGTAGTGGTCGCCAAATTTGCCGATCAGCAGCGGGCGAAAGAATTTGTCATAGGCGGGCTTGCCCATGTAGCGCAGCATCCACTCGTGGGCGGTGATCTTTTCCAGCGGCTTCCAGAACGGCGTCAGCTTCATGAACACGCCTGCCAGCCCAAAACGCAGCTTTGCCAGCAGCGGCAGCGGCAGAAAGATCGCTGACGGCGAGATTTCGGATCGATACAGCCTGCCGTCGATCCAGTAGCTGGTTTTGGGGCGCGGGAACATGACCTTATCGCGCACGCCCATTTCTTCGGTCAGTTTGAGGATTTCCGCATCGGTGGTGAACCAGTGATGATAGAACTTTTCCAGTTCCCAGTCCCACGTCTCATCCTTGAAGCCACCCGCCAGACCGCCAACGCGGTCTTCCGCTTCGTACAGAACGACTTCGTGCCCCTGGGCGATGAGGTCCCAGGCGGCAGCCATGCCGGTGACTCCGGCGCCAATGATGCCTATTTTCACGATGTCACTGCCTTATTTTCAAGTTCACGGGCGCGGGTGACGGCGCTGATGGTCAGTCCCTGCCGCGCCAGCAGGATGAAGCCGATCAGCGTCACCGGCAGCCAGATGACCAGATGCACCACCAGCGCGTAGGCGGTTGCCTGCGCTTCGAGCACCCCGACCGCTGTCAGCACGACGACGACGAAAAATTCAAACACGCCCACCTGACCGGGCGACGCCGGAATCAGTCCCGCCAGATTGACCGCGCCGACGACCAGCAAAGTGGTTGGGAAGTCAAGCTGCAAGCCAAACGCCAGCGCCACGATCCAGTAGACGCCGGAATGTAAAATCCAACTGACGTATGACCACAATACCGTCCCGGCGAGGTCGGTAGGGCGGCGGAAGCCTTCCAGGCTTAGCAGCACGTCTTCGCTCAAGCCAGCCGCAATTTCGCTCAGCCTTCCGGGCAGCGGCTTGGTCACCAGTGCGATGATCCGGCGCAGGATGTTGGGACGCGCCGCCAGCAGGAAGAACACGGCAAGCGCGATCAGGAAAACCGGCGTGCCGACCGAGACGATGGACTGTAAAGCGGCGTTTTCGATGTGGAGCAGCGACAGCGCCACCAGGATGAACGTCAGCATCACCAGCCCGTCAAACATGCGCTCGGCGACGGCGACCACCATGCCGCGCGCGAACGGCACGCCCTGATTGCGCTGAAGCAGGTACACCCGCAGAATCTCGCCGGTGCGCAGCGGATAGACGTTGTTGCCCATGTAGCCGATACACACCAGTTGGATGAGCTGCGGTAGTGACACTGGACGAATCGACCGGAGCAGGTACTGCCAGCGCAGCGCCATAAAGAACACCGAGACGAAGAACCAGACCGACGCCGCGATGAGCAGGATGATATCGGCTTGTTGAATGTAAGACCAGACGGCTGCCGGGTTCAGCCCCTGAAAGGCGAGCCAGAGGAAGATGGCGCTGATCACAATACCAGCGATTACGATCAGGCGTTGATTTCGAGACATACGCAGAAAACTACCTTGTTAAGACCCTCAGAGATTATAGCTGGAGCCTCTTGGTTCGCATACCCTGGCATCCATCACATAATACACGGCTGGCAGCATAATTCCTTGAGTTTAGTCGTGAGACCATGTTAAACTAGGGGCGTCCAAAGGGCTGAAGGGCATGTGATAATGTCGAACGAACCGCTGATTCCAGGTGAGCCTGACTGGCTGGACGAATTCCAGGATCTTGCCAACCGTGAACTTGCCGACGGCTCTTCGTGCGAGCAGGTACATCCCGTCATTGAACGGTGGTATCGCAACCTGATGGAAAACGAGCCGCCCACCTCGCGCGATTCGGTGCTTCAGGCGATGGCATGTCTCTCAACCGAAATTCTCTACGATTCCCCTGAGGATGTGCTGGAGTCAGTGCTGGAGCATATCGACGAGGAAGCGCTGGTCGGGTGGATTGAATATGTACTGATGGTCGGACGCGCCTTTGAAGCGTCGCTCCATAAGGGTGAACTGGACGATCTTTGAAGCGGCGCTATCGCTGGCTTCAGAACGGGGACGCAGTCGAGTCCCCGTTTTTGATTCCCAAGTCAGAAATTGAGCCAGCGCCCCGGCAACACAAAATACACGTAATCGAAACCCCGCTGCGGTCAATGATCGTTCAATCCCACCATTTGAACCCGTCGGGCAGGTTTTCCAGACCGGGTTCGCGCGGCGCATCTTCGACCGTCGGCGGCGGAACCGGCTGTCCGTCAATCGATTCGACGGTCACCAACTGCCGGGCGGCGCGGGTTTTTTCCAGTTCTTCGTACAGCAGCGTCAGGATTGCCCCTAATCCCAGGAACAGCGCCAGCGCGCTGATCAGCCAGCCCACATACGGCAGCGACGCGACCAGCGACAGCACCACTGTGCCAAGCACCAGGCTGAGGAAGATGATTCGGCTGTCCCGGTCATCGCCAAGAAGCTGCCGGACGATGAAGCGACCTAACGCCAGCGCGACGATGACGCGGCTGATCAGAAACGCCACGAAATAGAACAAGCCGATAGCGCTGAAATCGATCACGCCGATGATCACGGCGCTGATCAGCGTCAGTTCGGGCAGCCTGAGCAGCGAAATGACCAGTACCAGCGCAATGCTGAGCAGGATGATGATGAAAAAGACCGGGAATGAGAGGATAAAGGTGATCAGCCCCACGCCGAGGCTGGGCAGCAGCCGCAGGCGCATGGTCGGCAGCGGCGCCTGAATCACGCGCGGGACGAGCAGCAGGACGAGAAAGCCGACCAGACTGAGCGTGACGACTTCGCGCAGCACCTGGGAAAAATACGCCGCCAGACTGCGGCTGAGACTTTCACTTTCGGGGATGGTCGTCAGGTCGGCTGGCGACAGCATCTGGTTAAAGATGGGGTCGCGAGGAAGCTCCGGCAGGATTTCGCCCTCAACCGGAGCCGCGTAGGTAAGCTGTCCGTCGATCATGCCATCCTGAGTGACATACAGCCCCGGGTTTCGCAGTTCAATCTCCAGCGGCGTCAGCAGCGCCCGCAGTTCCGCCACGCCGGTGGAATTGGGATCGCCAACGCTGGCGTCCACGTCCCCGCTGACGACTGCGTCCAGCGTGAGCGACGTTCCCCAGAAATTGACCTCGCGCCCGACATCGCCCTCAATGACCGTCTGATAGCCGAGGCTGACGACGCTGCCCGGCACCGGCACGCTGCTGACGGCGCTGAGGGCGATAGCGATCAGATCGCCGTCTTCAATACGGGCGTTTTCATGGACCACGAGAATTGGACCGCCGAAGTGCAAGTCCTGCCCGATAGTGCCAAAAACATCTAGCTGACCGCTGAGCAGATAAACGCTGCCTTCGACGGTGCCGTTGATTTGTGCTGTTGCCGCCGCGCCGATCAGATCTCCGGTGATGGTGCCATCGACGACCAGCGTGCGGCAGGTCGCGAACAAATTCCCTTCGACTGTTTCGTCGGTGGGCACCACGCACTGATCCGCCTGAAGGATCTGTCGCGCGGAAACGACACCTGCGCTGCACAGCAGCAGCAGGAGGATAATCAGTACCCGCCTTCGCATTCGGAGCCTGCTCCTTTGCATAGTCGCCTGCGATTTTACCGGAGGTTGACGGCGCGGCGCGAATTTCTCAACCTGCGCTCATCTGGTTCGGATGTAAAATATGAACAGAAGGCACAGCCGCATTTCGGCTCGCCGGTCAGTCGGGCAGCGCGCGGCGGCAGGCGTTGAAATGGGCGCTGGACTCGGGATCGATACTTCGAGTATCTTTACTTACAGACGAAATGGTATTCTGCTTTGTACACAAACATTATGGAATCGACGACTCGGCTCATTCTGCAACTTGGTGACGGCGCGCAGACCCGCATGGTTGCTATCCCCGTGAAGGAGCGTATGGTGATCGGGCGGGGCGGCGCGGATGAGGGCGCAACGCCGGATCTCGATTTCTCGGCGTTCGATGCCTCGGCGCTGGGCATGTCGCGGCTTCACGCGGCGTTCACCTATCGGGATGAGGCGCTCTATATTGAAGACCTTAACAGCACCAACGGAACGCGCATTAACGGCTTCACCATCAGACCGCAGCGTCCGTATCTGCTGCGCAATGGCGACGAGCTGCAATTTGGCGACTTCCGTATGAGCATCCGTCTCGCCCATTTAGCAGGCGATGGTCGCCTGAGCTGACCTCGACGCGCGCTACGCTTGCCTAAAATCCCTCACAGGCGGTATAGTGATGCTGTTATATTGGAAACGCCGCTGTGTCCGGGCGTTCCGGCATTGATGAAGAGAACCCATGTATCGAAGTTTTACGAACCGGGTGTTCGGCGGCGTTTGCGGCGGTCTTGGCGCATCGCTGCGTCTCAATCCCTGGTGGCTGCGCGGCATCTTCGGGGTGCTGGCGGCGGCGAGTCAGGGAGCATTTGCCCTTCCATATCTGGTGCTGTGGTGGGTCGTGCCACAGGAGTCGCTGGTTGCCCGCCGGGGACGCGGTCTGGCGGTCTTCTTCGTGCTGGTGCTGCTGGCGCTGACGGCTGCCGCCTGGATTGCGCGCGATCAAGGGCTGCTGCGAACGCCGAACGGTGAAGACCTGTTCTGGCCCGGGGCGCTGCTGATCCTGAGCGCGATTTTCTTTTTGCGCCAGCTAGGGGGGCGGGGATGAAAGCTCAACGGCGAACCAACCTGCTCTGGGGGCTGGTACTGTTGGCGCTGGCGGCAGTGCTGGCGGCGCGCACCCTCGGCTATATCCCGGATGGCGTGGTCGATTTGATCATCCGTTCCTGGCCCGCGCTGCTGGTGCTCGCCGGGCTGTCATTTTTGCTGCGTGATCGGCTGCCGTTTGGAAGCCTGATCGCGCTGATCGTCAGCGGCTTGATCGTCGCTGGCGTGGCGACTACCGCCTACAGCGGGCGTGCCTCACTTCAAGCCACCGACTATCGTCAGACCATCGACCAGCCGCTGAACGCCGATGTGACGCTGCTGCGCCTGCGCGTCTCGACGCTGGCGACCGGCGTGGAACTGCTGCGCTCGCTTTCAAGCACCGCCGCGATTAGCGGTGAATTTGTTGGCAGCGCCGAAAGCCGGGTGGATGTGGTCTTTGAGCCGGTGGCGGGCGATAACTCGGCGACGCTCACCCTGACCGAAGTACAGCCCGGCGGTTTTCCGTCGCTGGAATCGGTCGGGCGGGGAGCGCTGCGCCTCGAAATTCCGGCTGACGTGCCGCTGGATGTGGAATTCACCGGGCGCGATGGCGATGTCATCCTCAACATGAATGGGCTTGAACTGGAGCGAATGAACGTCCTGGTGACGAGTGGCGACATCATCGCCACGCTGCCCGAATACCAGCCGGTGCTGTCGGATGCGGCAGGCTCGCAGGGAACGCTGACCACGCGCAATGGCAATCTGGCGCTGTTCATCCCCTCGGCGGTGGCGGCGCGGCTGGAACTGAACCGCGAAGGCAGCGGTATCGAGCCGCAGTACGACGCCAACATCTACAACTATCTGGTCGGTGACGTGCTGGAAGCGCGCGCGATTGAGACTGCCAGTATGGTCGTGCGCTATACGCTCACCGTTCCGCGCGGGCTTATTCGCATCGAAGTGCCGGGCTAGTTATGGCATGGCGCTTACAGGTTTCAGATCGAGCCATCCGCCGGCTCGACATCCTGACCGGAAGACCATCGCTGCTGGCGGTCTGGGTTCAGCCAAACCGGGTCATCTACCTCGATCTTCAGACGGGCGCGCGCGCTGCCGAGCAGACATTCGATGAGCCGGTGGTCGAGGATCGCCGGGATGAGCGCTGGCTGGCATACGTCAAAAACCTGATCGCGCCCAACAAGGCGCACCTGCCATACATTCGCGGGCGCAGCACCACCGTGTACACCACTTCCGATGGGCGGATGCGGCTGTATCGCCAGAGCGACGACCAGCTTTTTCTGCAAACCAACGGTAAAGAGACGCGGCTGGATGTTGCGAGTGATGTCCGTATTGCCGATATCGCGCTCGATAGAACGCTGGGGCTGCTGGCGATCCTTGACCGAAGCGGCAAGCTGCACATTTACCAGCAGCACGTTCGCGTCGGCGTGTTCGACAGCGGCTTAAACCTGCGTGATGATATTCAGCCGGAACTGACCATTTCCAAAAGCGGCGCGTCCATCTACGCAACCGACGGCGAGCAGATCGCGCTGTTCGAGCCGGGTGGCAAGGCGCGCCACCGGCTGATGCTGCATTTCACGCCCGGCGTTCTGGCGTGTTCGCCGGATGGCAAGCTGCTGGTCATATCGGATATGGAAGCTGGCGTTATTCGCATCTACAACGGCGCTGACCTGACGGCAACTCACCAGCGATTCGCCGTCGATCTGCTGGCGGACGCCAAGCGGGCGCCGCAGGGCGTGGGTATGCCGTCAATCACGACTGTGGTCGGCGCATTGTCGGTGAATAATCGCGGGGTGCTGGCATTTTCGGCGTCAGGGATGGTGTGCGTGACCAACATGGCGCGTCTGAAAACGGTACCGCGCCAGCACGTTTAGCGGAGCGCCTAGAGACTCGCCTCAACCAGGGCGCGCTGCGGGAACACCATCCGTTCGGGGACGATCCAATTACGCGCCAGCGCCGCCTGATTGGCGCGTTCAAAGTCGTTGTGCAGATCGCGCACCAGCCGCGCCTGAGCGATGGATGGTTCCAGCGAAAAGACGACTGCCGTCAGCGCATATTCGCCCACCACCAGAATCAGCCATTCGCCATTTTGCATCGCCTTGCGCCCCACGCCGGACTTTGGGCGGTTCGGCATCTGCCAGAGCATACGCAGCACCGGATCGATAAAGACTTCGTCGGATCGTTTGCTGCCGCCCATGATGATTGGCTTGGCTTCCTGATGCGAATGAACCGCATAGTAGACCGGTTGGGCTTCAAAATGCGAGCGCAGGAACGAGGTATAGCCTTTGGTGCTCATCACCTGTCGCCAGGCGTCGGTTTCCGGGTTGCGCTGAAGCAGGCGTTCAATGATCGTTCGCTGCTCGCTGTAGCGCTTGTACATGGCGTTGAACTGCGCCCGGTTAATCTTACCTTCAGCGAACTCGTCGGCGATAGTTTCCATCTTGCGGCGCAGCACGTTCAGCGCGCCTTTGGGATCGGTGGGGGAATCGACGGTTGGCTCTGAAACAGCCGGTGGCGCAGCGTTCGAAACCGGATCTGGCGCAGCGGATACTGCGACCGGTGGGCGCAAATCGTCGTGCGGCTTGGCAGGACGAATCGGCGAGCGAATTTCGGCGGCAGGCGAGTCGTTGCCTTCAGATGGCGGTAGCGGCATGTTCTGGTCGTTCACGGCGAGCGCGCACCTTCAATCCCGAACTTTCCTATGAATTTTATACTAGCACACAATCCCCATAAAATTGCGTTATACTACTCACGTTTACGGATAGGAAGCTTGTAATGCTGCACTGTGGGCTGTATTTCAGTTCAGAGCATATTCAACTCGCCCAGCGCGAACGCAACCAGGAACCCTTTCTCTCGGCATGGATGTACCTTCGGGATCGCGAACAAAGCGGCGCGACGGAAGCGCTGTGGTCAGGGCTGCGCTACCGCTTTGGCGGCGATGAGAAGGCCGCCGAAGCCGCCGTTCGCACGCTCATCAAATACACCGACAGCCAGCACAGCCAGGCGAACACCTATCTGGACGCCATCTTTGAGACACTGGCGCTGGCGCAGGCGTTCGAGATGGTTCGCGATCTGCCTGCGTTTGAGGATACTTCACAGCGCCAGTGGCTGGAGTTCTTCATGGCGCGCGTGAATACCCTCGATCACAGCGACGACAAGGATACCCAGGTCGAAATGCTGTGGATGCGCCTGCTGTCACTGATCAGCGGGGTGGTGCTTGAGGATGAAACGGCGATTGAGGGCAGCGTCGAGGTCTTTAAGCGCACTGTAGCGGAAGATATTCGCCCGCAGGGATTCATCCCCAGGGCGGTTGAGGGCAAGGATGGCGGCGGGCTGTACCGGCAGATTTTGTCTGCCAGCGCGTTGGTGCTGATGGCGGAAGCTGCCGCGCAGATTGGCATCGATCTGTGGGGCTTTACAGCGCGCGGCGTCTCGGTCGTCACTGGTGCCATGTACCCGATCTATTACTTCTACACCCCCGAAAAGTGGACATGGGATGTTGGCATCGGCGTTGAAGAATCCCAGAATCTGTTCCGACAGTACGGCGGCTATCTGGAAATGCTGTATCGCCGCACGCGCCACAAAGACCTGATCCCGCTGCTTCAGGATTTGCGCCCCCTCTATACGCCCTGCGCGGGTGGATTGACCACGCTGACGCATGGCGTACCCGAAAAACGGCGCGGGCTGTTTGGTGAACGACGCAGCCAGCCCACCGACGCCAAAAAGCCGGGCTGGTGACTTCAACCTGATTTCGATTGTTCTCTGGCGCGATCTATCATTCTGCCGTAAAGGTAATCCCGATGATGAGCTTCAACCCCGTAACCCCCGAAATTATCCAGCAGTTGAAAAACCTGCTGGGCGATGAACACGTCAGCATCGCCAGGGCGGATATTGACCTTCATGCCCGCGACCAATCGCATCACGAGGCGCACCCCGCCGAGGTGGTCATCTTTCCGACGACGGCAGGCGGCGTGGCAGACGTGTTGAAGCTCGCCAACAGCCACCATATCACGGTCACGCCCTGGGGCGTTGGCACCGGGCTTGAGGGCAATTCGATTCCGGTTTACGGCGGCATCCTGATGTCGTTCGAGCGCATGGATCAGATCGTCGCCGTTCACGCCGACGATTTTCAGGTGACGGTGCAGCCTGGAATCGGACACAAGGACTTAAACGCCGAGCTTGCCCGTCACGGCTTGTTCTTCGCGCCTGATCCGGGGGCGAATGCAACTGTCGGCGGAATGCTGGCGAACAATGCTTCGGGCATTCGCACCGTGAAGTACGGCGCGAGTAAGGATAACGTGCTGCGGATGCAGGTCGCGCTGGCAGATGGTCGGCTGATCGAAGTCGGGTCGCGCTCGGTCAAACAGGCGTCGGGTTATGATCTGCTGCACCTGTTCGTCGGCAGCGAGGGGACGCTGGGAGTTATTACCGAAGCCACGCTGAAGCTGGTGCCGGTGCCGACCTACATGAGCGCGGTGGTGGCGGCGTTTCCAACGGTGGAATCGGCGGTTGAGGCGGTGGTGGCGGTGCGCGGCAGCGGACTGGAACCGGCGGCGCTGGAGCTGATCGACAGCGCTCACTGCAAAATGCTGCGCGAAACCGAGGGCGTCGATCTCTCCGATAATCCAACCCTGTTTATGGAGTTTCACGCTGCCACCGAAGCGACGCTGGCAATGGGACTGGAGATTGCCCGCGAGATCTGCCAGGAACTGGGGGCGCTCAGTATTCACGCCACGACCGATACCGCCGAGCGCAAGCGGCTGTGGCACGCCCGCCATCATTCGTATGAGATCATGGTGCGCTCGCAGCCCGACCACGAGTTCTTCATCATGGATGTGGCGGTGCCGATCAGCGCCTATCCAGCTTTGATCGCCTATGTCGAAGGCTTGAAAGCCGAAACCAACACCACCGCCTACATGATCGGACACGCGGGCGACGGCAACGTCCATGTCGAATTTCCCTATAAGGGTCAAGCCGAATATGACAACGCCATGCGCCTGAATGACCTGATCGTCCTCAAGGCGCTTGATCTGGGCGGTACGGCGACCGGCGAACACGGGGTCGGCATCGGCAAAGCCCGCTACATGGAGCGCGAACACGGGCAGGCGCTGGACGTGATGCGCAGCCTCAAAGCGGCGCTCGATCCGAACGGCATCCTGAACCCCGGCAAGATTTTCCCAGAATCGATCCCGAGTATTGAGGGGCTATGATACCGCCGGTGTTGGGGAGTCTTCTGGCAGGTAGATGACAGCCTCATCATCGTCATAGGCGAATAACTCCGCGTAACGCGCCCAGTTGATTGCTGTGCTTAACTGCCGCTCGGCTTCGTCACTGGGAAATTCCAGTTCCAGTGCGGTAATGACGACGTCCCAGTCCAGATATTTGTCCTTTGCCGCGTTGATTAACGCCAGCAGCCAGCGGAACAGGGGCAGGCGGCGAATTCGTGATGCCAGGATTTCCTTGCGCGCCAGGATGCTTGCCTCGGCAAAGGTTTGCCCTAACGGTGTAATGGTGATGTCACCTTGCCTTACGGTGGCGAAGCCGAGCAGCTCGCAGGCTTCGGTCAAACGGAGCAGATGATCTGAGTCCAGCTCGAGTTCTTCACGCAGTCGATAAATATCTGCTGACTCAAGCTCCAGTCGTTCGAGCATGCCGCTGATCGCGCTCACTTCCACGTGAGGCAGCGCGCGGGTGAGTCCCGGCTCGCCCGGCGCGCTTCCCATCTCCAGATGCTCCGGCTGTGTTTGCCCTGCCAGAATGCTGTAGGCGTTGTCAACCAGTTCCAGAAACTGCGGCGCTTTACGGTCGCGTGGATGCGGCAATGCAACCGGGAAGTCCGCGACGATGCGCCCCGGATGCTTGTCCATAATGATGATGCGATCAGCCATCAGCACGGCTTCTTCAATATTATGCGTGACCATCAAAATAAGTTTGGTTGGAATATCGCCGCTCTGCCAAAGTTCAAGCAGTTCGTTTCGCAATGATTCCGCGCTGAGAACATCAAGCGCGGAGAATGGCTCGTCCAGACAAAGCAGTTCCGGTTCTACCGCCATTGCCCGCGCGAAGCCGACTTTCTGCCGCATTCCACCGGAAAGCTCGCGCGGGTAAGCGGTTTCAAAGCCATCCAGTCCTACCTTATCGAGCAGCGCCGTTGTCCGCTGTATACGCTCTTGCCTGGCAACGCCGCGCGCCTTTAGCGCGACCTCTACGTTTTCCTGAACCGTAAGCCAGGGGAAAAGGGCGAAGCTTTGGAACACGATAGCGGCGCTGGGATTCACGCCGAGCAGCGGTTTGCCATGATAGATGACCTGTCCTTCGCTGGGGCGCTGCAACCCTGTGATGATGCGCAGCAGCGTGCTTTTTCCACTACCCGAAGGACCCAGCAGCACCACGAACTCGCCTTCGTTCAGCGTCAGATTAACGTCCTGAATAGCGATGAACTTGCGTTCCTGCTTGCCGAAGCTCTGGGTGATATGCTCAAGCCGAATCAAGTCATTGGCTGCCATTTTTACTCCATACGGTATTTTTCTGAGGCAAGATTGTACAGACGACGCCAGATTAAGCGGTTGATCAATACGACGGTCATTATCATGCTGAGTGTCGCAGCGAGCAGCAGAGTATAGTCTCCGTGTGCTGTTGCCTCTGCAATCACCGCGCCAATGCCATTGGTTCGCAGGGTTTCGCCTCCGAATTGGATGTACTCGGCGACGATGCTGGCATTCCAGGCACCACCGCTTGCCGTAATCGCGCCTGTGATGATATATGGAAACAGCGCGGGCAGGATGAGCGTTCGCCAGCGCTGCCACCTGCTCATTTGCAGCAGTTTCGTCATAAGCTTCATATCCTGCGGAATTGCATTTGCGCCGGCGATAACATTGAAGAGCAGATACCACTGCGTTCCCATGAGCATCAGCAGAATGGCAGGAATAGTCAGGCTTCCTGTGAAACGAACCAGGAATAAAACCAGCACTGGAAAGAATGCCGTCGCTGGGATGGAAGCGAGAATTTGCACGACAGGCTGTACGAATTTTGCCAGACGCTTGTTCGTGCCAATTAAGACACCTACGGGTATAGTCCACGCAAGCGCTATGGCAAGGGCAACGGAAACATGAAACAATGTTGTGAGAAGCCCGACGCCAATCTCTGCCCATTGGGTGATGGGCAGCAGGGCAAGCGATCCGGCGACACTGTAAATCCCATATAAGATGAAGATAAGCCCCAGGATGGCAAGGGGATATTTGAGCCACAATGGGAACGGGACTGTGTCCTCCTGAGCCGTGCTTGCCCTAGAGCGCCGAATGAAGAAAGCGTCAATTCTGTCGTTGAGCGGCTGCCATATGCGGCTGTAAAAGACGCTGAACAGCCGCGAGCCTCTTATCAGGTCATAAAACCAGGAAGCAGGAGGGGCGTCACTTTCAACCATTTCGACCTTAAATCGATCCGCCCAGGTCAGGAGTGGACTCCAGAGAAGCTGGTCAAAAGCGATAATCACTGCGATCAGCGTGGCGATTCCCCAGAAGATTGCCTGCAGATTGCCTTGATTTGCCGCTTCCTGTAAATAAGTTCCCAGACCCGGCAGGCGAAAATCGCGTTCACCGACGGTGAACATTTCGGCAGCCATGAGAAAAAACCAGCCACCTGCCCAACTCATGATGCTGTTCCAGATGAGACTGTTTGCTGCAAACGGCAGTTCAAGTGTTTTCAAGCGCATCCAACTGTTAAAGCGAAATATGGCGCTTGCTTCTCGAAGCTCCTTTGGAATGGTGATCAATGACTGATACCAGGCGAAGATGAGATTCCACACCTGGCTGGTGAAGATCAGGACAATCGAAGCGAATTCAACCGCAGTATCCTCCGGCAGCACTGCGGAAAAACTCAGCAATACCACTGGCAGGAAAGACAGAATGGGGATGCTCTGGAAAATATCGACCAGAGGCATGAGGATACGCTCTGCGCTTCGGCTTTGTGCCGCGACTCGTCCATAGATGAGCGCAAATACCAGCGACAGGAGATATGCCGCCGCCATGCGTCCGACTGAAGCTGCCGCGTACCACGGGAGTGCTCGCGGCGAAAGTGAAATGTCGGGTCCTTCAACGACGGATGGCGTCGAAAACGCCAGCCGAAAGCCAAGATAAAGGATGATAATGATGATGACAAGGACGAGAACGTCACTGCGGTTGAACACGCGGCGACTCGATTGGGCAACCGAAAACAATGGTGAGAAACGCATCGGAACTCCTAGCGGGTGACAACAACAAGCACAGCGTGTCTGTTTGCTGCCGCCTTATGCAGAGTGACTGTTTGCGTTTCCGTCACCGTTGCGCGCGTGTTCAATCATGCGAACCGTCGCGTTCAGTTCCTTGCGCCGCGCTTCCACCAGCGCGTTTACCAGCCGGGTCTGCATCGACAGGGCATCGGTCAGCGTGTCGATCTTCCGGTGCAGGTCGGCGATTTCGACTTCGTTCTTCAGATTTACCTGATAATCATTCTGGGCAACCGCCCGATCTTTGGATGACTGCCGGTTCTGGGTCATCAAAATAACAGGGGCTTGCAGCGCTGCCACTGTACTGAGCGTGAGGTTGAGCAGAATAAACGGGAACGGATCGAACGCGCCGCTGCCAAGTGACCAGTTCGCGATAATCCAAACGACCATGATCAGGGAGAAGCTGAGAATGAATTTCCAGCTTCCGGCGAAAGTCGCCATTTTGTCGGCAAGGCGGTCGCCAAGCGACGCCTTCTCGTCAATGTCTTCGTACACGTCATCGGTGACGATGTAAGGACGAAGATCGCGAATCAGTTCCTGCGCTTCGGGGCTGAGCAGGCTGTCCAGTTCCTCGATCTCAGTGATCAGATCCTGAACCTCCTCCTCGGCATTATCCACCGACGGGACAATACGGTTGAGCAGCAGATCGTTGTACATGAGAATTCCCCTCCATCACAGATAGAGGCGCAAACAAGTACGGCGAGGCGCACATTGCCTGCGCAGCAACCATAGGGCTATGAAGTTGTGAATGGAACAGGGACTTGACCTGCACCGGGTTGCCCTGCATTGCAGGGTCGGCGGTAACGCGCGCTACCCCCGATGCCAATTGGTGAAGAGGGGATCGCGCTAGCTGACGTTACCACCGCCGGTTGAGGGCGGCCTCTGTTCTAAAGTACTGCCAGCGTCCATTGCTTCCTTCAATTGAACATGAACGATATGTTGAGCCAATTGCTCTCAACATGCTTACTCTACACTTGTTTTGAGAGGGTGTAAACCCCTGAAAAAACGGGCTAATCGGCTGCGAAGATAGTCACCGTTTGACCATCGCTGACGACCATCAACTGGCTGTAAATCGCCAGTGACTGCGGCGGCGCGTCGAGTTCAAACAGACCCACCGGCTCAACTGCTTCGGGATCGGATACGTCGAGCACCTCCAGGGTGCTGTCATCGTTGTGCGAGAGGATAAGCCACTCCGCATCCTCGCGGGTGAGGAAATAGACCGCGTCGTAGGCTTCCGCCAGTTCGATAGTGTTGACGGCTTCCAGTGTGTCGGGATCAAACAGCACCACGCGGCTGTCTTCGAGCAGGACTGCGCCGACCGTACCCCGGATATTGAGCGCCAGATCGCGTCCGAGCGCGCCCAGTTCAGTCTCCAGGTTTCTTCCCAGTTGAACGCCGCGCCCCATCGTGATCGCGTGCAGCGTCGGGTCGTCGGTGGGAAGCAGCAGCAGTCCATCGTTGGCTACTGCCGCGCTGGCAATGCTGGCGTCCTCAATGGTTCGGGAATTGATTTCGTCCACGGAGAGAATTTCGAGAACGGTAAAGCCCGCCTCGCCATAGATGATCCCCCAGCGAGTTGACGGCGAGATGGCGGTGCCCGTCGGCTGGGCGATAATGTCATAGGTGCCGTAGTTGATGAAGCCCTCGCGCGGATTATACGAAGGGCGGGCAACGATCTGGAGCAAATCGCCATCTTCAGCCGCAACCGTGACCAACGCGAAATCCAGCGCGCCAAGCAGCGCTGTTGGGGTGCCATCCAGCTCGACCGCGTTCAGAAAACGGGGATTTGCCGGGTCTTCCAGGCTGTAGACCTGTACCAGATTCCCATCGGCAGTACCCACGACCAACTGCTCGCCATCTGAAGTGATGGCGAGGGCGCTGGTGCTGTCTACGTCAAGGGTTGCGATGAGGTCGAAAGGGGCGGTGTTCTGGGCAAAGATGCCAATTACCACCCCCAGCGCCATCACAACACCGATTAGCAGTTTAGCCATGTGTGCTCAATTAATACGCATCATCATCTTCGAAGAAGTCGTCGTCGTCATCGTCGTCGTCGAAGTCATCATCATCGTCGTCAAAGTCATCGTCGTCATCGAAGTCGTCGTCCAGGTCGTCGTCGAAGTCGTCAAAGTCTTCATCGTCGTCGAATTCTTCATCAACGTCTTCTTCGATGTCTTCGATCAGGTCGTCTTCCACTTCTTCAAAGTCGTCCTCGATTTCCAAATCCTCCACATCTCCAGGGTCTTCATCTTCGAATTCTGCGCGATTCAAGAAGTCTTCATAGAACATAGTCGTTTCTCGCCTGATAGAGAACAGATACTGGAAGTCATTGTAGCGCAAAGCGGCGCTATTGTAGCATGTCATCTTCAATTGTGTACGGCAAAAATGCGATTACGTCAACCTATTCTTTCCGCGAGATTAGTTGGACGAAATACTGATGCAGCCGGGTATCGTCCGTCAGTTCGGGATGGAAGGCGGTTGCCAGCAGGTGTCCCTGCTGGACGGCGACGATTCGCCCGTCGTCCAACGCCGACAATATCGCCACATTGTCGCCTGCTTTTGTCACGACAGGGGCGCGAATGAAGACCGCGTGCAAGGGTCCGCCTTCCAGCGGCGCGATAGTCAAATTCGTCTCAAAGCTGTCTACCTGCCGCCCAAAGGCGTTGCGGTTGACGGTGATATCCATCAGTCCGAGGATCGGCTGGCGGTCGATGCCGATATCCTTTGCCAGAAAGATCATGCCCGCGCAGGTTCCCCAGGTTGGCTTGGTGCTGGCGAACGCTCGCAGCGGCTCGATCAGCCCGTAGCTGGCTGCCAGCTTGCCGATGGTCGTACTCTCGCCACCGGGAATGATCAATCCGTCCAGTTCGTCTAGCTGTTCCGGCAGGCGCACCAGCACTGGCTCGGCGCCAACTGCCTGCAACCGCTTCGCGTGCTCAATGAACGCGCCTTGCAGCGCGAGGACTCCAATCTTCATTTGTGCTGCCTCTCAACAGGTGAAAAGATGATGCTGTTCCAATCGTCGCAGAGGGCGAAGGGCGGGTCAAGTGCCATTGCGCACAAATAAAAAGAGCGACGGGGATGCCGGTCAGGTTTGCCCCGCAGCGAGGAAATCAGCGCCTGCGCCCGATCCCGTTCGCTGTCGCGGCGCTACGGCTGGATTTCGACGACGACGCCTTCTTCCGCCCAGGCGTAGAGCGCCTGCGCGTTTTCGTTGCTGAGCAGGATGCAGCCGTAGGTCACCCGCGTACCGAGGCTGTTTGTCCATAAAAGCTGGCTGCCGCTGCGGGTCGGAAAGCCGTGAAAGCCGTTGGTGAAATCGCTGCCCGGAATCGGACGGTAAACGCCCAGAAAGGACGGCATCCACAGATCCCAGTTGGCGGCATAAGCGTTGGGTTCATGCGAGATGATCTGGTAAATGCCGGGCCAGGTGGGGCTGGACGAGATGCCGGTGCTGGCGATCCAATCCCATTTCAGGCTGCCATTTTCATAGGCGCGCACGCGCTGCTCACTGATGCTGACGACAATCCGCTTGTTGAAAATGACGGGTTCAGGCAGCATCACGTCATGCGACGGCAGCGTGATCGTCTGTCCGACGCTCACCGTGTCGATGCCGCCATTTGCCTGCTGCACGTAGGGGTAAGGAATGCCGTAGTCATAGGCGATGCTGATGATCGTCTCGCCGGGCTGGACGACGTGCTGAAGATCGCGATGGTAGGCGCGGACAGCCGCGGTCAGTTCGCCGCGGCTCGCTGCTGACTGCACTGCCGACACGCTCTCATCAAGGTTGAGCGTTCGGCTGCCCCCCAGTTCACTCTGTCGCTCGCTGAGATACGCTCGCAGTGACTGGGGATCGAGACTGATCGCCAGCCCTGGCGGCTCGGCAGCGTCCGGCACCGCCGTCAGCCACTCGACCCACGTTTCGGGCATTAGCGTCCAGTAGTCACTATCGCCTGTCACCGGATCGTAGACGCGGATTTCAAAGGGGTTCGCCAGCAGCGCTGACGCCGCCTCAGCAATAGGCGAGGCGTCGAGGATTTCAGGCTGGATCGAAATCATCACCAGTTCAAGCTCGCCGTCACTGAGCGCCGCCGCCGCGTTTCGCTCAAGCGGAGCCAGCGTGGTGGCGATATCGAGGGCGCGTCCGTCATGGGGTGGGCGCAGCGCGATGGTTCCGCTGACAAGCTGGACTCCCGCGTTGACCGGCACGACTTCAATCTGCGGCGTCAGATCGCGCAGGGTTTGTTCAGCCACGGCAGTGTTGATTCGGATGGTCGGCGGCAGATCGATTCTGCCGATGGCGGCGCGCAGTACCCCACCAATGCCGCCCTCGGAGCGACCATAACGGATCGCGTCTTCGGCGGACGTCTCGCTGTCCAGTTCAATGCCCAGCAGCGCCGGGTCAATCGGGAAGACGCGATCCTCATCACGCAGGACGACGCCGCGTTCAGCCCAGGCAGTCGCCAGCGCCGACGCTGCTTCCGGTTGTGTCAGACCGCCCAGTGCTACGCCGCCAACACGCACGCCCGGCAGGATGCTGCTGCTGCCAAACAGAATGAGCGCTCCGATGATGACGATCAGACCCGCCACTATCAGCAGCGCCAGCGGCGCGCCAATCAACAGCAGCAGCGACGAATCGAGGCTGCCTTTGCGTTTGCCTGCCCGCGGCGGGCGCTGGCGCTGCTGAACCTTTGGCGGGACGCGCCCGCCCGCTGTTGGCGCTGGTCGCAGGCGCGGGGGGCGAGCAGGATAGGCTGGTTTCGGCTGCCCAACGGCGCGTGGGCGTTTCGCGGGCTGGGGCGGCGATTTCAACATCTTATCGGGTCTTTCAGAAACAGTGCCGTTTCGACAGGATCATGTTCATTATATGACGATTTGGATTGAGCTTGCCTGTCGCTTATCTGACGCTTTGACTACGCCGGTTGTTACTTCGGCGCGCCGCGC
Source organism: Aggregatilineales bacterium (assembly GCA_030834905.1). Taxonomy (GTDB): domain Bacteria; phylum Chloroflexota; class Anaerolineae; order Aggregatilineales; family Phototrophicaceae; genus Flexifilum. The sequence continues at coordinate 84,202 of JAUQWZ010000034.1, read as the reverse complement.
CGTTTACATTTCGTTAGAAAAAGTATGGATTCTCAAATCAGAAGAGTACTTTTGTGTAGTGACGTCAAAGAAGCGCCTAGAATTAAAATGTAGTTGGCTGATTGTAATTTACCACACTCACATAGGAGCAAACCATGAGGCGGTTGGTTCTCCTCGCAGTAATCCTCCTGCTGATATTTTCTGCTGCTCAGGCGGGCACAGCCCAGGAAGCGCCCGACCCGCCGCTGATCCCGCCGGACAGCGCGATTTTGAGCGATATGTACGCCCGTATCAATGCCCTGCGCGAGCGCCGGGGGCTGCCTGCCTACCGTCTGAGCGACGCGCTGAACCGGGCGGCGCAGGATCAAGCCGAGTATCTGGCGAGCACCGGGCGGCGCGGGCATTTTCGCGGCGGTGCCAGCAGCCCAAGCCAGCGCGCGGCAGCCTTCGGTTTCACCTCGTCGCACTGGTGCTGCGGCGAAAATTACTACATGAGCATCGACGCCACGCCAGATATGGTCTACGACTTCTGGCGCTGGAGTACCGGGCATCTGATCAACATGATCCACCGGGATTTCACCGATATTGGGCTGGGCATGTCCAGCGACGGCTACCGCTTCAGCTACGTCACCCTGTTCGGAGAAGCCGACGACCTGCACCCGCCAACGCCTGAAGCGCAGAATGTCGCTCTGGTGGAGTCGCTGCCAGCCCCCGCGCCCGAAGCGGCGTCCGCCGAATCATCGGCGGCGGCAGCCTATTACGTCGTTCCGGGAGACAGTCTGGCACAGATCGCGGTGCGTCACCAGACGACGGTGCGGGCGTTGATGACAGCGAATACGATTTCCAATCCCGAGATTATCTACGTGGGGCAGCGGCTGCTGCTTCCCGGAGCCGCGCCGCCAGCACCAGCAGAAGCGCCGCCCGCTGCTGAACCGCCGCCAGTAGAAGCGGTCGCCGTCGCGGTGCAGACGCATGTGGTCATTGAGGGCGAGACTCTGGCGCAAATCGCGGCGCGCTACGGCGTAACCATCCAGGCGATAGTGACGATCAACGGCATCGTCGATCCCTCGATCATCTACAGCGGGCAGATCCTCAAGCTGCCCGCCGGTCAGTAAGCCTTCGCTCCAATTCACTTCATATCCTGCTTGCAATGAGCCTGTGTTGCGACACCGACACAGGCTTTTGCGTTTATGCCCTCAGTGAAACGGGAATATGAGGCATCCGTGAGTATTCAGGTCGGCTGGCGGCGCAGATAGTCGTCCGACATAACGAATTTGCTTGACATCCAAAATCTTTAGCGTTACAGTATAGATATCCGAAACGATTTGGATGACGATTAGAAATACCTTATTTGGGATTTCTTATGCAGATTACGTTAAAGGATATCGCGCGAGAATCAGGCTATTCGGTTACCACAGTCTCTCGCGCGCTGGCGGGCTATGACGATGTTAACGAGAACACCCGCCGCCATATCGCCACCATTGCCGAAACCCTCGGCTACCAGCCAAATCTGCTGGCGCGCCAGCTTCGCAACCAGCGAACCCAGACCATCGGTTTAATTACGCCCGCGCCGGACGACGACGTTGGCAGTGAGTTTTTCAGCCAACTGCTGCTCAGCCTCAGCAGCGCCGCTTCGCGCGTCGGCTATGATCTGCTGGTCAGCGCCCAGTCGGCAGGCGAGCCTGAAATGGCGGCGTACCGCCGGATCGTCGGCGGGAACCGTGTTGATGGCATGATCCTCGCCCGCACCCGGAAGCATGACGAGCGCATCGCCTTTCTCAAGAGCCTCAATCATCCCTTTGCCGTGAACGGACGCGCCGCGCCCGATGAGGTGAGCGACTTCGCCTATATCGACGTGGACAGTCAGGCGGGTATCCGGGCGGCGGTCGAGCATCTGACGGGACTCGGTCACCGACAGATCGGCTTGATTTTGCCCCCGCCCGAAATGGCATTCACTGAATTTCGCCATAACGGGTACTGCGAGGGATTAGCCGCTGCCGATCTTCCGTACCGCGACGAATTTGTCCGATATGGCGATCTGATGCAGTCGGGCGGCTATATGCACGCCAACGCGCTGCTTGACCAGCACCCGCAGATGACCGCCATCGTCGCCTGTAACGACCTGATGGCGCTCGGCGCGATGAGCGCGGCGCAGGCGCGCGGCTTGCGGGTTGGCTACGACCTTTCGATTACGGGCTTTGACGACATCCCGGCTGCCGAATATGCCCATCCACCTCTGACGACGATTCACCAGCCGATGCACGAAATTGGAAAGCTGCTGGTGAAGATCCTGGACTCGCTCATTCGAGGCGAGTCCACCGAGCAAACCCAAATCCTGCTGTCCAGCACATTGGTGATACGTGCTTCCACTGGTCGAAGGAAAGGAGGCGCCGACGATTGACCTGTCCATATTCGTTTCGCGAGAGTAGAGCTATACGAGGATTAATGACATGAAGAAACTGAGTATTCTTGTAATCGCGCTTCTGGCGCTCGCACTTGGCACTGTGGTCAGTGCCCAGGACGACGTCACCGTGACTCTGGCTTCCACGCAGTTCAACGTTGTTGAAGAAACTGAAAAAGCCCGTGAGATTCTTGCTGATTTTGAAGGTGGCACTATCGATTTCGTCCCCTTTGAAGAGGGTCCGCTAATCGACCTGCTGCGGGCTGAGGGGCAGTCTGGCGCTGGCACGATTGACGTTATCGGCTCGATTCACGGCACGTTCCCGACTCTGGTGAATGATGACGTGCTGTTCGACCTGACCGATCTGCTCGCCAGCATCGAAGAAGAGTACGATGTCAGCGACGACTTTGTTGAGCTGGGGCGCATGGGCACGACCGACTACCAGTACTACATCCCCTGGATGCAGGCAACCTACATTATGGCTGCCAACAACGAAGCGCTGGAGTACCTGCCCGAAGGGGCAGACGTTAACGCGCTGACGTGGGAACAGCTTGCGCAGTGGGGACAGGCAATGCAGGAAGCCACGGGCGAAGCCAAGATCGGCTTCCCGGTTGCTGGCTTGTTCCACCGTTTCCTGGAGGGCTATGCCTTCCCGTCGTTCACCGGCGGCATGGTCACACAGTTCCGCAGTGAAGGCGCTGCCGAAATGCTGCGCTTTATGCGTGACGACCTGTGGCCCTACGTCAATCCCGAGTCGATCAACTACGACTTCATGAACGAGCCGTTGCTGTCGGGCGAGGTCTGGGTCGCGTTTGACCATGTGGCGCGCCTCAAGGCTGCTTTCGACGAAAGCCCTGAGATGTTCGTCGCCTTCCCCGCGCCAGCCGGTCCCGCCGGGCGCGGCTATATGCCAGTGGTCGCCGGTCTGGGTGTTCCGTTCACTTCCCCGAACCCAGACGAAGCGGAAGCGGTCATTCGCTATATGCTGTCGCCTGCAGTTCAGTCTCAGGTACTGAGCGAACTCGGTTTCTACCCGGTCATCGACGGCGTGGAAACTGAAGATCTGCCCGAAGGCGTGGCGACCATGCTGGATGCGGTGGCTGCGACGGTCGGTGCTGATGATGCAATCCCATCGCTGCTGCCGATTGGTCTGGGCGCGCGTGGTGGTGAGATCAACGAAATCTTCCGCAATGCCTTCAATCGTGTCGTCATCAACGGCGAGGACATTGATACTGTCCTCGAAGAAGAAGCTGTCACCCTGCAAACGCTGATGGATGAAACCGGCGCTGCCTGCTGGGCACCTGATCCGGTGAGCGAAGGCGCTTGCCAGGTCGAGTAACATTGCTTCTGCACGACGGGGGTGGACAGCACTTGTCCGCCCCCGATTTTTCAGGAGAAAGCTTTTGAAGAAAACCAAATTACTTCCTTATCTCCTGCTGCTCCCATCCATGATCTATCTGCTGTTGTTCTTTGCCTATCCCATGCTGGAATCGTTTCAGCTTGCCTTCCGCCGCGAAGGACAGTTCCTGAACCTGCGCGTCGAACCGCAGGATGAGGCGGCGGTGGTTGGCACGCTGGCGCTTCAGACGGACGTAACGGTGCTCGAACGCCAGCGGCTTGAAGAAACCCTCCCCAACGGGCGCACCCGTCCGTTTTACTGGTTCAGGGTTGAAGGTCTGGATACGGCGGGGACAACGATAGAGGGCTGGGCAAGCCAGGCGAACCTGTTCATCGAATCGCGCACCGAATCGACGACTGCGCGGGTCGTTGGCGGGGAATCTGCCAGAGAATGGACGCTGGACTACGTCAATCGGATGCTGAACGACTATCGATTCGGCAGCGCGCTTGGCACCACTATCCTGCTGGTCGTCCTCATCCTGCCGCTTCAGTTCATCCTGGCGATCATTATGGCGCTGGTGCTTCAGGCGCAGATCCGGGGCAGCAGTCTGTTTCTATATATCTTTGCCATTCCGTTAGGTATATCAGACCTGGCATCGGGCATCATCTGGTATTCCATCTTCACCCAGCGCGGCTTCCTGAACTCGTTCCTGGTGGGGACGGGCGTACTGGAATCACCGTACATTTTCATTCGCGTCGGCAATGAAAGCTGGATGATCGCCGCGATTGTGCTGGCGGAAGTCTGGCGAGCCACTTCGATTGTGATGGTGATCGTCGTGTCCGGCTTGCAGGCACTCCCGCGGGATTACATCGAAGCGGGGCAGGTGTTCGGGGCGAACCTGTGGCAGCGCCTGCGTTATATCATCCTGCCGCTGCTCAAGCCCAGCCTGCAGGTGGCGCTCATCTTGCGTACCATTCTTGCTTTGCAGGTGTTCGCGGTGGTCGTCGCCATCGCCGGACGAGACGTGCTCTCGGTGCTGGCTTACGAAACCTACCGCTGGTATGATCCGCAGCGCTTTAACAGCCCGAACATGGCAGCCGTCTATGCCGGTTTTATCATGCTGCTGTCGCTCGGGGTATCGCTGTTTTACCTTCGCGCCGTCCGTTCCGAAGAAGAGGCTGCGAAACTGCTATGACCGAGGCGACGGTTCGTTCTGAAGTTGGGTCGCCTGCCCCGATGACACAGGCAGTGCAAGCCGCCCGCCGACGCGCCAAAATGCGCCATACCCTGCGCCGCGCCAGCGTCTACGCGGTGGCAATCGCGATTGCGCTCTGGATACTGGTGCCGATCTGGCTGATCTTCACAATGGCGTTCAGCACGCCGCAGGATGTGCGGTCGTTTCCCAAGCCCTTCTATCCATCGCCGTTCTCCACCGATACGATTGAGTTCTTCCTCAACACCGAAGGCGTCCTGAGATCCACCCTCAACAGCTTCATCGTCGCGATTATTGCGCTGCTGCTCTCGACGGCGATTGCCATGCCGGCAGGCTACGCGATTGCGCGCTTTGTCTTCAGGGGTCGGGACACCATCCGGCTTGGCATCCTGTCTGTGCGCGCCTTCCCGGTGGTGGTGCTGGCAGTGCCGCTGGCGGTGGTGTTCATTCGCCTGGGCATGTTCGATCAGACTTACAGCCTGGCGCTGATGCATACGGCGCTGACGCTGCCGACGACGATTCTGGTCATCGCCAGCGTTTTTATGGGGCTGCCCTACGAGTTTGAGGAAGCGGCGCAGGTCTTTGGCTGCACGCGGCTGCAAGCCTTCTGGCGCGTCGTGCTGCCGCTTGCCGTTCCGGGCATCGCCGCCGCCGCTGTGCTGACGTTTGTGCTGTCGTGGAATGAAGTCTTCGCGGCAATCCTGCTGACGATTACCAACCGCACGCTGCCCGCGCAAATTCTGTACAACCTTGATAAGTCGGGCGATCCGTACAAGTTTGCCGGCGGCTTCTTTATGCTGGTTCCCTCGCTGATCTTCATCTTCTTTATCCGCCGTTACCTGTTCAGCATGTGGGGTCAACTGAATAAATAGCAGAGGACGTTAGGCTATGGCAGAGATTATCGTTGAACACGCAGTCAAGAAATTCGGCAAGTTCGTCGCCATTGACGATGTGAGCCTGACGGTTGACGACAAGGAATTTGTCGTGCTGCTGGGACCCAGCGGCTGTGGCAAGACGACTCTACTCCGGGCGATTGCGGGTTTGGGCATGGTCAATGAGGGGCGCGTGTTGATCGGCGGCAGGGACGTGACCTATCTTCAGCCGAAAGAGCGCAACGTGTCGATGGTGTTCCAGAATTACGCTATCTTTCCGCACATGACGGTATTTGACAACATCGCCTTTGGCTTGAAGATGCGCAAGACGCCGCGTGATGTGCTGCAGGAACGGGTCGAAACGGCTGCCAGGCTGCTTCATATTGAGGACATGCTTGATCGCCGTCCAGGGACGATGAGTGGAGGGCAGCGCCAGCGTATTGCCGTGGCGCGGGCTATCGCCTACGACGCCCAAGCCCTGTTGATGGACGAGCCATTGAGCAATCTGGACGCGCTGCTGCGGCTGGAGATGCGCGCCGAACTGAAGGCGCTGCTTGGTCGGCTGGGCGCGACCACGATTTACGTCACCCACGACCAGATCGAAGCGTTGAGCATGGGCGACCGGATCGCCGTTATGCGCAAGGGGCAGATCGTCCAGGTGGACACGCCAACCCGCGTTTATGATCTGCCGGTGGATCATTTCGTCGGCAGCTTCATCGGCAACCCGCCCATGAATTTCATGCGCGCCAGCGTTCAGAAGCACGACGGCGCGCTGCAAGCGCGGGTGGGCGATCTGTATATCACGCCGCCAGACTATATGCTGGCAGCGCTGCGTCCCTACGAGGGTAAGGATATCTACATCGGCATCCGCGCCGAAAATACGGAAGTCCTGTCGCAGCCGGGCGCTGGCGCGCTGCCGGTAACGGTTGAGGTGGTCGAGCCGCTGGGCGCGATGAATCTGCTGACCATTCTGATTGAAGACAATGTGCTCAAAGTTTCAACGCATCCTGATTTTCCGGTGGTGGCAGGCGGGCAGGTGTGGCTGCTGTTCCCGGAAGCCAAAATTCGCTGGATGGACCGCGATACCGGAAGGGCGATTACGCCGGAATTGGAACAGGTCGTGGCATGAAGCCGCTTGATTTTGGCGGGGAAGGCGTGACCGGCAGCGTTAATGCCGATGGTCGGTTGATCGCGCTCAATTTTTATCATCCACAGCAGGGATACGTCACGCTCACGTCGGCGGAACCATTCCCGGAAGGCGAGCGCTACAATCCGCCGATGGTTCGCGCATACCGGAACGGACTTGCCCATCTGGACGGCTTCGGGGCGCGGTTTGCCGCGCCTATCGTGGCGCGCAGTTTCAGCCTGATCGAGTCCGCCATTCCACGTATCGATCTTCAGGTCGCGTCGGTAGGGGCGCGCGCTGCGTCTCTGCAAACGACTGGCGATATCTCATGCGTCACCTGCGCTTCGGGGCGCGGCGCAGTGCAGACCATCACTATGCCGCCGAATCTCAGGCTGCGGTGGGGGGGCAGGCTGTGCCTTCAGCGCTGCGCTTATACCCAGCTCACCGAAGGCGGTCCCTTGCCGATGCCCCCGCTGAAGATGCGGATATTCTGCCAGGATGGACTGCTCATCATCCATAATCCCGAAATCGACGCGGCGGTAGCCATTGCCGGGTTGACCGCGATATGTGATGCGCAGGATGCCGAAACGCTGGTTGAGCTAATTCTACCGCTGGCGTCTGATACGCATCTGACGCTGGCATACGGCGTGGGGCAAACGGCTGACGAAGCGGCAGCCAACGCGCGCTGGCTGCGCGATCATCACGACACGCAGGCAGCGATCAGTCACTGGCGCGGCGTCACCGCCGGGCTGCCCGATGATCCACTGGCGCGGCGCGGCATTAACTACAGCCTGATGATGGCGATTCCGGTTGGCGAGGGGACGTGCCTGATAACTGACCACATGCTGCTGCCGCTATCATGGAATCGGGACGCTTATTTTATGGCGCGGGCGCTGTTGAGCGCCGGTCAGCCTGAAGTCGTGCGCCGCCATCTGCTGTGGATGTTCGAGACTGCCGAGCGACCGGATGGCGCGTGGGCGCGCTGTTATACCGCCAACGGCTCGGTGAAAGACCCGGCGTTTCAGCTTGACCAACAGCTTTACCCGCTGCTGGAATTTGCCGATTACATGCTGGAAACGGGCGATCAGGCTGTCTATGCGCGGCTGCTGCCGTCGGTGAAAGCCACACTCGCAGAGCTGGAAGCGCGTCGTTCAGGCGACAGCCTGCTTTTTGCCACTGACGAGACGCCCGCCGATGACCCCATCGCGCTGCCATACCATCTCTCCAGCCATATCCTGATGTGGCACACGATGACCCAACTTAACCGGATCGGCGCGGCGGGCGACTGGGCGGAACGGTTAGCGCCCCTGCGCGAGACGATACAGCAGACGTTCGTCGCCCAGCATCAGGGGCGAGCGATTTATGCTTACGCCGCCGATGGGGCGGGACACTTTCACTTTTACCATGACGCCAATGATTTTCCGCTGGCGCTGGCACCGGCGTGGGGCTATGTCCCGCCGGATGATCCGGTGTGGGCGGCAACGGTCGCGTTCGCGTTTTCCGATGATAATCACGGCGGAGTGTATGCCGGGCATCTCGGTTCGGTACACACGCCCGCGCCCTGGGCGTTAGGCGATATTCAGGAAATGGTGATCGCCAGGGCGCTGAAAGACCCGGCACGCGAGGAAAAGGCATGGGCATCGCTGCGGGCGGCGGCGCAGCCTGACGGCGCGCTGCCTGAAGCCTATGACGCGACTACTGGCGAGGTCGTCTCGCGCTATTGGTTTGCCTGGCCCAGCGCCGCGCTTGCCTGCGTGGTGCTGGACGCTTTCAAGCAGTAGCTATTCAGGATACGAAGGAAATACCGATGCAGCAGCAAGAACTGTTCGACTGGCTCAAGCAGGCGGAGAAGGTGCTGACGACGAACCGGATCGCGATTGATGGGCACCGTTACACCGCGCCTTCGCTCGATAACCAGGTGTTTGGTCGCAAGGATTATGACAATCAGTTCCTGTGGGATTCATGTTTTCACGCCATTATCTGGCGTCGGATCGATCCGCAGATGGCGCAGGATGAGCTGTTGAGTCTCGTCTCCCGCCAGGTCAAGGACGGTCCCGATGCCGGGATGATCCCTCACTGCAACTACTGGCGCGGCGGCGGGTCGTGGCTGTGGAATCATGAGGAGCGAAGCGCCCTCACCCAGCCGCCGCTGATCGGCGTTGCAGCGCTGCTGGTCTACCAGAGCAGTCAGGATCGATCCTTCCTTGAGACAGTTTATCCTCCGCTGGTCGCCTATCATGACTGGTTTGACCGGCGGCGCGACCCCGATAAGGATCATCTGATATGTCTGATTCATCCCTGGGAAGGCGGCTGTGATGCCGTTCCGCGCTGGGATGCGGCTATGGAATTTGAGCAGTTTACCCACGAAGGCGGGCGAGAAAGACGAATTGAGCTGGCAAAGGTGGTCGTGGAACACGATACCGATCCTGAGGCGCTGGCGAAAGCCGGGGCTTTCATGATCGAGTCAATGGATTTCAACGCGATTCGTGTCGCAGATCTCGAATCGCTGGCGGAGATTGCCGCTATCCTGGGACGCTCTGACGAAGCGGCGGGTTTGCTGGGGCGGGCGTCGGCGATTCGTGAGGCGTTTCAGGCGAAGATGGTGATTGATGGACGCCCGTATGATCTCGAAGGCGCGGACGAGCGCCCGGTGATGATGGACAGCGCCGGACAGTTCATCACCCTTTTCGGCGGCTGCCCAACCCCGGAACAGGCGGAACTGCTGGTCAGCCAGCTTCAGGAGCCGCGCTTCTGGACGCCGTTCCCGGTACCGACATCGCCAACCGATGCGCCGACATTCGCGCCGGATATCTACTGGCGGGGCAACGTCTGGCCCAGCGTTAACTGGCTGATCTTCAACGGGCTGCGGCGCTATGGATACCACGATCTGGCGCGAGAATTCGCCGGGCGCAGCCTGGAACTCCTGCGGCAGTCCGGCTTCTGGGAATACTATCATCCTCTGACCGGCGCGGGGCTGGGCGGCGGTACCTTTAGCTGGGCAGCGGCGATAGTCGATATGGCTGCCACGGCGCAGGAAGCCTGATTGCGGTAAAAGAAAACGGGATGGCAGCCAACCGCCATCCCGCTGTGTTTGTCGTCGCTGCCTGTTCGGCTGGAATAATTACCAGCCGCGCCCGGCGATACGCTCTTCTTCCGGCATTGTGCCGATATTAATGCCCACCATGGCTTCACCGAGATCGCGGCTGACGTTGAGCAGCACTTCCGGGTTGTTGAAATGCGTCACCGCTTCGACAATCGCTTTGGCGCGTTTGGCGGGTTCGCCACTTTTGAAGATGCCGGAGCCGACAAACACGCCGTCCACGCCAATCTGCATCATCAGCGCGGCGTCGGCTGGCGTGGCGACACCGCCTGCCGCGAAATTGACCACCGGCAGCCGACCCAGCTTCGCCGTCTCGACCACCAGATCATACGACGCCTGAATGTTCTTGGAATAGGTGAATAACTCGTCCTCGTCCATGGTCGTCAGACGGCGGATTTCGCCAAGCACTGCCCGCCCGTGACGCACCGCTTCGACCACATCGCCGGTTCCGGCTTCGCCTTTGGTGCGGATCATCGCCGCGCCTTCGGCAATGCGGCGAAGCGCTTCGCCCAGGTTGCGCGCGCCGCAGACAAACGGCACTTTGAACTTATGCTTGTTAATGTGGTGTTCTTCGTCAGCAGGCGTGAGGACTTCGCTCTCGTCAATGTAGTCGATGCCAAGCTGTTCCAGAATCTGCGCTTCGACTAAATGCCCGATGCGTACCTTCGCCATCACCGGAATGCTCACCGCGTTCATGATCGACTCGACCAGATTAGGATCGCTCATCCGCGCCACGCCGCCATGCGCGCGGATGTCCGCCGGAATACGTTCCAGCGCCATGACCGCCACCGCGCCCGAGTCTTCAGCGATTTTCGCATGTTCAGCCGTCACCACATCCATGATGACGCCGCCCTTGAGCATTTGCGCCAGCCCGCGCTTGAGCGCGACTGTTCCAGTTTCACCGTTATTCTGACCGTTCATACCGTTGGTCGCCATCGCAGTAATTTCCTCATTCTGTAGTTTGGTATTAGAGTGAGCCTATTGTAATTGAAACGACGCGAGTATGTCCAATGCTGACCAATCGAACCACTGCGAAAGAGTCTTGCCGCCTATCGCCCTCTGCGCTAGACTTCTCGCGCGTTTCAGACGGCATAAACGACATAACAGGAACGAATACATGGCACAAACGCCGGTCTTAATCATCCTCGCGGGCGGCGCTTCGTCACGGATGTGGCCCATCCGCGAAAAATCGCTGCTGCGCTTTGGCACCGAGCCGCTGCTGGTCAGTCAGCTACGGCGTTATCAGGCGCTGGGCTTTCAGGAAGCGGTGATCGTCGCCAATCCCGAAAACGTCGATGACGTCTCCGCCATGACCGCCCAGATTCGCCCGATGACGGTGCGGGTGGTGGTGCAGAGCGAGCCAAAAGGCATGGGCGATGCGCTGCTTCAGGCTGCGCCCGCGCTGCCGAACCGTCCCAAAACCGCCATCTACGTCAATCAGGTGCATGACGTGGTGGACGAACAACTGCACACGGATATCCTCAAAGCCTATCAGGCATCGCCAGAAACGTCGTTTGTCGCCGGTTACGAGCGCGAAGAATACTTTCCCGGCGGTTATCTGATCGTCAGTCCCAGCGGGCGCATCACCGGCATCGTCGAGAAGCCGGGCGCGGCGAATAAGCCAAGCAACCTGGTCAACATCGTAGCGCACGTTCACAGCGACGCCAACCGGCTGATGGATGCCCTGCGCGTCGAATATGCCCGCGATCTCAGCAGCGACGACCACTATGAGCGCGCGATGGACGTGCTGATGAAGGATCATCCGTTCCGGGTTGTGCCGTACCGGGGACAGTGGAATGCGCTAAAGTTCCCATGGCACGTCCTCGATATCATGAACTACTACCTGTCGATGATTCAGGGGCGGCATGTCTCGGAAACCGCCTTCATCGCTCCGACGGCAACGCTGGTTGGCGATGTCTATATAGGCGAGAGGGCGAAGGTATTTCCGGGCGCGGCGGTCGTCGGTCCGGCGTATATCGGCGCGGATACAATTATTGGCAACAACGCGCTGGTGCGAAACTCGATGGTGCTCAATCACTGCGAGGTCGGCTATACGACCGAAATCGCCCGCAGCTACGTGGCGGATCGCTGCTCGATGCACGCCTGCCGCGTCCTCGACTCAGTCTTTTCGCCCGGCGTCAATTTCTCGGCGGGCTGCACGACGGCGAATCTGCGCATCGATCATGGTCACGTTTCCAGCTACATCAAGGGGCAGAAGGTGGACAGCGGGCGTGACAAACTGGGCGCGATCATCGGCGCGGATGCCTTCCTGGGCGTAGATGTGATGACCATGCCGGGCGTCAAGATTGGCGCGGGCGCGCAGATTGGACCGGGCACCCACGTCCACAAGGACGTGCTCAACCGGCAGCGCGTCTACGTCAGGCAGGAACTGACGATTGTGGACGATATCGAGAGCTAGGCGTATTTCTGTGGGGTTTCCACTGTGGGCGAGGCATCGCCTCGCCTCTACGGCAGTTATCAGATGAATATTGCGCCATCCTGCGGGCGAGGCATCGCCTCGCCCCTACGGCAGAACAGCACCCTGTAACCGTCAATATTGAATGGTGTCCTATGACCACAATCGATTCAAAGCTGTTCAAAAAGTACGACATTCGCGGGCGGGCGATGGGTGACGACGCTCCGCTAACGCCGGATTTGGCGCGTCTGATCGGGCGGGCGTTTGGCACGTACCTGCGGCGTGTCGAAGGCAGGAATGATGCCGTTGTCGGGCGAGACAACCGGCTGAGTTCGCCGGATCTGGCGGCGGCAGCGATTGACGGCTTGCGCGAAAGCGGCGTCAGCGTCATCGATATCGGTCTGGTCAGCACGCCGCTGGTCTATTTCTACGCGGTCACATTTCCGGGCGCTGGCGGCATGATGATCACAGGCAGCCATCTCAAGCCCGATCAGAATGGCTTTAAGCTGTCGGTCGGGGCGCGTAACCTGTGGGGCGATCAGATTCAGGCGTTATACCAGATAATCGAGTCTGATGACTTTGAACAGGGCGCGGGTGAGCTACAGGCAAAGAGCGACGCGCTCGAAGGTCACATTGCCGACATAGCCTCAAGAATCAGCGCACATGAGGGCGGGCTGTCTCGCAGGCTGCGCGTAGTGGTGGATGCAGGCAACGGCACAGGCGGCTTGATTGCGCCGCGCCTGTTCCGTCAGCTTGGCTGCGAGGTGATCGAGCTGTTCTGCGAGCCGGACGGCAGGTATCCGAATCACCAGCCCGACCCGCAGGTGCCGGAGAACATGCAGGCGCTTTCGACAAAAGTCGTCGAAACCGGCGCGGATGTGGGCATTGCCTTTGACGGAGACGCCGACCGCATGGGCGCGGTAGACGAGTTGGGCAGAATGATCGCCGCCGACCGCCTGCTGGCGCTGCTGGCGCGGGATATGCTGTCGCGCCAGCCGGGCGCATCGGTGGTCGCCGACGTGCTGAGCAGCCAGGTGCTGTTTGACGAAGTAGCGAAGGCGGGCGGCGTGCCGGTGGTCTGGGCAAGCGGTCATTCGCTGGTCAAGGCGAAGATGGTCGAACTCGGCGCGCTGCTGGGCGGCGAAATGAGTGGTCATCTCTTCCTCGCCGAGGACTACTACGGCTTTGACGATGCGTTTTTAGCGGCGGGACGCCTGCTGAACCTGATCGCTGCTTCGAGGCAGACGCTGTCGCAGTTGAACGCCAGTATGCCGACGCTCTACAGCACGCGCGAGTATCGCCCACACTGCCCGGATGATCTCAAGCAGACGGTGATCGACGGCGTGGGACAGGCGTTAGCAGGCAAGGGCGAGATCATCACCGTCGATGGCATTCGCGTCCAGTTTGAACGCGGCTGGGGACTGCTGCGCGCCAGCAACACCGAGCCGGTGTTAAGTTTGCGTTTTGAGGGGGAAACGGAAGCGGACGCGGTCGCGTACCGCCAGTTATTCGCTGATGCGCTGCGCCAGTTTTCCCAGGTTGAACCGATAGAATGAGGTACTCATGCAATTAGAACCCGTGTTGAAAACGCCGTTTCGCATTCTGATCGTCGTCGCCCACCCGGACGATGTTGAGTTTGGCGCGGGCGGCAGCGCCGCCGTCTGGACGGACGCTGGCGCAGAGGTGATTTACTGCATCGTCACCGATGGGGCGGCGGGCAGCAATGATCCCAATACGCAGTACCGCGAACTGGTCGAATTGCGCAAGCAGGAACAGGCGAAGGCGGCGGAGCACGTTGGCGTGAAGGATGTTTACCATCTGGGTTATGCCGATGGCGCGCTCCAGCCGACGATTGAGCTGCGCCGCGATTTAACGCGGCTGGTGCGCCAGGTGCGCCCGGATCGCGTTGTTATCATGGACCCGACAGTCGTGCTGGTGCAGGATGAGGGCTTCAGCTACATCAACCATCCCGATCACCGCGCGGCAGGCGAAGCAGCGCTGTACGCGGTTTTCCCAAGCGCCGAATCGCGCCCGATCTTCCCGGAACTGCTGGAAGAAGGCTTGGAGCCGCACCACGTCAACGAGCTTTATCTGATGCTGACCGACAAGCCGAACGTGTCGGTGGATATTTCCGGCGTGATGGATCGGAAAGTGCAGGCGCTGCTTGAGCATCGCTCGCAGCTCGACGAGAGTGTGGTGGATATGGTTCGAGGGTGGGACTCGCAGGCGGGCAAGGATTGCGGCGTTGAATTTGCCGAACCTTTCCGCGTCATGCGTTTCTACAATGAACAGCCGGTTGACATGCCGCCGAGCGCGTAACAGCGCGTCGGCGGCTGGGATCACTCAAAATGCCCGTTGTCCGGGCGAAGCATTTCCAGCGTTTGCTGTTCCAGTTCCCACATATCGAGGCTTTCGCGCTGTTTCAGGAGCTGGTTCAGGCGCGGATAATCGGCGCTCGATTCTTTCGACCATTCCTGGGCGAATCTGCCGTCGCGGATTTCCTCCAGCGTCTGTTCCATCAGGCGTTCCAGTTTCAGATCGTTGAAGCGGTCATAGCGGCTGAGAGCGCCATACTGCGAGGTGAGCGACTGGAGCTTGAGCGCGCCAACCATGCCCTGCGACGCCGCCTGTTTCAGAAAGTCGGACGTTTCACCGGACAGATAAAGCTCCGCAAACACGGCTTCCGGCGGATACCCCGCCTGTATCAGAAGCTGCGCCGCGATGATGACCGCCTGATGCAAAATCGGCAGAATCGCCTGCTGCATAAACAGGTCTAGCTCGGCTTCCTGTTCAAAGCGAATTTCGACCGCGCCGCCGCGCAGCGCGCCCATTGCCTTTGCCACTGCCAGGACGGTGGGCCAGGCGTTGTGGCTGGCATCCTGCGCCACCGCGACGAAGCTGGTGAAGCCTTCGCCGGTTTCAAAGCGCTCGCGGACGGCTTTGCCCATCGTCTTGGCGGATACCAAGCCCACATCGACAAATGGCGGCGCTTCGATAAAGCCGAAGGTGATGTTATAGGCGCTGCTGAAGATCAGCGTTTGCCCGCGCCGCAGATAAGGCGTGACATGTTCCAGATAGATTTTGGGCATCGCTTCGTCGCGCAGCAGCGGCATGATGACGTCGGCTGTCCGGGTGGCTTCGGATACTTCCGTGAGGGTGAATCCTTCGGCGACCGCTGCTTCCTGGCGTTCAGGGCGCGGTTCGCTCACGAGTACGTTGACGCCGCTTTCGCGCAGATTTAACGCCACCGGACGGCCCATGTTGCCATAGCCGATAATGCTGACCTGTTTGCCATTCAGGAACGCTAAGTCCCCATTTTCATCATGATAGATGATTGTCATCGTTGTACAATAAACCTGTATGCAGGAGAGCCACGATGGTGAAACGATACCTCTTTCTTCTACTTCTGACAATGACAGCGCTCGCTACCGGATGTGCCAGCCTCGGGATAGGACAGCCGACCGAAACGCCGGTGCCCTTCAACCGGCATACGGCGCAGGATGTGTTCAGCGTCCTGTCTTCCGCCGGGCTGGAGGCACAGAACCTGCGGCGTGACCTGGTTGTGGGGCGGGGCGCGCCATCGACCTTCAGTGACCGTTACATTTTTGAGATATCGCGTATCGCGCCGTCTGGCGGGCAGGTGCTGATCTTTGAGACGCCGGACGGATTGACCGAATGGCAGGAATATATCGCCACTTTGCGGGCGAACAACGCCACCCGCCGCGATGTGGTGTACGTATTTGTGAGGGGCAACGTTATGCTTCAGGTGAACGCCAACCTGACGACGCAGGAAGCGAACGCCTATCGTGATGCGCTGATGGGGATGGAATAGCTTAAATGTTGGCGAGCCAGACTGGAAGATCGTAGCCGTTGTGGCGGAAGCCGTAGCGCAGATAGAGCCGCTGCGACGCCGTGTTGCTCGCCTGCGTATTGACCGTCATCGCGTAGACTCCGCGCCGCGCGAAATAGCGCAGTACTTCGGACAGCAGCGTGCTGCCGACGCCGTTGCCCTGCATTTCGGGCAGCACTGCCAGCCGCGCCAGATGCGCGCCGTCAAAATAGAGCGTGCTCAACTGATAGCCGACAATATTCCCGGTGCTGATAGCAACTGTACAGTTGGCGGAGACGCGCTCTGCCTGACGGAGATCGCTCAGGGTCATCTGCCAGGGGGGAGTAAATGCCGCTTGATCGACCTGCGCCATCGTTGGCAGGTCTTCGGGTCGCGCGTGGCGGATAGTAATGGCTTCGGACGAGATATCTGGCGGGGCGATCTGGTTTGCCCGGCGCAAGGTGACGATCTCATCGCTGTACTCAAACCCCATTTGTCCCGCGCACTGCGTGGGCCAATCGCGAATCATCAGCCATGCCGCCGTGTGGACGCCAAGCGCTCTCAATTCCAGACGCAGATCATCCCAGAGCATGGTCAGGGTTGGGATCAGGTCGCTGTGATCGAGGACAGCCGCCAGCCGCACCCAGCAGGTATTGTTGAGGGGCACCGATGTCGCCAGCACCCCAATCAGCCGGTTATGCTGCCACGCCAGCCGGACGGGCGCGGCTTCGTTATCCAGCCACTGATCGGTATCATGCCAGTCAAGGTGGGTGTGCGAGTAAAAGTTGCGTGACAGCAAATCGCGCACCGTCCAGCGGTTGCGCCGCTGGAAGTGGGTGATGCTGATGTCGGTCTGTTCGGTTCTCACTGCCTACTTCCGAAATAAACGACTTCCATAAGCCGGAGCCGTGATGGCAAAGCGCGTGCAGCGCCGCTGATCGAGCAGGCGGCTTTGCAGGCGCGCGTCGAGGTCTTCCAGCGCTTTTGAACTGGTGAGGACGGTTGGAAGGCGGGCGACGTAACGATGATTGATGATCTGAAACAGTTTTTCCTTCGCCCAAGCCGTGGCGCTTTCGGTGCCGAGGTCGTCGAGAATGAGCAGCGGCGCGCTGCGGACGCTCTGAAAGCGGCGGTCGAAGGTGGTGGTTGCGCCAGGGCTGAACGTCAGCCGCAGGTAATCGAGCAAATCGGGAACGGTGACAAAGATGACCTGATTGCCGCGATCCTGCTGCGAATGGGCAATCGCCGCTGCCAGGTGCGTTTTGCCGCTGCCGAAGGTGCCGAGGAAGACCAGCCAGTCCTGCGGCTGTTCGGCGTAGCTGCGGGCGATGGCGAGCGCGCGTTCAAGGTTCTGCCGCTGTTCCGCCGTCGTGCCGGTGCTGGTGTCAAACGTCTCGAACGTCATCTCGCGGTACAGCGAGAGGTTGGTAAGCTGGTCGTTCTGGCTTTGTACGGGCGTGCGGTAATCGGGGGCAGTGATGCGCACCCGCCGGATGACGTTGTCGTCCAGCAGGCGGCTGCGAATGCGTGGATCGAGTGTCTCCAGATCGACGTTGGTGGTGATAACCGTTGGCAGATGGCGGCTGTGGCGGAAGTTGAACAGTTGAAACAGCTTTTCGTGTGCCCAGCCGCTGGGGTTTTCCACGCCCAGGTCATCCAGCACCAGCAGCGGCGCGTTCTTCAGCCGGTCAAACATCTCGTCGTAGGCGGTATCTGAAGAGGGTCCGTAGGTATTGCGCAGATGATCCAGCAGGTCGGGCGTGGTGATGAAAAGCACCGCGTCTTCAAAGTCCAGCCGGGCATTGGCGACCGCTGCTGCCAGATGAGTCTTGCCGCAGCCATAGGTACCCTCAAGCATCAGCCAGCCGTCGGGATTGGACGCATAGCTGCGGGCGACGTTGAGCGCCATTTCCAGCGACTGGCGCTGCGTGGACGTCAGCATCGGTAGGTCTACCCGGAAGGTGTCGAAGGTTTTGTCGGTGAAAGCATCCAGATTGCCGAGCTTGCGCAGCTTTTCGCGCCGTTCCGGATCGACGAAGCGGTTATTGGGGCAGCGAAACAGCTTGCCGAAATCAGGATGCTCGACCGGAAGCTCGTAGCGAACGTAGCCTAAGCCGCCGCACAGCGCGTGCTGACCGCAGATGCCGCAGGGTTCGTCAATGCTCGATGAAATCGGCGTACTTGCCGGAGATGTATCGTCGTCCATCCCGTTCAGCATGTTCTGAAGCGACTTCATTCTGCTTTCCTTCTCTTTTCCAGCGGTCGAGCACCGCCTGAATAAAGCGCCAGCTTCGGGCGTTGCTTTCGACCGCGATGCGAATTGCCTCTGGCAGCCACTGCGGCGGGTATTCGCGCTCGGCGTCCTTCAGCGATTCGGCGATCATCGGCGTGAGGGGTCCAATATTTGCCTCGTAAAGCTGGTAAATATTCGGACGCTCCGGCAGGATTTCGACCGGCTTTCCGGCATCACCCGGCTGCCACAGTCCCTTGCGGATCTGCTCGACGGCGATTCGCCCCGGCTCAGCATTGATAAAATACAACTGTTCAGCGCCGTTTTCCAACATGACCTCGGCGCACAGCAGCACGCCGCGCCGGCAGGCGCGTTCAAGCGCCACATTCAGCGTTTCTTCGGCTGGCTGGCTTGGTACGGCGGCGACCATACCCGCCATGAAGCTGCCGCTGCTGGTGAAATCAGTCCGCGAGAGATAGCGAAAGCGACCCTCGCGCTGTTGAATCGCCCAGAAGAAATACAGCATCACCTTTAACTCCGCCAGATCGTCGATCAGCGGCAGCAGTTCGGTGATGAAGGCAGCGGGTAGTGCGATTACACGCGGCTTGCCGGGGGGAAAGCCATCGAATTTGTGCGTCATAGACTGCTCAAGTCAATCGTTTGGGTACGCGCATCGGCAAATTTGGTCAGCGCCTTTTCAAAATGGAGCGAAATGGTTCCCGTGGGACCGTTGCGGTGTTTGGCGATGATGATATCAGCGCGGTTGGGATTCTCCGCTGCTTCATTGTACACCGCATCGCGATACAGGAATGCGACGATATCCGCGTCCTGCTCAATCGAGTTGTGGACAACGATGTTGTCGGCGACGAAGTTGCTCCACGCAGGAACGGTCAAATCATAGACATCGCTTTCGCCGTCCGGTTCGACAGACGCGATACCATCCCAATACACGTCACTGTCGGCAAGCTCAAATTCATTGGTAGTGTATTGGGTAGTGTGCCGGGGCAGCGTACAGCCGTCGCCAATCAAATGCCCCAGCAGCGCCAGTTCCGCATCGCTCATCGTAGGGGCAGCTACGCCGCTGAGTTGGCGAGGCAGAGCGATGGTATCTGCCGTTGTCAGCTCGTCCAGCCGCTTCCAACCGTCAATGGTCAGAAATTTATGATTGCCCGTAGCGCAGATGGTGCGTCCGAGCCTGGTAACGAGCTTGAAGACCGGCTTCACGCCTGTACAGAAGGCATGGCTGACCGTCGCGGGTTCAAGTTTCCACGTCGCGGAATTCAGGCTGAGTACGTCGAAACCGGATTTGCCGTTTAGTTCCCGAATTGGCGTATACGTACCGGTGGCTGGCATATAAACGAGGGTATCTCCAGCGAGACAGCCCGATTCTCTCAAATCGCTCAGCAGGGGGCGCTTATCCTGCCGCTGTTCCACCGCGCGTGAAAGCTGCGCCGCCGAAAATACCGGTACATTCATCTCTCGCGCCAGTTCTTTCAGGCTGCGGCTGATAAAGCTGATCTCCTGCACGCGGTTGTTCTCGTAGCCGCCGCCGGAATTCATCAACTGCATGTAATCGACAATCACCAGATCAAGACCGTACTCGTGCATCAGGCGGCGGCACTTGGTACGCATCTGAATGGGCGTCATCGCCGGGGTGTCGTCGATGAAAATACGCAGGTTGGCAAGGCGACCTGATGCCTGTACAAACCGTGACCACTCCTGCTGGTTAAGCTGACCGGTGCGCAGGCGCTGGGTATTGATGCCAGTTTCCATCGAGACGAAGCGCTGCACGATCTGTTCGTTGCCCATTTCCATCGTGAAGATGGCGATACGCGCGCCCAGCTTGGCGGCATTCAGGGCAACGGAGAGCAGGAACGATGTATTGTGACTGACGATGCCATTGCTGACGAAAGCATGTCCGTCAGGAATGGTCAGATCGTAGCAGTGCTTAAGCCCGGTATCTTCGATCTCTGTAACTTCGTCCCAGTAGAATTCCGGCTCCAGCAGTGGGGTCACTTCAGGTGCATAGGAGGCGATCTTATGCAACTGGGGGTAGGTAGCGCTTCGCCTACCCTGCTTAAAGTCGATTTTCTGAAGTGGAATTACAGCTTCTGAAGCGGAATCGTGTCGCTGTATGGCGACATAATCCCCCGGTTCCAGTGCTGCCAGCGTTTTCCACGTTTTTTCACCGGCTGGTGAAAGCGTCAGTACAGGATGGACGTAGGTTCCGGCTAATTTATAGCCTGCGCGTGTCTGAAATTGTTTGGTGGGCTTGACACCACTGTCGTAGAAATGAGACGTCTCCTGCATTCCATAGGGTGTCTGAACGTGGATTTGAAGCGGATAGAATATCCCGCCCTCATCATCCTGCATTCCAACAACGCCCTCTGGCTTGAGGTTTTCGATGGTCACCATACCATATTCAGTCGGTATGAGTGTGTCACCGGTAACGCATTTACCCATGCCCGGGCGTCCGGCGAAGATCAGCAGGTCGGAGCGCTGCAAGCCGCCGAGCAGCTCGTCCACATCGCGGAAGCCGGTCGGCAAACCCATCGGCTCGTCGGGGTGCTGCATCAGATGCTCGATGCGGTCGAAGTAGCCACTCATCGCTTCGCGCATGGGGATGATATCACGGCGAAGATTGCGCTCGGTCACGCGGAAGATCCGGGTTTCCGATTCACTGGTGACTTTCTCGATTGGCAGGTCTTCTTCCAGCGCCAGCGCCTTGATTTCGTCGGCGGCGGTCAGCAGGCGGCGGCGAATGGCGGCGCGCTCTACCAGCCTGCCATACACTTCCACGTGAACCGAAGTGGGGGTGTTATTGATAAGCTGTAGCAAATATGCCGGACCGCCGATGTCGTTCAGGCGGTTCATGGTGCGCAGTTCTTCCTGGACGGTCACGAAGTCGGCTTTGTCGTTGCGCTCGCTGATTCGCATCAGCGCTTCCCAGATGTAGGCATGACGCAGGATGTAAAAATCGTCGATGGTCAGAAACGAGGCAACGCCAAGAAAAGCGTCAGGATTGACCATCACTGCGCCGAGTAAAGCTTCCTCTGCCTCCTGACTATAAGGAGCCTGCTGCCCTGGAAAGATAATTGATGTCATGATGTGGCTCTACCAAAATAGACAAAAAACGGCGTCTCGGGAAAGTCCGCTTCGCCGTTTTGTCGTTCACTGCGATAAGAGGACAGCTTCGCCGCGCCTAACCTTCGTCGTCGTCAATGTCGTCAATGTCAAGGCTGTTGACGAAGTCCTTGAAGGCGCTCAGGCGCTCGTCGGTGACTTCCTCGGTAGGCGCTGCGCCCATGGTCGTCTCAACATCCTCTTCCGGCTCAATCGACGCGCGTTCCATCACCACGTCCGATACAAAAATCGGCGCTTTGGCGCGGACTGCCAGCGCAATCGCATCGCTTGGGCGGGAATCGACCTCGATCTGCTTGCCGCCGACATCAATGACGATCCGGGCATAGTAGACATCGCTGCGCAGATCGCTGATCAGAATGTGGACAACCTGTCCACCGAGTTCGCGGATCATCGACTTCAGCAGATCGTGGGTCAGCGGGCGCTGCGGCGGCATTTCCTGAAGCTCGATGGTAATGGCGTCGGCTTCACAAGGTCCTATCCAGATGGGCAAATAACGATCACTGTTATTGTCTTTCAGTATGACAACGCGATACTGCGACATAAGGCTCACGCGGATACTGTCAATATTCACTTCGATCATGGTTTTTCTACTCTGAACTGCCCGTTTGGACGGCGCTTTCACCTATGTGGATTATACACGGAAGCGAGGTTCCGGCAACCGCCCAAGTTCCCGATTTTGGGATTTTTCCCTAAGGCGGTGGCGACAATCTGGAAAAGCGCCTGTCTGTGACCTATGATGCAATCGTGCCTGTGAAAGGAGTGACGGTGCCTAAATTGGAAGCTATGCTCGCCCTGCTGATCGCGCTGGCGATGACCGCCTGCCAGCCGCGCCCAGGCGAAGGGATCGCGTTGGGCGATGTTTTGCTTGAGGAGGACTTCAGCCAGACCTACGCCTGGGAGAATTATGCTGATCCGGCGATTCAGGTGGATTTTCGGGTTGAGGACGGCGTCTATCGGGCGCAGGCGCGCGATGGCGGTTTCATGTGGGCGCTGAACGCGACGCCGCATACCAACGTCGCTATTCAGGCGGATACGCAGCAGCTTTCGGACTACGCCAACAACGCCTATGGCATCATCTGCCGCGCCTCGCCCGGCAAGAACGGCGACGGCTACTACTTCATGATCAGCGGTGACGGAAATTATACGCTGCGGCGCGGCTCGACCGACCGGGTGCGGGCGCTTATCCCGTGGACGTACAGCCCGGCAATCCAGCAGGGCAGGAGCATTAACCGCATTCGCATCGTGTGCGTGGGCGATTATCTGGCGCTGTACGTGAACGGCGATTTTGTTGCTGAAACGCGGGACGATTACTTCAGCCGCGGCTATGCCGGGCTGACCGCCGCCGTACCTGAGGGCGGCGTGGTGGATGTGACTTTTGACAATCTCCGGATCTGGTCGGCGGGTTTCAGCGGCGGGGAATGAACAGGGGCGCGGCTGCGCCCCTGCGATGCTCGCTTATGACGCGGGCGGGATGATGATCTCCTGCCCGATATCGAGACGATCCGGGTTAGGCAGGTTGTTGGCGTTGATGATCTCCTGCACCGAGACGCCATGACTGAGCGCGATTGTATACAGCGTATCGCCCGCCCGCACGACGTATACCTCGCCGCCGGCTGGCACAAGTGGTACGACGGTGACGACGGCTGAAGTAGGCTGGGTGATGGTCTGCCCGGATGCGGGATCGCAGTCGGGCAGGCTCAGAAGCTGACCCACTTGCAGGATTGGCGGATCGCCGACCAGATCGGGATTGGCAGCCATCAAATCCTGTACCGTCAGCCCGCGTCCGGTCGCAATACGGAACAGGTTATCGCCCGACCGAACCATGTAGGTGCAGTCGTCTTCGGTGCCGGGTAGGGCGGTAGGCGTGATCAAGCCGGAAGGGGTCGAGGTTGGAGGACCGTCAACGGTTGGCGTTGCCGTGTCCGGCGTCACCGGTCC
Source organism: Aggregatilineales bacterium (assembly GCA_030834905.1). Lineage (GTDB taxonomy): Bacteria > Chloroflexota > Anaerolineae > Aggregatilineales > Phototrophicaceae > Flexifilum. The sequence goes on along the minus strand of JAUQWZ010000034.1, from coordinate 60,615 downwards.
CAGCGGGCTGCCTGGTGTGATAAATCGCGGCGTCGAAGTCGCGACGACCAGAGTGGGAAAGTCTGTCGCGCGCGTCGCTGCCGGAGGTGCATCCGTATTCTGTGGGAGCGTAATCACCGCTTCAGGGGAAGCGCTGGACTCCGGCATCACGACGGTGATGGCGGGCAGCGTCACCTCGAGGGTGCTGCTTCCCGCGTCGGCTTCCGGGGTGAAGTCGATGCCGTCGGTCTGTTCGGGCTGCGCAGTGGGCGATTCCAATGGCAGCACGACCCCGACGGTGGGTTCAATCGATTCACCGGCGGGACGGAAGCATCCGGCAAGCATCAGTAACAGCGCAGTGGAGGCAATTCGGGCAGCAAAATACGCGCGGTTCAAAAACACATCTCCTCGTGGCAGCAATAGCGCTCAGAATACACCGAAGCGGACAATTCCGCAAAACCTATCGGTGTATCAGAAGTATTGTCTTCTGAGTTTGAGTGTAAGTGATTATACTGGAGAGTGTAAGTAGTGATTTTCTGAAAGGCGATGTTTAAGTGGCAAGTAACCCAAAGCGTATTCTGGTCGTGGACGACGACCCTGAACTGCTGCAGTTGGTGCGTGTGCTGCTGGCGCGCATTCACATTGAGAACGTAATCACGGCGGAAAGCGCCGCCGCCGCCGCCGCGGCGCTGCGGACGCCACCGCTGCCCGATGTCGTGATCCTCGATTTGATGCTGCCCGATATCAGCGGCGTCGAATTCCTGCGCCAGATGCGTTCCAAGCCAGCGTTTGACAGCGTTCCGGTACTGGTCTTATCGGCAATCATCGATCCCGATCACATTCGTCAGGCGCTTGATGCTGGCGCGGATCGCTACCTGACCAAGCCGTATATCGCCAATAATCTGCTCACAGTGGTGCAGGAAATCCTGCGCACCGGGCGGCGGGTTGCCAAAGGCTGAATGCTGCTGTGCTGAGCGAGATTGAACTGACGATCCTGACACTGGCGGCTGAAGGTTCACGCTACGGCTCTGAAATCGATCAGTTGATCGACCAACGCGGGCTGCGCGAGTGGCTTACGATTGGCTCTACGTCGGCAGTTTACGTGCTGGGCAAGCTCGAACACCAGCAGTTGATCAGTAGCGCCCAGGACGCGACTGGCAAGTACGTCTACCAGATCACCGAGGCAGGCAGGGGCGTGCTGCAAACCGCCGTGTCAAATCTGTTGGCGCAGCCGCGCTCGCCCGGCACCGGCTTCGAGCTGGCGTTGGCGAACCTGAAAGCGCTGAAGCCGCCACAGGTATATCAGTCGCTGAAACAGCGACAGGTGGCGCTTCGCCAGCAGCTTCAGGCGACTGACCAACTCCGCGCCAGTCATCAGCAGGACGAGAACGGCGGTGACGAACTGAACGCGCTGTACTCGCACAGCGCTGCCCTGCTGCGGGCGGAACTGATCTGGCTGGATGAATTCCTGCGCGATTGGCGCTGCCGCTATCCGACTCTGGAGCCAGAGGGCGAGGATCGCCACGCAACCCAGATTTCGCGCTCCACAGCGCCGCAGCGCTCGGTGAAAAACGTCCAGCGTCTGCCGCGTCCCCCCGGGGCGGAATAAGCTGGTAGACGACCCACTGCGGCGTTTCATAAACGAGCGTCGGCGCGAAGCCCGCGCCGGTTAACGCTTCCAGCCAGAGATCAAGCGGCTGGCTGGCGGACGCGAGGAAATAGCGCGGTGCGGAGTCGGGCTGCTGGAGCGCTCCGGCGACCAGCGCATCCGGCGAAGGGTAATATACCCGCCGCTTGTCTGACCACTGCCCCATATAAAAGCCCAATTCCCAGTTCAGCCAGTGATCGTAGACAATCGCGCCCAACGGCTGGGCGTTCAAAAAATCCGCCAGCGCGTCGATGCCTGCGTAGTTTGGGAAGCTGCCGTTCCGGTCGCTGAACGGCAGGCGCTGCTCGCTGGCGAGTCCTGCCGATACCAGCAGCGACACCAGAACCACGGCGGCAGCCACTGTCCGCGCGCCAGTCGCGCCGTATTTCGTCAGAACCCGCCACAGCCAGCCCGCGCTCCGGGCAGCCAGCAGCGCCAGCGGCGGCAGCAGCGGCAGGAGATAGCGGTCATAACTATTGAAGGCGACCAGCCAGTGAACCAGCAGATAACTAACCACGAACGCCAGCAGCGCCGCGTCTACCGCCGATGAACGCCGACGCCGCCTCTCGACGATACGCGCCGTGAGGGCAAGCGGAATGAGGGCGGCGAACAGCGGCGTCGGCGCGCCGAACAAGTGGCGCCCATAGTCCAGCCAGCGAACCAGACGTGGCAGCACTTCATTGGCGCGAATCAGCCGCGCCGGATCGTTGTTCGCGTATGCCAGCACCCAGAATGTGACCGGCTGCTGGCGGGCTGCGTCCCACAGAACCAGCCCGCTTATTCCCAGCAGCAGCGGAAAAAAGAACCGAAACAGGGCGGCGGCGCTCAAGCCGCGCAGCAGCCAGCCCAGCCCGAAGATCAGCGGCAGATAAAACAGCGCCTGCTGCTTGGTGGCGAAGGCAAGCGCCAGACAGACTCCACTCCAGCCCCAGCGTCCGCTGACTGCCAGCCATAACGCCGCCGTCATCCCCAGCAGCATCAGCCCATCGGTGAAGGCTGTGGCGCTGAAGGCAGCGGCGAACGGCGACAGCGCCAGCAGTGCCGCCGCGCTCAGGGCGACGGAGTGCCGACGGTAGAGCGCATAAGCGACGGCATAAACCACTGCAATGAGGAGAATGCCAGCGAAGGCGTTGGGCAGGCGGGCAGCAAATTCGCCCTGCTGAATGGTGAAATCGAGCAAACCGCGTTCGTCCGGCTGCGCCGCGAACAAGACCATCGAGACGGCGCTGGCATAGATCGATAGCGGCGGCTTATCGAGCGAACCGGGAAGCAGCCAATCGCCATTGAGGGCGGCGCTGCGGGCAAAGGTGCTGAATAAGGCTTCGTCGGGATGGAAGCGCCAGTCCTGCCCCAGCGCATGAAGGCGAAGGATCGCGCCAGTCAGAAGCACGACGGTGACCAGCAGCAGGCGGCGGGGCGTGGTCATGAGTGAGAAATCAAAAGTACCAAGTCAAAAGTGAAAAGTGGCATTGGTTTGACCTTTTCAGCTTTTCACTTTGAACTGAATTTGTCCCTCAGATACTCCAGCGCGACGCGGTCAATGGCGTTCGGATCGTCCTCGCGCCAGCGTTCTTCCAGGTTTTCGCTGCCGACCAGCGCCCGAAACGCCCGGATCGATGTTTCGTCCCATTGTCCGGTGATGTCGCTCTTGAGATACCCCTGTGACTGCATCAAAACCTGAAGCTCGCGGGCGATACTTTCGGTGATCGGAATCCGGTCTTCGGGGCGCGGCTGCCCAAAATAGAGATGGTGCATCGCCACCAGCGACCGGAGCTTAACGATGGGTTCGGGATCATCATCCACCCGCAGATCGAGATAGCGGTCGTTATCGCCGCCGTAGCCGCCGTCCTGCCGCACCACCAGCAGCCCCGCCGACTGCTTGCCCCGGCGGTCGCCCCCGGCGAGGTCACCCGCGCGCAGCGCCGCCAGCAGCCGATTCGCCAGCTCGCCAGACGCCGTCATATAGGCTTCCGCCATCGCGTCCAGCGTTTCCAGTCCAGTTAGGATATTGCCCTGACAGGTGAAGCCGACGCCGCTGCGATGTCCCGCCCAGGCAAAGCACTCGCTGCCGGTATGCGCGGCGGTGCCGCCTTCGCGGTCAACGATGCCAACCTGACGGCTCGCCTGTCCGGGATCGCCTTCGAGCAGGCGTTCCAGCGTTTCCTGAGCGCTTTTGCCGTCTGCCAGCATCGCCAGCCCGTTGGGTCCATAGCTCATTCGGGCGTATGCCTGCGTGGCGACTGCCCCCGCGCCCGCGCGCGCCCAGGTGACAACCGCGCCCGCGGCGAGGAACTTGCTGGCGACGGCGACTCCCCATGCCTGCTCATCGGGATCGTATGCGGCGATTGAAAAGGTCATAAGCGCTGCCTCCTTCGTTGGGCGGAATTGTAGCACGCCGGGATGAACTGACCACAGCGCTGGCGTTGACCGCCACGAATCGCCTGATAAACTGGTGAGCGATTGGGTGACTTTACTCTTGAATGGATAACCGATTGACGATGGACTTCTCGACAGTACAGGGCGTCATTCTCGACATGGACGGCGTGCTCTGGCGCGGCGATCAGCCGCTGCTCGGCGCGGCGGCATTATTCGCCTTCTTTAGCGAGCGCGGCGTCCGTTTCGTCGCGGCGACCAACAACAGCAGCAAATCTCCAGCAGATTACGTGGCGAAGCTGGCGCAGATGGGAATTAGCGGCGTGGACGAGTCACAGATCGTGACGTCCGGGACGGCGACGGTGACATACCTTCAAGCGCACTATCCGGCGGGCAGCAGCGTGCACGTGCTGGGCGGGGATGGGCTGAAGCAGATGGTGGCGGCGGCGGGCTTTGCGCTGTCAGATGACGCGCCGGTGGTCGTTGCCGGAATTGACTTCGCGCTCACCTACCAGAAGCTGAAGCAGGCGGCGAGGCTGATTCGCGGCGGCGCGGACTTCATCGGCACCAACGCCGACGCCACCTTCCCAATGCCAGACGGACTCGCGCCGGGGGCGGGCAGCCTGCTGGCGGCGCTGCAAACGGCGACCGACCGCGAGCCGATCATCATGGGCAAGCCCAACGCGCCCATGTTCGAGGCGGCGCTGCGCGTCCTCGGCACTGGCGTGGGAAACACGCTGATGGTGGGCGACCGCCTGAACACGGACATCCTCGGCGCGCAGACCGTCGGGCTGCGGGCGGCGCTGGTGCTCACAGGCGTGACGCACGCCGACGATCTCGCCATCAGCGCGGTCCATCCTGACGGCGTCTACAATGATTTGCCCGCGCTGATGGCGGCGTGGTCTGGTCAGAATGGGGGATGACCGCCCCGCGCTAGTACTCGGGCCAGGGGACACGGCTGCTCTTGTAGCCGCCGTGTTCGGGCAGCAGCGCCTCAAAGCTGGACGCCGCCACCGCCGCGAAGTCGGACTCCCATAAGTATTTCAGCAGCCGCGTGACGAGGTTGGCGCGCGCTTTGACCGATTCGTCCGGCATGTAGAGATCGATCACGTAGCGAAAGTAGATGAAGCCTTCGGGGAACAGCAGCCGACGTTTGCTGTCGTAGTCCTCGTTGCGCAGCACCTCCATCTGGCACTGCACCGGAGACGCCGCCAGCACATGCGTGAGCAGGCTGATCAGGTCACTGGCGCCGATTTCAGCATCGACAAACAGCTTGCAGTCGGGCGCTTGCAGCATCAGGTTTCAAACTGTCCGGCGGCATTGTGCGCCGCGCGAATGGGGTCGGGCAAACGATATTTGCTCGTACAGCGCATCACCAGATCAACTGAGGTGGTCAGGTCGGCAAGATGCCCAACCGAGATGAACACCGGCTTTACGCCCGCCCGCGTGCGCAGCACCACGCCGATCACCTCGCCTTTATCCACCAGTTCACTGTAGCCGCCGCGTTCGTCCGGCGGCGGCTCAAACCTGCCCGTGAGCAGCGTCTTGCCGCAGCCAATGGTCGGCTTTTGCAGCCACAAGCCCATGTGGGTGGCGATACCGATGCGGCGCGGATGCGCGCGCCCCATGCCGTCGAAGATGAACACGTCGGGTTCGGACTTCAGGCGGCTGAAGGCGGTTTCCAGCACCGGTCCTTCGCGGAAGGACAGCAGACCGGGAATGTACGGGAATGGCGTCGGCATGGCTGCCAGCGCTGTTTCGACCACCGTCAGGTCAGGGAAGCTGAGGACGACCACCGCCGCCTGTGACATGGCGACGCCCGCCGCATCCGGCTTGACACTGACATCCACGCCCGCGACCAGACGCACCGCCGACAGGTCAATCGGGCGGTTGTACACCACTTCGGCTGCCATCTCGCGCTGAAGCGCGACCGCCTGTGTCGGGCTGATGTGCCAATCGTGTCTGTGAGTGATATTCATGGGTTTGCCTTTCGGGTTTCGCTGCGCTGAAGCTCGCGCATCAGCCGCGCCGTGACCTGTCGGCGGCGCTTCAACGCCTGACGATCAGTATCGCTGCGCGTGATCTTCACCAGAAAATAGTGTACAAACTCGCCCAGCGCAAAAACGTACAGCCCCGCGCCGACCAGCGCGTCGGGCAGCGAGTCCTCGATTGTCCCGTTGAACACCGCCAGCAGCAGCGCGGCAGGGTAGGTCAGCAGCAGCAGCAGCGATCCCAAAAAGGCGACTTGCAGCAGACGTGGATCAATCGGGCGATGCGGCGGGTCTAACTGGCGCAGCTTCAGCCACCAGTAGGCGCTGCCCTGAAGCAGAATCAGGCACAGGGTGACCAGCGCCAGCAGCGATAAGCCGCCGAGCCGTAGATGTGGCAACGAAGCGCGAACGCTGAAGTAAGCAAACACAAAGACAATGGTCGCGACGAGTTCGCCCAACCACAGACTCTTCAACTGACGGTGGAGCGCCTGTTTCATGTGACCTGATGCCTGGAATAGATGCGCCGCGTCACAGTATAGCCAAACGTCGGACGCGGGACGAAAGTTTCAGGCAAAAAAAGAGCCGGAACAACTCGTTCCGGCTCTGATGATATTACTGCTGGCTTATTCGCCGCCCAGCCCCAGCATCGGGGTTGGCAGCTTTGTCTGCTTCTGCTTTTCGTCGTCCTTGCCGAAGCGGACGACCTCACCGCCTTCGCCGATGGCTTCCACGGCGAGACCCAGGCTTTGAAGCTCCTTCACGAGCACGCGGAAAGAGGTCGGGATACCCGGCTCTTCAATCGGTTCGCCCTTGATGATGGCTTCGTAGGTCTTCACGCGCCCCTGCACGTCGTCCGACTTGACAGTGAGCATTTCCTGGAGCGTGTACGCCGCGCCATAGGCTTCCAGCGCCCACACTTCCATTTCGCCGAAGCGCTGACCGCCGAACTGCGCCTTGCCGCCCAGCGGCTGCTGCGTCACCAGACTGTATGGACCGGTGGAACGGGCGTGTACCTTGTCTTCGACCAGATGCGCCAGCTTGAGCATGTGGATCATGCCAACCGTCACCGACTGGTCAAACGGCTCGCTGGTGCGTCCATCATAAAGCATCTGCTTGCCATAGGTCGGCACCGGCTGACCCGTCTCAAACATGACGCGGTCAACATGCTGCAGCAGGTCTTTGCCGTGGGCGTCGTCGGGAATTTCGACTTCTGGATCTGCCCACTTCGCCCACAGCCGCAGCGACACGTCCAATGCGTTCGCATCGCGGCGCTTACGCTCGTCCGGCGGAATGCCCTCGTTGTCGAACAGCAGAATGTCGTCCGGGTTGTAGCCCTTTTCACGCAGCCACTCGGCGACAACCGCGCGGCGTGTGTAATTAGGCTCCAGCAGCAGCAGATCGGCATCGTAGAGGTTGGTGCTGCCGAGCCATTCATGCACGAACAGGCGGCGGATTTCTTCGTCGTCTTCCAGTTCTTCAGCGTTGTACTCGAACTGCTGAATCCACTGCCAGGCGCGCTCGGTGATTTCCGTCCACGCCTGATCGATCATCCAGGCGCGACCGAGTTCTGCCTGAATTTCCGCTTCCTTCGCGCCGTCAAACACCGGCGTGATGGCGCGGAAGCCCAGACGGTCGGCTGCCCAGCCGAGATGAATTTCCAGCACCTGACCGATGTTCATACGACCGGGAACGCCCAGTGGGTTGAGGATGATCTCAATCGTGCGCCCATCGGCGAGATAGGGCATGTCCTCGACCGGAACGATCTTGGAGATAACGCCCTTGTTGCCGTGACGACCCGCCATCTTATCGCCAACCGTCAGCTTACGCTTCTGGGCGACGGAGACGCGAACCATCTTCTCAACGCCGGCTGGCAGATCGGGGTGTTCCTCGCGGGTGAAGGTCTTCACATCCACGACTTTACCCTTCTCACCGTGTGGCAGCCGCAGTGACGAGTCCTTCACTTCGCGCGCCTTCTCACCGAAGATAGCGCGGAGCAGCTTCTCTTCCGGGCTGAGTTCTTTCTCGCCCTTCGGCGTAATCTTGCCGACCAGAATATCGTTCGGTCCGACTTCAGCGCCGATGCGGACGATACCAAATTCGTCCAGGTCTTTCAGCGCATCTTCGCCGACGTTGGGGATGTCATAGGTAATTTCTTCCGGACCCAGCTTGGTATCACGCGCTTCCACTTCGTGCTTCTCGATGTGGATGCTGGTGAACTTGTCATGGCGCAGCAGTTCTTCGCTGATTAGCAGCGCGTCTTCGTAGTTGCCGCCGTCCCAGGACAGGAACGCGCCGAGCACGTCATGACCCAGAGCAATGTTGCCGAGGTAGGTAGATGAGCTGTCGGCGATCACTTCGCCCTGACGGATCATCTGTCCCTTGACCACAATCGGGCGCTGGTCAATGCAGGTGGACTGGTTGGAACGGTTGTACTTGCGCAGACGGTAAACGCGCTCGTCACCATTCACCAGACGCACGACGATGCGATCACCCTGCACGCTGATGACTTCGCCTTCGACATCTGACACCAGCACCTGACCGCTGTCATAGGCTGCCTGTCCTTCCATGCCGGTGCTGACAATCGGCACATCTGGCTGGAGCAGGGGAACTGCCTGGCGCTGCATGTTGGAACCCATGAGGGCGCGGTTGGCGTCGTCATGTTCCAGGAAGGGGATCAACGCGGCGCTGATGCCCACGATCTGGCGCGGCGCTACGTCCATGTAATCGACCCGCCGCGACGGCACGCTCAGGAAGTTCTGATTGTGGCGACCGGAGACGCGGTCGGTCACGAACTGGCGGCGCTCATCCAGCCGGGCGTTCGCCTGCGCGATGACGTAGTTGTCTTCCTCGTCGGCGGAGAGATAGGTGATGTCGGTACCGACATAGGGCAGGATTGGCACTTTGTCGATATTGGCTTTCGCCAACTGCTGTGCCAGCTTCTCGTCAATGACCGTTCCCTCTTCGGCAATCGTCTTGCCTTTGGCGTCGGTCACGTCTTCGCGAACGGTGCGCCCCAGGATGTCCGCTTCCGTCGGCGCGAGGAACTTGATCACCTCGCGATACGGGGTTTCGACAAAGCCGTATTCGTTGACGCGGGCATAACTGGCGAGACGACCAATCAGACCAATGTTCGGTCCTTCCGGTGTTTCAATCGGACAGATGCGCCCGTAATGGCTGTGGTGAACGTCGCGAACGTCGAAGCCCGCGCGCTCGCGGCGCAGACCGCCGGGACCCAGCGCCGACAGCGTGCGCTTGTGCGTCAGTTCTGCCAGCGGGTTGGTTTGCTCCATGAACTGCGAGAGCTGCGACGAGCCGAAGAATTCGCGAATCGACGCCACAATCGGGCGAATATTCACCAGCGCCACCGGCGTCAGGTTATCCGATTCGCGGATCGACATACGCTCTTTGACCACGCGCTCAGTACGGCGCAGACCAATGCGCAGCTTGTTCTGGATTAATTCGCCAACCGTCTTGACGCGGCGGTTGCCGAGATGGTCGATATCGTCGCGCCCGACCTTGCCGTTGTTGATCAGGATCATGCGCTCGACCAGCTTCACGATGTCTGACTTGGTGACGGTGCGGACGGTGCGCGGGATGGTGGAATCCAAACTCAGGCGTTGGTTCAGCTTGTAGCGACCGACGCGCTCCAGATCGTAGCGGCGCTGGTCGAACAACTGACTGATCAGATATTCGCGGGCATTGTCGAGCGTCGGCGGGTCGCCGGGACGCATACGACGGTAGAACTCGATCAGGGCTGCCTGAGCGACCGTCTGATCCTTCTTGAGTTCCCAGACCGGCTCCATTTTAAGGGTGCTGGCGATATATTTGTGATCGGGATTGTTATCAACCTGCTCGTAGATCTGAAGCAGTTCTTCGTCGCTGCCTTCCTTGATCGGCGACAGGTTTTCGGGCATGCCGTCATCTACGGCGGCGAGCGCGCGCAGCAGGATCGTCACCGGAATGGTGCGCTTGCGGTTGAACTTGATGGTCAGATAATCGCTCTTGCGCGTCTCAAATTCCATCCACGCGCCGCGATCCGGGATCAGCTTGGCGTTGGAGAGCAGCCGTCCGGTTGTGCGGTCTTCCTCAGCGTCGAAGTAGACGCCGGGCGAACGAATCAACTGACTGACGACAACGCGCTCAGTTCCGTTGATGATGAACGTGCCTTTTTCGGTCATGATGGGGAAGTCGCCGAGGAAGATATCCGACAGGACAACTTCGTCGCCAGCTTCGCGGTTGACCAGCCCAACGCGGATATACATGGGCGCGGCAAATGACATGTCGCGTTCCAGGCACACTTCCTCGCTGTATTTTGGCTCTTCAAACCAGTAGCGCAGTCCAAGTTCCTGCGCTTCGCGGCTGTTGCCGGGGAAATACAGCTTGAGATTGCCGTTGTAACTCTCAATCGGGCTGATCTCGTCAAACAGTTCAGCCAACCCGTTCTCAATAAACCACTTGAACGACTGAAGCTGTACTTCGATCAGAGACGGCAGTGCCTGAACGTCGGCTGTACGGGCATAGTTTTTGCTGTTAATTAAACGTTGCAAAGCCACGCTCCTGGATTTACCAATAGACGGTGGGGGAGAATCGAAAAATTGGACACGTTAAACACGCTTAACGTTCCAACGAACGATGAGGATTGAAGACATATTTGAGATGGGATGCATCCTTAACAACGTGTTGGCGCGCGGTACGTTGAGAGCGAGGATCTTATAATAAAGCGTGGTTGTTTGTCAATACCCGATGTGCGCTGAAACTGAGTGATACAGGGGACAACTGCGCTGTAATCCGCGAAAGCGCCAGGTCTATGAATATCTGGCACCTTCGCGGGCGAGGTTCGCAGTCTTACGAGACAGCTTCAGCGATGGTTTCTTCGCGGGCAATGGCGGCGAAGCGGCGGCGCGACAGGAGCATAAAACCCGCCACCAGAGCAATACCCGCTGCGATCTGAACGCGCGGCGGCAGGTAGCGGATGCGGGCGATCACGTCCCAATGCGGCTGACCCATCAGGTCCTGCTTCAGCCGGTAGACGAAGCGCCCCGATGGACGTACTCCGATCAGGACGGTGTGCAGCCGCCGGATGATCCTGACGAAGCCTTCCACATCGGCGCGCGAGACATCATAACGGCTGATGATGCTGTCGATGTCGCCTTCTTCCGCCAGAATGGCATCGGTCAGGGCGGTGAGCAGGTTCTCAATCGAAGTGTTTGCCTGGTTCGATGTAGGAGTCATAACTTGTATTGACCTCTTTCGCTGTCTGACTGCACCGGACCGCCGGGCTGCAATTCATCACGCAGCGAAGTGAGGGTACGGTGGTATAAGGACTTGATCGCGCCTTCTGTGCGACCCATGATGTCGCCGATTTCGGCGTTTGATAAGTGCTCGACAAATTTCAGGACGATCAACTGCTGCCGTTCTTCCGGCAGACGACGGATAGCGGCGAGCAGCACTTCCCGTTCCTCGTTATCCTCAGCCTCTTTATCCGGCGATTCAGATTTGAGGCTGGAGGCGATATATTCATCCAGCGGAATGACCTTTCGCCGCCCGCGATCCCGGTGCCAGTTGGCGACCAAATTGTGAGCGATACGGTAGAGCCACGCCTGAAACGGCACGCCGCGCTCGGTGTAAGTCTCGATGTGCGCCATCGCGCGGAAAAAGACCCGCGCCGAGATATCTTCGGCGTCGTGGTGGTTGCCGGTGCGGTAGTAGATGTAGTTGTAAATCTTCTCGACGTAGCGTTCGTAAAGCTCGCCAAAAGCGTCTTTGTCGCCGGCTTTTGCCAGAACAACCAGTTCGGTATCATCCAGGCGCTTGAGGTTTTTCGGACGCTGCTGAAGTCGTTTGCGCAAATTCATCATGACGATAATAACCCGTGTTCATTGCAAAGGTTACGAAAGGAAGTGAGTAAGAAAAGTATAAAACAAGTACTGAGTGCTGAGTGCTGAGGACTGAGTAAGAAAAGTAAAAAAGGTAAGGCAAGTAGCGAAAGTAAAGAACGGGCTGAGTAGAAATCGCAGATGATGAGATGCAGCTCATTTTGCGGTTACGTTTCGACCCGCAAACACCATATAATCACAGGATATCCTCACTGAGAGGCGCATTATGACGGCAGTAACCTTTGAACGTGCCACTCCTGACGATGCCGAAGGACTGGTGAAGGCGCAAATCGCCGCCTTCCATTATGACGAGGTGCTTTATCCCGGCGTCGGGGAAGGCGGACCGCCCGGCTACGATTCGGTAGAGCTTGCTTTGAAGCGGATGGGGCAGGATGAGTTCTACAAGATTGTGGTCGATGGGCAGATCGTCGGCGGCATCATTCTGTTCTCGAAGGACGAAGGGCACTGGCATTTAGACCTGCTCAACATTGTGCCAGAGTGCCAGAACAGAGGCATTGGCAAGCAGGCGATGGCGTTCATCGAGCAGGCGTACCCCGCCACGAAATGGACGCTGGATACGCCGGGTTATGCCATCCGAAACCAGCACTTTTACGAAACGTGCGGCTACATTGCGGTTGGGATTAGGCAAGAGCCAGACATGACAGTGATTGAATACGAGAAGCGGGTGTGAGAAGGTGAGGCTGACAGCTATTGCGCGTCATTTGTACAACTCTCCGCTTTCCGATACGGTGACCTTTCTTTATAATACGCGGCAATTCGACTCCCTTATCTGACGATTCAACAACGGATACCTCATGACCCAACCGCTATCCTTCCAGCAGATCTTCATGAAGCTGCACGAGTTCTGGGCGGCGCAGGGCTGCCTGTTGTGGCAGCCGTACAACATGCAGGTCGGCGCGGGCACCAACAACCCGGCGACCCTGCTGCGCGTGCTCGGTCCCGAACCCTGGCGCGTGGCATACGTCGAGCCAAGTGTGCGCCCCGACGACGGGCGCTACGGCGAAAACCCGAACCGGATGCAGTACTACTACCAGTATCAGGTCATCCTCAAGCCCGACCCTGGCAACCCGCAGGAACTGTATTTGCAGTCGCTGGAAGCGCTCGGCATCAGCCCGCGCGAGCATGACATCCGCTTCGTGGAAGACAACTGGGAAAGCCCGGCGCTGGGCGCGTGGGGCTTGGGCTGGGAAGTGTGGCTCGACGGGCAGGAGATCACCCAGTTCACCTATTTCCAGCAGGCGGGCGGCATTGAACTGAACCCGGTGTCGGTGGAGATCACCTACGGTCTGGAACGGATCGCGCTGCCGCTGCAAGGGAAGGACGCGGTCTGGGATATTGCTTGGCTGAACGCCAACGACCAAAGCCTGCTGTACGGGGACGTGCTGCTGAGAAGCGAGATTGAACACTGTAAGTACTATTTTGAAGTCGCCGACGTGGAAGGGCTGAAGCAGACCTACAACGTCTACGAGAGCGAGAGCAGGCGGGCGCTGGAAGCCGGACTGGTCATTCCCGCGTATGACTATGTGCTCAAGTGCAGCCACCTGTTCAACGTGCTGGACGCGCGCGGCGCGATTGGCGTGACCGAACGCGCCAGCTACTTCCGGCGGATGCGCGACATGACGCGGCGGGTGGCGAAAGTGTACGCCGAGCAGCGCGAGCAGATGGCGTATCCGCTTCAACGATTGGATGCGGCATGGGGAGTGACTGCGCCGGTGGTGGCTTCCATTCAAGTAAGGGCGACTCACGAGTCGCCCCTACAAGAGACGCTTTCTGATTTCCTGTTTGAAATTGGCGTCGAAGAACTGCCCGCCGACGACGTGAACGCGGCAGAGGCGCAGCTTCGGGCGGCGGCGGAAAAGCTGTTCGCTGATCTGCGGCTGAACCACGACGGTATCACCGTTTATGCCACGCCCCGGCGGCTGGTAGTGACGGCGAAGGATGTCGCGCCGCGCCAGCCTGACCGCGAACAGGTGCTGCGCGGTCCGTCGGCGGACAAGGCTTATGATGCCGAGGGCAAACCGACCAAAGCGGCGGAAGGCTTCGCTCGCAGCAAGGGTTTGAGCGCCGACGCGCTGCGCGTCGAGGACATGGAAGGCGGGCGCTACGTCGTAGCGACGGTACACGAAACCGGACGCCAAGCAGCCGATGTGCTGGTGGAAGCGCTGCCCGGGCTGGTGGCTGGAATCAGGTTTGGCAAGTCGATGCGCTGGAACGCCAGCGGCTTCGGCTTCTCGCGCCCGATTCGCTGGTTTCTGGCGCTGTTGGGCGACTCGGTCATCCCGTTCAGCCTCGCGGGCATCGACAGCGGCAGCATCACGCGCGGTCTGCGCCCGTATGGCTCGCCCGATCACATCATTGAGGGAAGCGCCGCCTACTTTGAGGCGCTGGAAAAGCAGGGGATCATCCTTGACCGCGACCAGCGCCGCGCCGAGGTCGAGCGTCAGGTGAACGAACTGGCGCAGGCAGTGGGCGGGCGAATTCTGTACGACCCGGCGCTGGTGGATGAAGTGACCAATCTCATCGAAAGACCGACGGCGCTGCGGGGACGCTTCGAGGAGGAGTATCTCCGGCTGCCGCGCGAAGTGCTGGTGACAGTGATGAAGAAACATCAGCGCTACTTTGCCGTCGAAGACATGGACGGCAAGCTGATGCCGTTCTTCATTGCGGTGCGCAACGGCGACGCCGAACATCTCGATCTCGTCATTCACGGCAACGAACAGGTGTTAAAGGCGCGGTTCTCGGATGCAAATTACTTTTTCGGACAGGACAGGCAGAAGCGGCTGGAAGACTTCCTGCCGCGCCTGGGGACACTGACATTCCAGGAAAAGCTCGGCTCGATGCTGGACAAAAACGAGCGCGTCGCCCGGCTGGTCGAGCCGCTAGGCAAGCTGCTGGGGATGGACGCGACCAATATCGCCATCGCCCAGCAGGCGGGGCGCGTCCTTAAGGCGGATCTCGCCACGCAGATAGTGGTCGAGATGACCTCGCTGCAAGGCACGATGGGGCGCGAATACGCGCTGCTGAACGAGTATCCGCCTGAGGTGGCAAACGCGATTTTTGAACACTGGCTGCCGCGTAATGCCGACGACATGCTGCCGCCGTCGCAGGCGGGGACGCTGCTGTCGCTGGCAGACCGGCTGGACAGCCTCGCCGGGCTGTTCGCGGCAGGGCTTGCGCCGCAGTCCACCGCCGACCCGTATGGCTTGCGCCGCGCTGCTTTGGGCATCGTCCAGGTAGTGACGAATAAGGCGCTGGATATCGATTTGGCGGCGGCGCTGGCAGCCGCGGCTGCTTTGCAGCCGGTGCCGGTGACCGACGAAGTTCAGACACAGGTGCTCGATTTTATCGCCGGACGGCTGCGTTCGTGGCTGGAGGAGCAGGACTGGCGTCATGACGTGGTGGCGGCGGTGCTGGTCGAACAATCGCGCAACCCACATCGGGCGCTGGTTGGCATCCGCGAGCTAAGCGAGTGGGTCGCGCGCCCGGACTGGGAACCGATTCTCGACAGCTTCGCCCGCTGCGTGCGCATCACCCGGACGGAGGCGACCCAGTACGAAGTCAAGCCGGAGTTGTTCGCCGAAGCGCAGGAAGCGGCATTGTGGGATGCCTACAAAGTGGCAGCCACGAAGCTGACCAGCACCGGCAATGTGGATGAGTTCCTGTCCGCCTTTGAGCCGATGCTGCCGGCGATTACGGCGTTCTTCGACCACGTACTGGTGATGGCGGAAGACCTGGCGGCGCGCCAGAACCGGCTGGGAATGCTTCAGGCGGTCAGCGTCATGCAGCGCAGGCGCGCCGACCTGAGCCAGCTAAGCGGGTTCTAGCCGCGTAATATGACCGTGTGTAGGGGCGCAGCATGCTGCGTCCCTACGAGATCCATAGCCATGCAACTAGTGTATATCCCCAAAGGCGACCCGATGAAGCTTTATGTCCTCAACATGCAGAATGGGTTTGAATTAGCCGAGTCGTCTGATCTGGCAGCGCTGCTGGCGTCTCCAGAGACCATATTCTGGGCGGATATGGAGGGACCTTCACAAGAGGCGCTGCGGGTGATGCGCGAGGAGTTCCAGTTTCACCCGCTTGCCATTGAAGACACCACCAACCAGCGCCAGCGCCCTAAAGTGGAAGAATATGGTGAGGTGTTGTTCACGATTGTCAACACGGTTGAGCACCGCGACTCGACGCTGGTGTTCCGTGAGCTGGATGTTTTCCTGGGTCCTAACTACATCGTCACGATCCATTCGCAGCAGGAAGCCGTCATCAGCCATGTGATGAATCGGTGCCAGAATCGCCTTCGGTACGGGCAGCGCGTCAGCCTGGGCTATCTGCTGTACGCCCTGGTGGACGCCGTGGTCGATTCCTATTTCCCGGTGCTGGATTCAATCGGCGATGACATTGAAACGATGAGCGAATCGATCCTCGAACGCCCGCGAAAGGAGACGCTGGAACGGCTGTTTCGGCTCAAACGCACCCTGGCGGAAATGTGGCGCGTCGCCGGACAGCAGCGCGATATGTTCAGCCTGATCACGCGCGAAGATTCACGCCTTATTGAGGATGAAAGCCTTCGCTATTACCTGCGAGACGTTTATGATCATCTCCTTCGCATCAGCGATACGGTGAATACGTTTCGTGACGCCCTCAGCAACGTCGTCGATCTGTACATGTCGGCGGTGTCCAACAAGCTGAATATCGTCGTCCAGCGGCTGACTGTGGTGACGCTTGGGATCGGCGTGCTGACGGTCATCAGCGGCTTCTATGGGATGAACTTCGAGCAGACACTGCCCACGTTTGACACCGCCTGGGGCGTGCCGTTTGTGCTGGTGCTGATGCTGCTGGCGCTGATCGGCGTGATAGTCGTTTTGTGGTGGCTGGAACGGTAATCAGCCTCGTTTGCATGTCTGTATGCTCATGCATATAATGAAGGCTCAAGGGTGGGGAAGCCTGCATGTCAGCCGTAGACGAAATCAAATCGAAACTGGATATTGTGGAGTACATCCAGCGCACGACGCCTCTGAAAAAGACGGGACGTGTGTTTAAGGCGTGCTGCCCATTTCACGTTGAAAAAACGCCCTCATTTGTGGTCGATCCTGAGCGCCAGTCGTGGCGCTGTTTCGGTGCCTGCGCCGAAGGTGGTGATCTGTTCAGCTTCGCGATGAAGCAGAACGGATGGTCATTCCACGAAGCAATGGAAGAACTGGCGAAGCTGGCAGGCGTCGAGCTGCGCCCGCAGACGCCCGAACAGCGCGTTCGTGATGAAGCGCTCGAACGGCTGCGCGGGCTGATCAAGCTGGCGGCGGAGTTCTACCACGAACACCTGCTGGATGGCAGTGATCGTCAGGCAGCGGCGACGCTGAAGTACACCCGTGAAAAACGCGGACTGAGCGACGAAACCCTGTCGCGCTTCCAGATCGGCTACGCGCCCCCCGGCTGGCAGAACCTGCGCGACCTGCTGACCGGCATGGGCTACAGCGACGACGACCTGGTCAATGCTGGCGTCGTCAGCCGGAACGAGCAGGGAAACATTTATGACCGCTTCCGCAACCGCCTGATGATCCCGATCCGCGATGAACGCGGGCGGGTGGTCGGCTTTGGCGCGCGGGCGCTGGCGGCGGAAGACAATCCGAAGTACCTCAATTCGCCGCAGTCGCCGGTATTTGACAAGAGTCGGCTGCTGTTTGGGCTGGACTTCGCCGCGCGCGCCATTCGGGATACCGAAACGGTGGTCATCGTCGAAGGCTATCTCGACGCGATCCAGGCGCAGCAGGCGGGCTATGCCAACGTCGTCGCGCAGATGGGTACGGCGCTGACCGAGACTCAGCTAAAGCTGGTCGCGCCGAGGATGGCGAAGAAGATCATCCTGGCGCTTGATTCGGACGCGGCAGGGCAGAATGCCACCCGCCGCAGCCTTGAGGTGGCGCGCGAGGCGCTGCAAGCCGACTATGCCGGGCGGCTTTCGGTGGATATCCGCATTTTGACCGTTCCGGGCGCGAAAGACCCGGATGACCTGATTCGAGAAGCGCCGGAACAGTGGCAGGCGCTGGTCAGCGAGGCGACGCCGGTAGCCGATTACGTCATTGGCATGGAGATCGAGGCGCTGCCGCCGAACGCCAGCGTGCAGGAGCGCGAGGGCGCGGCACGCCGCCTGCTGCCCATCCTGATCGCTTCTGAGGATGATCTTTACCGCAAGGACAACCTGCAGAAGCTGGCGATGAAGCTGCGCATTGCCGAGCGCGATCTGATGGTGTGGGCGCAGGAGCAGCAGCAGATCGCCAAGGCGAAAGCCCCACGCGCCGCGCCGTCCGCCCAACCGCCTGATTTCGACACCCTGCCGCCGGAAGAAGGTTATTACGATCTGCCGGACTTCGATACGCCGGTGCGTTCGCGGCGGGCAGCCCTTATACCTGCCGTCAGTAAATCCAGATTGGAGCGTTACTGCTTACGTATCCTATTCGAGCGACCGGATTTGTTTTATCATGTTAACCGTAAATTCCGCGAACTTGCGGGCGACGATACCTACCTGTCCGACGGTCCTCTCAATGAACTATGCGCCGAAGATTTCACCGACAGCGCCTATCAGGCGCTGATGCGGACGTTTCAGGAGGCGCTGGTTCAGGACGAGATGGACGCGATGGAGTATCTCGACCAGCAGTTGACAGCGGAACTGATCGATGAACTGCGCGAGATTCTCCGCGACGATCTGGAAACGATGCGCCCGGCGCTGCGCAACGGCTTATCCGCCGATCTGGTGGTGGTGCAGAAACAGAGCGAACGCCAGAATGGCATCCTCGATATCGAGGTGGAGTTGATCGCTAAAGCGCTGGAGCTGCGGCAGCGGCATCTTGGACGTTTGAGACAGGAGATCATCGCCATGTTCGCCGATGACCAGCTAGACTGGGAGGATATGGCATACTACAGCCAGATCGCCACATTAACCAATATCGCCAAAAGACTTATTGATGATGAAATCAGCCGGCAGGCGCGACGAGTGAACGCCTGAAGCAGTCAGCCGTGTACGAGTTCGCAGAGTACGGACCAGACAGAGTATGGTGAAAAAACGCAAGGCAACCGACAGCACGCGCGCCAGTGATGAATTCCAACAGGGTGGGATGAACGACGTGGAAGAGATTGGCGGCGAATTCGATTACGATATCGACGACATTGGCGATGACGAAGACTCGCTGTATGACGCCAGGGCGAAGGACGAGGAAAGCATCGATCTGCTCGCTCCCGAAGAAGATGAACTGGAAGATCTGGATGATGTACTGAGCGAGAGCGCCCGCATGGACAGCTTCGCGCTGGCGGACGATCCGGTGCGGATGTACCTGAAGGAAATTGGTCAGGTGCCGCTGCTGGATACCAACCGCGAAACGTGGTTGAGCGCGCAGATTGCCGCCGAGCGCCTGATGCAGACGTTGATCGATAAGCTGAGCAACCCGCAAAAAAGCCAGGGTCTGCCCCAGCCTTATGAGGTCGCCGAGGCAGCTTACGAGTACGTCAAACGCAACTGGGACGAGGTGATGAAACTGGTGTCCGCCTTCAAGGTGGAGCCGCCGGATCTGCGCCAGATTATCGGTGAAGTGCAGTTTGTCTCCGAAAACTGGGATGTCAGCGGGCAGTCTTATGTGCGCGATTATCTGCGCCAGCGAGACTGGGGGCGCGATGAAGCCTGGAACGAACTGGCGCGCAAGCTGTTCAACGTCTTCCACGGACTGTACCTGATTCCGTTCGGCGAACAGACTCAGATCAGCCGCTACTACGGCAATCATGGGCAGTGTCCTTCGGTTGAGCAGTTCCACGAGTGGCTGATGGCGGATGAACTGGCGCTGGAAATGCTGCCGGATATGTACGAGCAGATTGAGCAGCGCACCGAACTTGCCACCGAGTCGCTGACACGCGCCAATCTGAGGCTGGTGGTGAGCGTGGCAAAGCGCTATATGGGGCGCGGGATCAACTTCCTCGATCTGATTCAGGAAGGCAATATCGGCTTGCTGCGCGCCGTGACCAAGTTTGAGCATACCAAAGGCTTCAAGTTCAGCACCTACGCCACCTGGTGGATTCGTCAGGCGATCAGCCGGGCGATTGCTGATCAGGCGCGCACGATCCGGATTCCGGTGCATATGGTCGAGACGATCAACCGGCTGATGCGGGTGCAGCGCACGCTGACGCAGGAACTGGGTGCCGAGCCGAGCGCCGAGCAAATCGCGCTGGAAATGGACTTCCTGACACCAGACGAAACCGAAGCGATCCGGCTGATTCGCCGCGAAGGCTCGCGCATGGATCCGGGGCTGGCGCGCAAGCTGCGCCGCGCCGCGCAAAAGGTGCGCAAGATCATGCGGCTGAGCCAGGAGCCGATGAGTCTGGAGATGCCGATAGGGCAGGAAGACAACAGCCTGCTGGGCGACTTCATCGAAGACGATAAAGTGCCGGGTCCGGTGGATGCCGCCAGCCGCCAGCTTCTCAAAGAGCAGATTCGCTCGGCATTGGGCGTGCTGAGCGAGCGCGAGCGCGAAGTGCTGGAGATGCGCTTTGGGCTGCTTGACGGGCAGGATCATACGCTTGAAGAAGTTGGCAAGCATTTTGGCGTGACTCGCGAGCGTATCCGCCAGATTGAAGCGAAAGCGCTGCGCAAGCTGCGGCATCCGACTCGCAGCCGCCAACTGCGCGACTATCTGGAGATGTAATCCGCAGCCTGACCGTTGGCTCTCCGTTGGGACAGATCATAGAAACGCGCGATACAATCCAACTGTGTCGTGCGTTTTTGAGTCTCGGAGGGTGTGGTGCTGAAGCGGGCTGTGTGGATGCGTTGGGCGCGCATCTGTCTGCTGGTGGTCGTGCTTCTACTGCTGTTGAGCGTGTGGCTGGTGCCTGCTTATGGGCTGCAAATTACCTACTTAAGCCGACCCCTGGGCAGTCCCACGTCCAGCCTCTCCTTATTCGATATCGAGCAGCAGCGGACTTCGGTGCTGGTGGAATCTTCTGGCTTGAAATCCTTCGTCTGGTCGCCCGATGGGCGCTACCTTCTGCTCACCATCGGCGTATCGGTTGAACTGGATGAAGGATTGTCGCGGTCTTATGACCAGCTTCACGTTTATGAAGTGGCAGCCCGCCGTCAGTGGCTGCTGGTCGAAGATGCCTTCGCCTATGGCGCGGCAAGCTGGTCACCGGACAGCCGCCGCGTGGTCTATACGCGGGCATCGGAATCTGGCGTTGGCGTTTTTACCATCGACCTCGTTGCTGCTGACGAACGGCTGATCACGGTCACGGAAACCTATCCCTGGTATCCGGTCTGGTCGCCGGACGGAAGCCGGATCGCCTTCACTGACTATTTCGATAATCTGTACGTTGTTTCGGCGCAAGGGGGTGAAGCGCAGTCATTGGGACATGCGCTCGGCAGCCTTCCGTGTGGGCGGCGCTTTCTGGCGTGGTCTGCCGACAGTGAGGAATTGATCTACTGCCGCGAGGATACGCTGTATATAACGGGGGTGGACGAAGCGGTTGAGCAGGTGCTCGCCGTTCGCCTGAATTCCGCGCCGGACGTGTTAGCGCCGAGGTCTTCGGCGGCTGTTCGAATCGCCTTCACCGGAAAAGACCCGATTCCGCGCGCCGTCGAGGTGTTATCTGTTCCTGACGGCGTAACTGCTTCATATTCGCTGACGACGGCAGACATGCTCTTAAATCCGCGCTGGTCGTCTGACGGGCGTTTTCTGCTGGTGACGAGCGTCACCGGCAGACTTGAGCCGTATGAGCCGGTCGATTTGTACCGTCTGGATGTAATCACGGGGGAATGGACGCTGCTGGACAGCGTTATCGTTGAGCAGAGAGCATGGCGACCACTTTCTCCCGATGCGACTTTGCGTTAAATTCTTTCCAAAAGATGGTAGCGTTGCTATGAGCCAACTGGTTTACTGCCCTATCTGCGGACATGAGCTTGGCGAGCGCGAGGAAGGTGGGCGTCTTCGGCAGGCGTGTCCCAACTGCGGCTACGTCCATTATCTGAATCCCGTCCCGGCAGTAGGTATCCTGATCGAAATGGACGGCGGGCTGGTGCTGATCCGGCGCGGCAGCCCGCCGCATAAAGACCGCTGGACGCTGCCCAGCGGCTTCATTGAAGCCGACGAAAGCGCTGAAGAAGCCGCCGCCCGCGAAGCTGAAGAAGAAACCGGCTTGAAGGTGGACATTATCGATCTGGCGGGGGTGAACTCATTCCCCGAAGGACCGCCGATGAGTGGCATTATGGTCTTTTTCCGCGCGCGTCCGGTAGGCGGCGAGTTAAAAGGCGGCGATGACGCCGTCGAAGCCAGGGTTTTCCAGCCGAATGAAATCCCGCTGATCCCGTTTCGCACCCATCGCGAGGCGGTGGCGCAGTGGCTGGGACGGCAGCAGCTTCCGGCAGAGGCGGCGAAGGTCAGCCCGGAAGGGCGCGACCAGCCGGGGTTTGTGATTCGTCCCGCCGAAGCCAGAGACGCCCACGAAATCATGGCGCTGCTGGAACTGATTCCGCCCAACCGCGCCATCACCCGCGACCAGTGGAAGCACATTGACCAGCGGTTTCGCGAAACCGACGGCATTAAGGTTTTTGTGGCGGTAGCGACCCAGCAGCCGCCGCTGCTGATCGGCTTTCTGGCGCTGTCGGTGGTGCGCTCGCTGACGGAAGGGTGGGGCATTATCAACGACATGGCGGTGCTGCCGACGTTTCAGCGTCGTGGTGTTGGGGCGGCGCTGCTGGAAGCGGCGCTGCGGGCAGCCGAGCGCCATAACCTGAATCATCTGCTGGTTAGTGTCGAACGGGGCAATGACCGCGCCAGAGCATTTTATGCCTCGCTGGGCTTCTCGCAGGGCAATTTTATGCGCATCAAGGTGCGTTAGCGACAAGGCGCATAATTATGTACCTGAAGGGCGCAGCACGCTGCGCCCTTCATTCTCGTATGTAGACTAATTTTCAGATAGTGCCTACGCCTCGCCGCAAATCCTTAGTTGGTCAATGTACTGAGGAACAATTCCTGGAACGCCTCAACGTCCGGTTGGGTAGCGACCTGAATTTCAGGACCGCCCTCGTCGGGCTGGGTGCGCCCATAGTCCGGTCCCGGCTCCTCGACGACGGTGACACTGCGGGATTCGAGCGTCACCAGTTCCGGATCGGTCAGGACGGCAGCCGCCAGCGGATCCCAGAAATAGTAGCCGCCGCTGGCAATCGATTCGGCGCTGCCTTCGAGCGCCTGGTGAATAAAGGCTGTTTCGGGCGTGCCAGCGCTTGCCAACTGTTCAACGAACGCCGGCGTGACCGGCGCTTCGTTGGTGGCGTCAAGCGGCACCAGCGTGATCGACACGCCGGAGTCGAACACCAGCCGCGCGGCATGGGGGTCAGCATAGATATTCCATTCGGCGGTCGTGTTCTCGTCGCTCACTCCTGAACCGGGCACATCCACCGCGCCGCCCATGATGTAGATCATGTCGATCTTTTCGGTCAGTGATGGCGCTGCTTCCAGCGCCGCGCCGACGTTGGTCAGCGGACCAAGCGCCAGTACGGTGATATTCTGCGAGGCATTTTCAATCGTCGAGGTGAACAGCGCCACCGAATCCACCGCCGCCACGACTCCGCCTTCCGGCAGTTCGTATGCCTGAGCGCCTTCCATCGTCAGACGCCATTCGGGCGGAATCGGGTTTTCGCCCACCAGCGGCGTATCTCGCCAGCAGCTTACCGGCACATTGCCGTACTCGGTCATCGCCAGTAAGCCGAGCGCGACGTATGTGCCGGAGTCGCACTGACCAAACCCGGTTCCGGTGACCGTGATCGCCTGAACCGCAACGTCGGGATCATTCAGGATATAGAGGATTGCCATGAAGTCATCGGTCGTCATGTCGGTGTCGATGATGACCGGCAGCGGTGCTTTCGCCGCAGCGGGCGCGGCAAACAGGATGCCGATTGAACCACACAGCACAGTGATTAGGAATATTCGCTTGAACATACTTCGCCTCCTTATATATATTCCAGATATTCCAGGCTTCGCTTTAACCGCAGTCGGGTGTGTAAAGCTGCGCGTGGGCAGGGGCTAAGGGTGCAGCGTTTGACTGTTGGCTTGTAGCGTGATTGTAGCGTGTTGTCATCAAAAGCGTAACAGACCAGAGCAGGCGATGATGTATTTCCCGACCTTATTTTTGTACAAACATCCGGTTACGTGACTATAATCTGGCACATATTTATCGTCAAATAGGATGCTGTTATGTTTATTGACCGCAGCCACCTGCTGCTGCACAATCCCCCACAGCTTAACTACGGCATCGCCGTGACCGACCTCGACGGCGACGGCGCGTTTGAGCTGTTCGTCGCCGGTTTCAGCTATCCCAACCTTGCCCTCAAATGGACGGACGAGGGGTTTATTAACGTGATGCCGCCGGAACTGGCAGACCCCAGGCGGCAGTCGATTGGCGTGGCAGCAGGCGATATCGACGGGGATGGGACGGAAGAACTCTACGTGCTAAACGCTGATACCTTCTCCGGCAGGAAGCGGTTTGCCGACCGGCTGTTTGACCACGCCGATGGGGAATGGGTTGACCTGTTCGGGCTGCCGATGCACCAGGACATTCTCAACCTGACGACCGGGCGTTCGGTCGCCTGTGTGGATCGTTTCGGCGATGGACGCTACGGCTTCTTTGTCGTCAATTACGGCGGACCCATGCGCCTGTATGAACTGGATGAAGACGGACGGCTGGACGATGCCGCGCCGCGCTCGCATCTGGACAAGGCGACAGGCGGGCGCAGCGTGCTGGCGCTGCCGCTGGTCACCAGCCGCATGGATATTTTCGCTGGCAATGAAAATGGCGCCAACTTCCTGTTTCGCAACAACGGCGATGGCACGTTCATTGACGTGGCGGAAGAACTGCGCATTCATGACCCGATTGGCGATGCCCGCGGCGTGGCGGCGCTGGACGCCAACGAGGACGGCTTGTTCGACATCGTCTGCGCCAACTGGGAAGGCTATCACCGGCTGTTCACGCAGAGCGCTGGCAGCCCATTCACCGACCTGGCTTCGGCTGATTTTCGCTCATCGACCCGCGCCCGGACGGTGATTGCCGCCGATTTCGACAATGATGGTTACGAGGAAATATTCTTCAACAATATGGCGGAACCAAACCGGCTGTTCGCCCAGCGTGATAGCATCTGGCGGTCGATCAATATCGGCGCGGCGCTGGAATCGGGCGGGCTGGGGACAGGCGCGGCGGTGGGTGATTTTGACGGCGACGGGCGGCTGGAATTGATCGTCGCGCATGGCGAATCGGCGCGTCAGCCATTAAGCCTGTACCACACCCCCGACAACGGCAATCACTGGCTGCGGGTGCTGCCGCAGACCGTTTACGGCGCGCCAGCGCGTGGGGCAGTGGTGACGCTTGAGGCTGGCGGGCGCAGACAGATACGCGCCATCGACGCCGGCAGCGGCTACCTCTGCCAGATGGAGCCGGTGGCGCACTTTGGGCTGGGCGCGGTGTCGGAGGTCGAACGGATCACGGTGCGCTGGCTGGATGGCACCCAGGTGACGCTTGAATCGCCGTCGGTCGATCAGGTGCTGAAGGTGGAACATATCGAGACGGTTGTGCCGTAGGACAGCGCGTGGTGAAGGCGGCAGTTAAGCCAGAAACAGCGGCAATTCTGATGGTTCGCCAGCCTGCGCTTCAGTTGACTTCACCTGCCCGACTCGTTATACTAGGTTCCGTCTAATTGTTCCAAATTGAACAATCGCTTCTATCCCAGGTCAAGGCACATGGCATTAAATGAATTTGCCCCGATACTCATTTTACTTGTACTCTCCATCCTGATCTGTATTCTCATCCTTTTTATCTCGCGCCTGTTCGGACCCTGGCGTCCAACCAGCCGCAAAACCGCGCCTTACGAAAGCGGTATGAAGCCGATAGGTCCGGCTGTCCGGCGCTATCCGGTCAAATTCTATCTGATCGCGGTGCTGTTCATCCTGTTTGATATTGAAGTGATCTTCTTTCTGCCGTGGGCAGTGGTGTTCCGTGAAATGGGGCTGTACTCGCTGATTGCGATTGGCATTTTCACCATCATTCTAACCATCGGCTTGTTTTATGAGTGGAAAACGGGAGCGTTGGAATGGGAGTAGTTTCATCTAAGCTGGGCAATATGGGCGTCGTCACCACGACGCTGGATACGGCGGTTAACTGGGCGCGCACCGGCGCGATGTGGCCCCTGCTGTTTGGGCTTGCCTGCTGCGCCATTGAAATGATGGCTACCCAGGCGTCAGACTATGACCTGTCGCGCTTCGGGATGGAACTGAACCGCGCCAGCCCGCGCCAGGCTGACCTGATTATCGTGGCGGGGCGGGTGGTGCGCAAGATGGCACCGGTCGTGCGCCAGCTATACGATCAGATGGCGTCGCCGCGCTACGTGATCGCCATGGGGGACTGCGCCTCATGTTCCGGCGTTTATAACAACTATGCGCTGGTGCAGGGCGTCGATGAGGTTGTCCCGGTCGATGTGTATATTGCTGGCTGCCCGCCGCGTCCAGAGCAGTTGATTCATGGCATTCTGACGCTGCATGAGCGTATTCGCGGCGAACACCTCAACCAGTGGATCGTCGAAGGGGAACGATGATGCAGATTACTAATGCGCTTGACCCTGTGGAAGCGCTGAAGAGCGCGCTGCCAGCGATGGTTCAGGACGTGAAGCTGTTCCGCGACGAGACGACGATTGTCGTCGCGCCGGAAGATATCGAAACGGTGGCGCGGTATATGCGCGACACGCCGGGACTGCTGTACAATTACCTGTCTGACATCAGCGCCGTCGATTACTATCCCGACTACAACCGTCCGGGGCGGTTCGGCGTCTGCTATCATCTGTATTCGATGATCTACAACCGTCGCATTCGCCTGAAGGTTTTCCTTCAGGAAGATGATCCGAAGCTTTCGACGCTCACGGTGCTGTGGCCCGCCGCAAACTGGCTGGAGCGCGAGATTTACGACCTGATGGGCATCGTCTTTGAAGGTCACCCGAATATGCGCCGGATCATGATGCCGAAAGACTGGAACGGGCACCCGCTGCGCCGCGATTACCCGCTGGGGTATGAGACGGTGATGTTCTCGTTCAATTTCGACCAGATCAACAAGCACAAGCCCTACGCGAAAGAATAACCCACGGAGAAGAATGCGATGGCGATAACCAATTATGCTTCGCAGAACGCAGGCGCGCTCGCTCAGGAATCGACCTGGGAAGGCAGCGTCGAGGAGCTACGTGGACTCGTTTCTGAGCGAGCGCTCACGGGCGAAACCATGCTGCTTAATCTTGGACCGCATCACCCCAGCACACACGGCGTGCTGCGGCTGCTGCTGGAGCTGGATGGCGAGGAGATTGTCACCTGTCTGCCGGACATCGGCTACCTGCATACCGGCATCGAAAAGACAATCGAAGCCAAGACCTACGAAAAAGGCGTGACCTGCACTGACCGGATGGATTATCTGTCCCCAATGTCGAACAACATGGTGTTCTGCCTGGCGATAGAGAAGATGGGCGAACTGGATGTGCCCGAACGCGCCCAGATCATCCGCGTCATCGGACTTGAGTTAACCCGAATCAACAGCCATCTGGTGTGGTTGGGCACACACGCGATGGATCTGGGCGCGATGAGCGTGTTCCTGTACTGTATGCGCGAGCGCGAGATGATCCTCGAAATGTTCGAGATGCTCTCCGGGCAGCGGATGATGACCAGCTACATTCGTCCGGGCGGCGTCTGGCGCGATATCACGCCGGATTTCCTGCCCGCGCTGGAGCAGTTCATCAATCTGTTCCCCAGCCGCCTGGATGACTACGAAAGCCTGCTCACCGACAACCCGTTGTGGCGCGACCGTACCGAGGGCATTGGCGTGGTTGAACCGGAAGACGCGCTGGCGCTGGGCTTAAGCGGTCCGTCGCTGCGCGGCAGCGGTGTCAACTGGGATATCCGCAAGGCGATGCCCTATTCCGGCTATGAAACCTACGACTTTAACGTGCCGATTGGCTTACACGGCGACGTGTACGACCGCTTCTACATCCGCATTCTCGAAATGCGCGAGAGCCTGAAGATCCTTCGGCAGGCGATGGCGCGGCTGACTCCCACCGGCGAGTTCCGTTCCAACAACCGCAAGTTCGCGCCGCCGCCGCGCGCCGAACTGGGTCGCAGTATGGAAGCGGTGATTCATCACTTCAAGCTGTGGACGGAAGGCTTCCCGCTGCCGGATGAAGAAGTGTATGTAGCGATTGAAAGCCCTCGCGGCGAGATCGGCTGCTACCTGCATGGTACCGGCGGCAACAAACCGCGCCGTGTCCATTTCAAGACCCCGTCTTTCATGCACATCAGCGCGCTCGGCAGCATGTCCGAAGGGTACATGATCGCTGACCTGGTGGGCATCGTCGGCAGTATTGATATTGTGCTGGGCGATAGCGACAGATAATAGTTCAAAGTACTGAGTACCGGGTACTGAGTTTTGCTCAGCACTCAGTACCCGGTACTTGGTACTCAGTACTCATAGGAAACGATATGCTTGCAGAAAAGTACGCGGAACGAATCGATAAGATCTTTGCCAAGTACCCGACGAAGCGTTCAGCGGTGATGCCGCTGCTGTTCATCGCGCAGGAAGAATATGGCTGGATCACGCCGGAGTCGCTGGTGGAAGTGGCGGAACTGTGCGATCTCGACCCGACCCAGGTGCGCTCCATCACCGGCTTCTACACGATGTATTCGGAGAAGCCCAAGGGCAAATACTGGCTCCAGGTCTGCACCGACCTCGCCTGCGCGCTGCGGGGCGCTGATGAATTTCACCACCAGCTGCTCGACACGCTCGGCATCGAGGACGGCGAGACGACCGAGGACGGTTTGTTCACGGTCGAGCATGTGATGTGTCTGGCGGCATGTGACAAAGCGCCCATGCTTCAGTGCAATTTCCACTTTCACGAGAATCTCGATCTCGATAAGGTAAACGCGCTGATCGCGCAGTGGCGCGCGGAAGCCAACGCCGCACCAGTGAACGGATAAAATAATGGCGTCTCAGAATATCATTTTTCGTGAGAAGGACGTTCCAGATATACGCGAGTATGACGTATACGTCAAAAATGGCGGCTATGAAGCGCTGAAAAAAGCCCTCTCGGTAAAGCCTTCCGAGGTCATCGATGTGGTTAAAGCGGCGAACCTGCGCGGGCGCGGTGGGGCGGGTTTTCCTACTGGCGTCAAATGGAGCTTCATTCCCCAGACCGAGCCGGTCAAGTACGTCGTTGTCAACGCCGACGAAAGCGAAACCGGCACCTTTAAAGACCGCCAGATTCTGGAGAACAACCCGCACCAGCTCATCGAAGGCGCGATGATTGCGGCGTGGGCGATTCAGGCAACTGCCGTTTATGTGTACCTGCGCGGCGAGTTCTGGGATGTCGCTCACGAACTCGATAAACACATCGAAGAAGCGGTGGCGGGCGGCTTCGTGGGCGATAACGTCCTCGGCAGCGGCTGGTCGTGTATGGTTTATACCCACCTCGGCGCGGGGGCGTATATCTGCGGCGAGGAAAGCGCGCTGCTGGAAAGCCTGGAAGGCAAGCTGGGGATGCCGCGCGTGCGTCCACCGTTCCCGGCGAACAAGGGCGGCGGTCTGTACGCCGAGCCAACGGTGATCAACAACGTCGAAACGCTGACTAACGTCCCCTGGATCATCACCAACGGCGCGGATGCCTACCGCGCGATTGGCACCGAGCAAAGCCCGGGCACGAAGATCTTCTGTCTGAGTGGTCAGGTGAACAAGCCGGGCAACTATGAAGCAGCGCTTGGCGGCATCACCTTCCGCCAGCTTATCTTTGACGAGGCTTACGGCGGCGGTATTCCCGGCGGCAAACAGATCAAGGCAATTCTGCCATCGGGCGGTTCGGGTCCGATTATCCCCGCCACTGACGAGGTGCTGGATACGCCGCTGACTTACGAAGACCTTCAGAAGCTCAACTCCATCCTCGGTTCCGCCTCGATCATTGTCATGGACGAGACGGTGGATATCACCTGGGTCGCGGCGAAGGTGACGAAATTCTTCCGGCACGAAAGCTGCGGTAAATGTACGCCGTGTCGTGAAGGCACCTACTGGCTCGACAAAGTGCTGGATCGCATTATGAGTGGGCAGGGGAAGCCGACGGATGTGGATTTGATCGACAATATCGCCAAGAACATGCAGGGCTTTACCCTGTGCGCGCTGGGCGATTTTGCCGCCAACCCGATAATCCATACCATCAAGAATTTCCCGGATGATTTTAAGGCGCATCTGACCGCCGATTCAGCAGTGATGCCGACAGAACCGGCGCGTCCCGCGCGGCGCGGCGCTGCGGCAGCAGCTTCCGGCGCAGATTAGCCGGGGCTGATCCGTGAACGATTGGCAGGATGAGCCGACGCTGGATAGGGTGGATGAGATCGATCCGGTTGAGGCGGACGCCGTGGTGTATACCGCCGAAGCGGAGTCCTCGATGGACGTGGCAGACGCCGCCGCGCTGCTAGAGGAACCCGCCGCGAATGCGCCGCTGGCGACGGCGGACGGTGAGCACCGCATTTCGGGGCGCGAGCGCTGGCTGAGAGAACTGAATCAGGCAATTGCCCATGCGCCCGAAGCGCCAACCAACTATGTCCTGCGCGGCGAACTGGCGTTAGCAACCGGGGATTATCCCCAGGCAGACGCCGATTTTGAGAAGGCGTTGGGGCTGGCGTCGGCGCAGGTGGAAAGCAGTAACTGGGGAGCGATGGCGCAGGCGATGCAGGATCGCGCCGCAAGTGGTCTGGCACAGACAAGACGACGGATGAAGTAGATTAATCGACAACACGGCTTCTTTGTCGAAGCCGCTGCTGCGGAGGATGGAATGGCGAACAGCGTCAAAATATACATTGACGATCAGATGTATGAAGTGCCTGCGGGGACGAACCTGGTCGATGCCGCCAAATTTATCGGCAACGACATTCCCGTTTTTTGCTATCATCCCAAGATGAAGCCAGTTGGTATGTGCCGCATGTGTCTGGTGGAAATGGGGAATATTGTTAAAGACCGCAGCACTGGCGAAGTGACGCTGGACGAAAGCGGCAACCCGCAGATTCGCTGGTTTCCCAAGCTGCAAACCGCCTGTACCACCGTCGCCACCGACGGGCTGGTCATTCGCACCAACACCCAGGCAGTTGACGACGCGCGCGTGAACGTGCTCGAATTCCTGCTGACCAGCCACCCGCTGGACTGCCCGATTTGCGATAAAGGCGGCGAATGTCCGCTGCAAAATCTGACGATGCGCCACGGGCCCGGCACCAGCCGGATGGTGTTTGAAGACAAGATGCGGCTCGACAAACAGGTTGCGCTGGGCGATCTGATCTTCCTCGATGAGGAGCGCTGTATTCAATGCGCGCGCTGCATCCGTTTCCAGGATGAGATTGTCGGTGACCCGGTGCTGGCATTCCATGAGCGCGCACGCGCTTTGCAGATTATCGCCGTCGGCGATCCGCCGTTCGACAGTAATTTTTCCGGCAATACGACGGATGTTTGCCCGGTTGGCGCTCTGACGACGACGGATTTCCGCTTTGGCGCGCGACCGTGGGAATTGACTCCGGTACCGACCATCTGCCCGCACTGCCCGGTGGGCTGCAACGTGACGGCAAACACGCGGCTGGATCGCGACTTTGAAGGTCGCGCCATGATCAAGCGGATGATGCCGCGCCAGAACGAGCAGGTCAACGAAATCTGGATGTGCGACAAAGGGCGCTTCGGTCATCACTTCAGCCGCAGCAGCGAACGGCTGATGCAGCCTGTTGTGGGCGGCAGCACCTCGGCTTGGGATGACGCACTGAACGCGGCTGCCGATCTGCTCAGGAACGCGGGCGGCGACGTGGCGGCGATTGCCGGATCGATGATGACCAATGAAGACCTGTGGACGCTGCGCCAGATGCTGAACGGACTCGGAAGCCAGCGGTTGGGCGCGTGGTCCCCGACCCATGCGGGCGCTGATCTGGTGGCACAGGTGGGCGTTGGCGCAGGCACGAATCTGACGACGCTCGGCGCGGATGACGCGGTACTGATCATCGCCAGCGACCTGGAAGAAGAAGCCCCCATCTGGCGGCTGAACGTCAAGCAGGCGCACGATCGCGGCGCTTACGTAGTCGTGGCGAATGCCCGCGATACCCGTATGGACGCCTTTGCCAGCACCACGCTGCGTTATGGTACCGGGCAGGCAGCGGCGGCGCTTCAGAATTTGCGTGCCGACAATGCCGAAGTCGCGCAGGCGTTGGCAGATGCCACCAACCTGATCATCATCGCGGGCGCTGAAGGGCTGACGCTCGACGGCAGCCGGGCACTGATGCAGTCGGCGGCGAACTTCCTGATCGAAACCGGACACGTCGGCAAGCCGCAGAACGGTCTGCTGGCGACTTTCCCCGGCGCGAACGGCATGGGTCTGTTCTACATGGGCTTTACGCCGGAAACGACGCTTGACATCACCCAGAACCCGCCGAAGGTGCTGATCCTTGCCCAGGCGGATGTTCGCTACGACGATCCCGCGGCAGCCGAATGGCTGAGCCGGGTCGAAACCGTCATCAGCCTGAGCCTGTTCCCTGACGAAGCGACCCAGAGCGCCGCAGTCGCGCTGCCGATTCAGAGTTTCGCCGAGCGCGATGGCACGTACACCAATGGCGCGCGCCGCGTGCAGCGGTTCTACACCGCGCAGGGTCCGTTGGGCGAGGCGCTGCCAGCCTGGCAGGTAATCTCGCGCATCGGCGAACGGCTGGAGCAGGGACGTGCGAAAGCTTCGGCGGCGGCGGTCATGCTTGAAATCACACAGTCCATTCCAGCCTTCGCCGGAATGCGCTACAATGAGCTTGGCAAGGTCGAACCCCAGTTCCCCGAAATCGGCGGCGACGACCTGTACTACGGCGGAACGGCGTACAATAACACTGGCGGTCTGGGCGTGCAGGCACCAACCAGCGCTGACGAAGGCAGCGTTCCGGCGGTGGGCGCGGTGGAGCTTCCAAAGGCGCAAAAAGCCAAAAAGGGCGATCTGGTGGTCGTTCCGACGACGAAGCTCTATAACCACGAGCGCACGTTCGAGCCAAGCATACACGAAATGATGGGCAGGCGCGTGGCAGAGTCCTACGTTCAGTTGAACGCCGCCGACGCGCAGAAGTTGAATATTCAGGATGGCGATCTTGTCCAGGTAACAGTTGGCAGCGCCGCAGTCCGCGCTCGCGCGCGTGTGAACGGCGCAGCGCCAGAAGGAACGGCACTGCTGCCGCGCCATCTCGCAGATACCGCCTCGCCGCTGACGATTGGCGTGGGGCAGATCAGCAAGATCAGTGAATTGGTCGTCGAGGGCTAAAATGGCATCTGTGACCCAGGATCCAAATCAAAAGTCAAAATTCCGCATCTCACGCCAGTGGATTACGCTGCTGCTGATGCTGGCGGGGGCGGCGTTCGTCGGGCTTGCCATACTCGGCTTGGTGCTGCTGATTACCGCGCCCGGTTCAATCTTTGGCACCATCTGGGCGAGCATACTCAACGCTGGCGACAACGTGCTCGGCTACATATTCAATTCCAACCGCGTTGATATGAGCCAGGTAGTGCAGTGTCGTGACGAGTCCGGTTGCAGCATCGTGCAGTCGATCATCTTCTCGGTGGTGTTCCTGCTGGTGATGATTACCGGATTCGCCTATACGACGCTGCTGGAGCGCCGCTTCATCGCCTTCTTCCAGCAGCGCATCGGTCCCAACCGCGCCGGACCGCTGGGACTGCTTCAGCCGCTGGCGGACGGCATCAAGCTGATCTTCAAAGAAGACATCATCCCAAGCGGCGCGGATCGCCCGATCTACTTGATCGCGCCGATCCTCAAGGCTGTGCCAACGCTGATCCTGGTGGCGGTCATTCCGCTGGGACCCGATTGGATTGTGCCCTGGTTTGATGGGCGCTGGTATCAGGTGCCGTTGGGCTTGGCAGACCCCAGCGTGGGCGTGCTGTGGCTGATGGCGATCACCAGTATCGGCACTTATGGCGTGGTGCTGGCAGGCTGGTCGAGCAACAACAAGTACTCGGTGCTGGGCGGCTTGCGCGCGACGGCGCAGATGCTGAGCTATGAACTGAGCCTCGGCTTGTCGATTGCGGTTCCCGTCCTGATCGTCGGCAGCATGAGCGTGGGCGACATTATCACCAACCAGACTTACATCTATGAATGGTTTGTCTTTCAGAATCCGCTGGCGGCGGGAATTCTTTTCATCGCCCTGTTAGCGGAAGTAAACCGCGCGCCGTTTGACCTGCCGGAAGCCGAGCAGGAACTGACTCAGGGCTTCATGACTGAGTACAGCGGCATGAAATTTGCGCTGTTCATGATGGCGGAATATCTCGGTATGATCGGCATCAGCATTGTCTTCGCGTCGCTGTATCTGGGCGGCTATAACGACGGCTTCGGTCTGGTACAAAGCCTGCCCATCCTGGGACCGCTGGTGCTTATTGGCAAGGTCATTCTGCTGCTGATCCTGATGATCTGGATCCGCGCGACTCTGCCTCGCATCCGCTATGACCGCCTGATGTCGCTCGGCTGGAAAGTGCTGCTGCCGCTGGCGCTGGTTGCCGTCGCATGGTCGGCTATCGCGGTGTTGATTGGCGACACTCTCGGCAACCCGATGGCGTATGGCATTGTGTCGGGCGCGGTCTTCGTGCTGGTGATCATCATCGGGCTGTACCTGCTGCGCCGTTCAGGCGAACTGGAGCAGGAACCCGCGTCACTGGCGGATGATCCGATCATCACTGGCGAGCGCACCGGCTTCGGCGCGGTGGCGCTCCAGGTTCTCGGCGGGCTGCTGGCGATGCCGTTCGCCCTGTACAACTTTACGCTCAAGGCGCTGGACAGCCTTGCCAGCCTCGCGCCGGAGGAAAAGCCGGAGGCGGAGAGCCAGGACGAAAAGGCTATCGTACCTACTGACGGAACCGGCAGTTAGCGCGGCGAGTCTGGAATGTATATCGAAACGGGAAACCATCGGCACAGGCAGATCGCCCGCCTGCGCTATGAGGAGGGGCTTAAAGGATGAATATATTCCGTAGTTTCGCGACGACCTTCAAGCATGTGCTGGAAGAACCGGTGACGCTTCAGTATCCGGAAGAAATGAAACCCTTCCGCGAGCGCTACAAGGGGCGGCATCACCTGCGTCGTTACGAAAATGGGCTGGAGAAATGTATTGGTTGTTCGCTGTGCGCGGCAGCCTGCCCGGCAGATGCTATCTGGGTAGAAGCGGCGGAGAACACCGACGACGAACGCTACAGCCCCGGCGAACGGTACGCCAAGACCTATGAGATCAACATGATCCGCTGCATCTTCTGCGGTTACTGCGAAGATGCCTGTCCAACGCAGGCGATTGAGCTTGGACACGAGCATCAGATGAGCTTCACAAACCGGCGGGACGCAATCTTCGTCAAGGATATGCTGATCGATCCGGTGCCTGAGGGCGGTAAACAAACGCCGCAGCAGGTGGAACCGGGGACTTTCAACCGATCCATCCCTGATCAGGAGAACCCGCTGTAATACTGGTTCCGGCTGGCGAAGCACCCCACCCCCGGGTGAGGTGCTTTTCTTTTGAACGGCAGTCAAGGCGGCACATGAGCGCAAAATCTTCCCGTGTGCGGCTCGACGTTGATTTTTGAAGTGCGCGGCTGTTTGTGTTAAACTGCACAAGGAGTCTGCGCCCAACAGGATAATTGAAAATGGTGGAAATCTGGCCTTTCGTTATAGTTGGCGCTATAGCGGTAGCGGCAGCCGTCTTAATGCTTTTGGAAGAGAATGCGGTACACAGCGCGCTGTATCTCATCGTCGTGATGGCGTGCATTTCCTTCCTTTTTTTACTGCTCAACGCGCCCTTCCTCGCCATGATCCAGCTTACCGTTTACGCGGGCGCGATCATGGTGCTTTTCCTGTTCGTAATCATGCTTCTTGGCGCGGAAAAAGTTCTTCCTGCCGACCCCGGTCAAGGAAAGAACCGGATGCGCTGGTTTACGCCGCTCGCGGTCATTCTGACCGTAGGGCTGCTGTTTGTCATCGGTACGCCGCTGCTGGTTGGCGATAGTGACGAGAGACTTGCCGCCCAGCCGATG
Organism: Aggregatilineales bacterium; assembly: GCA_030834905.1. Lineage (GTDB taxonomy): Bacteria > Chloroflexota > Anaerolineae > Aggregatilineales > Phototrophicaceae > Flexifilum. The sequence goes on along the minus strand of JAUQWZ010000034.1, from coordinate 24,613 downwards.
GTGCGCGTGCTCAACGTCGCGCCGGACGCAGGCATCATCGATGTCTACGCCGGTGACGAACTGATCGCATCGGGGCTGGCGTTTGGCGACGCCTCGCCGCTGGTGACACTCGCCGCTGGCGAACAGGCGATTTCCATCGTTGAAAGCGCCGCTGATCAGGCGGGCGCTCAGGCAGCCAGCACGCTGACGCTTGAGCCGGACAGCGTGCAGACAATTATTGCTTATGGCACTGGCGAGCAGCCGACGCTGGCACTGGTGGCTGAGGATCTATCTTCAGTGCCGGATCGCAGCAGCCGCGTCACGGTGTTCCATGCCAACCCGGAAGCGCCCACTGTCAGCTTTGTTGATTTCGGCGCGGAATTTGTCGAAGACGATACCCAGGTGCTGCTTGCCGACCTCGCGCCGGGCGAACGCGCCGAGCCGGTAATTTTGCGTGAAGGCGAGGTTGACTGGGCAGTGGTGGACGCCAGCAATCACGCCAACGTACTCTACGACATGCCCGACTTCGAGATCGCGCGCGACCGCAGCGATCTGATCGTTATCGCCGGACAGCGCATTTTTGACGGCAGCCTGCGGACAGTCGCCGTACCTGTCGAAACACCCGCCGAACCAACGTTCGGCAGCCCGCGCGCGATTGGCTTCGAGTTGTTCACAACCTACATGCTGCCATTCCAACTGCTTGCCATGCTGCTGCTCGCGGCGATGGTCGGCGCAATTGTGCTGACGCACCGCGAACCAGACAAATCTCGCCGCCGCGTTATCGGACGCCGCCGTGTGAGCCGCCCGCTGACGAGCGTGATTGCCTCGCAGGTGGGAACAGATATTACCACGGCGAACGGCAGCCCCGCGCAGCTTCCCGATGCCGACGCGGTCGGCAAGTGACGGTCAGTACGTGACTCAGAGGAGATCGTAATCATGGTGGTACAGACCGAAGCCTTTATCATGCTGAGCATGGTGCTGTTCGTGTTGGGGACGCTTGGGGTACTGCTGAAGCGAAACGCAATTCTCGTCTTTATGTCCATCGAGTTGATGCTGAACGCGACCAACCTCGCGATTGCCGCCTTCGCCCATCAGTGGGGTCAGGTGGATGGGCATCTGTTCGTGTTCTTTATCATCACCGTTGCCGCTGCTGAAGTCGCGGTTGGGCTGGCGCTGATCGTCGCCATCTTCCGCGCCAAACGCAGCATTAATATTGACGAATTACACCAGATGGAAGGGTAGGTGCAGTATCGAGTACTGAGTACGTAGTACTCAGCACTCAGTACTCAACACTGAAGGGCTGACTATGGAGAATTACCCGGTCTTAGTTCCGCTAATCATCTTAATCCCTTCGATAGGCGCGTTTATTAACCTGTTCTGGGGGGCGCGCCTGTCGGAAAAATGGGTGGGGAGTATTGGCACTATCGCCTCAGGACTGGCGTTCCTGGTGGCGGTGCTGCTGTTTGTCTATTTATCGGGCAGCAACTACCAGTCGGTCGTGATTGACCCGCCCCTCCTGGATGGCTGGATACGACTGCCGTCCGGCGGCGTTGAAATCCCCTGGCAGATGCGGGTGGACACCCTGAGCGTAACGATGATGCTGGTCGTGACCGGCGTCGGTTCGCTCATCCACGTATACTCGATGGGGTATATGCACGGCGACCCACAATTTCACCGCTTCTTCGCCTACCTGAATATGTTCCTCGCCTTCATGCTGGTGCTGGTGACGGGTAACAACCTGCTGATGCTGTTCGTCGGCTGGGAAGGCGTGGGATTATGCTCGTTCCTGCTCATCGGCTTCTGGTACGGCAAAGCCAAAGGCGTGGGCTGGAAGAACAGCAACGCCGCCCGCAAGGCGTTCATCGTCAATCGTATCGGCGACTTCGGCGTGCTGATGGCGATGTTCCTGACCTTCTGGACGTTTGGCACGCTGGATTTTTACAAGCCGGGCGAAATCGCCAACCCTGGGCTGGCGTCTCACGCTGAAGTCGAAGGCGGGCAGGCTGAAGTAGCCGCCGCCGAAGCAGGCGACGCCGAACATGCAGCGGCTTCTGGCGAGCCGGTATTTACCGACAATGAACACATTGTAACCTCACAGTTGGGCATTTTCAGCCAGGCGAAACGGCTGATTGACGAGCAGCGTACCGTCAGTTTTGGATCGCTGACGCTGCCGATTGGCACTGTCCTGACGCTGATTACGCTGTTTATGCTGCTGGGCGCAACCGGTAAATCGGCGCAAATTCCGCTGTTCGTATGGCTGCCGGACGCGATGGCGGGTCCGACGCCTGTGAGCGCGCTCATCCACGCCGCCACGATGGTGACGGCTGGCGTGTACCTGATGGTGCGCAGCAACGTCTTCTTCCACTATGCCGAATTTACTTCGCTGGTGGTGACACTGATCGGCGCGTCAACGGCGATTGTCGCTGGTTTCATCGCCATCGGGCAGTGGGACATCAAGAAGGTGCTGGCGTACAGCACCGTCAGCCAGCTTGGCTTCATGGTCGCGGCGGTGGGCGTCGGCGCGTATGGCGCGGCGATGTTCCATCTGGTGACCCATGCTTTCTTCAAGGCGCTGTTGTTCCTCGGCAGCGGTTCGGTCATTCACGGCATGGAGCATGGGCATCATCACGCTGCCCATGCGCACAATCATGGTGACGAACATCATGCTGAAGAAGAAGAATTTGACCCCCAGGACATGCGCAATATGGGCGGTCTGCGTCACCGAATGCCGGTCACCTACTGGACGTACCTGATCGGCACGCTGGCGCTGGCGGGTATCTTCCCGTTCGCTGGTTTCTGGTCGAAGGACGAAATTCTGGCGGACTCGTGGCTGGCGGGTATCGTTGATGGGAACGTTAGCGGGTATATCGCCTTTGGCGTGCTGCTGCTGGCGGCGGGCTTCACCGCCTTCTACATGTGGCGGCAGGTTTCGCTGGTGTTCCTGGGGCAGCCGCGTACCGAAGCCGCGCGGCACGCGCCTGAGAGCGTGCCATCGATGACCATTCCGCTGGTCGTGCTGGCGGTCTTAAGCGTCGCTGCTGGTTTCTTCAACGTACCTACCGGAGCGCTGGGGCTGGAAAACGTCTTTGGCGCGCACCGCTTTACGTTCTGGCTGGAACAGTCGGTCGAGTACGCTCACGCGGGAACCTTCCAATGGGTGATCGCGCTGGGCGCGCTGGTGGTGGCGCTTGGAGCCATGTACCTTGCCGACGGCATCTATCGCCGCAGAGGGCTGGATGAACAACAACGCGACCCGCTGTATGTCGGCGGCGGCACCCGCCCATTGTGGAGGCTGTCCAACGCGCGGCTGTACTGGGATGAAACCTACTCTCGCCTGTTCGAGCAGCCGTTCAACCGGACTGCAAAGTTCCTTGGCGATACTGTGGATTGGGCGTTCCTGCACGATTACGTCCACGATACGGTGATTTACAAAGGCTTTAACGCGATTGGCGATCTGTTGGCGCGTCCGATTGACCTCGGTCTGATAGACGGCGCGGTCAACGGATTAGGGCGCTTAACGCAGGCGATTTCCGCCGGGCTGCGGCGCGTCCAATCGGGGTATGTTCGTGTGTATGCCCTCAGCCTGCTGCTGGGCGTGGTACTGGTGATTATTGTGCTGCTGCTGCCGCTGTTGGGGCGCGGCTGATCAATGGGGAGCGAGATTATGGAGAATACCGGTCTGTCGCTCGTCACGGTAGTTTTATTCCTGCCGATGATTGGGTTTCTGATCCTGTTGTTTTTGCGCGAGCAGACACAACTCCAAACCATCAAATATGTCACATTAGGCACAAGCCTGATTACTTTTGTCGCGTCGCTGCTGCTGTGGGCTGCGCTTGATATCAATAACCCCGCCTTGCAGATGGTGCAGCGCATCGATTGGCTGCCGCAGTACGGCATCAGCTTTTACGTTGGCGTTGACGGCTTAAGCCTGCTTCTGGTCGTGCTGTCCACGTTCATCACCGTTATCGCCACGCTGGCATCCTTCCGCACACACGCGCTGGAAGAACGCGGTCGTCAGAAGCTGTACTACCTGTTCATGCTGCTGCTCGAATGGGCGATGATCGGCGTGTTCGTCGTGCAGGACATGATCATTTTCTTCATCTTCTGGGAAATCACACTGGTGCCGATGTATTTCATGATCGGCATCTGGGGTTCCGAACGACGTGTGTACGCGGCGGTCAAGTTCTTCCTGTATACGATGGCAGGCTCGCTGCTGATGCTGCTGGCGATTTTGTACGTCGGCACGGCGGCGGGCACCTTCGCGCTGCCGGAAATTACCGCCATGATCCAGAACGGCACGCTCAGCTTCCCGTTCGATGGCTTGTTCAGCCCGCAGTCATTCCTGTTCCTGGGCTTCTTCATCGCCTTCGCGGTGAAAGTCCCGATGTGGCCCCTGCACAGTTGGCTGCCCGATGCTCACGTGCAAGCACCGACGGCAGGCTCGATCATTCTGGCGGGCGTGCTGCTGAAGATGGGCACTTACGGTATGCTGCGCTTCTGCCTGCCGATGTTCCCGGAAGCAAGCGTTGCCTGGGCGCCCGTCGTCGGCGTGCTGGCGGTCATCGGCATCATCTACGGCGCATGGGTGAGCTACGCGCAGACCGATATGAAGAAGCTGGTCGCTTACTCGTCGGTGAGTCACATGGGCTTTATCGTGCTGGGCATCTTCGCGCTCAACGCGCAGGGAATTTCCGGCAGCATCCTGCAAATGGTCAATCACGGCGTCAGCACCGGCGGCTTGTTCCTCATCGTCGGTATGCTGTACGAGCGACGCCACACGAAAGAAATGGCGGCGTTCGGCGGTATCTGGACGGCGCTGCCGGTGCTGGGTGGGCTGGCTTTGCTCATTTCGCTGAGCAGCATGGGGCTTCCCGGACTGAACGGCTTCGTCGGTGAATTCACCATTCTGATGGGAACGCTGGGCAGCCAGTCGCTGGGCTTCGTGTTCGCGCTGTTTGCGACGACGGGCGTCATCCTTGCCGCGGTCTATATGCTGTATTTCTACCAGCGCGTGTTCATGGGCGAGCTGGATAAAGAGGAAAACCGGCAGATTGAAAAGCTTCACTGGTCGGAATACGCAGCGCTGGTTCCGCTGGTGGTCGCCATCATCCTGATCGGTATTCAGCCGTTCATCTTCTTCCAGCCGATGGACGCAAGCGTGGGGCAGTTGGTGACGCAGATGCAGCCCTTCGTGACGTCGGTCGTTCAACTGGTGCCATAAGGGAAACGTGATGGGCACACTGCCAAGTCTTGAAAGCTTCAATCTGTGGGCAGCGCTCCCCGGCATCAGTGTGGCGGTGTGGGCGTGTATCCTGCTGGTCATTGATCTGTTCATTCCAAAAACGCGCAAGGAGACGACGGCGTGGCTGGCGGCGGGCGGGCTTGTTTTCGCCTTTGTCGCCAATCTGCTGGTCTATAACGCGGAAGTGGACTCATTTCTGGGGATGTTCCGCGCCGATCAGTTCACCGCGTTCTTTAACATCGTCATCCTGATTACGGCGTTCGTCAGCATTTTGCTGAGCATCGACTACCTCAAACGGGCGGGAATCGAGCGCGGTGAATATTACGTGCTGATGCTGTTTTCCAGCGCCGGTATGATGTTTATGGCAGGCGCGAACAACCTGATCGTGGTGTTCATAGCGCTGGAACTGCTGAGTATTCCGCTGTATGTGCTGGCGGCGTTCCGCAGCCCGGAACCGAGATCGGAAGAAGCCGGTATCAAGTATTTCATCCTCGGCGCGTTTGCCAGCGCCTTCTTCGTCTATGGCGCGGCGCTGCTGTATGGCGCGACCGGCACGACCAACCTGCATGAGGTCTTCGAGCAGGTCGGTCGGGTGATCGGCGGCGAAACGACGGGCATGTTCCTGACGCTGCTGGGTTCAGGTCTGGTGTTGGTGGGGCTAGGCTTCAAGGTCGCCGTAGTGCCATTCCACATGTGGACGCCAGACGTGTACGAAGGCGCGCCCACGCCAGTGACGACCTTCATGAGCGTTGGCGCGAAGGCTGGCGGTTTCGCGGCACTGCTGCGTATTCTGGCGATTGCGCTGCCGATGCTCGTCCTTCAGGACGGGCAGACAAACGCCGCCTGGCAGAATGTGGTGGTGCTGGTGACGACGGCAACGCTGATCCTGGGTAATTTCGTCGCCATCGCGCAGACGAACATCAAGCGAATGCTGGCGTACTCGTCCATTGCCCACGCCGGTTATATCAGCATGGCGGTAGCGGCGGCAGGGACGGCGGGCATCGGCAACGAGGCGATTCAGGCGGCGCTGATTTACATCATCGCCTATATGTTTACCAATCTGGGCGCGTTCGCGGTCGCCATGGCGATTGAGAAGGACGACGGCAGCGGCACCAATCTGGAAAACTTCGTCGGATTGGGCAAAAGCCGCCCGCTGCTGGCGTTGATGATGACGGTGTTTATGCTCAGTCTGGCGGGCGTGCCGCCGACGGCGGGCTTCCTGGGCAAACTGTTTATCTTCCAGACTACGCTCCACGCCGGGCTGGAATGGCTCGCCATCATCGGCGTGATCACCAGCGTGGTGAGCGCCTTCTACTATCTGCGCATTATCGTCAATATGTATCTGCGTGACGGCGAAGGCGACCCGGCTGCCGGGGCGACGGAACGGGTAAACTGGGCGGTGTACGTGGCATTCGCCGGGACGCTGCTGGTGGGCATCCTGCCGATTTTGGTCACGACGCTGACCGAACGGGTGACACTGGTTGCCAACATCGTTCCATAGCCGCATAGTCTCGAAACACTGCTGGCAGGGGCATGACGATATCTCATGCCCCTGCGTTTTTGTACAGCGGACTTAAATGGTCTTTTTTGCCTCAGCTACAATAATCAGCAGCATCTTAGCGCGAGCGACAATATGAATACTTCTCGAATGGGCATCCTGTATATCTTCAGCGCCGTCCTCGGCTATTCGTTCCTGCCGGTGTTCACCGACCACCTGCTCAAGGGCGGAGTCGAGCCGCTGGATATTGCGCTGTGGCGCTATATGATCGCCACGCCGTTGTTCTGGCTGCTGACACGCGCGGGCAAGCGCGATCCGGTCAGGCTTCCGCGCCTGCGGCTGATGCTGATTTTGGGTCCGCTGCTGTCGGTTGGAGCCGTGGTCGCGTTCTTTGGGCTGGGGATGATTCCCGCCGGAACTTTCAGCGTGATCTTCTACACCTATCCAGCGATGGTCGCGCTGATCATGCTGGCGCTGGGCGAGCGCCTGTCGGCGTGGGGTTGGGCGGCGTTGGGGCTGACGCTGGTGGGTATCGGGCTGACCGCGCCCGATTTCAACGGCGGCTTGCGCGGAGAAAATCTGCCCGGCGTGCTGCTAGCGCTGGTCAATGCGCTGCTGGTCGCCATCTACTATATTTTCAGCAGCCACCTGCTGCGCGGGAAGGCGCAGACCTCGTCGGCAGTGGTGCGCGCCAGCGCCTGGATCGTGACGGGAACCCTCGGTTTTCTGATGGTGACGGCGCTGGTGACCGGCTTTGAAGTGCCAACCAGCGGCAGCGCCTGGGCTAATCTGGTGGGCATGGCGCTCGTCAGTACGGTGATGCCGGTGTTCGCGCTCAACATGGGGCTTCAGAAGCTCGGTCCGACACGGGCGGCGATCTTCGGCACGATTGAGCCGATGACGACGTCGCTGCTGGCGCTCCTCTTTCTTGGGCAGATGATGCAGCCGATCCAATGGGTTGGCGGTTTGTGTATCATCGCCAGCGTTATCCTGCTGCAAACGCTCGGCTCTGGACAGCGACAGCCAAGCCCGGCACCCGCCGCAGGGGACTAGGGCTTTCCACCCCTCATCCCCTGCCCCTTCTCCCACGCGAGCGAGGAGAAGGGGAGAAGCACATCCCCTTTTCCCTCTCGCCGCGGGACAGCGCTTCAACCTCATCGATGTTCCCCTACCTATCCCCACCAATTTAGGGGCTGTAACGCCCGGCGCGCGCGTTACAATAGGCATTGGTGATCTTATGAACGGTGAGAAGGATGTTCAAACGCAAACACGACATTGTCAGCCCGGAGATGCGTAACCGGCTGCAAGCCAACCGCAACGGCAGGCTGACGACTGACCAGTGGCTTTCGATAGTGACCAAGCCGCTGTTGTGGCTGGTGCTGCTGATCGGGCTGGCGGTGATTGTTTTTGGTCCGCGCATGATGCTGCTTTCGGCGCGATTCTGGTGGCTGGGGCTGACCTTGATCGTGCTGCTGTTTGTTGTGCCGCTGGTGCTGCGCGCCCGGCGCTATGCCCGTCTGCCAATCCACTTTGCGCGGCTGTATTCGGGCATGACGGCGCTGCCATTTCAACGGACAACGACGCTATTTACCGCTGCCGACGAAGCCGTTCCCTTCAAAAAGCGTATGATGCCGAAGCCGAGCCTGAGCAGTGACGACGAATACCTGGTCTACTACCTGGTCGATAGCAGCGACCGCGTTTTGCTGAGCCTTGCGCCTGCTGACCATGCCGACGCCGATCAGTTCCTGCCCACGGACAGCTTCAAACTCCGGTTCAACAAACGCGCTCAATCATAGATCGCGGTATTCTTACGAACTTTATACACCCCTCTAAGACCAATCCAACATCGGTGCTGTATGATAGTTATAATGTTGTTAATGTAGTGAAGGCGGAGGTATATGATGAACAGCATTAGACGTTGGAACCCGGCGCGGGAAATGGCAACCATGCAGAATATAGTGGATCGCTTCTTTGAAGACTGGCGACCATTCACTGACGAAATGGGTCGGTTTGGCGGCAGCGCCCTGGCGCTGGATGTCCACGAAGACGATAAGAGCTACGTGGTTTCGACTGACCTGCCGGGTGTAAACCCCGATGAGATTAAGATCCAGCAGGAAGGCGATTACCTGTTGATCGAAGCGGAAACCCACAGCCAGACCGAAGGCGACGACAAGAAACGCCCGCTGGTGCAGGAACGCCGTTACGGTCGCTACAGCCGCCGCCTGCGTCTGCCTGAGAATGTTGACTTCGAGAAATCGGAAGCCAACTATGAGAACGGCGTGCTGACGCTGACGCTGCCAAAAGCGCCGCAGGCACAGCCGCGCTTGATCGAGGTGCGTTCAAACGGCAGCAAGAAGTAATGTCTGTGCCGTAAAAGGCAGCACCGGCTAATCTCAAGGACGACTCTTGCAGGAGGGTCGTCCTTTTTTTGCGCTTGCGCCGCGGCACCGCCTGCGCTACGCTTCTGCGGCGGAATGCTGAGGTGTCGATGCGCAGGTTGTTTATTCCACTCGCCACACTGATCCTGCTAACTGCCGCATGGCTGCGCCTATGGCAGCTTTCCAGTTATCCCCCGGGACCCCACTACGATGAAGCGGTTTATCTGATCATCAGCCGCAGCATTGCTTTTGGCGGCGCGCGCTACTTTCCAATCGTCGAAGCCTATCAGGGGCGCGAGGTGCTGTACATGTACCTCAACGCGCCGCTGCTGCACGTTCTGGGCGACCACATTTTCACGCTGCGCCTTAGCAGCGCCTTCTTTAACCTGATCACCGTCGCAGCCGCTATCGGACTTGGACGGGCTATGTTTCGCGGGCAGCGCGGCATCATCGTCGGCTTGGCGATGGGGCTGATGCTGGCGCTGTCATTCCCGCAGGTGTGGCTTGGCAGGCAGGCGTTCCGCGCCGTAACTCTGCCGATGATGCAGGCGCTGGCGCTGCTGTTTCTGTGGCGCGGACTGCGCGGAAACTGGCGTTGGCTGGCGCTGGGCGGCTTTTTTGCCGGGGCGACCCTGTATACCTACATGGCGTCGCGCCTGTTCCCATTCTGGCTGGCGCTGGGCGGGCTGGCGCTGCTGGCAGCTGACCGCAGCCGCTGGCGGGCGCGGTTGCGGCAGGGGCTGGTCTTCTTCGGCGTGATGATAATCGCTGCCCTGCCGATGCTGGTTTACGCGGCGCAGCGCCCGGATGTATTTTTCAGGCGTTTTGAAGAAGTCACGCTGCCGGAGCAGTCGGTTTCGCTGCTGGAGAGCGTCCGGCTGCACCTGCGCATGTTCTTTATCGAAGGCGATCCGTATCTGCGCTACAACATCCCCGGTCGCCCCTACCTGACGTGGATTGAAGGGCTGCTGCTGCTCGTTGGCATCGGCGCGGCGGCGCGGCGGCTGTTGGCGGGGCGGCGGTTTGATGCATCTGAACGGGCGGCGTATGCGCTGGCGCTGCTTTCGCCGCTGATGGTGCTTCCCAGCATAATAGCCGTTGGCGGGCTGCCACCCAGCCACATGCGGTCACTCGGCATGATCCCGCTGATCTACGTGCTGGTGGCGACCGGAGTCGAAGTGGTGTTCGTTGGGGCGGCGCGCCGCCTGCGGCTGCCCCCGGCGCGAACGCTGGCAGCGGCTGCGCTCATCACCGGGCTGGTGGGCGGGCTGCTGGTCTGGCGTGACTATTCGACCTGGGCGAGCCGCGCCGATGTATATTACGAAACTGACGCCGATCTCGACGCGGCTGCGCGCTGGCTAATTGAGCAGCAGGCATACGGGCGGCTGGAGAATACGGTCGTTTACGTTGCGGCGAAAGATCGGTTTCATCCGACCATGACGGTGCAGCCCATTCCGCCGGTGACGTGGCTGGGAACCGATACGCTCATGCGCGCGCCGGTCGGCAGCGAAGGCTTGTACCTGTTTCCGCGCAGCGTTCCGCCGCCGGAGGACTGGCGCGTTTGGCTGGAACCGGGGCGGCTGACCGATCTGCCGATGGGACCCGATGGGCGGACAGCGTTCGAGGCGTTCCGGCTGCCGGGAGACACACCGCTGCCTGAATCCAGCGCGACAGCGGGCGAGACAGTTCGCAATCCATACCTGACGCTGGTCGGGCTGCAAGCCGCGCCGATTGCCGCGGGCGGTCATGGCAGTATCGTCGTCAACTGGCGCATCGATGCGCCGCCTCCTGCCGCTGATTTCACGCCGATTGTCGAACTGATCGACCAACACGGCACGCAGCTTTACCGCGTTCATCAGGTCTTCAGCGGAACAGACCGGTGGCGTCCCGGCGAAGTGCTGCTGGACAGGATCGACATCGAGGTGCCGTTGGGCACGCCGCCCGGCGACTACACCTTAAGGGCTGCCTGGGTGACGCGCGGCAGCGATCAGTACGCGCTGTATCTCAATGCTGCCGGGACGCAAGGTGGGCTGTGGGCGGAGATCGGGCAGGTCACGGTCACCCGCCCGGCGTCGTTCCCGGATGCTTCCGCGCTGCTGATCTCCACCCGCCACGAAGTGGAGTTCGCTCCAGGCGTGCGCCTGCTGGGTTGGGACAATTTGCCCTCATCCGTTCGTCCCGGTGAAACACTGCCTGTGACCCTCTACTGGCAGGCAGCCGCCGCTGTTGGCAGGCGTGATGCGCCAGCGCTGCGGGCGCTGCTCCGAAATGATGCCGGGCAGGAAACACCACTGTGGGCGGGCGAACCGACGAATGGAGCGCATCCGGTGCAATCGTGGGTCGAAGGCGAACTGCTGGCGGATCATCTCTATTGGAGTATCCCGCGCGATCAGATGGGGGAGATATACGTAGTGGTGCTCCAAACGGAGAATGGTGAGGTGAGTCTGGGGCAGGTGGAGATCAGCGGCATTGCCCGGCAGATGCTGCCGCCCGAAGCCGCCCACCTGACCGACCTGAGATTAGGTGATGCGCTGCGCCTGCGAGGTTACGACCTCGACCTGACCGCCGATCAGCTGCGGCTTGATCTGGTGTGGTATGCCAGCCAGCCGGTCAGAGAAAGCTACACGGTCTTTGTGCATCTGGTGGATCAAAATGGATTAATTATCGATCAGCGGGATGCTATGCCGCAGGGCAACCAGTACCCAACCTCATTATGGATGCCCGGTGAATATGTTACAGATTCGTATATTTTTCCAATTTTTTCACAGCCAATTTCGGTGCGCGTGGGCATATATTTGCCGGAAACGGGCGTCCGTCTTCCCGTGTTTGATGCTGAAGGACGCCTGATATCTGATTATGTGGAACTAAAACCATAGCAGTCCATTGATTAAAATAGGCTCTATTCTTTTCCAGCACTTTATGGTCTAATATTACCAACCCAAACACGTTTAGACATTGTTGCACAATATGAAGCTGTGTTTCAGGGTATGACATTATTCAAAATAGCTTTGCTAACAAAGGGAAATGCCGTGCCAGAATTCGAACTTCAGTGCGATGAGCAGGTGATATACCAGTTTGATACGCCGAGCGCTCAGGGGTACGTTCTCGGCAGGTCTGACGAAAACAGCGACTTTCTGCCGGACGTGGATCTGGCGAACTACAGCGCGCGTGATCGCGGTGTTTCCCGCCGCCATGTTGCCTTTGTTCGCTATCTTGGCAGGTTGAACATCATCGATTTGAACTCAGTCAACGGCACTTTTCTGAACGGCTCGCGCATTTTGTCAGACAATCCGCATCCCGTGAGTGCTGGCGATGAAATCAGGGTTGGGACGCTGACCTTGAAAGTTGTTCGGGTTCAGCCGCAGTCGTCACTCTAATAGAGTACTTATGTAACCATCCTTTCTAGGGATGGACGTTTGTGTTAGACTTCGATAATCAATAGGTGAGGATAATATCTAGCACGATATGAGTGAGATGGTACAAACACAACTACGCTTCAATGGATCTGTCTGGTGTAATCTCGATATTGCACTTCGCAATCTGGATCAACTATTCGGGCGTGTCGTACAGCCGCTGGGCTTGACAATTATTGAGTGGTATATCCTGCGCGCCTTGTACGAACGCAACGGTCAGCACGCTTCTGAATTAGCGCGGGCGGTGGGTCGCGCCGCTACCAGCTTCACCCCGAATCTCGATAAGCTTCAGCAGAAGGGGCTGATTGAACGCCGTCCCGATCCGACCGACCGGCGTGCCGTTCATATCTACCTGACCGATGAGGCGGAGAAATACCGGGGCGATGTGCTCAACAGCGGGGTGCGGGTAGACGCCTATCTGCGCGAATTGTTCGCGCCTGAGGAATTTGAAACCTTCCTGAATGTGCTCTCCACCCTGCAATCACTGGAGCCGGACTATAATGCCGACAGCTACAGCCGCAACGGCAACAGCCGGGGCACCAACGGCAAGAAGCACTAGAGTCAATCCAACCAAGCCGCTACTGAAGACCTGCACCTTACAAAAGGCGCAGGTCTTCTTTTTTGTCCGCCATCGCTGACAGCGTTCGGGAATACACGTCAAAGGCGCGCGCATCAAAGAGGACAAAACGCGCCAGCCCAATGTCGCGGGACTGCGCCACGAGGCTGATGACCGTCTCAAGCGCGATCTCGGCTGCCTCGTCAAGTGGGTAGCCGTAGACGCCGGTGCTGATCGCCGGAAATGCGATAGACTTGATACCATGCTCTACCGCCAGTTCCAACCTCCGCCGGTAGGCGCTGGCTAACAGCCGCGCGGCTTCGACGTCGTCGGGACGATAGACAGGACCGACGGCGTGAATGATGTAACGCGCCTGTAGGTTGTGTCCGCCGGTCAGACGGGCATCGCCGGTGTTACAGCCGCCCAGCGTTCGCGTCTCCGCCAGCAAGCCCGGTCCGGCGGCGTGGTGGATAGCGCCGTCAACGCCGCCGCCGCCAAGCAGTGACGTGTTGGCTGCATTGACGATGGCTTCGGTATCCTGCCGGGTGATATCGCCCTGGACAAGCTCGATGGTGGTGGAGTTGATGGACGCGCGCATAACCATTGGCGAGCTGCTCTCGGTTCACAATTAACTTCAGGAGTATAACAAATGCAGACGCTCACGCCGCAAACGGTGATTGCTGACCTCCAGCGCCGGGGACTGGATAGACCGATGCGCTTCTTTGAGACGACCACTGCCACATCGCAGCAGGCGGCGGATAACATTGGCTGCGAGCTGGGGCAGATCGTCAAGAGCCTGTGTTTCATCGTCGAAACCGACAGCGGACGCCAGCCGATTCTGGTGCTGGCGAGTGGCGATCAGCGGGTCGATGACCGCAAGATCGCAGGTTGGTATAACGTGGGGCGCAAACGGGTGAAGATCGCCACGCCAGAGGAGTGCATCGAGATTTACGGCTACGCGCCGGGAAGCGTGCCGCCGCTGGCGCATCGTACTCAAGACCTGCCGACCTACATTGACGCATCCCTGGAGCGTTACGATCAGCTTTACGCTGCTGGCGGCGCGCACAATGCCATCTTCCCAATTTCGCTGGTGGAACTCATTCGGGTAACAGGCGGAAAGATGATGGATGTCGTGAGGAAAGACGCTGAAAATCCCTAGTGACGGCTGACTTCCAGCGATATGATATATTGATCGCCTGATTGGATTGTTAGCATCGCGGAGGAGGCGTGGATGTTCCGTCGAAACGGTCAACAGCACGTGACACGGCTCGATATCGATCACGATAAGTGCTACTCCTGCGGCGCGTGTGTCGCCGTGTGTCCCCCTGATTCGTTGTTTCTCAGCAAGCTCACTCTCCAGGTTGATGACACCACCTGCACGCGGTGTAATCGCTGTGTGGCGATGTGTCCGGTTCATGCGCTGGCGCTGACGCCCGTTGAGAGCCTCGTTTCGTGAAGACCAGCTACGATGTAGTGATTGTTGGAGCCGGTCCCGCCGGATCGGCAGCCGCGATACGCGCCGCCGAAAGTGGGCTGGACGTTCTGCTGATTGAGAAGCGTCAGGAAATTGGCGTGCCGGTGCGCTGCGCCGAGGCGACCGACATCGAGACGACCGAGCGATTCATCCCGCTAAACGAGCGTTGGATAGCCCACCGCGTCCAGCGGTACGCGATTGTGAACGCCGTCGGGGATCGGGTGATTGTGCCGCCAACTTCCGAGACGATCATGCTCGACCGCAAGGTATTTGACGCCGCGCTGGCGGAACGCGCCGCGCAGGTGGGCGCGGATGTGCGCGTGAGTACGGCGGCGGTTGGGCTGCTGCACGATAACGGTACGGTGAAGGGCGTAAAGGTCAAATCGCTGGGGCGTGCTTACGACGTGCGCGCCCGGCTGGTGGTGGCGAGCGATGGGACTGAATCGCAGGTGGCGCGCTGGGCAGGGTTGAAAACCATTCCGCCGCTGGCGGATTATTACGTCGGCTTCCAATTCACCCTTTCCGGTATGGCAGCGTATATGAACCCGGCTCACTGCGAGTATCATGTTGGTGTCGAAACCATCGCGCCCGGCGGCTACGTCTGGACGTTCCCAAAAGGGGAAGACTCCGCCAACGTCGGCATCGTGATCGGCGCGAACCAGGCGCGCGAGGTGAGCGCGCAAACGTGGCTGGAACGGTTTGTTGAACGGCGCTATCCGGGCGTGAGCATGTTGAGCGTAGTTTCGGGTGGCATTCCGGTCACGGGCGCGCTCAAGCAGATGGTGACCAACGGCTTGATGATCGTCGGTGACGCCGCGCATCAGGCAGACCCGCTGACGGCGGGCGGCATCAGCCTGGGCATGATGGGCGCGGAAATGGCGATGTCTGTTGCGACACAGGCTGTCCAGCAGGGTGACGTATCGGCGCGCTGCCTGCGCGACTATGAGCATCTGTGGCACGAGCGTTTCGGCAAAATGCACGCCGCGCTGTATTCGGTCCGCAAAATCCTCTCACGGATGGACGAGAAGCAGTTTGACGCGCTGGTCGAACATGCCTCGCGGCTTCCGATTGAGACGATGACGCCGGGTGAGATCATGCTCGAACTGCTCAAGGCGCACCCGAAGCTGCTGCTGGAAGCGGGGACACTCATCACCACCGGGCTGGTTTTGAAGTGACAGCCGGAAATTGTGATGACCAGCAGGCATAGAAAAACCCCAGTCAGATTGCTCTGGGGTTTTCCTAACCTACACCTAGTCTTGCTGTAGGATTTGACTCCATGTTACCGTCGCGGTATGAGTTTGCCATTGGTAAGACGTTAAGGGGACGTGAAAGTACCCCTTTAGGCTGGCAGGAGCGCGTCCCAACTGCCGAATATTCAGACATGCTCTGCGGTTTCGTTACACTCCGCTTGCAACGCGCACGCTGGCGCTGAGGTCGGTGAGGACTTCCAGCAGGCGGTCGCGCCAGCCTTCATCGGCTGCCTGTACCTCGACGGCGGTCCGCGTGACGCGCACACCCGCGCCAAGCCGGGCGGCAAGCTGGTCGCGGTTTAGCTCTACCAGATAGGGCAGGCGAATTTCAATCAACCTGTCGCGGCTGAGGACGGCGGTGGCGTTGGCGGCTTGCGCCAGCAGCTTGACCTCGATCTGATAGAGGATGCCTTCGACGGCGGCGGGCAGCGCGCCAAAGCGGTCGATGAGTTCCGCCCGCATCTGCTGAACCTCGTCCGGCGTCGCCAGCCCGCCAATGCGCCGGTAGATTTGCAGACGCAGCGCCATCTCCGGTATCCAGTCAGTAGGCAGATAGGCGGGCATCGGCAGATCGATCAGCACCGTGTTCCGGCTGATCGGCGGCGCGGGCGGCAGTTCGACATCCGCTAACTCCTTGTTTTCGCTCTTGAGTTCGCGGACTGCCTGCGCCAGCATCTGCGTGTACAGGTGCAAGCCGATAGCGGCGACCTGCCCACTCTGGCGGGTGCTGAGGATATCGCCCGCGCCGCGCAGTTCGAGATCGCGCATGGCGATCTGGAAGCCGGAACCGAGGTCGGTATATTCGGTCAGCGTTTCCAGCCGGGCGCGCGCCTCTTCGGTCAGGCGGTTGGCTGCCGGGTGAAAGAAATAGGCGTATGCCTGCTGCGCCGCCCGTCCAACGCGCCCGCGAAGCTGGTAAAGCTGCGCTAGCCCGAACCAGTCGGCGCGGTCAACGATCAGCGTGTTGGCGTTGGGAATATCCAGCCCGCTTTCGATGATCGAGGTCGATACCAGCACGTCAAATTCGCCGTTGCCAAACTGCTCCATCACGGTTTCCAGCAGGCGCTCGTCCATCTGTCCGTGGGCGACGACGACGCGGGCTTCCGGCACGATTTCTTCCAGACGCTCGCGGGCGGCTTCGATGGTCTGCACGCGGTTGTGGACGAAGAAGACCTGCCCGCCGCGCTCCATTTCGCGCAGGACTGCCTGCCGCGCCAACCGGTGGTCGAAGGGTCCGACGTGGCTGATCACCGGCAGCCGGTCTTCGGGCGCGGTCTGAATCATGCTGATGTCGCGGACGCCGGTCAGGCTCATGTAGAGCGTGCGCGGGATCGGCGTCGCCGTCATGGTGAGCACGTCCGCCTGCGTTCGCAGCCGCTTGAAGTGTTCCTTGTGCTTGACGCCGAAGCGCTGCTCCTCGTCAATCACGATCAAGCCGAGGTTTTTCAGGCGAACATCGTTTTGAAGCAGCCGGTGTGTGCCGATAATGATGTCGATCTGTCCGTCTTCCAGCAGTCTCAGGGCTTCGTTCTGCTGTGCTTTGGTGCGGAAGCGCGAGAGCACATCTACTTTGACCGGGAACGGCGCCAGACGGCGGCTGAAGGTTTCGTAATGCTGCTGCGCCAGGATGGTCGTCGGCACGAGGACGGCGACCTGCTTGCCATCCATGACCGCTTTGAAGGCGGCACGCAGGGCAACTTCGGTCTTGCCATAGCCTACGTCGCCGCAGATCAGCCGATCCATCGGGTTCAGACGTTCCATGTCCGCCTTGACCGAACGAACGGCTTTCAACTGGTCTTCGGTTTCGACATAGGGGAACGAGGCTTCCAGTTCCGCCTGCCAGGGCGTGTCCGGGCTGAACGGTGGGCGGGTGACGGCGGCGCGGGTGGCATACAGCGCCAGCAGGTCGCGTGCTTCGTCTTCGACCGCCTTCTGCGCCTTGCTCTTGATGCGAATCCAATCCGCCTGACCGAGGCGGTTGAGCGTCGGCGGCTTGTCGTCGGGTCCGACATAGCGTGTCAGGCGGTCTGCCTGATGGATGGGCACGAACAGCGCGTCTGTTCCGGCATATTCCAGCACCAGATACTCACGCTCGACGCCCTCAAGCGTGCGGCGGCGCAGCCCGGCGAAGCGCCCAACGCCGTAGTCGCTGTGGACGACAAAGTCGCCTTCGCGCAGGTCGGCATAGGCGTTTTCGGGCGTGCGCGCCTTGCGGACGGTCTTGCGGCGGCGCGGCTCCGGTCGGCTCCAGCCGAAAATTTCGGCGTCGGTAAAAAGGTGAGTTTCGCCGTCGCCAGTGCGCAGTCGCCAGCCCTCGTGCAGCACGCCATCGACGAAGATCACCGAACGGCGCTCTGGCGGTTCGGTCACTTCCGAGGTATGGGTGACGATGGCGGATTCCTGCTCCTGCCACAGCTCGCTCAGGCGCGACGCCTGGGCGGTGACGGCGATGACGCGGTCATCCTGATTACGCAGCGAACGCAGATGAGTCAGCATCCCCTTCAACTGCCCGCCAAACCGGTCTTCCGGCGCGAGCAGCCCGCGCAGCGCTTCGGCAGCCTCGTCGTCCTGGTCAGCATGACCCATGATGACGACGCTGTGGCTGTTAATCGCTTGCAGCAGCGCTTCCCAGGCGACATAGGGCAGCGGGTAATCGGGCGGCAGCATACCAGACGCCGCGCGCTCGGCGCGTGTCTTTTCGCCCACTTCTTCAATTCCGGCGACGGTGTCGCGCAGTTCCGCCCAGTCCTCGATGACGATCAGGGCGTTGTCCGGCGCGTAATCCAGCAGGCTGACCGGATTCTCATAGAGATAAGGCAGGTAGTATTCGAGGAACGGGAAGGCTGTGCCGGTCGCCAATGCCTGCGCGTCCATCTGCGGGCTGGTCATATCGGCTTCGGGATCGGGCTGGTTGCTGAACCACTGGCTGAGATGGGCTGCGAGAGGCGGCGTAAATTCTGGCAGCGCTTCGCGGGCAGGGGTGATCACGGCGCTTTGAAGGTGCTGTGTTGTGCGCTGGGTGGACGGCTCGAAATAACGGATGCTTTCGATTTCGTCGTCGAAGAATTCGATGCGCAGCGGGCGGTACTCGGCGCGCGGGAAGATGTCGAAGATGCCGCCGCGCCGGGTGAACCTGCCCGGCTCGACCACCATGGTCGTGGCTTCGTAGCCCTGCTTCACCCACTGATCGAGCAGCCGTTCAACCGACCAGCGCTGCCCGACTTTTAGCGTGAGCGTTCCCTTGCGGAACTGGCTGACCGGCATGGTGCGCTGCATCAGGGCGCGGGCTGAGGTGACGACAAGCTGGCGCGTGTCTGCCTGACTTTCGTCGGGCGGCAGCAGGGCGGCGAGCGTCTGAATGCGGTTGCGGATAGACGTTTCGCCCCAGCCTGAACGCTCGTAAAACAGCGGCGCGGGTTCGGCGAAGCGCAGCACGTCGCGTTCGGGCAGCCACACCGGAAGCTGCTCCGAGACGTTGTAGGCGCGGTCTACCCGCGCAGTGACGTAAACGACAGGCGCGTGCCAATCCTGAGCCAGCGCCGCCAGTACATAGGGGCGGGCGGCGCGCAGCACGCCAAGCGGAACCGGCTGACCGGGATCGGTTAACCTGAGGCGTTCGATCAGATCGCGATAGGGCGCAGCGCGGCGAAGCAGTTCGAGGATACCGGAGAGGTGCATAGGATTCGGGCTATCCTTCTTGATAGGCGAGATTGGCATTGACGCCGTTCTCAAACAAATGGGGTGTGAACTGCCGACGCAGAAATATAAGATGAAATATTCCACGCGAACTGGCTGGCAAAGACAGCCGCCCACACCGGCACAAAGTGTGCCTCGTTCGCGGCTGCATTGCTATATGAAACCTGGGCGAACGATGTGACGAAAGCGCGACGAAAGATACAGCTACAACCGGCTGCCTAAGACGAAGCCAATCGCCGCGCCGACCAAACAGAGCAGGTTCGTGCCGAAGATGTTGCCCGCTGCCCCAGCCCAGTCACCCGCTTGTGCCAGCGCGACTGAATCGACTGCGTAGGTGGAGAAGGTGGTGTATGCGCCGAAGAAGCCGGTTGCAATCAGCAATCGCAGGCGCGGGTCAACGCCAGCGCGGTTGGCGATAAACGCGAGGAAAATTGCCAGCAGCAGTGAGCCGCCGAAGTTGATGAACAGCGTGCCCCACGGAAACGTCGAGCCAAGCCGTTCGGCGGCGATAGTTGAGATCAGGTAGCGCAGGTTCGCGCCGACGAAACCGCCGATGCCAATGAGGAGAATGGTTTCCATGTGCCGCCTCTGCAAATCGCTTCTCCGCTCGCCGTCGAACCATCGCAAGTACAAAAATGGCTTCTACCCGCACGTCGGGGTAGAAGCCATCCACCGCATCGGTGTTACCGAGCTTGCGCGCGATATAACTCAGGTCTCCGGGTTTTCAACCGGCTCTTTCTGCTTTTTCATACGAGGCTCGCCGGAGCCATTGTGACGCGACATCGCCATTTCGATACCCTCGCTCAGCCAGGTTTCGATGGCGGCGGCGGCGCGATCCTGCACTTCGGCGGCGAGGATTTCGTCGTCGCCTTTGAACGGCGTCAGCACGTAATCGACCGGGTCCATGCGTCCCGGCGGGCGACCAATGCCGAGGCGCACGCGCGGGATATCCTGCGTGCCCAGCCGCTGAAGGATATGCTTTAGCCCGTTCTGCCCGCCGGAGCTGCCCGTTTCACGCAGGCGCAGCGTGCCGAGAGGCAGATCGAGGTCGTCGTGGACGACGAGAATGTGATCCGGCTCGATCTTGTAGAAACGCGCCAGCGGAGCGACCGAATCGCCGCTGAGGTTCATGAATGTCTGCGGCTTGGCAAGGATCACCCGCCTGCCGAGGATCGTGCCGCTGGCGACCTGCGCCCGCTGCTCGATCTTGCTGAAGGTCAAACCGTGTTTCTGCGCCAGCCGTTCGACGGCGCGAAAGCCGATGTTGTGGCGCGTTTTTTCATAACGCGGACCGGGATTGCCCAGCCCGACGATGAGATACAGTTCCGACATGAGATTACACCCTGAATGACTTCATCATTATAGCGGCATAAGGCGCGTGGGTGAAGTGCCTTTTCGGGCGGAGAGTGGCGAAAATGCTGAACCGTAGAGGACGCGGAGCGCGCAGAGAGGGTGATCTGTTTTGTCGCCATAGATTAATGCAGTTTAATGATTAAATACGGGACACATAGGGACACCATACATGGTGTCCGAACGGTCGCCATAAGGCGGACACGATATGATACATCGTGTCCCTACGGAAAACCCCTTAGTCCGCCAACTGCGCCGATTGGCGCAGGAACTGGGTTTCGTAAAGCTGCGCGTATAAGCCGTCCTGCGCCAGCAGTTCGGCATGGGTGCCGCGCTCGACAATGCGCCCGCGATCCATCACCAGGATCAGGTCGGCGGCGAGGATCGTGCTTAGACGATGGGCGATGACGATGCTCGTCCGGTTCGCCATGATCTTTTCCAGTGCGTCCTGTATCAACGCCTCGGATTCGCTGTCGAGATGGCTGGTCGCTTCGTCCAGCACCAGCACGCGCGGGTCTTTGAGGATGACGCGGGCAATCGCCAGGCGCTGCTTCTCGCCGCCGCTTAGACGGTAGCCGCGCTCGCCCACAATCGTGTCGTAGCCGTTGGGCATTCCTACGATGAAGTTGTGGATGTTGGCGGCTTTGGCGGCGGCTTCCACCTGTGCCTGGGTGGCGTTGAGGTTGGCATAGAGCAGGTTGGTGCGGATGGTGTCGTGGAACAGATAGGTTTCCTGCGTCACCATGCCGATCTGTCCGGTCAGCGATTCGAGCGTGACGTCGCGGAGGTCATAGCCGTCGAGCAGGATGCGCCCCTCGGATGGATCGTACAGACGCGGAATCAGGTAGGTCATGGTGGTTTTGCCCGCGCCGCTGCGACCTACCAGCGCCGCAAGCTGTCCGGGCTTGATGCTGAACGAAATGTCTTCCAGCGCCATCTCACGCGCCTGGCTGGCGGGGCGTTCGGTCTTGTCGTCGTCGTCCGCAGCCGGTGTTTCATCGCCGGAGAGCACCGCCCGGACGTTGTCCACACGACCGTAACGATGTACGTCTGTCAGCAGACCTTCAGGTGACGTGACATAATGAAAGGTGACGTTCTCAAACGTCAGTTCGCCGCGCACGTCGGCAAGCTGCGCCGCGTCCGGCTTTTCATCAATTTCAAGCGGCAGATCAACCACTTCAAAGACGCGCTCAAAGCTGACCATCGATGTGGAAAACTCGACCGGAACGCTGATCAGGTATTCCAGCGGTCCGTAAAGCTGCCCAAGATAGGCGCTGAAGGCGAGTAGCGTGCCGGGCGTGAAGACGCCGCTAAAGACCAGATGCCCGCCGACCCAGTAGACCAGCGCCCCGCCGATCACGCCGACCAGACCCATGATCGTCCAGAACTGGCTGCTAAGCACCGCGCGTTTGACGCCGGTGTCGCGCACGCGCATGGCGCGTTCTTCAAAGCGTTTGGTTTCCAATGTAGAGCGCCCGAACAGCTTCACCAGCAGCGCGCCGCTGATATTCAGCGTTTCCTGAACCATCGCGTTCATCTGGGCGTTCAAATCCATCTGCGTTCGGGCGATATCGCGCAGACGAGCGCCGATAGCGCGCGCCATGAAGAAGAAGATCGGGAAGACGATTAATCCCAGCAGGGTAAGCCGCCATTCGAGCGAAAACATGATGATGAGCGTGGCGACGACGCGGAACAGGTTGGTGACCGTCCCGATGATGGTGTCGCTGATGGCGGTCTGCGCGTTGACGACGTCGTTGTTGAGGCGGCTCATCAACTCGCCGGATTTGGTGTTCGTGAAAAAGCGCAGCGACAGGCGCTGAAGGTGCGCGTACAGGTGGCGGCGCAGGTCATATATCACGCCTTCGCCCACGGTTGAGTTGAAGCGGCGGATGAGGATGCTGATGGCGCTCGTTATAATGGGGATGAGCACGAAGCCCAGTCCCAGCAGGTTGAGCAGCCCCACATCTCCGGACGGATTGCTCTCCGAAGGCAGCGCGCGGTCGAATAACTCGCGCAGCAGCAGCGGGTTGAGCATCTGCAGCGCCGTCTGGATGAGGATCAGGACGAGGGTGATGATGATCGGAGTTCGATAGGGAACGGCATAGCGCAGGACGCGCCTGACCAGACTCCACGAGATGCGCGCCTTCTGATCCTCCTGGCTGTACGCATAGCGCCACATATTTCGCATTGTCCTTGTTATTTTCCTTATGCTTCTCTATGCAGGTGGAACCAATGTCGTGAACTGCTCAGCCTGAATTCAGGGAGCTGCCACTATACACAATCGGATACTGTAGAGGAACTGTCCAATGGTCTAGGATGGGAACTGTCGTTCTCTACTGATAATAGCGCGGGCGTCGTCCTGCGTTTTGGCAAACAGGAATTCCTGATTTTTGCCCAGTGAGCGATTGATGCGGCGATATGCCTCGTAGGCGAGGCGAATGAGCGTGTTTGCCCCGACGATAACTTTGACGCCTTCGTTACGGTGCGTCTCCGGCGTGGCGACGTTTTGCGCCGCCTGTGTCGCGCCGCCGGGCAGCATGTGGCTGCGGCTCACGTCGATAATGAAATCGACCTTGTGTGAGACACTGTCCATCATCGCTATCGTTTGCCGCAGCGTGTTCTCCAGCTCATCCCACGTCCAGCGCCCCTCGATGCGAATTTGAATGATCTGGTTGCTTTCGTCATCCCAGTCCAGGTGAATTGCCATCACAACACCACCACGCTATCTTAATGCCGTCTATAATAAACCGGCGAAGCGGATCTGTCCATCTTAGCGGTCAGCCAGCGCTGGACGTTGTTTCTGGCATGATCTCCTCTGCCGGGGCGGTGTCGCCAGTGCCGGACACCGTAAAGGCAGCCGCCTGTCCGGCTGGCACGCTGTCAAGATCAAGCTGGACGCTCCAGTTGCCGGGTGAGAAATCCACGTCGGCGGCGGGCATGTAGAACCAGATGCAGCCTTCTTCAATATCGAAACCCGGTGACCAGGTATAAAAGACCATCTCGACACCCTCGCGCAGCCAGTGAGAGACGACCACGTTGGTGGGAGTCAGGTTGCGCGCGACTGCCGAGACGTAGACGCCGCCAGCAGTGGTTGGAATGACCGTTGTCGGGTTGATCGGGCAGTCATCCGAACCCACCGTCTGAGCGACGACGATGTCGGACAGGTGCGGCGCGTCGGGGTCGATGGTCTGTTCCGCGAACGGCGCGGGGGTGGGCGCAACCAGCAGCTCGCTGTTGCCCTGAGCGCCGCTGTCGCTCATGATCGGCGTAATAGCGAACACTGGCGGCGGGGCGCTCGAATTTTCGCTTCGCACATCGGCGGGCGCGGGGGTGGCAAACAGCGGCGTCACGTTGCGCAGATCGATCAGCATTCCGGTTGCGATCAGCGTGGCAGCGATGCGCGTGCTCTGGGCGTTGGCAGCGCCAATCGCCGTCTGGGCGTATTCGAGCGTAATGGCGAGACGGTCTGCCTGCGCCGTCGCCGTCTGTCGCAGTCCCTGCATCTGGGCTGCGGTGGCGGCGTGGTCGGCTGAAAGCGTTTGCTCGGCAGCGGGCGGCGCAAAGAAATTGCAGCCGCTGGCTGCCACGACCAGGAGCATCATCAATAGGAAATGAGAACGTTTCATGCGCTGAGTCTCTAAGAAGCCATATGAATATTCCTGTTCGGTAGAATGGAGGTGCAAGCCAAACCAACTACCAAACAGGAACAAACCAAGTGTGTCATAGAATGAAGGTCTATACCAGTGATTTAAGTGATAGGCAGTGGGAAACGATCCG
>JAUQWZ010000033.1 GCA_030834905.1 Aggregatilineales bacterium | reverse complement strand
AGCAATCCGTGCCGAAGCCCGTATTGCCGAATTCATTTCTCTTACCCAAACTTCAATTCTGCACGCACTGTTCTGTTGTTAAGCTGCCCCCCTGTCGCCAGGGACGTACATCATACATCCCCGCTTTCCCCTAGTCAAGGGCAAAACAGGACACAAAGGGCAGCAATATAACGCAATCCTACATCATCTTTAACGTTATCTTTACACTTGCAATGCCGATATTCTACGGTGTCTCCAGAACATTTTGCCGGAGCATGTCCAGCGCCTGCAGGTTGAGCAGATTTCGCAGCGTGCCGCCCAATTCCTGTTCACTACCATCGAAGGCGCAGAACCGACCCACCTGCGCCCGCAGGTGAGAGCGATCCGGTCCGATGCCAACATCAGGCAGCGACTGCACTGCGCTCCACAGATTGATGAGTGGGATTTGATAGGCTTCCGCGAGATCCAGGATGACCATATTATAATGAAGTGACAGTTCGTATACGTCGCGTTCGGGCAAAAACACGATGGTCGATAAAACCGGGATCACCCCCTGCCCCATCGACGTAATGACGATCTCTTCCATGTTTTCGCGGTAGGCGTCTACGCTGGTGCGGGCGTAATTGATGTCGATCTGCCCCAACATAATTAATGAAACGCTGGGCTTAACGACGCGGTATTCGCATGCCACCGGCGACTCGTTCGCTTCGCAAATGGCTTCCGCCCAGAACGGATCGAGCGCTGAATAAGTGCTGAAGCCTCGATCAGCGGCGATGCTGTCACGGGTAAAAGAGTTGGCATTGTCTTCTATCGGTGGTCTTGAGAAAAAGTCTATCGTCTCCCGCAGTGGGTCATACTCACCCAGATCGCAGTTATACCTGCTCAAGCCCAGCGGGCGCAGAAAATCGCCGTTGGTGGTGTTGCTGTCTCCTACTGTCGTGAACACGTCCGCGCGGTTGCCCAGGTCCTGCCCGGCGGCGAAAATATCAGCAGCTTCGGGTGTATCCATATTCATGAAGACCGGCGTATCGCGCAGACGCTGTTCCATCTCCTCAATGCTCAGGTCTGCCGCCACTTCCTGCGCGTAAACCACTCTTATTGCGATCAGCGCTAAAAGCAGCAGCGCGGTAAGCTTCAACAAACGGTGCATAGCAGTTTCCACAGATTCGGATGGCAATAGGCGGGCGATTATAGCGTGAGATGCTGAGTGCCTCTACGGGGAGCGCCGATCTGTCGCCAATTGAACAAGGCGCCGTAAGCCTCACTAGAGTTAAATGACAACGATAACTGGCGTTGTCCGTTAGGTAGCGCTCTCAGATGATGATATCACCGCGCTTCAGTTCTCCTGTTTCGAGATAATGTTTTAGTCGCTGGATACGTGAGGCGATGATCTCCCGGTAGCGGTCTGCGACTGCCGGGTTATGGCGGTTGGCTGCGATCCACTCGATGGATAGCGCGTACCGTGCCGCCAGAAAGGGTTCGAGTTCCGTTTCGTGTGGAGCCGCGTTCGGTTGTATCGAGGTGTACCCTGCCCAGACTGCCGCGCGCAGCGCCGGATAGTTCGGCTCGTCAAGGTATCCCAGCAGCAGCGGTGCCAGATCATATAGTGGGCTGCCATAGGCACAGTCATCAAAGTCGATGGCGCAGGCGGCGTTGGTTTGAAAAATCAAATTTTTCCAAATGAGATCGCCGTGTATTGGTTTGGGGCTGAGTTGTTCGGTTGATGCTGCGTTCTGAATGACTATACGAATTCGCTGAATAACCTGATCCAGCACCCAGTTACCGGCATCTCCAAGCAGATCGCCGCCAGCCTCTCGAAACATGGATCTGTCCATCAGCCGCGCCTCGATATCCAGCGGCGGCAGCTTGTGCCTCAGCCACGTCATCGGCGCGCTGTGCTGGTGCAGGCGTCCGATGAATTCGCCGGCGCTGTACGCCTGCTGCGCGGTGGTTTGTGCGGGCAGCACCTGAGCGCCATCCAGCCACGTCAGCAGCGTGCAGTAACGCTCCTGCTCCCCTACCCTGCCGTGAAAGATTGGTGCCGCCGGTTTGGGAACGCACAGATCGGTATTGGCGTGTAGAGCGTCCAGCCACTCAAGCTCGCCCTCAATCCATCGTAGCTGGCGATATCCCGGACGGTGCAAGCGGAGCGCGTAGCGGTCTTTTCCCGCCGTAACCTGAAACACGACATTGTTGGTCGATTTGACTACACGAAAGCCTGACCCGCGCAAGCCGTAAGCGACCAGCGCCTGCTGTGCCATCTCCGTATAAATCGCCTCTGAATCCATCAGGCAGCCATCAGGTGAAGGAAATTACGAGGACACGTTACCGGGCACCGGTTTGGCGGGCAGCGGTTCGCCGCTGGCAGGTGACGGCGATGGCAGACGGTCGCCGATTCTTCGCAGGTTGCGCAGCACCGGCGCGCGCGCTGCGACGATACCGACGACGATCAGCGTGCCAATGCCGCCAAACACAACCGCGCCCACGGGACCCAGCAGTGCCGCCGCCAGACCAGATTCAAAGCCGCCAAGCTCGTTGGAAGCGCCAATGAAGACGCTGTTCACAGCCCCCACCCTGCCCCGCATCTCATCTGGCGTGTACGTCATAACCGATGAATGGCGGATGACGACGCTGATGTTGTCGAGCGCGCCCGTTGCCAGCAGCATCGCCAGTGATAACCAGAACGACGTGGAGAGTCCGAAGATGATGGTAGCAACCCCAAAGCCAGCCACAGCGACCAGCAGCGTTCGACCAGCGTGATCAAGCGGCGGTCGGCGGGCAAGCGTAAATGCCATCAGCAGCGCCCCAACCGACGGCGCGGCGCGCATGATTCCCAGACCCATCGCGTCCACGTGGAGAACGTCGCGGGCAAACACGGGCAGCAGAAAGGTCGCGCCGCCAAACAGCACCGCAAACATATCGAGCGTGATAGAAGCCAGGATGACTTGTGTGCTGCGCACAAACTGCCATCCCTTGCGCACCGCTTCAAACGGCGATTCAGCCGCGGTCAGATACTCGACCTTGCGCCCTCTGATAAGCAGCAGCACGAACACCAGCACGCCGCCAGCAGCGGCATTCATCACATACACTGCGGCGGGAATGTTCGTCAGTCCCAGGATAAGCCCGCCTACCGCCGGACCCAGGATAGCGGAAAGCTGCCAGACGCTTGAATTCCACGTCACAGCATTAAAGAAGTGTTCCGAAGGAACAGTCAGCGGCGTCAGCGCAGATTCCGCCGGGTTATTGAAAGCGCGCGCCGCGCCAATGATGGCAAGTACGCCGTAGAGCAGCGGCAGCGATCCTTCGGTAAGCGACAGCACCGCCAGCGCCAGCGAGCAGACGATCAGCACAAGCTGCGAAATGAGCGTAATCAACCGGCGATTATAGCGATCAGCGATATAGCCGCCCGGAAGCCCGAGCAGCAGCACCGGGATAATCTGCACCAGCCCCACCAACCCCAGCGCCAGCGGATCATTGGTGCGCTCGTAAAGCTCCCACCCGACCGCGATACTGACCATCATCTCGCCGATCTGAGCGACGAAACGACCGATAATCAGCAGCCGAAAATCACGAAAACGCAGCGCGGCGTAGGGATCGCGCCGTGCTGCGGCAGGTTCTGACGATTGAGAAGCCATCTGAATCTTGTACCTACAGACTCGAACTATATGAAGTTTATCGAGCGCCGCGCAAAAAAAGGGCAAAAACCGCAGCTTCTGCCCGAACAACGCTCTGATAGTCCTCTATTCTACTCGTCATCATACTTGAAATCCAGACAAGTTAGATTGAGATTCATCCTGCTTTTGGCTGCCGGTTAGCACCACTGAATACTTCTGTTGTCAGTGGCAGGCGTTCAGCCCTATTCCGGGGGATGAGCGCCGTCCAGCGCGCTTACGTACTGCTGCGTGATCCAGCGGGGACGGGTGATCATCGAGCCAACCACGACGGCGAACGCCCCCAGTTCGAGCATCCTCCGCGCCGCTTCGGGCGAGGCGATGCGCCCTTCGGCGATCACTGGCGACGCCGTCGCCGCGACCAATGCCTCAACCAGCGCGAAATCCGGCTCCCGCTGCTGCCGGCTGTAAGCCGTATAGCCGGAAAGCGTGGTCGCCACCAGATCGGCGCCCGCCTGCCCGGCTGCCAGCCCTTCATTCAGCGTCGAAATGTCCGCCATAACCGGGATGCCAAGCGCATCTCGAACCTGACGGATTAGCTCGGCGGCGGTCGCGCGCCCTTCTTCTGCGCCGCGTCTGGTGGCATCCACCGCGATAATGTCCGCGCCAGCGCTCGCTACAACACGCGCCGCCTCAAGCGAAGGCGTAATACGAACCCCCAGTCCGGGCAAATGCTGCTTGAGGATGCCGATAACAGGCAGGGTGATAGCTCTGCGAATGGCGGTGATGTCCTCGACGCCGTTGGCGCGGACAGCGACCGCCCCGCCGAGCGCCGCTGCCTGCGCCATCATCGCCATCACCTCGGAGCCGTATAAGCCATCATCAGGGCTTGCCTGGCACGAGACGATCAGCCCGCCGCGCAGCGAACTCAGCACATTATTCAAGCCAAACCTCAGATCATCATGGGGATCAAACCAGACTGCATCACCCTAACGGCAGCGCCCTATTTGCGCTCGATTTCGCCACCCTGACGGTGCAGCCTGAAGTAGAAGCGCGATTTATCGCCGCGCACCAGCGAGCTGGTGACCTCAAACGGCAGCCCATGCCCTTCATAAACCACGCCTTCGATCAGCAGCGCGGGTCGTCCCGGCTCAGTTTCGAGGATACCGGCTTCATACGAGGTCAGCAAAACCGGCTCCAGAACCTCTTCCGCTTCGGTGATCTGAATGCTGTAGCGCGTGGTCAGGATTCGGTATAACGATGGTTCACGCTCAAGATCGCTCACCTGCAAATTGGGAACCAGATCCTCGCGCAGAAAAGCCGTCTCCAGCATGAACGGCATCTCATCCAGCAGCCGCAGCCGCACAATCTTGACGACCTTGCCGTCCAACGGTATATGGAGCTGCTGGGCTGCGCTCCGCGTCGGGCTTTGGTGTGTCAACGAGATGAGCCTGCTTCCGGGTTTGTGCCCGATGAGAGACATACGCTCGCTGAACCCGGCGAGAATTGGCATCTCCTGGGTTACTTTGTTCTGCACAAACGTCCCGACGCCATGCTGTCGGCGCAGCAGTCCTTCGCGCACCAGCTCGGTGACCGCCTGGCGGACGGTCAGACGATTGACACTGTAGAATTCGCTCAGTTCACGTTCAGACGGGATCAACTCGCCAGCAGGCAGGTCACCGGCGCGGATAAGCTCGCGCAGGTTTTCTCGTATCTGGTAGTACAGCGGTACGAGAGAGGCTGGATCGATACTAAACCGGCTCGGTGAAACGCTCGACATAATTTTCGGATGCACCATAAAGAGGTCAGATTATCAGGCAAAACACGGCAGAACTGATAATTACGTTCTCTTTCATTATCAGTTATTCGCCTGCATTGTGCAACTTCTCTTACTACTTACTTTCAGGTGGCGGCACGCGGCTGCGAATGGCTGGTGGGCGCATGGCAGACCAGCCACCGCCAAACGACGGCAAGCGCCTCCACGTCCGCCTGCTGATAGTTAGCCGATCTAACCAGCGCTTCTATATCTCCACGTCGCAGCCAGCGCTGGTAGTCCCAGTAGGCGGCATCCCAGGCGTCATATTCGACCCAGTCAAAGCTGAGGTAGCGAGCGACCACTTTGAGCGAGTTGCCATCCACCGGAAATTTAACGCTCTGTTTGAAGCTGCGATGGAGATCGTGCATCCGCGCTTCGAGCCGCTGGCGCACATGCCAGGGCGCAGTACTGCGCATCACTCCGGCATCAAACCCTGTCCAATGATAGATCGGGCAGTCCGTATCGGAGACTGCATCGGCGAAGGCTTCCCAGGCGGCATCCTTATCCGGCACGACGACTATCCTACGCCCATCGGGCAGAGGAACGTCATGTGAGTGCCGACCATCGGCGGTAATCAGCACATGAGGCACGTTCTGGCTGTCCACCCATCCCCAACTCCACGGCATCTGGGTATACAGGTCGGTTTCCAGGTCAAACATCACCCCATTATTCAGACATCGGTCAGGCAGATCCTGATACCAGATCGGATGATCCTCGACAAATACCCGCGCCTGAGCGTGAACGGCGGATGCCGTCGTCTTGATGCCTTTGAACTGCTTCAGCGCTTCGGGCGGCATTGCAACCACCTGTTCGAGCGAGGTAATGCCCGCCTGCTGCAGGTGTTCTTTCGCCAGCCGACTCAAGCCCGGAAGCATTGAGACGTGAAGCCGGCGCGAGGCAGCCGACCTGCCCTGCTCACGTCCGGGCTGCATCGTCATCGGGTTGTCTTCTGACACTGAGCTACCCTTTCACCAGGCGGCGTCTCATGACTTCATCGTCAGCGACGCCATCTACATGAATACGACTACGTTCTGCCTGCTGGCGCTGATGCCACCGCAGCGCCGCCAGACAGCACAGCATATTGGTGGCGATATCGCGCGCCGTATCTGCCCTGCTCCACTGCATGTTGATCGCGTCGAGATTGCCCCGAATCAACATTTCATACCGATAGATGCGGTATTCGCCTGATTCCCAGAATGCGGTCAGCAGCGCCAGCAGTCCGAAGGTTGTCAGCGCGGGCTTTCGGCTGCCCCACCGCGCGAGGTCTGCCAGCAGCCCGGTGTAGCAATTCCGCTGCTGTATGGTCGTCAGCGTCTCCATAATCAGACTCGACAGTGTGAACGCGGTAACGCCGTGAGGGATGGCGTCCAGCCCCAAACCACCAAACCGAAGTTGAGCCAGCTCGCCCTTATAGATGTTGAATCGTGGATGTGAGATAATGTAGCCCAGCGTCAGCGGCGCAATCTGGCTGGCATAGCTGGGATTATCCCGAACGGCTGCTATGAGCGTTTCCTCGACGATGTTTCGGGGCTGGTGAGTTTTGGAGAAGACCCGCCGCAGTACGTCCGGCAGCAGCAGCGCGGCGGTGTTCGTCAGGAAATGTGGCAGCCAGGTCGTGACCATGTGATAGTGCTGGCGGTTGGCGTAAGCTGTCTGCACCATCAGCGCCCACAGCGCGTAACGCAGCATATCGCGACGTTTCACCGATTTTGATTCCCTGCTCATCAGTACCCTATCCACATCCATTCTGGTAAAGGCGCTGCTGTTCGAGATCGATACTGGAATTCCTGACGATGACAGTGCATAGTAGAGTCATGAAGACGTTTTCACTGCTCACGTTCAACTGCTTCGGCACTCCGGGCATCCGAACATCTGCCCGGCTTGGGCGGCTGGCGCAGAAACTGAATCAGTCGAGCTACTCAATGGTCTGCCTGCAGGAAGTACAGACCAATCGCTACCGGTCATTCCTCACCAGCGCCTGCGGCGATCAGTATCCCGAACAGGCTTATCAGCCCTTCATCCACGCGCCTAAGGGCGGGCTGATGACTCTATCACAGCACCCGCTGGTGCGACAGGAGTTCATTCTCTTTCAGAAGCGCGGCTTATGGTATACCCCTGCGGTCACCGATTGGATTCTGCATAAAGGTATCTTAGTCACTGAAACCCGGGTGGCTGACCTGCCGATTATCATCCTGAACACGCACCTGACCGCAAATTATACGGCGGACTGGCGTTCGACCAACATATTCGCCCGGCAGGAACGGCGAGAGATCGAGCAGGTCGCTGCCGTCGTCAATGCCCAGCCAACGGACGCACTGGTGATCGTCTGCGGTGATTTTAACATCCCGCGCGGAACCTGGCTGTATGATCTCCTGCTCTCGTCAACCGATCTGGTCGATCCGATGCGCGGTGATACCCGCCCGACTTTCCGACCTTTCCGGGGTATGGGAAGCCGCTATGCCGTGGCTATCGATTACGCCCTGTATCGCGCCCCCAGCACGCTGAAGCCGGAAATCGACAGCAGGCTGCGATTCCAGGGCACCGAGCGTATCAACGGACGCGACATGCACATTTCTGACCACGTCGGCATTGAAACCCGGCTGTCGTGGCAGCCGCCGCCGAACTAGCACGCCGGGCTGGCAGATGATTCGTAATTCGGGTTGCAACTGATCACAGGAAGAGTCATACTGGAACTCATTTAGTTTGTGAGTTTTGTTGTGCAGGAGTGTATCCGTCTCGCTACAAGCCAATGATCTCAGGCACGATCATTCGTTTTGGATATCACTATTCATTTTGGAGGTAACTGTTGTGAGGAAATTACGTATTTTCACGCTCGCGGTTGTACTTGTGTTTTGCATGAGTGGCAGTTTTGCCCTCATTCAGGCACAGGATGACAACCCACTGGTTGCTGGCGTCTCCGATGAATTCGCCGGCACCGAAGTCCGCCTCATCTTCGCCAACCACCCCTGGAACAATGCCATTCAACGGCTGCTGCCTCAGTTTGAGGAAGCAAGCGGCATCATTCTGCGCGTCGAAAGCTACTTTGAAGACCAGCTTTCCCAACGCCTTCAGATCGGATTGACCAGCGGCGCGTCGCAGGCAGATGCGTTTATGTTCCGCCCGCTGCAAGAAGGCAAGCTGTTCGCCAGCAATGGTTGGGTCATGGATTTGAACGGCTTCGTCGGTGGCGAGGAAGAATGGAACTGGGAAGACTTCCAGCAGGCAGCGCGCGACACCGTCACGGCTGAGGATTTTGTGTACGGCGTGCCAGTTGTCACCGAGCGCGAAATGCTCTATTACCGGAGCGACATCTTTGAAGAAAACGGCATCGAACCACCGGAAACACTCGAAGAACTGGAGCAGATCGCAGCCCAGTTGAACAATCCCGACGAGGAATTCTACGGTGTGGTCATTCGTGGACGCCGCAGCCCGGCGGTGACGCAGTTCAGCAGCTTCCTCTACAGCTTTGGCGGCACCTGGCTCACCGACGATGGTCAGTCGGCGCTGGATACACCGGAAGCGCTGGCAGCTTACGATTACTACGGCAACCTGCTGCGCAACTATGCTCCTCCCGGCACTGTGAACATGAGCTGGCCCGAGGCGCTGGCGATCTTCCAGCAGGGACAGGCGGCAATGTGGATTGACGCCGACGTCTTCTATGCCAACGTAATCGACTCCACGCAGTCTGTGGTGGCGGATACGGTCGGCTTTGCCCCCTTCCCCGCGGGTCCGGCAGGTGCCAACCAGTACAACATCACGTCCTGGGCGCTGGGCATGAATGCCGGATCGCAAAACCAGGATGCGGCATGGGAGTTCATCAAGTGGGCGACCAGCCAGCCAGTGGTCACCGAACTTCAGACGCTGGGCACTCCCGGCGCGCGGCAGTCGGTGTGGGATTCGCCTGAAGGTCTCAGCGGCTTCCCGGCAGACTACGCCGAGGTGGTGCAGATTCAGAGCGCGCGCGGCGTTGGCTATGACCGACCGCTGGTGATTCGTGTGGGTGAAGCGCGTGATATTGTTGGCGCGCCCATCGTCACCGGCATCGAAGGCGGTGATGTCGCGGCAGCCCTGGCAGAAGCGCATTCAGCGTTCAACGCATTCCTCGAATCAGACGGCTAATCAATCATCACAAAGCGAAGCGCGGCAGGCTGCCGCGCCTCGCTTTCATCTAGTCCAGTGAGTCTAATCCATGGCTGTTGTGAAATCTTCTTCGAGCACCTCGGCTGGCTTGTACACACGCTGGTTCTTTGTGCTGCCCGCCGTCATTTTCGTGCTGATCATGATCGTTTTTCCGGTGCTGTACACACTGTATCTGAGCCTGCACACCTGGAGTGGTTCGGCAATTCGCCCGCCGGACTTCATCGGTCTTGGAAATTACCAGACACTGCTGACGAATGACCCGCGATTCGGTGATGCCTTAATTCGCACCCTGCAATTTACCCTCGCCGCCGTCATCGTTGAACTGCTGCTGGGTCTTGCAATCGCGCTGCTGATTCATGGTCCCTTTTTAGGACGCGGATTCGTGCGGACGATGATTCTGCTGCCGATGGTGGCAACACCGGTCGCCATCGCCATGGCGTGGCTGCTCATGTTTGAGCCAACCATTGGCTTATTCAACGGCATTCTGCGCAGCCTGAACCTACCGCCGCAGCTGTGGCTTGGCTCGCGAGATCAGGCGATGGGGAGCCTGATTCTGGTGGACGTGTGGCAGTGGACGCCAATGATGGCGCTCATACTTCTCGCCGGGCTAACGTCACTGCCAGAAGAACCGTTTGAAGCGGCGCGAGTCGATGGCGCAAACGGATGGCAGCGCTTCCTGTACCTGACGCTACCGCTGCTGCTGCCAACGATGATCACCGCCGTACTGCTGCGTTCCATTGACGCCCTCAAGACGTTCGACATCATTTATACAATGACGCGCGGCGGTCCGGGCTTCTCTACTGAGACGATCAATATTTATGGTTACGTCCAGTCTTTTGAATATTTCCGCTTAGGCAGCGCGTCGAGCCTGCTGGTGGTGTTTTTCGCCATTGTGCTGGGTATCAGCCTGCTGTTCGTGCAAATTCGGAAGCGGTGGGGAACGATTTAACGATGACAGACATCACAGGACCAGACCGGGTTGAAACCAGCTCGCCCACCCTCAGAACGGGCACGACGCCCCATTCGCGATCACTGAGAGCCACCAGCCTGCGCGTTCTGCGCTACATCATCATCGCGCTGGTGGTCATCATATTCGCCTTCCCGATTGCGTGGATGCTGCTCAGTTCCTTCAAGACTCAGATTGACATCACGACGAATGACAACCTGTTCGTCTTCACGCCAACCTTACAAAACTACCAGAACGTTTTTCAGCAGCAGAATTACCTGCAATACCT
Organism: Aggregatilineales bacterium; assembly: GCA_030834905.1. Classification (GTDB taxonomy): domain Bacteria; phylum Chloroflexota; class Anaerolineae; order Aggregatilineales; family Phototrophicaceae; genus Flexifilum. The sequence continues at coordinate 13,757 of JAUQWZ010000033.1, read as the reverse complement.
GTTCAACAGTTTTCTGGTGGCGGCGGTATCGACGCTGTTCTCGCTCATTCTGGGTTTACCCGCCGCTTATGGGATTGCTCGCTTCCGGGCGCACTGGCTCGGACTGGTGCTGCTGACGGCGCGTATCATCCCCGGCATTACCTTTCTGGTGCCGTGGTACATCATCTTTGGACAGCTTCGCCTGCTCGGTTCGTATTGGGCGCTCATCCTGAGTCACATGCTCGTCGGGCTGCCGTTCATCGCCTGGGTGATGATTCCGTTTTTTGAGAGCCTGCCGCAGGAACTCGAAGAATCAGCCCGAATTGACGGCGCATCGACCTTCGGCGCGTTCATACGGATTGCGCTGCCGCTGGCGGTGCCGGGCATCGCTACGGCGTCGATCATGTCGTTTATCTTCTCGTGGAATAACTTTATGTTTTCGCTCGTGCTGGCTGGAGATGACACCCGCACGCTGCCGATTGCGATCTTCAACTTCCTCTCGTACTCCAGCGTGGACTGGGGCGGTCTTATGGCAGCAGCCGTCGTCATTACGCTGCCGGTGCTCATCATCACGCTGTTCGTCCAGCGATATATTGTTGCCGGGCTGACGGCAGGAGCGACGAAAGGCTAGACGCTGCCAGCGTCGGCATTGACGAGAAGTTTGATTTAGGTCGCGATGGCTTACTGGCATCCCCAGGTGGCTTTACGGTATGATGGCATCCAACGTCCGAATTGTGATGGAGTTGGTGTGTTAAAGAGCCGCACAAGTGTCATACTGGTTATCCTGCTGATGTCTCTGGTTAACCTCGCGCCGGTTCACGTTACCCCAGCCACTGCTCAGGGACACCCCGGCTGTTCCGGCATCACCTACAACACCCCGCAGACGCAAGAATGTGACGCCGTCATGGCGGCGCAGCCCTACCCTGACGTAGAGCCAATCCCCTACGATCTTGGTGTGATCGCGGGACAGGACTTTATCTATTTCGACACCGATGAGGTTGCGCTCTACGATGCGCCCGACGGCGAAGAGATCGGAATCCTCACCGCTGGCATCAGCAGCTATGTCAATGTCATTCAGACGTCGGGCGATTGGGCGGAGATTCGCCCCAATCGTTGGGCGTCGCTTGAAAACGCAAACTTCGCCACCCCATCAATGTTTACCGGCGTGACCATCAACCGAATGGAGATGCCCTTCGCCTGGGCGATCTACAATCACTGCACCTCGCTGACGCCGGGCGGCGCGCGCAGCTGTCGACAGTCGGGGTCGTTCCGCCGCTACGACCTGATGAACATCTACGCCACCGTTACTGTCGGTGAGTGGGACTGGCATCTCGTTGGACCGGGACAATGGACAGTGCAAACCAATCTCAGCATCGTCCAACCCACATCACCCGCCGTTTTCAACTGGCGTTGGGTCGGCGTGAGCACCTACGAACAGAACCTCGTCGCCTACGAGGGCGAGCGCCCGGTGATGGCAACGCTGGTATCTACTGGCGATATGGATGAGGAGAGATGGCGCACCGATGCCGGTGTCTGGAAGGTCGAGCTTTTCTGGGACGTGGGTCCGATGGAAGGCGCGGCTGGCAGCGACGATTTCTATGCGCTCGATCAGGTGCCGTATCACATGTATTTCAACTGGCGCGAGGCGCTTCATGGCGTCTACTGGCACGACAACTTCGGCTACTACTGGTCACATGGCTGTGTCAACCTCAGCGTCAGCGACGCCAAGTGGCTGTGGGACAACTGGATTATCGAGAACACTCGTGTTTACGTGTATGACGAAAAGCCGGGCTAGCCGGTGGAAGCGGATTAATCCTCCCACCGGCTGCCCCACGTGATTTTGATTAGCCTTATCAGGGCGGGCTAAGCGAGCGCAGATACGCGATGATGGCGAGTATATCGTCATCCGTCAGCGTCGGGTTGCCGCCTCTGGACGGCATATCAATGCCGGTGGTGTTCATCTCATCCCAGATCGGACGTCCCATCTTTACGAAGGTCAGAAGGTCGGCGTCGCTCAGCGAATGCACGAACTCGCTGTTGACCAGGTCTTTGCCCAGCCCCTGCACGCCGAGCGCGTCAGCGCCGTGACAGGCGCTGCATCCAATATAAAGCTGCTGCCCCTGCGCGACCACCTCCGGGTCATAGTCTGACTCAGCGCTTACGACCACCGCTGATGTTTCAGTCTCCGCAGCGGCTGCCGCTGCGGTGTCCGTCGGCGCTGGCAGCGGCGTATGGGTCGCAGTTGGCGGGACGGTTGCCGTCGCCGTCGGGGGCGCTGTCATTGTCGGCACTGCCGTCGGCTCGCTGGTGGGTGTCAGCGTTGGCGGCGGCGACGTATCTGTCGGCAGCGTCTCAGCAGTCGGGGCGCTCATGGCAACTTCAAGGCTCTCCGGCGGCTGCGGCTGTGAAAGCGGTGAACTGGTAAAGATGACTGCGCCGAGCACCCAGGCGCTAATGATCAGGATAAACGCGGCGAAATTCGCATTCAGTGAATTGCCATCCTGACCCTGATGTCCTTCTGACATTATTTGTCTCCTCATAACACACTATTCAAAAGGCGACCTGGCGGCTAGTGCGCCCCGCTTTCGGCGGTTGTTTCCGGCGTGCGCTCCATATCCATATTGTGCGGCGTCTGGTTAATGATACTCTGGCTGGACATGGCTTCAACAAATAAGACGAAATTCTCGCTCGCCTCGCCGCCGTTCGCAAGCTGCGCCGTAACGGTGACGATCCAACCGCCGCCCATCGTCCAGACCAGCGGCAGGCGATAGACGCCGCCAGCGCTGTCGCTGACCGATCCCTCGACAGGCATCATACCTTCATGATCCATATTGGCGTACACGTTCAGTTCCGCGCCATCCAGCGGCGCGCCGCTGTCGTCTGCCAGCGTAATGATCAGGGTAGACTGACCGACAGCAGGCGGCTCCGGCTCAACCTGAAGCGACATCTGGACAGCGACAGGCGCTACATCTGCCACCTCCTGAGGGCGACAAGCGGCGCTCGCCAGCAGCAGCAGGAAAGCCGAGATCAAGACAACTGCGATTCTCATTTCAAACTGCCCTTCAATGTAAGTTTCTCCTGCCGCGCGAATAAGACCAGCGCCGACAGCAGCGGCACAACAATCCACAGCAGCAGCCCCGCCAGCAGCAGCGGCAGCAGCGCATTCCCAAACTGGTTCGATGCGTACAATCCGGCGGGACCGAGCACCTCAAGGTTGGCTTGAATAGTCAGAATTGACGCGATTTTGAACATTTGCAGCGGGTTGATGGCGGCGATGAGGAAGACTGAGCCTATCGGCATCTGCGTGATCACCGCCGTCCCCATGATGCCCAGATCGCCCAGAAAGACGAGCAGCAGCCAGAGAAAAAGCGCGCCACCCAGCGCCGCAGCAGTTTTCTGCGCCAGAACCGACATCAGAAAGCCAAAACTGAGCATCGCCAGCGCCAGCAGATAAGCGAGTACGACGGTGAGCAGATAGCCGCCCGCGTCGTTGATGCCGCCTTGCAGCGCCAGCGCCAAGCCTGCCAGCCCAAATCCCAGCGTCAGCGTGGCGAGCAGCGCGCTTGCCATGCCCAGGTATTTCCCCAGCAGCACTTCTACCCGCGTCACCGGCTGCGCCAGCAGGTAAGCGAGCGCCCCTGTTTCACGGTCGCCTGCCAGGTTGGCAGCCCCCAGCGTCAGCCCGATCAGCGGCACGAACAGCAGCACCAGATTGATCAGGCTGGCGGTGGTGCGGCTGTAGCTCGCCACCTGAAACTGACTGCCGCCAGGCTGCATCAGCGCGGACAGCGCCAGCGCCAGCCCGGCGAAGGCAATGGTGAAGACGATGAACCAGCGGTTGCGCAGCGCGTCGCGCAGTTCTTTTTCGGAGAGCGCCATCACATTCCTATGGTCAATCATGGCTTTCCCCCTGGTTCAGATCGCCATCGATCAGGTCGAAATCCTCGACAGGGATGCTTGCCATTTGCAGTGAGTGCAGCGGCGCGAGCTTCCCGCCTTTGCCAATCTGAACGTATACGCTGCGTCCATTCGGCGTGTAGACGAAACCCTGTTCTTCAAGCACGCGCAGTGTGTTTTCGCGGTGCGGCGCGGATACATAGACCCGCAGCCAGCGGTGCAGCCCCAGCTTCTCCGCCAGCTCATACGGCGGGCATTCCAGCGTCAGTGCTCCGTCCGCCAGCACCAGCACGCGGCTGGCAAGCGCCATCACCTCGTCCATACGGTGCGATGAGAAGACGACCGTTTTTCCGGCGTAGTTCAGAGACTGGATGGTGTGGATAAAATCGCGCTGCGCTTTCACGTCAAGACTGGCGGTGGGTTCGTCCAGCACCAGAATTGGTGGGTCTGCCAGCAGCGCCACCGCCAGCGCCAAACGCTGCTTCATGCCACCCGAAAGCGCGCTCACCCGCTTGTGACTGTGGATGTCAATCTGCATCTGCTGGAGCAGGTCGTTTATGCGGCTGGCTGAAACCTGCTTCAGCCGCGCGTAGAAGCGCATGGTTTCCAGAACCGTCATGTCATAGAAGATCGCTTCCTGCGGCACGTAGCCAATCGCAGTCCGCGCGGCTTTGCCCTGCCGGCGCACGTCAATACCGTTCACCGTGAGTTCGCCTTCAAACCCCTGTACGCCCAGCAGACAGCGCAGGGTCGTCGTCTTGCCCGCCCCGTTCGATCCCCACAGCGCGACCGCCTCGCCCAGCTCGATGGTGAAGGATACCCGGTTGAGCGCGGTGGCTTTCCCGTATCGTTTGGTCAGATCCTTAGCGATAATCATCATGTTCATTTCCTGAGTTAAGCGCCCGCCCGGACATGTTCTGCACGACGGCGCGAATATTTCTGCCTGACCGATCCGGATCGCAGCGCGAATAAACAGACGCCAGCCCCAACCGTCAGCAGCGCCAGTGAAACGGCGAGAAACGGGAGCGATTGTCCCTGCGGCGCGCCCAACGCGCTGGTGGGGACGACAGCAACCATGGACGGCGCTTCATCAATGACCTTTGGATCGGGACGCAGTGATGGGAAAGCCGCCGCCGCGAAGTCAAGTGCCTGGCTCGCCGGGCTGAAGACAAACAGGCGTAGCATCGGGTATGAATCTGCCAGTGTTTCAAACAGCTTCTCGGCGCGATAAGGCATGTCACCCACGCCGTCGCCATCCGCATCGTAGCCAACGTAGTCGCTCCAGTAGTTGCCAGCGCCATTTTCAGACCAGGTAATACCCAGCAGCGTGCCGCGCCCACTCACCGCCGCCTGCTCGACGTTTTCAACGAACGAATTCGACTGAAACACATTATGCGTGACGGATGGCTGCGCGGTGATGCCGATATCGTTATAAGCGATAAAGTTGCCGGAAAAGTGATTCATGTGGTCACGGCGAGTCGGCGAATTATCAATGTAGACGCCAATGCGGTTGCCGATGACCAGATTGTCGGTGATAGTGACGTGATCGGCGTCCTTGAGGGCGATGCCGTAGGCGCTGACGCCCCGATTATAGGAAATGGTGTTCTGGTGGAAGGTCAGCCAATCCGAGTACATGAAATAAGTGCCGACCGAACTGTGTTCAAACGTATTGAACTGCACCGTCGCATTGCGGTTGTACATAAAGTGAAGCGCGTAGCGGCTGTCGGAAAAGGTGTTGCGCTCGATCAGCAGGTCGTTGGAGTACCAGAACAACATGTCGCGGCATTGAAAAGCCGAATTGCCGGACAGCGTCACGCCGTCGCTGTACCAGGTGCGGAAGCCGTCGCCGCGCATTCCCGGATCCAGAGGAATGCAGCGCACCACGTTATCGCGGGCGATTCCATAGGATGCGTCCGCGAAGTAGATGCCAAAAAGAACATTTTCCAGCGTGTTCTCGGCGACGGTCACGTTGTCCGCCTGAATGACGATGCCCGTATCCTCGTGCGCCAGGCTTCGTCCGGTATTCATCAGCGTAAACCCCTGAAACACAACGTCGGACGCAGTGATCAGCACCAGGCTGCCTTGCCCGCTGCCGTCGATGACCGGATGATTGACGCCTATCAACGAGACGCGCTTGTCAATGACCAGCGGAGCGCTGTAGCTGCCGCCGCGCACCTCGATCACGTCGCCGTCACGGGCGGCTTGCAGGGCACTCTCGATGGTGGCATAGCGTCCCTCGTCGCCGACAATCAGCGCCGCGCCGCCGGACTGCGCGTTGGCGGAAAGCGAAACCAGCGCCAGCATAAGTGAGCCGACCAGGAGCAGTGTCAGGCGTGCCAATCGTCGGACGATCATCATCAGCTTATCTCTCTGTCCGGGCGCGCCGCTGGTCGATCATGTAGATCGCGAAGGCGACGACGATGCACAGCGAAGCGGCAACTGCCAGGTACCAGCCCGTCTCCACGCGGGCAATCGTCCGGAACTGCCCGATGACGCCCTCGCCGAGAATGGGCGGCGTGAAGGGCTGGATCGCGCTTGACAGCGGCGCATAGGGATCGAGGTTTTGTCCGAAGTGATTAAGCCAGAAGGCAAGGTCTGCCAGAAAAATGACCGGGAACAGGGCGGCAGCCAGCGTCAGCCGCGCCAGCCATTTGTTGCGCAGTACCGCCGTCAGCACCAGCAGTCCCGCCATGAGCAGCACCGAGGGCAGCGCGATGGCGCGCTCAAGCTGCGCTGCTTCCGCCAGCGGCCTCATACCGATATAGTGGTTTAAGCCGTCGATTTCGCGGACTTCGTCGCGCCGGGGGTCTTCATCGCCGGTCAGATGATTGATGAAGGCGCGCATTTCCAAGCCGCCGGGATACTGCGGCGCTTCCAGCACCATTCCCCAGTAGGGATTGCTTATCGAAACAAGCAGCAGCGCTGCCGCGACAATCCATAGCAGCGACGGCAGCCAGCGCAAAATACTCGATCTGCTGCTGGTGGTCGCGCTGTTGGTCAGGTGTGTCTCGGTCGATTGAAATGTTGTCATGAGTTCAGGTCCTTCGTATTGTCTTTTCGCAGATAGGGCGATGGGGGAGCCGGACTCCCCCATCGCGCGAAAAGTTGTGCTCGTTACTCCGCTGGTTGAATGATCAGGTAGCCTGTCATTTCGAGATGCAGCGCCGAGCAGAATTCGGTGCAGTAGTAACTGAACGTTCCGGGTCCGGTTGCGTCAAACTCGACGGTCTGCGACTCGCCCGGCTCAAGACTGAGATTGATGTTATGGTGCGGAATGGCAAACCCGTGAGTAGCGTCCGGCGACTGTTCGAGATTAGTGATCGACCAGATAACGTGATCGCCTTCCCGAATTTCGACGCGCTCCGGCGTATAGTGGCTGCGGATCGCCGTCATGCGAACCGTGACGGTGTTGCCATCGCGGGTGACGCCTTCAGTGCCAGGCGTGACCGCGTTCGGATCAACCGACTGGGTTTCCGGATTCCAACCAACCTCCGGGTACACCAGCCACGGCTGGAGCTTATCGGCGCGAATGATCTGCGCGTAATGCGGCTCGGCACCGGTAATCGGCAGGTCGTACAGCAGTTGAAGCTGGTCGGCGGTCTGGGTGATATCGATCAACTGGAGGTTCTGCGGCATCAGCGGACCTGTAGATGTAAAGCGGTCAACTGACCATTTGTTGAGCGCGACCAGGAACCCGCCATCGGGGTTGACCGTGTCACCCTCGACCGTAGCGATGTGACCGACGTTATACTGCACTGGAATCTTGCCTTGCAGCGTCCAGCCGTCCTGCGGGCGATAACCTTCCGCGCCGATGCTCCAGCGCGCGACCGCGCTGTCAAGGAACAGGCTGGTGTAGGCATAACCCTGACCATCGAACTGGGTATGAAGCGGACCCAGCCCAAGCTCAACCTGGGCTTCCATCACACTTTCCAGTGGCAGAACCGGCACACCGAAGACGTCGGTTTCCGTCGTTCCGGCAGCAATCGCATCCAGAATGCGCTGGAAGCTGTAGATAGTCACGTGCGGATCGAGCTTACCGGCGGCGACGAGGAACTCACCGGTCGGGAACACATCGACGCCATGCGGGCTGCGCGGCTCTGGCGCGAAGAAGAGCAGATCGCGCTCAATGGCGGTGTCCAGTGAGATGACTTCCATGCCGTTGATTGTCTCGGTCGCGCCTTCCTGGAAAACAGCTTCGGCAGCGCGCCAGTTGATGATGTGCAGGTAGTCGGTGGCGTTGCGGCTGGCACCGGCTTCAAACGGCGGGTTGCCCAGCTCGATACCGCCGGTTGCCATTTCGGTATTGATCGAATTGCAGAACAGCCATCCGTCAGATGCCAGCTTGCCAGCGTCGCACAAGTCCTGCCAGTAGGGCGGCAGCTCGATTGCAAACGACTGCTCGGTATCGATCCGCCCCGCGTCGCGGTCAAACTTCCACAGCGTAATGATGCCGCGATAGGTATCGGCGTAGTTGTCAATGGAGTCGTATCCGCCGCCGATGGGCATCGAATACTGCCCACCTTCGATGATGTACTCGCTGTTAGGCGTGACGAACGTGCCGCCGTGATCGTTATTGAACAGTGGGTTCGCCACGATCTGCTTGGTTTCAAAGTCGCGCAGATCGATAACGGCGACGCGCCCGTTGGCTTTGTCGCCAATGAACAGCCACTGTCCGTCGTAATCACCATTGGTCTCGCTTAATGATGGGTGGTGCGTATCCGCCCAGCTTAAAGCGCGTCCCTCCGGGTTGCCGACCGCCAGAATATCGTTCCCTGCGCCGTAACCCCAGCCCTGCCAGGGTTCGGGCGTGAAAACGCCAATCGTGCGCAGCAGGCGCATCGAAGGCATACCGATGACGAGCACCTGCCCACTGTGACCGCCTGAGGCGAACATCAGGTACTCATCCATGACGCCGCTTGGCGTGTAGGTCATCATCGCCGCGCGGATATCGGCTTCGGTGAGTCCCCGCTGCTCAGCGATGGTCTGCCAGTTGCTGCTGTCGCCCTGCGCGCTGGTAGTCGCGCTGCGCTGGACAACGGCAACCACCACGGTCGCCATCAGAACAACCACTACGAAGGCAATTCGTGAAGCTTTCAAACGCTGTAAGAACATATCCTTCTCCTTCTTATCAAGAAAGCAATGAACCTGTGCCTCTCACAAGTTCGAGAAATCACAAACTCTTGTGCTTATTGTCTGATGGAAAGGATTTGGCGGGTGTGACCCAAGTCACACATCACGAGTTTGTTTGCAGAATGAACGGGCTGGCTAATCAATGGGATGTATCCGATAGACGGAGAAAATCGAAACGACCGCTTACGATGTTTCCTGCTGGGCAATCTCGATCAGACTGTCCAGATCGAGAATGATAATCGAGGTGGATGTGATCTGAAGCATTCCACTCTGTTCAAAACGCCTGAACGTGCGGTTGATGACTTCGCGCGCCGTTCCGATCATCTCGGCAAACTCCTGCTGGGACAGCAGGCGCTCGATACAAATGCCGCCATCGGTGACCACGCCTTCCCGATTCGCGCGGGTGACCAGCACCGCCGCCAGCCGTGACGAGACATCGCGGAAGGCGAGATCGTGAACCAGCGACACATACTGCTTTAATCGCTGCGCGGTGATCTCCAGGAAAGTCTCCTGGAGATCGGGACAACTGGAGAGAAGCTCGCGCAGGGGTTGTGGAGCGATGTAGATGGACTGCACAGGTGTACGGGCGATTGCCTTATATGGACTTGGGGAATCCGTCGGCAGCGATTCCGCGCCGAACCAATCGCCGGGCATCAGCAGCGCAAGAATCTGTTTGCGTGCCCGCGACTGCCGGCAGAGTTTGACGCGCCCACTCCGAAGGATATAGAGTCCGGTCGGCGGATCGTCCTGGCGAAAAATCGCCGCGCCGGACGGATACGCGACCAGCGACGCCGACGCCTCGAACGCGCGCACTGTGCCGGACGTCAGTTTCTGCATCCAAGTGAGTTCCGAAAGCATCTCAGCCCGAATAGCCACCACACGCATGTCCTCAGAGTGTATTCTTTTGCGAGTATATCGCCTCCGATTCAACCAAACCTGTGACCTAAATCACATCACGCGCGATTCAGCTTTTCAGAGGTGCAGGGGAGGCTAAGCGCGCTGATATCCAGAATCGTGACCTGACCCAGTTCGACGCGAATGATCCTTTCCTGTTCGAGACTCGATAGATGCCGGGTCACGACTTCACGGACGGTACCCGCCAGATCGGCGAGCTTTTCATGGGTCAGCCGCACAACCGGATGCGCCTCATCATAGTCAGCATAGGTCAGCAGACAGTCGTTGATTCGATCTCCGGTTGTCCAGACGCCCAGGCTTTCGCTCAACCGAGCCAGATGCAGCAGGCGCTGGCTGTAGATTCTGAGCAGCGCCGAAACAAACTGTGGATCATCGCGCACCAGACTCTGAAGCCGTTCCGGTGGAACGATCAGCAGCGTGACTTCATCAACTGCCTGGGCAGTCGCGGGGTTGTGATCGATGCTGAACAGGGGACAACTTCCAAAGCACTTACCGGGGTTCATCATACACAGCCCCATGACGCGACCATTCAGCGACTGCTTGACGATCTTGACGCGCCCCTTCTGGACGAACCAAAGACCGCCCGATGCTTCGCCCTCCAGGAAAATCAACTGTCCTGGGCTGTACGTTTGCGCCATGACGACCGACGCCAGCCGATCTAACTGCTGCGGCGGCATGTCTTCAAGTGAGGCAATCTCACGGAGGTCGTCTATGCTTATCTGTCGATTGATCATGGCAGTAGGACAGTGTTTTCCATCGATCTATTGGGTTGTCTGATGTTGGCTTAGGATAAGCAGAACCTTTTGCAGACGAAGTTACTAGTGAGATTTGTCCTCTGAAATATGTGACATGAGTCACATTCGGCATCCCCGCTTGACGTGATGATAAATCCTATCGCGTGTGTCACAGGGAGCGAAGATGAAAATTCTGCTGGTATATCCGCCCAGTGGAGAATTGACGATGGGGCTGAAGCATTTGTCGAAGGTCGAGCCGCTGGGCTTGGAGACTATCGGCGCTGCTGTCCCTGACCATGACGTGAGACTGCTCGATATGGAACTGGACACCGATCTGGCTGGCGCGTTGGAACGCTTTCAGCCGGACATCGTCGGCGCGAGCAGCCAGATCGTTCAAACCTACAGCGCTCGGCGGGTTTTCAAAACGGCAAAGGAATTCAACCCGAAAATCCTGACGGTGGTTGGCGGGCACCATGCGTCGCTGGTGCCTGAGGATTTTAACGATCCGATGATCGATGCCATCGTCCTGGGCGAAGGCGTTCCCGCCTTTCAGGAGATCGTTGAGCGTCACCGGCAGCGCCGCGATTTTTCGGACGTGCTGGGGGTTGCGCTGCCTAACCAGGGGCGGTTGGATTTCACGCCACCGCGACCAATGCCCACGTCACTGGATCACCAGGCGCTCCCCAATCGAACCCTGTCGGCGGACTATCGCTCGCGCTACTTCTATCTGTTTGAGTCGCCAGTCGCCTCAATCCAGACATCAATGGGCTGCACATTCCCCTGTAACTTCTGTTCGTGCCAGAAGTTCAGCAAACGGCACTTCATCGCCCGTTCGCCCGAACTGATCGTCGAGGATTTGAGCCGCATCAAGGAAAAGTTCGTGCTGTTTTGCGACGATCACTCCTTTATCGACCCGCGCCGGATGGAGCGCTTGCATGACCTGATCGTTGAACGGGGCATACGCAAGCACTATTTCGTCTACAGCCGCGCCGACTGCATCGTTCAGAATCCGCGCCTGTTCGAAAAGTGGGCGCGGATTGGCGTCGAAGTGGTGATGACCGGATTAGAAGCAGTTGAAGACAGCGAACTGGGCACGCTTAACAAACGTTCCAGCGTCGAAACCAACGAACGCGCGCTGGAGATTCTACACCGCTGCGGCGTCGGCGTGAGCGCCGGATTTGTCGTGCTGCCAGATTTTACCGAGCAGGATTTCGAGCGCATTGATCGTTACGTGAAGGCGCGACCAAACATCGTGCTGACGGAGCTGACACCCTTGACGCCGCTTCCGGGTACAGACCTCCATCACGAATACAGAGAAAAACTTTTGACTGATCATCGTGAAGTTTACGATCTGGCGCATTTTGTCGTCCCGACAGCGCTTCCGCAGCCAGAACTCTACCGACTGCTGCGGAAATACTACTGGCGTGTGGTTTTGCGGGCGATCAAACGTTTGAGACTTTACCGTCCGCAGTATGCCTTCAAGAAGCACATCCCGCGCCTCATCCTGGGCACTATCCGAGTCGCGCTCATGATGCGGCGGGCGTCGAACAGCCTTCAAACGCCCCCGCCCTATCCGCATCCGCCAGCTAAAAAACAGGCATCGGCGGCTGGTCACCCACGTCGCAGCACCGAAAGTGACATTCTTTTGGAAGGCATCGAATCATCATTAAGGGAGTAACTCATGGAAATTCAGTACTTTGGCTGGTCAGGAATTACCCTGCGGCACAACAGCACTGTGGTCGGATTCGACCTGTACGGGGAGAAAGTCACCTGGGATGCCTTTACGGAAAATCAGCCTATCATCCTGTGCCTCACACACGGGCACCCGGAACATGCAGGCTCGTTACGCGCATTCCTGGAAGCGCCAGAAGCCCGCAGGCACCTGCCGAATGTCCATCTGATTTCGTCACCGGACGTGATCAAACACATGAATCGTCGCGGCATTCTTACGCCAGAGAATGTTCATCCGGTCAGCGATGGTGGCAGCGTGAAGATAGGAGACGTGAAGATAACATCATTCACATGGGTACACATGCCGCTGCTGCCGCCGGGTTTGCGGGAAAAACTGGAATACATCTTCCAGCTAATTATTCACCCGGTTGACCTGGTACGTATCGGAACGTCGGGTCTGCTGCTGCCGATGAATGCGCCCCAGCTTGGCTTCCATATCGCCTATGCCGACGGCACGACGGTATTGAATTACTCCGAGGGTGTGCATCGTCTGACCGACCCCCGGGAAGTGCAGCAGGTTGCCGAAAGACTGCCTGCCGATATGCTCTTTTTTGCGGTCGAGCCGGATGATGTGGAAGCCATTCCCCGTTGGGTGGAAATGCTTGCTCCGAAAGAAGTCTATCTGTATGAGGCACACCGCCCATGGCGGGATCTGTTCCGTCTGCCCTTTATTGACCTCTACGAATATGCCGTTGAACTATCGAGAGGCTTCCCAAAGATTATGTTTGATGCGTTAGTGATTCCCGGATCATCGCCCTATTGATCCTTTGGTGAGGATCAGCGTACCCCGGTTGTAGATCGCGCCACCATCGTCCCCGGGTGCAGCACCAGAGGCATTGCCTCCGCTTACCGTCAGGTCTTCCAGCGTCAAACTGCCATTGGCAGCAACGTGGAACAGGCGGAAGGCAGGCGCACCGCTGCCGCGTTCGATGATTGCGCCGTTGCCAACGATGGTGATGTCGCTGGTGATGGACGGTATGCCGTTCGCACCATCAGTGACATTATCAACAGCCGTGAGGTTGTAAACACTCTGGGTCATGCAGATGGTCGAAGGCGTACTGCTGCCGTTAGCAGTGTTGATAGCGCTGATGAGACCCGCTGTGTCGCCAGCACTTATGATTGTTGTACACGTCACGGAAGGAGTCGCCGTTGGCGTAGGTGTATCCGTCGGCGTCTCAGTCGGAGTAAACGTTTCCGTCTGTGTGGCAGTACTGGATGGCGTTGGGGTACTAGTGGGTCAGTTGTTGTAGGCAGAGCCATAAAAGGGGAATTGGCGTAGAATAGGAAAAAGATCGAGCGTCAGAAAGTGCTATTTGGATGACACGCCACAAAAAAGACCCCTTACGCGCCTTGACTGAGGAAGAACGGATC
>JAUQWZ010000032.1 GCA_030834905.1 Aggregatilineales bacterium | reverse complement strand
CCAATCGTCAGTTCTGGGAAAGTTGGCGCGCTGGTGTGCAGGTCAAAGCCACCTTAAGCGCTCAACTCCCGCCCCTGCGGGTGCTGCTGGTGATGGATAATCTCATTGGTCACAAAAATCCTGAGTGGCTCATCTGGTGTTTTCAGCGGGGTATCCTGCCCCTCTACACTCCCTTAGGCGGGAGTTGGTTGAATATGGCGGAGTCCATCCAGCGCTTGCTCAAGCGACGGGCACTCGATGGTTTCTATCCGCAGAAGGTGCAAACAATTATTGACCGTTTGGAGGCGGTGGCACGGGGCTGGAATGCGCAACCTACTCCGTTTGTGTGGGGAGGAAAACGACGTGAGCGTCGGCGGCGGACGCGAACCAACCCCCTTCACTCGGTAGGTGGTTCACGCGCTTGTACTCGACGTCCTTTGGAACGCCTCAATAAATGGCGTCGCTCACAACAACTGACCCACTAGTTCCCTCTGCGATATCATTGGGCCGACCGAGCGAGGTTAAAATCCTACCCACAATAGATTGAAGTGGATCATGGATTATGTTACCAATATTACCCGTCACCCATCCTATCGACGACATAGGACTCGCGGTGGTAGCAATGAACGACCAGATATGGGTACTTATTTGGTTAGGAGATCCATCATCATACTCTCTTGAAAGCCCTCCTGCGCCTAGACAAAAACCCCGTGCCCATGAGCGGGAATAGGCTACAGATGCTACAACACTCATATCTCCAGAGGTAGGATACTGAAGTGACCCCCTGAGATTGGACACGGTACTAAATGCAGTATCATAGTCCATGAAAGGGACAGGTCACATGAACAAGAGACGCAAGTTTACCCCACAGTTCAAGAGTCAGGTTGTGCTGCAAATGCTGTCTGGTGAGCGGAGCATGGCAGAGTTGTGTCGTGAGCATCAACTCACATCCCAGATGATCGGCACCTGGAAACAACAGTTGTTGGCAGCCGCGACGCAGGCATTTGAAAGCGAAGCCACCAGCAACGCTGAACAGGAACGCATTGCCGAGTTGGAGCGCATGGTGGGCAAACTGACGATGGAACTGGAAATCGCAAAAAAAGCATCGAGCTTACTGGATGGGCTGCGGAACAGAAACGGGCGGTAGCGATGACGATGCAAACGGATTATCCGGTGAAAACCATCTGCCAGGTGCTGGCGTTGCCGCGCAGCACGTTTTATCACACCCGCGCTGTCGCTGAAGAGGGCAAGCTACGGGTTGCGCTGCTCGATCTGGCTGGACAATACCCGACGTATGGCTATCGCCGCCTGACCGCTTTGCTGAAACGAGCGGGATGGACAGTTAATCACAAGCGGATTCAGCGGATCATGACGGACATGGGCTTGCAACGCCCGGTCAAACGGCGTACTACACGCACCACCAACAGTCAGCACGACTTTCCGCGCTATCCTAACCGGGTTGGCGGACTGGCAATCACCCGCCCGGATCAGGTGTGGGTCGCGGACATCACCTATGTGCGGTTGGCACATGACTTTGTGTATCTGGCGGTTCTCATGGACGTATTCACCCGAGCTGTGCGCGGTTGGCATCTGAGCCGCTCACTGGATCGAGACCTGACACTGGCAGCCTTACGGCGAGCATTGGCGGATCGTGTGCCCTAAAGCCTTCTGGACGGCGGCTGCCGAGGCGCAGATTTTAGACGCGCTGCGGCTGTTTAAGCCGTAAGTGCGTCCCGCATTCGTCTGCAATGGCAAACGGGTGTAGCATAGGCGGCATGTGAAGCGAAAGGATTCGCGCCATGTTCACCGTGACGGCGAAGGATAACAGACTGCACTTTGGCGACGGCGTCGCGCTCAGTTTCATGCGCACGCTGCGCATCCCCGACGATGGCAAGGACTACCCGCTGCCGCCGGGCTTGGGCACATTCCCCGTTCTGAAAGTAGCCGACTACGCCGACCGTCTGCCCGAAGACTGGCGCAAACACGGCGGCGTCTTTATCCCCATGTACCAGCGCGAAGCCATGTGGATCAGCTTTCATTCGCGTTACTGGAAGCCAAACGCCGTCAAGATCGCTGTCGGCAAGGTAAACGCAGTATCTGGTAAGGCGTGGGATCAGGCGTTGCAGCAGGCGGAGAAGGATTACCTGGTCTGCCCGCCGCAGCCGTGGCTCGACGGCATCAACGCGGGCAAGGATACGATTCGCCAGTTCGTCGCCATGCCGCTGGGCATGGGCTATACCGTCGAAGCGCAGGTCACGGGCAAAGAAGAATACGGCGGCGTCCAGGTCATCGCCTACGAGCCAAAGCCGGGCAAGTTCCCCGACGAGCCGCCGCAGCGCGATTATGACGGGCGTGGCGTTATGTTCGCGGCGGCAGCAGCTGCCCCCGCCCCAATGATGAAGAAGGCGGGCGCGGTAATGGGTCTGGGCGCGGGCGGCAAAATGAAGCAGAAGATCTATCCCGATCCACATGGGATCGACACCTGGGATCAGGACAACTACGGGCGCGTTTACGTCCACATCGTCAACAGCATGATGTTCCGCGAGATCACGGGCAAAGAGCCGCCGTCCACGCCGGTCACGGCAAAGACCTACACCCAGTACAAGCTGCCCTGGTTTGACCTCTATGACGACCACATGAGCGACATCGAAGCGCCGGAGATGCTGCAAAACGTCAAATCGATCAAAGAGATGGACGAGCAGAAGGGCTTTGAACCGCAGCAGGACGACTCGCCCGTCAACGTGCCGGATGATCTGGTGATCAAATACAAGCTCAAAACCGACGAGGTGCAGGACGGCGACTGGTGAGCATGTGGGATACCGCTGGCGAAAGGGCTGCGCGCGTGGGTATTATCACGGCATACCGCACCGGATAAGGAGGACAGGCGATGGATCAGCATTATCAGAAATGGAGCGAGCTTGCCCCGCGCGGCTTGCTGATGATCGGCGCGGGCGTGTCCATCGTCGGGCACGCGACCGTCCTCAGGGCGCGGCGCAAGCCAACCTGGAAATGGGTCTTCTTCGGCATCCTGGGCTTGATCGTCCTCAACAGCGGCGTTTCGCTGTTTGGCGAATCCATGAAGCACCGCACCCTCTACGAAAGCAAGCTTGGGCTGTAGATCGCGCTTGGTAAGGGCGTTCTTTTTGAACGCCCCATCACGATCCTGACCGGCGACGATCCCGCGCGCAAATTGACAGCCCGTGACGCCTTTTCTATACTCTGCTGTACATCCATTCCGCACCGGAGCATCAATGGTACGCCGTCTGCTCGTTCTGTTCATCCTGCTGTTCTGCTTTGGCACAGCCGCGCGGTTTTCTACGGCGCAGACAGAACGACGCCTTCAGCCGGGCGACCCGCCGCTGGCAGCACTCATCAGCCTGTCATCGCCGGATGCCAACGGGCTGGTGACGCTGAACGGCGCGTCCGGTTCGGTATTTTCCGGTGCTTATGTCGCCGTCCGCAACCTGTACACCCAGGAAACCGTCTTCACGCGGGCGGGGGTGATGGGCAGCTTTTCGGTTCAGCTTTACGGTCCCGGCAGCACCCCCTTTCTGATCGTTCCGGCGACCAACGCGCCCTCTCAGAATGCCAGCTATCCCGGCTCGCTGCCCGGCGGACCCGGTACCATTATTTATGGCAGCACCGACAGCGGGCTTCCAGTCGAGCGCCTGCCGCGCCGGAACAGCGACATGCCCGAAAATGCGGTCAGCTTCACACTGGCGGGACGCGGCGGCTTCTGGTCGGCGGCAGGTCGCGCCAACCGGCTCGCCTTTGAAGCGGGGGATCGGCTGCTGCTCGAACTGGACGTAACTCTGAACGACCAGCCGCCGGACGGCGTCTTCGCGGCGCTGCTTGATCTTCAACCAGTGGCAACCGAGGACGGCGCTGTGGCTGCCGCTTACAGCAGCAACGGCTGGTCGAATGTCCTCACGCCCAGCAGGCTTGCCATCAACAACCTGACCGGCAGCGTTCCATTGGGTGAAATGTCGGCGCAGCTTCAGCCCGACGACGACGCTGCGTTTCGGCTCGATTTCGCCGTCACTCTGCCCGACGATCTGCTCGCGGGCTTGTACGTGCCGACGCTGACCGTCACCGGCGACGATCTGCCGGTGCGGCTGCCGCTGGTGCTGAATATTGGCGGCATTGACCAGGCGGCGCTGCCGCTGGCGCTGCTGATGAACCATCCCAGCGAAGGCAGCCGGGGCGTCCTGCCCGAAGCCAGCGCCGCTGCCCTCTCCAGCCGCGTGCGCTACGACAGCCCCACCTACATCCTGCCGCCCGGCGCTTATCCGGTTGAACCCTATTTGCCCAATCTGCTGCCCAACCGCTATGACCTGACCCTGCCGCCGCTGCTGCCGTTCGCTCTTCCCGGCGGGCGGCTGGACGTGCAGATCATCCGTCCGAACAACACCCGCAACCAGTTCAACAGCCTGTCGATTCAGCAGAATCAGCTTTCCACGCCAGCGCAGGACGAATCCGATCTGTTCGGACGGCAGTCGCCGGTGGATATTTACCGTTTGACCAGCGGCGCGCCCGCGCTGGCAGCCTATGAATTCGATCAATATGGCGAGTACCAGATCGAGTTGACGGCACAGCTTGAGGATATCTGGGGCAACCACTACACGGGCGGCGGCAGCTACCACGTGGTCATCGCTGAACTGCTCGATCTGACGCCCGGTGTTCTGACCGGGACGCCGTTTCAGATCGGCGATCACTTCAACCCTTCCCTGCACATCGCGCCCGGCTTTCCCGCCGACGTGTCGATTCTGGCGCGCGTCTACCCGCTGGACGGAAATCCGCTTCAGGAGCAGGTGTTCGAGGGGCAGGCGAACCGTTACGGCTACTTCCACGCCGCCGGTCAGGATCTGGTCTTTAACCGACCCGGTGAATACGTAATCGACTACGAAGCCCGCTACCGCGCTTCTGATGGGCGGCTGTGGGCGGCGAGCTTCCGCAGCGCGGGCGTTATCGGCACTGATCAGGGAAATCTGGCAGGGCATGGCGCGCGCGGGCTGGCGGGTTTGGACGATGCGCAGCCGCGTCCCGCCTGGTATCGCGTCAGCGAATATGCTCAGGTGCTGGAGCAGTCGCTCGATGGGCTGCGCCTGAACACGCCCTATCACAGCGGCGATGTCGTCTGGCTGGGCGCGGACGCCAGCAGCGGCATCCAGCCGGTCATTCGGGCGCAGGCGCTGGTCACCGGCGACCAGACCGCCCTCGATCCGCCCGACCCGGCGCTGGCGCGGCAGACCCGCGAAGCCGAGCTGCCGGTCACGCTGCCGTCAGGCGCGGCGCTGCTGCCGCCGGACTCAATGTCCTACACCTATTTCAGCGCGGCGCGCCCGGACGTCACCGCCCGCCAGATGGTCATCGGCGGCGACGACGGCGGTCTGCCGCTGGATTGGGACTCGGACGATCCCTATAACGGGCAGATCGGCACCGGTTTCGCTGGCGATCAGCCGGGCGATTACCTGTTCCTGTTTGGCGGCGCGGTATCCCGATCCTTCAACGAGATCGCCACCTATGCCGCCCTTGCCGTCATCACCGACAACCCGAACGAGGCGCGGGTGTACCCACCGGGGCGCGGGGCGGACGGCGGCGCTGATGGGGGACCGCTGCTGGTGATCGATGACGAAGCGGTGGATATGTTCTTCCATCCAACCGCCGCCCGCCCCGGCGACACGCTGGTGATCGGCGATACGCTGTCCATCGCCGGACAGGTCGCGCCGACGCTGCCCGCGGCGGTGAGCGCCGTCATCACCTCGCCTTCGGGCGTTATCCGGTCATTTGAGGGGGTCGCCAGCGCCATTGGCTACTTCTACGATCCGGCGCGCGATTTTGCCGTCGATGAAATCGGCGTCTGGACGGTGACTGTGCGCGCGCGCCAAACCGGGCTGACTTCCGCCGGACAGGTCGAACCGCCGCTGCCGCAGGGCCGTGTCCTCGGCACGCGGGAAGATGGAGTCTTCCTGATTTACGTCGTGCCGGAAGACATGGTTTCGCTGTCCTGGAACCCGCTGCTGGTCGATATCACCATTCCGGCGGCGCTGGCGTATAATTTCAACTTCAATATTCCCGAAGGCTGGAGCGATGTTCGCATCTACCGGACACTGACCACGCCGGGGTATATTCTTGAGGATGGCGAGCTTCGCCTGAACGGGCGAAGCTTCAGCTACCAGTATCACCCGACTAACCAGCGCCTGAGCTTCCCCAACATTGAAGTCGAAGGACGAGTCGCGGGCGCGGCAGCCTCCGACGCGAAAGTGCTGACGTTTGCCATCAGTGGGGTTGATTCGGATGGCATCCCCCAAATTCGCACGCGGGCTTTCACCATTCTGCACGACCGGCTGATCAGTTTGAGTGATGGATAACGGGTGAGGATTCATGAGTGACGCAGCGGGTTCTCTCAGAAGCCAGCACCAACACCGCCCAGTGCCGCCGCGTTTGGCGGTCATGGCGTTTGCCCGGCGCGCAGCGCTGGCTGCGCTTCTTTTTGCTGCCTGCTGTTTGTTACTCAGCATTCCCGCGGGGGCGCAGGACTTGCCCGCGCCGACACCGCTGCCGCTGTACGCGCTGCCAAATGCCAGCCTCAGCCGCGCCTCTGCCAGCAGCAGTATCGCGCTGGTACCCGGCGACGGGCGAACCGCTGTCGCCGCCAATATGCTCAACAACACCGCGACCATCTTCATTCCGGGGCAAAACCTCATTCTGGCGGAAGTGCGCGTCGGGCAGGACCCGCGCAGCGTCGCCATCACGCCGGACAGCACCCGCGCCTTAGTCGCCAACCGCGTGGACAGCACCCTGTCGATCATCGACATTCGCCAGCAGCAGGTCACGGCGACCATTCCGCTGGGCGGCACCTGGGCGTATGGTGTCGTCACCGATGAGTCCGGCTTGGCGTATGTCTCGCTGATGGGCAGCAATGAAATCGCCATCGTCGATCTGAACGCCAGCGCTGAAACGCGGCGTATTCCGGTGCCCGATCATCCCGCCGGGCTGGCGCTGTGGGGCGATTTCCTCTATGTGACTCATTTCTGGAGTGGGCAGGTCAGCCTGATTTATCTGCCGCAGGGGCGGATCATTCAGACCGTTTCCACCGGGCTGGATACCGGCGTTTTTCAGGCGATTGAGCCGGACGTGACCCGCGGGATCGCCTATCTGCCGCAGACGCGCCTGAACGCCCAGAACACCACCCTGACCTATGACACCGCCGCCTTTCCGGTGGTCAACGTGCTCGATCTGCGCGATCTCTCGCTTCGCCGCGCCAGTCGCGTGGCGCTGGATACGGCAGACCGCCCGGTGAATATGCCCTTCGCCGCCGCGCTTGACCGCTTCAGCCAGCGCCTGTATGTCGCCAACGCCGGCAGCAACGACGTCTCGGTCATTGACCTGAACACCGGTTTGGCGCGCGCCCATATTCCGGTGGGTGATAACCCGCGCGGCATTATCCTCAACCGCGATAACTCGCTGCTGTTCGTCCACAACGTCCTCGACGGCACCGTCACCACCATCCAGACGATTGACCAGCAAATTCTAAACGTTCTGCCGATCACCAACCTGACTATTCCGACGGATCTGCTGTTCGGTTCGCAGGCATTCCACAGCGCGGTTGACCCGCGTTTGAGCGCCGACGGCTGGTTAAGCTGTGCCACCTGCCACTTCGACGGACTCTCCGATGGGCGGGTGTGGTTGGGTTTCCCGGACGGACCGCGCAACACGCCGCTGCTCTACGCCCTGCCCGAAACCGTCCCCTATAACTGGTCGGGAACCTGGGATGAGATCGAGGATGTCGAGTTGAAGATTCGCTGGCTGCTCGCCGGTGAAGGCTTGGTCGAAGGCGCGCCCAACCCGCCGATGGGCAGCCCTCACGCGGGCGTTTCGCCCGATCTCGACGTGTTGACGACTTATCTGCTGTCGCTTCGCCCGCCCGCGTCGCCGCCGCCGCACGATTCGGTGCTGGCAGCGCGCGGCGCGGAGGTGTTCCTTGAGCTGAACTGCACTTCATGCCACGTCGGTACGGCGGGCACCAGCCTGGAAACCTATGACGTCGGCGTCGGGCAGTCACCGCTGGAGCGCCGCGGCACTTCGTTCGATACCCCTTCACTGCGCTGGCTGTGGCTGTCCGCGCCGTATTTCCACGACGGCTCGGCGGCGACACTGCGCCAGGTGTTCGAGCTGCCCGGCGCGCACCAGTTGGTCTACGATGTTCCGGTACAGGATGTCGATGCGTTGGTTGTCTACCTGCTGATGCTGCCAACCATACCCTGATGCAAAACATGATTTAACCCTTGATAAAACTATCTGCTATTGCTATATTAATGATGAGGATGATAGAAATTAACAAGATCATCGGATGGACACTGGAGCAAGCATGACCCAGACGTTGAGCGCAAGCGCTGCCATGTCGGAGTATCTGGCAGAGGCGTATCGTCTTGCCTACTACCAGGACAGCAGCCCTTATATCTCGACTTCCGCGCTTGCCGACGTGATGGGTGTATCCGCGCCCGCGGTGACGCGCATGGTTCAGCGCCTGAAAGAAGCGGGCTACCTGGAGCATGAGCCGTATCGCGGCATTTACCTGACTCCCAAGGGCGAGCAGGAAGCCCTGATGAACATTCGCCGCCACCGGCTGGTCGAAGCCTTTCTGGTCAGCGTCATGCAGTTCGGCTGGCATGAAGTCCACGACTCGGCAGATGAACTGGGTGAGAACGTCTCTGACCGCGTCGTCGAACGCATGGAGCAGTTGGCAGGGTATCCGCGCCGCTGCCCGCATGGCGAGCCAATCCCCACCGCCGCGGGCGAAATGCCGCGCGTGGTAGATCAGCCGCTGAATGAAGTTTCGCCGGGTGAGGACTACGTCATCAGCCGTGTCAGCACGCACGACGCCGATAAACTGGAATACCTGGGACAACTGGGACTCAAGCCCGGAACGCCCTTCATGCTGCTGTCGCGCGCGCCCTTCAGCGGTCCGCTGCAACTGCGCCTGGGCGATACCGATCAGATGATCGGGCATGAGCTGGCAGGCACGCTGCGCGTGTGCGCGCCGGAAGCATTTGAATTGAAGGCATCGTGAAAGAGGACAGGTAACCTCTTTTTATCGCTGCATGACTATGATCCTCGTTTGATGAGTCCTGCCGCCTTCCCCACAAATGTAAATTTCCTGAGTAAATTGTAAATTTTCTGGTTCTACCGTTTTTGGTGGAAATACTCGACTTGGCAGGAAGAGGCGACGAGCAGATTTTCCAGCCAATCAGTTCGGTAGCACACGCCGTTCAACTTGTGAAATGGTGAGGTGAAAGGTGAACCAGATTGCAAGCGTGC
>JAUQWZ010000001.1 GCA_030834905.1 Aggregatilineales bacterium | reverse complement strand
ACCCACACGTCGACAACAATCGTTGTTCGTTGGAGACGATTGGGGCTGATACCATGTGCATCTGTGAAATCAGTCTGCACCCAGCGCCAGCCAAACGCCTGATGCAGCCCCTTGGCGGTCCTGGGCCGCAAGTGTACGGTGGGGGCTACTACCAGCCGCAGCCGGCCGGGGACGGCACGATCATCTACAAGTACTTCGATGCGGCCGCGGTACAGGCGACATTCTTCGAGGCGAGGACCAGCACGGGCGAGGTGTCGCGTTACCAGAAGACGGTGGACGTCAATGGTTTGCGGCACTACAGGCTTGCAGAGTTCATCGACTCGCACGACAACTCGACCCTCTATGAATACGACAGCAGCTACCGACTGCTTGCTGTTCACCGACCAGATGGAGTGACGGAGCAATGGAACTACTCGCCCAGCTGGATTGCCGGCTGGAACTCGCAGGGTGGGGGAGCTCAGTTCTCTGGAGTGGAGGTGACCTACTGGGATAACGCTACGTCCCAGGCGATCCCCGCGGCAGCCTACTTCATGGTGTTCCACGCCACGGGGGCGGGACCGTTTCTGGGGGACACGCTCTATCGCGTCTACCACTCCAAGACCACCAGGATCTCGGAATCGGTGTCGCCAGGGACTGAGGAATACGGCGCTAGTCCTTCCGTGGCGGATGTGCACCCCGTGTATCAGTATGAGTACACAGGCGGATTGATTAGCCAGATTTCCTATCTCACCGCATCCGGTATCTATGCCGGATCGGCGGAATCGTCGCCCGAGCCGATCGCGTTGTACGACTACGTGGCCGCTGGTGACCGGGATCGCGTGTGGCACGAGGTGCAGCCCATGCTCGGCCAGGCGCGTACCTACGCCTACGCGGCAGACCCCTACGAGGCATCCCGGGTCGACTACACCTGGATGACGGATGCCGCTACGGGCGTGGTCGTGCAGACGCAGTTTGACGATGCTCAGAGGCCAACGCAGGTTGTTACGACCCCGCCTGACAATTCGGAAGGACGACCGCGCGCTTCTGACCCAGACGGAGGCACGGGCTACTCCGAGCCGCTTGCGATCACGGTGAACTACGAGTACGGCGCCTGCGGTGGGTGCGTCACCCGACCCACGCGCGTTTCGGAATTGCCCAGTGGAAGGGAAACCGAGGTAGACTACGATCCGATCTCGGGCCTCATCACGCAGGTCCGCGAGATGAACCCTTCGGGCAAGGTGGCGAAGGCCACGACGACTTACTCATGGTCACCACTGGTTGTTGGGGATATCTACGGCACCTACAAGCTGGATAGCATAACATATCCGGATGAACAGGTGTGGCATATGAGCTACACCGATGCAGTTCGTCCGACGCCGAGCGGGCAGTTGTCGCGTGGCAAGAAGCTCTCGTCGCAGACGTTGATCAGTCCGGCAGTTGCGGGAGGGGCCGCACTCCAGTCGTCAACGACATGGGACGCGTCGTCACCTGTACTCTCCGCTCAGGGCAGGCCCCTAGGCTTGGTTGGGTTCGTCACTGAGGCTACCGACCAGGACGCGATCAAGACGAGCTACACGCGCAACGCCCTGGGGTTCATCACATCGGTCTGTTTGAATTCGAGTGGTCAAGCCGCGGAGCAGCTGGTCACGGCCTTCGCGCCGAATCGCGCTGGGATGCCTACGCAGGTTGTGCGGAACTACGGATCTGCTCTCAGTCAGACGACTACTTGCGTGTACAACGCAGATGGCACCTTGGCGTCTGTTGCTACCAGTGCGCAAGGACAGCCCATCGAGAGCAGGTCCTTCTACGACGTGTGGGGAAATCTCGCGGTATCCCTGCGAACCAATGCCACGTCTTCTGGCGGCACCCCGGATGACTTCGGTGCGAGCCCGCGGCCGGATGTGGCTAGGCCGTGGACTCGTGACGAGTTCCATTACTCAGGTCCTCGGCTGCTCGCCAAGCTCCAAGACCGAAGAGCCTTGGACCGCAATGACCAAGGTCCGTTGAGCGACGACCCGGACGCGCGCTTCTTGCTCACGACCTTCGTCTGGACGCCGAACGGGCTTTTGGCAGCAGTCGGGCTGCCAAACGGAAGCGCAACGGAATACACCTACGACGGGTACGGCAGTCTCTACAAGAGCGAAGTGGTCGGCGGTGCAGCCACTCTGCTGCAGGGGAAGTACTTCGTCAACGATGCTCTAGAGGTCACCCGGTTCGTTGATGGTCTGGGCCACCGATGGGAGATTTCCCGAAACAGCGCCGGATACGTAACCAGGACGGAGGAGCCTGCAACAGCGGTGCTGCCCGATGGCTACTCATGGGCTACGTCGGGAAGATCTGCTCGCGAGTTCGCCTACGATGACGTTGGGCGGGAGGTAGAGTCGCGGGTTCTGGACATGCATGGTGCCGGAGGGGCGGAGCTCCTGTCCAAGACCGTCACCCGGTTCGATGAGGTAGGCCGCGTTTACCAGGTGGAAACCTACCAGGGGACCGGCCCTACGCCCTTGACTGTCTCCACTGCAGCGTGGGAGGGCGGATCCAAGGTCGTGAGGGTGACGGATGCTGCCGGCCGCTTCGTCGAGCGCGTTTACGATGGACTGTCGCGTGTGATTGAGACGCGCGACTGTACCCCGGGCCAACCATCGGAAAAGGAAGTGTTCGAGTACAGCCCCAACAGCGAGAACCTGCACCGCAGACGGCACCTGATGTTGGATCCGCTGGTTCAGGGCGGGGCGTACACGGAAATCCCGACGGAGTACGTCTACAACGAACTCGGCCAGGTGTTGCAGGCGAAGGTCGGTCCGGCGGGTTCCGAGTTGGTCAGCGCCTTCTCGTACTACACGACCGGGCAGACCGCTAGCTACACGGACCCAAGTGGGAAGGTCGAACGGTACCTGCCCGATGCGCAGGGGCGGTTGATCGAGCGCTTCCTGTCTGGCACGTCGCCGATCTGGAACGGGACTACCTACAAGGACTGGGTGGCGAGCGGCGGTGCTAGTGAGCTGTTGCAGACCGACGGGCTCGGGCACACGACGCGCACGGTCTTCGACTTCGCTGGGCGTCCGACGGTGGTCATGGAACCCGGCGCGACCGTGATGCCGACGACTGCAAGCCCGCACCACGCATTTGCTCGGCTGATGTCCTACGACGCCGCGTCGCGCCTTGCGACGGTCTACGCCTCGGAGGACATCGAGATCGCCATGCACCGCGACTCGGCCGGGCGCCTGCTGCAGAGACGGCGTGTTGTGGACATCAACACGATCAACAACAGCGTGGTGTCCTGGCTCTGGAAGTTCGACAATCTGCGTTACGACGCGCTGGGGCAGGTCATCGAGACCAATAGCTTCACGCTGATTGACGACGAGTACATTCACGAGACGATCGGCCGGGACGTGATCGGGCGAACGCTGTCGGAGTCATATGACTTCATCGGCAGTGTGGGTGGCCCGGAAATCGTCAGCGGCTTCGTAGGGGGTGACTCTTTCAGGTCGACCGTCGGGATCGTGAACGGTGGGTTCCCAGAGGATCTGCACGTCCGCTACGCACCGGACGCCACCGGCAGAGTGGCCGGCATCGAGTGGCAGGTGAACGCAAACGGGTGGAAGCCCCTGGCCTCCTACCAGCACGAGGGACAGTCCATCCGCCGCAGGAGCATGTCTCTGGCCTTGGGCGTGCCCCCGGGCGGTCAGGTGCCCCAGTTCGACACGACGTACAGCTACGACGCGTACGGGCGTATGTCGAAGATCGAACAGTCGTTCAGCTCGGCGGCGTCCGTCGATTTCTACTTCGATGCCGCGAGCAACTTGGTCAAGGAGGTCTACGGCAAGAAGAGCGGCGCCACCGGCGATCGCTTTGCCTACGACGAGCACCACCGGCTTCAGACGGCCTGGATGGACAGCAACCAGGCGCACCTGCCGACCCAGGACAGCAACGAGACCTTCATCAAGAAGCTGACCTACGGCCTGGACGCGGTGCATAACCGCACGACGGTGGCCGAGCAGGCGGGCCAGGGTGGTGGCACTACTACGACTCCCTACAGCCTGGACAGTCTCAGCAACCGGTACGGGAGCGTTGGGGGCTCCACGCTCATCTACGATGCGCGAGGCAACCTGACGTTCGATGGCGTCAGCTACTACATCTACGACGCCATGAATCGGCTCACGGAGGTCTACAAGCTCGAGGTCGTGGGGCAGTCCGGGTCGATGGCCTCGATGCAGTCGGGGGCCAGCAGTGCGACTTCGGAGAAGAGCTTCGCGGTGAATGACCAGAGCGCCCTTGAGTTCGCTCGGCGTCAGATCACGCAGCGGTTGGCCTCGCAGGCAAACGTCGTTCAGCAGGCGGCGAACCCGGCCCTGGTTCCGGCTCGCACGGAACACCTGGGCCTGAACACCGTGACCGTGATGGAGGACGGTGGGCCGACGGA
>JAUQWZ010000031.1 GCA_030834905.1 Aggregatilineales bacterium | reverse complement strand
GTGGTGGGGCGATGGCGGGTGTGGGCTGTCGGGGCGTACCCGGTTAGGCCCCCACAAGCTGTCTCCGGCACTCATCCACCTGAATGCGACGACAAAATCACCTCGGCGTGGATCGACTGTCCCGGCTCCAGCACAAAGACGCCGGTATCGGGCAGCCCCTGCTCATACAGCGTGAAGCCGTCATTGGCGTTGGACTGCGGCTCGACGGCAAATGACGGATCGCCGGGCGGGGTATAGAGCAGGATGTGCCGGAACAGCGGATCGGCGATCAGCGTCAGGTGAAGATCCCAGTCTGGATAGTAGATCCGCACCGGCTCGCCGTCGCGGCGGTGGGTGAGCAGGTCGTTAAAGACGCCATCCGCCAGCGGGCGCATCTGGCGAAAATCGGCGCGTGGTTCGATGGGATCGGGCGCGCTCACGGCAAGATAGTTTTCCGTGAGCGTAAACTGCGAGTCGCAGGGGATGAGCACTTCGACCGCGCTGGTACGGACAAAATACGGATGATAGCCGAAACCGCCCGGCATCCGGCGGCTGTCCTCATTCTTCAGCATCAGCCGCCACATGAAACGCTGTCCGTCAAGCCAGTATTCCGCCCGCACCGAAAAGTGAAACGGGAAGTTGACGTTCTGGTGCCGCGCCGAGTCAAATGACAGGATGATATGAGTCGCGTCGGACTCGTCTACCTGCCAGACCCGACCGCGCACGTCGCCATGCCGCGCCGTTCCATCATCGGGCGCGGCGCGCAGTGGATAGACCTGCCCCTCAAAACGCAAAAGACCGTCGCGGATGCGGTTGCACCACGGCAGCATGATAAAGCTCGACGCCTTGCTGACGCTGCCATAATCGGCTTCGGCGGTTGGGCGCAGCACGTCACGCCACGTCCCGTTTAGCAGCACGCGCCCAAAGGCAATCGACGCGCCGGTTCCGGGCAGAATCCCCGCCTGCCAGACTCCGTTGTCCAGCGTGTGAAGTAAAGCGCTCATTATGTGTTTGCCTGTCCCTTGTCCCTCAGATTGTTTAGCGCTGATCGCTTAACGCATCCCAGACTTCGAGCTTGCCCTTCACACGGCGAATGACCTCGTTGGTGAAATCGGTGGTGCTCGACTGACCGCCGAGATCGGGCGTGCGGATGCCGTCGTAGACGGCTTCCATAACCGCTTCGTAGATGGCGCGGCTGGCTTCCGCTGCCTGCTCGTTCGGGATGTAACGCAGCAGCGCGGCGCTGGCGAGGATCATCGCCATCGGATTGGCGATATTCTTCCCTTCCAGGCTGGGCGCGGTGCCATGCGGCGCTTCGGTCAGCGCCACCCTGACCTCAAAGTTTTCATCCATCGACAGGATGGTCGATTCCGCCCCGGCAATGCTGCCGAACATCTTGATGACCAGATCGCTGAGGGTGTCGCCGTCGCGGTTGAGCGCCGGAATCGCCAGCGACTCGCCGGTCGTCTCCAGCAGCAGCGCGTAGGTGGCGTCGATCAACTGCGGGTCGTAGGGCACGTCAGGATAGCGCTCGTGCGCCGCGTCCAATTCTTCCTTAAAGATGCCCTCGTACACCGGACTGACCGTGTATTTCGGTCCGCCAAACACCTTCGCGCCGACCTTACGGGCATGACGGAAGGTGAACTCCGCCACCGCGCGGCAGCCGCGCCGCGACAGTTTGCGCGTGCTGTACGCCACTTCATCGAGTCCGGTGCCTTCGCGCCATTCCTTCGCGCCGTAGGCGTCTTCCACCGCCATGCGCACCACCGAAATCGGCGCGTAGACGCCCGCCAGCGGGCGAACTGACGGGATGCGCCGCCCGGTGCGCAGAATCACCTGCCCATTCACCAGCTCGCGCAGCAGCGCGTTTGGGCTGCCAACATCATTCGAATCGGGCGGGGTAATGGTGGCAGCTTTGATGCCCAGCCCGGTTTGTTTGATGAACTCAGCGGCTTCATGGACGATGCCGTTTTTGGTCTTGCGCCGGTTCTCCAGCGAGAGATCAAACGGCACTAGCTCTACCTCAAGGCGGATGACCGCCGGATCGAGCACCCGCAGCGCCTCATCCAGCAGTTCCTGACCGGTTTGATCGCCCTGCAAGACGGCAATGGTTGGTTTGGTCACGTTGATAGTCCTTCAAGCCAGCACATAAAACAGATGTCACGGCATTTTAGAGCAGAATCGGCGAAGATTAAACGCGCAATCTGCGGTATGATATTGCGCTTGAGTGAAAAGGTGAAAGTAGAAAGTGACAAGTGGGCGGTCTAAGACCTGCCCGCGCATGGCAAAAAGATCCGCACTTTCAGCTTTCCACTTTGTACTTTCCACTGGTTTTGAGGAGATTGTCCGTGAAAAAGCTAATCCTCGCCCTGACAATCACGGCGGCGCTGATGCTGGGATTCGCCAGCATACCGACCAGCCTGGCACAGACCGACGTCACGCCAACCACCACCGGTCCGAGCAGCTCCGTAGATGGTTTGCTGACGGTCTGCGCGGACGGGGCAATCGTAAATTTCAGCGGCTCGCTTCTTTCAGGCTGGGATATTTACTTTCAGCTATTCTCAGGAAATACCGGATCAGGCACAGCGTTAAGCGGACTGCGGCAGGTGCAGATGGACGGCGCGTTCAGCTTTAGCGAACGGGTGGCATATACCTCTGGCACGACCATCGCCGCCGGACAGAGCGCCAGCGCCATGGTGCTGGTCGCCCGTGAGAGCGATTCGAGCGTGGTGGATTTTGACTTCGTGCTGACCGACGTGCAGGACGGCTGCGGCGCGGTTGAATCGGGCACGACCACCACCGCCAGCGTTGAAGTGGGCGGCGGCACTGCCACCGCGTCAACCGCCACCAGCACCGCCCGCCACATCCTGGCGCCCAACGGCGGCACGCTCAACCCGAACTTACAGCCGGAGCCGCTGGTCGTCATCGGCGACCGCCTCAGCGACCATTTCCGTTCGGATACGGCGGGGCTGATCTTCGCTGAATGCAACGCCTTCCCGATGGCGCTGCCGGGCATCATCTACGACGCCGACCAGATTACGGTTTTCTGGTCGTGGTACACCCGCACCGACGCGCAGTTAGAGGAACATCTGGCGAATGCCAACTACTCGGTCAAGCTGAACCAGGCACCCTTCCCGAACGTCGTCCAGTCGCTTGAACGGCGCGACAATAACTCGTGGGTCTTCTTTTACGTCGAGCTTGGCAACCTTGCGCCCGGTCACTATGAAGTCGAATATCGCCTGACGTGGGATCAGCCGGTCAACGACGGCTACGACGATTATGGTCCCGGAACCGACAACCCGATTCAGGCGAACAACTGCAAGTTTGAAGTTGTGCGCAACCCGAATAATTCGGCGGTCGCTCATTCGGGCATGTACCTGCCGATGACGGTTCCGGCGCATTACGTCGAGCCGGATTATTAATCGTGATGAGTGGTGAGAAAGAATAGTTCAAAGTGAAAAGTTGCAGGTAGAAAGTAGTTTGCCTGCAACTTTCGACTTGTAACTTTTTACTTTCTACTCATGGCTCGTCCTCATTACTCGGTACTGACGCATGACCACACTGGCGGATGAAGCGGCGGCGCTGCTGAACATAAGGCTGACAGCCGGGCAGGAAGCGGCGTTTGACGTGTACGCCCGCGAACTGAGCGTCTGGAACGCGCGCATCAACCTGACGGCGATTACCGACCAGGAAGGCGTGCGCGTCCGCCATTTCCTCGATTCGCTGACGGTTGCCAGCGTGGTGCCTGTGACCGCTGGCGCACGTTTTATCGACGTGGGCACCGGCGCGGGTTTCCCCGGCTTGCCGCTAAAAATCGCCTTCCCCGACATTCACATGACACTGCTCGAAGCCACCAATAAAAAGCTGAACTTCCTGCGTCACGTCTGCGAGGCAGTCGGCGTCACAAACGGCGTGGCGTTTTTGCACGCGCGGGCGGAAGACGCCGGTCAGATGCCGGATCAGCGCGCCAGCTATGACGCGGTGCTGGCGCGGGCGGTGGCGCGGCTGCCGGTGCTGCTGGAATATCTGCTGCCGCTGGCAAAGGTCGGCGGGCGCTGCATTGCCATGAAGGGCAAAACGGCGCAGGAAGAAGCCGAGGCTTCGACGCGGGCGTTGAAGGCGCTCGGCGGCAGGCTGGTCGGCGTGGAAACGGTGCAGCTTCCGGGTGTGGACGAAGCTCATTATCTGGTGGTGGTCGAGAAGGTGACACCGACTGCGGCGGCGTACCCGCGCAAACCCGGCATCCCGACGAAAAGCCCACTGTAACAGCGATTCTGAACCGCAAAGACGCGAAGAAAAGGCTGACTAATCCATGAAATCCGATCTCGATAACCTGATGGCAGCGCGCGGGCTGGACGCGCTGATCGCCTACGCCAACGAAGTCTACAGCCCGCCGGTTGATTACCTGTCCAACGGCGCGCGCGTCACCCGCGCCATGATCATCAAGCGGCGC
Source organism: Aggregatilineales bacterium (assembly GCA_030834905.1). GTDB lineage: Bacteria > Chloroflexota > Anaerolineae > Aggregatilineales > Phototrophicaceae > Flexifilum. Next base: position 26,902 of record JAUQWZ010000031.1, on the reverse strand, counting down.
GGCGGCGAGCCGATCTTCGTCGTCAATGCGATGGAAGTGGAAGAAGCCGCCAAAAGCGGCTTGAAAGTGTACACCGAGAGCGAGCTTGGCTTAGCCGATCTGGTCAAAGAACTGGGCGGTGACCGCGAAAAAGCGCAGCCGGTCTTTCTGGAGCGCTGCCTGCGGAAAGCCGGTGTGGACGGCGGCACAATCGGCATCTATGGCGTGGTCGAGTTTGGCTTTCTTCTGGCGCTCACCCGCCGCTTCGAGCAGGAGTTCCCGCAGTATCATTTCGCGGCGGAAATGGGCTTGAACAGCCTGTCGCTGTTTGACGAGGCGTACACCACCAAAGACGACGACGAAATCACCCGGATGCGCTCGGTGGCGGCGCGGACGAGCCAGGTGCTTCAGGCAGCGTGGGACTTCATCGCCTCGCATACGGCGGACGGCGAACGGGTGATCGATGACAGCGGCGAAGCCCTGACGATTGGCGCGGTCAAACGCTTTGTGCGCCGGACACTGCTGGATTACGACCTCGAAGACACCGATATGATCTTCGCGCAGGGGCGCGATGGCGGCTTCCCGCACAGCCGGGGCGAAGATGACACCGAACTGCGGCTCGGACAGGCGATTGTGTTTGACCTGTTCCCGCGCGAGATCGGCGGCGGCTACTTCCACGACTGTACCCGCACCTGGTCACTGGGCTATGCCGCGCCCGAAGTGCAGGAAGCCTATGATCAGGTGATGGACGCCTTCGACATCGCGGTCGAGGTGTTCCGCCCCGGCATCGCGGCGAAAGCCCTTCAGGACGCGGTACACGATTATTTTGAGAGCAAAGGACACGCCACGCCGCGCAGCCACCCCGGCACCAATACCGGCTTAGTTCACAGCATCGGGCATGGGCTGGGCTTGAACATTCACGAGCGCCCTTCCATCAGCCACATTTCGCGGGATACGCTTCAGCGCGGCAATGTCTTTTCGATTGAGCCGGGGCTGTATTATCCTGAGCGCGGCTTTGGCATCCGCGTCGAAGACACAGTCGTCGTGAATCAGCATGGCGAACTGGTCGCGCTGACCGACTTCCCCAAGACGCTGGTGCTGCCGCTGAACAGCGCCGGGTAAGCTGTGAGAAATATTGAGGATATGACCGCAGTTCTGACAGCGGATTTACGTAGGGACACGTGCATACTGCGTATACTGCATACTGCGTATGCTTCGTCGTGTCCGCCTCAACATTCATGAAACGGACACGACGGTGTCGTGTCCCTACAGCCATATCCGTCCTGATTTGATAGGCGATATTATCGTGTCGCTGCACGTCCCGTATCTGATGATTACACTGCATAAACCCACTATCCCCGCGATTTTCACCAAGCTCCAATCTAACTCGTGAAGCATTTCGCAAGCCCGTGTTATACTGGAAGATAACTACTTGTCCATCTTAAAAGAAGAGATGCTATGGCGCTGGGAACATCATTGAACCCGCTGCGGGTTGCTATTATCGGATCTGGACCCTCAGCATTTTACGCCGCCGAAGCGCTGCAAAAGCAGTCGGATTTGGTCATCGAAGTGGATATGTTCGAGCGCCTGCCCACGCCTCACGGCTTGGTGCGCGGCGGCGTCGCGCCCGATCACCCGAAGATCAAGACGGTGACCAAAGTCTATGATAAGATCGCGGCGCATCCGGGTTTTCGCTATTTCGGCAACGTCGAGTATGGACGGGACATTACCCACGCTGATCTAGCCCGGCATTACCACCAGATTATCTATGCCACCGGCGCGCAGACTGACCGGCAGATGGGAATCCCCGGCGAAAGCCTGCCCGGCAGCCATGCCGCCACCGAGTTTGTCGCCTGGTATAATGGACATCCCGACTATCGCGATCTGTCCTTCGACCTGCAACAGACGGCAGTCGCCGTCATTGGCAATGGCAACGTCGCCATGGACGTGGCGCGTATTCTCGCCAGCAGCTATGAGGAACTGGTCAACACCGATATCGCCGATTATGCCCTGGAAGCGCTCGCCAACAGCCGCGTTCAGGATATCTACGTGCTGGGGCGGCGCGGTCCGGCGCAAGCGTCATTCACCAGCCCGGAACTGCGCGAGCTTGGCGATCTGCATGACGCCGAAGTTATCGTGCTTCCGGAAGATGCCGAGCTTGACCCGCTGAGCAGTCAGGACATGCTCAACGGCGATGACCGCACCGCCGAGCGCAACGTTCAGACGCTGGCGCGCTATTCGACGGCGACCCCCGAGGGCAAGCCCCGGCGCATACACCTGCGATTTCTGGTGTCGCCGGTAGAACTGCTGGGTAACGGGCAAGTGGAAGCCATTACGCTGGTCAAGAACGAGCTTTACCGCAGCGACGATGGCTCGCTGCGTCCTCGCCCGACCAACGAACACGAAACTATCCCGGTGGGCTTGGTCTTTCGCTCCATCGGCTACAAGGGCATCGCCCTGCCGGGTGTGCCGTTCGACGCGCGGGCGGGCGTCATCCCGAATGCCCAGGGACGGGTGATATCGCCTGACGAGCAGAAGACGGTCACCGGCGAGTATGTCGTTGGTTGGATTAAGCGCGGTCCTTCGGGCATTATCGGCACCAATAAGCCGGACTCAGTTGCAACCGTGGCGATGATGATTGAGGACGCCAGCGCCGAAAAGACGCTCAACCCCGTCGAACCTTCCGCTGCTTCGGTTGAACGGCTGCTGAATGAACGCGGCGTGCGTTATGTCAGCTACGCCGACTGGCTGATACTGGATGCAGTCGAGCAGGAGCGCGGGAAGGCGGTCAACCGACCCCGCCTCAAGATCAGCCGGGTAGACGAGATGCTCGATCTGCTGCAGGAGCGCAGGCACGCGCCCGATCCGGCAAGCGATTAGAACACCTCATTAGAACCTTATAAAAATTGATTCAAATGTTGGAATCTTCCTTGACTTCTGCCGTCAGCCGTCATAGAATCAGAGTATTGAAATGTAGAAATAAACACTTGCCATTTGGATTTTCTTTGTAGCCGCTTCTGGCGGTATTTACTTACGCGAGGTTGGGTTGACGTTAAACCAACGATCAACACCAGCCGGTCCAAATGGAGCTATACAATGTACTGGAACAGCATGGTCGTCGAGACACTGCACAATGATCGCATCAAGGAAGCCACCAGGAACCGCCTGCCGGTGGAACTGCGCGAGGCGCGCCCTGGAGTTGAGCAGAGTTACAACCCCGCCCTGGCGTGGATCGGCGAGCGAATCAAGGATATTGGTTCGCGGATTGTCGAAATCTCTGGACAGCCAGAACAGAGCCTGAACTAGGTCATGCAGCAGGAACAAACTACCAGCTTCGAGCCTGCGCAGCAGTTCACCATCACATCGCTGGAGTCCCTGAAAGTCTTCTCGGACCCTCTGCGCCAGCAAATCATTGAGGCGCTGCTTGACGAACCAAAAACCGTCAAGCAGATCGCCTCTGAGCTGGCAATCGCGCCAACGAAGCTGTACTACCACGTCAACCTGCTGGAAGAACACCACCTTATTCGTATCACCGATACGCGCATCGTTTCCGGCATCATCGAGAAACATTATCAGGCAAGCGCCCGGCGGTTCGCCATTGAACGGACGCTGCTGTCTCCCGGCGAGGTCAGCGGCGTGGTCGATGCGGCGCTTGACGCCATGCTCGAACCTATCCGGGCAGAGATTCATCGCGGGCTGAATTCAGGCGTCATCGACAATTCGGAAGACGCGCCCCTCACGCGCAAACTGAAGATCTGGCGCGAAGCCAGCCGACTCTCGCCCAGCCAGGCGGAAGAATTTTACACCCGTCTCGAAGCGCTGGCGGCAGAGTATGGCGCTCATCTGAACGAGCCGGAAAACGCCAACTGCCAGCCCTACACACTCATCATCAGCATCTACCCCACCCAGAACCCCGGCAAACCAACCCGTTCCCTGGACGAATAACGAGAGCCTGCCATTATTCTTGTAATAATCCAGCTTTTGGTTATACTGTTGATACCGACTATCCGCCAACACTGATCCTGGAATGACAGAGGGTGACATTTATCAAATTCAGTTGTGACTAAATTCACTATAAGTAGTGAAGATAACCGAGGATAATGAAGGCATCTTAGAAACGCACTGAGGAGTGCCGAGGAGGAATATCATGAGCGTTCGTCCGGTTACCACCACAACAGGCAGACTTATTCAGGATCCACCGTTTGCGCGGTTTTTGTTCAGTGACACCCGTTCGGCAGGTCTGTGGGCAGTCATCCGCATTCTGTTAGGGCTTTCGTGGCTTCAGTCCGGCATCGGCAAGCTGGGCAACCCGGCTTGGATGGAAACGGGCGCGGCGCTGCAAGGCTTCTGGACTCGCGCGGTCGCCATTCCCGAAGGCGGCAGCTCGATGATCAAGTTTGACTGGTATCACAGCTTCATTCAGGGAATGCTCGACAGCGGCTCGTATGTCTGGTTTGCCAAGCTGGTTGCTTTTGGTGAAACAATGGTCGGTGTCGCCCTGGTTGTGGGCGCATTCGTCGGTATCGCCGCTTTCTTCGCCGCTTTTATGAACTTCAACTTTATCATGGCAGGAACGGCAAGCAGCAACGGTCTGTATCTGGTCGCCGCCGTGATGCTGGTGCTGGCTTGGAAGGTCGCTGGTTACTACGGTCTGGATTACTTCCTGCTCCCCCGCCTGGGCACTCCCTGGACGGCGCGAACCACCACCACGGTTGAGGCACCAGTTCCTACATCCGGCGCAGCAGACGCCATCTGACTTCACTGATTGACTTAAAGACAACGCCCCTGACACTTCAGGGGCGTTTTTGATTCCTCTACCCCTGTTTTGTCGTTCGAATAGGTCGCGTTCAAGCGCGGTAAGCGGGTTGTCAAAATTGACCGCTTCCTGCCCACGACGAAAACCTGTTCGGGTTGTGGACAAAAGCACAATCTCGCCTTGCGAGACAGAACGTTGGCGTGTGATTGCGGCTTGGCGATTGACCATGACCACAACGCCGCCATCGTCCTGAAGCAAGCCGAAGCGCAGCAGCAGACAAACCCCATGTTGGTTTAGCTCACCGCTGGCTGATGGTGACGCTTTCCTCTGCAAGATCCTGCTGTTCGGGCAGTGGGAAAAGCTGAATCCAGGTTCTGCCCGGCTTCAGCGGCAGGTACTGACCATCGTTTGTGCGCAGCGACAGCGCCTGTCCACGGGCGGGGCGCGTCCAGCGACCGCTGTACTGCTGCCCGTCGCGGAACAGGATGGCGTCACCTTCGAACCAGAGCTGAATATCGATGCCATAGGTCACGCTGCCCTGCCATTCACTTTCGACGATGCTGCTCAGTTGATGGCTGGCATAGACGATGATGACGTTATCCACCGCCACCTGCTCCATCGTGTTGGCGTCATAGTGCCCTAAGCCGTCGGTGCTGCGGCGATACTGTCCAATCGATGGATCGTAATCCCAGACCGCCCGCGTGGCGCGGTAGCGAATGTCGATGCGGCTGGCAGACCCGGCGCTGCCTTCAGGCGCCGTTTCGAGGAACGTCAGGTTGTTCTCAAGCGCAGGACGCCGGTTCAAGCCTTCCTCAGTCGCCAGCGCCGAAAGCGCCGCTGTGTTGAGGAACAGATTATGCGGGACTTCAACCGCCTCGTCGCGCCAGTAATAAGGCAAGCCGTACCAGATTCCGACGTAGGCGCGCTCCCAGAAATTGGACGTTTCGAGCAGGTGGATCACGCCATCACTCGCGCCGGAGAAACCCAGCAGCGCGTCGTACATAGGTACTAGCTCATAGTCGATCAGCCGGGCGCTGCGAATCGAGCCGACGCGCGCCGGAAGCTGGCTGTGGAAAATGGCGGAGAAGCGGGTTAAGCCGCCTTCAGCGTAGTGTTCATAGACGATGTCCGCCGCGCCAAGCCCCGCCTGAGGGCGCACCAGCGGCGGCGCGTTGGAGATCTTCACCACAATCGGGCGGCGGCTTAACAGCGTCGGATCGCCCACCGGCAGTCCGGTCAGCGGGTTCACGTCTGGCGCAAATTCGGGTCCGATCATGCCGGGGATGGGGATCGGTGTCGGCGTCGGCGTGGGCGACGGTTCCAGCGTGGCTTCGGGGGCGGCGGGGGTTTCAGGCGCGGGAAGCCCGATGCTGGCAGCCGGAATAAAGACGCAGTTGGTGGCAAACAGCAGCAGAACCGCCAGCATAAGCGGTAAACGGACTTCGTTCCCCGCCGCCTTGTTTTTTGCCGTAACGACTGTCTGGCGCGTATTCGTATTCAGATCGTAGTACCTTTCGCCTGATCAGGCTTCATTATACTCATCAGGCTCAATTGTTCTCAGTCCGAGTTCGTATTACAATCGTTGCAGACGTAGGTTGATTGACTCGATTTTGTGCGGTCGTTATAATCGGACAAATCTCGCGCTGGCTGTACTACACTCTGATTTGAACCCAACTCATCGGGGCAGCGGTCCCTACGTTCTGGCTTGTTCTGCATCTGTTGAAATACGTCTGCGCATCGGGCGAGACAAGTGAGGGGGCGTTAATGCCGCTGCAAGGTAATCTCCGAGACTTCAGCACAACTCAGTTGCTCAATTTGATCAACCTGGCTGGCAAGACGGGGACCCTCAGCATCTTTGAAGGTGTGAAGACGAATGATAAAGATGCCATGGGAAAGCCGAAAATGATACCCGGCGCTGAACGCGCGCGCGTCGGCTTCAAGACCGGGAAGTTGATCGCGGCGACGCTGGGCGGGCAGGATGGCAACCTGGTTTCGGTCCTCAACAAGACCGGCAAGCTGACCGACGATCAGGCGCGGATTATCCGCGAGCGCGCCCGCAACACCAGCGATAAAGCGCTGGCGCTGCTGCTGATTAATGCCAACTACGTCACCCAGCGCGACGTCGTCTCCAGCATTCAGCAGCACACGCTGGAAGTCGTCTATAACCTGCTGGCGTGGAATGAAGGTCCCTTCCGATTTGAAGATAACACGCTGCCGCCGCCTGACCGGATTCTGGTGCCGATTGATCTTGAGAATGTGATCATCGAGGGGGCGCGGCGTATCAAAGAGATCGAGCAGTTGAACTCTCACCTGCCCAATCTCGATATGGCGCTCAAATTTCCAGATAACCCGCGTGAAAAATTCAAGGGGATTCACCTCAGCGTCGAAGAATGGCGCGTGGTATCGTTCGTCAATCCCAAGAACACGATTCGACAAATCGCCAAAGCCAACAATATGTCGGAGATCGAAATCCGGCGTATTGTCTATGGCTTGGAGCAGGCAGGGCTGGTGGAACTCGTCAAACCGCCCGGAATGGCGGATACTTTGCCGAGGACGGGCGCAGGACGACCGGGTATTCGCCCACCGCAGGTACCTGAAACGGTTGTGCGTAAACTCATCGACAGAATCCGTCAGATCTAATGCTTTGAATCCTGTGTCCTTGAGTGGACTTGTGCGGAAGAACGGATAGATTATGCAAACAGTCAAGATGGTGATTACCGGACCGTTTAGCTCCGGCAAAACTGAGTTCATCAGCTCGATCAGCGAGATCGATGTGGTGAAAACTGAACGCTCGGTCACCACGCCGGGCGAAAAAGCCGTCAAAGATGCTACGACGGTGGCGATGGACTTTGGACGCATCACCGTCGATGATGATCTGGTACTGTACCTGTTTGGCACACCCGGACAGCGCCGCTTCGATTTCATGTGGGAAATCCTCGCCGAAGGGATGCTCGGTTTCGTGGTGATGGTGGACAGCACCAAGCCGGAGACGTTCCGCGAAGCCAAGAGCATTCTGGAGACATTCCGGGCTTACGCGCCGACGCCCTACGTCGTGGCGGCGAACAAGCAGGATATGGAAGACGCCTGGAACACCGACGACCTGCGCATCGCCCTGCGAATTGAAGAAGGCATCAAGCTGCTGCCGTGTGTGGCGAACGACAAAGAGAGTGTCAAAACCGTTCTCCTGGAACTGCTGTACTCGATTCTTGAGGAGATGGAAAGCTAAGCCGACTATCGGGATGGAACATCGTGGCAACACTAGTGACCGAACAGGGCATTGTCCATTATGAAGCTTTCGGACGTGGTCGCCCTGTTCTTTTATTGCATGGCTGGCTGAACTCCTGGGCAATCTGGCGACCCACGCTTGAGCTGCTCAGTCAGGATTACCGCCTGTACGCGCTCGATTTCCTCGGCTTTGGCGAGTCGGGCAATCAGGCGGAAGAATTTTCGGTTAAGAATTTCGTCTTCATGGTCGATCAGTTCATGGATCGCATGGGGATCGCCAAAGCGCCGCTGGTCGGGCATTCGATGGGCGGCACCGTCTCGCTGAACACGGCGATCCGCTACCCGGATAAAGTCGTCAAGATCGCCGTCGTCGGCTCGCCAATCGTCGGATCATCCCTCAGCCCACTGCTTAAAGCCGCCGCCTACCGCACCTGGATCGGTCTGGGACAAAGCACGCCAGCGCTGTATTCGGTGTTTCAGGCGGGATTCATCCCCTTCCTGCGCGTCTATTCCCATTTTCTGGCGAAGGACGGCAAGGCGCTCGGCAACATGCTGACCGCCGACGTCGCCAAGCTGGCAATCGCGCCGTTTGTCGAGAGCATCACCACCCTGCGCCAGACCGACCTGCGACCGCGCCTGCATGAGATCAAAGTTCCGGTGCTGGGAATCTACGGCAAGAATGACCGGATCGTTGACCCGAACCAGCATGACGTACTCAAGCAGTATTTGCCCTACAGTGAAGTCGCGTGGTTCGAAGAGTCCGGGCATTTTCCGATGATGGACGAGCCGGAACGCTTCCACCGAACCATCCTCGAATTCCTCAAGAACGATTAGCTGTCCGCCTGAGAAAGCCGTTTGGCTTTCAATTCGTGTTCCGCCCAATCTTCTAGTTCACCATCATCACCGACGACCGCTTCCATTTCACCGCGCATTGGATACGTGATTTGACGGGACTTCGGCGCATTGCGCAGAGTCAACTCAATATTCACGCGGCTTTCGCAAGGTTTGTGTTAAGATCAGGCAGCATCGCCCTGTGCTCAGTGGAAGGCGTGTTTGTTTATGCAGCGTTACGTCATCGAAGATAACCGCCATGTCCTGCCGTTTAACCAGCCCGCCAGCCTGCTGACGATTGGCACGCGCCCACTGAAGATCCATCATGAGGAATTATTCGCGCGCTACTTCAAGCAGACACTGACTCTGGGCAACACCTTCCCACACACGCGGCGCGATCTGATCGAGACGGTGCGGGGACCCGCCATCGTCTACAGTGATAACCTGTGGTTTGACGAAGAATTTCTGGCATATTTTATGAAAGCGGCGCGCAAAACCGGGCTTGCCTGCCGCGCTGCCTTCCCGGCAGATGACCCCGCCTTCCGCACCTACACGCTGCCGCTGGCGACCAACTTCGAGCGCAGTGAAGCCTCCGACGGCAGCCCGATCTATCTGGTTGACCTGTGGTACTTCCCCAACGGCTACACCGACGGCATTCAACCCATCGTCGTGCCGAGCGACGCCGAAGAAATGGGCTTCTACAGCGTCCCCGATTTCATGTCGATGGAACAGGGCAAACTGACGCACTACGGCACGCTGCGCGCCGTCGCCTCGATTGAAAGCTGGGTACACGTTTATTTTGCCAGCGCCATTTACGGGCTTTTTGGGCGCGGCAGCCGCTTTGACCGCTACGTGCAGACTCACAATCTGTTCAGCCTGCGCCTGCTGTGGCGGGCGGTCATGGAACAGCGCCAGCTTCTCAGTTCATCGTCAGTCGTCAAGGTCGGCAAGCGAACCTCCATTCACCCCACCGCCGTGATCACCGGTCCGGCTTCGATTGGCGACAACTGCACTATCGGACCGGACGTATTTCTGGACAACTGCACCATCGGCGATAACGTGACGATTGACGATGGCTGCACCCTGATGATGAGCAGCGTTGCCGATGGCTGCTTCCTGCCCTTCCGCGCCGCGCTTTACCTGACGCAGGTGATGGAGAATACCATCATCGCGCAGAATACCTGCCTGCAAATGTGCGTCATCGGGCGCAACAGCTTTATCGGCGCGGGCAACACCTTCACCGATTTTAATCTGGTCGAGCAGAAACCGATCCGCGCCGCCAACATCAACGGTGACCTGGAAGAGGTTGGTCAGGTGGTGCTGGGCAGCGCCGTCGGTCATAACTGCCGCATCGGTTCGGGCATGGTCATGTTCCCCGGACGCATGATTGAGTCCGACGTGGTGATCGTGGCATCGCCACAGCGCCGCGTTCTCAGCCGCAATATCGCCTACGAAGAGAGCGATCATCATTTCCTGGGCAAAGCAACTCACACGCGGCATTATCCGCGCGACCAGGAACAGGCTGCCGAGGAAGAAACCTGGGATCGCTGGTAGCAGCAGACAGCGTTCGCCTGCGCGTTGCCGTTAGCAGCGCATCGGGCGTTTGCGCGGTGAAATCGTTTTCATTACGCTTGTGGTTTGTGGTAAAATAACGAACATAATATATGCAGCTTCTTCGGCGAGAATAAATTCATCCAGAGGCTATCTTCTGTTGTCAAGAAAACTGCCTTCCCGAATACGAAACTCACGCCGATTACAAGCCGGGCTGTGGCGCTATGGCACTGCCGTCGTCAGCACGCTGGTCGCGTTCGTGCTGGCGCAGCTGTTCGTGCCGGTCTTTAACGGTCAGCCAGACCTGTTTTTTGTGGCGGCGGTGGTCTTCAGCGTTTGGGTCGGCGATCTTCACGCGGGGCTGCTGGCAACGCTCCTGTCAGCCCTGCTGCTGGATTATTTTTTCCTGCCGGTGGTGCAGTCGCTGCGCCTCACACAACTCAGCCTGATTCACATGGCGCTGTTCATGCTGATTTCGATCAGCCTCAGTTTGCTGCTGCGGGTTCGCAAGACGCCGGAAACAGACGTCACCGAGAAACGGCAGCAGTTCGACCTGATCCTGCAAAACGTGGCTGACGGAATCACCCTGCAGGATGCGTCTGGGAAGCTGATTTACGCCAACTATGCCGCCGCCAAAGCTTCGGGATACGCCTCGGTAGACAGACTGATCCAAGCCCCGGATGGCGAGGTGCTGGAGCGTTTTGAACTGCTTGATGAGTATGGCGAGCCGTTCCCCATCAACAGTCTGCCGGGTCGGCTGGCGCTGACCGGGATGCGCGTGCCGGAAACAGTCATCCGTTTTCGCAATAAAGCCACCGGTGAAGATCGCTGGTCGAATGTCAAAGCACGCCCGATCTTCGACGACAGCGGCAAAATCATCATGGCGATCAACCTCATTCAGGATATCACCCCCTTCAAGACAGTCGAACGCAGAATACAGCAGGAGCGCAACCGCTTCGAGGTGACGCTGGCGAGCATTGGCGACGCGGTCATTGCCACCGATATGGATGGGCGGGTAACCTTCATAAACCCCACGGCGGAAGCCCTGACTGGCTGGCGAAAGGAACGCGCCTTTGGGCGCGACATCGCCGTCGTGTTTTCAATCGTTGACGAGCAAACCCACGACCCCGCGCCCAGCCCGGTGGCGCAGGTACTGAGCGAGGGCGTTCTGGTTGAGCAAACCAACCACATCCTGCTGATGCCCCGTAATGGGACGGCACACCCGATTGACGCCAGCGGCGCGCCGATCCGCGATCTTGACGGCAGGATCATCGGCGCGGTGCTGGTGTTCCGCGATATCACCGAACGCCAGCAGGTCGAACGGGAACGCGCCGACCTGCTGCGGCGAGAACAGACTGCCCGCGCCGAGGCGGAAGAAGCCAACGAACTCAAGCTCCAGTTCATGGCGATGATTTCGCACGAACTGCGCACGCCGCTGGCGTCCATCAAAGGCTTCGCGACCACGCTGCTGGCACCCGATATCGAGTGGGACACGGCAAGCCAGGAACAGTATATCGAGATCATCAACCAGGAGTCGGATCGCCTGACGGCACTGATCGATCAACTGCTGGATATTTCGCGCCTGCAGGCGGGCGTCCTGTGGATTGCCCCTAAAGCCGACCATTTGAGCCAGATTGTCGAGAAAGTCGAACCCGAACTGAAGACCCTCGCCAACGAACACCGGCTGTCGCTGAACATTCCGCTTGATCTGCCGCCGGTGAAAGTTGACGAGCAGCGGCTGGCGCAGGTGCTGACCAATCTGGTCGATAATGCCGCCAAATACGCGCCCGCCGACAGCCCGATTGCGGTTGCCGCGCAGGTGACCGATGACTTCGTTCAGATCGACGTGATTGATGAAGGCGAAGGGATTCCGCCTGAAGACCACGCCAGCGTCTTTGAGGCGTTCCGGCAGATTCACCGCCGCCCGTCGCAGAAGGGCGCGGGCTTGGGGCTGGCGATCTCGAAGGGGCTGATCGAGGCACACGGCGGGCGCATCTGGATTCAGGAGAACGCCGCGCCAGGCACGACCATATCATTCACGCTGCCCATTGCGGTAGAAGAATAGCTGTTCCGCGCTTATTCCCGCTTGCGCTTGCCTTCCATCTGCCATTCCACCAGTTCACCGTCTTCATCAATTTCGAGGTGGCGGCGCGGGCGAGCTTCGTATGCGTCGTCGGCAGCGGAATAGCGCGCCCCGTCGCGGAAGCCTTCACGGTATGCCTCGCGTTCGCCCGAACCCACGTCTGAACGCCCGGCAAGGTAGAGGTGAGCACCAATGTGAATGAGGAGAGCAGGCGTCCAGAAAAGGGCAAGCAAAATCTGGTTTTCATGGATCGCAGCATAATTCGTAATCACGTCTGCCATCTGCACAAGATATTCCAAATTACTGGCGCGTGAAAACGCGCCAATCCAGACCACGCCAAAAATGACGATGTGCAGGATCAGCAGCAGCAGCATGACGCGCCAGCGCCACAAGGGGCGTGGCGGGCGAATGTCATCTCGTTTCATGGCTTCCTCCTGGTGCGCGCGATCTTACTCAATTATACGCAAGGTCACGATGGAGCGTTGCAGCGCGTCCGCTAATATTGTCCATCCGCTCGCGCGCCCTACTTGCATCTCACTCCAAACTCAGGCTACAATGTGAAGAATATAACTTAACGACGATTAAATTGATTTCTTTTGAACCGGGCTGTGCATGGAAAAAGACTCAGTTAAGCTCCATATTGATACAATTTCCCTCAGTTTTGGTGGTATTCGCGCGCTTCAGGATATTCACTTCAAGGTTCACCGGGGCGAGATTCTCGCCGTCATCGGTCCTAACGGCGCGGGAAAAACCAGCCTCATCAACAGCATCAACGGCTTCTACCGCCCGCAGCAGGGCGCGATCTGCTTTGAAGGACAGGATATTTCTCACCTGCCGCCGTACAAACGGGCGCAGTTGGGCATCTCGCGCACTTTCCAGAACATCGCGCTCTACACCAACATGACGGCGCTCGACAATCTGATGGCGGCGCGTCATATCCATATGAAAGCCAACCTGCTCACCGGGGCGCTGTTCTGGGGTCCGGCGCGCGCCGAAGAAGTGCGGCATCGCCGCGTGGTCGAGGAGATCATCGACTTTCTGGAGATGGAAAGCATCCGCAAGACCATCGTCGGCAACCTGTCCTACGGCTTGCGCAAGCGGGTCGAGCTGGGGCGGGCGCTGGCGCTGGAGCCGACGCTGCTGCTGCTGGACGAACCGATGGCTGGTATGAACGTGGAGGAGAAGGAAGATATGGCGCGCTTCATCCTCGATATCCACGAACGCCAGGGCATGACGATCCTGCTGATCGAGCACGACATGGGCTTGGTGATGGACATCTCGCACCGGGTGGTGGCGCTCGATTTCGGGCAGAAGATCGCCGAGGGCACGCCCGACGAGATCAAGCACGACGAGCGCGTGGTCAAGGCGTATCTGGGGCAAGAGGTGTGACCAGGATGATTCAGGGCTGATGCAGTTAAGCAGGCAATCTTGCTGCCCTAAAGGTCTGTTCCGGTGAAAACGATACCAGTGCTACAATACGCGCAGTCAAACAAGAGGTTGCCTATGCGTCAAGTCATTCTGACACCCGACCTGGAAGCCGGTGGTTATACGGTTACGGTTCCGTCTCTCCCTGGCTGCATCAGCGAAGGCGATACCTACGAAGAGGCGATTGCCAACATCCAGGACGCTATCAGGGGTTACATCAAGGGGCTGGAGATTGATGGCTTGCCCATACCACCGGAAGACGAGCCGCGCGTTCTGATTACCGAAGTGGCTGTGTGAATGCCCAAACCGCCACAGGTGTCAGGACGAGAGACAGTCAAGGCACTTCAGCGGGCTGGATTTCAGGTTCTTTGGCAGGAAGGCAGCCATGTTCAGCTTCGGCGCGAGAATCCTTATGCGCGTGTGTCGGTGTCCAATCACCGCGAGTTGAAACCTGGCACGCTGCGCCAAATCCTGAAAGACGCCGACCTGACCGTCGAGGAGTTCATCAAGCTGCTCTAACAAGCTGCCAGCAGTGAGGAGACAGCCAGGGAGTTATTGATTATGGCAGTACAGGAAAAAAGTATTTCTGACGTAACAATTCTGCGCTCCAAAGAAAACATTACAATCGGACCGCTGGACCCAAACGCCGACACGCTGCCGAAGCATTTTTTGCTGCGGGTGGCGGAACTGAGCGAGCGCGTGGCGATGCGCAAGAAGCGCTACGGCATCTGGCAGGAATACACCTGGAAAGAGGTCTACCAGCACGTCCACGATTTCTGCCTGGGGATGGTCAGCTTAGGCTTAGAGCGCGGGGATAAGGTCGCCATTATCGGCGAGAACGACCCTGAATTCTACTGGGCAGAGGTCGCTATCTGGAGCGCTGGCGGCGTCACTACCGCCATCTTCACCGACGCCAACATGCTGGAACTGGGCTACGTGGTCGAAAACTCCGATTCCGTCTTTCTGATGGCGCACGATCAGGAACAGGTGGATAAGGCGCTGGTGCTGCGCGAGAAAAACCCGGCGCTGCGCAAAATCATCTACTGGGAAGACAAAGGGCTGTGGGACTACGACGATCCGGCGCTGTTGAGCTTCGAGGCGGTGGAAGCGCTGGGGCGCGAGTACGCCGCCGATCATCCCGGCGAATTTGAGCGCCTGATCGCCCAGGGAAGCAGCGACGATCTCGCCATCCTCAGCTATACATCCGGCACCACCAGTCTGCCCAAAGGCGCGATGCTCACGCACAGCAACCTGCTCTATGGCAACCGCTGCGTCAACCAGCTTGCGCCGACTTACCCGCACGACAACTACGTTTCGTTCAGTCCGCTGGCGTGGATTACCGAGCAAAGTCTCGGCGTAACCGGTCATCTGGTCACCGGCTGCGCGGTCAATTTTCCCGAAAGCCCGGAGACGGTCCAGCCCGATTTGCGCGAGGTCGCGCCGAGCGCGCTGCTGTTCCCCAGCCGCATCTGGGAAAGCCTCGCCAGTTCGATGCAGATGCGCATCAACGACAGCTCGTGGCTCAACCGGGCGCTGTACCGGCTGTTCCTGCCGGTTGCCTACAAAGCGGCAGACCTGGAGGATGCGCGCCAGTCGATCCCGATCCATATCCGGCTGCTGCACGCGCTCGGACAGGTGGCGGTGTTCCAGCCGCTGCGCGACAAAGTGGGCATGAGCAACATGCGCAACGCCTTCACCAGCGGCGCTACGCTGACACCCGATCAGGTGCGCTTCTTCCGGGCGGTGGGCGTGCAGTTGAAGAACCTGTACGGCAGCACCGAATGTCAGACGCACACGCTGCACTATGACGGCAATATCAAGCTGGCGACGGTTGGCGCGCCGCCGCCGGGCGTGGAAATTCAGGTGCGCCCGGACAGCGAGGTCTGGATTCGCAGCAAGGCGGTGTTTGTCGGCTACTACAAGGACGAGGAAAAGACCAGAGCCGCGCTGGACGAGGACGGCTGGTTCCACACCGGCGACGCTGGCTACGTGGATGAAGACGGACATCTGATCTACCTTGACCGCGTCAGCGACATGATCGAGCTGGCGAACGGCGAGAAGTTCAGCCCGCAGTATATCGAGGGACGGCTCAAGTTCAGCCCCTACATTCAGGACGTGATGACGGTCGGCGGCTTTGACATGCACTACGTGACCGCCATCATCAATATCGACTTCGAGAACGTGGCGCGCTGGGCGGAGAAAAACCGCATCTCGTTCACGACGTTTGTCGATCTGTCGCAGAAGCAGGAAGTCTATGACCTGATCAAGAAGGAAGCCGAGCGCGTGAACGCCACCCTGCCGCCGCCCGCGCGCATCCAGAAGTTCGTCATCCTGCACAAAGCATTCGACGCCGACGAAGCCGAACTGACGCGCACGCGCAAGCTGCGCCGCCGCACGCTGGAACAGAAATACGGCATGATGCTGGACGCGATGTACGGCGATCTGGACGAAGTGACGGTCAGCGCCGAGGTGAAATACCGCGACGGACGCACCGGTACGGTGGAAACGGCGGTGCGGGTGTGTCGGGTATAGTAACCAGAACACGCACGGATGTTTGAACCACCAAGACACGAAGGACACCAGGTAGGGACACGACAATGTCGTGTCCGAAAAAGACGCTAGAGAACGGACACGATGATATCGTGTCCCTACAAAAGAAATTAGACCATTTATTGCGAGGGGTTTTTTCCTTTGGCAACTATTACCCGCACATTCAATAACAACCGCCGCAGTATCACCACCGGCTTGTATGTCGTCGCGGTGGTGCTGGCGCTGATATGGCTGCTGCCGCTGATCGGCGGGCAGCGCCCATACCGGCTGGTGCAAAGCACCATCACCGGGCTGCTGGTCGGCGGCATCTACGCGCTGATCGCGCTCGGCATCGTCGTCATCAACAAGGCGTCAGGCGTGTTCAACTTCGCTCACGGCTGGATGATGCTGCTCGGCGGTCTGATCTTTTACAGCTTTTTCACCTCGTCCGCCGCCGGAACGGTGTCGCCAGCAGCGGCGGTGGCGCTGTCGCTGCTGACGATGATCATGGTCATCACGACCAACGGCTGGCGACAGTTGATGCAGCCGCGCAGCCTCGCCATTCTGGTCATCGGCACCGCTGTCTTCTCGGGGGCGCTGCTGATCACCGGCGCGAACTTGCAGTTTGTCCAGGCGCTGCTGGGCGCGGCGTTGGGCGGCGTGCTGACCGGGCTGGTGGTCGAGCGCTTCACCATTCGCCCGCTGATCGGGCAGCCGCTGTTCGCGATGGTGCTGATGACGCTGGCGCTCTCGGAACTGCTGCATGGCATCACCCAGTTGATCTGGGGCAGCGTCGAAATCCCGCTGCAGGTGTTCACGGGCGTGGCGCAGTTAGGCATTCCGTCGCCGATTCGCATTGACGGCGGCGAAACGCTGGCGGGCACGATCATTATCCGCACCGAACTGCTGATCGCTTTCATCCTGGCGCTGCTGGCATTTGGCGGCTTCGTCGCCTTCTTCCGCTACACCAGCGCGGGCTTATCCATGCGGGCGACAGCGGAAAACCAGAAGCTGGCGCAGTCAGTCGGCTTGCGCGTGCGCACGATTCTGGCGGTTGCCTGGGCGATTGCGGCGCTGCTGGCGGCGGTGGCGGGCGTGCTGCAAGGCGGCGCGACCAGCCTGTCGCTCAATATGCCGCTGCTGGCGCTGCGGGCGTTTCCGGCGGTGCTGCTCGGCGGGCTGGAGTCGATTGGCGGGGCGCTGGTGGGCGGCTTGGTGATCGGGCTGGTGCAGGAATGGGCGAATCTGCTCTTTCCCGGCTCGCAGGCAGGCACAGAGTTAGCGCCGTATGTGGTGCTGATGATCGTCCTCGCCATCCGTCCTGACGGCTTGTTCGGGCAAAAGCGGATTGAGAGGATCTAGGTTTTTCGACTGCCGTATTCGCCGGAGGCGGCTGGTATTCCAAGAAATGATGAGATATTCCGGTAGGGACACGACAATGTCGTGTCCGTAAAAACCTGAGGCGGACACCACAATGTGGTGTCCCTACGACAATTGCCGTGTTCATTGGCTCATTTACATTAGCCTCCGGCAGACAAAAGTACAATAATTCATTCTTTGGAGTTCTTATGTCCGCCAACATACGCCCCTCCGGGGTCTTTGACACCAGTTACGCCCAGGATATCGCCCTCAACCGCACGCGCTTTGACCGCCTGCTGGCGAACGGGCTGTTCGTCCTGCTGCTGCTGATTCCGCTGCTGACGCTGGAAGGTCCGTTTGGGCTGAACATTCTGCCGCAGTTGTGGATCGGCACGATCATGCGCATCGCCATCTTTGTGATCGCGGTGCAGGGGCTGAACATTCTTGTCGGCTATACCGGGCAGATCTCGCTCGGTCATGCGGCGTTCATGGCAGTCGGCGCTTACAGCAGCGCGATTATGGCGCGGCACCTGGGCATGTCGTTCTGGCTGGCGCTGCCGCTGTCGGCGCTGTTTACCGGCGCGGTGGGCTTGATCTTCGGGCTGCCGTCGCTGCGGGTGAAGGGCTTTTATCTGGTGATGGCGACGCTGGCAGCGCAGTTCATCATCCCCTGGCTGCTGCGCTATCCGCTGGAGCCGCTGACCAACGGCTCGCGCCCGCTGGACGTACCCGCGCCGACGCTGTTCGGCTTGAGCTTTGCCAGCACCGGTGCGATGTACTACATCATCATCCCGCTGTCGGTGTTCCTGTGCCTGGCGGCGCGTAATATCACCCGCACCCGGGTGGGACGGGCGTTTGTATCGATCCGCGATAACGACCTGGCGGCTGAACTGCTCGGAATCAACGTCTTTGCCTACAAGCTGCAAGCCTTCTTCCTGAGCGCATTATATGCAGGCATCGCTGGCTGCCTGATGGCATTCGATACCAACAACATCACGCTCGACAGCTTCCTGCTCGACAGCTCGATCACCATGCTGGCGATGCTGGTTATCGGCGGCGCGGGTTATCCGCTGGGACCCTTGTTCGGCGTGGCGTTCGTCAACCTGCTGACGCAGAACATCATCCCGGCGCTGGTCGTGCCGGTGCGCGATTTCGTGCCGCGCGTGCTGCCGTTCATCAACACCGTCAATCTGTACGCGGCGCTGAGTCCGCTGCTGTTTGGGCTGGCGCTGATGGTCTTTCTGATCGTCGCGCCGCGCGGGCTGGCGCATCGCTGGGAAATCTTCAAGATTGCCTGGAAGATTCGTCCGTTTTCGCACTAGAGAAGCAGGAACAGTAGAAAACGCAAAAGCAGTAAATACTATAGAATGGTTGCTTAGGGCAGTTTATTCTGATCGCTGCTGCCGAAATTATGATAGCCGCGGCAGTGTATCTCACCGCTAACGACAACACAGCATAAACGCAAGGAGGGATGACAGACGAAATCAGTGCGTTGCAGCAGATTCCAGATGGCAGATTTTTATGTTGAAAAGGACGGTTTAACCATGCGAAAAGTGTTTTTAGCTCTATTGCTGCTGGCGGCGCTGGCAGTTCCTGCCTTCGCGCAGGATGAAACGCTGCCGGATTTCATCGAACATACCGCCTGCGAAGTCGATCTCACCGGCGAGACGGTGACGGTCTATCACTTTGGCGACATCAGCGGGTCTTACGCCTTCATCACCCAGCCGCTGCTGGCTGGACTGTCGGACGCTATCGCCTACTACAACGCGCGCGGCGGCGTTTGCGGCGCGACTCTGGCGTCGGACAACCGCGACACCGGCGGCGATCTGGCGCAGACGCAGGCGCATTATGACTACTACTCGACGCTTGAAGACGAGCCGGATTTGATCGTGCTCTACGCTTCGGGCGACGCGGAACTGCTGAGCAGCCAGATGGCAGAAGATGAAATTCCGGGGCTGATCTCTGCCGGTTCGGTGGCGGGACTCTACGGCGAAGACGGCGCGACGCCGGGCTGGATTTATGCCAGCAATCCGCTGTACTCCGATCAGATTGGCTCGTTCTGCCGCTACGTCGGCGCGAATGCCGACCAGTTCCCCGATCCGGTCGTCGGCTACATTAGCTGGCCCGGCGCGTTTGGCGAAGCCGCCTACACCGATGAGACGGTGAGCTACTGCGCGGCGCAGGGCGTGACAGTGCTGGAAACGCCCGAATACTTCCCGCCGACGGCAACCGACATCACCACCAACGTGCAGAATCTGGTCGATGCGGGCGCGAACATCCTCTATACCAACTCGCTTGCCAGCGGTCCGGCGCTGGTTGCCGCTACGGTGGCGCTGCTCGGCTTGGATGATGACGTACAGGTCGCGGGCGTAAACTGGGCGCTCGATACGTCGGTTGGCTTGCTGGGGCGCAGCAGCCTCGGCTCTGACGGGCTGCCAGCGGTCAATGGACTGGTGGGTTCGCTGCCCTTCTACTGGTGGACGGAAACCGATCAGCCCGGTATTGGCTTGATCCGCGAACAGGCGGCAGCCAACGAACGGGCGCTGTCGATGCAGAATATCGCCTACCTGCTCGGCTGGGGCTTGGTGGATACCTATGTTGAACTGTACGCGGTGGCAGTGAATGAAGTCGGTTCGCTCGACGCTGTGGACGGCGCGGTGATGAAGGGCGTCATTGAGAATCTGTCCTATTCACCGCTGGGTCTGTACAGCTTCGACTATAACGGCGGCGAAACGCGCGCCCTGCCGGGCAACCGGATCGCGCGGATGCTGTTCCTCAATGCCGATGGAACCGGTCCCGCCACCTCTGGCGAGGATGCGATGACCGTTCCGCTGGCGGACGGCACGACAGCGTACATTCCGATTCTTGTCCCGCTGACCGAATTTGAACCCGCCCCCGATCTGCGCCCCGGCGGCGCGGACGTTCCGGCAGGAAGTTAGCGGTATCGATCTCTAGCTCACGCTGCCTCACCCCTGTCTCACGTCGTTCGACATTGAGGGGTGAGGTAGTTTGAGAATTTCGGACACGACAATGTCGTGTCCCTACTTCATTTGGCAAGATGCTGAAAGCTGGTACAAATGCTTTCTGTCAATAATATCGAAGTCATTTACAACAGCGTCATCCTGGTGCTGCGCGGCGTCTCGTTTCAGGTGCGGGCGGGGCAGGTGGTGGCGCTGCTGGGCGCGAACGGGGCGGGCAAAAGCACCACCCTGAAAGCGATCAGCGGCTTGCTGTCGTCCGAAATGGGCGAAGTCACGCGCGGGACGATTACCTGGAACGACGAGCGCGTTGACCACCAGAACACCGAGGAGATCGTGCGCAAGGGCATCGTTCAGGTCATCGAAGGACGCCCGCTGTTCCAGCACCTGACTGTCGAGGAGAACCTGCGCGTGGGCGCGCAAGCCTATCAGGGCGGGCGCTACGTCAAGCAGGATTTGGAGAAGGTGTATCACTATTTTCCGCGCGTGCGCGATCTGCGCAGCCGGGTCAGCGGCTATCTTTCCGGCGGCGAGCAGCAGATGATGGTCATCGGACGGGCGCTGATGGCGCACCCGCGCCTGCTGATGCTGGATGAGCCGTCGCTGGGACTTGCGCCGATGCTGGTGCAGGAGATTTTCCGCATCGTCGGTGAGATCAATCGAGCCGAAAAGCTGTCGGTGCTGCTCGTGGAACAGAATGCCCGCGCGGCGCTGTCGCTGGTGAATTACGGCTATGTGATGGAAAACGGGCGTATCGTGCTTGACGGACCGGCGGAGCAGTTGTTAGAAAACGAGGACATCAAAGAGTTCTATCTGGGGTTAAACTCATTGGGCGAACGAAAAAGCTACAAGGAAGTCAAGCACTATAAACGGCGCAAGCGCTGGTTGGGGTAACCCTATTCACAGCGCGGCGACGACAAACACAATAGTGCCTACGCAGCCAACCGGAGTCATCCATGCCCAATCAAAACAGAACAGCGCCAAAGCGCGCCACTCGACGCCAGCAGGAATCAAGCCAGACTCAAGCGAAAACGGAACATCATGCCGGTGACAGCCTGGACAGACACACGCTGCCACCGCTTGCGGAACTACAGCGGAATATCGGCAATCAGGCGACACTACGCATGGTGAACGACGGCAGCATCCAGCGGCTTATGTCAGCCGATGCCTTCAAAGCATCCACCGTCCTCAGCACCGATTCGGGATTAAAGGGTCTGTTTTCCAAGGGGCGCAATAAGGTTGACGCCATCGACACGGCGCTGGCAGCCTTTCACGCCATTGATTACAGCCAGGGCGCGCCAAAACTGACCGCCCTCGACGCGGTGATTACCGAATGTACCACGTATATGGCGCTGGGGAACAAACAAGCCAAGCGCAAGGGCGGCGTCGGCACGCTGCTGGCGCAAGCCAACGCCGAGCGCCCCTGGGTGCAGCAGTCAGTCCCGATCTTCGCGGCAGCGAACAGCCTGGCAAAAGCCAGACAGATGGTGCTGTTTCAGGATCAACTGGTGCCGCTGGTACTCAATGGAACGGTGGATGTAAACGCCCTGAATCTGGACGTAGGGCGGGAACTGAGCATCTGCGTCGCCGGGCTTTCGGCGCAGGATAAACAGGATTTCATACAGGACGACATCAACCGTCTGACGGCGATGTCCACCAATAATGGGCTGCCGCAGATTACGCGCGACGTGCTGACTGAGGTGCTCGCCAACCTGCCGCAGATCGATCTCGGCGCGGGTCCGTCCGGCGCGGGCTTAACCAACAAGGGACCGACCGACCCGAAATATTTTGTGATGAACACCACCAACCGTATGATGGGAACTGGCGAACGGCTCGGCTCGCTGGCGCACGAGCTGACCCACGTTTCTATTTCAGAGAGCTACAGCAATACCAACATGATGTGGGCGTTTAATGCCGGTTTGTCGGACGACCAGATTAAGACGTTGAGCGACCATCGTGTAAACCAACTCGACCAACTGCTGGCGCTGATTGATGGCATTCCGGGGCTGCACGATTCTCAGAAGAACCGCATGAAAGAGCAGCTTGCCTACGCCAAACGTCCTAACCTGATGGCGGACGCCAACGCGCTGTCGGCTCCGCAGCTCACTCGGTTCAACGATCTTGCCGCCAACGGCGTCAACTGGAGCGCGCTGGTAGAGTTCGATACCAACGTCAACCAGTGTCTGATCCTGATGGCAAGCTGGGGCGTTGCTCACGATGAGCCGTTCCATACGCTGCTGCAAGCAGTCGCGCAGGAAGCCTATGACGCCCGGCAGGCGGGCTGAGTCATAATTTCAACCGCATCACTGAACTTCTTTTCGGCAAACAGACAGGATCGCCCATGAGCCTCGATACCCGTATCCGCGAACTGGTAGCCTACGCCTACGAACACGCGCCCACGTTTCGCCGCATCATGGACGACGCGGGCGTGTCTCCGGCGAACGTGCAGAATGCCGCCGATCTGGCGAAGATTCCGGTTACGCCCAAAGATCGGCTGGTGGAGTTTCAGCAGGCGAATCCTCCCTTTGGCGGCTTGCTGACGGTTGACCCGGCATCGCTGCCGCGTATCTACATCTCTCCGGGACCCATCTATGACCCGCAGCCGCCGGGCGACGATCCGGTGGCAAGCCTCGCTCCGTTTCGCGCCGTTGGCTTTGGCGCTGGCGACCGGGTGCTGAATACGTTCATGTACCATCTCACGCCCGCCGGGCTGCTGGTGGACGAAGCGATACGCGCTGCTGGCGCGACGGTCATTCCCAGCGGACCGGGTAACACCGAACTCCAGATCATGATGATGATGGCGCTCGGAGCAACGGGCTACGTCGGCACGCCCAGCTTCCTCGCCGTGATTCTCGACAAAGCGGCGGAGATGGGCATTCCCCAGTCGGCGGTGACGATCAAGAAGGCGATTTTCTCAGCCGAACCGTACACGCCGTCGCAGCGCGCCCGTTTTGAAGGCGAATACGGCATGGCGACCTCGTCCGCCTATGGGACGGCTGACCTCGGCTTCCTCGCCTATACGCCGCCGGGTGAGGACGGCTTTGTCGTTCTGGAAAACATTCATCTGGAATTGGTGGATAAGGACACCGGGCAGCCGGTAGAAGAGGGCACGCCGGGCGAAGTGGTGGTGACGACCTTCAACAAGTCGTACCCGCTGATCCGCTTCGGCACCGGCGATCTGGGCGTCTACGTGATGGAAGCCGAACGCGGGCGGCGGCTGCGTCTGGTCGGGCGGGTGGGCGACGCCATCAAGGTGCGCGGCATGTTCCTGCACCCCAACCAGCTTCTGGCGGCGATGTCGCGCATTCCGCAGGTCAAACACGGGCAAGCCATCATCACCCGACCGGACAACCGCGATCACGTGCTGGTGCGGGTCGAACTCCAGCCGGAACATGCGGGCGAAGACGTGAGCGAAGCGGTCAAGTCCTACGTGCAGGCGATGTCGCGCCTGCGGGTGGACGCGGTGGAAATCGTGGAGGCGGGCGTCATCGAACCGGGGCAGCGCGCGGTGCGCGACGAACGCCAATGGGACTGATGACAATTAGCGGCTGTGATACGCATTGAATGGCGGAATCACCCCTCAGGCTGCCGCTGGTCGTCCTGCGGCTGGCGGCGGCGGTCATGGTGGTCTGTGTGCTGCTGTCGATAGGCGCGATCCTGCTCGATTACGCGCTGGGGCGCTACAGCGCCATAACCTTTATCTCCACCCGTGACGGCGATTACCAGATCTACCTGCTGGACAGGGAGCGTTTGATCAGCCGCCGGTTGGTAGGGCGAGACATTTTCCAATGCTGCATCACCTGGTCGCCCAACGGATCGCAGTTGGCGTTTTCGGTGCTTCTCAGCCCGGTCGAAGTGCCAAACCTTGCCCTGTATATTCATGACATTCGCTCCGGTCAGACGCGGCTGCTGGCGGATGACGCCTTCAGCCCGTATGTGGCGTGGTCGCCTGATGGGCAGCGCATCGCCTATACCACGATGCGAAATGACCGCCCGACAAGCCAGACTATCAGCCGGTACGGGACCGATCTCCGGGAACTGACGAACGACGGTCTGATTCGTTCGGCGGATGCGTGGTCACCGGATGGGCAGCAAATTCTGTACATTTCCGACAGAGATGGCGACAATGAGATTTATGTCGTCAACACCGATGGAACCGATGAACGGAAGCTGACCCAGAACCGGGCAAATGACTTCATCCCCCGGTGGTCACCAGATGGACAGCGGATTCTTTTTGGGTCAGATCGTGACGGCAATTATGAAATCTACACGATGGCGGCTGATGGCAGCGATCAGCAGCGGCTAACCGAGAATCGACTTGATGATCTGTGGTTTGAGTGGTCGCCGGATGGACAGCAGGTTATTTACCTGTCGCACCACACCTTCGACAATCTCGAAATCTACCGGATGAACGCCGACGGCAGCAGCCCACAGCGGCTGACGTTCACCGAAGAAGTTGAACAATTTCCGGCATGGTCACCGGATAGTCGCCTGATTGCATTCTCGCGATCTGCCGAACTGTACCTGATGAATGCCGATGGCAGCGGGGTGAGGCAGCTAACACAAAACCGGTTTACCGATATTTATCCGGTCTGGCTGCCGCTGGTCAATCCATTTCTGGCAGGTTGAGCGCGGACGCGCCCAACAAGCATCAAACCAACACAGTCCACTACCCATTGACGCAGGCAAGCGGCTGTTCTACCCTAAGTAGGTCATAGCCATTTGGAGCAAATAACGTGCGTAAATGGGCAGCCTTCTGGCTCCTGGGTCTCATCTGGGGGTCGTCTTTTTTGTTTATCCGAATCGCGGTGGAAGAAGTCAGCCCCTTCCAGGTGGTCTTCATGCGGACGGGCATCGCGGCGGTGGGATTAAACGTCCTCCTGCTGCTGCGCGGCAAACGCCTTCCGCTGAGTCTGTCAGGCTTGCTGCCGCTGCTGATCGTCGGCATTGGCAACACGGTAGTTCCGTTCGCGCTGATATCGTGGGGCGAGACGCAGGTTGAAAGCGGACTTGCCAGCGTGCTGAATGCGACCGCTGCCTTATTCACGCTGGTCATCGCGCACTTTACTTTTTCCGATGAGCGCATTTCGCCGCAGAAGATTGCCGGGCTGGCGCTGGGCTTTCTGGGCGTGGTCGTGCTGGCGAGCCGCAGTTGGGTGGATGGGCAGATTATCACCGGCAATCTGGCAGGGCAGATTGCCATCGTCGGGGCGGCGCTGTTCTACGGCGTGTTTGGCGTCTACAGCCGCAAAACGATGGGCACCCGGTTTGATCCGCTGACGATGTCGGCTGGCTCGATGCTGTTCGCGGCGATCATTTCGGGGCTGCTGATGTTCATCGCGCCCGCGGTTGGCGGCATTGCGCCAAAACCGCTGAGCGAGATCAGCGCCGACGCGCTGAACGCGCTGGTGCTGCTCGGCGCGCTGAACACATTTGTGGCGTACACGCTCTACTACTGGATTATTCGAGAGCTTGGCGCGGCGCGCTCCAGCATGGTGACCTATGTAACGCCAGCGGTGGCGCTGGTGTTGGGCGCGGTGATTCTGAATGAGGTGCTGGATTGGCGTTTGCTGCTCGGCGCGGCGCTCATCCTGTCAGGCATTGGCGTAGTGAACCTGAAGATATTCGCCCGAAGTCGCGTCGTGACAGCAGCAGCGACTGAATGACCACGTTTGCAGGGCAGGGCAGGGAAAACAAAAACGAGCGCGGTTTTACCCGGCGCTCGTTCGTTGGTGACGTTGTGACCTATTGAATTGTGGTAGTGAAACAGCTACTTAACCACTGACCCATTCCAGTCCGGTTCGCCGGAACAGACAATCCGGGGAGGGGGAGCGCGGCAGGACGGTGTCGGCGACGGCGTACGCTCCCACACAGTCACCCGTGCAGTACCCTCCGCGCTGATGAGCTTGACGACCGGGTTCGAGATGGGACCGGGTAGACCCTCATCGCTTTTGTCACCCACACCGTCCTGCCGCGCTCCCCCCCTCGGCTGCCTGCCAGGCAAACCGGGCTGGTTTGGTTTCGTGATGTCATGAATAACAGCTTTTGCTTGCAACAGCATGTTTGGGACGTGTTCGCTGCGACTTCTCAAAGTCCCCGCTTCCCCGCCGCACCAGGCAAAACCCTCGACCTTTAGTACGGGTTGGCTCTAGACATTGCTGCCCCTTCACCGCCCGCCTATCCAAC
>JAUQWZ010000030.1 GCA_030834905.1 Aggregatilineales bacterium | reverse complement strand
TCCGCTGTCCGGTTTCCCTTTCAGGTAAGTCGGATGACCTCACAGGTTATTTCTTCAACCTGCGATGCGTCTCGCACAATCCTGTGTGTCGCCTTACGGCGCAACGATGTAGTACCACGCCTTACGTTTGCCACTCCAGCGTGCGCCGTGCCACTTGAGTAGGTCGCGGTGCGGGTAGGTGTCGCCGTGCAGCCACCACCAGACCTTGCCGCCTTCCTCACGTTGGCTCCGTTCAGCGGTGATGCCCGTCACTGCACTCTCCCGCTCGCCCGTCAATGGCGACGGCGGACGAAACCCCGTCGGATCGAAATTCGGACCGACGCGATAGCCGGGTTGGGTGTAGTCGGCGTGTGTACTGTCGGGCAGCGTCCACCACGTCTTGTCGCGCCATAGATACACAGCAGCGCGATGCTGTTGACGGGTGAGCTGCACCGCCTTCGCTAGTTCATCCCCTGTCAGGGTGAGCAGAATGTGACCATGCCGCACGATTACTTCTGCGTCGATCTGGAGATAACGGTAGGATGCCTGCTTGGGGGAAACGTCCTGCGCGTTCTCGCCATACAGCGCCAGCAGCACCGGCATGATGGCGCTGGTGTAGCCCAGCTTGTACGCGCTCACGGTTTTGCCAGTCTGCGGATGCGTGATCCGCTGTGCGCCATAAGTATCGACCGCGATGATGTGCGTATCAGCCATGAGGTTGTGGACTCCGGTCGAAGTTGATGAGATGCGCTGCTTTGACGCGCTGCACCGCATATTCGTATCCGGCCAGTGTTCCTGGACTGTCGCCGTTCCAGATGAATATGGCGTGCTGGCACATATCAACCATCCAGCGGTCGCGGGCTGTGTAGCCACCAAGCAGCCCACCGCCTGCGCTGCAATACAAATCGCGGGCTACCTTGACATAACTGCCATGCTTGCAGCCGTAGTTACGGGGGAAATTGGCGATGCCTGCGACGATAACCCGCGCTTTCATGCGGCGGCATTCCTGCACGACCACCATATCCACGCCTTTTGGGTTGTCACCGACGAGGATCGTCCAGCCGAGCTGGTGCGCGCGGCGAACGGCACGGCGAGCATAATCTAGCATCTCACGAGTGGCATAGCGGCTGCCCGCGATCATCAGGTGAGTGGTCGTTTGAAGTTGCATCGGCACCTCCCAGAGGAGTACATCAGGTTGAGAAACGAAAACCGCGCCGCCCCTCAGCCCATGAAGCTGAGAAGCAGCGCGGAGAAATGTCGATTGTGTGCGCTCATCACCGTAGATTTCCGCCTGAATGCGCCCCGGACAAACGCATGTTTGTCCAAGACGTTGGCCGTTCCAGTCAGTGGCCTATTGCGACCACCGCACCCACGACGGTGTACGGTATCCGAACCAAATTGTTCGGGAGCGTTTGGCACATTGGGCTAGAGCGGCACCTGTAGGAGGTCGTCAACGCGCATCGGCGTTGGGCAGGATTTACAGCGCGCCCTTTCGAGCTAACGCAGCCTTACACCACGCATCCGTGTGACCGATAACCCGCTGTGCATTTGTTAAGGTACGACTTACGCACCCGCTTTTAGCACGCCGGGGTTGCCCCGCCGCTACCCGAAGGGCGACCGGAGCGCGGCTGAGCGAAGCGGCACAAGCCCAAGCCGCGCTCCGAGGCGAAGCCGCTTGCGGCTTTAGCGAGCGGGGTGGCGTGCTATGGTGCGTTGGTAAGTCGTACCGCAAATGCATCTGCGGAACAACGCAACGGAGAAAAGTGTAAGCTGCAAAGGCGCTGCGCCTACCCAGCCCCTGTGATAGACTCATGAAGTAGAACGCATCGGCGTCGGGTTTGGATTGTTTCGAGTGCGAATGGAAAAGTAACCATCATGACAAATGAAGACATACGCCAAATGCTTGCTTCTTCCGAAAACAGAATTCGCGAAAAAGCAATCAGAGTAATTGGCGATCAGGGCGATGTCGATTATGTTCCCGACCTCGTACTTTTGTTGTCTGACTCAGATCACCAGATTCGGCGCGCCGCTGAAACTGCGATTGAAAAGATTGGCGCGGCATCTACGGAGGTGTTGCTTAGGTGTCTCCATGACTCTAGTCCAACTGTCCGAGCCACGCTTCTTAGATTAATTGGCGTTGTAGGAAGCGGAGCACATTGGGAACATATCGTCCCATTCTTACAGGATGCTGACGATCAAGTCTGTAGTGCTGCAGCCGATTCGTTGGGACGATTACATTCTGCTGAAGCGGTACCATACCTTCTAAGCTCGTTCAACCGTTGGAGTCAAGAACTACCGCGTCGAGCTGCTTCGGCACTAATGCTTATCGGAGGCGAGAACGTAATCAATGGGCTTGAGAGTGCATTGTCACATTGGAACAGTGACGTTCGAACGATTGCTGCTGAGACTTTAGGGAAATTGGGCGCAAAAGAAACCTTGCCTTCTATCGTGACCTTGCTAACAGATTGGAACGATAATGTGAGATGTGCAGCAGTTTCTGCTTTAGCCGAGCTTGGGGACTATGAAACTGCATCGTTTCTGGCGCGAGCCTACAGCGATGAGTATTACAATGTTAGGCAGAGAATCGCGCAGGCGCTTGGGAGAATCGCCGATACTAATTCATCTGAGTCCGCTTTGCTGTTGTTAGAGGATGAGGATGCAGGAGTCCGTAAGAATGCGGCTACGGCTTTAGGCCGGATCAAGAACAACAATACCGCCCGAAAATTGATTAATGCCTTGAACGATAAGGATGTATCTGTACGAGTCTCGGCTACACAGGCTCTTGGTGAACTGAATAATGTTACTGCTCAAGAAGGTTTAATGAAGGCATTGAAGGATGAGAACGCATCCGTGCGTTCTGCAGCTCTTGCAGGATTGGAGAAAATCTCGGGAGACATAGATCTCGAAGAGATTGCTCAATGCCTTACCGATCAGAACAATGATGTTCATCGAGCCGCCCTGCGCCTTCTTCGCGCTTCAGGTTGGAATCCGCCAGAATCCAATTCTATGGTCTCTTTCTATCTGGCAACAAATAACTGGATACGATTAATGGATCTAGGCGAGATAGCAATGCCAGTTCTGAAGAATCTATTGTTAAGTGGACATGAACGTCTTAGTAAGGCGGCTGCCATAGGAATCGTATTACTTGGGCACGAACCCGTCATCGAAGAGCTATCAAACGCTACCACAGATGCTAACCATATAGTCCGGGAAGCTATAGCAGACCTACTGGGCGCGTTTGGGAGTCCAACATACGTGCCGCCGCTGTTGATTTTAGTCGAAGATCAAGAGCCTTCGGTGCGACAAGCAGCATTGAACAGCTTGGTAAAGTTAAGGGATATGCGCTCTTTGGATGCCCTAACAATAGCGTTTAGGGAGAATGATGCCAAGATCAACTCTATCGGTTCAAGAGGACTTGTCGCTTTAGATGTATCAATAATCCCCCAGCTTGCTCCAGCTCTGGAAAGCTCAGATACGAAGCTCCAAGAAAGGTTTGTCAAGCTACTCGCCGAGTTGCCAAGTGCTGAATCAAGAGAAATTCTTATTGATTTTCTGAATAGCGATCATGCGAATATCCGCCGTGCCGCTGCCGTCGCTTTAGGCAAGACAAAAGATGAACACACAGTAACTTTGCTTTTTTCCAAGCTTTCGCGAGAGACAGATGATGGTGTTCGGAAAGCCATAGTTGACGCTGTCACGAAGCCACCAGTTCCCGAATGCGGGCCCTTTCTTGTCGAAATGCTCAACTTGGACAATCACAGACTACTGCGTTCGTGCGTACAAGCACTAGGAGAGCTTCAATATCAACCCGCCGTAAATGCACTTTGCTTACTACTAAGCCATGAAGAAGTTGCAGCGGATGCGGCAATTGCATTGGGCAAAATCGGCGACCAATCGTCATTCGATTTTCTAGTCTCGACGTTCAATAACAGTAGCAACAGCTACGTTCGTACTGAATGCTTAAGGTCGCTCGGAAATTTAGGGTTAGGAGCGAAAGACATCTTGCTTACTGTTCTTGAGGAAGAGGAAGATTCCTTCAAAGCAGTGGCGATAGGCGGGCTTCAGAATATGAGAGAATCTAGTGCTGTTGATCCAATCATCCACTGTTTACAGGGTGCGGCCACTCGTTCTACGCCTTTTGATTTTGATCCGTTGGGCTTCCGATTTGGAACTGACCTAAAATCTGCTTGTATAGAAGCATTAGGTTCCATAGGTGGCCCGCAAGCAGTAAACGCCTTGCATCGGGAATTGCAGAATTCGGATAACGAGCATATCTGTTG
The DNA here is from genome assembly GCA_030834905.1 of Aggregatilineales bacterium. GTDB lineage: Bacteria > Chloroflexota > Anaerolineae > Aggregatilineales > Phototrophicaceae > Flexifilum. The sequence continues at coordinate 37,734 of JAUQWZ010000030.1, read as the reverse complement.
GGTCACAGCAAAAGCACTTGCGAAATTAGGTGGTGAGGATGCATATAAGGTATTGGCAGAAAACCTAGCTTCCGTAAACGAGAACGTTCGACGTGCTTGTATATGGGGGCTTACCGAACTCAACCTCCCACAAGCACCGGAAGTTGTGCAGAGATGCTTGGACGATTCGAGCCAATCAGTTCGAATAGAGGCGATTCATGCCATCGGGAAAGTTGGAGACTCTAGCGCCGGGACACATCTGCTGGAGGTACTCGATTCAGCCGAACGCGATGAACAGCTCGCTATCGTTGAAACGCTTGGCAAACTCACTTTCGTAGAAGCGGTAGAAAAACTGCTTCTGAATCTTAGGCATAGCGATAGTTGGCTTAGGGGCGAGTCGGCGCGAGCATTGGGCAGAATTGGAGCAACTGCCGCTACCAAGACTCTGGCAGTACTTTTGACTGATGAAGAAGCTGCTTTCGAGGATCGTAATTCTGATTATTATAACAGGTGGCGAAATAATACTAAGGTGAATATTGTTGCTGCTGAGTCTCTGGAACGCATTGGAACTCCTGAGGCATTGGAGGCTCTTAGAAAGTGGCAATACGTTCGAGATCTGTTATCCCGGAGCTACCGAGGCTGATCCATATGTCAAAGCGTACTCGCCCCTCAAGCCTCATCGATACGATAAGCTCGATCGAACAATTTTGGCGGAGCAACCCCGCTTTGCGTCCCGATCTTCGTCCTAGCTTCGGTCGTATCGAGAACAAGGTAAAGGGCTTTCTTGATAAACAAGATTCACCAGAAGGCGTAACTCAGAATGCCCAAGACGAATTCAACTTGGCTTTGGCACAGCTAGATGAGCTATGTCGTGATTTGCTCTTCGGAGTTCCTTTCGGGGACATCCACGAATGCGTTCGGCGAGGAGAAAAACCAGAGAATTACCTTTCGCCCATTTTTACGGACACTGCGCCAATTGATAATCGAAAAGCATATTACGAGGAACGTAACCGCTTAATCGCTATACGAGACGGTTTTCGTCGTGATTTAGAAAATTACACGTCCGCAACAAAGGCAGCAAGATCAAAAGAGCCTACAGCTAATTACTTTCTGTTGCGTAGCTTAGAGCAAGTACAGAATTCACTTGACAAACTGCGTACTGAAGAGCCCCCTGCTTGGTTTGACGCATCACGCATCGTAGAACCGCTGACAGATATAGTAACCGATCAGGTTATAAAGGTCAGGATTACCTTGCGCAACCGAGGGCGAAACCAAAGCAAACTGTCATACTACGAGAACATGCCTGACGGGGTTGAGATACTTCGAGCGAATGGCTGGACAATAACGGAGTCCGGTCTGCATTGTGAGGCATTGGTTTCCGCTGGAAAAGATATACAAGTAGAGTATAGCTTCTGTGTGCGTAAGTTAGGTGTGATCGTTTTGATCGGGAACTTAGAATATGAGCAGCGTACAGAAGGATGGGATCTACTCAGCAACTCTGTTATCGTTTGTGAAAACGAAGCGAAAGAACCCGACTTGTTTCTTGAGAGATTTTATCGTTACCTTCCTGCACATGATACGGAAATTCTTCTTCGACTATCCAATAAAAAGAATTGCCGAATAGCGAGAAATGTTGTGTTTAACGAGATATACAGACTGGGCGGTAGCACCTATCACCCTTCCGTCAACTACGAATCCGATATGGTACTACCTGGAGAAGAACCAACTTGGGCCTCGTACATAATTAGGGGGCGACACGAAGTACGCGACATTGAATTTGATCCTGATTGCAATGCGACCTTCCTAGATGATGCACAGCCCAAATATATTACGGCACCTTCGGAATGCCGCTTATTGAAGTATCGAGGGCTGTATGGAGACGGTATAACAGTAGGATTGGATGATCATCTGCAAAGTCTGAAAGAGACAGTGCAGTCGGTACAGGAATTAGGCTCCACACACCTTCTAAGTCTCTACGGACCCTCTGGTACGGGAAAAACGCGCCTATTGCGTGATCTCCATGCCTTATGCACTTCCAACGGGTTTAACGTGGTTGAAATGAGATCGCGGCGAAACTCAAACTTCATTGCGACTCTCCTGCGAAATCTGATGAACTTGCAGGACGGTCCGGAATTACCCGAAGATATTGATCGCTTTTTGAGCCTTATGCTTCCAGGACAAAGCAGAGAGAGGTTTGGCGCTGCCATAAAAGACTACGTTCTTATGAAATCCCCTAGCATCGATACCAGTCTGGTAGCGAAGGGAATAGCGCTTATACTGGGCGCGCTAACAAATTCGGAATTTGCTCAGACAAGCACTGATTCAGTGCCTTTGCTCATAGTTGTAGATGATGGGCACGAAATTAGATCGAGAATTGAAAAGGATATTTTTAATGAAATCGTTATCGAATTAACCCTTGGCAAACTGCCTATACTGTTGGCTGTAGCAGAAACAACAAATGCTGATCAAATCCCCACTAACGCAAGCCTCATGGATGAATCGTCTCTGAACAAATCATTTACTAGGCTGGAAACGCGAATATTGACAGAATCTGAAACAGTCACGCTGGTGGACACCCTTATCGATTATCCCAAGCTCAGTAAGGGTATCCAAGACTTTGTCGTTCAAGTTTCAAAGGGAGTGCCTCAATATGTAATTGACATATTGCAATGGTTAACTGAATCAGAAAATCTTCAGGTAAAGCTAAGTGGTGATCTTTGGACCAAAGAAATTTGGGGCGAGCGAGATCGAATTGGATTTGGAGAGACATTGACATTCTTGTCTGTACTTGCACGTGATCAGCTGAATAGCCTGAGAAATGCATTTGAGTATCTTCGAGTTTTGTCTGTTGTAGGCGAAGTCGTACCTATTCAATTGGCACGTCTTTTGCATCAAGAAATCTTTGCAAATGAATCCGATTCAAATATTAACGCGAAAATCGAGGCATTTCGAGCTATAAACTTCCTTCGATTTACTCCCAATCGTGACTTGGAGTTTTCTCATCTGAGTAGATGGCACGCTATCTATCATGACAAAACATTCGGGGGCAACGAAAAGCGTGCTATTCAGGAACGAATTGTTGAATGCATAGTAGCTAATTCCGAAATCTACACAGATCCTCAAGAAATCTCTTCTCAAATCGCACACCATCTCGCCAAGAGCGCTGAAGAAGTGCAAGTGAAGTACGTAGATTACTTATTCAAAGCAGTAGAGCGGGAGTATAACCGTCGAAATAATTACCTTACCAGACTATATGGGGAAATAGCCATTAGAATATTCACTGCGAGAAGGGATAGTCGAGTTATATCCATATTCTTGTGGTTGGCGAGTCATGAGATCGAACTCAAACGGGACTATTCGTCCGCGCAAAGATACCTAGAATTGGCTCAAGAGAACTTGAACGTTCTATATTCTGGATCCTCTGATGAAAAGTCACGAGCAATTCAAGTAGCCTTGATTGAAAAATTAAGAGCCGGTATCTATCTGCGATACGCCGGGACAAAAGCAGCCACAGCAGCATCAGATTATGCAAGAAATGCTGTTCAGCAATTTGAAAAACACCATCCTAGACGTATTCCCTTCTTTAGCAAACCAATACAGAATTTTCCATATACCGATTTACTTGAAGCATACCTCTTATATGCGGAAGCCCTAATAAAGCTCAACCGAGAAAGAGTTGCGGCCGGAGAGAATTCCATTTACGGGTATACATATACCGCGAATGAAGAAATGAAAAAGGCGCGGCGTCTGATCAACTGGTTAAGTAGAAAATCAGAAGCAGATATGGTAGCCATCATCCAAATGGAATTTTCGTTAGCTGAAACTTATCTTCGGCAAGCAAACGTACATAAGGCAAAAGAATCATATCAACACCTATCCGATTTACTTAAGCGCAGAGCTACAGTTAGACGTGGTTGGACGCTTGTCAGAAAGATACGAAATCATGAAACGGCTCTAAGTGGAACTTCAAACCTTTGGTTCCATCGAGGAAGGGTACTTCAGCGTTTGGCAAAGCTCCGTCTGGAAGAAAAGAATGAACAAACTCCCCAGGCGATTATGTCCTCGATTTCAGACTTTGAGTCTGCCCTTGAGCTACACAATAAAGTTGGCGACACGCTTGCCGCAACCGAAACACATCGAGCACTGGGAAATCTGTATTTAGGCACCAACAAATCGCACGCGCTTAGCCATTTTGAGTCGGGAATACGCTTGGCGCGTGAATGGGGATATACAGATGAATGGTGGAAATGCTGTTGTAGTGCGCTTGAGCTTCTAATTGAGAGAGGTGAGCTCCATTCTTGCAAAGCTTTTTGGGATCAAGCTTATGATTTATTTCTTCGTTTCAGCCAGGCCAATGATGAGACAATAATCGACCGATCTACGATGGATGCCCTCCTCAAAGCGGCAAGAACACTTGGCATCCACTTTGAAACCGAGGGAGATCTTGGACGTCAACTCCAGACAGTAGAGCTGCAATTAGCCGGGGATCATGATACAGGCTTGGAGGACGCCTACAAATTGCTTAGTCAGAAAGGTAAAGTTCAAACGCGACTCAATGAATATACCCTAGCGTTAGGTACGTTTCTAGAGTGCTTGAAGATTGCCAAACAGAACAAACTGGGCGATGAATATATTCTTGATGCCAGGGTATCACTTGCAGAAGTGTATGAAACAGTCGGCTTTACTGGACAGATGCTTATTGAAGACGATGTGCATAGTTCTTGGGAGTACTATGAACCCGAGTTTCACCTAGAACAGGTATGCCTCGCTCATGCGAGACGTGGAGAAGAAGCAAAATTCATTGATGTTTATCGCAGACTAGTCCAACTTGTGTCGTCTGACCCCAACAAGTTGAGGCGGTTTCCAAAGTCTTATTTCTATATCTTCAGGAATTTCAAAGGAGAAAATGTCTTTGCGTTTGTGGATTTGAGTTTGAATTTATTGATTGAGAAGTCACTGTTCGTTGATGCAGGAGACTTGTTGATCTACAGCGTCATCCTACGTCTCGCCATCCAAGGTATCGGTGATGTACAACAGCGATACTACCTGCGAAGAGCGGAGGATCTCTACCTTTTTGAAAGAGCAGCATCTGTATCTCAACTTCAGACTCTATTTTTAGGATTTGGGCTTCTTAATGATTTGGATGGATTTGGCAGAAGCTTTCTATGGATTTTCGAAGAGTTAATCGATGACAACGACCTAGAAGGAATCGAGATACTCTTTGAGCGTTTAAGCACATTAACTTACCTGAGGCGTATTCCGGCAAAATACCTTGTCGTTATTCGAAATCGACTAGAAGCGCTTATTTCATCACTTCATAGTTTTGAAACGGATGAAACCACGAAACTACTGAAATACTTATGGGAGTTGCAACAAGCTTTGGGAGAGAAGTATAACTCTGATTTAGAAATTACTCGTGCGCTGCGGGTCATCGGAACGACGCTCAGGCTCCAACGACAACCCGAGTCGATACTGTATAACCACATTGGGCTTAGCTTCAGTTCCCTAAAGGAGCATCGCAAAGCTGCTGTTATCTACCAATACGATGCTCAGACGAACTATGGGATGCAATCTCGCGGTATGAACACTGCCGTAGCTTTCGGCAATCTAGCATCCGGTTATCTTGAGATCGAACTTGACTCCTATGCGTTGCCTTTACTCATCGCCGCTTACGAAGATGCATGTCACGGCTGTCGCGAGTACGATAAATCGGTATTTCCTTTAGATTTAGTAAGCGAGAGCAGTATGGAACTTGTCTCGGGATTGTTCTCTTACAGAAAAAAACTGATCTGGATCGCAGGACTTCTGGCGCAACAAATAGGGAAAACGACACCTGGGTCTGATTTTGCCAAAGAACTTCGCGTGGAAATAAATCACTTAACGGATCAACTGGAAGGTAAAGCCCCTTTTCAACCTCTCCCTAAGATGCCCGAACCCCCATTCAATCTTGAGCAAAAGGACTTCACTCAGGCTCTGAATTTGAGAATAGAAAATGCCCCATCAAAAGAGGCAATTATAGAAGAAATTAGGAATCTATAGTCGTCGGGATTATCGAGAATGTACAATGAAGACTGGGCACTTGCGAATTTGGCGGAGCTTTTGGTTAGGCAAGGTGGAATACAATCGCGGCAATACTTGGAATTCAGTAGGTGGAGACTACAGCTAAGACTGCTGCGCGAGAAAGAAGCATCGCCTGAAGGGCCGTCTCCAGACGATTCTTATCAGATACGTCGAGTATTGAATGGAATTGAACGAATTGCAGTAGATGTGCTTGGGACATCACTGTTTGAACTGGGTAGGAAAAACATGCCGCAACCAGAGAGCAAGGATGCCAAAAGTAAAGATTTTGTGATTGTTACTGCATTGGAGGAAGAACGCGATGCCATTTTGAGGAAACTTCAAAACTATTCACGAACTCCTCCATCAGACGAAGACATTCGCACATATTATCTATGCCAAGTGCCCACCACGTACCCTGATGGTACTACAGCGCTTTACGAAATAGCCTGTGTAAATCTGCTAGGGATGGGCAGACAACATGCCACTAATGCCACAACAGATGCCATCAACCGATGGAGACCTCGCTATGTGTTATTGGTCGGAATAGCTGGCGGTGTTGGAAAGATGGATATAGGACTCGGGGATGTGCTGGTAGCGGATCAAATTGTTGACTACGAGTTGCAGAAATTAACGGAAACGGGTACACAGATGCGGTGGGAGGTTCACAGGTCTGACGCTAGATTACTTACAGCAGTTCGCGAAAACACTGAAAAGAAATGGCTGGATATGATTAAGGAAAAGCGACCAACGAGAGGAATTCCTCGGCGCTTTATCGGACCGATTGCATCAGGAGACAAAGTTATTGCTTCTACTGCTGTTCTAGACGCCCTACGAGCAGATTGGCCCCGAATCATTGGAGTAGAGATGGAGGCCGCAGGAGTTGCTTCAGCTATCGCGCAATCGGTTCACAAACCCGGGTTCCTTATGATTAAGGCGGTTTCGGATCTGGCAGACGAGAAAAAAGACAGTAATAATACGAAGAATTGGAGAGCCTATGCAAACGATGTCGCAGCATCGTATGCTATCGGATTTCTCCAATGTGGAATCATCACGCCAAGTTAATATGCCAAACTGTAATGAGCCTGCGAGTAGAGTACTACACGACATTGTGAACATTCATGCTTCTATCGTCACAGTATCACGACTGTCCCAGCTTGCGAACAGCCTTTTTGCAAATGCCCAACCACACCTATGAACGTGCTATACGGACGGTGGAGATTGTGCCGTTACGCTAGTCCTCGACGATCTATTGGGTGTCGCGCACGCCTAAAACTGCCAGCGGTTGAGACATTCGTCCCTAAAGGTGAAGAAAAATTCGCAATGAATGGGTTCTGCCGTGGACAGCTTGGACGGATGTACAGCGTCCGGCAGCGCCACGAGATAGAAAACCACTGAAGTAATTTACATAATCGGATCCTGTCAAACAGCCGTAAATTTACTCTGCAATTCCATAATTTTCCTAACCGCCAGATCGAATGTTTCAGACAGTACGCCGAGCAGGTTTAGTAGGTTGAGAACAGCATCAATCAACCCGAAGCCTACAATAAGAGAAGCCGATTTTGTGTCCAACTTTTGGGTCACTAAAGTGGTGCGAAAACAGTCGCTGTGGGTTCCTGAGTATAATCCTTGAAAAAGACTAATTTCCCGGAGAACCATAAATGCTTGTCCCGTCCGACGATCCCCATCACCAAACGTCAACGCCCTTTGAGCGTATCCGTCAAGTTGACGAGGATGGGGCTGAATTCTGGTCAGCGCGCGACATGATGCCGATTTTGGAATACACCAAGTGGCAGAACTTCAAAACAGTTCTCATCAAGGCACAAATCGCGTGTGAAAATAGCGGCAATGATCCCACAGACCATTTTACCGATGCCAGTAAAATGGTCGCTATCGGCTCGGACGCGAAGCGCGAAGTCGAGGATATGCACCTCTCGCGTTACTCCTGCTATCTCATCGTCCAAAATGCCGACCCAACTAAGGAAGTCGTCGCGCTCGGTCAGACGTACTTCGCCGTGCAGACCCGTCGCCAAGAGATTTCAGACGCGGAAGCCCTGGCCGAACTGACCGAAGATCAGCGGCGATTGCTCCTGCGCCAGCGAATTAAGGTACAAAATACCGACCTGGCATCGGCGGCGAAGCAAGCAGGCGTTATTACGTCTCAGGATTTCGCCATTTTCCAGAATCACGGTTATCGTGGCTTGTACAACGGCCTGACAGCAGAAGGTATTCACCGCAAGAAGAAGCTGAAGAAGAGCCAGCACATTCTTGACCATATGGGCGCGACGGAACTCGCTGCGAACCTGTTCCGCAGCACCCAGGCTGAAGAAAAGCTGCGGCGGGATCAGGTGCAGGGGAAAGATTCCGCCAACGACGTGCATTATCAGGCAGGTGTCGTCGTGCGCCGAGCAATTGCCGAACTCGGCGGAACGATGCCCGAAGACCTGCCGACGGTTGACAGCATCAAGAAGCTGGAACATGCTGAGAAAAAGCGGCTTGCCGCCCCGAAATCAAAAGGTAAGAAGCGCGATGAGCCGTCGTCCTGATCGCTTCGTTACACGGATTCTGCAATCCCGGAAGCGTACATTCGCTGATACCAGTCAGCAAAGCGCTCTCGATAAGCGCGCCCATAGTCTGTGACCTGCAAGCGTAGATCGGGATACCCCGACGTAAACACAATCAGCGGGCGCGTTCGCTCTCCTAAGCGATGGTTCTGCAATTCCAAACGCGCCTCGAAGATTCGTTTTGCCTCATCACTCGAAAAGTTCGAGAGCAGCAGCCACGCTGCTTTCGAGAGAACTTCGGCAGGATTCAGTTCGTGGCGTTCAACCCGTGATGGTTCGCCTGCTAGGATAGCGCGCTCCATATCGTTGAGCGCCTTCGGTTTCATGCGCCGCAGATCGCGCAGCACGGCTTTCACATCCCCGAAAGCGAAATACTCGGTCAACGCCGCGATTGGATGCTGGAAGCGGCGGTAGCGGTGCTTGAAGTACAACTCGACATTGCCGCGATGCGCCCATGTGCCGAGCGGGATCAACTCAACACTGCCGAAATGAGGGGTGAGGTCAGCGCGAATTTCGGCGAGGCGCTGCTCCAGCGAGCGCGTGGTCACACCGATCTTGTGAAGGATACCCGTATCCGTTCGCACTTCGATGAAATAGAGCGTGGTTTCCAGAATACGACGCATTTGCGCCCGGAAGAGGCGCAAGTCGGTGAGCGCCGTATTCTCTTCTGCTGTGCAGAGCGCCGCCAGCGCCGCTTGTTCCAGCGTGTCATGTCGCTCGCGGATGAGCGGCTCCTGAAACTGATTGAACAGGTTGAGCGACAGGTCACCGAATGGGATTTTGCCCTTGTGCGTCAGACTATAGCGTTCGTTGCCATAAGTGGTGATGAACGACTTGACCCAGCCTTCCGCTTCGAGCCAGTCGCAGCCGGAGTCATTATCTTCATCGTGAAACTGCCACAGCGCCTCCCACATCTTGCCGGACAGATGCAGCCGAAACGAGTCGTAGACCGGCAGCGCCACCGTTTCGCTTGAACGACGCGCCTCACGGCAGGTCGCGCCGTCATGCGCGAAATGCGGCGCAAGCCGCTCCCCTTTGCGCGCGATCAACGGGACGGCGCAATATGGGCATTTTAACGCTGTTTTGCCGCGTCCAACGCTTTCGATATAAACGAGTTGCCCCTGTTCGTTGATGCCATAAGGTAAGTACATCTCGGTTCTCCCCAAACGAACCTTCACCCCACATACCCTGCACGGTTTTTCCCTCAGCCATGAACGGTATGTAGGGTTTGAACGGTCTGAACGGTTTTTCAGCGGTTCTCGTTAACAACCGCCACATCGTAGCGGCGCATCATGTCGATCACGTCGAGCGGCTTGACTGCATAGGTCACGCCATCCATCCCGCGCTTGCGTCCCGCTTCGTCCAGTAGATGCAGTCGCTTGAGGATGTGTCCGATCCACTGGGCATCGCCCAGCTTCTCGACTGGCTGCCCGATCAGCCGCGCCACCTTCTCACGCAGCACCGCCGCCTTGATCCAGACCACGCTGGTCTGCCCGCGCGTCAGCAGTTCGAGCGCCTGCAAGACCGCTTCTTCGCGCTCACTGAGCGCCTTACCCTGACTGATCTGCTCATCCATCTCAGCCGCCGACGCGATCGCTTGCAGCAGCTTTGACACACCGCCCTGTTCCTCAAAGAATGCCGCCAGCGCGACCAGCGGCGACCAGAGTTCGCTGGAGCGGTTGTGCAGCGTGTGCAGCGTTGGACGCTCGAAATAGTTGGTGTAGAGGTGGGGAAACGCCGTCAGCGCCAGTATATAGAGCTGGTGGCGGACTGCCGCGCCGTCGAAGTCCGGCGGGAATGACGGCATTTTCTTATCAGTGCGGCGCATCGGAATAGCGATGCAGCGGCTGGCGAGGATGTCCTCCAGCCCGGCAATCGCTGCCAGTATCTTCGGCGAGTACACGTCGAACGCCTGCGGTTTCATGTCTTCCCCGATCAGCCGAATGGCAGGCATTCCCTGCTTGTAGCCGCTGTTGAGCAGTTGACGGATTTGCTGCATTCCGGGGTCTTTGGGATTGTGGTAGCGCTCGGCTTCGTCGATACCGACGGTGCAGCTCGTGTAGTGGATCAGCCGGAACATCGACGGACCCGTTGGGTCGGACGTGCTGACCATGTTGAACGCTAGCGGCTGCATCACGCGCATGACCGTGCTTTTGCCGCTGTTCTTCGGTCCGTTCAGCGCCAGATACGGGTAGGCGGGGAACATCGTGTAGAAGTACGTGCCAATCGTCCACAACGCGAGGATGGCGCTCTCGACCTCTGAGCGGAAATCGACGTAGCGCGTGAACAGGTCATGCACGGTCTTGAAAACCTGACCGGGGTCACTGGTTTCGCCCTTTAAGTACCGCTGAATGTCGCTGAAGCGCCAGCGCATCAGGAAGTCCGAGCCTTCCGGCAGCACGCGCAGCGCCACTTCTCTGCCGTTGAGCGGGATGATCTGGGCGTCGCTCACGCGGACGAGTTCGCGCGACGACGTGACTAGATACGGCTGTGTATTCAGACGGTTGTCTTTCGTCCGCTCGACCACTGAGACGGTTACGAGCGCGACGTCGCGCTGGAAGCCGAGTGCAGGTGATAGCAGTGGAATGTCGTCGCCGAGGATTTGCGGCATCTCGTTTGCCTCCTGCTTTGCTCGCTCGGTCTTCGTCCGCGCTGCCTTGAGCAGATCGTTGAACACGCGCCCCTTGATGCCGAGCTTCGCCAGCGCCGCGCGGAAATCGCTCAGTTCCATCTCGTCGAGATCGACGGCGTGCTGGAACAAGTCGCGCACCCCATCCTTGCGTTCCAACCCGACGAGCAAGGCCACTCGCTCGATCTCGGCTTGCAACCACGTTTTGGCTTGGTTGAGCGTCTCCTGCACCGCTTCGACCGTACCGCCCTGCGTCAGCCAGTCGTTCGCGTCCTTCACCTCATCAGGCAGGCGCGGCATGAGCGCGCAGTTGCCAAGTGTGCGCGCGATCTCGCGGTTTTTCTCCAGCGCGTCGGGCGTGTTGTCCAGCGCGACGAATACGCGGCGGTGCAGGCGCAGCGCGGTCAGCAGCGCATCGCTGACGTGCATCCCCGCAATCGCCAGCGCCGGAATGCCCCACTCGCCGAAGGTGATGGCATCTGCCTGTCCTTCGACCAGCGCCACCTGTTCCGCCTCAGCGCTGTACAGGTGATTGTAGTAGGGACGACGCTCGCCCAGGATTTCGCGCGGCGGATTGTAGTGCTGCTTGCCAGCGATGGAACGTCCGCTCAGGTAGGCTAAACGCCCCTTTTCCAGATGGATGTAAACCAGCATCCGCGCCGGGAACTTGCCAACCGCCAACCGCCATTTGTCCGGCAGGTTGAGGTCTGCCAGCAGCGTCCGCTTGTCCTGCGGCATGTAGCCAAGCCGCGCGGCTTTGATGGTAGCAGGCTGCCAGCCGCGTGTTTGGGTGGCATAGTCGAGCGCGGCAGGCGCATTGAGCAACGCCTCATGCAACCGCTGAACAAGCTGGCGTTCTGCCCACGCAAACGACTTGTGGAAGTCAGTCTGTGTTTCGACGGGAATCCCTGCTCGCTGCGCCAGATAATGAACGGCTTCCATAAACATCGCCGCGTCGCGGTTGTTCCAGCGATTGTCGTATCCGAGCAGATGCCGGCCGGCGAAGTCGAAGGCGTCGCCGTACTCGCCTCTGGAATTCCAGAAATACTGTCCGGTCTGCGGCGTAACGACCAAACTATCATGTTCCACGCCGACGTAGCGTGTCCCCATACGCTTCAGGGCGAATTTCTCGCCCACGACCTGTTCAATCGGATTGGCGGAGCGAATCTGCTCCAAGTCGATACTCATAAAACTCTCTCCTTGCGCTGTGCGCGGGCAGTGTTGAAGACAACCGGTGTTGAAAAAACACGGTTTGAGCGCGATATCGAGTTGCACCGGGAGAGAGGTTGTGATACATTGTGAGTGTCCGGTTCACGATGTACCCTAGCCCGCCGCCCATGTGCCTCACCAGCTATGGGCTTTTTCTTTTCTAGGGTGGTGATCGTGTTCTCGTCATCATCGTTTCAGCCCTCAGAATTGTTTACGCGCGTCAACATTTCATTCGGCACTCAAATAGTTTTCTGCCTCATTGAGCAGTTTTCGCATTGCCTGTAGCCGAGCGCGGGCAACGCTGGCGTCCCCTTCCTGGTGCATCAAGGCGCGTGCGAGTTCCTGTGGGGTCGTCGCGTTGATTGCCTGTGTGACCTTTGCCATCTTCATCGCTGACGGTGAAATGTCATCCGACGAATCGTGTCCTTGTTGTGCGCCGTCTCCTTCACAGATTTCCTTGACCTGTTTTGCGGATAGATTGAAATCAATGATTTGGCGCATGATCTCCGCGTGATATTCGGATGCGGTCGCAATCACGTAGCGCAGCTTGAACTCCTCGATAGCATGGCGATCTGCAAGCTCAAGGGCTTCATCAGAAAGACGAAGCAAGTTTTTGATGTGGCTGAACTGCGACCGTTTAATACCTCCCATTGCACTGAGAATGGCATCGGTGTATTCACGCCGCGAACGAAGGTCGAGATCAAGGGCTTGACGAAAAAAGTCATTCTCAACCGCATACGTGGGAATTTCGTAGCCGTGAACGGTGAGTAACAGAAGCGCTGCTTGTCGCGCCAGCGCCACCGCCGTCAGCCCGGAACGTGCTGTGTTCTCCTTCGCCTGACGAAAGACCGATGAACGGTTCGCGGGAATGACGATGCACGGGATCATGCCGTCGCCGGTGTAGTTGGGGAGGAAGTCGCGCAGCAGCCAGGTCGCCCAGTAACGACGCTCGCCTGTCTCGATGCGGAACAGCCGCGTCACGCCTTGCGAGACATCCACCACCGTCAGCGGGTTGACCTGTCCATCGTCCCGGATTGTGATTGCCAGATTGACCAGATCCCGCAAAAGCTGTTCTTCCGGCGTCAGGTTGACGGCGGGTTCGTCGTCGCGCTCATCGTCCGCGTTCGGCAGCAGTTCCAGCAGGCTGTTGAACGGTCGCCCGCGATGCCGCGCCGCGATCTGAACGATCTGCACCAGTTCGCGCAGCGCCTGTGTCGGCGTGATGTGATTTTGGTGAAAGCGCAGGTGGATGCTTTCCGGCAGCACTCGGCGCGGCTGCACCGGATCGGGACGCACCATCTCCAGCAGGATGCGTTCGACATAGATGGCGTTGTCGTCCAGATTCTGCGGCAGGTCGCTGAGCAAGTCACTGGTGACGGATGCCAGCAGATCGTCCATGCGGCGGGTGTCGTGGTTCGGGCGCGCCATCATTCGCCACCCTTCAGCAGGTAGCGCACCAGTGACGCGACCACCTGCATGTACGCCTTGCTCGCAGAGGCAGCAGGATTGTAGGTGAACAGGCTCTGATGGCTGCTGTGGGCATACGAGACCGCTTCGTTGGCAGGAATCACGCCGAGCAGCAGCTTGCCCAAGACTGGATGGGCTTTGACCTCTGCCAGCAGGTGGTTATGCCCGCGAATCCGACTGTCCATCTTGGTCACGAGCAGTCCGCTCACGCGCAGTGTCGGATGCCGCCAGCCTTCACGGATGTCGTTGATCTTCTCGATCACGCTGGTCAAGCCGACCGTTTCCAGATAGCGTGGCTCGACGGGGACAATCGCATCCGTCGCGGTAAGCAGCGCCATCTCGGTCAGCAGACTGAATGAGGGGCGGGTATCGATGATGATAGCGGCATACTGGTTGGCGATTTTGCTGACCGGATCCGCCAGACGATACGGCGCGCCTGCCACGCCCATTAGCTCCCGCTCCGCGCCTTCGAGCATCGGGGAGGCGGGCAGAATGTGCAGGTCGGTGTCCCACTCGCTCTGCACAATGCAGTTGAGCAGCGTTTGCGGCGCGTTTTGGCGATCCGCCAGCAGCACGCTGTACAGACTGTCCTCAGCGCTGTAGTCTTTGCGTCCGGTCGTGACCAGCGACGCATGTGCCTGCGAGTCCGTGTCGATGAGCAGTACACGACAATTGGATGCGTTGGCGCGGTGCAGCAGATGCACCATGCCGAGCGCGATGTTGGTGGCAGATGTCGATTTCCCGACACCTCCTTTATGATTGGTAAAGACGAATACGCGAGTCATTGCCATTTCTCCTCAGAACCCAACGAACCATCGATTTCGCTGCGGTTGGCAAGGACTTCGCGGAGGTATGGTAAAGTGACAACCGGAAGTCTTGCTGGTGCGGGCAGCGAGCTTCAAGGGGAAGGGGAGAGGGTGGTGTCTCTCCCTTTCGCCGCTAAAGCCGATTTAGTTGGAGTTCATCGTGGAGTAGCGCGCACAGAGTTCGCGCTGTGGGAAGGTAATGACCTGGAAGAATCGGGCGACCTGTTCCCCGTTGAATTGTTCGAGTTTTGTCCAGGCTGTGGAGTCCGAGAGAAGCGAAGCCCTTGAGAACCGTCCCAAGGGCTTTTTTCTTCCGTGGCGAGGGTTCGAGTCCTAGCTCCGGGAGTACTACCCAGTCGTACATGAAAACGACATCGTTATTCGAGTCCTCTACTTCCTGCACTTGGTAAGTTACGAGAAAAAAGCCTTTCTGAGTGGAAAGGAAAGGCTTTTTCTTGCCTGAGTGATATTCGATTCGCATCCTATTCATGTGTTGGTGCGAATTCGGGAATCGCATTCGTGACTCAATGCGCCAGCCACCGGTGACGCGCCGGGGCGTCTAGGGACTAATGGTTATCAGAATTCCTCACGAGCAAAACGCCAGAGCGCAACTCCGGTAAAAATGACAATCCATACCACCGTCGCCACAATCGGTGTTGTCGTCGAAAGCGGTTGCTCCAACATGACCTCGATGGCGAGACCTTGAACGCCGCCGGACGGGATAATCATCCACGGCATCAGATAGGCGAACTGCCCCATATAGCCCATCAGAAACATCGCGCTAAACAGAATCCCAATCGGGATGCCGATCACCGGTCCCCGGTCTTGGAAGAGTGTCCCCAGCACCAACGTCAGGGCTAAGTAAAACAGCATGTGCAATCCGAGCAGTCCCATCCCGAATACAAATGGCATGAGTGGCGGTGGACTGCCACTGTAAGCGGTGAGTTGAAGATAGGCGACCGTCCCCTGTAGGACGAGCAGCACGACGAAGAGCGCGGCGACATTGGCGACCAGCTTCGCCAGAATGAACGCAGTGCGCGAGGCAGGCTTGGAGAGAATCCATGCCGCCGTGCCGCTTTTCTTCTCGTCGATGATGGTTCCCTGCATGGCAATGATGACGCCAACGGTTCCGAAAATCCCCGCCATCACGACAAAAACCGTCCGTGCCTGTTCCATCACCTGTTCCGGCGTCTGCTGCAGCGCCTCCGTCACTTCAGCCGATGACGCCAGCATTGCCAAGAGAGTGCCGTTGATGATGACAAGCCAAATCAGGCTGTTGATCCACCAGCGGCGGGTGCGCCACCATGTGCTGTTTTCGTAACGCAGCAGATTGGCAAAGCCCCGCCGCCATCCCCGTTCGTTCACCGGTTGAAAAGTTGCATTAGCCGACATGCTTTTCCTCTCCTACCATGCTCATGAAAACCTCTTCGAGATCATGCTGCTTGCGTCCAAACGCGGTGACGGTGAGCGTCCGATCTTCCAACACCAGTCGAAGTAGATGGTCTTCAGCAGCCGTTTCGTCTGCGACACTGACTTGCCAGAGGCTTGAACCGTTGCCGTCCGGTACGATATTCACCGCCGTCACCCATGAATGGCTGCATAAGCGCTCCTCCATCCCCTGTCCATCCCCTTTGACGCTGAGCGTATAGATGACGCCCTCGTTTCCTGCCAACAGAGCGTCAATCGGTGCCTGTGCGATCAACTGTCCTTTTTTGAGAATGGCGACTGTGTCGCTCACTCGCTGCACGTCGCTGAGGATGTGCGTGGAGTAAAAGATAGTCGTGTGCTTGCGCAGTCGTTCCATCACTTCGAGTACGTCATGGCGTCCCATTGGATCGAGCGAGGCGGCAGGCTCGTCAAGAATCAACAGGTCGGGGTAGTTGATCTGTGCCTGTGCGATGCCGAGCCGCTGGCGTTCGCCGCCAGAAAAGCCCTTGATGGAGCGATCCGCTTTGTCCGACAAGCCGACCAGTTCCAGCGTCTGGTCAATGCGTTCCTCAATTGCTGCTTTCGAGCCGCTGTAGAAGAAGCGCGCAGTGAACCGCAGCGTTTCGCGAGCGGTCATGCTTTCATAGTAGCGCGGGTCTTGCGCCAAATAGCCCACCCGCTTACGGATTCCGGTGCTGTCCTTCACCACATCCAGCCCAAAGACCGATGCGCTGCCGCTGGTGGGACGCGCCAAACCGAGCAGTAGCTTGATGGTCGTCGTCTTGCCCGCGCCGTTGGGTCCCAGAAAGCCAAAGATCGAGTTCTTCGGCACCTTCAAATTGAGCGCTTGCAGCGCGTTCACCCCCTTGAAGGTCTTGGTCAGACCCTGTGTATTGATGACGAGCGTTTCTTCATGGTGCATGGTTCCTGTATCCTCCTTTTGCTCTAGCCTTCTGTAGGGGCAGCATCCTCATCGGATGCGGGTTCTTTATCAACCGGGTTGACAGAGATCAACTGGACACCGAGGTCGCGCAGGCGGTTTAGCACGCCGTGCAGGGCAGCTTGATCAGGGAGTGAACCCGTGAGCACGGTCTCGCCGCCGTCCTCATGGCGAAACGTCAGCCCATCAAACCAGTCTGCCCATGACGTATCCAGATGCCCTTTGATACGAATCTCGTAGTGTTGAGCCATCGTTTCTGTCTTCACACTTCCTCAGCAATCGGTGTGCCTTTGCGCGCCGCTTCAACTACACGGAGAATGACATCGGTTACGACGTGCGCGTGTCTCTCTTGAGCAACTAACCCTTCGTGATAAGCCCCTTGAACCGTGATATGTTCGCTGTGAGTGGATAGGGACGGTAGTTCCGCTTGCAGTTCCGTCAGTTTCGCACCCATGCGCGGCTGATCGGTGACGCTTAACACGATTAGCGGCAGATCGCCCAGACTACCCGCATCATTGACCAGCGGGCGTGAGATCGTGTCCCACACAAACAGGCTGTCGCCAGCGGAAGCAAGGGCGCGCGTCGTACTGGCAAGCGCCATGAGTTCACCATATTGTCGGGGAGGCAGCCCGTCTGCGAGCAGTTTGTACTCGCCCTTGAAGATACGAAACAGCCCGAAACGAGCGAGCTGTGCGGATACATGATTGCTCGTGGCAATGACCTTGCTCGATACACCCATTCGCACCCATTGATTGGGATGTGAGCCGTCCACCAGCACCATACCAGCCACTTCGTCTCGATAGAGCGCAGCAAATGCCCGCACCGCCAGACCGCCGTAGGAATGTCCAGCCAGCACGTAGGGTCCGGTGATACCCAGTTTTTCGAGAGCTGTGTGTAATTCTCTGGCGCTTTGTCCAGCGTCACGCGGCTTGGGTCCGGGGTCGCTCCAACCTAATCCGGCGCGGTCAACGGCGACGACCCGTGCGACCTTTGCCACTTCGGGCTGTACCCATGCCCAGTTGGACGAGAACGACACCATGCCCGCTTCGAGGATGACGGTTGGACTATCTTTGTCTTCGCCCATGATGTTCAGGTGCAGCCGCCGACCACCAATATCCACCATGTGACCGGGCGGTGGAAACCGGCGTTTGTCACGCTGGGCTGCGATGGTTTGATATATAAATCCGGCTGTGGCTGTGCCGACAACAATGATGAGAATGATCTGTAGGATGTTCACGCTATTTCTCCTGATGAATTTCTTGAATACAACCACGCTAAGCGGCATATGAGTTGATTGCGTGAGGTAGGGTGGACTTGACCATACTCCCTCACACGATCTGTGTCACGGTTTACGGCAAAAATCCGAGTGTCAGCAGCCAGCCACTTACGAACAGACCAGCAATAGCGACAGCAGACGTGAAGATGGCACCACGGGTGGACCTAGGGATAGGACGGATCCACAAAAGAACTACCATCACAGAAAGGGCAACCGCGAATGCGCCCGCGACCAGTGGCAGGAAGCGTATCAGCGCCACCGTGCCGGGGATGCCGAAGCCGATGAGCGTGCCGTTGGTCAGGGTCGCAAGGATGATGGCGATCAGGCTTACTAGGGTTACCAAACCGAGCAGGGCGACTAGCGCCGACAGCCAGCGAATCGGGCGCGTCTGCGTTTTGCCGCGCACAGCGCCGATCAATGCAACGGCAAAGACCAGCAGGCAAATCACCACCAGCCCTAACATCAGCGGGTTGGGCGGCTCCATCGTCGCAATGACCAAGTTCATCATCGCTGGTGTTGCGTGAATATCGCCCGGCAGCACGAACTGTGGTGCAGTGACCTCGGCAAGGCAGTCTGTCGTGGGTTCCTGTGCGGGGATGCTAATGAAGGCTGCCGCAATCGTCTGGGCACACCTTGAGAAGGTCGCCTGATGGCTTACGCTAGGAACGATGTAGACATAACTGTTCGACAGGGACTGCGCGACCTGGGAAGCGTAATCCGTCGTCAGGCGGGGATCATACTGCCCGTGCAGCAGCAGGGTTGGAATGTCACTGTTCACTGGCTGCGAAAAGTCGGTACTTGCCGTCGGTACGCCCCAACTGTCGCAGACTGGGCGGATTGACCAGGAAGTCATGATTTGGATGCCTGACAGGTACGGATACTGCTGCGCGGTTTGAGTACCTTCCTCTACCGGGGCGAATGGCACAATATCCTGACAGGTGACGGCGAATCTTTCTCCTGTATCAGCCCCGGCGCTCAACAGCCGGAGAGTCTGCGCTGCTGGAATAGTCATGACCTGTCCATTGCCTGCGGCAACCTGGCTAATCATGAAAGGAACGAAAGGTACGTTGGCAGGTGAATACAGTTGGAGAAACAGAATGTTGGCGAATAGCTGCCCGTCCATCGGGACATCCATCAATGCTCCATTGCGCTGTACCTGCACCTTCAGCATGACGGGCTGTGCATTGAGCCGTCCCACTGCAACCTGGAACTGATCTGCGAGCTGGGGATAAGCCGCGTTACATGCAGCATCAATGGCACAGCGATTGAATACTTCATCCAGCGCGCGCCCGAAAACAGCAGTTTCCTCGACGGTTTGCTGCAATGGCATGACGGCTTCCATCGTGACGCTGCGGATTGCGTCTGGGTATAGACGCATCATGGTCTGCGCCAGCAGCGTACCATACGATTGCCCGTACAGGTTCCACTGGTCATAACCAAGCGCCAAGCGCAGGCTCTCAAAATCAGCGGCGCTTTCAAGCGTGTTATAAGCATCCAGTGTGATGCCTTCGTTTTGCAGCCGTTCACGGCAGGAAGCGGCGGCGGCGACATCACCCGCGATCAGTTCTTCCCGGCTGCGCCCCTCAATGATGCTGTTCAGCGTCGCCTCGTCCACTTCCGGGCAGGCAAGCGCTGGCTCAGAAAAACCCACACCGCGTTGATCGACTAGGATCAGGTCACGATCTGCTAGATAGGGGGAATTCAACTGAAGAAAGATGCGTTGCAGCGCCCCCTGACCCGGACCGCCATGAAGGAACACGACTGGATCGGGCTGAGGTTGGTCGCTGCGGCTGCGCAGGATCGCCACCGCCAGCCTGATCGTCCGGCTGTCGGTATCCCCGTGAATTTCTGGTACGGTCAGATAGCCGCAGGTGATGCTTACGTCACCGGGCAGCATCATAGGGCACCCCGCTTCCTCGAAGCGTCCCGGCTCCACGACATCCTGTGCCAGAGCAGGCGCACCCGTGATGATCAGGAAGAAAACCAGGCTGATAAGCACCACCATGCTGATTGTTTTACGAACGACTGGTGTTGGTCTGGACAATTTCATCCAGTTCATGATCTTTTCTCCCTTTGGTTCAAATTGTTGGATATACCCACTTTAGGCGGCGAAGGGGTTGATTGCAGATAGCCAAAAGGCGTATTCAGAGGTTGATTGTTGGAGGGGTGACTTGTGGTCTACCCCTCAATCATTCGGCTACTGCGCCAACGGCTCGCCCGTCTCTGCCGCCTCACTCACGGCAAGGATGGCATCAGTCACCTGCCGTGCGTACTGTTCATTGCCAATGATCGAACCATGATTTGACCCTTCAGCCGTCAGAACTCGACTGTTGGATGAGAATTCCGGCACGCTTGCCCAGACGGATTCCAGATATGCCCGCTCCTGTGGTGCAGTTACATCAGGGTAACTCGCCCACATGACGATCACGGGCAGGTCGCCCAGTTCTTCCGCCGCTTGGGATTGTTGTCCCAATTCCCACTGCGCCAGCCGAAACTCGGCATCCCAAGTATCTACTCCTTGTGCTGTGGCTTTGAACGCGGTGAGTTGATTGACAATCTCCGGTGGATAGTTATAGCCCTGAAACTCTCGCTGAATAATGATCCGTGCCGCGCCAACACGTTGCAGAATCGTCAGCAGCGTATAAGCACTTTCGTTTTGTGCCCGCCACTGCTCGAAGTCGCTGACTCCCAGCCAGGAGTAAGGCACGGCAGAATCCACGAGTACTAGTCCTAATACCTCATCGGAATACTGTTGTGCATAAATCCTGATGAGCGGGCCGCCCAGCGAGTGTCCCGCCAGCACATAAGGACCGGGTACGTCCGCCGCCGCAAGCAGACTGTGTAGTTCGCGTATAAGGGTCACGCCATCGCGCAGTCCGGCAACTGGTTCACTCCACCCATTACCAGCGCGGTCGTAAGAACAGACCTTGTTGGTTTCGCTTAGCTGCTGCTGCACCCAATACCATTCTGATGAAAAACTGAATGCTCCGGCTTCCAAAATAATGGTAGGGCTACCCTCGCCTGTACAGTAGAGGTGCATCATATGCCCATCGACATTCACCATTTGTCCTGGTGGTGGATATGCCCGGCGATCGCTCGCCTCGGCTGCCGCCTGATATATCATGCCAATCACCGGTATTCCTACCAGTAGAATGAGCAGTCCGACCAGTCCACGCTTCAGGTAGAACAGGCAGCCGCGCCTGCGGAAGTCGCTTGTTGGCTGTTCAATGGTATTACGTGGCATAGCAATCATCATCTTCGTCCTCTTGTTAGCTTGGTCTACTGTGCCAGCGGCTCACCCGTGTGCCCTGCGTCGATCACGTCGAGGATGGCATCCGTCACCTGCTGTGCATACTGCTCCGTGCCTAGGATCGAGCCGTGATCTGCACCGTCGATCATTCGAGTCGTACTGTTGGAGGAATATCCAGCCATCGCCGTCCGAGCCTCAGCCCGATGCTCACCACCCATCGGGCCCGCCCCTGCCCACAGGACAGCCATAGGCAGACTGCCCAGGTGCTCGGCAGGCGCAGCGGCTGCGATGAAAGCTGGCATGGCGGCAATCGTTTCGGCATAGGTGGTGTCGAAAGTCTGATTACGTGCCTGCTGCGCCGACAGCTCCTGTGAAATGTCTGGCGGGAATCCACTGGCTTGAAACTGACCCGAAACAGTCAGACGCAGCAGACCGGTTTGCGTCATCGCCCAGAGTCCGATCTGAACCACATCGTTGAAGGTCTTCCAACTGGGATAATCGCTTTCGCCAGGTATCACGGTGCTATCGACTAGGACAATGCCGGAAACCGCTTGCGGATACTGTGCCGCAAAGATGCGTACCCAGACTGCGCCAAAGGAATGTCCCGCCAGCACATAAGGTTCAGCGACTCCGGCTTCCTGAAGCAGCCCATGCAGGTCATCCACGATGGTCAGGGGATCGCGCGATCCGTCTGCCACCTCGCTCCAGCCCAGTCCGGCGCGGTCATAGGCGCAGACTTGTGTGTGTTCGGTTAGCTGCTGCTGCACCCAGTACCACCACAGGGATTCAGCCGTTGCGCCTGACTCCAGAATGACCGTTGGGCTGCCTTCGCCCATGCAGACCATATGCATCTGATGGCCGTTGACGATATAAAACTGACCACGCGGCGCATATTTGCCCTTGTCCATTTCGGTGGCGATGGTCTGATAGCCGATACCCAGTAGTACCAGCGCGACCAGAATGATGCCGAACCATTTCACTGTGCGTTTGATATAGGAAAGGCAGCCACGCTTGTGGTGTGCGTTTTGTGATATGCCTGACGTTTCAGCAACAGTTGCAGTCATGATTTCCTCCCTAAATGCTATAAGCGAGTTTCACGGACTTAGCCTGAAAACGAATTCAGTCGAAGGCTAAAAGCCACCTGCGAGCAGAATAACCACATAGATGGTGAAGTCGGATATGAAGTGCATGAACAGCGGCCAGCCTATGCCTCGCGTTTCGACCATGCTTTTGGCAAATACCCAACCGCCAATCGTCGTCAGGATTATCCCCGTGATTCCCGTCGGCACGCCGAAGTAATGCCCGATGCCAAACCAGGCAGCTACCAGAATCAGCGATGCTCCCTTACCAAACAACGGTAACACCTGTGGCAACAGCGCCGAGCGGTAGAGGAATTCTTCGGCAAAGGCGTTCATCAGCGCGCTCAAGGCGGCGAACAGCACTAAACCAAGCGACAAATTGCTCAGGGAGGGATGCACGGCAGGAACAATGAAGATCAGCAGGATCGTGACGATGATCACGGCGTAGCGTAGACTAAATCCGAGCCATATTTCGGGTTTGCGCGGAACGCCCCATTTCTCTGGCTCAGCAGTGGCTTTGAGATCACCTACCGTCAAGTAGAAATCTCCGCGCTTCAAACCCATCCCCAGCAGCACCAGCAGCATGACCACCGACGCCCCGATCCGCAGGAGGCGCTCGCCGAAGAACGCGAGATTTCCGCTGCTGCCAAAGATGTTCGTGTAGAATTCGGTCTGCGGCAGCAGGGTCAAAAAGAACCCGGCTTCAACGCCGTAAATGACTAGGAAGATGAAGACCAATCCTCTCAGCGGACGAAAAAATTCCCAAACAAAGGTCAGTGCCAGCAGGATCATCAGCAATCCGAGCCGCGCGGGAAGCATCCAAGAGGTATCTAGGTGTATGAAACCTCGAAGGATGATCTCCGGGACAGTCAGCGCCAGCACAATTGCCCAAGCGGTGAGCAGAAGACGATTCCCGCTGACCGCTCGTAGTGAACTGCTAGGTACAGCGATCGATGGACGCATGGCATATTCCTCACTTTTGCGTTTACACGTTTTGCTATGGTCACTCTAAGCGGCAAAGCGGTTGATAGTGGGTAGCCAAAAGGCGTATTCAGGGGGTTGATTTTTTTAGATACGATGACTTGCGCTTCGACGAATCAGGCGTTACACTGCTCATAACTTATGGAATCAGGATAAATATATGGTTGCGTCAGCGTCGAACCTTCTGCAAACGAAGCTGACTCCTCCCCCTATCCGCGCTGATCTTGTCTTTCGACCGCGTCTTGCTCGACAGCTCAGCGCCAGTCTCGAACGCCCGCTTACGCTCGTCTGTGCGCCTGCCGGATACGGCAAGACCACGTTGATAGCGGAGTGGCTTTCCAGTGCTGCAGGGGGAGGTTTTCGGGTTGCGTGGTTTTCGCTCGATGATGATGACAATGATCCCTCCCGTTTCCTGTCATATCTTGTTTCTGCGTTTGCACGAATCAGTGATGTCAACCTCGATGAACTTCTGTCGCTGCTAGGCGTACCCCAGCCCCCCCCGCCTAAAGTGCTGCTAACCACGCTGTTGAGCCAGCTTGAAACATTCTCTGACCCGATCATTCTGGTGCTGGATGATTACCACCTGATCACCGCTGCGCCGATCCACGATGCGGTGACATTTTTCCTCGATCATCTGCCTACGCGGATACATCTCATCATCACCAGTCGAGAGGATCCTCCGTTCCCGTTGGCACGCTTTCGAGGACGTGGACTGCTCGCAGAAATCCGCGTGGATAATCTGCGCTTCACTGCTGACGAAGCCGGGCAGTTCCTCGCCCAGATGTTGGGCATCACCCTCATCGTCGGACAAATCCGGGATCTCGAGGCACGCACCGAGGGTTGGATCGCCGGCTTGCAGTTAGCGGCGCTGGCGTTGAAAGGACGCAGCGACGTTGACGGTTTCATCTCGGCATTCACCGGAAGCCACCGCTTCATACTGGACTATCTGACCGAAGAAGTGCTAAATCGCCAAGCAGAAGAAGTGAGAGCTTTTCTGCTGCATACTTCGATCTTGAATCGTATGTGTGGTCCACTCTGTAACGCGATTACGGGTAGAACCGATAGTCAAGCTTTGTTGGAACAGCTCGAGCGCGGCAACTTGTTTCTGATTGCTCTGGACGACGAGCGTTATTGGTACCGTTATCATTACTTGTTTGTGGAGATGCTCCGCCGTCGCTTACAGCTTCAAGCGGACGTCAACCTAGTGGCTGAACTACACGGTCGCGCTAGTGCTTGGTTTGGCGCTAGGAATCTTATCGAGGAAGCCGTAAACCATGCCTTTCAGACACAGGATTTGGAGCTGGCAGCAGCCCTCCTCGAGCAATCTAACCGAAAGGTTTTCTTCGAAAGCCAAGGCAGCTTCGGTATGACATGGGCGATGAAGATTCCTGATGAGATTTTACGGCGCCACCCTCTCTTGATGCTGAGTACAGGGATGTGGCACGGGTACTTCGGCGCATCAGAGCTTGCCCTAAAACATGCTGCAGCTGCCCGGCTTGCAGTAGCAGCCGCCAGCTTACCTGCGGGGGAAACACAGGAGCTGCTTGGATACGCCGATATCATCGAGGCATCAAACTCTGCGGTCATTAACGAGATGGAGAGAGCTGCGGCGGTCATCGAAAGCGCCTTTCGACGCTTGCCCAACCCTCAACATCGACTTCGTATCACAGCCCATCTGGTGAAAGGGTTCATCCATCAGCGGCGCTATCAACTCGAGGAAGCGCGCAGCGAGTACAATCGAGTGATTAAGGCGGCGACGATCAATCATGATGCTATGGTGACCGCTTTAGCACATGTCAATACAGGCGAAACCTACCTGCTTCAGGGGAAGCTGAATGATGCAGAACAAAGCTACCAACGCTGCGTGCAGCTAGCCCATGATGGAAACAACGGCAGTCTGATTAGTGTCGGGAATGCTTACGGTGGCATAGCGTATGTTCAATTCGAGCAGAACCGACTTGCAGAAGCGTCGCAATCCGCTTTGATGTGTCTGAAACGCGCGCAAATCGAACAGGTTGTCCCGTATTACATCCTCATGGCTCATGCCATTCTTGCGCGCAAATCCGGTCAGGATAGAGACGCAGCAGCGCTCCAGGATGCCATAACCAATCTTCGCGCCACACTTGACGCTTATCCCGTAATGCCTATTCGGCTGTACGTTCTCCATGTGACACGTATCTGGACAATACCTGAACTCGCCCCGGTATTCCGGCACTTCACACAACTGGAGCGTGAAACCCGCATGAATCTCTATGAGTCGGAAGTGAGCTGGCTGGCAAATTATCGACTAACGTATGAACAGCGAGACGAGATTCCTCTAGAAACGACTTTTACCCGATTGGCAGAACTTTCCGAGCTGCTGCGTGCAGATCGTTCAATCGCGCGTCACGTCGAATATTTGGTACTCAAAGCGCTGACATTGCAGTTTACAGGGGAAACTTCTGCTGCCCTAGCCACTCTGCAAGAGGCGTTAGAGATCGCCGAACCAGAAGGGTACGTCCGCGTCTTTATCGACGAAGGGAGATCCATGCTGACGCTGCTCCGCGAAGCACGAAGTCAAGGTATTGCACCAGACTACGTGGCACGTCTACTGACCACAGTCGATCTCGATGCCGAGGTGATGAAGTCGGCACAGGGCACAAAACCGATTCTCGATGGCATTGAGCCGCTCAGTACTCGCGAGTTGGATGTGTTGCAGTTACTTGCCGATGGCGCCTCTAACCGTGAGATTGCCGAACAGCTTGTGATCAGTTTCGGTACGGTCAAGAAACACCTGAACAACATCTTCCTCAAGCTCGATGCTCACAGCCGCACGCAGGCGCTTGCGGCAGCCAAGAAAAACAACCTTCTCTGAGAAACGGTGTGCAGCCCGGCACTTCACTGATACCATAGCTCCGTTACTGGGTGACCACTTGAGTTTCGGTTGAGCAAGCGTACGTGTGTGACGTCCTCAGTTGCGATGAACACGATCAGCGGCGTGTGAGTGAGGCGCTCTGCGGTAAACACATCGCTCAGCTTAAAAAGTCGTCTATTACCTTGCATCCTGCGGTTACGATTTGAATTGTCATGATCTCACGCCTTCACTGATCACGGTTCGAAGCCATTCCTTCACTACGTTCTCGCCGACCTGCTGGTAGAACTCGCTCAGGTCTTTGCCGCTCGGCACCTGCACGCACTTGACTGCCCCGGAGAGCGTCGCTAACTGTGCCGCTGCCCCTGCCCCCGCTGCATCCGCATCCATACAGGCAATGATGCGCGGTACACCAAGCAGCACTCCGTACCAACGGCGGTCGATACGGGCATGGCTGGCGCTGCCGATTGCCGCTGCTCGCGCGAAGTCGCCGCATAGCTGCCAAGCAATCAGCGCGTCGAACTCGCCTTCGGTGATGATAAGCGGCGTTCCCGGAAGGATGCGATCTGCCAGATATAGGCAACCGCGAATGTTGCCGCCGATCACTTGCTGATAGCGCTGCTCACCCGCTGCGCGGCGCACTTTGATCCCCCAGACCGCATCCTCAACGATCCACGGGATTAGGATGCCGCACGGCACATTCAAGCCGTCGATCTCGCGCCACGCCGTCGGCGCGCCGGGGAGGTATCCCAGTTGAGCGAGTTCGATGATTTTCTCGCTCAAGCCGCGCTCCCAAATCAGATAGCCCCACGCACGCTGCCCTTCCGGCGACCACAAACGTTCGCGCGCCTGGTCGATGATGCGCCGTGCCTTCACCTGCCACGCCGCGTCCGGCGGCTGCGCCTCTGGTTCGGGTGCACGACGCGCGGTGTTCACCGTTTCGATCTGCGGCAGATCGCCGTTTGCCAGCCGTTCGCACGCCTCATGAAAGGTGATCTGGTGGTAGTGCTGCACCCACGCGATGGCATCACCTCCGGCATGGCACTTGCCGAAACAGCGCCAGTGGTGGGCGTAGACGACGAGCGAATAGCCTTTGTGCTCGCTGTGCAGCGGACATTTGAAAGCGGCATAGTCGCGCCCACGAAAACGCGGCTTGCCGAGATCGCGCTCAACAAGCTGGCGCAGGTCGAGCTGCGCTTTGAGTTTCTCTACATCAATCATGTTGCCGACCTCCCCCAAATGAATTTCGTCAGTGCTGTGACGAAATGCCAAAATTCGGAATTCTGTCATTTCGTCATTTCGTCATCGCGGTGCCGAAATTGCCGTGCTGGGCGGTTTTCCCCTCAGCACAGCGGCTAGATTTCGTCACACGCTCTCGAAGTCCCTGTCACAATCCCCGTTTTGAGGCGGGGAATTATGGCAAAGCCGCTATGACGAAATGATCGGGGTCGGTCGATAGCCTTTCGACGGACGCCCCGCGCCTGTGCCTTTGCGCTCGACCACCTCAATCACGCCATCCTCCACCAATGCCGCCAGTGTCGCGTCGATTTCTTTGCGCGACTTCACCCCTGCCCCGCGCAGAATGTCCCGCGCTGACGGCGGACGTTCCCCATGGCGTGCGATGAAGTCCAACACCTTCTTCTCGTTCTTCACGTCCACACCGATGCTCAGTTCGTCGAGCAGGCGATGCACCGACGCGCGGTACTCCTCAGCGAGCATCTGTCCGCGCGCCCAATGCGCTGTGGTGATGCGTGGTGTGTTGGGCATTCCCTCATCCGTCCAGTCCATGATCGCCAAAATCAGCGCCAGCTTGAGCGCCATCGTCGAGAAGCGTCCATAGTTGCCACGCAGTCGGTCATCGAGGTTGCGGCGCGGATCGGTCATGTCGTGCAGCGCGGCGTAGTAAGCGTTGAAGAGGTCAAAGACCGCTGGTTCCATCGTCGCGCTGATCGCAGGATGCCTGACCGGCTCATCCAGATCGTGCAGCGCGAACTCGTCAGGTGGCATCGGAAAAGCGTTGTACACCCGCAGCAGCCGCGTTTTCAGGTCGGCTGGAAACTCGTGTGTATCGAGGTTGTGTCCGTTCAGTACGCACTTGATCTCTCGCTCAGTCGGGGTCAGGCAGAGGAAACGTGCCATTAAGCCGTCCTCCCACTCGCTGTCGGTGATGTAGCGTCCCAACCGTGCGGGCGTGGTCGCGCCGATCATCGCCAACGCCGGGTTATAGACGATCAGCTTGCCATCCCCGCGTAACTCACGCTCCAAGCGACGGGGCGCGTCGAACATTTCCATCATCGTTTCGGTGTGACCCTCCATGTACTTCTTCGGGATCAGCATCTTGCTCGCTTCGTCGATGAGAATGCCGCGCTGACCGGCGAAGCGTGCCGCGAGGTCTTCGTTGCGCTGCTCAAACGGCAGCAGTTTGTCGTAGTTGGCAGGCTTTTCGCCCGCGAGTTTGGCAACCAACATTTCGGGTGAGGTTGTCGCGGGCAGGAGCAGGTGCGGCATCGTGTCACGCACCATATCGGTGATTGCATTCAACCCGGTCGATTTGTGGTAGTAGGTTGTCGGCGCGACCCACAGGTAGTACAGGTTCGGGTAAATATCGCCAAATCCCAACCGCAGCACACAGCGACGCGCCACTGCCAGTCCGACCGCCCAGAGCGGACCCGACTCCAGAAAGATGCGCGGCGTCATCGGCGAACGCTGGCTCAACCACGCGAGACAGTCGCGGTGGAACGCGCCGACGGTTTCAGCCGATGCCATCAGTTTATCGGTCAACTGCGCCGCCTTGGGCAGCGGCGGTACATAGGCTTCCTCTGCTGATTGACTCGAAGTCGGCACAGGGGCGTTGGGATCGACGCGCAAGACCTGCGCGCTCAGTTCAGGATCGCGGGTCAAAATCTGCTGCAAGATCGACCAGTGAGTGCGATCCTGCTGCCAATCGAGGGATGCCAGCAGCGCCTCAACCAGCGGGCTGAGAGTCAATCCGGCGGGAATATCCAGCATCGATACGGCGCGCCGTAGCGCATACGCATCGTGTTCGTTCAGGTTCATAGTAACAAGCTCCCAAGGAATACTGAATAGAACTCGTGCCAAAAAACACGGTTTGATGCGGGGAATGCAGTTGCACATGGGGGCTGGCTGTGATACATTGTGAGTGTCCAGTTCACAACATATCCCCATGCCGCCGCCCACGCGCCTCATCAGCAGTGGGCATTTTCTTTTCTAGGGAGGGGAGCGTATTGTCATCGATTCGTCTCCAGAATTGTTCACTCGAGTGAACAAATTTCAGTCACTTGTCAGGTACCGTTCGGTTTCCGAAATCAGTTTTCGCATTGCCTGAAGACGCGCACGGGCAATATCAGCATCACCTTCTTGGCGCATTAAGGCACGCGCAAGTTCTTTTGGTGTGGTACTGCTGATCGCTTGTGTCACTTTTGCCAGTTTGAGCGCCGATGGTGAGATGACTTCCGATTCGTCTTTGGTATCGTGCATGTCATCGCCTTCGCACAATTCCTTAACCTGTTTTGCTGACAAGTTGAAATCGATGATCTGACGCACAATCTCCGCGTGGTACTCCGAGGCTACCCCAGTAACGTATCGAAGCCGAGCTTCCTCGATAGCATGTCTATCTGCCAGCTCAAACGCTTCGTCGGAAAGCCGCAGCAATCCTTTGATGTAACTGAACTGCCCGCGTTTGATCCCACCCATCGCGCTCAGGATCATGTCTGTGTATTCCCGTTTGGCGCGCAAGTCGAGATCAAGCGCCTGACGGAAGAAGTCGTTGCCGACCGCATATGCTGGGATTTCGTACCCATGAACAGTGAGCAGCAGGAGGGCTGCCTGCCGTGCTAACGCGACCGCTGTCAGACCAGAACGCGCGGTGTTCTCTTTTGCTTGCCGAAAAATGGATGAACGGTTTGCTGGAATGATGATGCACGGGATCATGCCGTCGCCGGTGTAGTTCGGGATGAAGTCGCGCAGCAGCCATGTCGCCCAGTAACGACGCTCGCCGGTTTCGATACGAAACAGCCGCGTCACGCCTTGACTGACATCCACCACTGTCAGCGGATTGACCTGCCCGTCATCCCGGATCGTGATCGCCAGATTGACGAGATCGCGCAAAAGCTGTTCTTCCGGCGTGAGGGTTACGGTGGGTTCGTCGTCGCGCTCATTATCTGCGTTTGGTAGTAGCTCAAGTAAATTGTTGAACGGTCTTCCCCGATGGCGTGCTGCGATCTGAACGATCTGCACCAGTTCGCGCAGCGCTTGCGTCGGCGTGATCTGGTTCTGGTGAAAGCGTAGATGAATACTTTCCGGCAGCACGCGGCGCGGCTGCACCGGATCAGGGCGCACCATTTCCAGCAGGATGCGTTCGACGCGAATCGTGTTATCCCCAAAATCCTGTGGCACGTCACCGAGTAAGTCGCTGGTGACAGAAGCTAGCAGATCGTCCATGCGCCGGGTATCGGTGTGAATGCGTCCCATCATTCACCGCCTGTCAGCAGGTAGCGCACCAGCGACGCAACCACCTGCATATATGCCTTGCTTGCTGGCGCGGCGGGATTGTAGGTGAACAGGCTTTGATGGTTGCTGTGAGCATATGACACCGCTTCATTGGCGGGGATCACGCCGACCAGCAGCTTGCCCAAGATCGGATGTGCTTTGACCTCTGCTAGCAGATGGTTATGCCCGCGAATTCGGCTGTCCATCTTGGTCACGAGCAATCCGCTCACGCGCAGCGCTGGATGTCGCCAGCCCTCACGAATGTCATTAATCTTCTTAATCACGCTGGTCAAGCCGACTGTTTCCAGATAGCGCGGCTCAACCGGCACAATCGCGTCAGTGGCAGCAAGTAGTCCCATCTCGGTCATGAGGGAAAACGACGGGCGGGTGTCGATGATGACAGCAGTGTATTGTGTGACAATCTTGCTCAGTGGATCGGCGAGACGGTAAGGCGCACCTGCCACACCCATTAGTTCCCGCTCCGCGCCTTCCAGCATCGGCGAGGCGGGGAGAACGTGCAGATCGGCGTCCCACTGGCTCTGTATGACGCAGTTGAGCAGCGTTTGCGGCGCATTGGTGCGGTCTGCCATCAGGACGGTGTACAGGCTATCGTCCGCGCCGTAATCCTTGCGTCCGGTCGTGACCAGTGACGCATGTCCCTGCGAGTCGGTGTCGATAATCAGCACGCGCGGGTTGGCGGCATTGGCACGGCGCAGCAGATGCACCATGCCCAGCGCGATATTGGTGGCAGATGTCGATTTGCCGACACCCCCTTTGTGATTGGTGAATACGAAAGAACGAGTCATTGCCATTTCCTCTCAGGACCCAACGAACCGTCGATTTCGCTGTGGCTGGCAAGGACTTCGCGGAGGTATGGTAAAGTGATAACCGGAAGTCTTGCTGGCACGGGCAGCGAGCTTCAAGGCGGGCGGGGGAGGGCACACCTCCTCCGCTCACCGCAAAAGCCGAGTGTCGCTAGACTAAGCAGGAAAGCCGTTGTTCACGTTTGGGGTAAGCAATTGATGCAAGGAAATGAGAGAGAATCGATTGCCCGCTGGGTTCGGTTTGTATACAACTGGTGGAGGCAACATGGTCAGACGACGGCGATGATCGTTGGGATGAACAGCGTGCCTACGAAAAGCAGAGTTATGCACGTAACTATGAGAAGTTGACGGCTGCGCCTGCATCAAAACAAGTGCTTTCACCAAAGCTGCAAGCGGTTACTGCTGTCAGATCAGCATCAGTTCTTGGATTGATGCCCAGCACAAAGCTTGGGCAAGAGTTGAACAGACGCTCTACTTCAGTGCCGCTAATGCCTGCCCAGTCTATTATCGCCTTTTGTTTTCTGACCCCTGCCACTGCACTTGCATGTGCAGCTGGCGCTCTGTTGGTAGGAGCTGGGGCGCTTGGTGCTGCTAATACGATAGCCACTCAAAATAATCGTGCTTCTAACGTGGGCGGCAGTTCTTCGTACAACGGTAATTCTCTTCGATATGGAGGGAGCGGCATTCTAGATACTATGTACACGATTACGCGCACAATGGCAACAGCGGCAGCATATTGGTTGTCAAACCCAGAGTCCAATTATGAAGGTATTGATCTACTGCAAGAAACACCTGATATCAGTAGGGGTTTCCCATTGATAACGGCGACAGCACTTCCGCCACAAGATGGGGGAGAGATAGTAGCAACACAAACTCCTGATGGACTCTTGGATCCAACTGTCACTATTACACTGGTGCCAACACCCTGGTATTTAGGAACGCCAGATGAAATTATAGGTTTTGGCGGTAATATACAAGAGGCCCTTATCTCACCGGAAAGGAGAAACCGCCACCGCCTTGAAGAGAAATTTGGTATGGATTGGAATACTTTGAGTGAAAACCTCCATTCTTGTAAAGAGTTTGCATCGCTGAGACCCAATGACAATGTCTTGATTGATGACGTAACCGGCGAAATTATTCACCGAGGAGAAAGCATTGGCAACATACGGTATGGTTGCTAGACTTAGGCCATCCTAGATCGATGGATTCGAGGAACTATCTAGGTCCTTGAATCCATAGGTATGGGCAAGCTTAGGACCACGTACTCCCAAAAATTATGTGGGGAAGGAAAAGACTTTACATTTATGGTACCTAATGCCAGTAGTAAACCACGTGCGTTAGTAAGTTTTCGAATATTTGCTCCAGAACTGATTCCGGATCAAATTACTGAAGACCTGGATATTCAGCCTGATCATAAACATCTCAAGGGAGATTATCCGAGGGATAATCCGAAATTCAGAGCAGCTAAAGGAGGGATGTGGTTGTTGCAGTCGAAACTGCCGGATACTGAAGTATTTGAAGATCATTTAGACAACATACTTTCTAATCTTGAGGGTAAGGCAGATTACATTCTAAATCTGGGCAAATATGCCACGTTGGATTTTTATTGTGTTCTTTACGAGCAAGAAGGGTTTGAACTCTCCGCCAGCATTTTAGGCCGTATAGCAAAATTGGGAGCGGCACTGGGCGTTGTAGTATATCCTTCGAATAACGAAGTTAGTGACTCTGTTGATTAAAATCAACGCTCATTTGTGGTCAGTGCATTATTTTGTTTTGTGTTGTTGTCCCGTATAGTCGCTGAAGGCAATTAAAAGCATATTGAGTGCGAATACCTGCAATTACTTTCCTTACTGAGAGGATTACTCCAATCGAGGAGTCCTTTAAAGAATATTTATAGGGATTAAATAATGGATCAGTTTTTAACCAACATCATCACGCAATTACCGAATTTTGCGGTCGCGCTGGTCATGCTGTGGTGGCAGAAACAGACGATTGACCAATTGCTGGAGAACCAGACCAAGCTCATTGATCGGCTGCTCACCTATGTGGATAACGACAAGCAGACCGTGCAGCATGTTCTTGATGCTTCCATGCCGAATGTGAGCAAGAGTTAGATATATATAGATATAGCAGCGAGAGGAAACAGTACCCTCTCGCTGCTAAACAACTGAAGTAGGGATTAGCGCTGAGGCGCGTATTTCTAGTACCAGCTTGAGTTTTCAGATACAAGTTGTAGCGTATATCTGCACATCGGTCCTTGATGTAGGTCAACTACATTTATTGCTCAATGTAAAAGCCTGATCGCTCTGATCAGGTTTTCTGATTCTTCCCCAAAACACCCCCTCGCCAAAAAAGGTCCAAAATGCCGTCCAAAATGTCCACATTTACCAGAACATCTGTACTAATATTGAAGATAACGATTTGCCTGCTGATCTAGAGGGAGTAGCAGATGGCGATTATCAATAATGCCCCCGTCAAGGGCGGGGGCAAAGGCACAAACCCGAAATCCACGTCGAAGGCAGATGCTGGGAGAAGAACCCAGACAGTTGCGACAGGGAAAACGCCTGTTACCGTGTATCCTGTGCAGAGTGCGAGGACTGGTGGGGGAATAAAACCACGCGCGCCCATCGCTGAAGTTGCGATCCACGAAACAATACATAACGCATCGGCATCTGAAGCCAAGGCACAGCGTGTCCTGTACGCAGAGGCAACTTGGGCGGATGATGGCGACGATCTTTGGGATGAGCAGCTCGCCTACGAAAAGCAGAAATATGGTTATAGTTATGAGACGCCGACAGCTAGTCCCGGCGATAAGCCGGAAGTTCGTTATCAAGCGACGCCAACACCAACGCCGACAGCTAGACCAAACTCCAGTATACCCCGAACCATAAGCTTTGATGAGTTTATGGAAGAGATGCCATATATCCGAGGAGTAGGTGAGTATCGTTTTCCTCCAGGTGATCCGAGAACAGGTAGAAATCTTGATAGTTCGCGAGCAGGTACAGCGAAAAGAGCAGAATGGGCTAATGAAACGCTGCGTGGCATCAGTGAAGGCTTGGGGAATCCACCAACAATAGAGGAGGTTTTTGCTGCGACTTGGTTTATGGAAGCTGGTGGCGACTATGATCGGCTTGCTTTGAATAGATGTAGACGAAATGAACAGGGGGATATCGTTTGTGATACTATGTCACCGACGGTGCTATATGCTGACAATCGTACATTTGGGACAGCAATAGAGCAGCAGCTTGCTGCTTACATGGTAGGGTTTTGCGGTTCAAACGGGTGTGATGATGTAGAATTGGCAACGCTATTAGGGCACTTCCAAGCTTGGTCGGATCAGTATGTTGAAGATCTGACCAATACCATAACTGCTATTAGAGCGAATGATGAGGATTTTCAACGAGCAGAACAAGCTGGCAATGCCATCATATCATACTATGGCGAATGGAGTCAGACTGGCATTCCAGCTGGTACTCCATATCGATATTTAGGGGACGTAGTCATTAATCCTGGAAGGACTAGATTTTGTAATCCAATAGATGAACCTTGCTAATCTATAACCCGGCTGCATGAGATAGGAAGAATTTTACACAGGATCTGGTTACTGATCCTGTGTAAAGTACCGAGTGAATGGAGTAATCGTCATGTCACGTCATATGCACAAGAAGCATTTTATCCCTGTGACTATTTTGATTTTGTGTTATTCACTCAGAATTCTTTATGCACAAGATGGTACCGAATGCAGTGGTAGTGGCTCCACTATATTGCTAAATGATATTAGTAGACGTAATTATTTACTGTTTTCATCAGATAGCGTTAATCTGGAATTTTATATTTGGGACGTACAGAATCAGACAGTGGCGGTGAATTTACCCTTTAGCGAATTTGATTTGCAGACCGAACAACTTGGTTTACCTGAAGCCGAAACATTCCGTATACCGAGGATTGCTCCAGATGGTTCCCATGTTTCATATGCACAGAGCTACTCTTCTGATGACCTTAGTCGTAGCATCCAACTTGTCTGGTCAATCGAAGAGAATCGATTAATCTCGACATTCGTTTGGCACACCAATTGGCTTCATTTCATTGACTGGATCGATGAAAATCAGCTAGCGTTTCTCTCTCACGATGAGGAACTAGCCATAGAAGTTGTAGATTTACAAGGCTTAGTTCGGCAACGCTTTAGTCTTAGTGAGTTGGAGATTGCAATTCCTAATGCGCCATTTTCTGGTCGTTCTTACGACTCTCTGTTTTTTCTATGGACAGCTCTATCGCGACGGTTAAACATGGTGCTTTTTTTGAGAACAAGTGAGCCAGACTCAAGAACCTTTCGTGTTTTTAATGTTCAGTCGCAGGAAGAGTTTTATCATCTTGACAGCGGAACTGCTTTTAATTTGGCTCCTGGCGTCCATCAGCGAAATCCAGGGATTGTCCGTCCGATTTGGTCCCCGCGTGGTGATCAGTTAGCACTGGTCTTGCCTTCAGCAACCTCTGCGGTTATGAATTTGTTTATACTATCTGACCAAGGTGTGCTCCGTCAACTTACCTTTTTTCAACTTGGAGATGATATTGAAAGTACGAGAGTAGCTAATCCTGCTTGGTCACCAGACAGTAGCTTGATTGCATTTTGGCTACTTACTTCTGCCAACGGAATAGCAAATCCACGTAAACTCTACATATACAATTTGGAGCATAACAGCGCTATAGACACTGGTATATCATTTCTGGGAGAGCCGAACATCGTTTGGTCACCAACCGGAGATTACTTGGCCTATTCAGATCAATATGAGAATGAGTTGGTGATCGTTGATGTCAATAACTGCGGAATGCACCTACAGAATATAGACTTCTATGATGAAAGCAATCTAAACCAAGTATATGAATGGTTTGAGATGAAGGAGTGAATCTTACCATCACTACTATACTCAAAAAAATCGTAGCGAAGATGGCTGTACTGCGGTGATTTTTCTGGAACGAATCAGGCCGGAGCTAAGAGAGGATAGCGAGCTTTGGCCCGCGCTGCCATCTCAAACTCCACCGGTGTCAGATAATCGAGCGCCTGATGAATGCGCTCCCGCATGTAAACCACTTCCAGCCAGTGTTTGATCTGGCCGAACGCATCCTCAAAACTATTGTACTCGCTGTAATCGACGTGTTCCTCCTTCAAAGTCCGAATAAAGCGTTCAACCAGACCGTTCTGGGTGGGGCTGGCTTTGTCGGACATGCTGATCTTGATGCGATGTTCCAGCAAGCGGTCGGTGTGCAGCCAGGCGGCATACTGCGATCCCTGATCGGAATGGAAAGTCGACGGTGTGCCATGAGCCAGCGCCATGTCCAGCGCATCGAGGGTGAGCTGCTGGTCAATGTTACGACTCAACGTCCAGCCTCGCACGGCACGGGTGTAGGCATCCAAGATGACCGCAAGATAGATAAAGCGTCTGCCCAGGCGGATATAGGTGATGTCAGCCACCCACACCTGATTGGGTTGCTTCAATTTCAAGCCTTTGATGCGGTTGGGATAACGCGGATGAGGATGGTTGCTGTCGGTGGTTTGCCCCCGCACCTTGCCCACCGAGCGGGTCGCGCCCATTTCTCCCAGCAAACGCCGCACCACATGCTCACCAACGGTCACGCCTTGACGCAGCAGTTCTTTATAGACTTTGCGGTAGCCGTAGAACGGAAAGCGCAAAAGCACCTGCTCAATGGCTCCGACCAGATGGCTTTCATCCCGGCTTTGCGGCGCATAGTGGGTCAGTTGTTGTAGGCAGAGCCATAAAAGGGGAATTGGCGTAGAATAGGAAAAAGATCGAGCGTCAGAAAGTGCTATTTGGATGACACGCCACAAAAAAGACCCCTTACGCGCCTTGACTGAGGAAGAACGGATC